>CAWGSM010000016.1:0-1122452 GCA_963825045.1 uncultured Flavobacteriaceae bacterium | reverse complement strand
CTTTACAGGGATTACCCGCTATCAAAAACGGGAAGATATTAAGGCCAGCGTTACCGGATATATTTCCTGGATGCCGCATGAACGTGGAGATCACATCAGAAAGGGAGAGGCTTTTGCCACTATTCGAACCAAGGAACAGGATGCGCTTAATGAGGCCGTGAAGATTGACAGCAGCCTGGCGAAATTTACAAAGCCCATCAGCGTGTTAAGCAATGCCAGTGGAGTGATCTCAAAGCTGAAAGTAGTTGCGAATGACTACGTTTCTGAAGGAGATGTATTGGCCAGCATTTCCCAGCCCAATACCCTGGTAGTACAGGTGAGTGTTCCTTTTGAATATGAGAATAAAGTGAAAGTAGGAACACCTTGTACGGTGATCTTGCGGGGACATCCTGAAATACATTCCAAAATCAGTTCGGTTTTAACCAGCACCGATTCTATTGGACAGGCGCAGCATTATCTTGTACGTCTTCCCGGCGAGAACTTACCCGAAAATCTCAATGTACAGGTGAAGATCGTTTCAAATGAAGCGCAAAATGCCATGACCATTCCTAATGCTGCTCTCCAAACCAATGAACTCCTCACCGATTATTGGGTGATGAAAATTGTGAATGATACCCTCGCCATTAAAAAAAGTGTGACACCTCTTGTTGAAACCGACTCTCTGGTTCAGATAAAATCTGATGAGGTACAGCTGCAAGATCGGGTAATCACCGAAGGAGCTTACCAAATGCAGGATTCCACACGAGTAAGCATCGAGAACTAATGAAGAACATGCACTCAAAATATAAATATCCGCTTCTTGCCATTGGGGTACTGTTGCTGGCTGCCGGGGTTTTTACCTACCGCAGCATGCAAACCGGTTTGTTCCCGAACATCACCTTTCCGAAGATTAAGGTGATCGCCGATGCGGGGCAGCAGCCGGTAGATAAAATGATGACGGCTGTTACTATTCCGCTGGAAAACATCATAAGGCGAACCGAGGGCCTCAAGTACATAAGGAGCAGCACCTCTCGGGGAAGTACCGAAATTTCGGTATTCCTGGATTGGAATATGGATGTCAATACGGCCAAGGCACAGATAGAATCTTACATTCAGCATTCGAAGGATGAAATTCTGCCCAATACCAGCTTTACGGTAGAAAAGATGAATCCTTCCATTCTACCGGTAATGGGCTATTCGGTGGAAGGAGATGGAAGCCTGTCTCAAGTGGAGCTGAAGAAAATTGCCAAATACCAGATTAAACCTTACCTGCTGGCCACGCAGGGAGTTTCAGATATTGTGGTGATCGGCGGAAAGGACAAAGAGTATGAAATTGAGCTAAAGCCATACGCACTCGAAACCCTGGGCATTCCACTGCAAGCGGTGAAAGATGCCATCGATAAATCCAATATCCTTGAATCTAACGGCTTTATTAGCGATTATAACCGCATGTACCTCAGCCTTACCAACAATGCCGTGGGCAACCTGAAAGATCTTCAGAATATTGTGGTAAAAAGTACGCCCAGCCGGGTAATTCAGCTGAAGGATATTGCCAGCATTAAAGTGAACGAGGCGAAAGAATACGTACGGGTACTGGCTAATGGCAAAAATGTGCCTCTTATTGCAGTGGTAAAGCAGCCGAACGCCAATCTTATTGAGGTCAATGATCAGATTGAGAAAAAGGTAAGTGAGCTTGAAAAGATCCTTCCCAAAAAGGTGAAGCTGGTGCCTTTTTATAAGCAGGCGAATTTTGTGAATTCCAGTATTAAAAGTATCAAAGATGTGCTTTGGATCGGGCTGGTTCTGGCTATTCTGGTGGTGATCGCCTTCCTGAGGTCCTTCTCGGCCAGTATGGTGGTGGTCTTCACCATACCTGTGAGTCTCGCCCTCACGCTGGTGGTTATGAATGCTGTGGGATACACCTTCAATATCATGACCCTGGGAGCCATCGCTGCCGCCATTGGACTCATGATAGACGATGTGGTTATTGTGATCGAGCAGATTCATAAGCTTCGGGAAGAGCACAGGGATAAATCGATGAGCTGGGCGGCGCGGGAAGCAATTTCGCATCTTTTTCCTGCAATGGTAGGCTCCTCTCTAAGTACCATAGTGATCTTTGTGCCTTTCGTGATGATGACAGGCGTTGCGGGCGCCTATTTCCAGGTGATGGCCTATAGCATGATCATTGCCCTGGCCTCTTCCTTTTTCGTGACCTGGATCCTGGTGCCGGTTTTGGCGGTGCTTTTTTCCCGCGGAAAAAAACTGAAGCAAAAAAATGAGCCACGCACCGGCTGGATCCATAAGGTGTTGTCGTATCCCGTGATCGGGATTGCCTTCGCCCTTATCTGCATCCTGATCATCATATTCCTGCCTTCGCGTCTGCCTTCAGGATTTCTTCCTGAAATGGATGAAGGCAGTATCGTGCTCGATTACCGCAGCCCGGGCGGCACCACTCTTGAAGAGACCTCCAGAATGCTTGGCGTGGTCAACCGTATTCTGGATAATCAGCCCGAGGTGGAAGCTTATTCTGCCCGGCTGGGAACAGAATTAGGCTTTTTTATTACTGAACCTAACAGCGGCGATTACCTGATAAAGCTGAAGGATAGCCGTAACAAATCTACCATGGAAGTGGCCGATGAGATCCGTAAAAAGATCGAGGCGGTGCTTCCGCAGCTGGAAGTTGATTTTGGTCAGGTGATAGGCGATATGCTGGGCGACCTGATGAGTTCTGCACAACCAATAGAGATCAAGGTGTTTGGCGATAATGCCCAGAAGTTGCAGGAACTTTCCCGAAAGATCGCTTCCGAAGTAGAAGAAGTGAAGGGAACAGCCGATGTGAATGACGGGATTATTGTGGCGGGACCCGATATTGAAATTGATCCTAAGAACGAAGCTTTGGCCCGCGTTGGTTTAACGCCTGCCGACCTTCAATTGCAGCTGCAAACCAGGATCCAGGGCGTGGTGGTAAGTACTATGATAGACAATCAGCAGGTAATCGATATTCGCATGATGTATCCTGGCACCTACCACAATTCTATTGCAGATCTCCGGAAGATGTCGGTAGTTTTACCCGACGGTTCGCGGGTGCCCATGAAGAACCTGGCCGATATTCAGATGAAAAAAGGAGTGGCGCAGGTACATCGCGAAAACCTGAAATCTATGGGAGTGGTAACGGCAAGATTGGCCAATCGCGACCTTGGTTCCACCTTGACCGACATTAAAAAGCGGTTGTCTCAAAACTTGAGTCTCCCCGCCAGCTATCATATTGAATACGGCGGATCTTACAAAGAACAGCAGCAGGCTTTCAGCGAACTGCTCATGATCCTCATCGCGGCGGTGCTTTTAGTCTTTATTGTGATCCTTTTTCTTTTCAGAAAACTGAAGGTCGCCGGCGCCATTGTGGTCATCGCAGTACTGGGAGTCGCCGGTAGTTTGCTCAGCCTTTTTATCACCGGAACACCGCTGAATGTGGGTAGTTACACCGGAATTATCATGATAGTCGGGATCATTGGGGAGAACTCGATCTTTACTTACAGGCAATACCAGGAGATCGAAGAAAGCCGAAGCCATGAAGAAAAGATCGAATATTCCATCGCGGCCAGGCTACGTCCGAAGCTGATGACCGCTTTTGCGGCAATTATGGCACTTATTCCGTTGGCTCTTGGAATTGGAGCGGGCGCACAGCTGCACCAGCCCCTGGCCATCGCAGTAATTGGCGGAATGGTCTTTGCTTTACCGTTATTGCTGGTCGTGTTGCCCACGATCCTGAAACTGATAAAAGAATAATGTCTGAAATTCGCCCAATTTCACCTGCTTCGGAAGTAAAAAAAGCAGAAAACCTGAAACCGATGCATGCTTCAGCTGAATTTTCCTTTATTTAGAGGAGAAGCATCACATACAGTTTTAACTATGAAGATCTTAATTGCCGAAGACGAGCAGGCACTGCAATCCTCAATCAGGACTTATCTTGAGAAGGAGAATTATTTGTGCGAAACGGCTTCAGATTTTGAAGAAACTTCCTATAAGGTTTCTTTGTACGAATACGATGTGATCCTGCTCGACCTTAACCTGGTGACGGGCAGCGGCATTGATATTCTGAAGAAATTGCGGGAAAAAAACAGCAATTCCGGGGTGATCATTATTTCGGCCAATAATTCTCTGGAAGATAAACTGCTGGGGCTCGACCTGGGCGCCGACGACTATATCACCAAACCTTTTCACCTCGCCGAGCTCAACTCCCGCATCAAGGCGGTGCTAAGACGGGGAAAATTTGGCGGAAGCGAATGCCTTAGCTTTAATGAGATCAGGGTAGATACTGCTGCCAAGACGGTCTTTATAAGCGATGAACCCATTGAGCTTACCCGCAAGGAATACGATCTTTTGGTGTTCTTTATTACGAATGAAGGTCGGGTGCTTTCCAAAGAGATCATCGCCGAGCATCTTTGGGGAGATCACAGCGACATGCTGGATAATTTTGATTTTATCTACGTGCACATCAATAACCTGAGGCGGAAACTGACCACTTCGGGAGCGAAATATATTAAAACGGCCTACGGCAGTGGCTACAAATTCATCGACGAATAAATCTTGGATAAAGACAAAGAAAAAATATCGCTGCTGAAGAAGACTTCCCGGTACTTCCTTCTTATCAATGCTTTTTTGATGTTGCTGGGTACGGTGGTCCTCTATTTCTACACCCGAAGCATCATGCAAAACGAGGTGGAAGAGGAGCTCTATTCCCGCAGTTTCCGGCTGGAACACTATGTCTCCTCCAATTCTCAGGTAATAGAACTTCCGCCGGTGTTTGAAGTCAAGGAAGTGGAGCATTTGCGGCCTGAAGTTATTAAAGATACGCTTATTTATGATCCGTCGCAGGATGAGATGGAGAAGTTCCGGGAGCTCACTACCTATCGCAATCTCAACGGCAACAATTACCAGATCATCGTGAGAAGTATGACCGTCGAGACCGAAGAGATCATTCTTATCATCTTCTTTTTGTTCTGCATAATTCTGCTGATCATCTTTCTCGTTCAGTTTTACTTCAACCGGGCGTGGTATAAGCGGCTGTGGAAACCATTTTTTCTGAATTTAGAGAAGATGAAGCAGTTTTCCTTGCCGTCAAATCCGAAGGTGGAACTGGTGCAGAGCGATATTCTGGAATTTAGCGAACTGAAGGATCAAATGGAGGAGTTGATGCAGAAGGTGAATTCAGATTATCAAAATCTGAAGCAGTTTACAGAGAATGTTTCCCATGAGCTGCAAACTCCGCTGGCGGTCATGCAGGCCCGGATCGAAAACCTTCTGAACGGGCATCATCTCGATATGGAACTTTTCAGCCAACTCACCTCACTTCAAAAAGATCTGCACAGGCTGGCGCAGCTTAACAAGAAAATGGTGCTGCTCACGAAGATCGAAAATAAGCAATTCAGCAATTCAGAAAAGATAGAATTGAATCTGATGCTGAAGGAAGCGCTCGAAAATTTCAGGGAATTGACCGCGGTTCCGCTCTGCCTTCAGGAGGAAAATGAGTTAGAAATAATTGGAGAGCCACAACTGGCCCAGATTTTGGTGAATAATCTCATCTCTAATGCCGTGAAGAACTGCGCCAAAGACGGAGAGGTGAAATTGGTCATTTCAGGCTCCTCTCTGGAAGTCAGGAATTCCGGGGAAAAAGCCATCGAGAATTCGGCCGATCTCTTCAACCGTTTTTCCAAAGGAGAACGCAGTCCTGGCACCGGCCTTGGACTGGCTATCGTAAAAAAGATCTGCGAGCTATATGGCTATAGGCTCAGCTATAACTTTAGTGACCAGAACCATTGCTTTTCTATCGATTTTGAGACTTCTTTAGAGACAAAATAGTTTTTGACCGATTTCTTTAAACCAACTTTAGATTTCTTGTCTAATTTTAAGATTATTAAACCATAAAATCATACAGAGTTATGAAAAAAATAATGACCGCAGCCTTTGTGCTTGCATTATTTACACTTACCGCCTGTGGACAAGGACAAGTGCCTCAGGAAGTGAAGAGCACCTTTAATGATAAGTTTCCCGATGCTACGAATGTCTCCTGGGATAACGAGAACAGTGATGAATGGGAAGCCGAGTTTAAGCAAAATGGCACCGAATATTCGGCAAGTTTCAGCTCTGAAGGGGAATGGATGGAGACCGAGAACCAGATAGATAAGGATCAACTTCCTTCAGCAGTCGCACAGGGCCTGCAATCAAAATATCCCGGCGCAAGCATTGAAAAAGCTGAAAAAGCAGAACGAAAAGATGGTACCCTCTATGAAATCGAGATAAAAAGTGACAGCGGAGAAATGGAGGTGATCTTTGATGCCAATGGCGATTTCGTGAAGAAAGAGTCGAAGGAGGAAGATAACGGTGAGGAGGAAGATTAATTAGTTGTTTGTAAATAAACGGTGCTTTCCCTACAGAGTACCGTTTATTTTTTGAAAAAGTCCCCAGATCTTCCTTTAAATAATGATTGAATTTTACATTTGTCACAAAACGAATAAAACCTGACGATGCTAATTACGATTTTCTGTTTTTTTCACAACCTGCTTGAAAACTGCCGTGATTTCTTCAAATTTCGGTTTCTACTACTCTTTATCCTTTTTGTTCTTGGCTTCAACGCCAAAGCAACTGCACAGTTTATAAAACCGCTCAATCCCAATATTCAAACCAGTGGTGATGTTATTGTTTATGCTTTACCTGCATCGGCATTGGCGACCACTCTTATCGTGGGAGACACCAAAGGGACCTGGCAGTTTGCTAAGGGTTTTTTGACGAATCAGGCGGTGACTTACGTGATAAAGTCGGTGATCAATAAAAAAAGGCCTTATCACCATGGAGACCATGCTTTTCCCTCGGGCCATACTTCTACTAGCTTTCAGGCGGCTTCCTTTATTCACGCCAGGTATGGCTTTAAATACAGTATTCCTGCCTATATCCTGGCTGGTTGGACCGCCTACAGCCGGCTAAATGCCCAAAAACACGATGGCTATGACATTTTGGGCGGCATCGCTGGTCGGGGTGGGCAGCACCCTACTTTTCACTTCGCGCTATGAGAAGGAGCATATGCAACTCACTTTTAGCAGTTCTGATGATTCATACCTGCTGGGCTTCACCTACAGGTTTTAGCCCGAATACCTGCCTGATTTTATAGATTTTCCTTGCGCGCGTGCCGCCTTTCTTTAGCTATCCTGATAAATATCAGATTTTTTCTATTTCCTTAATTGTAACTTCATCAATGTCTTAGCGCCCGTGTTTTCATCTGAAACCATTAAAAAGTCTTTGAAAAGGAGCCTTTTTCCATAGAGCAGATGAAAAAAATGAACAGATCCGGCTAAAGTTTGTAGCGGCGGATTTCTTTACTGCTGAAATCGTTTATTTCGGGAGTTGAACTGATGCTTTTCTTCGGAATCAATAGGATTTTTCAGGCTTTCACATGGTAATGAAGGGCGCTGCAGATAATAAGATCATCAACTACGGAAGAATCATTTCTGTAAGAGGAAGTATTGTGGATATATACTTCGACCACAATTCGCCTCCCATTTACAGCCTGCTCTATGCCGGAAAAGACAATAAAATTTCCCTTGAGGTACTCACTCAGCTGGACCTACACCGCGTGAGGGCAATAGCGCTTAATCCTACCCAGGGCCTGGCCCGCGGAATGCAGGTGGAGAGTCGGGGAAAGGAACTTCAGGTGCCGGTGGGAAAGGAGATCGTGGGGCGGATGTTTGATGTCTTCGGAAATACCATCGACCACGGGAAACCTCTACAGAACCCGGAACAGCGTAAAATTCACCAATCTCCGCCTCCGCTTCAGAAAAGATCCACAAAATCTGAAATCTTCGTTACCGGAATCAAGGCCATAGATGTGCTGATCCCATTAGAGCGTGGCGGAAAGGCCGGCCTGTTTGGCGGTGCGGGCGTGGGAAAGACAGTGCTGCTCACCGAGCTCATCCATAATATGGTGGAACGCAGCAAAGGCATTAGTATGTTTTGCGGGATAGGAGAACGCTGTCGCGAAGGCCATGAGTTGTATTATGGTATGAAAGACGCCGGGTTACTTGACGATATGGTGATGCTTTTCGGGCAGATGAATGAACCACCGGGAGCAAGATTCCGGGTGGGGCATGCGGCGCTAACCATGGCAGAATATTTCAGGGATGACGAAAACCGCGATGTCCTATTGCTCATCGATAATATCTTCCGGTTTATTCAGGCCGGAATGGAGGTTTCAGGACTTATGGGACAAATGCCTTCCCGCCTCGGCTATCAACCCACCATGGGAACCGAATTGTCCAAACTGGAAGAGCGCATTGCCAATACCGAGAGCGGAGCCATTACTTCTATACAGGCGGTCTATGTGCCTGCCGACGATCTTACCGATCCCGCGGCAGTGCATACTTTCTCACATTTATCGGCTTCGATCGTGCTTTCCCGGAAGAAAGCGGGAGAAGGTTTGTATCCGGCAATCGATCTGTTGCAGTCAGATTCCAAGATGGCCACGCCGGGTATTATTGGCGAAAGACATTATGAGTTGGCGCAGGAAATCAGGCAAACGCTGGCTCAGTATAAAGAACTTAAAGATATAATCGCCATGCTTGGACTGGAACAGCTTTCGTCCCATGACCGCAATGTGGTGAACCGTGCCCGCCGACTCGAAAGATTTTTCACGCAGCCTTTCTTTGCTACAGAACAATTTAGCGGTATCAAAGGAAAGACGGTAAGTCTTGAAGATGCGCTGGACGGCTGTGAAAGGATACTTTCCGATGAATTTAAAGATCTGCCGGAAAGTGCTTTCTATATGATAGGGAATATTGACGAGGCCAAAGCAAAAGCGGGGGAAGAGAAAAAAGAGAATAATTCCTCTTCCGAAGAAAAAGATAAAGAAGAGGCAAAGGAGAAAACTTCAGAAAAAGAAAAGTCCGATGGAAAACCAGTTAATGCATCTTAAGATCCTGCTGCCTTCACGAATTTTTGCTGAAGTGAAAAATGTGCAGCGCATTGTAGCAGAAACCGGTGATGGCCACTATGGATTTCTGCCTCAGCGGCTGGATTGTGTGGCCGAATTGGAGCCGGGGATTTTTAGCTACGAAACAGCAGACGGCAAGACGACTTATGTAGCTGTGGATATTGGCATACTGGTGAAGGCCGGTTTGGAGGTGACGGTTTCGGCAAGGCATGCCATAGGAGGCGTAGATCTTGGAAAACTGCAGGAAACGGTAGAAAAGGAATTCCTGGAGCTGGACGAAGAAGAAAAAAATGTGCGTTACGTCATGGCAAAACTGGAAAGCAATTTCATGCTTAGACTGCAGAAATTTGAAAAGCACAGGAATGAAATCTGATAAGAACCAAAAACAGGATTTCAGCCGCAAGGTCGGGGAAAAGGAGGAAAGAAAGCTCAGGAGTCTCAGGGAGAACAAGAGAAGTGTCTGGTTTGGCCTGGGCATGATGGGAATGGTTGGCTGGTCGGTAGTGGTGCCTTCGCTGCTGGGAGTCATAACTGGTCTATGGCTTGATAAGAAGTATCCTCAGAATTTTTCCTGGACGCTTACTTTGCTGGTCGTAGGGGTCTTTATTGGGGCCATCATCGCGTGGTATTGGGTAGACAAAGAGGATAAAGAAATACATCGGAATAAAGATCAGGAAAATGAATAACACGTTTCTCATTATCGTTTTTTTGGAAGGTTTTGCATTGGGAATCTTTTTCTTCGGCGGCCTCTGGTACAGCGTGAAAAAAGCCGTGGTTTCCACAAAACCTCTCTTGTGGACCTTCGGAAGTTTTTTTGTGAGGATGAGCCTTACTATCCTCACGTTCTACCTGGCGGGTGCCGGCGACTGGCGCAGATTTTTGGCGATTCTGGTAGGTTTTATGGCCGCCCGCTTCGCAGTTATTTATGTAACAAAAACGATCGATGCAAAACAGCTCGAACAAAAAGTGAATCATGAAACTGAGTCCTGACGATACTATCTTTTGGTCACACGGGTTTATCACTATTAACCTGACCATTGTTACCACCTGGGTACTCATGGCGGTCATAGTTCTTGGTGCCTGGCTCATCACGAGGAAGCTCCAAACCGGCTTGAAGATCTCGCGTTGGCAATGCATCCTTGAAATGATCGTGCTTAGCATCAGTAGCCAGGTGGAGGAGGTGGGAATGGACAAACCGAGAAAATATATCCCTTTCATAGGAACCTTATTTCTTTTTATCGGTATTGCCAATTTGTGCATTATTTTTCCGGGTTATGAACCACCTACTGGCTCACTTTCAACTACAACCGCCCTGGCGATCTCTGTTTTTCTTGCGGTTCCTTTCTTCGGAATTGAAGAAGGAGGGCTAAGAGGTTATCTGAAAACATATCTGGAACCCACCTGGCTCATGTTGCCTTTTAATCTCATTGGGGAGATCACGCGCACGCTCGCTCTCGCCGTCCGGCTCTTCGGAAATATCATGAGTGGCGGTATGATCGTGGCGATTCTGCTCAGCATTGCGCCTTTCATCTTTCCGGTGATTATGGATGTGCTGGGTTTATTGACGGGCATCGTACAGGCCTATATTTTCAGCGTACTGGCCACCGTGTATATCGCCGGGGCGGTACAGGTGCGAAAATCGAAATTGAAAAAACATAAAAATCAAAAGCAGCTTAAAAATGGATAATATCACAATCATCGGAATGGTGTCTATCATTACCGCGGGAATCACCACAGGTATCGGTACTATGTTGCCGGCGCTAAGCGAGGGAAAAGCAATAGCCGCAGCCATGAGTTCGCTGGCTCAACAACCAGACGCTTCCTCCACAATTACAAGAACATTGTTTGTAGGACTGGCAATGATCGAATCGACCGCGATCTATTGTTTCGTGGTCTCAATGATCCTGATTTTCGCCAATCCTTTCTGGAACTTCATCATTGCAAAATAAACTGAAATGAAGATCAACTGGTTTACGGTAATAGCGCAGGTAATAAACTTTCTGGTGCTTGTATGGCTGCTGAAACGCTTCCTGTACAAGCCTATTCTGAAGGCTACCGATCAACGGGAGAAAAGCATTGTCTCGCGGCTGGAAGATGCCAGTTCCAAAAAAAAGGAAGCCAAAAAGGAACGGGATGAGTTTCAGAAGAAAAATGAAAATTTTGAAGAAGAAAAGCGGCAGATGATGCAAAAGGCCGTAGCCGAAACCAAAGCGCAGAATGATCAAATGATGCAGGAGGCCAGGAAAGATGCTGCTGCTTACCGGGAAAAACAGCAAAAAAATCTTCGGCAGATGGAGAGCGATCTCAAAAATGAGCTGGCGGAAAGGACCAGCCATGAAGTGATCGATATCAGCAGGAAGGTTCTGGCCGATCTCGCTTCCGCAGAACTGGAAGCGAGGGTGGTAGAGCATTTCACAGAGCGCCTGCAGGGAATGGACGAAGCCCAGAAACAACAGTTTTTAGAGGCCTATAAAAATCTTTCGGGGCCTGTGGTTATCCGCAGCGCTTTCGATCTAAATCCTGATCAGCAAACCGGGATCAAAAATGCGATAGATCAGCTGCTGAATAAAAACAACGAATATAGTTTTGAAAAGGATGAGAAGCTGACCGGCGGCATAGAGCTGGTGGCGAACGGGTATAAGCTTTCCTGGAATATCGCTTCTTACCTGGATGCTCTGGAAGAAAAGATCTCGGAAGCTCTCAAAGAAAAGTCGGAACAGGAAAACGGCGAACAGCCTGAAAATAATTCCACCGCGGAGAAAGCGGAAGCTCAAAATGAAGAATATGGCAGCGAAGGACCTGAATAATATTGCCGGGCAGACTTTTGCCGAGATGGAGCGGGTGCGGGGCCAGTATTCCTTTCCCTTCGCCCCAAGGGAAGTTGGCTATGTCTCGAGCATCACTTCAGGAGTTATAAAAGTAGAGGGGTTACCAGGAGCAGCCTTCGAGGAATTGTTGAAATTTCCGAACGGACTATCGGGAATAGCATATAATATTGACGAAAATGAGATAGGAGCCATTCTTTTAGGAGAAGATTCCCTGCTGAATGCAGGAGATGAAGTGCTACGCACCGGTCGTGTAATGGATGTTCCCGTGGGTGAAGATCTTTTGGGAAGGGTATTGAATCCTTTAGGGGAGCCTGTAGATGGCAAGGGAGCGGTTGCGACTGAAAAACGTTTTCCTATTGAACGCCCTGCTCCGGCCATCATGGATCGCGATCCGGTTTCGGTGCCTCTGCAAACCGGCCTCAAGGTGATCGATGCTTTGATCCCTATTGGCCGCGGCCAGCGAGAACTCATCCTGGGCGACCGGCAAACAGGTAAGACTGCTATAGCCTTAGATACGATCATTAATCAGAAGGGTAAGAATGTTCTTTGCGTGTACTGTGCCATCGGGCAACGGGCTTCCTCGGTGGCTAAAGTGGTGGCTACGCTTCGGGAAAAAGGGGCGATGGAATATACGATCGTTATAGTCACCGAAGGCAATGATTCGCCCGGCCTCAAATATATAGCTCCCTACGCGGCCACCAGCATTGCTGAAGCCTTTATGGAGAAAGGCCGTGATGTTCTGGTGGTTTATGACGACCTCACCCATCATGCCCGCGCCTATCGGGAACTTTCACTTCTGCTCAGGAGGCCGCCGGGGCGGGAGGCATTTCCCGGAGATATTTTCTACATACATTCCAGGCTTCTGGAACGCGCCACCCACCTGAACAAAGATTCGGGAGGAGGTTCAATGACCGCCTTGCCCATTATTGAAACTGAAGCGCAGAATATTTCAGCCTATATTCCCACCAATCTCATCTCCATCACCGACGGGCAGATCTACCTTTCCCCGAAATTATTCGAATTGGGAATCCTTCCGGCGGTAGATGTGGGAAAATCGGTTTCGCGGGTTGGGGGAAAAGCACAGTTATCGACCTACCGCTCGGTGATTGGCAATCTGAAGCTGGCTTATTCTCAATTCGAGGAGCTGGAGAATTATGCCCGGTTTGGTACCCGGCTCGACGAACACACGCGGCAAACTATAGAGCACGGCAAACGCATTAGAAGCTGGTTGAAACAGAAAGAACTTCAGCCTTTTTCGGTAGAGGAACAAATAATTGAACTACTGGCGCTCACCCGGGGAAAATTTGATTCTATTCCCATCGCCAGGATGAAGGAAGCTGAAGTTGCTTTACTTAAAAGTCTGGAGGATCTTCCGCAGGAGCTAAGGAAGAGATTAGTTTCTGATGAATCTTTAAAAGATGAGGACAAGGAAGCAATTTTGAAACATTCGGAAGAGATCTTATCAGGTTTTGAGCAAAATTCAAAAACAGAAGCAAATGGAAACCCTGGAAAGCCTTCGAGGTAAACTGGATAGTGCTGCCGATATCGATTCAGTAGTAAGAACGATGAAAGCGGTGGCAGCTTCCAATATTGGCCAATATGAGCAGTCGGTTGCGGCGCTGACCGAATATTACCAGACGATCACTATGGGATTGGTAGCCTATTTTCGCGCACAAAAGTGGCAGGGAACTGCAGGGACAGAGAAAGAGCTGGATTCGGCAGGAATCATTGTTTTCGGGTCAGATCAGGGGCTGGTGGGACGCTTCAACGATTCCCTTACCGAATTCGTTGCTCAAAACAAGGACCAAATTCCGCCGGTGAAGGAAGTATGGGCGGTAGGGGAAAGGATCAGCCTGTTGATGCAAGATGAGGGCTTTAATTGTTCCCGCCTGTTTTCGGTTCCCAATGGGGTAAATGCCATCACACCTCTTGTAGGCGAGATTCTCCTAAAGGCACAGGAAAGCATTGAGCGGGGTGAGATCAAAAGCTTTTATATTTTTCACAATCAGCCGAAAAAAGTTGCAGGATTTATGCCGGTCAAACAGCGACTGTTGCCTCTCGATAAGAAATGGCAACAGGAGTTCCAGGGCGTAAAATGGCCGACGAACAAGCTGCCCCAGGTGGTGGGAAATAGTGAAGCCGTACTGATGGCGCTCATCAGGGAATTCCTGTTCGTCTCTTTGTTCCGGGCCTGTGCCGAATCTTTGGCCAGTGAGAATGCCAGCCGTCTTAATTCCATGCAGCGCGCCGAAAAAAATATTGAAGAACTGCTCGATGAGCTTCATCACACTTTTCATAGGCTTCGGCAGAGCACTATTGATGAGGAACTTTTTGATGTGGTTGCCGGCTTTGAGGCTCTAAAGCAGCATCCAAAATAAATCGCCTTAAAGAAGAATGACAACATCACCTGATGTAATTTGCTCAAAAAAAAAGAGCTTCTTTAATTCAATTTACCAGAATCGATTTCATTATTATCCAAAGAAAGGAGACAGATAATTTATTCGTTAAATATGTGTTATTTGAAAATTTCTTAACGCATTTTGAGATGAAAAATAACATATTAAGAAAAATCGACCAGCTATGAAATCAAATGGTAAAACAGCAGTAGTGACAGGAGCAAGTAGCGGAATAGGAGAAGCTATCGCAAAGAAACTATCTGCAGAGAATTACAATGTAGTACTTGCAAGCCGAAGCTTAAAAAAACTTAAAGAAATTCAGCAGAAAATCTCATCTAATAGCATGGTGGTAGAAATGGATGTTACTAATACAGAAAGTGTCACCAAAGCATTCAATAAAATAAGTCAAACCTACGACCGAATAGACATTCTGGTTAATTCTGCTGGGATTATGCCACTGACTTACCTTAAAAATAGACATTTAGACGAATGGCTTTCTACCATAGAAGTAAATTTAAAAGGGACGCTTCGGTGTATCTACGCATCTCTTCCAACTATGAAAGAAAATAAAAACGGACATGTCATTAATATAGCCTCGGTAGACGGAAAAGAAATTTTTCCTGGAGGAGCAGTTTACGGAGCCTCCAAGGCAGCTATAATTGAACTATCAAAAGCCATGCGAATGGAACTTTCACCAGATTTCAACATCCGGGTTACGGCAATTGAACCAGGAACGGTTGGCACAAATCTTCGGGATGATATTACAGATTCTGAACTACTAGAGGATAAAGATTACGGTGGAGATGAAGCTAAACTAAAGCCGGAACATATTGCAGATGCCGTATTTTATACTGTTTCACAACCCGAAAGTGTGAATATAAATGAACTATTAATAAAACCAACAGGAAAATCTTAAAATAAAAAGTATGGATTTTAGTCATATATCAAAATTAGCAGGAAAGTTTATAGTAAGAGGCTTTATTTTTAAAGTCGGAAAAAAAGCCGCTATAAAAGGCGGTAAAATAGGTATTGGAGCAGGATCTCTGCTGGCTGGAGGATATCTCGCCTATCAGTTGCTTCAGGAACGCAAGAAAGAAAAGAAGAAGAACAAAATAACCACCAAAGAAAAGCAGATTGTAGTTTAAGCCTACTGCAGAATCCGGTTTACTTAGATCATTTTCAACTTTCTACTGATTGAAATTATTATATTAGGTTACTAACCAAATAATAATTAGATGAAAAAACTTGGTATTTTTCTTTTCCTATCGTTTCTACCTATCATTAGTTTTTCGCAAAATCAGCATTGTGCCTGTTGTGAACCTCAGCACGGGCAGTTCGATTTTTGGGTTGGAAACTGGGAAGTTTTCAATACAAAGAATGAAAAGATTGGCGAGAACCTGGTAGAAAAGCTGGAAGACAATTGTATTATTAGCGAAAACTGGCAAGGAGAAAAAGGCAGTACTGGAAAGAGCTTTAATTATTATGATCCGGCCGATTCTACCTGGAATCAATTATGGATAAGCAATTCAGGAAATATTTTAAAACTTAAGGGAAAGGCCGAGCCTGGCAAGATGATCCTTAAAAGTGAATTAACCGAGGGCCAGAAGGGCAAATATTATAATCAAATTACCTGGACCAAAAATCCTGACGGAAGCGTTACCCAGCTTTGGGAAATTTACGATCCAGAAGGAAATTTGTTAAACAATGCTTTTAAAGGAATCTACCGCAAAAAGAACTGATCTTAATTAAAGACACTTTCAGATTTCTGCTCCAAAAGGCCGGAATCCTCATTCTTAAAATTCCCGGTCCCCTCTTTTAACCAGTTGTAGTAAACATCAGCATCAGATTCGTATGCCATAGGATCAATCAGTTGTTGTTCATTATGATCAATGAGAACATAGAAGGGTTGTGCGTTCGCATTATATCGACTAATTTGAAAATCACTCCATTTATTTCCGATGGTTTCGATGTCTTTACCGCTTGTTTCTGAAACAAACTGTTCAGATTCCGGCAACTTTCTTTTATCGTCTACATATAACGAAACCAGAACTACATCATTTTTAAGAATTTCCAGCACCTGAGGCTCACTCCATACCCGTTCTTCCATCTTTCTGCAATTTACACAGGCATGTCCTGTAAAATCGATAAGAACCGGCAAATCCTTTTCTTTTGCATAAGCCAGGCCTTCCTCATAGTCATGAAAGGAAACTATATCATGGGGACCATACACAGCACCTTCAGGCAGTTCGTGATTTTCTGAAAAGCCTCCCTGGGAATTTCCTACACCATAGGGAGATTCACTGTACTGAAGCGGTGGCGGGAACCCGCTAATAATTTTTAAGGGTGCACCCCATAAACCGGGAATAAGATAAATTGTAAAACTAAGAACGATCAGCCCTGTTATAAGTCTTCCTACCGAGATATGATTCTCTGCGGAGTCATGAGGCAAGCGAATTTTTCCGAATAAATAAAATGCCAGCAGTCCAAATACCGCTATCCATATCGCTAAAAAGACCTCTCTTTCCAATAAATGTAATTGCAGAACCAGATCTGCATTCGATAAAAATTTAAAGGCCAGGGCCAGTTCAAGAAATCCTAAAGTCACTTTTACGGTATTAAGCCAGCCTCCAGAACGTGGTAAGGTATTAAGCCAGCCTGGAAAGGCAGCGAACAGGGCAAAAGGCAACGCAATGGCCAGGGAGAATCCCAACATTCCAATTACCGGAGCCATTCCTCCTTTTGAAGCTGCTTGTACCAAAAGTGTTCCTACTATAGGTCCAGTACATGAAAACGACACAATGGCCAGTGCCAGTGCCATAAAGAAGATCCCTATGAGCCCGCCTTTATCAGCCTTTGAATCGATCTTTGTTCCCCAGCTGCTGGGCAACACGATTTCAAAAGCACCCATAAAGGAAAACGCGAAGATGATAAGCAATGCAAAAAAGACCAGATTGAACCATACGTTGGTGGATAAAGCATTTAGGGCATCGGCGCCGAATACTACAGTTACCAGTGTCCCTAAAAGGACATAAATGACCACAATGGATACTCCGTAAAAAATAGCGTTTCTTATTCCCGCAGCACGGGACTTACTTTGTTTGGTGAAAAAGCTTACCGTCATTGGGATCATCGGAAAAACGCAGGGTGTCAACAGTGCCGCAAATCCCGATAAAAATGCGATCAGGAATATTCCCCAGAAACTTTCTTCAGTTTCTGGATTTATATTTTCAACATTTTCAGGGTCCGACTTTACTTCTGCTTTATCTTCTGAAGAGGTGGCTGTAACTCCATTTTCAGCAAGGTTGTCCTCATTTATAACAAAACTGACCTGCTCTGAATCAAAAATACAGGCTTTATCATCACAGGCCTGGTATTCTATCTTGGCTTCGATACTTCCAATTGTAGAATCGGTTACTTTAATATTTTGAGTGAAAGTGGCCGTATATGCGAAAAAGGAGAGATCCATTTCAAAAACCTCATCATATTCAGTGATTGGCTCGCTTTCTTTTGTTTCCCCTATAAGTTCATATTTATCGCCTGAATTCTCATATATAAAAACCGTTGGCAGGGCCCCGCCTTCTGGTAGATTCTGTGAGTATAAATGCCAGTTTTCTTCAATAAATGCATTGAAGATGAGCTGATATTCACTTTCTGAAAGTTTCTTTACTTCGGTCTCCCATTGCACGGGATCCTGGATCTGGGCATTCGAGAAAAATCCGGTAAGTATTATTAAAAGGAAAGCACCTTTTTTAAGCAGGCTTTTTATCATTACTATATAAGCTTTTTGCTGAAATTTTATTTTTTGAGACGGTTCTAAAATTAAGGAATTTAATCGTAATTCAAATTTACTATCTAAGCAAAAGTACCGAATCTAAAACAGAATCGACTCCCAAAACCATCAGCTTCCTCAATCTTATTAAAACAAGACTTATAAATTCTTTAAGCAAGCTTTTTTTCTAATATTTGGGATCATTACCTGTTTCTTTTTTTAGGATGGGGATGGGGAATAATCGAGATCAAGTTCACTTAACTTTTTAATACGGCAGAACTCGAGTTTTGGATTCACGGGTTTTAGCCAAAATTGTTGGTTTAGTTATTTGGGGCGCACCAATATGATTTTTTAGGAATTTCAAATAGAGCCTACTCTATTTACTTAATCTTTCCAAACAAAAAAATCTATACCTTAGGATCTTCAATTTTTAGAATCGATGAAGAACAGAATATTATTCGGGCTTCTTTTACTTATTGCTGGAAGTATCTATAGTCAGAAAACGGATAAAAACCGGATGTTGGGTCCTTTTGAAAGGTTTACTAACGAAAACCCTATTCTGGAGCAAGATCAACAGTCAGACTTCAAAGATCCGGTAAGGAAAAGAATAGTTCATTGGGAGCCGATGCTTACCTCAAGAACACCGGTTATTTATATTATGGAAATGCAGTTTATATGCAAAATCTAACCGATCTAATCATGCCCGCTGCCATTGGCAGTATCATGTTTGGGATAGGACTGGAATTAAAATTTAAAGATTTCAGGAGAGTTTTCTATAGGCCAAAAGCAATTATAACCGGCCTTTTATGCCAGCTACTATTACTCCCTGCTATCGCTCTTGGTATAGTTTATTTCTGGCCCATGGACCCGATATATAAAATAGGAATAATGTTACTGGCCGCATGTCCCGGAGGAACTGCTTCCAACCTCGTTACCAAGATGCTAAAAGGAAGAGTGGCGCTCTCTGTATCGCTAACGGCATTTAATAGTTTCCTTATCTTATTTACCATTCCCTTAATAGTTGGATTAAGCTATCAGCTATTCGGACAGGAAACCCACAGTTTACAGCTTGGCTTTTGGGAAACTATGAAGCAAGTATTATTGACCGTCGTGGCGCCAGTAATCGCAGGTATTCTTATTGGAGGTTTTATGAATGAAAAATATCAGGATAAAATTCATAAACCACTGAATTTTATTTTACCGGTCATCCTCCTTATTGCAGTTATCACCGTAGTATTCTTTGATAATTCCAGTAATGATATTAATTACCTGAAATACCTGCCCATATTCGTTCCGCTTATCTTCCTGAATATTGCTACGATGCTGGCCGGTTTTTATACTTCTAAAAAACTTAGTCTTAAGCATACTTCAGCTTATACAATTTCCATAGAAATGGGTTTGCAGAACAGCGTTCTGGCGCTTTATATTGGAAATCAGTTACTGGAAAATCAGGATATAAGCCTGATTGCTATTCTGTATGGAAGTTTTTCCTTAATCAGTACCTTTTTACTGGCCTATATTCTGAAGTCATATGCAGCTTATAAATAATAAAATCCCTTAATGACTACTTAAAAAGATAGAGAGAAAAGTATTAAAAATAGTATATAATTTGAAAAATAGAATTAATTAAAAGGTTTTATTAGCTTAAAAATATTTTATGGAAAAATTAGATTCCTTTAATGAGATCTCTTCTGTATGGCTTGATTACAAGGATGCTTTACGAAACTATATTTTTAAGATCGTTAAAGAGGAGGATACCGCGAACAGTCTGGCCCATGAAGTTTTAATGAAAGTATACTCCTCATGTTGTTCGGGAACGAAAATAATAAATGTGCGCTCCTGGCTTTTTCAAATAGCTTACAATACCTGTATGGATCATTTCAAAAAGGAGAAAAAAACTATGGAGATCAATTTTGAGCCCCATGAGGAGAAAGATAATCTTACCTATAAAAGAGCAGAAGAATTTATTGAACCCCTTATCCGGCTTTTACCTGAAAAATATGCCCACCCCTTGATCCTTTCGGACCTGGAAGGAAAAAAGCAACAGGAAGTGGCAGCAATATTAGAATTAAGTCTCACCGCTACCAAAAGCAGAATCCAGAGAGCAAGGGTATTGCTAAAAAACCAAATTACGGAATGTGTTCATGTAGAAGTAGATAAAAACGGGAACCTTATGGCCTTTAATGTCAAAGGAACCTGCGCTCCTCTAAAGGAACATTCAAAAAAATGCGATAATTCTGCATCTTTTTAAAACCCTGAAAGTCCTGATAGTGAATTTATTTATAAATCTAAAAATTCACTATTATGGAAATTTCAAAAAATATTGAAAAATGTAAGAAATGTGTAGAGCGCGAAAAAGGTAAAACAAAGAAAGCCTTTCGGTTTTTGATTCCAAGGATCAATGAACATTGGTTATTTTACAAGTAAGTAATCAAAAAAAAGCAGCCACTTGATATGGCTGCTTTTTTTTGGTTTAAATTCCACTAATTTGTCGCACAGGTGCCATCACAGGCTTCAGTACTTTCTGCTTTTTTTGTTTCACTTTCTATCCACGAATCCATGGCTTCGGGAGCGATTTTAGAATTTATCCCTTCTCCATAAACAGTGGCACTACCATGAGTGTAAAAAACTTCCCAGTCTACTCCCTGAGGATCGGTGATCCAGGATTTTTGACTCCTGGAATAACAGCAGGTGCACTCCCCTTCTTCAAAAACCTGCCCTTTTGCATTTTGGAGATTTTTATATACTTCCTGAAGTTCTTCCCGGCTCTCGGCTTGGATTCCCAAATGTTCTATACCATTTTCGGTATGCCCGTTAGAAATTGCAAAATTAACTTTTGGATCTTCCAGCATCCATTTAGCATAGTCTCGCTTTTGGATGGCAGGCTGAGTAGAAAATAATGCGGTATAAAAATTTATGCTTACTTCTAAATTCTTTACCCTTACATGAACATGAAATGTTTTCATAATTGATAGTTTTATTGGTTTATATTCTTTTCACTATCAGGACAAAAAACATTAAAAAAAGATGCAAAAAATTTAATTATTTTTTATTTCTATCAGGTACGACTGAGCTTTGATTTCCACATTTTTGACTTCTATTATATTAGAAGCCTGCAGTCTACTTTTAATCTTATAGAATTCCTATGTCAAATGAGTTAATAATTCTATCGGGGCCAAGACCATAATTTGAAAGTTTCGTTTATGTTTGTCGCTTTAACAAAATTTTATGAGTCGTCTCAATGCTCTTATTCTAATTACGGGGTTGTCTTTAGCTATTTTAAACGTGTATGCTCTTCTTGATCTGAGTTACTCCGCCGACCGACTTATAAGACTATTCGGTACAGGTATTTTTTCTATAATCGCACTATTCACTCTATCCCGAAGAAATTGGATTGGAGGCCTGGTATTTGCCTTTCTCATGTTGAGTGATTTCTCCCTGCTTAATTATGAACAGGAAACCGCCATGATATTTGAATTCGCTTTAAGAGGGTTCTCCTATATTCTTATTGCTCTACAGGTAAAAAGATCCTTTACCGCGTCTAAGCTTCTTCCACTTCAGAAGCTCATGTTTCTAGTCATTTTTGCTTTTAATTTTTACCTCCTCTACACTGTGGCCGATATTTTCGCCAGTGAAATAAAAATTCCAATTCTCGATATATTATTTTATTTCCAGGGAACCTCCGCTATATTCTTATTATTTATGGCCGCTCTATACCTTAACTGGAGGGGGAATAAACTTTCTATTATTTATTTTTTTGCAGGACTGGGTTTTATGCTATCAGATCTGGCAGCCTTTGCTGCTTATCACTTAAATTATAAAGATTTTTTTATAGTAGACCGGGTTTTCTATATCCTGGCAGTAAGCAGTTATTTAAAGTTCCATGCGCAAAGAAGTAAGTATAACCAGGAAGATCCATCATCTTCTATTTAATTTAAACGGTTTCTTTTTTTATAATGCACTACTAAAAGGTAGATAGTACTAATCACTGCAAGGATTGCAATTGCTATGGATGCGTATAGAAAAAATTTCATCATAAATTATGAAATAAATATAAGAAGTCATTTTTATAGAGGAATCTCTCTAGAAATCAACTTTCGATGACAAAAATAACTCTGCGCATCTTCAAACAATACCCGTAAACGTTTTAATCTTGCCGTTATTCGTTATTGCTGAAAATCAATAAATTATACTTTCACTTTCCACCTAACCCATATCCACCATTGTAAAAAAAGTTCCAGTGAAATAATAAAAATCCAAAAGCATACCCTTTCAAAGGGAGTTTCAGGGAAATCTGCTGCCTGCATTAGATAAGCTATTCCAATTAGGGGTAAGATAAGAATGCCTCCATTTGAAAAAATGATCTTTTTTATAACTAAATCTTTTGAGTTATGGAGGTTTGAGGTCTCTACAGATTCAAGTGAAAAATCCAATACCTGAGATAATGCATTGAGAGTATAGGCTCTTGGCATTACCTCTCCTTTTTCAATTCGTTGAATGGAACGCAAACTTAATTTTGTTTTCTCGGCCAGTTCTGATTGTGTATAAGCCTTTTCTGATCTTTTTAATTTAACAAGGCGTGCAAGTCTAAGTTTTTTGGATTCCATCAATAAATGAGACAAATTTAAAAGAAGTACTTATGACATTTATATGCCAATAGTGCGGCACTACCGGTAAACGATAAAATTAGTAAAAAAAGAACAGTCCTTTTGGGTACATCATAAAACGTTTAATAATGGAGAAAACATCATGTAATTTTATATGACAAAGTCCAAGTCCGCCACTTTCATAGAACTCGAGACTTTCTATTTATTAACTAAGTATCTTAAATTTAAATTGCGAAATTTGAAAATCCCCCGGATATATGTTAGGTGTAATTCTATTACTACTTGCTTCCCTCCTGTTATTTAAACTCAAAAATGAAAGCCTGGATAGTCTTGGTTTAAAACCAACCACCGGAAGATGGTTAAATTTTAGCATTGGATTCCTTATGTCTTCTCTGGTATGCGTAATTTATTTTGTAGGATTAATTCTTTTGCTTGAAGCAAAAGTGGATATCAATGAAAGTTACACATTTTCCAGTTTTTTATCCGGAGCCTGGTGGACCTTAAAATCTGTACTTTTTGAGGAACTTGTTTTCAGAGGGGCATTGCTTGTTTTTGCCATACAAATTCTAGGGAAACATAAAGCCTGTTTTCTCTCAGCATCCATCTTCGGGATCTATCACTGGTTTTCTTACGAAGTATTTGGCGATGCCTCGCAAATGCTCACTACATTTATAGTCACAGGTGTTGGTGGCCTAATGTTTGCGTATGCCTTTGCCTATACAAAATCCCTTTACTTACCTATTGGACTGCATTTTGGATGGAACCTGGTTACAATTACTATCTTCTCCCAGGGGCCTTTAGGAGAGCAATTATTAATATCATCCACGAACAACTACATAGAGGGGATTCTATCGGCACTTTTCTTGCTTTATCAAATAATTTTTCTTCCGGTGCTGGTATTCTTTTATTTAAAAATATACCGTGAGAAATATCAAGAATTGATAGTAGAATAAGAACCAACAAAAAAGCCTCTTCCCGTTTATACGGAAAAAAGCTTTTCATTGGTTAACCATCCTTCGACAAGCTCAGGATTAACGGTTAACTACACATCCCGACAAGTCGGGACAAACAACACAACTACTCTTAAGTGCCAAAAAAAGCTCCCCGTTGTAGGAGAGCTTCTTTGCAATTTTGCGGTCTGGACGAGACTCGAACTCGCGACCCCCTGCGTGACAGGCAGGTATTCTAACCAACTGAACTACCAGACCATTGCTTTATTGCGAGGGCAAATATACTACCCTTTTTAGTTTCACCAAACGTTTTTTTAAAATTTTTCGCACTAAAAAACAACCCTCTATCCAAACTTTTGTTTCTCAAGTAAATATGCCGTCAAAATACTGTCAAAATCTTTATTGATATCTGCCTCTACATACTTTATCCTATACTTGGCACATTGCATTTTAAGATCGGCAAGATATTTCTGAACTACCTTTTTATAGTTCTCTCTAATATTATCTGAATACAGGTCTACCTGCGCCCCTGTCTCCACATCGGTAAATCTCCGCGGGGTATTTTCGAAATTAAAATCCAGTTCATGTTTCTCATCCATCACATGAAAAAGGATCACCTCATGGCGGTTATATTTTAAATGTCGTAAAGCTTCAAATAGTTTCTCCTCGTCGGCATCTGCCTGGAACATATCGGTAAAAAGGAATATCAGGGAACGGCGTTTCAACTTTTCCGCGATCTGATGCAAAAAAGTATAGGTATCTGTATTTTTTCTTTTGGCAGAACTGCTTAAGATCTCATTCAGTTTATTCAAAAGCATATGATGATGCCTTTCACTGGATTTCTCAGGCGCATAAAACTCAATTTCATCGCTATAAACACTAACGCCAACCGCATCCCGCTGTCTTTTCAGGATATCCATCAAACAGGCAGATGCCAGCACAGAAAACCCAATTTTATTGAGAGAATTCAGCCCCTGGGTTTTAACCGCAGGATAATGCATCGAAGCCGAATTATCTATTATAAGATGGCATCTTAGATTGGTTTCTTCCTCATAACGTCTTGTATAAAGCTTATCAGTCTTCGCAAACAGCTTCCAGTCTATATGCCTGGTACTTTCGCCGTTATTATAGATCTTGTGTTCGGCAAATTCCGCAGAAAAACCATGAAACGGACTCTTATGAATTCCCGAAATATAACCTTCCACCACCTGTTTCGCCAGGAGGTCAAGATTTAAAAATCCGCCGGTTTCGTGAAGTTCCTTTTCAATGTTCATAGCAGGCATTAAATTACCTATACTTTATGAATAAAAAAAGCCCCGCGAATTGCAAGGCTTTAAATTATTAAGAATCAATCATTACAATAATTGATCAATTGCATCAGCATAAGTTTGTTTTGGAGCAACTCCAACCTGACGTCCTACAACTTCTCCATTTTGGAAGATAAGTACTGTAGGAATGTTTCTAACACCATACTTAGCAGCAAATTCCTGGTTAGCATCAACATCTAGTTTCCCAACAACGGCTTTCCCGTCATATTCAGTACTAATTTCGTCAATGATTGGTCCAACCATTCTACAAGGTCCGCACCATGCAGCCCAAAAATCTACCATTACAGGTTTGTCGCTTTTAAGCACCTGTTCTTCAAAATTAGCGTCAGTTATTTCAATAGCCATAATATGTTATTTTTCTATGTTTTTAATTCGTTTCGTAAAAGTAGTCAATAAAATAAATATTCCTTACATCACCAATATTGCATTTGACTATAAGCATATTGTTTAGTTTTATTTGGGGGCCTCCCCTCACCCTCGCTCGGGGTCGGGCTTTCGGCGTCCGCCGTAGGCGGATTAGCCTCTATCCCTGGCCCAGAAACCACTAACTTTGTTTCAGTTTCAATTGCTCCTTCCCCTATTGAGGGAAAGCCGGGAAGAGGGATGGGGGTCAGTTCAACTTATACATAAACTGTTCCTTCTCCAGCATCTCTATCAATTCCTGAGAGATCCTGATCTTATGCTTTCTACTAGGCATACGCAGTTTCACCTGTTCCTTCATTTCATAAACCACAAAGTTCAAATGACATTCTCCCTTATGCGACATAAAAGTATCCTTTAACCATTCTATCTTCTCATTCTGAAGATCATCTATATTCAGCTGTATAGTTAGTTTTCTGGCATTCTTATCCATAACATCATGTAGAAGGTTCATCTCTCTGAACTGTATTCTCGGTTCCCCTTTCTTCCCGGTATCTTTGTTGGTCCAGCCTTCTTTTACAAATATCTTCATGTGAATAAAGTTATTCGGAACAAAGAAATGTTTCAGTCTTAAATATTCCTCTCCAAAAATCTTGAATTCATAAGATTCATCATAATCTTCCATCGTAAAGATCGCCCAGCCTTTACCATTTTTGGAAACCCGGTGCTGAACATCGGTCACCACACCTCCAATTGTGAGATCCCTGTTTATGATCGCTTCCAGGTCTCTGAAATCTGAAAGCTTCCCATTACAGAAATAACTCATTTCTATCTTGAAATCATCCAGTGGATGTCCTGAAATATAGATCCCCACAACCTCTTTTTCACGACGTAGTTTTTCCATGGTACCCCATTCTTCGCATGGCGGAACTTCCGGTTCCGGAATCTGCACATCACTGGTCTCTCCAAAGAGACTTACCTGGGAGGAATTCTGATTTTCCTGGAATTTCTGCGCGTATTTAACCACCTTTTCAAGGAAACTCATGCCACTACCATCATCATGGAAATACTGGGCGCGATGAGTACCTCCAAAACCATCAAAACCTCCCGCCAGGGCAAGATTTTCAAAGGCTTTTTTATTGGCAGCTCTTAGATCTATTCGTTTCGCCATATCGAAAATTGATCGATACGGACCTTCTTTTGTTTTTCTATTCTCAACAATGGTTGCAACTGCACCAGACCCCACTCCTTTGATCGCTCCCATTCCAAAACGCACCGCATTATTCTTATTTACAGAGAATTTATAGTAAGATTCATTCACATCTGGCCCAAGTACATTCAGCTTCATTCGCTTACATTCTTCCATGAAGAAGGTCACTTGCTTAATGTCGTTCATGTTATTGGAAAGAACCGCTGCCATATATTCAGCCGGATAATGCGCTTTCAAATAAGCAGTCTGGTAGGCGATCCATGCATAACAGGTAGAATGAGACTTATTGAAGGCATAAGAAGCAAAGGCCTCCCAGTCTTTCCAAATCTTTTCCAGCACCTCTTCAGGATGCCCTTTTTCCTTACCTCCATCGATGAATTTAGGCTTCAGTTGTGCCAGTAGGGCCGCTATCTTTTTACCCATTGCCTTTCTTAGCATATCTGCTTCACCTTTACTAAACCCGGCAAGCTTTTGTGATAAAAGCATCACCTGCTCCTGGTAGACCGTTATCCCGTAAGTTTCTTCAAGATACTCCTCCATTTCCGGAAGGTCATAAGAGATCTCTTCGTCTCCGTGCTTTCGGGCAATAAAACTTGGAATATATTCCATTGGCCCGGGACGATACAAGGCATTCATGGCAATAAGGTCATCAAAAACCGTTGGTTTCAATGCCTGCATGTGCTTTTGCATCCCTGGAGATTCATACTGGAATATTCCTATCGTTTCTCCTCTCTGGAAAAGCTTATAAGTTTCCTCATCATCCAGTGGGAAATTGTCCGGATCCAGGTCTATATCATGTCTCCCTTTTACAATTTTCACTGTGTCCTTAATTAAGGTGAGTGTTTTAAGACCCAGGAAATCCATTTTTAACAGCCCGGCGCTTTCCACCACGGAGTTATCGAACTGGGTAACATAAAGATCGGAATCTTTTGCTACCGAGACCGGAACATAATCGGTAATATCACCCGGAGTAATAATTACTCCGCATGCATGAATCCCGGTATTTCTAACCGAACCTTCCAGTATCCGAGCCTGGTTTACTGTTTCGGCTTCCAGGTCATCGCCTTCAGATATATTTAAAAGTTCATTGATTTTCTCAATTTCATCTCCTCGGAATTTAGACTTGATCGTCTTTTCATCCATCGCGAATAGCTTTCCGAGCTTCGTATTCGGAATAAGCTTCGCGATTCTGTCGGCTTCCATTAACGGAAGATCGAGCACCCTCGCGGTATCACGAATAGAAGATTTTGCCGCCATGGTTCCGTAAGTGATGATCTGCGCAACCTGATTGGCTCCATATTTTTTGATCACGTAATCCATTACCCGGCTTCGGCCTTCATCATCAAAATCGATATCAATATCAGGCATACTCACACGATCCGGATTCAGGAATCTCTCAAAAAGCAGATCGTATTTAATAGGATCGATATTCGTGATCCAGAGACAGTACGCCACCACAGATCCGGCAGCCGAACCACGTCCCGGGCCTACCGAAACGCCCATTTCCCGTGCAGCTCTTATAAAATCTTCTACAATAAGGAAGTAACCGGGATAACCGGTATTTTCAATAACCGACAACTCAAAATTAAGTCGGTCTTCAATTTCCTGAGTGATATCTGGATATCTTTTTTTGGCACCTTCAAAGGTGATATGTTTCAAAAAGGCATTTTCACCTCTTTTCCCTCCGTCCACAAGATCCTGCTCGCTCTGGAATTCATTCGGAATTTCAAATTTTGGAAGTAAGACATCCCGGGCCAGCTCAAACGGCTCGATTTTATCTACAATTTCCTGAATATTTTTAATCGCTTCCGGAAGGTCTTTAAAGAGCTTCTTCATCTCGTTCCCAGATTTGAAGTAATACTCCTCGTTAGGTAGTCCGTAGCGATATCCCCGACCACGACCTATCGGCGTCGCTTGCTTCTCACCATCTTTTACACAAAGTAAAATATCATGTGCATTGGCGTCTTCCTGCTTCCAGTAATAGGTATTATTACTGGCGACTAATTTTATATCATGCTTTTTGGAGAATTCAACTAAAACAGGATTCACCCTGTTCTCATCTTCCTGGTCGTGACGCATCATTTCTATATATAGATCGTCACCAAATTCCTCCTTCCACCAGAGCAGTGCTTCTTCAGCCTGCTTTTCTCCAACATTCAGAATTTTACTTGGAACTTCTCCATAGAGATTTCCGGTAAGAACAATGATATCCTCTTTATATTGCTTAATAACTTCCTTATCTATACGAGGTACGTAGTAGAAACCATCGGTATAAGCTTTAGAGGACATTTTAGCCAGATTGTGATAACCATTCTTATTTTTGGCCAGCAACACGATCTGGTAACCGTTATCTTTTCGGGTTTTATCGGTGTGATTTTCACAAACAAAAAATTCACAACCAAGGATTCCTTTTAAAGGCTTTTTAAGGTCTTCCCCCTTTTCTTCGGCGGTGGCATTATGCTCATTTATACTTTTGTTATAAGTACCTATTTCTTTTACAAAATGAAAGGCCCCCATCATATTTGCATGATCGGTAAGGGCAACCGCATTCATATCTTCTTCAGCTGCCGCAGCAACGAGATCCGGAATACTTATGGTGGACTGTAATACTGAAAACTGAGAATGATTATGAAGGTGAGCAAAAGGAATCTCATCGAGTTTTTCCAGGTTTTCCTGGATCTCTTCATGAGAGATATCATCGGTGGGCTGCTGTTTTTCCAGACTTTTCCTGATCTTATCTGACGCCTTTTTAAGATTGATATGCTTCAGGCCAATAAGCTCAATTCGCTCAGGATTTTTTTCAGAAAAATTCTCAAAATAATCGCCAGGAACATCCAGTTCCTCTATTGTATATATTCTTTGACGAACCAGCTCAAGAAAGCAACGGGTAGTTGCCTCTACATCGGCAGTCGCATTATGCGCTTCAGCAAAAGCCTCATCAAATAAAAATTCGTGTAATTCGGTAAGTGTTGGTAATTTGAATTTTCCTCCACGACCCCCGGGAATTTTACACAATTCCGCCGTAGTTTCAGTACAGGTATCCAGAACCGGCATTTCCTGAAGCGAATTTTCAAAATCTCTTCTGATAAATTCCGCCCCCATAATATTCAGGTCAAAACCAACATTCTGCCCAACCACAAATTTTGATTTTTCGAGTGCGGTATTGAACTTCTCCAGAGCTTCATCCAAAGGAATTCCCTGCTCTTTGGCAAGATCTGTAGAGATCCCGTGAATACGTTCAGAATCATAAGGAATATCAAAACCTTCCGGCTGAATCAGGTAGTCCTGATTCTCAATAAGATTTCCCATTTCATCATGTAACTGCCAGGCGATCTGTATACATCGCGGCCAATTGTCAGAATCGGTTAAAGGGGCGTCCCAGCGCTTGGGAAGACCAGTGGTTTCAGTATCAAAAATAAGGTACATTCCTTAGTGTTTTATGCCTTTCAGAAGAAAATAATTAGATTCAGAATTCTGAATCATCCGGGCTAAAATAAGGAACTTTATTGCTGAATTAAAACTTAGTTTTCAGGAATTATTAACCATAAAAAATTTTGGATAATCGACTATATTGTCAGCACCCGCAGGCTGATTTTTCAATAATTTTGATCCCAGGTCCATAAATCCAAATTTTTTATTTCCCATTCCTCGGAACTGAGAAAATCAGTTCCAACCCCTCCCCGAGGAGAGGGGGAACAGATCTGGAATTATCTTTGAAATTTTGCAAAAAAAAGCCTCACAAAAAACCTGAAAATTCAGAAATCCTGTGAGGCCTGATACGAACACTAAAACTACTACTACTTCAATCAAACATTGCTCGCATCGGTGTTTGTCTTCATTCTTTCAGTATAAAATTCCAATGGGGTGAAATTTCTGAAAGACCACAAATCAGTAGTACCCTAAGCCTGTTTTTCTAAAGTTTTCACTTCATTTAATGAAGCGACAATTGTATTTTTCTGTTTCATTAGAATGTTGCTGGTAGATGCAGGAATATCGGTATCTTTCAACACATCCTCATATTCTTCAACCGCAGCCTTTTCGCCGCGAACTGCTTCTTCGAGTACCGTTTCTTCTTTATCGTTAGATAAGCTCGCCTTCAAATTCATCCAGCTTCGGTGAGCATCACTTGCCAGACTCGTACCTTTCTCCGGCTCTTCTCCAAAATTTTTGATCTCAGATTTCAACTCATGTCCAAAATCGTAGCGCTCCTGAGCGCGTTTAGAGAAAAAATTCTTTAATTGTTGATTCTTGACTTTTTCTGCTGCCAGTTTGTATCCTTTTTCAGCATCATAATTCTTTTCCAGTAATTCATTAAGTTTACCGGATACTTCTTTTGAATAACTCATAGCTTTCTTTTTCAATTTGTCTAGAGTAAAGATAAGTCGGCATTTCCGTCATAACAACCTATTTAACAGGGTTTAGCACTAATTAACCTCTTTTAACAGCCACAAGAATTTTAACCCAATTTAATCCTAATTTAAAAAGTTGAGAAGGCTTCAAATAATCGCTTAAAATCAGGTATTTATTCAAAAATAAAATAAGAGCAGAAAATATTGAAAATTAGAAATTTGTAGTATCTTTGCACACTTATTAATAATCGGGGTCGAGAACCCCAAAATTTAATTTTTATGCCAGTAAAAATAAGATTACAAAGACACGGAAAAAAAGGAAAACCTTTTTTCTGGATTGTTGCTGCGGATACCCGCGCAAAAAGAGACGGTAAATTTTTGGAGAAATTGGGAATCTATAACCCTAACACGAATCCTGCTACTATCGAACTTGATGTAGACGGAGCTGTTACATGGTTACAAAACGGTGCCCAGCCAACAGATACCGCTCGTGCTATCCTTTCTTACAAAGGAGCCCTTCTTAAGAAACACCTTGCAGGAGGTGTTAGAAAAGGTGCTTTGACTGAAGAGCAGGCTGAGGAGAAATTCAAAGCATGGTTAGAAGAAAAAGAAGGAAAGATCGGAGCTAAAAAAGAATCTTTAAGCAAAGCTCAGGAAGCTGAAAAAGCTAAAGCTCTTGAAGCGGAGAAAGAAGCCAACGCTAAGCGTGAAGCTGAATCAAAAGAAGCTGAAGAAGCGGAAGCTAAGGCTGTTGCTGAAGCTGAGGCGGCTGCAACTGCAGAAGCAACAGATGAGGCTACGGTAGAAAAGGCTGAAGAAGAAGTGGAAGCTGCAACTGCAGAAGAAGCTAAAACTGAAGACAAAAAAGACGCTTAAAACAGCAACTGGCGATGACTAAGGAAGAATGCTTCTACCTGGGACGTATCGTTGGAAAATTTAGCTTTAAAGGTGAGGTGCTCATAAAACTGGACACCGATGAGCCAGAAACTTACACAGAAATGGAATCAGTTTTCGTTGAATACAACGATAATCTGGTTCCATTTTTTATTGAACGCTCTTACCTGCACAAAAGCACTCTTCTTCGTGCGAAATTTGAGGATATAGATACCGAGGAGGATGCCGAGGATATGGTAGGTACCGATGTCTACCTCCCCCTTACCATGCTTCCGGAACTGCCCGATGATAAGTTCTATTTTCATGAGATCATTGGCTTCGAGGTGGTAGATGCCGAACACGGTAATATTGGAAAAATAGTTTCCATTAATGATTCTACCTCACAGGCTTTATTCGAAATCGAGAAAGACGGCAAACAGATCCTCATCCCTATGAATGATGATTTCATTGAAAACGTGGATAAAAAGAATAATACCGTAAGAGTAAAAACTCCAGAAGGTCTTATTGATCTATATCTAGGCTAAAACTTCTCTATTTTTTATGAACTTTAATAAAGTGATGTCATTCTGATCATTCTGAACTTGTTTCAAATTCTTATTAGACTATAAATTAAGACAAACCATTGAGACCCTGAAATAAATTAGGGGTGACAAAAAAGTATTAATAAAAAAAACCGCTTCCTTTCGAAAGCGGTTTGCAATATTTATTTGTCTCAGGATTAACCTACGATATTCACAATCTTTCCGGGGACAACGATCACTTTTTTAGGAGTGCGACCTTCAAGTTGCTTTTGTGTACGATCATCACCTAATACTGTTTTCTCTATTTCATCCTTGGCCATATCTAATGGCAATTCCATTGTAAAACGCATTTTTCCATTAAAGGAAACAGGATAATTCTTGGTACTCTCAACCAGGTGTTTCTCTTCATAGACAGGATATAAAGCTGTTGTGACTGAATCTATATTTCCCAGTTTCTCCCAGAGCTCTTCTGCTATATGAGGCGCATAAGGCGCTATAAGTACCGTTAACGGCTCAAGAATTTCACGACTATTGCACTTTTGAGCTGTTAGCTCATTCACACAGATCATAAAAGTGGAAACCGAGGTATTAAAACTGAAATCCTCAATATCCTCTGTTACTTTTTTGATAGTTTTATGAAAGCTCTTTAATGAATCTGCCGAAGCTTTCTTTTCTGAAACAGAAAACTCATCTCCATCATGATAAAGTTTCCACAGCTTCTTAAGGAAACTGTGAACTCCGGTAATTCCAGCAGTATTCCATGGTTTCGCCTGATCCAGCGGCCCAAGAAACATTTCATACATTCTTAAGGTATCTGCCCCGTAATCTTTACAGATTTCATCTGGGTTTACCACATTGTATTTGGATTTGGACATTTTCTCCACTTCCCGCCCAACAATGTACTTGCCATCCTCGTTAAGGAATTTAGCATCTGCAAATTCCGGTCTCCATTCTTTGAAGCCTTCAATATCCAATTCATCTGAAGAATTCACCAATGAAACATCCGCATGTATAGGCTGCACTTCATTCCCATTGGTCTGGTTCTTTGAAACAAATACATTCTCTCCTTCAAGCCTGTACACGAAAGCACTAGTCCCAAGGATCATTCCCTGGTTGATCAGTTTTTTAAATGGCTCTTCCACCGTTAACCATCCGCGATCATGTAAAAATTTTGTCCAGAATCTTGAATATAAAAGGTGGCCGGTTGCATGTTCGCTACCTCCAATATATAGATCCACATTTTCCCAGTATTTCTGAGCTTCTTCTGAAACAAAACGATCTGGATTTCCTGCATCCATATATCTGAAAAGATACCAGCTGCTTCCCGCCCATCCGGGCATGGTATTTAATTCCAGAGGAAAAACAGTCTCATCATCTAATTCAGAATTTGAAACCACTTTATGATTCTTTGTATCCCAGGCCCAATCGGTAGCATTTCCTAATGGCGGCTCCCCGGTTTCGGTAGGAAGATATTTTTCCACCTCGGGCAATCTTAAAGGAAGGTGTTCCTTTTCGATCATTTTCGGCAGACCATTCACATAGTAAACCGGGAATGGCTCTCCCCAGTATCTTTGGCGGCTAAACACCGCGTCTCTTAGCCTGTAATTTGTTTTACCGTAACCCTGTCCGGTCTTCTCCAGTTCAAGGATCACTTTGTTCAGTGCTTCTTTGTATTCAAGTCCGCTTAGAAAATCTGAATTCGCGATCACCGTACCTTCTTTCCCGGCATAAGCTTCCTGGGAAACATCTACATTTTCGAAAATATTAGGAATTGGAAGATCAAAATGTCTAGCGAAATCATGATCACGCTGGTCTCCGCAAGGCACCGCCATCACAGCTCCGGTTCCATAACCTGCCAAAACGTAGTCCCCTATCCAGATCGGCACAGATTCCTTGGTAAAAGGATGCTCGGCATAAGCGCCGGTAAATACACCCGAAATGCTCTTAACATCAGCCATACGTTCACGCTCACTTCTTTTAGCACTAGCATCTATATAAGTCCCTACCTCTTCACGATGTTCTGGCGTTGTGATCTTTTTTACCAGGTCGTGTTCCGGAGCCAGCGTCATAAAAGACACTCCAAAAATGGTATCGGGACGGGTGGTGAAAACCCCAACTTTATAATCGGTATTCTGAATTTTAAAATCTACATGCGCACCTACCGATTTTCCGATCCAGTTACGCTGACTTTCCTTTAAACTTTCGGTCCAGTCTATTTTATTAAGATCCTGAAGCAATCTCTCAGCAAATGCCGAAATTCTCATACTCCACTGGGTCATCTTCTTTCTAATCACAGGATATCCACCTCGTTCTGAAACTCCGTTTACGATCTCATCGTTCGCCAACACTGTTCCAAGTTGCGGACACCAGTTCACTTCAGCTTCAGCAAGATAAGTAAGACGATATTTCAGTAATATACCTTCCTTTTCATCGGCTGAAAATCGATTCCATTCTTCGGCTGAAAAACTTTCAGTATCATCATCACAGGCCGCATTCACTCTTGTATTCCCTTCAGAAGAAAAGATCTCTTCCAGCTCACTGATAGCTCTGGATTTTTCAGCTTCCTGATCATACCAGCTTTCAAATAGCTGAATAAAGATCCACTGAGTCCATTTATAATAATCTGGCTCACTGGTTCTCACTTCACGGCTCCAATCGAATGAAAACCCTATTTTATCAAGCTGCTCTCTATAACGATTTATATTATTTTCGGTAGTTAATGCCGGATGCTGACCGGTTTGAATGGCATATTGCTCAGCCGGAAGTCCAAAACTGTCATATCCCTGAGGATGCAGCACATTAAAACCCTTATGTCTCTTGAATCGCGCGTAGATATCACTGGCAATATAACCCAGCGGATGCCCAACATGAAGACCGGCTCCTGATGGATAAGGGAACATGTCCAACACATAATACTTAGGTTTATCAGAATCGTTTGAGGCCTTGAAAGTCTGGTTTTTGGCCCAGTACTTTTGCCATTTTTCTTCGATCTTATTAAAGTGGTAACTCATCTTCTTTCCTGTCTTTTTCTTTTCGTCAAGCTGAACTACTAGTTTCAACTTCTATATATAAGACCCTGAAACAATCCCGATAGCTATCGGGTCAGGGTGACGTTTTTTAACCTGCCTGCAAAAATACAATTTTAAAGGACTTATGCCGAAGGATTGAAGTTTCTATTCCTTCGATTTTCGAGCCTCTTCTTCCATGGGTTTCAGACATTCGTAGATAAAACGATTTACCGGAGTTTTCAAATCAAATTTTTCACCCTGTTTTACAATATAGCCATTGAAGTTTTCAAGTTCAGATGGTTTTCCCTGCATAATATCCCTCTGGGTAGAAGCGGTATTTCCCCTGGGTTGAGAATTTATGATCTCAAAGACCATTTCTAGATGTTTATCTGTGAGCGGAATATTCCTGGCTTTACCAACAGCTATGATCTCTTTAGCTGTTTTTCTCATCATATTAAAAAGATATTCGCTTTCTCTTATTTTATCTATCGGTACACGAGTTAAACCCCCAATACCGCTTACCGTGCAGATAAACAGAAATTTTTTCCAGATCTCAAGCTGAATATTTTCAGGAATGCTATTTTCTATCCCGGCTTCATCGAGAAGATCGCGAATTTTCATGACCCTGGCCGACTTTGAATTATCAATTTCGCCAAAGGTAATTTTAGGTTCAAATGCAGCATGTTTGATCTTACCCGGTTTTTCAAGAAAACTTACAATAAAGCAAAGTCCGGCAAGTACATTTTTCTTCGGAAGAATTTCAATTAGCTTTTCGTAATTATCAGCACCGTTCTGCAAAGGAAGAATTACAGTGTTTTCTCCTATTATCGGTTTTAATTTAGCAGCTACCGCAGGGATCTGCCATGATTTCACACCGAGAATTACGAGATCGGGTTGGGGAACTTTGGAAATATCATCTGTAGCCAGTTTTGGCTTTACCTTAAAATTGCCATTGACACTTTCTACCTCAAGTCCATGTTTTCGAATCGCCTTTAAATGCTTTCCTCTGGCGATCATACTCACTTTAAGTCCTGCTTTAGCAAGTTTTCCTCCAAAATAACCTCCCACGCCGCCAATTCCGTAAACCAGTATTTCCATAGTTCGAGTTTTATCAAATTTAGCAAAGAAATAAGAGATTCTACTCTTTATCCCTAATGACAACATTTCAATCCTGATACCTGATCATTTTTTAGGCACTTCGACAGACTCAGTGCAACCATTCGGCACGCTGTCCCGATAGCTATTGGGATTATTTCAGGGTCTAAAAAATGCTGAAACAAGTATAGCAGGAGGCAACGGTGCTGCACTGAGCTTGTCGAAGTGCTGGAAATTAGAAACGTGCTTCGACAGACTCAGCATGACATACTGAATAAAACCAGGTTATTCCCAATATTTTCAAAAGTTTAAACGTTTTAAAGATTGAGAAAGCTGAACTTTCTTATTTTTACAAAAAATCTGAAGTCACTCTATGACCACATCTTTTGAAAGATATCAGAAACGCCGACTCATATCTTCCTATTTTTCAGTAGTTATCAGTATTTCCCTGGTGTTGTTCCTTTTGGGAATGCTTGGTCTTTTGGTGCTAAACACCAAAAAAGTTGCCGATCATTTCAAAGAACAGATCGCGCTAACCGTTTACCTAAAAGATAATGCTAAAGAAGTAGAGATCGAGCAATTGAAGAAGAGCCTTGCGATGGCCGAGTATACGAAATCTACCAACTACGTTTCGAAAGAAGAAGCCGCAGAAGCTCATAGTGAGGAGATTGGGGAGGATTTTATGGATTTTCTTGGATATAACCCATTACAGAATTCCATTGATGTGTATATGAATGCCGACTTTGTATCTTCAGACCAGGTAGATAAAATCGCTGCTGATCTTACCACCAAGAATTTTGTTGATGAAGTTGTTTATGATAAACCACTAATCGCTTTATTAAATGACAACGTGAAAAAGATAAGTTTGTGGATTTTGATCGCGAGCTCCATGTTTACTTTTATCGCGGTTCTTTTAATCAATAGCAGTATTCGTCTGGCAGTATATTCAAAAAGATTTATTATTAAGACCATGCAAATGGTGGGCGCGACTAAAGGATTTATTAGAAAACCTTTTATCTGGCAGAGCGTTAAACTGGGACTAATAGGTGCGGTGCTTGCTTTAATTGGTATGGCCGCGGTGTTATATTATCTCAATAACAGTTTCACAGAGCTGAATTTACTTGGAGACGTCAAAATGCTTTTTATTCTGTTTGCAGGCATTTTCCTCATGGGAATTGTAATTACATGGATAAGTACGTATTTTGCAACCTCACGTTTTCTTAACCTGAAGACGGATGAACTTTATTATTAAAAACAATTTTAAGTTTTAAGCTTACTGCTTTTCACTTATGGTTTATGCCTTTTGTAAATGAAAGAAAATAACAAAATAAAAGGGAGCTTTAATACCGGGCTGGTATTTGGAAAAAAGAACTACACTTTTATGTTTATTGGTTTTGCCGTCATCGCGTTAGGCTTTATTTTAATGTCTGGTGGTGGAAGCGAAGATCCGAATGAATTTAACGACGCGATCTACAATTTTCAGCGTATTCGTCTCGCTCCTGCTCTGGTTTTAATTGGTTTTGCCATTGAAGCCTACGCCATATTAGTAAATCCCAATAAAAAATAATCAGTTTGGACGCATTAGACGCTGCGATCCTGGGCGTTATCCAGGGGCTTACCGAATTTTTACCCGTTTCGTCCAGTGGACATTTAGAATTAGGAAAAGTTATTTTAGGAGACCTTAGCGTACCCGAAGATTCACTGCTTTTTACCGTGGTACTTCATTTTGCGACTGCATTAAGCACCCTGGTAGTTTTCCGCAAAGACGTATTTGAAATATTTCGTGGGTTATTCCAGTTTAAATGGAATGAAGAAACCCAATTCTCTCTAAAAATCTTCATCTCCATGTTTCCCGCCGCTATCATTGGGCTGCTATTCGAAGACGAACTGGAATCTTTATTTAGTGGGAATATTGTTTTCGTGGGATTCATGTTATTGATCACTGCTCTTCTTCTCTGGCTTGCCGACAAAGCAAAAAACACCGGGAAAAAAGTAAGTTACAGCAATTCTTTCGTGATTGGTGTATCCCAGGCAATAGCCATGCTTCCCGGAATCTCGAGAAGTGGGGCCACAATCTCTACTTCGGTTTTACTTGGCAATGATAAGACCAAAGCGGCAAGGTTTTCCTTCTTAATGGTTGTGCCTTTAATATTGGGTAAGATCGCCAAAGACCTGCTTAGCGGTGATCTTATGCATAGCTCCACCGAATTCCCTGTTCTGGCAATTGGCTTTGTAACTGCATTTATCGCCGGCCTTGTGGCATGTACCTGGATGATCTCCCTGGTTAAACGAAGTAAACTGTCATGGTTTGCCATTTATTGTTTTGTAGTGGGTCTCGGGGCTATTATTTTTGCATATGCACAATAAGGAATTTACACCTGAAGAATTCAAAACAGGACAAATACTTTTATTTGATAAACCACTTAACTGGACCTCATTTCAGCTGGTTAACAAGGTGAGGTGGTTAATAAGAAAAAGCTGCCACATTAAAAAGATCAAGGTAGGACATGCCGGGACTCTGGATCCGCTAGCTACCGGATTGCTTATCATCTGTACCGGGAAATTCACCAAGAGAATTCAGGAACTACAGGGGCAGGAAAAAGAATACACGGGGACATTCACTTTAGGATCCACCACTCCCTCCTTTGACCTGGAGACGGAAATTGACCAAAATTTCCCCATTGATCATATTTCAAAAGAATTACTGCAGGAAACCGCTAAAAAATTCATCGGAGAGATCGAGCAAACACCGCCTGTCTTCTCGGCTTTAAAGAAAGATGGAAAAAGACTTTATGAATATGCCCGGGAAGGCAAGGAAGTTGAAGTAAAATCCAGGAAGGTTGAAATTGCCGAATTCGAGATAGATTCAAAGCGCTTTCCGGTGATTGGTTTCAGAGTGGTTTGCAGCAAGGGAACTTATATTCGCAGTCTTGCCCACGAATTTGGTCAGGCTCTAAATAGCGGTGCTCATCTTTCAGAATTAAGACGTACCGGAATTGGAGATTTTTCCGTGGAAAAAGCTATGGATATTGAGTATTTCGAAAATTTGCTACCTTCACGAGAGAATAAATAAGCCTACAGGCGTTAATTTAATATGGATTTTTTCGACAGGCATAAAGCACTTATAATCACGTCGCTCTTATTCGCGATCCTGATGCTGGCACTTTATAACTTCAATCTATCCTCCCATAACAAACAGGTGAGTGAAATGCTTATTGACCTTAACCAGTATAGACTGGAAGAGCAGGAAGAAAAGCAGCCTGAAGAAGCTCAGGAGAAGGCCCCGGAAAATCAAAGAAAAATACAGACCAACCAGGCATTCAATGAGGATAAAGAAACTCGCGATGCCGATTTTAAGAATAAGCTTGACGAAATTTTTGAAAAGAACAGTACAGAGCAGGAGCAGGCCGAAAATGAGCAGACTGATGGCAGTGAAGGTAATTATTCCATAAAAAAGAAGAATTCAGAAGAAAAGAAAGACCGGTCAGACGGTGATAATTCCTCTGAACTGGCCACACAAAAATCGGCTGCATATGATTACAGTTCCATTTCATTTTCCTTAAAAGGAAGAAGAGCCGTAAAGATCCCGAATCCTGTATACACCTGTGACACGGCCGGGAAAGTGGTTGTGAATATTACCGTAGATGCGAATGGATATGTAATTGACACCTCCATAAACAAAAGCAGCTCTACCACCACCAACGAATGTCTTACAGGCCAGGCACTGGAATATGCTGCAGGAGCCCGATTCAGTAAACTATCTGGCAAGGATTCACAGCCGGGAACCATTACTTATCACTTTAGATCTTAGAAATTATGGAAGAAGTTACACGTTGTGGCTGGTGCGTAGGAGACCCTTTATATGAAACATATCACGATCTGGAATGGGGAGTTCCTGTTCTAGATGACGAAAAATTATTTGAGTTCCTTACCCTTGAAACATTTCAGGCGGGGCTTAGCTGGATCACGGTTCTGCGAAAGCGAAATAATTTCAGAAAAGCTTTTGATGATTTTGATTACAAAAAAATTGCCCAGTATGAAGAGCCTAAGATTACCGAATTAATGCAGAATTCCGGGATCATAAGAAACCAAATGAAGATCAGAGCAGCGGTGACCAACGCGCGGGAGTTTATGAGTATCCAGGAGGAATTTGGAAGTTTCACCAAATATATCTGGGGCTTTGTTGAAGGTGAGCCAATCCAAAACGAAATTGTAAATTATAAAGATGCCCCTGCCACGACCAAAATAAGCGACAGGCTAAGCAAAGACCTTAAACAACGAGGCTTTAAATTTGTGGGTTCCACTGTGATCTATGCCCATATGCAGGCTACTGGAATGGTTAACGACCATCAAAAAGACTGTTTTAGATATGAGAAAATTAAGGAATTAGGCCGTAAAGTGAATCTCTAAGAATAGCTATATTTTGAAATTATTTCAAATAGCTCAGGAACTCTTGCCTGGGAATTTCTTCTGCTCCCAGACTTTCAAGATGACCCGTATATACCTGGCAGTCTATTAATTTTAGTCCCTCCTTTTTAAGTTTTTCCACTAGCTTTATTAATCCAAATTTAGAGGCATTACTCTTTCTAGCGAACATGCTTTCCCCACAGAAAACTTTTTTATCCCTGAGATATATTCCATAGAGACCTCCAACTAATTCTTCATTATCCCATACTTCAGTAGAATAGGCAAGTCCGTCTTTATGAAGCTGAAGATAATTTTTTTTTATTTCGGGCGTGATCCAGGTATCGTCCTGACCTTTCCGGTTTATATTTCCGCAGTTTTCGATCACCTTTTCAAAGGCCATATTAAAGGTCACCTGAAATTTATTCTGATTTAAAAATGGTCGCATACTTTTGGCAATTTTCAGGTTTTCAGGGAAAAGCACCATTCGGGGATCGGGCGACCACCACAATACCGGTTGCTCTTCGCTATACCAGGGGAAAATTCCTTTGTAATAGGCATCTATCAAACGCTCAGGACTTATATCGCTGCCAACCGCGAGCAATCCTTCAGAGTCTGAAAGTTCAACCGGTGGAAAAGGGTCCTGTTCTCTAATAAAGTACACTCAATTTGTTTTAAATCTGAAAATAAAAAAGTCCGGTTACAATAGTACCGGACTTTTGAAAATTTTTTTAGGTCACCCTATATTTGTTTCAGGATCTAAACCTTGTAAATTGAGATTCCGAAATAAATTCTGAATGACAAAAACTAGAAAGGAAGATCATCATAATCTTCTTCATTCAAGTCACTAGCCGGCTCGAACTGGTCTGGTGGTGGCACATTCCCCTGAGGTTTCTCTGAACTCAGGCTCTCGATCCTCCAACCCTGGACAGAATTGAAATATTTGGTTTCTCCCTGTGGGCTCACCCATTCTCGGCCTCTTAAATTGATTCCCACTTTCACGGGTTGACCTACTTTGAAACTATCCAAAAGACTGGTCTTATCCTGAACGAATTCGATCATTATATGCTGGGGATACTGCTCCTCTGTAGTCACTACCATTTCCCTTTTCTGGAATCCATTGCTTCCAAAGGTTTTTGTTTCGCCAATAAGTTTAATTTTTCCTTGTACTTCCATCGTCGTTTATTTTGCTAATAATAATTTCCAGGCATTTTCAGGTTTATCATTTTCAAGATATAACTGCGCCTTTTTATGAATATTTTCTGTATTTCCTGTTTTAACCAGTTCAGCGTCTTCGGAATTTTCTTTTAAAAATTCCTCTATTTCTCCATTTTCAGGAAGTGCTTCCACATTCCCTAATTTTCCAAGATCATTTCCGGTAAGAGTCTTACTGTTCCTTATTTCCTGAGGAATTCCATCCACTCCTATCCCAAGGGAAGAAAGCGGTTTTGGTACCTCAAACATTCCCATATTCGCACGGGTATACCAGTTGCCTCCCATTCGAGCCACCTGGTCTATTTTATGCTGATCAATATAGCCGTTTTCATCAAGAATTTCCTCCTTAATATGCATTTTTATTACGTGACAAACCACCAAATTTCCGGCTCCCCCTTCCTGTCCGGTTTCGATCACCTCCTTTATCTTACATTCAAACTGTACAGGAGATTCGGCTACCCGAAAGGGTTTAACCAGGTCTGACTTCAACATTGTGAGTCCGGCTTTTTCAAACTCGTTCACCCCTTCGGCATATTCCGTACTTGAGAGCGACATTTGCTGAACCATATCGTAATTCACAATATTGATCACCACCTCATCTGTTTTTTTCGCATTTTCGAAGGTATGTTTTGTAGTATTATCACGCCCTCTTCTCGCAGGAGAGAAAATAAGTACCGGTGGATTGGAACCAAATACATTGAAAAAACTGAAAGGTGAAAGGTTAGGCCGGCCCTTATCATCAAGCGTGCTTGCAAAAGCTATTGGCCTGGGCCCTACGGCTCCCAGTAAGTATTGATGTAATTTTCCAACGCTTACATCTTTAGGTTCTAAACTGAACATAGAAATATTTTTCGCAAAGGTAAAGAAATGAAGAAGGAATGAAAAGCAATGGAATACAATAAAATTCCTACTAAAACGCTTATATTTATTTCTATTAAAAGCTGGAATACTACATGAATTTACCCGACGAACGCAGTTTCAACCGCTGGTTTATCATTATTTCCTGTTTGGTGGTGATTGCTCTTGTACTGTGGAACACCAGTATATTTTTTCAAAGTCTTAAAGAAGACGAGCGTGCAAAGATGAATATCTGGGCACAGGCACAGGAAGAACTAAGTACCGCTCCCAAAGATGCAGATCTGGATCTAATCCTTGAGATCCTGAATAATAATACCACCATTCCCATTATTCATACAGATGAGCATGGCGAGATCGCTTATACCACAAATATTGATCCTGGCATTCTTGATGATCCCGAAAAGACCAAAGCTTATCTTGAAGATCTAAAGGATGAAAATGAGCCCATAATGGTCGACCTTGGGGATGGGCAGGTTCAATATTTATATTACGGAAATTCACCGGCTCTTAATAAGTTGAAGTATTATCCTATAGGACTTACTCTTATCGGTTTTTTATTCGTGGGGGTTGTTTATTTCTTTTATACCACCACAAAAAGTAGTGAACAGAATAAGCTCTGGGCTGGTATGGCCAAGGAAACAGCTCACCAGATAGGAACTCCTTTAAGTTCCCTGATCGGCTGGACTGAGATTTTAAAAGCCGAAAATGTAAATCCTTCCTACGTGGAAGAGATGGAAAAAGATATAGATAGGCTTAAAACTATTACCGAAAGATTCTCGAAAATTGGATCTTCTCCTAACTTGAGAAAAACAGATATTGTAAGTTCTACCAAAGAAAGCTTTGAGTATTTAAAAACCAGAAGTTCTAACCTTATCGAATTTAGCATCAGAGCTCCTCGACAGCCAATTTATGTGATGCTTAATGAGCAACTTTATAGCTGGACCATTGAGAACCTGGTTAAAAATGCCATTGACGCCATGCGTGGAAAAGGTTCGCTCAAAATTGAAATAAAACAGGATCTCAAGCAGGCACATATCTACATATCAGATACCGGAAAAGGGATAGAAAAAAATAAATTCCGGCTAATATTCGAACCGGGACAAACTTCAAAGAAAAGGGGTTGGGGACTGGGTCTTTCCCTCGCCAAAAGGATAGTGGAAGAATATCACAAAGGAAAAATAAAAGTAGCAAAAAGTGAGATCAACAAAGGCTCTACTTTCCAGATCAGTCTTCGAAAATGTTAGAATTCACTTATTTTTTCTCTTAACCAGTCAGGAACCGGAAAAGTCTCTTTTTGCCTAAAATTAAAACATACAACCACATCTTTGCCTATAGCACATATCTCCTCCTTGTCATTTAGAATAATATGCTCAAGACCAAAACTTTTATTTCCAATAAAAGCAAGCCTGGTTTTTATCACTGCATTGCCCGGATAAAAAAGTGATTTCTTAAAATCACATTTAGTGGAAACCAACATGGTTCCCCGGTCAGAATTCTTATAATGATCATAAATGCCGGTTGCTTCCCAGAAATTAACTCTACCGCTTTGGAGATACCGCATATAAGAAACATTATTTACATGCTCGTAAATATCCAGGTCACTCCAATCTATACACAAGCTTAAGCTTAATTTATATTCGGAAATATCTGTCACAGCTCGAGATTTGACCGAATTTTTGCAGCGATTTCTTCGAATTCCTCTTTCTCCATTTTCAATTTTTTTGAAAAATCCATTTCTCCCATATGATTAAGCGGAATAAGATGCACATGCGCATGTGGAACTTCCAGGCCAACAACGGCCATTCCTACCCTTTTACAGGGGATGGTTTTTTCAAGGGCAACAGCTACACATCTCACAAAATGCATTAATTCCCGGTAGACTTCTTCTTCCAGATCCCATAATTTGTCCACTTCTTTCTTGGGAATACAAAGCACGTGTCCTTTCGCATTAGGATTAACATCTAAAAAGGCGAGAAACTGACTGTTTTCGGCTACTTTATAAGAAGGAAGCTCTCCTTTTACAATTTTTGTGAATATTGATGCCATTAGTGGTTGGTTTTTATTAAAATTAAAAAATCCTTTTCTTAATTCCGAAAATAGTGAAGAAAGAAAAGGATTAAATTTTGACTCAAATCGTGAAGACTAATCCCTCCAGATCTCAATAACCTCAAATTTTACAGTTCCATTAGGCACTTCAATTTCGGCGGTATCACCTACTTTTTTTCCTAAAAGACCCTTGCCTATGGGAGAATCTACCGAGATCTTACCAGATTTAAGGTCGGCCTCGCTTTGAGCAACCAATTTATAGTCCATTTCGGCTCCATTGGTCTTGTTCTTTATTTTTACATGGGAATGCACCAGAACTTTAGAGGTGTCTAACTGTGATTCGTCTATAACCCTTGCATTAGCCACCACTTCTTCCATCTTGGAAATTTTCATTTCCAGTAAACCCTGAGCTTCTTTGGCAGCATCATATTCGGCATTTTCACTCAAATCTCCTTTATCCCTTGCTTCGGCAATAGCCTGAGAGGCTTTAGGTCTCTCCACATCTTTAAGATGATTAAGCTCATCTTTCAGCTTTTTTAACCCCTCTGGGGTGTAATAAGATACTTTGCTCATAACTTTCTCGTTTTAGTAATTGACGGAACATAGGATTGCTCCCTGAACCGCAATAAATACCTTATAATGATCTAGTAACAAGTCGGACCCCTGAATAAGGGGATGTCCCGAACAATAAAGTTTTAGTTTGCCGGGATTAAACTATTTGCATCATTAATTGAAAAAAATCCCATTATTAGCGGGATTTCCTTAAACAAATGTAAGAAATTTAATCGTTCGGAACAATTATATTATTTTCGTTATAATCTAAATTTATATGAAGAAGATATTAAGTCTTTTCCTTGTTTTCTTAGTGCTTACGGCCTGTTCTAAAAATGAGGATAATTACAGGGGAAACCCTAATATTCCTGATATTAGTTTCAGGATCCAGCTAAATTTGAATTTGCCTGAATATAATGATCTTCAATATCCTGGAAATTCCTTCGCGACTTATTTTTATGGGGTGAAAGGAATAGTGGTTTACAATATCAATGGTTCACAATATTCGGCTTTTGAGCTCACAGATCCTAACCATCCACCAAGGGAATGTTCGGCAATGACGGTTAATGGTGTAATTGCCAGTTGTGGCTGTGATGATAACGAATACAATGTGATCACCGGAGAACTTAGCAGCGGCGAGGGTCAATACACCATGAAACCATACAGAGTAAGACGATCGGGAAATATTTTGGAGGTTTGGAATTAAAAAGCCACCTTCCATCAAAACCCTACATCGTTGAAAGGTGGCAGCTAAATCACTAAAGTTGTTTTAAAACTTTAGTGTAAGGCCCATTAAAAAGTTAGTAGTGGCCTGTGGGTAATATCCTGCTCCGTCAAAAGTCTGAATCCCGGAAGGTAATTCTTCATTAGGAATGTTATAGGTATAGTAATAACCGTTCGATACATATTCTGTATCAAAAATATTATTCACCAGTCCGGTTAAAACAATTTCTTTAAAGTACCATGGCTTATCCCAGGTATATTGTATATTAAAATCATTCACGAAATAACTATCCAATTTTGAATTTTCGGCCTCCACATTACTCATATACTGTGCTCCAACATATTTTGAAAGTAATTTAAGTTCTAGGCCATTTACGGGGCGATAACTAAAAATATTCCCCGCAACGATCTCCGGTGAAAAAGAGATATTGGTATCACCGTAATTCACCAGTTCCCCATTAAATGTAGACACGAAATCCACATTCTTATTTCGACTTACAGAAATATTAGGACGGATGCTTACTTTATCTGATAATCTAAAAGTAGCATCTATCTCTAATCCCAGACGATAGCTATTTCCACTATTCTCACGAATAAAAACTCCTTCGTCATCAATACCTCCGGTTAGGACCAATTGATTTTGATAAGCCATATAATACAAATTTGTATTAACCTGTACTACCGGCTTGTTGTATCTCCATCCTAGCTCAAAATCATTGAGTTCTTCGGGTTCCGGATCACCATTCTCATAGTCTGCCCTGCTCGGCTCCCGGTGCGCTCTGGCATAAGAAAAGTAAAACTGATTGGCCATATTCAGCTCATAGGTAAGTCCCGCTTTAGGGTTGAAAAAGCTAAAATTATCATCGTTAAGGAACTGGCTACCGTCATCCAGAATTCCATCGGTTTCATAATGTACCGTCCTCAACTGAAGATCGGCATATCCGGCAAGTTTTTCAGTAATCGCAAAATTCGCCTTTCCGTAGACATTAAAATCGGTTTTATCTGCCGTTCCTGAATAATAGGGATCGTATGGGTCATTATTCCGGGCAAATCTGGTATAGATCACATTTCCGAAATGATCTCCTTCATACTTATTCCATCCTCCTCCAAGGGTCAAATCCCAATTAGAATCCTCATAATTAAGATTGAAAACGGTTCCGTAGAAATCGTTATCCAGCCATTTAGTCCCTACGAGATCTGAAGTTGTAACTTCTTCCCCATTTGCTACGAATGGCTGCAGACCAAAATCAATAAGGCTGGCATCCTCCTCATATTCTTCATAGTAACCACGGCCATGGGTATAGTGCAAGGCAAGATTAGAAGACCAGTTCTTTCCAAAATCCTGATTCCATAGTAACTGGTAGTGGTCCTGTTGATAGTTATCGGTCTGGTTATCGTAAAATCTCACATTCCCATTCTCATTGGTATACATTCCCGCGGGGTTAAAAGTGCGGTCATTCTCCAAAGTTTCTGCATCAATTCCATACCATGCCTGATATGTTTTTTCAGTGCCACCAAAAGTCAGAGCCTTTATAAGGGTATTTTTATCTATAAAAGTTCCCTGAAGAAAATATGATTTTAAGTCGCTCTCAGCCCGGTCTATATAACCATCACTTTTTATCTTCGAAGCCCTACCCGCAATCTCCCAGTGGTCATTAATAAGACCTGTGCTAAACTTTACCGTGTGTTTAAAAGTGTTATAAGAACCTATACTGTTGGAAATTTCTGCCTGGGCTTTTTCTTTGTAAGTATCGGTCAGGACATTAAGACTGGCCCCAAAAGCTCCAGCTCCATTCGTAGAAGTTCCCACTCCTCTTTGTAGTTGTAAATTTTCAACCGAAGAAGCAAAATCGGGTAAATCTACCCAATAGGAACCCTGACTTTCCGCATCGTTATACGGGATCCCATTAATAGTGACATTTACTCTGGAAGCATCGCTTCCTCTCACACGTAATCCCGTATAACCAACTCCGGCGCCGGCATCAGTGGTTGTAACCACATTAGGCATATAATTCATCAAAACCGGGATATCCTGGCCCAGGTTACGATCTTCGATTTCTTCATTACTAAGGTTACTGTAGGTAATTGGGGACTGGGCATTCACCCTAACTGAAGACAGAAAAACCTCCTCCAGACTTTCCTGCGCACCGGCAAGGTCCACATTAAGCAGCATGTCTTCTTTTAGATTTACTTTTCTGATTTTTTGATTTCCGAAAGAAAATACGATTGTGTAAGTTCCTTCCTCCAGTGTAAGCCGGTAATTCCCGTTAGCATCTGTAATTGTACCGGCGCCGGAACTTTTTAAATATACTGAAGCTTCTTCTACCGGAACACCATTCTCTGTAACTTTTCCCGACAGGCTAAAGTTCTGTGAATAAGCCTTGACAGATAAAATTAATACGGCGGTAAAAAATAATACATTTTTCATTCGTAATAAATTTTACGAATAAAAGGGGCGATTATTCTTATGTTTAAAAATTGAAATAAAAAATCCTGAAATTGCCAGGGCAAAATCAGGAGTACATACACTGCGCCTTGGCGCAATTCCCTTGGCAGCATTACCTGCCCAGGTTCATTGGGTATGATCTCAGCCTACTTAAAGGCACCCCTTATGAGATATCACTGCAAATGTAATAAGGTTTTTCATAAATCCAATACATTTGGCAGAAATGGCTTAATTTTAGATATTATAACATTGTAATGCTTAATACCCGACGCTCCATCACCATAAAAGTTGTTGCCGGCTATCTTATAGTTGCAATCCTGGCAGCTCTTGCCGTTTGGTTTATCTATAATCAGGTAGTTTCTTATTCCAAAATTGCACAATCCAATAGTGAAAATAATCAACAGTTAATTCTCGTAAGTGAGATCACAACAGATCTTAATCAGTCTGAAAATACAAGTCGCCGACTAATTCAAACTGGAAACGAGGAGGAACTTGAACTTTATAATTCCCAGATCGACTCCATCAAAAATAAACTTGGAGATCTAAAAAGGGCTTACAGCAATGCCAATCTGGAGATCGAAACCGACAGTATGGCCAAGCTGATGGAGCAGAAAAAGGAAAACCTTAAAGAACTTATAGAACTCCGAAATACAGATGCCAATACAAATTATTACTCAAGGGTGTTAAGGGAGCTGAAAAATATAGACGCTTCTTTTTCAGATTATAATTACGATAACAGGTTCAAAGATCTTAAACCCTATCAACGGGATATTCTTATAAAATGGCTGGAATATTCCAAAAAAGACAATTCAGCACAACTTACAAATCAACGACTGGATTCCCTGGTAAGTGCGGTAAAAAGAGTATTAACAGAGCTGGAAATATCTAACCGGCAGTTTAGAAACGAGGTTTTTGAAAAGGAGAACGCCCTCCTGGATAATGATATGATCCTTAACCAACAGTTAAGAAGTTTACTTTCAGGATTGGAAAGAATGGAACGAAAGAACTCCCTGGAAAAGGCAAAAGTCCTCCAGGGGATGCTTCAAAAAACCTCCACGATCATCATAATAGGAGGTTGTATCATTGCCATAATCATATTGTTTTTCATCATAAATATCCTCAGGGATATTACGAGAAGTCAGCGCTATCGTGCAGAGCTCGAAGAATCCAAACAATTTGCCGAATCGCTGCTGGCAAGTCGGGAACAGTTTATGGCGGCTATTACTCATGATTTACGAAGCCCGCTTACCACAGTAATGGGATATACAGATCTTATTCAAAAAACAGGGCTTAACGATAAACAATCACATTATATACAGCAGGTAAAAAAGTCATCAGAATTTATACTTCGACTTGTAAATGACCTTTTGGATCTTTCAAAACTTGAAGCAGGGAAAATGCTGATTGAAGACCTTCCTTTCAACCCTAAAAAACTTATTGAAGATACCGTTCATAATGTAATTCCCGCTGAAAAGAAAAAAGAGGTGAAAATCAGGATAGAAGTGACACCTGAAACCAATGTACAAGTACAGAGTGACCCCTTCCGGATCAAACAGATCCTGGCTAATCTTATTTCCAATGCATGGAAGTTTACCGAAAAAGGCAGCATTGTTATTAGTGCCGCTATGGAAAAGGATTTTTCTGAAAATGATGTTCTTAAAATTGGAGTCAAAGATTCAGGGATTGGAATTTCAGCAGAAATGCAGGAAAGTATTTTTGAAGAATTTTCTCAGGAAAATAGTAGTATCGAGAAACGTTTTGGCGGTTCCGGGCTTGGCCTGGCGATTACCAAGAGGCTAACGGAACTTTTAAAAGGAGATATAGAAGTCAAAAGTAAACAGGGCGAAGGAAGTGAGTTTATTATTCATATTCCTGTTTTAAAAAGATCTGAAGCCAGGGAAGAAACCGAAAAAGAAGAGGTTCCCCTTCCCGAAAAAGAATATGAACAAATAAATAAAAATGCCTTGATCGTAGATGATGAAGCCGGCCAGTTATCACTTACCGTAGAAGTCACGAAATCCTTAGGACTTAAGGTGGAGACCGCGATTAATGGAAAATTAGCCCTTGATAAACTCGTATCCGGGCATTACGATATTGTCCTTACCGATATTCAAATGCCAGAACTGGACGGGTTTGGTCTTATCTCAGCTATCAGGGAGAATAATGAGCTACAGGATCTCCCAGTGATCGCACTTTCCGGAAGAAAAGAAGTGACTAAGGAGGTATATGAAAAGGCCGGTTTTGATATGAGTCTCTTAAAACCTTACAAGCCGGATGAACTTAGGGAAGGCATCGCGACCTTATTACAAATTGAACATATACCTAAAGAAGAAGAAATCCCCCAAAATGGACATCTGAAATCTGAAGCTTATGACTTAAGCGATATTTATGAATTTTCAGGCAGGGATGAAGAGGCTATGTATAAAATAATTGAGGCATTTCTGGAAGGCGCAGGAAACAGTTTGAGGGAGCTTATAGAGGCATATAAAGAAAATAACAAAGATAAACTTAGCAAAATAGCACATAGGATGTTGCCCATGCTAAGGCAAATGAGAGCCGATAATCTTACAAATCCTCTCGTAAAACTTGAGAACAGAGAACAGCTTTCAGCTTCAGAATTTGAAAAATTTCAGGAGAATCTTAGAAAGTTAATGCAGGACCTGGAAAGTGATATTACAGTTTAATACCGTACTGCTTAAGTTTATTATAAAGTGTCTTTCTATCTATGGAAAGCATTCGTGCAGCCTTACTTTTATTCCCGCCAGTCTTCTCCAGCGCATCCAGGATCAACTGCTCTTCATTCTTATTTTTAAAAAGCCCATAATCATTATTATTAGTACGACTTGCGGTAGCGATCTCATGTGGTAAAACTTTGAGCGGAATAAGATCATCCTGAGTTAAAAGAACCGCTCTTTTAACCATATTCTTTAATTCCCTCAGGTTACCAGGCCAGTTATAATTTTTAAAAGCATGAATGGCTTCATCTGAAAAGCCTACTACATTTTTTTCAAGGTCGGCATTTGCCTCGTTGAGAAAATGGTCTGCAAATAGCATCAGGTCTTCTTTTCGTTCTCTTAATGCAGGTACTTTAATAGAAAATTCGTTAAGCCTGTGGTATAGATCTTCCCTGAATTCCCCTTGTTTCACCGCTTCTGAAAGGTCTTCGTTAGTGGCGGTTACTACTCTTATATCTACTTCAATTTCATTATTGCTCCCTACGGGTTTTATGCGACGTTCTTGTAGCGCTCTTAAGAGTTGGACCTGAAGTTCATAGGTTAGATTCCCAATTTCGTCCAGAAATAAGGTGCCGCCGTTCGCTGCCTCAAAATGTCCGGTCTTATCATTTATGGCACCGGTGAATGAGCCTTTAAGATGACCAAAGAACTCACTGGAAGCGATCTCCTTTGGAATGGCTCCGCAATCCACCGCGATAAATGGAGCATTATGCCTTTTGCTCTGAAGATGTATGCTTTTGGCTATTTGTTCTTTTCCCGTTCCACTTTCACCGGTTATCAATACCGACATATTTGTAGGTGCAACTAGCTCTACATAATCACTCAATCGTTTGGAGGGTTCGCTGACTCCCAGAACAAATTCTACGTCCTCAGCCTTTGTACCTGTACTTTTTTTAGCAGGTTTCGCCTGGGGTGCAGCCGGTTTTTTAACTTCACTGGTGGCCAGGGCGTTTTTAATGGTCTGTAATATGGATTCCGGTCGGAAAGGTTTGGAAACATAATCGAAAGCTCCCTCCTTCATTGCCTTTACGGCCATGCTAATTTCTGCATAGCTGGTCATCACTATTACCGGAGTGGAAGAATTCTTATTTTTTACATTTTCCAGTATCTCAAGGCCATCATTATCGGGCAAGCGAACATCGGTAAGAACGAGATCGAAATTAACTTCAGTAATTTTCTTAAAAGCTTCGGAAGCTGAGTATACCAGTGAAACTTTGTATTCCCTTTTTTCCAAAAAGGTTTTTAACATTGTCCCAAAGGCAACATCATCTTCTACAACCAATACTTTAGACATATATTTCTATTAACTCTTAACAAAGGTAAGAATCTTTAAACCATTAGTTTTTAAAAGAAAGCATAAAAAAAGAGAGGCTATGAATCCTCTCTTTTTTAACAACTTTTTATTTCACCTTTTAGGTAATATAATTCCATTTTGCAAATTTCCGAACAATCTGTTGTGCAAAACAAGCAAAAAAGTGACCTTCTTAGTGTTAGCTTTCTGGTTGTAAAGTACCGGGATAAATCCCGATGTCACTTTTTTGCATTTGTTTGCTGGGGTAAATTAACTCTTCAGTTCCTTCATTAATCTGCAGTCCCGGAGTTGGCCTCTCCTTTAACGGACATTTTATTTTTGATCGTCATTTTCGTCTTCGATCCATTTTCCATTCTCATCTATAAAAACCTGTTCGATTTCCCCTTCATCATTAAGATCTATCTTATAAATTTTTATTTCTCCATCGGTCTTAACCCAGGCTTTCTCTGTGGTCGCCTCAGAATAGTCTTTAGCTATAGCATCTGTTACGGCCTGCGGTAATGCCATAATCTCCACCTCGGCGTACTCATCCTGAGCTGCTGCAAAGGCAACTTCTCCTTCTACTTCAGTTTCTTCCTGTGCCTGTAAATTCTGGCTTCCAAAAAAAACAGCTCCCATGGTCATAAGACTTAAAACAATTTTTTTCATAATCTTGGTTTTATTGATTTACTATATATAGTGTAATAATTGTACCAAAAGATTATGTTTTTAGTTAACTCCTTATGGAATAAGGCCTTATTAAATTTTCAAAATTTAACGCCTTCCATTTTGCTGTGGAATCCTTTAGATATCGATACACAATTGTGGAATTTTCACCTCATATGGCATTTTAATTCCAACGTCCTTAAAAAGAAAAGGCTCCTTAGAGGAGCCTTTTCAATCCGAAAATCTAAATTATAAAACAGAATAAATTATGTTAGTTAGTAGTATAATTTATTCCATTCCCAATACTAACCTATTGATTACATTGTAAAAATCATACCACTCCACACCAGGAAACCCTCGAAACATATGGAATACTGATTTCTAATACTTTAACTAAATCATAGCATATTACAAAACTATTTTGAGAGTGTGAAAAAGTGTAGAACCCCACACTTTAGTGAGGAAATTATTACACACTTTTTCACTTTAAGGGATCTTTTCGATTGGCTTTTATTTCAGCTTTTCGCTTTTTTTCTTTTAAGCGTTTAATTTTTGAGGCTCTGGTAGGTTTTGTTTTTTTTCTTGGTTTGGGTTTTTTCAGGGATTCTTTTAATTCGAACAAAAAGGTTTGGGTGACGATCTCTTTGTTGGTAGACTGACTTCGGGAATCCTCACTACTCATTTTTAGAATCCCATCCTTATTGATCCTCCTGGAAAGTTTTTTTAAAACACGTTTCTTTTCTCTTTCTGAAAGAACTTCAGAATTTTCAACAGAAAAACTCAGTTCTACTTTAGTAGCAGTTTTATTAGCATGCTGGCCACCGGGGCCTGAGCTTCTTACGGCTTTATACTCAAGTTCCTTCAGTAGCAATTCCTCATCCATACCTATCGTGGCTGATGCGATTCTTTAAGAAGATCGGCTACGGTTTTTACAGGATTAAAGGTTTCTACGGGTACTTCCACAAAAACGGTATTCCATTTTGCCATTCCACCATTCCATAACCCCGGACGTTCCAAAGCTTTTAATGGTTTTCCATCTTTGGTCTTATCGGCAATAAAACTCATATCTTCATCTACATAATCATTTAGATCATAAGATTCCCCCTTGTGATCTCGCAGGGAACAAACAATATCCACTGGATTGAAGTGGGTTGCCTCGCGTGCGGTCTTTGCCTGTTCAGGATTGTCATCATCTATCTGCGCACCTTCAATAATTTGAAGTGAAATTTCGCCATTCTTATCTTTTACAAGGAAAGGTCCACCTCCGGGTTCCCCCTCGTTTTTTACCATTCCACAAACTCTAAGAGGCCGGTTAAGTTTTTCTTTTAACCAGGATTCTGAAGCTCTATCTCCTGAGCCTCCTTTTACAAAAAGTTCCTGATTTAGAAAATCCTGAATTTCCTTCCGAGTTTCTTCACCAAGTGCTCCCGATTCAAGTTGCTCCAGATATTTATTGATCTTAGATTTAGTCCTAAATAATTTTCCTCCCAGCATTTTCTTGTAGTTCACCACATTCTGTAACGCATCTTCCACTACAACATTATCGATATTCTTTATGAACACGATCTCTTCTTCTAGCTGATTTAGATTTTCGATAAGGGCACCATGACCTCCCGGCCTGAAGAAAAGATTACCTTCTTCTGTTCTAAAGGGTTCAAAATTATTGTCCACTGCTATAGTATCTGTTTTTGGATCCTGGTAAGAATATTCAATTTCAAATTTCACCCCTGTCTTCTTCTCTACTCTCTCGTGAATCTCTTTCCATTCTCCCTGAAATTTCTCTTTATCCTCTTCAGAGACGGTAAAATGAAGCTTTGCTATTCCGTCTACGGCGATATATGCTGCAGCTTCCACTAAATGCTCTTCAAAAGCTGTCGCGACGTGAGAATCATATTTATGAAAAGGCACTAAACCTTTAGGTAAATTACTCAGATATAACCCGTCTGACTCCAGAATTGTCTTCACCAATAAAAGATGTCTCCTATCATTGGAAGCTGTTTCATAATCTGAATAATTGTTTTTCGCTTTTTCCACCGCATGATCATAAAACGGAAGTTTGGTCATATGGTTGAAGAAACGCTGAAGGCTGGAATCCCCTTCTTTATCTAGATATCCCCTTAAACCCTGTTCTTCCGGATCAAATTCATCAGCGAAATTATGTAATGCCTTGAACATCCTTGTTGCCGCTCCGGAGGCTGGCACGAATTTCAGAATACTATGTTTATTCTTTTCTGAATCATAGAAACGGATAAGTTCTTTTTTATGCGCCTCTTCCACTCGGCTAATTCCTTTACCTATTGTTGCGGCTTCGGTAATATTTACCTTGATATTGCCACGTTTAAAGATCTTTATCTGTTCTTCAACTTCCTGGGTAGAAAGTCCTTTATCATCAATTTGTAAAATATCTGTCTGACTAAAATCCACAGTTTTTATTTTTTTAATAGTTGGTTAATCTTTTCCACAGCCTTATTAAGTCGCTGCTTCCTGTCTCCTTCTAAAATCATATAAGGTTTTTGATGCTGATCCAGTTCATTTTTAAACCGGCGGAACATTCCCTCACGATCGTGAGGTTTATCCCTTAAATCATCGGGAGTCCAGGGAACATCAATATACGTTAAAAAGTAGAGATCGTAATAGTGGTTTAACGCATGTTTAAGAAGTAGTGGGTCACAATAACCATTATAATATGCTTCGGAATAAACTTTTAGTTCCAGCAAATTGGTATCGCAAATCAGAATATCTTCGGCCTCTTCTGAAAGTCGGTTTTCCATAGCCATTTGTCCTTCTGCTATAGGAATGATATCCTGAGGTTCACAAATGCGATTCTCCTTATCCCAGATTTCCTGAAGATATTCGCGCATATATTCTTTTACCAGAGGTTCATTGAAGTATGCGGAGAGATCTTCCGAAAGCGTTGTTTTCCCGGTAGATTCAGGCCCAAAGAGCACTATTTTTTTGAGATCACATGACCTCTGCTTAAGCTTTTCTTCCATACGATATAACCCTGTACTGCGAGTATTGTGAATATAACATATTGTAGCGCGAGCATTCCCAGGCCGCGGTAAGCATAGAGTGGTACGGTTATAAGATCTGCAAAGATCCAAAGGGTCCAGTTCTCCAGTTTCTTAATTGCCATATACCACATCGCTGTAAAAAATACCCCCGAAGTAAAAATATCTATATAATTAGCAGTTTCTATCTCATATCCAAAGGCTCTGTAAACTCCGTAGGTTACCAGCATTGTGATTAGAAAAAGTATAAAACCGATGATTTTTTCTCTTTGATTGGTACGGGTAATAGGCACTACATATTCGCCGCCCTTCTTTCTAGCCCAGTTGTACCAACCGTAGATACTCATTACGGTGTAATAGAAATTCATCATCATATCCCCGTAATAACCCGCCTTATAAAGAAGATATACTGTAAGAACCGTTGCTATAAGTCCCGTGGGATAAACAAGAATATTCTCCTTTTTGGAGTAATAAACGCTCAGTATCCCAAAAACAAAAACGATGATCTCAAGAATAATAGAGGTTAAGCTGGCATTTTTGTATTGATCAAGAAAAAAATCAAAAATCGGCTGCATAGTCGCTTCTGTCAGATTTTACGATCTTGATATAAATAAGTCCCCGTTCTATGGCTTCAAAAGCATTTTTTATCTCCTGGTTTAGAAGACCCATCACCTCATCATAATCGCCATACACCTGGGTACTCAAAGGATTTTCCTTTACGGTAAGCCCCGATGCACGCATCTTTTTTATAAAATTGATAATAGCCGGTTCAAAATCGTCCTGAAGTGGGGTTAAGGTAAGTTCTACTGAAATTTTCATTGAGTTCTGTTTTCAAGCCAAAGTTAGCCAAATCTTAATGGAAATTTTGAATTTAGAATTAAGAAGGTAGAAGTACTAATAATTTTAATAAAATATTACTGATTATAACGTCACAGATTGAAACGAAACTGTCTTCTAATTTAATAGCGTTCTGAAGGATTAAACTAATGGAAGGGTATGCTGCACTTGTTGCACTGAGCCTGTCGAAGTGCCTAAGTATGATGATTTATATTTTGTTAAACAGCCTTCGACTGCACTCAATATAATACCAGTTTGTCATTCCGACGAAGCGTAGCGACGGAGAAATCTATTTTCAAAATTCAGCCCCTTTGAGATTTCTCCCTGGCGTCGAAATGATTAAAATAAAAGAGCCCCAAGCTGAACTTGTTTGACTATGTCGAATATTCGATTTCAACATCTTTAAAAATTCTGGAAAAATCCCAATAGCTATTGGGACAGGGAGACGAATTATTGTCGCACTGAGCTTGTTGAAGTGCTTTTAATGAAAAGTATCATTTTCAAAAGCAGTACCAATCACCACAAGATCGGCTCCCGCCTCATACGATAACTGAAGTTGCTGTGTGCTGCGGATACCTCCACCCACAATAATTGGAATATCTATGGCTTTTTTTACTGATTGAATTATTTCTGAAGAAACTGGAAATAGTGCACCGCTACCTGCTTCCAGATAGATCAGTTTTTTCCCTGAATATTGTCCCGCCAGCGCCGTATTTACAATTTGTTGAGTATCATTTTGAGCTAAAGGTATGGTATTACTTACTTTCTGAACCGAAGTTTCTCTTCCCCCATCTATAAGAATATAACCGGTAGAAATTATTTCAAGATTCGTATTCCTGATCTTTTCAACAGAACGTACCTGTTGTTCTATTAAGAACTCGGGGTTCCTACCGGAAATCAGACTTAAAAAAAGCAAAGCGTCGGCATGAGCAGTGATCTGGTTATGATCCCCGGGAAATAGTATAATTGGCAGACCAATAATATTCTTAATGGCTTTTACAACTTCACAGGTTCTGCCCTCTTCTACCTTACTTCCTCCCACAAAAATATGAGTAGTTCCCTTTGGTAATTTCCCTATGAAAGTTGAAGTTTCTGTTTCATCAAACTTATCAGGATCTATAAGTACCGCCAGCAACTTTCGATTTTCATAAGCTGCCTGCTGGATCTCTTCTAGGTAACTTTGTACTTCAATCACTATGCTTTAGGTTTAAAATTGGCTAGCATGGCGTATACGCAGGTGAAATTATCAAATTCGAGAAAGTTGATATCAAACCAGTCATCAACTCCATTATACCTTACATGAGTAGTGGTTTTAGAATCTTCAAAATCAAAGTCGGTTACGTTTATATGCTGTAAAAACCCTATTCCGGGTTGAGCGAGTAATTTGTAGACCGATTCCTTCGCACCCCATACTATGGTTAGTTTTCGAATCAAAGCTTCCTCATTGGCGAGGGTATGGTATTCATCCAGCGGAGTGAATTTATTAGCGATCTTAAGGATCTTTTCCCGCTGTTTTTCGATATCTATGCCTACGTCCTTATCGCTAATAATGATCGCAGTGAAATTAAAGGAATGGGTAATCGATATATATTTATCATCCTTTAAATGCGGTTTTCCATGATCATCATAATAAAGATCATGATCTGTATAACCTGCTTCAGCCATCAAATGCCTGATACTCATAAATCCGCGGCGGTGAATTTCAGATTTCATCCCATCGACTCTTCTCTGGCAATGATCAGTTAAATCGATCCCATTAGACAGCCATTCCAAAGATTCTTCAACCTTCCAGATGAAGACTTTAGTCTGTTCATCAACTGTTATTGTTTTGAAAAGAGGCATAAATTTTCTTCGGTTTTCCTTATTTTTGCAGACATAAAAATTGCTAATATTCAAATATAATAATATGTCGACTAAAACAGTACCGTATACCGCCTATAAAGTAAAAGATATTGAGCTTGCCGAATATGGACGTCGGGAGATCGAGCTTGCCGAGGCCGAAATGCCAGGTCTTATGGCGCTTCGTGCAGAATACGGAGAATCCAAGCCTTTAAAAGGAGCGAGAATTGCGGGATGTTTACATATGACCATACAGACTGCTGTTCTTATAGAAACTCTTGTAGAGCTTGGAGCAGATGTAACCTGGAGTTCATGTAATATCTTCTCTACCCAGGATCATGCCGCTGCGGCAATTGCAGCTGCCGGAATTCCGGTTTATGCCTGGAAAGGAATGACTGAAGAGGAATTCAACTGGTGTATAGAGCAGACCCTTTTCTTTGGAGAAGAGCGCACGCCACTAAATATGATTCTTGATGATGGTGGAGATCTTACCAATATGGTTCTTGATGAATATCCTGAACTTGCTAAAGGAATCAAAGGACTTTCTGAAGAAACCACTACCGGAGTTCACAGATTATATGAGCGCATGAAAAAAGGAACACTTCCAATGCCTGCGATCAATGTGAATGACTCGGTAACCAAGTCGAAATTTGACAATAAATACGGATGTCGTGAGAGTGCCGTAGATGCGATACGTCGTGCTACAGATGTGATGCTTGCCGGAAAACGTGTGGTTGTTTGTGGTTATGGTGACGTTGGAAAAGGAACGGCTCAATCTTTTAAAGGTGCCGGTTCTATTGTAACCGTTACTGAAATTGACCCTATTTGTGCATTACAGGCGGCGATGGACGGTTTTGAAGTTAAGAAACTTGAAACAGTACTTCCTAAAGCGGATATAGTGATCACTACTACTGGTAACAAAGATATCGTTCGTCCGGAACATTTTGAAGCAATGAAAGACAAGACTATCGTGGCCAATATTGGTCATTTTGATAATGAGATCGCGGTAGCATGGTTAAATGACAAACATGGTGATTCTAAAGTAGAAATCAAACCTCAGGTAGATAAATACACTGTTAACGGGAAGGACATCATTCTTCTTGCTGAAGGTCGTTTGGTAAACCTTGGTTGCGCGACTGGTCATCCAAGTTTTGTAATGAGTAATTCTTTTACAAACCAGACCTTAGCTCAGATGGAACTTTGGAATAATACAGATAAGTACAAGAACGAAGTGTATATGCTTCCTAAGCATTTAGACGAAAAGGTTGCTAAACTTCATTTGGAAAGAATCGGTGTTGAGCTTACCGAGCTTAAACAGGATCAGGCTGAATATATAGGAGTAACGGTTGAGGGACCTTACAAACCTGAATATTACAGATACTAGATCTTAGACTTTAGATTTGAGATATTAGAAAGCCTCGCAATTACGGGGCTTTTTTTATTTGACTAATCTTTATACCCTGGTATATTCTTTCCCAGAATAATATCTCTGTGGGCATTGGAAATACCATCATCCAGTTTAAGCTCCAAAACGCCGGAATTGCCACCCCGAAAATCCTCATTTACCACATCTTTAGTCAGGCGAGGATCATTGGCGAATAAATACTCATTTATATAATAGTATTTCCCATCAGGCTGCAGAATTAGCGGGTGTATATGAGCCGGAGTTTTACGGTTTGGATAACTTCCGGGAATTTGTGTGTAAAAAGTATAATTTCCATCCTTTCCGGTTTTTATCCAGCCGCGTATATATCCATGCCTTTTCCCCCAGCCTTCTTCATCTCCTTTGGTAGGATAAACACCTTTCGCATTGGTATGATAGATATAAAGAATAACATTCTCTGCCGGAGTCTTCCCGTCTAGCTCGTAAATGATGCCACTAATCTTAAGTTTATTTTTCGCTCCGGTGAAATCAGGAAGTGTATCTATAGAATTCAGTTTTTGATCCCCATATTCGAATACAGCCTCACAGCCTTCACAGGGTCCACCCACTAATTGGTAATCTTTATCCTCCTGAGATTGCGCACAGGACAGGAAAAATAAGGTTATTCCCATTAGAATATATCCAATTTTCATTTGTTATTTTTTAAAAATTCAACTTTTCTATTTTCAATTATTTTGATTTAGTATTCCATAGTTTAAAGTATACTTTTCATCTTTAATACTTCAGCGTTAACTCAAAGAAATCTTAATTGTATCTAAAAATCAGGGGTATATTTAATACATATCCCTATTTATCAGTAAATTAGAGTACAACTATTAATAAACCAACTATGAAACTAATTAAATTAATGCCATTTATGGCAATGCTAATTTTTATTGGCTGTGATAATTCTTCCAGGGAGGCCGACGATGCGGATGAAATGCTGGCCGAAGAAGTAACTATGAGGGATCCTGCAGAAGTTAATAAGGAATGGGAAGATGCCTGGAATCAAAATGACCCACAGAAACTAGAAAGCATGACTGCCGATGACGCAGTTTTATTCATGAGTGGCGAAATAAATGAAAGTGACAGCCTTAGCTCATGGTACAAAATGGTTGCTCCCGACATGAAAGATCTTAAAACAACCACGGAATCAAAAGGTCAGGGTAAAGATTTCGCATATATGGCCGGTACTTTTTCCCACGGAAGCAAACAGGACAGTACAGAGCACTATCAAGGAACCTATACCTTTATCTGGGAACGCGATAGTACCGACTGGAAAATAAAAGTTATGAGCATTAATGATAAAGTTGCAGACAGTTCTGCAGTAGAAAATGAATAAATGGTAGTAGTCTAACAGTTTTATCTGCGGGTAAAACTCTTAAAAGCCCTTTTATTTTATGGCATAAAGGGCTTTTTTGTTTTCCTAATTAAGGGAAGATTGAAATTTTCTCATCATTTTATAAATACATCTGAAAACCAGTTTTTTAGGTCTTAGTGAAGAAGATTTTTCAAATTTGAATTTTATGAATTTACTTTCCGGATTTGAATCTGAAATATGATAATTCGTGCCGTCAAGGACAAATTTTGTACGCTCAGAAAAAATAAAATCGGAGACATACTTTTTAACGAGTCCTCGTTTTCCTGATGAACCTTTCATATTTCTGTTTTATTGGTTAGTTACCTATTAAGATACGAAAAAAAATAATTGCTAAATATTTTCTACTGTGGTTATTACATAAGCTACGAAGCCAAAAAGAAATTTTTCCGCTTTATCCCAGATAAAAAATTCATAACATTTTAATACACAGGTGATTAAAATAAAAAACAGAAAGAGAAAAACTTGCGGGAAATAACGATAATTTTCGGTGAAATTTAGTCTTTTCAGAAAAGATGATCCAGAAAAATGAGATTAAAGCCGCTAAGAAAGATTTAGGAAGCACTTATAATGTCATATTTCCTGGCAATAACATCTACACTGTTAATACCATCTATCGCTGCTGAAATGATCCCGCCGGCATATCCTGCACCTTCACCGCAGGGATAAAGACCTTTTACATTTACATGCTCAAGACTAATAGAATCACGCGGAATTAAAACAGGAGAGGAAGTCCTGCTTTCAGGAGCATGCAAAACAGCTTCATTGGTATAATATCCTTTCATTTTCTTACCGAATTGTACAAAAGCTTTTCGCAGCCGCCTCGCAATAAGATCCGGAAGCACTTTATTAAGGTCTGCGCTTACTATTCCCGGTTGATAAGAGGTTTTTGGAAAGTCCTTTGAAATTTTACCTTCCACAAAATCTTTCATCCGCTGTGCCGGAACCCTTTGAGTTTTTCCCGCAGCCTCCCAGCATTTCTTCTCGACCTGTTTCTGAAAGTCAAGGCATACAAAAGGATCATCAGGTTTAAAACCCGGAAGATCTGAAGGTTCGATACTCACCACGATCCCCGAATTAGAATATGGATTATTACGCTTACTCGGGCTCCAGCCGTTGGTCACCACTTCCTCCTGTTCTGTAGCGCAGGGAGCGATGATGCCACCCGGACACATACAAAAAGAATAAACACCCATCCCGTCTACCTGCTCTACCAGACTGTAAGAAGCCGGAGGCAGATCAGGATCATTATCATTGCCATGATACTGGATATGGTCGATCAGTTTTTGCTGATGCTCTATACGAACACCAAGAGCGAATGGCTTAGCTTCAAGCTTAATATTTTTCTTGTGCAGCAGGTTAAAAATATCCCTGGCCGAATGTCCCGTAGCCAGAATCACTTCATCAAAAGAAAACCATTTTTCAGCATTGATCTCAATCGCTTCAAGCCGATCTCCATCTAATTTAAGATCGGTAAGTTTAGAGTTAAAATGCACCTCGCCGCCTGCCTTAATAATAGCTTCCCTCATGGCGGTAATGATCTTTGGCAACTTATTCGTTCCAATATGAGGGTGTGCATCCACCAGTATGTCGGGATCAGCACCAAATTCTACAAACCATTCCAGGGCTTTCAGCACATTGCCACGCTTTTTGGAACGGGTATATAATTTCCCGTCAGAATAAGTCCCTGCTCCTCCTTCCCCGAAACAATAATTAGATTCGGGATTTACAATTTGTTCCTTATTGATCATCGCAAGGTCATGTCTTCTTGATCGTACATCTTTGCCTCGTTCAAAAACTATGGGTTTCAGACCCGCTTCTACAGCACGGAGTGCTGCATATAACCCTGCCGGACCGGCGCCAATTATCGCAATTTCTCTGGCCTTAGAAACATCCTGGGGCACATACGGCGGAATCGTTAATTTTTCTTCTCCATGCTTCCATATTTCTATTTGCAGGTTGAGCCTTACCGGTTTTTTACGGGCATCTATAGATCGTTTCCTAATTCTCCAATCACCAATATCATCTTTTCTGATATTCGATTTCCGAACCACCCTGTTTAGTAACAGGTCATGATCATGCTGTTCATGGGGTAATGCGGTAATTTGTACTAAAGTGCTCATAGGGCACAAAGATAATAGGTATTCTTACCGGTTCCGCACCCCAATTCCAAAACGCCTTGAAAGTTTATATTTTCTAAACTGCCTCTGGTAGCGTTTTTATCCATATCCCGGGTTCGATTCTTATTAGAATCATACTGATCAGACCAGGTATTGTAAGCTTTTTCTATACTCATTCTGAAAAATGAAATTTAATGTAGTGAATTTATAAAAATTAGATAAAAAACTTATTGATAATAAAGCCCAGTATTTCCGGGCTATTATCCGTTTACAAACGTTTACAAACGCAAGTAAACGTAAACAAATACTTTACGGACGATTAAAGCTTCTTCCCTGTCGCACATTTGTCTCGTTGAAATGAACTAATGATTTTCAGCTGCAATAAATTCTATAGTTATGAGCACTTTAAGAAACACAGTACAATTGATCGGACATGTAGGTAATGATCCTGAAATCGTAAATCTTGAATCAGGAAAGAAACTGGCTAAATTTTCGGTAGCCACCAACGAGAGTTATAAGAATGCCAAGGGAGAAAAGATCACCGATACACAATGGCATAATATCGTTGCCTGGGGCAAAACCGCTGAGCTAATTGAAAATTATGTTCCAAAAGGTAAAGAAGTTGGAATTGAGGGAAAACTTACCAGTAGAAGTTACGAGGATAAAGAAGGTGTAAAACGCTATGTGACCGAGGTAGTTTGCAACGAATTACTTTTGCTTGGAGGTAAATAAAAAAGCAATTCAGATTCAGAAATAGATTTCCTGAGCTAATCGATAAGTATTTGCGTGAGCTTCAATAATAAGCCTGATATCTTTAGAATAACCTCCGCCCATACTGCACTCCACAGGAATATTAAGATCGTGACAGGTTTGTAAAACGAACCTGTCTCGTTCTTTACAGCCTTTTACCGAGCAACTTAATCTACCCAGCTTATCGGTTTCGAGAATATCAACTCCACACAGATAAAAAATAAAATCCGGTCGTGTCTTCTCTATCAATTCAGGAAGGAAATTTTTCAATTTTTTGAGATAAGCAGCATCACCTGTTCCATCTTCCAGTTCTATATCAAGATCAGAGTTTTCCTTTTTAAATGGATAATTCCCTTTGCCGTGCATTGAAAATGTAAATACCGAGGGATCATTCTGAAAGATCTCCGCGGTTCCATTGCCCTGGTGAACGTCCAGATCCACAATGAGTATTTTTTTAGCCAGGCCTTTATTCTGCAAATATCTTGCTCCTATGGCCTGATCGTTTAGCAGGCAAAATGCCTCTGCCCGGTTGGTATAAGCATGATGGGTACCGCCGGCAATATTCATAGAAATACCATGTTCAAGGGAATGATGACAGGCTTTTATGGTTCCCTCGGCAATGACCTGTTCACGATCTACCAATTCCCGGGAAAGTGGAAAACCTGATTTCCGGATCTCTTTCTTTTCCAGCATTAAAGCTTTTAATCTTTCAAAATATTCTTTTTCATGAACGGCCAGAATATGGCTTTCATCCGGAAACCCAGGTTCAAAGAAGTTCTCTTTATCGCAGGTTCCCTCATGCAATAACTGTTGCGGCAGGAGCTCATATTTTTCCATGGGAAAACGATGACCTTCCGGCAAGGGATGTTTATAAATGGGATGATAGGCGATCTTGAGCATGCAATATAAAACCTGTCTAAAAGTATTTTCGAAAAGCTGAACTTGTTTCAGCTTCCTATTCATTGTGAAAAAGTTTAAATAGACCCTGAAACAAGTTCAGGATCAGGCTTGAACTAGGCTTTAAGACAGGCTTTTGAGTTTTGATTCATCACATTTCGACTGCACTCAATATGACAAATTTTAAATTAGTTAATGGTAGTCCCGTTATTTACATTGGCTTCATCGGGATTTACAAATACCAGTTTACCTTCAGCATTTTCGGTCATCAGGATCATCCCCTCACTTTCCACTCCACGAAGTTTACGAGGAGCCAGATTTGCCAGAACTGTAACTTTTTTACCAATGATATCTTCAGCCTGAAAATATTCTGCGATTCCGGAAACTACCGTACGCTGATCAATTCCTGTATCAACCTTCAGCACCATAAGCTTTTTCGTTTTCGGCATTTTCTGCGCTTCAATGATCGTTCCTACCCGAAGATCCATTTTGGTGAAATCATCAAATGTGGCTATTTCTTTCTGAGGTTCAGCTTTCTGGTTTTCCATTTCGTTCGCAGTTTTAGTAGCTTTTAGTTTTTCAAGTTGCTTTTCGATCTGTTCGTCTTCGATCTTACTGAAAAGTAATTCAGCTTTCCCGATCTGATGACCTCCCGGAATTAAAGACTGTTTTGTTTCAATAATATCCCAGTCAGGAGTCTCAGAGTTTTCAACATCTGTCTGGTTAAGCATCTTTTTAAGCTTTGCTGAAGTAAATGGTAAAAACGGCTCGCTTATAGTCGCCAGGGCTGAAGCGATCTGAAGGGCTACATACATAATAGTCTTAACCCGCTCTTCATCTGTTTTTATGAGTTTCCAGGGTTCTTCATCTGCCAGGTATTTATTTCCTAACCTCGCCAGGTTCATCAATTCTCCCTGGGCTTCACGGAAACGGTATTTTTGAATAGAACTTGCAATTACCGAAGGATAAGCCTTTAGCTCCGCAATAGTTTTTTCATCTACTTCAGAATATGCTCCCGGTTCAGGTACCACCCCCTTGTAATATTTATTGGTAAGCACCACTACACGGTTAATGAAATTCCCGAAAATAGCAACCAGTTCATTATTATTTCTGGCCTGAAAATCTTTCCAGGTAAAATCGTTATCCTTGGTTTCAGGTGCATTGGCCGTTAAAACATATCTCAATACGTCCTGTTGCTCCGGGAAATCTTCCAGATATTCATGAAGCCATACCGCCCAGTTCTTTGAAGTGGAAAGTTTCTTTCCTTCAAGATTCAGGAATTCATTTGCCGGAACATTTTCCGGTAAAATGAAATTCCCATGAGCTTTAAGCATTACGGGAAAAATGATGCAGTGAAAAACAATATTATCCTTCCCGATAAAGTGAATAAGTTTTGTGTTTTCATCTTTCCAGTAGGGTTCCCAGTCCTTGCCTTCTCTCTCTGCCCATTCCTTTGTAGATGATATATAACCTATAGGCGCATCAAACCAAACATACAGCACTTTCCCTTCAGCACCTTCCACGGGCACGGGAATTCCCCAGTCCAGATCACGTGTTACCGCACGTGCACGAAGCCCATCATCGATCCAGCTTTTCACCTGTCCGTAAACATTGCTTTTCCAGTCGGCTTTATGGCCTTTAAGTATCCATTCTTTTAACCAGTCTTCATATTGATCCAGCGGTAAAAACCAGTGTCTTGTTTCCTTTAAAGTTGGAACCGCTCCGGTAATAGCCGATTTTGGATTGATAAGATCTGTTGCATTTAAAGAAGTGCCACAATTTTCACACTGGTCACCATAGGCTTCTTCATTTCCGCATTTTGGACAGGTTCCGGTTACAAACCTATCGGCAAGAAATTGTCCCGCTTCTTCATCATAAAGCTGCTTGGTAGTCTCTTCAATAAATTTTCCATCTTCGTACATCTTTTTAAAAAATTCAGAAGCAGTATCATGATGGATATTGCCAGAAGTACGGGAATAGTTATCAAAGGTGATCCCAAATTCCTCAAAAGACTTTTTGATGATGCCGTGGTATTTATCAACCACGTCCTGCGGACTAACTCCTTCCTTTTTAGCCTTTATAGTAATTGGAACACCGTGCTCATCACTCCCGCAAATAAAAGCCACATCATGACCCTGCATGCGCAGAAAGCGTGAATAAATATCGGCCGGCACATAAACTCCGGCTAAATGTCCAATATGAATAGGCCCGTTGGTATAAGGCAGGGCAGCCGTAATTGTATATCTCTGAGGATTATTGCTCATTATTTACTGTACTTTTTAAGAGCCGTAAAGTTAAGCAAAGGCGTTCGAATACGCGTTAAATTCTTGTAAAAGGCGAAAGCTATGAGGAATAACTTTCTACTTTTACCCAAAACCGAATCGAAATGCGTAAACTATTTTTTATAGCTGCAATAATTTTACTGGCTTCCTGTAACAGCACAAAAAAAGGAACTTTGGGAAGTACTGCAAAGTATACCATTGAAAACCTGGGAAAAATGAATATTCAGGATATTCAGAAAAATTATCCGGATTCTAAAATGGAAGAAGGCACGAATATGTTTGATGAAGGGACTGAAGAACGACCATATACTATTCTTTATCCAGGCACAGAAAATGAACTTCATATTACATGGCAGGATGAAGAACGGACTGAAATTTATGATTTGCGATACTCTACCAATGGAAAATGGAAGTCTGAAACCGGTGTAGATATTGGAACCACTTATGAAGAACTAAACAGGATCAACGCAAAACCTATTTCTTTTTATGGATTTGGTTGGGATTACAGTGGAGCCGTAGTATGGAACGGTGGAAAACTGGAAAAAAGTGGTCTTAGAGTTTTCCTTGCTCCCCAGGCCTCCCACCCGGATAAATACTACGGGGATCATATAATAAAAGCTACACCTGAAGAAATTAAAAATATGGACCTAAAGGTGGCTTCCATAATTATTAATTACGCTATCAAATAAAATCATGGCAGAGCACAATCAACTTGGAAAAAAAGGAGAAGAGCTAGCTGTAGAATACCTGCGCTTAAAGGAATATGATATCCTGGAGCAAAATTACCGGTATCAAAAGGCAGAAGTTGATATTATTGCCCGCAGAGGGAATACACTTATTGCCGCGGAAGTAAAAACAAGAAGCACTTCAGATTTCGGTGATCCACAGGATTTTGTGAAACCAAAACAAATCCAGCAGCTTGTGAAGGCCATAAACCATTATGTAGAAGAGAACGAACTGGAGGTTGACGTGAGATTTGATATTCTAGCCATTGTAAAGAATAAAGCGGGTACCCGAATAGAACATATACAGGATGCTTTTCTCTATTTTTAAGTTCTAACTTTTCAATTTGGCGAATAAAAAAGGCCACGATAATACGTGGCCCTTTATATTAACTTATTAATAGGATTACCAGATTCTAACTCTTTCTTCTGGCTTTACATACATAGAATCTCCTTCTTCAATAAGAAATGCATCGTACCAGGCATCTACATTTTGTAGTGGTACATAGGCTCTGTACATTCCTGGAGAATGAGGATCTGTTTTAATTTTATTCTTCATTGCTTCTTCACGCATTTTAGTTCTCCAAACAGTTGCCCATGACATAAAGAATCGTTGTTCGGGAGTAAACCCATCTATCTTTCCAGGATTCCCGTGTTCTTTTAAATGTATCTGAAGTCCGTCATAAGCAGCATTCACACCACCAAGATCTCCAATATTCTCCCCAAGCGTATATTTTCCGTTAATATAGATACTGTCTAAAACTTCAATATTGCTGTATTGATCGGCCAGGCTTCCACCTAACTCTTCAAATTGTTCAAGATCGCTATCTGTCCACCAGTTATTAAGGTTTCCTTCAGCATCAAATCGAGCCCCACTATCATCAAAACCATGAGAGATCTCATGTCCGATAACGGCACCAATTCCACCATAATTTACAGCTGCATCGGCCTTATAGTCATAAAAAGGTGGTTGTAAAATCGCTGCAGGGAATACAATTTCATTATAGCTTGGATTATAATAGGCATTTACTGTTTGAGGATTCATTCCCCATTTGGTTTTGTCTACCGGTTGTCCAAGATCTGCAAGATTGTCGGCAACCCTCCATTTTTGAGCATTCAACATATTCTGGAAATAAGTTCCTCCATTTTCAGGATCGGTAATCTCAAGATCACTGTAATCTTCCCATTTATCAGGATAGCCTACTTTTACGGTGAAATTATCAAGTTTTTCCAGGGCCTTTTCCTTGGTTTCATCACTCATCCAGCTAAGATTGTTGATCCTGTTCTCATAGGCCTTTACAATATTTCCTATCATCTCCTGAGCCTTTTGTTTAGCTTCGGCAGGGAAATGTTTTTCAACGTATAGTTTACCTAAGGCCTCTCCTATTCTACCATTTACGGTAGCCAAAGCCCTTTCTTTAATTGGACGCTGTTCCTGAGCTCCTCTTAAAGTCTTATTATAGAATTCCCAGTTTGCGCGTTCAAGCTCCGTACTTAAGCTTGGAGCCGCATCATTAAAAAAGTTCCATTTAAGATAGGTTTTCCAGTTGTCTACAGAATTTTTAGCGATGACCCCCTGAAGAGCTTTCATATACTGAGGCTGAGATACAATAATACTATCAAGGTCCTTTGCCCCAATTCCTTCAAAATAGCTATTCCAGTTCATGGCCGGCACCGCTTTCTGAAGTTGAGCAACACTCATTGGATTATACGTTTTTCTAGCATCACGACGCTCAACCTTATCCATTTGAGGTTTAGCAAGGCTTGTTTCAAAAGCAAGGATATTATCAGCTTCCATAGAAGCTTCTTCTTCAGTATAATCTAAATACTGAAGCATTTTAGTAATGTATTGCTTGTACTTTTCTCTTTTATCTTTTGAATCGGCATCCTCCCCAACGTAATAATCTCTGTCTGGAAGACCTAAACCTGATGGATATAGGTAGGCCACATTCATATTACTATCCTTCTTATCGGCACTTACACCAAACCCAAAGAAACCGGCGCTACCATATTCGCTCATATCAACAAGGAACTTTTGAAGATCTTCCTTACTTTTTATTTCGTCGATCTTTGACAGATAAGGTTTAACGGGTTCAATTCCCTGCTCGTTTCTTGTTACCGTATCAAGGATACTTTTATAAAGTAAAACTGCTTTCCCCTGGTCACTTGAGGTGTCCAGTGAGTCACTTTTTGAAGCGCCTTCTAATAAAGCGAGTGCTTCCTCATCGGTTCTTTGCCTTAATTCATCAAAACTTCCCCATCTTGTTCTATCGCTTGGAATATCTGTAGAGTCTAACCACGCACCATTCACATAACGAAAGAAATTTTCTTGCGGTGTGGTAGTGGTATCCATATAGGCAAGATTAATCCCATGAATTTCTTTCTGCTCTTCTACTTTCTTATCGTCATCATCACAAGCCGTAAAAAGACTTATAGCAAACACCGATAATAAAAGCAAACTGCTTATTTTTTTCATTTTTGTTTTTAGTTTAAAATTGGATTGCTAAATTATTAAAAGAACTTTAAAATAAAAGTTTAATTTCTGTCGAGGTCATATTGCAGGTCCTTTCCTTTCATAATTGCCGGAACGCCCTCGGTCATCCAGTATGGAGCTGGTTCACCCTTTAAATAATGATCAAAGAACTGCATCATTCTTATGGAAAGATCCTGGCGATTTTTCATTTTCCTTAAATTATGAGCCTCATCATTATAGACTAACAACCAGGCTGGCTTATTAAGTCTGCGCATCCCCATAAACATTTCAATTCCCTGGTAGTACGGTACAGCTCCATCTGCATCATTATGCATAATAAGAAGCGGTGTTTCAATATTAGGAATTCCGAATAAGGGAGAATTTTCCAGGTAAAGATCCAGGCCTTCCCATAGGTTTTTACCAATACGACTTTGGGTTTTTTCGTACTGAAATGCACGGCTAAGACCACTTCCCCATCTAATTCCTCCATAGGCAGAAGTCATATTACTAACGGGCGCTCCGGCCATGGCTGCCTTAAATTTATTAGTACGGGTCACCAGGTAAGCTACCTGATAGCCTCCCCAGCTTTGTCCCTGGATCGCAAGATTTTCCGGATCTACATAGTCCAGTTCTTCAACAGCTTCAACTCCTGAAACTATACAATTATAGGCGCTTTCGCCCGGTTTGCCTTCCTTATAAACAATATCCGGAACAAACACCACATAATCGTTACTGACCAGGTAAGACATGTTTACAATCGAAGCGCTGGGTTGTGGCGAAAAATAGCTATTCAAATTATCACTTCTTTTTTCGTAAAAATAGGCGATCATCGGATACTTCTTTTCAGGGTCAAAATTTTCAGGTTTGTAAATGATTCCCTCCAGTTCGGTTCCGTCATAGGCCTTCCAGGTAAAAGGTTCTGAACTTCCCCATTTAAAATCTTTTTGCTGGGGATTGGCTTCAGTTAACCTTATAGACAGTTCCCTTATCGTCATCATACACATATAGATCGGGATAGGTTTGAAAATTTTCCTTACGATAAAGAAAACTATCATCTTCTTCAGCCAAAACAAAACCCGACATAAGCATTCCTTCAGGATCCAGCAATTTATCCATCTTTCCGTTTCTTGGATTCAATAGATAAAGCGTCTCGGTTTTATCCTTTTTATCAAAAGCATTCACCAAAAGCCTATTTTTAAAATAAGAGGCTTTATTCCTGTGTTCACTGTCCAATCTCTCACTGCGATAAACAATTTTATTTTCTCTTCCGTCTTTTGTGATCTTTTTTGGCTGACCTCCTTTTTTAGGATCTGCCATCCAGATATCATACTGATCAAAAAACAGCGCTTTGCCATCTTTGGTAAAACCTCCAAATCCATAATCACCGGCAGGGGCAGGAATATCGTTTTCCACATTTTGAAATGCTACTTCCAGGCCTTCAGTTAAATTCTGGGTTTTATTTTTTTCTAAATCCAGCATCCACCAATCCTGACTATCCATATCAAAATAGACCGCATATTCCCCATCAGGAGAAAGATCAGGATAGGCCGATGATTCTTTTAAGGCAAGTCTTTTTTCGCCGGTATTGGTATCTATTATATAAAAGTCTCGTGACCATGGATATTCCCATGATCTGGAAACGTCATAAGGTGAAGAGGTATAGCCAAGAATAAATCGTTGTTCTTTATCATGATCAAGGTCTATATATTCCAGAGATTTATCATGCAGAGCAATTACGTTTTGACTTTCGGTATCCAGATAGGACAAATAAGCTTTAGCCTCCAGTTCTTTAAGTTTCACTTTTTGTTCGGGCTGGATAAGCTTGTCCCGGTAAGTCCATACATCCACATCTGGGATCTCTTCCTCCAGCAAAGTGGTATCTATATCAAAATCTCTTTTAGGTCTGGAATAAAAATAAAGGCGTTTAGCATTTTCTGAGAAGAAAGGAGCCTGTGCATTGCTTAAATTCCAGTTTTCTCGGAGGTTCTTTCCTAAAGTATCGGTCACCTTATTAAGCTTTCCTTCCTTTAAATAAAATAATTCGAATTTAAGGCTATCGGTTTTGGAGGAATCGTTTGCCGCCAGATAAGCCATTTGCCTTCCTTTTTTACTCACGGCAAGTTTTTCGTAAACGTAACGTCCCGTATCAATAACTTTTACTTTATTTTCACTGAGGTTGTATGAAAATATCCCAATATCACCCTTCTTCTCGCCTTTGGTCTTTGAAAAATAAAGAGCGGGTTCCTTCTCGGCCAGTTTTATATCCTTGATCTGAAAAATAGTATCGGTCTTCTTATCTTTAAGATTATAAACCAGTGCATAATTGGCTTCCAGCGCAAGGTTTTTCTTTTCCTTGATGCTATCTTTTTCCTTTTCTTCCTTAGCTTCTAAGCTTTGTGCAGAATCCTTTTCCTTTTCGGGTTGAAGTTCTTTAAGCTTTTCTATTACCACCCATCCGGTATATTCTTCGGGAGTTTCATAACCTTTAACCCTCATAATACTATCTGCAAGCTCATTCTTTCTTATATCAAAAATGAAAAAGTCACTTTTAGACTGTTTTTCTTCTTTAACCTCCTCTTTCTTTTCCTGTCTTACTTTTTCATAATCTGGTTTTCGAAGGAAGAATATGTATTTCTCATCAGAAGAAATACTGGCATTATATGCATTATGGAAGCTTTGGGTTTCCCCGGTTGGGATATTGAAAATTTTTAAGTATCCATCTCCTCTACCCGTGGTTGTATTTACCTCTGTAAGGATAAGGTCTCCAGTTTTAGAAATTTGAGGATCCACAACAGATTTCCAGAGGTCATAATCATCATGGGTAAGTGCTCTTTTTTGCTGAGAATATCCTGTAATAGTTGCAATTAATAACAGGATTAGGGCAATACGTTGGTGCATACTGTCTTTATTTTAAGTTATAATTTTGATCAAAAAAGGAGGAAAAGGTTTAATTCTTCCGAAGTTTGGAAATGAGATTTTTATCAAAGTCCTTTTTAATAAGGGTTATTTCCTTCACATTTTCATTAGGAATCTCAATGGATAGCACATAATGCTGTACTTTCCATTTACCATTTTCTTTTTGCATTACTCCAGAACCCCTGCATATTCCCATATGGGTATCCAGCAATTCATCAAACCATGCAAGCCCACGGTTATCATTAAGATAAATATTCCTCTGGATCGCGGTGAAACTCCATGCTTTTCCAGAATCGAAATATGGTTTACTAAATTTTTTAAATTCTTTTACATCCCATTTTTCAGTGGCATCGGTCCCTATAAAGACCGCATCATCTGTCATTAATGCAAAATATTTTTTAAAATCGGTTTCAGCAGCAGCTTTATGCCAGGCATCCAGATTTTCAGAGATCTTCTTCTTATTTGCCAGGATATTCTGTTCGGTTCTTTTCACCTGAGCACTGAGCTGGGAAAATGAAACCGAAGCAATGAGAAGTATACTTATAAAAACAAATTTTCTCATGGATTAAAATTTCCTACAAGGTACAACAAATCCCAATTGTTAAAAAGTCCTAAATAAGGCTGTCTTTTCTAATAGAATCCCTCTCGCGTTCTTCGAATTCTTCAAGTTCATTTTCAAAATCTTCTAAAGTTTTCATGAAGATCTCATTCATTTGCAATTTAAGATTATTGAATTCGGTATAAAGTTCAGAAGCTGTTTTTGAGATCACATCGGGATCGGGTTTTTGCTTCCCAGAGTATTGATTCAGAAGTTGTGCCTTGGTATTAATTACATTCAATCTGGCTTGCACAGGGATGGATTTCAGGCTATCGGGTAGAGAGGTTTGAAGCGATTGCATGATTTGAGCGATCGCTCCGGAATTATTCATCACCTCTTCCACCGTTGAACCTTTTATCTTTTCTATCTCATTTTGGGCAGTGATATACTCCACCCAATTCATGGCAAATTTTCTGGATTCAGGCTGTAGACTAAGTTTTCTATCCTCTGTCTTTATCTCTTCCTGAAAAGCTGTAGAATCAGCTACGTCCCCGGCTGAATCTTCGGCATCATGTTCAGACCGACAGGAAAATAAAGTAACGGCTATTAAAAGAAAGAGAAGATTTTTCATAGTGTAAATTCACGTTCCTACAAAGTTATTCAATATTTTCAGAAAAAATGGAAGAGAATACAATTGACAAATTCTGAAAAAACACTGTCAAGAAAACGCTAACCTTGCGAAATCCTCTATAGAATTAAATATATTTGCAGAAAATTTTAATTTATGGCCGGAAGGATTTTAATCATTGGTGCCTGCGGACAAATTGGTACCGAGTTAACATTGAAGTTAAGGGAGATTCATGGTAATGATCAGGTTATCGCCAGTGATATAAGGGAAGGAGCAAAAGAACTTATGGAATCCGGTCCTTTCGAGATGGCCGATGCCACCGATGACACAAATATCAGGAGGATTATTACCAACAACGAGGTGACAGAAGTCTATCTTATGGCCGCAATGTTAAGTGCTACTGCCGAAAAAGCTCCAATGAAGGCCTGGAATCTAAATATGGATTCCTTATTCCATATTCTTGATCTTGGTAAGGAAGGTAAGATCAAAAAGATCTTTTGGCCTTCCAGCATAGCCGTTTTTGGACCAACTACTCCAAAAAATGGAACTCCGCAAACCACCGTTATGGAACCTACCACGGTGTATGGGATAAGCAAACAAACCGGCGAAAGATGGTGTGAATATTATCACCGTAAGTTTGGTGTAGATGTAAGAAGCATTAGGTATCCCGGTATTATAAGTTATAAGACCTTACCCGGCGGCGGAACAACAGATTATGCTATCGAGATCTTTCATGAAGCACTGAAAAATTCAAAATATGAGTGTTTCCTTGCAGAGGATGCCGCTTTACCCATGATGTATATGGAGGATGCTATTAAGGCTACCGTTGATATTATGGAGGCTCCGAAGGAAAAAATAAAAGTACGTTCTTCATACAACCTGGCCGCAATAAGCTTTACCCCTGAAATTCTAGCAAATGAGATCAAAAAGCATATTAGGGATTTTAAAATATCTTATGAACCAGATTTCCGGCAGAGCATCGCAGAATCATGGCCATCTATCATAGATGATTCTGAAGCACGAGAAGATTGGGGTTGGGAACATGAATACGATCTGGAGAAAATGACGCTTACCATGCTCGAAGGAGTTGGAAATACTATAAAAGAAGATACCTGAAAATAAGAAAAGCCGCTAAAAGCGGCTTTTTACTTGTTACTCAGAAAAAAATTATATTATTCAATCACGCGTACATCTGTAGCGTTCAATCCTTTATTTCCTTCTGTTTCTTCATACTCTACTCTATCGCCTTCCTGAATAGTTTCACCGTTCAAACCGGTTACATGTACAAAGATGTCTCTTTTGGTGTCGTCGTTGGTAATGAACCCATAACCTTTAGATTCATTAAAAAATTTAACTGTGCCTTCCATAAAAAATAATAATTAATAAAGAACAAACATAATAGATAATTTTTTAGAAACTACTGAAAATCAGTTTTTTTTATAAAAACTTTTGTTAAAGGATTAGTCGATTCCCCGGTCTTTCATCTTCTTCAAATTCTCATCAGAGAGGGTATAATCCTTTAATTTTTTTCCTCGCCAGCGTACATATAAAAAGACGGGCATAAGTATAAATGCACTTACGAGCACAGAGATTCCAATTATCCTATCACCAGTGAGAATTCTATCTGTAAGCCGAAAATAGAATCCTACGCCAATCGCTATAAGAATTGCAATTCCCAATATTTTCATAAATAAATTCATCTCTACACGGTTACTTCTATTAATTTTTGTCTGTAAGCGGTAAGGAGTTTAGACTTGGAAACAAAGCCTACATATTTTTCTTCCTTTACAACCGGGAGATTCCAGGCATTACTTTTCTGAAATTTCGCCATGATCTCTTTCATACGGTCATTCTCAATATCAATGATCTCCGGGGCTCTTTGCATTATATCGCTTACTTTAACCTCATCATACATCTTCTGTTCAAACATTATAGGCCTAATATCGTCCAGTAAAATAATCCCCATGAATTTACCATTTTCATCCACCACTGGAAAAATATTTCTGGAAGATTTGATCACTCCCTGGTGAATGACATCCCCCAGCGTCATATCTACCTGTAATGAAATAAAATTCTTTTCAATCACCTGAGAGATATTCATAAGAGTAAGCACCGTTTGGTCCTTGTTATGAGTAAGAAGGTCCCCTCGCTGTGCCAGTTCCATAGTATAAACTGAATGAGGCTGAAACCTGCTGGTTATCATAAATGAAATTGCAGCCGTGATCATAAGGGGGATGAACAATTCATAGCCATGAGTAAGCTCCGCAATTAAGAAAATAGCCGTCAAAGGAGCCTGCAAAACCCCTGCCATAAGTCCGGCCATTCCTACCAGCGTAAAGTTACTTACTGAAATCGGCTCCTTAAGTAAACCTGAATTATTCATGATAAGTGCAAAGCAGTGTCCCATGGCACTACCCATAAACATTACCGGTGCAAAGATACCTCCGACTCCGCCAGCACTAAATGTAAGCGAAGAAGCGACTATCTTAAAGACTACCAGCCCGGCCAGTAAAACAATTACCACCCAGATATTTTCAAGATACTCGTTAAATAAGTTAGTTCCCAGAGCTTGCATGTAATTTTCATGCAAGAGGTTGTTCACCACGTTATAGCCCTCCCCATATAGAGGTGGTATAAAATAAATGAGTATTCCCAGACCAAGCCCCGCCATCAACATCCTTGCAAATGGAGAAGTTATTTTTCCCAGGAGTTTTGTAGAATTAAAATAAACTTTAGAAAAGTAAATAGAGCAAACAGAAGCCAAAATTCCAAGCATTATATAAAATGGCACTTCCGAAATCTGGAAAGTATCTTTAAGTTCAAAAGGCAATAAGGTTTGACTTCCGAAGAAAAAATAAGAAGTAAGGATCGCCGACACCGATGCCAGCAAAAGAGGTAAAAGGGAAGCCAGGGTAAGGTCCAGACTAAAAACTTCTATCGCAAAAATAATAGCGGCAATAGGTGCTTTGAAAATAGAAGACATCGCTCCCGCGGCCGCGCAACCAATCAAAAGAGTTCTTGAAGCCTGATTCATCAAAAACAGTCGGGAAATATTAGACCCTAAGGAGGCTCCTGTTGCCACGGTTGGTCCCTCAAGCCCTACTGATCCACCAAAACCTACGGTAATTGGCGCGGTGATCACAGAGGCATACATCTGGAATCGTTTCATAATCCCTTTTTGCCTGCTTATCGCATAAAGAGTCGTAGGAATACCATGGCCCACATTATGCCTGATTACAAACTTTATAATCAGGTAAACGATTAGCAAACCTATTACAGGAAATATAAAATAGAATGCATCGTGATATTTAACAATAAACTCGCCTTCAAGTAAATGCTGGATTAAATGAGTAAGGTTTTTGATTATTACGGCGAATAATCCTGCTACAAAACCAATCACAGCACTCAGCATCATCAGGAATTGCTGATGGGAAAGGTTTCGTGATTTCCAATTTAAAAACTTGTGAAGTAGGGACTTACTATAATTTGGCACTCCTATAGAATTAGTAAATAAGGTTAAAAAAACCCGCATTATGCGGGAATTTTATCTATTTCAGTTTTAAGCTAAGATGTAATTCATCAAGTTGATCTTTATCAAGTTTTGCAGGTGCATCGATCATAATATCTCTTCCCGAATTATTTTTAGGGAATGCTATAAAGTCACGAATACTTTCCTGACCTCCGAGAATTGCTACAAGACGGTCAAAACCAAAGGCTATTCCCCCATGTGGTGGAGCGCCGTACTGGAATGCATCCATTAAAAATCCGAATTGCTCTCTAGCTTCTTCATCGGTAAACCCAAGATATTTGAACATTTTTGATTGGGTCTCCTTATCATGAATTCTTATAGAACCTCCTCCAATTTCATTACCATTAAGTACTAGATCATATGCATTGGCCCTAACTTTTCCTGGTTCAGAATCCAATAGCGGTATATCTTCTTTTTTTGGAGAGGTGAAGGGATGATGCATCGCATGGAATCGTTTGGTTTCTTCATCCCATTCTAAAAGAGGGAAGTCTACCACCCATAAAGGGGCGAATTCTTCAGCTTTTCTTAATCCCAGTTCGTTTCCTAGATGCATTCGTAATGCACTAAGTTGGGTTCTTGTTTTAACTGCATCACCGGCCATTACCAAAATAAGGTCTCCGGGTGCTGCGCCGGTTTTTTCGGTCCAGGCTTTAAGATCTTCTTCTGAATAAAATTTATCTACTGAAGATTTTAAGCTTCCATCTTCATTATATTTTACCCAAACCATTCCATTAGCACCAATCTGAGGTCTTTTTACCCAGGTAATAAGATTATCGATCTCTTTTCTTGTATAAGAAGCAGCTCCCGGAACGGTAATACCAACAACCAGTTCCTGTTGATCGAATACATTGAAGCCTTTATTCTGGGCAACTTCATTAAGTTCAGAAAATTCCATCCCAAACCGGATATCGGGTTTATCATTCCCATATTTCCGCATTGCTTTATCATAAGTCATTCGTGGAAATTTATCAACTTCCACTCCCTTAATTTCTTTAAGGAGATGCCTGGTAAGCCCTTCAAAAATATTCAGAATATCTTCCTGTTCCACAAAGGTCATTTCACAATCTATCTGGGTGAATTCTGGTTGACGGTCTGCACGTAGATCCTCATCTCTAAAACACTTAACGATCTGGAAATATTTATCCAATCCGCCTACCATCAATAATTGCTTGAAAGTTTGAGGAGACTGAGGGAGAGCATAGAATTGCCCTTCGTTCATCCTACTTGGAACCACAAAATCACGGGCTCCTTCGGGAGTTGACTTAATAAGATAAGGGGTTTCTACTTCAATAAAATTTTCATTAGAAAGATAATTTCTTACCTGCATGGCTACTTTATGCCGGAAAATAAGCTTATTCTTTACCGGATTTCTACGAATATCCAGGTAGCGATATTTCATTCTAAGATCTTCACCCCCGTCAGTTTCGTCCTCAATAGTAAAAGGAGGAGTGACTGAAGAATTAAGGATCTTGAAATCATCTACCAAAACTTCAATTTCGCCGGTTGGGATATTAGGGTTTTTAGATTCCCTTTCTATCACAGATCCTTCCACCTGTATCACAAATTCCCTGGCAAGATCTTCAGCCTTTTTCATCAATTCTTCTGAAGAGCGTTCTTCATCAAATATCAACTGTGTTAAACCATAGCGATCGCGAAGATCCACCCAGATCATAAATCCTTTATTTCTAACTTTCTGAACCCATCCGGAGAGGGTTACTTTATCACCGATCCGGGACGAGTTTAATTCTCCGCAGGTATGACTTCTATACATTTTATATTCTTCAAATTTTGAACGGGCACAAAAGTAAGAAGTTCCGTTGTTTTAGATAAAATTTAAAGCCTAAAATTAAAGGAAAATATGGTTAAAGTTAAGATATGTTAAATATATAATTTACTGATTTACAATAGTAATCATTTCCAATGTTAATTTAACGTTACGTAAATATTGATTCTTTGTAAACTTTCTTTATATTTGTATGGTTAATGTTAAGGGAAAAAGCTATGAAAACAATAAAAAATTTCCTACTAGCCGCACTTTTTATAACAGGAAGTGCTGTTATGGGCCAGAATAAAGACATAAAACCTGTTTTTGAGAAGCAGGGAGATTTAATTAAAGGAACATTTTATTATGAAGATGGAAGTATTAGACAGGAAGGTACGTACAAGGATGGTAAACTCCACGGAAAATGGATTTCTTACAACGAAAACGGTGACAAGACGGCAATCGCACAATATAAAGACGGAAAAAAAGACGGAATCTGGTTTTTTTGGTCAGGTGATCAACTTACTGAAGTAGATTACGACAAAAACAATATAGCTTCAGTGAACAGCTGGAAAAGCACCAGTTCTCTTGTAAGCAACAATTAAAAATTTAATTATCAAAAGAAAAACCCCCGAAGCGATGCTTCGGGGGTTTTTTATTTTTAGGATCTTGCCAGCCTATTTTTTCGCTTGTCTGCAATCCTTACTTTTCCCCTGTTCACAAGATAGAACATCACCGGGACAACGATCAAGGTGAGGAAAGTTGCGAACACCAATCCAAAGATTACTGTCCAGGCCAGTGGTCCCCAGAAGATCACGTTATCACCGCCAATATATACGCCAGGATCGTAATCTGTGATCAGTCCGAAGAAATCTATATTCAAACCAACTGCCAGAGGAATAAGACCCAAAACTGTGGTAATGGCAGTAAGCAATACCGGTCTTAACCTGGAACGGCCTCCCCTTATAATACAATCAAAATATTCAGCCCGGGTTAATAGCTGATCATCCTCATAATCAAGTTCCGCCTTTTTACGGTCAATAAGTATTTGGGTATAATCTATAAGAACAATCGCATTATTCACCACAATTCCGGCAAGTGAGATAATCCCCATCATGGTCATAATAATAATAAAATCCATCTGAAAGATCAGAAGACCAAGGAAGACTCCAACCAAACTTAATACCACAGCCATCAGAATTATAATCGGTTTACTTATAGAGTTGAACTGTGCAACAAGGATCAGTAAAATTCCTCCTAAAGCTATCAATAAAGCTTTTATTAAAAAGCTCATATTCTCTGCCTGTTCCTCCTGTTCTCCTGTAAATTCCAGGGTCATATCTTCAGGCAAATCATAATTTTTGAGTTCTGTTTTAAGCTGCTCCACGATTTGATTTCCATTATAGCCTCCCAGAACGTTAGAATATACTGTGATCACACGTTTGAGATCCTTCCGTTTAATAGAACTAAAAGAAGAGGCTACATTGGTTTCTACCAGCGAGGAGATAGGAACCTGAACCATTTCACCATTATTCTGATTTTTAAAAGTGATTGGCTGATTAAAAAGTGCATTTTCATTGTATCGGTATTCGTCATTAAATCGAACATTCACTTCATAATCATCATCTCCTTCTTTATAAGTGGAAACCTCTTCACCATAAATACCTCTTCTAAGAGTCTGGCCTACCATTGCGGTGGAAACTCCCAGTTGTCCGGCTTTTTTACGATCTACCCGAACATCAAGCTCAGGTTTTGATTTGTTAACATCTACCTTAAGCTCCTCAATTCCTGCCACACTTAAATTTTGAATATAAGATCTTAAGTTTTCCGCTTCAGCGAGCATCTGCTCATAATCTTCACCTTTTAATTCAATATTGATAGGATAACCTGAAGGTGGTCCTGCGGCGTCCTTTTCAACAATAATTGAAGCCCCGGGAAAACCTTTTACCGCTTCACGCACTTCAGCCAGAACCTGGCTACTTGGAATCCCACGCCGCTCTTTGAATTCTCTCATCACCAGAGTCACTTTACCTTTATGGGGCATATCTCCCTGCTGTCCACCATCGGTTTGAGGATTTCCAGCTCCCTGACCCACCTGACTTATAGCTGACTCTACCATGAAATTATAGCCATCTTCGTCTTCATATTTCTTGATCACGTCGAAAATGCGCTCCTCCACTTTTTTGGTAAGTTCATTTGTTTTCTTGATATCGGTCCCTTCTGGGTATTCTATATAGGTAATTACCTGCTTAGGCTGATTTTCAGGAAAAAACAAAACATCAGGCTGCACAAGACCAATCAGAATAAATGAAAATAATAACATTAATAATGTTCCGAAGAAAAACACATAAGCCTTTCTACCTCTTAAGGCGTATTTCAACAATCTCTCATAGCTGGATTCCAGCTTTTTTAATGCCTTAAACTGAAAATAAGCTACTCCTTTGGCAAGTACGTATTTATAGAACCATAGTAAAAGAACGGCAAGGATGAGTAAATTACCCAGCGCACGTAATACGCCCAAAGAGATAAGGTATCCGGTAACTAATAGAATTAAACCGGCAGCGCCCATACCAATACTTGTACGAATAAGTCTCTTTTTTGAAATATGCCCCTCCTCAGTTTTCATAAACTGAGAGGTAAGCATGGAGTTTATAACAAGTGCCACGAATAATGAAGAACCCAGAACAATAGAGAGGGTAATCGGGAAAATCACCATAAATTTCCCTATAGTTCCCGGCCATAAAGCTAATGGGAAGAAGGCCATTAAGGTGGTTGCCGTAGAAGCAATAATAGGCCAGGCAATTTCACCCAGCCCCTGCTTGGCAGCTTTTATCCTCGGCATTCCCTGGTCCATAAGGCTATACACGTTCTCGACTACCACAATTCCGTTATCAACCAACATTCCTAGCCCCATTACCAGAGCAAACAGCACCATGGTATTAAGAGTATAACCCAGACTGGACAATACTATATAAGACATGAACATAGATAATGGGATTGCAAGCCCAACGAATAGTGAGTTTCGGAATCCCAGGAAGAACATTAGTACCAACACCACAAGAATAACCCCGAAAATAATATTGTTTACAAGATCATTTACCTGGTTTCTCGTATCTGTAGAAAGGTCATTGGTAAGAGTGATTTCAAGACTTTCCGGCAGGTATTCCTCCTGCTCGGTTTTTACGATCTCCTTGATCTTATCTACCGCTTCGATCATGTTTTTTCCGCTTCGCTTTTTAATATCCAGCATTACTACTGGCTCACCATACTCGCGCGCATAGGTGGTAGGATCCTTTTCCTGAAAATTGATCTCGGCTATATCCTTCAGGAAAATATTGCCTCCTTCTCTTTTCACCACAACATTTCTAAGCTCTTGAGGATCTTCAATTTCACCTATGATCCTTATATTTTTCTGGACCCCACTAGTGATTACATTCCCTCCGGAAATTGTCCTGTTTTCGGAATTAACAGCGCCAATTATATCATTAAAACTCACTTCGGAAGCAGACATTTTGTAAAGATCAACCGCGATCTCTACCTCCATTTCTTCAGCTCCACGTATGCTAGCCTCCTTGATTTCCGGTAGTAATTCTATCTTTTCCTGAAGATATTCGGCATAATCCTTCAATTGCTGAACAGGATAATCTCCCGTAAGATTGACATTTAGAATAGGCTGTTCCTCAGAAAAATTAAGCTCAAACACATTGGGTTCTACCTTCGCGCCATTATCTAGCGTTGGCCAGGTAGTTTCGGCTTTTGCTAAATCAACCTTATCCTTTATCTTTTGTTTCGCGGCATCAACCTCTACCTCTTCTTCAAATTCTACGATAATTAGGGAATAATCCTGTAAGGTCGTTGAGGAAATCTCCTTCACCCCGCCTACATCATTGAATTCCTCTTCCAGAGGTTCAGTTATGAATTTCTCTACATCTTCTGCAGAGTTTCCAGGGTTTATAGAGCTAACATATATCTTGGTTTCAATAATTTCAGGGAAAGATTCCCTCGGCATACTATAATATGACATTAGTCCACCAATCATGAGGATGGCAATGATCACATACACCGTCATTTTATTATCGATCGCCCAGGACGAAAGTTTAAATTCTTTATCTATATACTTCATTAGTTACTAATTTCTGAATTTCACTTCCTGCCCATCCCGCAGATTCTTAGCTCCCTCGACGATCAAAACCTGACCGGACTTAAGTCCTTTGGTGATCTCAATACTATCTTTATATACATAACCAGTTTCCACGATCACTTTTTTTGCAATTCCGGTATCCTTCTGGTCATTAGACTCTAGGATATAAACCAGACTTTCTCCTAAAGCATTCTTCTGGATGGTACTTTCAGGAATTATCACCGCAGACTCAGCGGTGTAATCATTAAGTTTTATGGTAGCGATCTGGTTGGGCCTGATCATTCCCTTTGGATTTGGAATAGCGATCTGAACCTGGAAGGTTCTGTTATTGGGATTAATATTACTCCCCACCTGGGTAACTTTACCCTCGATTTCTTTTCCCAGCGTTCCTATTTCTACTTTTACATCGGTCCCTTTTTTTATCTGACTCAGATAATTCTCCGGTACATCGGCCTCCACATACATATTTTCAAGGCTTATAAGCCGGAACAACCTATTTTGACCAGGATTCACAACCTCACCTCTTTCAGTAAAAACTTCATCGATCGTTCCGGTAAATGGTGCCCTTACCACAGTTTTTCCGATTTGTGACTTAAGCTGGTTCACCGAATTTTGCATGGACTCATAATTGGTTTTAGCCTCCAAATACTGCATCTCTGAACCAATATTTTGATCCCATAATCTTTTTTGACGTTCGAAGGTTGTTTTTGCCAAAGCTGCCTGTGCTTCTAATTGCGCAAGCTGACTGGAAAGTCCGCCATCATCAATTCTGGCAAGCACCTCACCTTTTCTAACCTCATCTCCTTCATCCACGTTCACCTGCGTAAGCAAACCGGAAAATTCAGGGTAAATAATAATATTATCATCAGTTGCCACATCTCCCTGTACCTCCGCAAAATGTTTAAAAAGCTGATCGCTTAAAGTATCAAGGGTCACAATATTCAATTGTCTGTTCTTGTCCAGCTTCTTGATGGCATCATCCAGCTTATTGATCTTTGTGGAAAGCTCGCTTTGCCGACCACTTAATTCTGCTTTTTTGGCTTTGATCTCGGTAAGGTCTTCAGAGGCTATCACATCGTCTACCGATTTTTCTTCTTCTCCACAACTCAACATTAGGAGTGGAATACCAGCCAATAGAAATAATTTTTTCATCTTTATATGATAAGGGAAATTAGTTTTCATCTTTGTAAGTTCTTGTATCCATTAAATTTTCAAGTTCCACTTTAGCAGTGATCACATCAAGCATAGATTGCAGGTAATTCTGTTGTGCAGAATAGAGCTGTCGCTGTGCCTCGCTGAGTTCAAAACTGCTTGCTATTCCCTCAAAAAATTTAATTTGATTTTTATTTTCAATTCTCTGGGCTAGTTCCAGATTCTTTTTTGAATTCTGATAGTTTTCCAGGCTGAATTCATACTCACTTTTCGCCATATTCATCTTTACGCTTTACCTCATTCTCGGTTCTTTCAAGATCAAGTACCGCCTGCTCATATTCAATTTCACGCTGTTGAGTTTTAGAACTTCTCATCCCACTGCTAAAAATTGGAATATCGAGACTCAAGCCTAGTATGGATTGGTTAAAATAATTCTGATCAGAATTTAAAAAAGTGAATTTATTGCTATATCCCTGTGCTCCATAGTTTACAAAGCCGGTAAGGCTAGGCAATGCTTTTGCTTTTTGAAGCCTTATTTGAATCTGTGCAGATTCTGCTGTGTTCTTCGCGATACGATAATCAATATTCTCCTCCACCGGAATTTCTTCATTTAATAAGTTCAGATCAAAATATTCCATCGCCAGTTTCTCAAGATCATCGGTAAGGACTACCCTGATCTTCTACCGGAATACCCAAACTCAAATTCAGCATTTCAAAAGCGATCTTCTGCATCCTTATGCTACGGCTTAGATTATTTTTCAAATTAAGCAGCGTGATCTCCAGTTGTTCCACATCTTCCTGCTCTGTAAGTCCATTTTCATAGATCTTTTGGGTCTCCTCATAGGTCTTTTGAAGTGTAGCTACATTCTTTTCAATTATATCCACACTTTCCTTTGCAAGGAGTACATTCCCATAAGCATTTATAACCGCTTTCTTTATCTCAAGATCGGTCTTGGTCTTGGCATTTTTCGAGATTTGAAGTAGCGTTTTCACTGATTGCACCCCTACTATATAGGAACCGTCAAATATCAACTGATTATAAGTTGCAGTCCCATTCATGCTTTGCTTGGTCCCGAAGGTGACAGGCACAAAAGTTCCGGGTTCGCCACCCGTAATTTCAGCAGGTAAAAGGGTTACCGGTTGCTTCAGATAATTCTGATAATCCACATCTCCCGATATTTGAGGAAGTCCCTGAGAAATGATCTCCCATTTTTGCTTGAGTGCTTTATCCACATCCTTTTGGGCGATCCTTGTTTGATAATTGTTTTCAATACCAAAAGCTATCGCTTCATCAATGGAAAAACTGTAAGTTTTGAGACTGTCCTGAGCAAAAACTGATACCGAGGCCAATATCAAAAAAGTGAATATTTTAAGTGTTCTATTTTTCATGAGTACTAATAAATTCTTCTAGAGTTTTTATTCCTTTGGGTGTACAAATTGCGCGAAGATGATAATGAAGAAATTCGTCGATCAAATCTTGTTCACTAAATTCTTCGAGCGGAAAGATATCCTTATCCTTCACTCCCATCATTCCAACAAAATGTATACGGCAAACGAAGGGAACATTGATCTGTTCACGATAATCCCCAGATTCTATACCTCTTCTAATATTGTCTCCCACACAATCCTGTAAAACCGAAAACTGTTCTTCTATAAGATTCTGAAATATTTTAGGATAATACTTCTTCAACTGAAAATGCGGTGAAGTCTTCTCTCCCTTGAGATGCTGATTGACAAAACTTTTGATCTCAAAATTTTCCACTACAGGATTAAGATGCTTCGCTCTTATTTCTTCAATCCCTTTAGAGATATTAAATAACAAATGGGAACCGGTGGCCTGAACCAGTTTGGTTTTAGTAGAAAAATGCGCATAAATGGTCTTTTTTGATATCCCTAATTTTTCAGCAATATCATCCATCGTAACGCTTTTAAAACCATATGTCAGAAACATCTCAGACGCCGCCATTAATATCTTTTCTCTCACCTTCTCAAAATTTTGGGCAAATCTAGGGCAAGGAAACTTTAAAAACAATAAAAGTTTCCAAAGTTTTACTATTATTTAACATCTGCTTAAAATTTGAAATACTTTCATTTATGGTATTTTAGCGGAAAAATTTCTAGGCCATGCTTTCCATTCCTCAGTACAGAGAAGCGATAATCGAATATTTACACAAGAAAATTCAGGTAAAAGAGCCTGTAAATTTATACGAACCAATGGTTTATATACTTGAACAAGGAGGAAAAAGGCTCCGTCCGGTTCTTGTTCTTATGGCTACAGATATCTTTGAACGGTGACTATCGCAAGGCTCTAGATGCTGCTCTGGCAATAGAAGTTTTCCATAATTTCTCCCTGGTTCATGACGATATTATGGATGATGCCCCTATTCGCCGCGGAAAAGAAACGGTGCATGAAAAATGGGATGTCAATACAGGAATTCTATCTGGGGATGCAATGCTGATCAATGCCTACCAGCTCTTTGAAAATTATGAGGGACAGGTTTTCAAAGAACTGGCACATCTTTTTACCAAAACCGCAATCCAGGTTTGCGAAGGTCAGCAATACGATATCGATTTTGAGACCCGTGATAACGTTACTATTGAGGATTACCTTTTAATGATCGAATATAAAACTGCGGTATTGGTGGGAGCTTCCCTACAAATGGGAGCTATTATAGCAGAAACTTCAGAGGAGTGCAAAAAAGAAATCTATCAATATGGCCGGCTACTTGGAATTGCCTTTCAGCTTCAGGATGACTATCTGGATGCTTTTGGTGATCCCAAAACCTTTGGCAAACAACCCGGCGGTGATATTATTGAAAACAAAAAGACCTATCTATATCTAAAAACACTGGAGGCAGCCAGTAAGAATGAAGCTCTTCAACTGGAACACTTGTATACCATAAGCCCGGTAGATAATTCCGGAAAAATCGAAGCCGCAAAAGCCCTTTTTGAAAGTAGCGGAGCGGCAGAACTTACCCGAAAAGAAATAGAGAAATATACCAATAAGGCTTTCCAAATTCTTGAAAAAATTGAAATCCCAGACGCCAAAAAGGAACCGCTAAGAAGGTTTGGGCATATGCTCATGGAACGGCAGGTTTAATAACAACCTTTTTATTCATCATTTACATTTTTTTAATTTCTCGCTTATTTGCATTGTTAAAATTCCTATAATCCTATAGAGAATTATCATAATGCCTACAAGCTGTTTTTTTTAAAAATTGTATTTTTGCTACTGTTTTTATACACCAAAAGAAACATTTGTTTCAATTTATGGATAGATTTTCATTTCTAAACGCTGCGCATACTGCACATTTCGCAGAACTTTACGATCAATATTTACAAAATCCTGATAGTGTAGAGCCCAGTTGGAGGGCTTTTTTTCAAGGTTTTGACTTCGGTATGGAAAATGGTATTTCTGAAGAAGTTCTGAAGGAAGCCGATATTGAATTTGCTGAAGGAGAAATTCCTGATCATGTGATTAAGGAATTTCAGGTGATTCGATTGATCGATGGTTATCGTACACGCGGACATTTATTTACAAAGACAAATCCTGTTCGGGAAAGAAGAAAGTATAGGCCCACCCTGGATATAGAGAATTTTGGTCTTGAGCAAGACGACCTCAAAACCACTTTCAATGCTGGGGATGTATTGGGGATTGGACCAAGTACCCTGGAGGAGATCATTAAACATCTACAAAAGGTATACTGCCAGTCCATCGGGATCGAATATATGTATATTCGGAAACCGGAGGAGATCCAATGGATACAGAACAAACTGAATATCAACGAAAATCAGCCGGATTTTGATAAGGATCGAAAAAAGCAGATCCTTAAAAAGTTAAACGAAGCGGTTTCTTTCGAAGCCTTTTTACATACTAAATATGTAGGACAAAAACGTTTTTCACTTGAAGGAGGAGAAAGTCTGATTCCTGCCCTGGATGCGCTTATCGAAAAAGCAGCAGAATTTGGTGTAGAAGATTTCGTAATGGGAATGGCCCACCGTGGCCGACTTAATACGCTTACTAATATCTTCGGAAAAAATGCGAAGGATATTTTTAGTGAATTTGACGGAAAGGATTATGAACAGGATATTTTTGATGGTGACGTAAAATATCATTTGGGATGGACTTCCTGCCGAACCACAGATTCAGGTAAAGAAATTAACATAAATATCGCGCCTAATCCATCGCACCTGGAAACGGTAGGTTCTGTAGTTGAAGGGATAACCCGGGCTAAACAGGATCGTAGATACGAAGGCGATAATGGAAAGGTCTTACCAATTCTTGTTCATGGAGATGCTGCCATCGCCGGACAGGGAGTTGTGTATGAAGTAATACAAATGGCTCAGCTGGAAGGTTACCAGACCGGCGGAACCATTCATATAGTAGTGAATAACCAGATTGGCTTCACTACCAACTATCTCGATGCAAGAAGCTCTACTTACTGTACCGATGTAGGGAAAGTTACTTTATCACCCGTATTACATGTGAATGCCGATGATGCCGAAGCCGTAGTACACGCTATTCTTTTTGCGCTCGATTTCAGAATGAAATTTAGAAGAGATGTATTTATAGATCTTCTTGGTTATAGAAAATATGGGCACAACGAAGGTGACGAACCCAGGTTTACCCAGCCTAAGCTTTATAAGGCGATCGCAAAGCATAAGAACGCACGTGATATTTACACTGAAAAGCTCAAAAATGATGGGGTGATTGATGATAATTTCCTCGAATCTCTTGAAGAAAAGTACAAAGCCGCTCTCGAAGAAAAGCTGGAAGATTCCAGAAAAGAAGATACCACCAGGATCACTCCTTTCATGCAAGATGAATGGGAAGGTTTTGAAAATGTTCAGGAAGATGAGATGATGAAAGAGATCGATACTACTTTCCCTCTCAAAAAACTGGACAAGATTGCCGAGGCTGTTTCCGAATTGCCGAAGGATAAAAAGTTCATGAGAAAGATCCAGAAGATCATTGACCTTCGCAAGAAAATGTATTTTGAAGACAACAAGCTGGACTGGGCCATGGCCGAGCACCTGGCTTACGGATCTTTAATGACGGAAGGATATAACATTCGGATGAGTGGGCAGGATAGTGAAAGAGGTACATTCTCACACCGCCATGCTGTAGTAAAAGTAGAAGACAGCGAAGAAGAGATCATTCTTCATAACAATATTGAGAACAGAGACGGTGATTTCTTTATATATAACTCTCCACTTTCAGAATATGGTGTGGTGGGTTTTGATTATGGTTATGCCATGGCAAGCCCTACGACATTAACAATCTGGGAAGCGCAGTTCGGAGATTTTGTGAATGGAGCCCAGATCATGATAGACCAGTATATTTCGGCTGCTGAAGATAAATGGAAGCTGCAAAACGGACTGGTGATGTTCCTCCCTCATGGTTATGAAGGTCAGGGAGCAGAACATTCCTCTGGTAGAATGGAACGTTTTCTTCAATTATGTGCAAAAGATAATATGTATGTTGCCGATATCTCCACTCCGGCGAATATGTTTCATTTGCTCAGGAGACAGATGAAAGCCAAATTTAGAAAGCCGCTTATTGTTTTTACTCCGAAAAGTTTATTACGTCATCCAAAGGTAATCTCAACCAAAGAAGAGTTTGCAAATGGAAGTTTCCAGCCTTTAATTGATGATCCGGAAGCAAAAGAAGATAAAGTAAAAAGCCTGATTTTCTGTACTGGTAAATTCTACTACGACCTTCTCAAACATAAAGAAGAAAATAACAGAGAAGATGTCGCCCTTGTGAGATTGGAGCAATTATTCCCATTGCCTACCGCAAAGATGAAAGAAATGATGAAAAAATATAAGAATGCTGAAGATATTGTATGGGCACAGGAAGAACCGAGAAACATGGGAGCTTATGGGCACTTGTTGATGCATTTCAGGGAAGCCAGGAATTTTAGGGTATGTAGCCGTAAATTCTACGGTTCTCCTGCAGCTGGTAGTTCAGTAAGATTCAAAAAACGACATGAACGCGTCATTGCGAGCGTTTTCGATAAAGATTTAAACGAAGAAGAAAATAATTAAGAACCAATTTCCTGAATTCAGGAACCAAAATAAACAACAATCATGGCCTTAGAAATGAAAGTTCCTTCACCCGGGGAATCCATCACTGAAGTTGAAATAGCACAGTGGCTGGTAGAAGACGGGGATTACGTTGAAAAAGATCAGGCAGTTGCCGAAGTGGATAGTGATAAAGCGACACTTGAACTTCCTGCAGAAGCCAGCGGTATTATCACTTTAAAAGCGGAAGAAGGTGATGTAGTGGAAGTTGGCGAAGTAGTTTGTCTAATCGATACCGAAGCCGAAAAACCAGGTGGCGATGATGCAGAAAGCAAGGAAGAAGCTGAAAAATCTGGTGGCGATGATGCAGAAAGCAAAGAGGAAGAAACTGCAAATCCTGATGAGCCTGTTGAAGAGGAAGAAAAAGAACGTCAGGAAAAGAAAAAAGATAAAAAGGACAGTGAAAAGGCTGATTCGAAGACCGAAAAACCTTCTAAATCCAGTACTCCTTCTCAAAAACAGGATACTTACGCATCCGGGAGTCCTTCTCCTGCAGCCAAAAAGATCCTTGATGAAAAAGGAATTGATCCTAAAGAAGTAAAAGGTTCGGGTAAAGACGGGCGCATCACCAAGGATGATGCCGTTGAAGCCAAGGCTTCTATGGGAACTCCAGGGCCAGGAAAACGAGGAGAGACTAAGAAAAAGATGTCTATGTTCCGCCGTAAACTGGCAGAACGATTAGTGAGCGCCAAAAATGACACGGCGATGCTTACCACTTTTAATGAAGTAGACATGTCCCCAATCTTTGCGCTTCGTAAAAAATATAAAGAGGAATTTAAAAGTAAGCACGACGTAAGTTTAGGATTTATGTCCTTCTTTACCTTAGCCGTAATTCGCGCCCTTGAGGAATATCCCGCGGTAAATTCTATGATCGATGGCGACTATATGGTAAGCTATGATTATAAAGATATTAGCATTGCTGTTTCCGGGCCAAAAGGTCTTACCGTGCCGGTAATTAGGAATGCTGAAAACTTGAGCTTCCGCGGAGTGGAAACCGAAGTAAAAAGACTTGCTCTTAGGGCTCGTGATGGTAAGATCACCGTTGATGAAATGACCGGTGGTACTTTCACCATTACCAATGGAGGGGTATTTGGTTCCATGTTATCCACACCAATTATCAACCCGCCTCAAAGTGCTATTCTTGGAATGCACAATATCGTAGAAAGACCTGTAGCAGTTGATGGCCATGTAGAGATAAGACCAATCATGTATGTGGCTCTTTCCTATGATCACCGCGTCATTGACGGAAAAGAATCTGTAGGATTCCTGGTTGCTGTTAAAGAAGCACTGGAAAATCCTGAAGAACTACTTATGGATAATGATGTAAAAAGAGCTTTGGAATTATAAGTCTCTTGAAAAGATTAAAAAACAAAAAGGCCCGCGACAGCAGGCCTTTTTTTGTTTCTAACAAAAATTAAAACAAAACTAACAAACGAATTACATTTAATGATAATATCCCCACAACCAAAATGGCCAGTATTATAAAGAAGAGCTGAGAGGAAATTTTATCTTTAAACATAATTGTAAGTAAGTAACCTCTTCAAATCTACTCAATATACCTTTCCAGATAAAGGGGAAAATTCCCCTTATTTAAGATATAAAGCCTTGTTTTTGTAGTCAATGATGGCTTTACCTTTTTTCAGGATATCGGCTCCTATGATTCCATGAACCTTTTCAGCCTTATGATTTATAAGTGCTTCATTCACATGTTTTAAATCAAATAAGACCAGATCAACCTTCTTTTTTTTCCAGCCTTTAATTTCTATTCTATTCTTCTGGGCAATTTGTGTGAGCATATCTGTCGCTCCGGCTCCCGCCGCCTTAATATCACTATCCTCTGCCAGTAATTCAAAATGTTCTATGGCTTCCAGCCCTACACAGGTGGATGATGCGCCGGTATCCAAAATAAAAACTCCTTCTATATCGTTAATCCTGGCTACCACCTCCAAATGGTTTGTTTTAGTATAGCCAAGTTTTATGCGATGGTATCCCTTCTCCTTCAGTAGCTTCTTCAAAGACATCGTTTTTTTTACAAATATAAGGTTTTAGAGATATGAAAACCTGAGAGGATTTCAGTTTAATCCCCTGCCATCTTCAACCTCAAAATGCTGCCATACAAACTGACTTCCAGGGATATCCATAACTTATTTTTTATTTATATTTAAATTATGGAAAAAACCTGTGTGGAGTGTGGTGAAAAAATAATTGGAAGAACAGATAAAAAATTCTGTAGTGATTATTGCCGTAATTCCTTTCATAACAAAGCAAACCAAGCCAGTTCCAATCTTATCAGGAACACCAACAATCTACTCCGCAAGAATTACCGGATCCTGGAAGAACTGAATCCAGACGGAAAAACTTCCGTGCCTAAATCCAAATTACAAACCAGAGGATTTAGCTTTGAATATTTTACCAGTATCTATACCACCAAAACCGGAAAACAGTATTATTTTATTTATGATCAGGGTTATCTTAAGCTGGATAATGATTTTTATGCATTAGTAAAAAGGAATTAAAGAGTGAGCAGGAGGAAATTTTAAAAGCCAAAAACAATTTAATGATCTATATTCTCTGAAAGTTAGAAGGGAAATCAATTTAAATCAATACTTCCAGTTCTGCCCCTTAAGCTTTAAAGCTGCTCTAAGAACGTCACGCTGACTTATCTGTCCTACCAGTTTTCCATGTTCGACAATTGGAAACCTTCGAAACTTCAATTCGATGAATTTTTTAGCGGCATCCAGCACATTCATATTACCGTCTATCGTCTCCACATTGCAGGTCATCCGTTTTCCAACGGTGAGATCATCAATTGGCATGTTGTAGTAACGACTGTCTGAAACATGCTTCATACAATCCCCTTCAGAAATAACTCCAAGGAGCTCATTTCTCTCATTTACCACACAACCTCCCGAAATTCCATGTTTTATAAGTTTTTCCATCACGTCCATAACATTTTCCTTCTCTTGAAAGGTGATTAAATTCGCAGTCATATAATCCCTAACAAGTATTGGGGTATCTGAAGGTTTTTCTGGTTTTGCCCTTCTTCCCATAAAACTCTTAATTCCCATATTTATAAGATTTTGATTCTTAATTACTTAAATATAAGGAATTTTCAAATATTGGGTCTGATCTTTAAAATTTTCCCAAAGAGAAAAACTTAATTAACTTTAAGACTTCCGAAACTTACTACATGAACAATCGATTTTCCGGCTTAATAGCTTTTTTACTACTTGTATTTGCAATTTGGTTGAATTTTAATTTTGACCAGCCAGATTACCAACCAGAATCCAGTATTCCAGATTCTCAATTTTCTACCCAAAGAGCCTTTGAGCATGTTGCCGAAATTGGCAAAAAACAGCATTATGTGGGCAGTGAAGCACACAGTGAAGTTCGTAATTATATAGTTAACCAATTACAGGAAATGGGACTCGAAGTCCAGACACAGGAAGGTTTTAATTTGAGTAAAGAAGCCAATCTTGTGAGACCCGAGAATATTCTTGCAAGAATTGAAGGCAGTGGAGACGGAAAAAATGCGCTGGTTTTGATGTCACACTATGATAGCGCGACACATTCATCCTATGGCGCCAGTGATGCGGGAAGCGGAGTCGCCACGGTTCTCGAAGGGATAAGAGCTTTACTAAATTCAAAAACCCCTTTTGAAAACGATATTATCATTCTTTTCACCGATGCGGAAGAATTAGGACTTAACGGCGCCGGTTTGTTTATGCAAGATCATCCCTGGGCAGAGGATGTTAAACTTGCACTTAATTTCGAAGCCAGAGGGAGTGGAGGCAAACCATTTATGCTTCTGGAAACCAATGGCAAAAACGCCAGGCTTATTGAGGCATTTAAAAATGCCAATCCAAAATATCCAAATACGAATTCGATGGCATATAGCATTTATAAAATGCTGCCCAACGACACCGACCTAACTGTACTAAGAGAACAGGGAAACATTAATGGATACAATTTTGCATTCATCGATGATTTCTTTGATTACCATACCGCAAATGATGTCCCAAAAAATCTTGACAAAAAATCACTTGCACATCAGGGCAGCTACCTTATGCCTTTATTAAATTATTTCAAGGATGCCGATCTTGAAAATCTTTCAAGTGATCGTGATCTTATCTATTTTAATCTGCCATTTGGAATTTTCATCACCTATTCCTTCGAATGGATTATGCCAATGTTTATCATGGCCATCCTCCTCTTTTTAGCTCTGGTTATTTATGGTATAAGGAAAGAACGTTTCAATATTCTGGAAATTTTTAAAGGCTTTTTACCACTTTTGCTAAGTCTTCTTATTTCCGGTTTGGCGTCATGGGCCTTCTGGAAATTCTGCCTTTTTATATATCCTCAATATTCTGAAATGGAACACGGCTTTACCTATAATGGTTACTGGTATATAGCAGCCTCCATTTTTATCTCACTTACTGTGTGTTTCTTTATATATCATGCGTTCAGAAAAAAAACCCGCAGAGCAGCTTCCTTTATTGGACCCATTCTCATATGGCTTTTTATTAGTGGTTTTCTGGCTGTTTACCTTAAAGGGGCTTCCTATTTTATTATCCCTGTTTATTTTGCGCTGCTTCAGTTATACATTATGATCTTGCAAAAAAGGCCTAATCGTATATTAATGGCTTTACTTTGCTTTCCCTCTATTACGATCGTACATCCGTTAATCTGGAGCCTTCCTGTAGCCTTAGGTTTGAAAATGCTATTTGTGACCTCAATACTAACAAGCCTGCTTTTTGTATTGATACTTCCGGTATTTGGATACTTTAAAAGATTAAAGTCCTTTGGTATAGTTTCTTTTCTGGTCTTTAATATACTCATCCTTACCGCCCATTATTATTCAGAATTTTCAGTGGAAAGGCCGAAACCAAATAGCCTGGTGTACTTGAACGATCTGGATGAAGGGGCCGCCTTTTGGTATTCCTATGACGGAATGGAGGACGCATGGACTTCAAGAATATTTGACGATGATCCCGAATTATATTCCACCACCGAATCTACCTTTAGCAGTAAATACAAGTCGGGATTTACATTTAAAAAAGAGGCACCGGTTATTGATTTGGCAGAACCCGGGATCATTTTAAAAGAAATCGGAAAAGATTCAAGTGGCTTGAAGAACTATTCCCTCAAAATCGCTCCGAATAGGGAGGTGAACAGGATGGAACTCTATGAACTTAATGATATTGATTTTACAAAATTCAGGGTAAACAATCTGGAAGCTCCCGAAGTATATCTGGGGCAAAATGCATTTCATATGTTCAAAAGACGCTGGAAGGAAAGATTATTAACGTATTTTGCGACAAACCGGGACACATTGCGAATTGAGTTTAGCATTAAAAATGGAGAAAAACCAAAATTTGTCCTCTACGAATCGGCTTATGATCTTATCGAAAATCAGGAACTTAATGTCGAGGAAAGACCTGAAGGAATGATTCCGAGACCTTTTGTACTCAACGATGTCACTATACAGAAAAAAACAATTGAACTGAATTAGATGAAAATATCAATATTAGGATGTGGCTGGTTAGGCCTTGAATTAGGCAAAAAATTAGCCAGGGAGAATCATGAAGTTAGAGGATCTGTTACCAGAAATGAGAAGATGGCAGAACTACGGCAGGCCGGAATTATTCCTTATACTATCAAGATCTTTGAAAAAGGGGTCCAGGGAGATCTAAGATCCTTTTTATCTACCTCTCAGATCCTTATTATTGATATACCCCCAGGGCTAAGGAAAAATCCAGAGGCCAACTTTGTGCAGAAGATCCGAAGCCTTATTCCATCTATTGAAAGAGCCCGGCCAAAAAAAGTGATCTTTGTAAGCTCAACTTCGGTCTATGCAGACACGGAAGATTTCCCTGTTTATACTGAAGATTCTGATACGGATAATACGGATGATAGTGCTGTTCAACTGAGGAATGCTGAATTGCTATTTCTCAATAATGAGAAACTTCCTGCTACGGTTCTAAGGTTTGGTGGTCTTATTGGGGAAGACCGGCATCCCATCCATTATTTATCGGGAAGAAAGGATGTTTCCAACCCTAAAGCTCCCGTAAACCTAGTCCACCGGGAAGATTGTATCGCCACTATCCTGAAGTTGATACAAAACGAAAAAGATCAAGGTGTATGGAATGTGGTTTTCCCCGAGCATCCGCCAAAAGAGGAATATTATACTAAGGCGGCCAAAGAAATGAATCTGGAAATTCCAGTATTTGATCATTCCGTTAAATCGAAAGGGAAAATTGTAAGTTCAGAAAAGCTATTAAAAACTATCAAATTTTCACAGCCTCTTTTGTAATTCTGTTCAATATTTCGGTGCGTCCTGAATTATGTTAGGAAACATACGCGTTAAATTCCGCTCCATCACCCTCATAATTCGTTGAAATACATAAAAAATCAGTTTACATGGATAATTTGGGATAGTTTCTATGGTATTTAATCTTCGTAAGCCACCGCATAAGGTTCCCATATCTCATACATAGGATCTCCTTTAGAACTTTTCCCCATATGATGCCATTCTCCATTTTCGACTTTATAGTCAAATCCCAGGCTGGCTCCAACCCTATTGACATCCCTTGAGAAAAACTCGATATTTTCGGTATATTTTCCATCATTCGCAGAATAAGTGCCTCCTCCGGTACCAAAAAATTCTCTTGTCGTCGAATTAAAGGCTACCCATTGAAACCTGTTTCCCCCAAGGATCTTTATTGTTCGCCGGTCTCCAGGTTCACTTTTGCTCATTTCGCCGTTCCTCTTTCTTCCTGTAATGACCCAGTTACCACTAAGATCATTCTCATCGTTTGCTATTCGTTTCCAAACCTGAACCTCCTTAACATTATTGATCTTTATCCTTTCTCCATCATCCATAAATGTCAATTTTGGATCAACGGTCTCACCGATCTGTTTTGGTTCTTTCGTATTGAAATCTATAATCTCCTGGTAGTCACCTTCGGTATATTCTCCTCCTTTTGCCCAAAGAAATTCATTGGTTTCTTTATTCTTTGCACCTTCAGAAAAATAATTATCCTGGTAAATTCGCACCACTTCTTTATCATTAACTTCCCTTCCATTCTCTTCCATAAGTTTCCAGGAACCTTCCAGGGATTGTGCATTCAACCCGGAATAAATCATTATTGCCGCCAATAAAAAAAGATTCTTCATAATTATAAGTCTTTGATACTTATAAATTTAAAAAGAATCCTTTCAAAATGAGTTAAAGCTTTATTAAGCTATTCTTTCTCTTCGCCGTATTTATCGTATTCGGGATAAAGGAAATTATTATAAGGAAAACGGGTAATATGGATCTCTCTAACTGCTTCGTAAACCTTTTTTCTGAAGTCTTCAAAATTTTCCTTGTTCAAGGCCGAAATAAAAAGCACATTATCTCCCATTTTATTCATCCAGGTCTTCTTCCACTCCTTCAGGGAATAATGAGCTGAAGTCCTTTCGGTGATCAGGTCGTCTTCCTCTATTTCTTCCTGTTTATAATTATCAATCTTATTAAAAACCATAATCAAAGGTTTATCAAGAGCGTCTATTTCCCGGAGAATCTGATTAACCGAATCTATATGATCTTCAAAATTTGGATGTGAAATATCCACCACATGAAGTAGTAAATCAGCTTCCCGAACCTCATCCAGTGTAGATTTAAAAGACTCTACCAGCTGCGTCGGAAGTTTTCTTATAAAACCAACAGTATCTGTAAGTAGAAAAGGAAGGTTTCTTATAACCACTTTTCTAACGGTAGTATCCAGAGTGGCAAAAAGTTTATTTTCAGCAAAAACTTCACTTTTGCTAATCATATTCATCAGGGTAGATTTACCTACGTTGGTATATCCAACCAGAGCAACACGTACCAGCTGTCCCCGATTGCCACGTTGAACTTCCATTTGCTTATCGATAGTTTCCAGTTTCTTTTTAAGCAAAGAAATCTTATCTCTTACGATCCTACGGTCAGTCTCAATCTCCGTTTCACCGGGACCACGCATTCCAATACCACCACGTTGACGTTCAAGGTGAGTCCACATCCCGGCAAGTCTAGGCAGTAAATATTCATATTGCGCCAGTTCTACCTGCGTGCGGGCATAACTGGTTTTAGCTCTTTGGGCGAAAATATCCAATATAAGTCCGGTTCTATCCAGGACTTTACATTTTAAAATTTTCTCGATATTTTTTTGTTGTGCCGGAGAAAGTTCATCATCAAATATTGCTGCTCCAATTTCGTGCTCATCAACATAGGCCTTGACATCATTCATTTTTCCCGAACCGATAAAAGTCTTTGGATCCGGTCTTTCCATTTTTTGAGAAAAACGTTTTTCCACCTCCCCACCAGCCGTATAAGTAAGGAATTCCAGCTCATCAAGATATTCTTCCAGTTTATCCTGATCCTGTTCCTTAGTCACAATCCCAATCAAAACGGTCTTTTCGTATGCTAAATCGGTCTTTTCAATCATAAAAACAAAGGTAAACAATAGAACGCTACTGCGTTAGAGCTAAGATTACTTCAACAAAAATTTAACTTGTAAAAATAAAAGCCCGCAGAATACACTGCAGGCTTTAAATTGATTTTTTTTTCAAATTAGAATCCGTAGTTGATTCCAAGGCCAAAAACTTCCCTTATTTGAAATGCCGTTACTGCATTATCATCATAAATGGCCTGGAATAATAGGTTAGCCGAAAGAAATTTATTAATTCCCATCTCGAGGTTCATCAGGTAATCTATATCAATATTTCCAGGCTCCTCCAAATAGTTAGAATAGAGGTTTATGGAATTCTCCATAGATACATTCTCCAGGATCTCAAATTTTGCAAGTGCGCTTAAGGATGCTCCAAATTCAAAACGCATTGATTTCCCTTCGTCTACTCCAAAATAATCTCCATCTACATATTCAGGTCCTGTTGTAAAAGCCTGATCTACAAAGATAAATCTAGAAGTAGCCGGGGCCAGATTAAGCATTAAATTGTCACTTTTTTTCCACATAATGCCGGGGCCTGTTTGCAAATATCCGGGAGAAAGGAAGTGGGTAGTTTCAGTTCTTGTGGTCTCACCTGTATCAGGATCTTCACCAAACTCATATCCTTTGGTAATTTGAGTACGGAAATTTAGAAACCATGTATAATAAAAATTAGATTCCTGGATCTCCTTTCCCGCTATTGAATTAAATTCAAGACGATCACTGGTTTTTCGAGCGAAATCATCTCCTTTTACCTTGGTGAGTCCATAATTCGCTAAAAGCTTATTGTCCCATGTGAAATCGTCTTTTCGGTAATTAACCTCATAATTCAAGGTTAGATTCCCAGCTACACTTGAGGTTCCCCCACCAGTCCATTCTTTATTAAAAGCAGATTGATTAAATAATAACTGAACATTTCCTTTGGTATTCCAGCCGTTTGGAGGAACTGAATCTTTTTCCTTTTCGGCCTGTGCATTTACAAATGAGAAGAATCCTATAGTAAAGGCTAGAAGTAAGAGTTTCTTCATATCTAATTTTTTGGTTTTTTATATAGAGGTACCGATGAGCATGCCTCTCCATACATGAGGCTATTTACCACCGGTTGTAGCTTATTGATCAAAAATAAATAGGCATTCCTGGGTACAGGTTTATGGGAACATCCTTTTACAATAACGGGTTTGTCCTCAAGATCTGATACATCAAGGTTTTCAATAATTTCAAAATAAAGAAGACTTTCCAGGTCTTCGAGGCTACCGGTCATCACCTTTTTAGCATAAGGTTGCAAATAGGTGGTCACCAGCATATAAGCCCAGGCTGGAACAATCGCATCTGTAGAACAAGTAAGGGCAATATAGGCATCCTGATACTTCGACCAGTCATGTCCCTTTACATTCTCCCTGAAATCTTTCTCCCGAAGAACAAATCCTTCATAAAGCCATTCACTAAGGTCAAACAATACTCTCTCTCCTTTGGGATAGTAGTCTTCAAGGTTAAAGGTAATTAGTTTGCTATCAGCAACACGGTTAATGATCTCTTCAGACATCGGTTAAATTTATAGTAATCCTAATTCCAGTTTTGCGCCTTCACTCATAAGGTCCTGGCTCCATGGCGGATCAAAAGTGATTTCCACTTCACAGTCCTTAACCGTATCCAGGGATTTTACCCTTTCTTCCACTTCCATTGGAAGCGATTCAGCTACCGGGCAGTTAGGGGTGGTTAATGTCATAAGGATTTTAACATCATAATCTGTACTTACCATCACATCGTAAATAAGCCCAAGTTCATAGATATCCACAGGGATCTCCGGGTCATAGATTGTTTTTAGAACAGTTACGATCTTTTCGCCAAGTTCCTGAGTGTTTATTGCCTCTTCCATTTTAATTCAATTGTGTTTGGTATGCCACGGCATACATCTTTAATTGTTTGATCATACTTACCAGTCCATTTGCACGCGTTGGCGATAAATGCTCTTTCAGGCCAATATCATCGATAAATTTAGTATCAGCTTCAATAATTGCTGAAGGATGCTGATTAGAAAATACTCTAATCAGGATAGCTACTATGCCCTTGGTGATGATCGCATCACTATCTGCAGTAAAAACGAGTTTATCCCCATCCAGCTCTGCATGTACCCAAACTTTACTCTGGCAACCTTTAATAAGGTTCTCATCGATTTTATATTTTTCATCTATAAGAGGCAAAGACTTTCCTAACTCGATCATGTATTCATAACGCTGCATCCAGTCGTCAAACATGGAGAATTCTTCTATAACCTCTTCTTGTTTTTCCTGTATCGTCATGTCTCAATTTTAAGCAAAAGTACAATAAGCAGTACTGCTATTCAATATTTTCTAATAATGATAAGATAACTGCTTTCAATAGATTCTGAAAGTATAGAAAAAATACTTCAATACTTACTGAAGCATCATTTTAGCCTTTTTTACACCTTCTATAAAGCGATCTATCTCTTCCATGGTATTGTAAAAAGCAAAGGAAGCTCTCACTGTACCCGGTATTCTGAAGAAATCCATGACCGGTTGCGCACAATGATGTCCCGTTCGCACTGCTATTCCCATTTTGTCAAGCAAAGTTCCAATATCGTATGGGTGCAGACCTTCAATATTAAAGGATATCACGGCAGTTTTCTCAGCAGCCTCGCCATAAACCTTCATTCCTTCAATCTCTTTTAGCTTTTGAGTAGCATATTCCAGAAGTTCATGCTCGTAACCAGCAATTTCATCAAAACCGATCTCATTCATATAATCGAGTGCTGCTCCAAAAGCAATTCCTCCACAGATATTTGGAGTTCCTGCTTCAAATTTATGAGGTAATCCGGCATAGGTCGTTTTTTCAAAAGAAACCGTTGCGATCATCTCGCCACCTCCCTGATATGGAGGTAACTTTTCAAGCCATTCTTCTTTTCCATAAAGAACTCCCACTCCAGTTGGACCGCATATTTTATGAGCCGAAGCCACATAAAAATCGACATCCAGTTCCTGTACATCGGCTTTTATATGGGGAGCGGCCTGAGCACCATCAATTAATACGGCTGCTCCTTTCTCATGTGCCTTTTCAATAATCTCTCCTATAGGGTTTACTGTACCCAGCGCATTGGAAACATGATTTACAAAAACAAGTTTTGTATTGGAAGAAAGTAGCTTTTCATATTCAGTAAAGATCAATTCGCCATTTTGATCCATAGGGATCACCTTAAGCTGAGCTCCGGTTTTCTCGCACAGCATCTGCCAGGGAACAATATTAGAGTGATGTTCCATCGCAGACACCAATATTTCATCTCCTTTTTTAAGAAAGCTGCCAAAACCGTTCGCAACCAGATTTATTCCATGGGTAGTCCCGGAAGTAAAAATAATTTCATAGGCTTTTTGAGCATTAAAATGCTTTTGCACTTTAATTCTGGCCTGTTCATATTTATCGGTTGCTTCCTGGGATAAGCTATGGACTCCCCGGTGGATATTCGCATTATAATTCGAATAATAATCAACGATCGCATCCATCACCTGTTTGGGAGTCTGTGAAGTTGCAGCATTATCAAAATACACCAAAGGATAGCCGTTTACCTTGCGGCTAAGAATTGGAAAGTCCTTGCGGATTCTTTCCACCTCAAATGTTTTAGCTTGAGTTTGCTGACTCATCCTTTAAGTATTTGTGATTGTTAATTACAGATTGAACCCCAGATCCACTTCAAGTTTAGAAGCGATAAGTTTATTGATCCTTTTCTTTACTTCAGGTATCCTAACACTCTCCAGCACGTTGTTGGCAAATGCATACATCAATAATCCCCGGGCCTCTTTTCTAGGAATTCCTCTTGATTGCAGATAAAATAAGGCATCTTCATCAAGTTGACCAATGGTACAACCATGACTACATCTTACATCATCTGCAAAGATTTCCAATTGTGGCTTGGAGTTTATCGTAGCTTTATCGTCTGCCAGAATATTGTTATTAGACTGGTAAGCATTAGTTTTTTGAGCTTCTTTTTCTACAACTACTTTCCCATTAAAGACTCCGGTGGAACTATCTCCAAAAATACCTTTATAATCCTGATGACTTTCACAGTTAGGTTCCACATGATGCACCAAAGTATTATGGTCTACATGTTGTTTGTTTTCAATAATCGTTACTCCTTTAAGAGTTGAATTAATACGCTCTCCTTTCTGATAGAAATTAAGGTTGTTTCTTGTAAGTTTTCCACCAAAGGAAAACGTATGAACAGAAACATCACTTTCAGATTTTTGCTCGATAAAAGTATTATCGATCAATGAAGCCGATGCATTGTCATTCTGGATCTTATAATAATCAACAATAGACCTGCGATCTGCAAAGATCTCGGTCACCGAATTGGTAAGCACAGGGTTATCTGTAAGACTCTGATGTCTCTCTATGATCTGTGCCTGTGAATTTTCGTCTACTACAATTAGATTCCTTGGTTGTAACAATAAAGAAGACTCATTCCCTGTGGCAAAATTGATGATCTGAATGGGCTTATTAGCCTGCTTATTCTTATGTATATGAATATAAGCTCCTTCCCTGGAAAAAGCTGTATTTAGTGAATTCAACCCAGATTTTGGCGCGATCTTATTGAAATAATTATCAATCACCGGCCGGTATTTATCCTTATTCAAAGCCGATGACATCAGACATACATCAATTTTGTCATGGGTTGTTTGAGAAAGGTGTGACGAATAAATTCCGTCTATAAAAACAAGGTCATAGGTATCGATATCATGTATAAGATATTTCTTAATATCACGATATTCTATCGCATCTTCCTTTTTCGGGAAAAAGCTGTAATCATGCTTTAGTACCGAATTAAGGGAGGTATATTTCCAATTCTCATCTTTTTTATTGGGAAAACCAAGGTTTTCAAAATCCTTTATCGCCTGATTCCGGATATTATAAATTCCATTATCGGAACCCAATCCTTCTTCAAAGGCTAAAAATGATGAGATGAGTTTATCTTTTAATTCCATTTTTTAAAGTTTTAAGTTGAAAGTTCTTTGCCTTAAGCTTCGTTCTAAGAAATCTTTCAACTTTCATTCTAATTTTCGAATTATCTAATTCTCAAATTAATTAAACTGCCTTTTCTTCTCTTACCCAGTCATAACCTCTTTCTTCCAGCTCATGAGCAAGTTCTTTTCCTCCAGATTTTACGATCTTCCCATCTACCATTACATGTACAAAATCGGGAACAATGTAGTTCAATAGTCGTTGGTAGTGAGTAATCAATAAGACAGAATTATCTTCTCTCCTAAGCTTGTTCACACCGCTGGCAACCACCTTTAAAGCATCAATATCCAGACCGGAATCTGTTTCATCAAGGATAGATAGTTTAGGGTCAAGAATGGCCATCTGGAAAATTTCATTACGTTTTTTTTCTCCTCCTGAAAAACCCTGATTAAGCGAACGTGATAAAAATTTACGATCGATCTCAAGCATCTCAGATTTATCCCGAATCAATTTCAACATCTCATTGGCAGGCATATCTTTTTTACCATGTGCTTTTCTCTGAGCATTTATAGCAGTCTTGATGAAGTTTGTTACTGAAACTCCGGGAATTTCCACCGGATACTGAAAAGAAAGAAAAATCCCTTTATGAGCTCTTTCTTCCGGGTCCATCTCGCGAAGGTCTTCACCTTCAAAGATCATCTCTCCATCGGTCATTTCGTATTCTTCCCTTCCTGCAATCACTGAAGACAAAGTACTTTTTCCTGATCCGTTAGGTCCCATGATCGCATGAACCTCTCCCGGATTAATCTCAAGATCTATTCCTTTAAGAATTTCTTTATCTTCAATATTGGCGTGTAAATTCTTTATTTTTAACATGTTTATTAATTCTGAACTGCCTTAGCAGCTGTTTATTCTTCTTTTATTCCTGATTTATCGTATCTGAAGGCTTTTTAGCCTCCGGAACTTCCATAATTTCTCTAACTTCTATTACTTCAACCCATCCTTCCTGTAAAGGATTAGGAACAATTTTGGCTTTAACTGTTACTGTAATCATATCGAAATCATCAGATTTCAACGGAGCTACTTTTTTAGCCAGTACCTGTGACATAGAATCTATGGTTACTCCGTAAACGAAGTCCTCTCCTCTTATTACCGCAGCGTCTTTTCCAAATACAAAATCCCCGGTAAGCACCTGGATACTGTCCTGCTCCTTCTCAACTTCCGGCTTCGACACCAGGTCTTTCTTATCTTCATCTTCGCAGGAAAAAAGAACCAAAGCAATCAATATTATTCCAAATAACTTTTTCATAACCACTCCACCAGATGTTTATCCAACTGATCCTTCCAGTGAAATTTCAAGTAATTTCTGAGCTTCTACAGCAAATTCCATAGGAAGCTTGTTTAAAACCTCTTTACTAAAACCATTTACGATCAAAGCAATGGCTTTCTCGGTATCTATCCCCCGCTGGTTACAATAAAATATCTGGTCTTCACCTATTTTACTGGTGGTAGCCTCATGTTCTACCTGTGCCGATTTATTTTTAACCTCTATATACGGGAAGGTATGAGCTCCACATTTATTCCCCATTAAAAGTGAATCACACTGGGAAAAATTACGTGCGTTATTTGCTCTTCCATTAATTTGAACCAAACCACGGTAAGAGTTTTGTGATTGTCCTGCGGAAATTCCTTTTGAAATAATTGTACTCCTGGTGTTCTTACCAAGATGAATCATTTTTGTACCAGTATCGGCTTGTTGCCAGTTATTAGTAACCGCAATAGAGTAAAATTCTCCAACCGAATTATCCCCTTTAAGAATACAACTTGGATATTTCCAGGTTACTGCCGAACCGGTCTCAACCTGGGTCCATGAGATCTTCGCATTTTTCTCACAAAGGCCTCTTTTGGTTACGAAATTGAAAACTCCTCCTTTACCTTCCTTATTTCCAGGATACCAGTTTTGAACCGTACTGTATTTTATTTCAGCATCATCCAGGGCAATAAGCTCTACGACCGCCGCGTGTAACTGATTCTCATCACGGGTTGGCGCAGTACATCCTTCTAGATAACTTACATAACTGGATTCATCAGCAATAACCAGGGTTCTTTCAAACTGGCCTGTTCCGGCCTGATTGATTCGGAAATAAGTTGATAATTCCATTGGACATCTCACCCCTTTCGGGATATAACAGAAAGAACCATCACTAAATACGGCAGAATTCAATGCCGCATAGAAATTATCCTTTTTAGGAACTACTGTTCCTAAATATTTTTTCACCAGCTCAGGATGTTCCTGAATCGCTTCTGAAATTGAACAGAAAATAATCCCTTTTTCAGCCAGCGTCTTTTTAAAGGTAGTAGTTACTGAAACTGAATCCATCACCACATCAACCGCTACTCCTGCAAGTTTTTTCTGCTCGTCAAGAGATATCCCTAATTTTTTAAAGGTATCCAGCAATTCAGGATCTACCTCATCCAAACTATCGTATTTCGGTTTTTTATTCGGAGCCGAATAATAAGATATATTCTGAAAATCGGGTTTTGGATATTTCACATTTGCCCATTCCGGCTCGGTCATTTCTTCCCAGGCACGATAGGCTTCCAATCGCCACTCGGTCATCCATTCCGGCTCATTCTTCTTTTTTGAAATTGCCCGAACTATCTCCTCGTTTAAACCAACTGGTAGCGTATCAGACTCTATATCCGTATAAAATCCATACTCATACTCTTTGGTCTCGAGCTCTTTCTTTAAATCATCTTCGGTATATGCCATAATTCGTTTTTAAAGCTGGAAGGTTAAAAGTTATAAAGTAGAGGAGAGATATTTGATCAATCCACTAAGTAATCTGGAAATTTCCCTAACTTTAAAATTAACCTTTCAAATTTTTCATTTTCTATATATTTCAAATCGAATGCTAAATACAACTGAGACCTAAATTCTCTGGCCGAAGCTTTAGCAACGTATAGAAAACGTTTAAATTCTTTTGTAGTCTCTCTTTCGAATCCTTCAGCTATATTAGAAGAAATCGAAATACTTGACCTTCTTATCTGACTCTTCAAATCATAATCTTTAATGAAGAGTGCTTGATTTGTTATTTCATAAATTTCAGAATTTAATTCTCGCGCCTTTTGCCAGGCTATGATATCTCAAAAGAATTAAATTTTGACATTTACTTTTTAAACTTTTTTACTTTCCACTTTTCCACTTACAAGGAAAAACTCTCTCCACAACCACAGGTTCGTTGTGCATTAGGATTATTAAATACAAATCCTTTACCGTTTAATCCTCCTGAATATTCCAGGATAGTTCCGGCTAAATACAGAACACTGCGTTTATCAACAACAATCTTTACATTGTTGTCTTCAAAGATCTTATCACTGTCGGCCTGACTCTTATCAAAATTCAATTCGTAAGATAAGCCAGAACAACCTCCGCTCTTCACACCAACACGAACATAGTCGGCTTCAGGATTGAAACCTCCTTCAGACATGAGGGCGGAAATTTTCTTTTTAGCCTCTTCGCTAACTTTAATCATAAGTTATAAAGATTAATTCTAAATTAGGCACAAATATACTACAAACCTTGTGTTTTACCATAGCCTCTGCATATGTTTTAAAAATTGACTAATAGAGTCTGTCAATGCAAAACAAAAGTGATGAAAATCTCTCCAAATACGGCTTTTAAACAGCTAAAAGCTTTACTCGGTTTATTCTTCATTGTACATTATATGCTTACTTTTGCATTTTAAATTCAGTTATATGTTTGGAAATAGTCAGGAAAGCAAGACAAACCTTTCAGAATTAGGTGAATTTGGTTTGATAGATCATCTTACCAAGAATTTTACTCCTAAGCTCGAATCCACTGTCAAAGCCATTGGAGACGATGCCGCGGTATTAAATTTTAAGGATAAAGAGGCCCTCATAAGTACCGATCTTTTGATAGAAGGCGTGCATTTTGATCTTTCCTATATGCCCTTAAAGCATCTTGGCTATAAAGCTGTAATGGTAAACCTTTCGGATATCTACGCAATGAATGGAACCGCCAGCCATGTAACTGTTTCTATTGCTGTTTCAAATCGCTTTCCAGTGGAAGCGTTAGAAGAGCTTTATGCCGGAATTCAGCTGGCTTCAAAAATTTATAATGTAGATGTTATTGGTGGGGACACCACTTCTTCCACTTCAGGGCTCTTAATTAGTGTAACCGCTGTTGGATATGCCGAAAAAGATGAAGTGGTTTATAGAAGTGGAGCACAACCAAATGACCTTCTGGTTCTTTCAGGAGATCTTGGAGCAGCTTATATGGGATTACAGATCCTGGAAAGAGAGAAAGAAGTTTTTAAAGCGAATCCAAACGCTCAACCAGACCTGGACCAGTATACCTACCTCATCGAACGACAACTAAAACCTGAAGCCAGAAAAGATATTCCGCCCTTATTAAAAGCGCTCGAGGTAAAACCTACTTCGATGATCGATATCAGCGACGGACTTTCTTCAGAAATTATACACCTTTGTAAAAGCTCTAAAACAGGTATCAATTTATTTGAGGAAAAAATTCCATTAGATCCGGCGGTAATATCTGTTTGTGAAGAATTTGAACTGGACAGTACTACGATTGCTTTAAGCGGTGGCGAGGATTATGAACTACTTTTTACGATCTCTCAGGATGACTATGATAAGATTAAAGGCAATCCAAACTTAACGGTTATTGGTCATGTGACTGAGGAAAGTGAGGGGATACATTTAATAACCCGCGCCAATCAAAAGCTCCCACTAATAGCCAGAGGCTGGAATTCAATGGATAAAGAAGAGGATTAAGAAGCTCTTGCATAAAGTCTTCGCTTGCGTCGCTCATGTATTTTGGCGATATAGGCGTTGGTTTCTTTGAATTTTGGGGTCAATCTAGCCAAAAGCCCATCGGCAGTATCTGTCATTTCCATACCACATTTAGCACATTTATATTCGTGTACATGATTTGTGATGTTTTTTGATACTTTTAATTTATGACCGAAAATACTGCAATAAACCTTTGCCAATGAAAATATAGTAGGATTGTAATTTTTCATATAAGGTTAAATTTCTGATTTCTAGTTTACTAAAATATAAAAAAAAGTTAATGTTTCGACAAAGAGAGTTAATTAATCGATGAAATGCATAATTTTTCTTAAATTATAAAGATCTACTATATAAGAATTATGCCCATTTTCCGTTGAGAAAAATTCTGCACCGCACACCTTCGAAAGCTCCTTTAACTCCCTATAATCCAGTATTGGATCTTCTTTTCCGGCAACAATGATCTTTTGAATTCCAGCCTCTTTCAAAACCTCTAAATAATTTGTACGAATTTTCATACCTTGTAAGGCTGCCTGAATATTTTTAGCCTCTAATTGTAGGGCGCGCTTTTTAAAATTTTCAATTTCAGCGGCGAAATCAGTCTTACTTTTCTCACTGAATAAGTTTGAAATCGCCATCCTTACATAAGCTTCTTTATTTTTTGCTACCAGTCTTGCTGATTTTTCACGATTTTCCTTCTTTTCCACACTATCCTCAACAGGTGTTGAATTAATCAGCGCTATACTCTTTACTATCATAGGAAAATTTTTGTAAAACTCCAAACTCACATAACCTCCCATACTGTGACCAGCAATGCTAACTTTCTCAACTCCAATATCTTCAAGAACTTTCTTAACAGAGTTTGCCATTTCTTCCATGGTATGAACATCTGAAAATCCTTCCGATTTCCCATGTCCGGGTAGATCAATGCAAATAACCTGCCGTTGCTTTTTGATTTCCTGCACCGGATCTTTCCATATCTCAGAATCTTCTAAAAAACCATGCAGAAGAACCAGCGGATTACCCTGTCCCTTGATGGTGTAATATATTTCTGCTCCTTTATATTGTATTGTCATTTTATAAACTAAAAAGCCACGAATTCAAGAATAAGAATTCAGGAATCCGTGGCAATTATTATGGTTTAAATTATCCTTATGAATTAAAAGATCAGGAATTCATAATCTCCTCGATCTCATCAGCTTCAATAGGTATATTTCTCATCAAATTAAAAGGATCTCCTTTTTCCTGAATTACAACATCATCTTCCAGCCGAATTCCAAAACCTTCTTCTGGAATATAAATTCCCGGTTCTACCGTAAACACCTGGTTAGCCCTCATTGGTTCCGTAAGTATTCCATAATCATGAGTGTCCAGACCAATGTGATGTGAAGTTCCATGCATGAAATATTTCTTGTAAGCCGGCCAGTCCGGATCTTCATTTTGAACATCTGCTTTATCAAGCAATCCCAGATCAAGTAATTCAGAAGTCATCATCTTTCCGACTTCCACATGATATTCTTTCCATAGAGTTCCCGGAACCAGCAATTTTGTGGCCTCGTTTTTCACCTTATTTACAGCATTGTAAACCTGTTTCTGGCGATCTGAATATCTTCCTGAAACCGGGATAGTTCTACTCAGGTCACTGGAGTAATTGGCATATTCAGCCCCCGTATCCAATAAAATAAGTTCTCCCTCCTTACACTGCTGATTGTTCTCTATATAGTGCAAAACACAGGCACTTTTACCACTTGCGATTATGGGCGTATATGCAAATCCACGGGAACGATTTCTAATCATCTCATGATAATATTCTGCTTCAATCTCATATTCCCAAACCCCGGGTTTAACAAATTTAAGGACCCTGCGGAAGGCTTTTTCTGTAATATCACAGGCTTTCTGCATTAAATCCAGTTCAATAGGATCTTTTACCGAACGTAATCTCTGTAGGATTGGATTTGCCTTTGCCACCTGATGGGCAGGATATTTTTCCTTACACCATTTTATAAAACGATCGTCCCTGGTTTCTGTCTTGTGAGCCGCGCGATAATGTTCATTCGTATTTAAATAAACCGTTTCACATTGTGTCATTACCTCAAAAAAGATCTTTTCAAAATCTTTCATCCAGTAAACTGTCTTAATACCACTTACCTCTAACGCATCCTCCTTGGTGAGTTTCGCGCCTTCCCAAACCGCGATATGTTCATTCGTTTCGGTGAGGAAAAGGATTTCACGATGCTTTTCTTCCGGTGCATCAGGGAAAAGAACGAGAATACTTTCTTCCTGATCTACACCACTTAAATAAAAAATGTCACGATTTTGCTGAAAAGGCATGGTACTATCGGCACCTATTGGATAAATATCATTCGAATTGAAAACCGCAAGGCTTTTCGACTGCATTTGCTGCATGAAATTTTTACGGTTTTTTACAAACAATTTCGAGTCGATTCTATCGTATTTCATAAATTTTTGTTTCAATTTCTTCAAAATTAATGGGAATTAGTTGCAAATGCTATTAAAGTGCATTTAAAATTTCAGGTAATAAAGTCTTTTAGTATTTTTAGACTTTCACAAATCAAATTATGAAGCATATATACACTACTTTCAGCTTACTTCTTATTTTTTCTGCTTCTCAACTTTTCTCACAACAAACTGCAACTACAGGTGCCGACCTGCAGAAAGCTATTGAGAAAAAAGAGCAGATGACAAAAAACTCTATCGTTAAGAATATTCCTTTAAAGAATATTGGACCAAGCGTAATGAGTGGAAGGGTTACCGATTTTGCCGTGAATCCTGAAGATCCTACCGAATTCTATGTGGCCTACGCCACTGGTGGACTCTGGTACACCAATAACAATGGAACCAGTTTTATACCGGTTATGGACAACAGTCCGACCCAAAAGGTAGGTGACGTTGCTGTTGACTGGCATAACGGAACCATCTGGGTTGGAACCGGCGAAGTCAACGCCTCCCGGTCTTCTTACGCCGGAATTGGAATATTAAAATCTGATGACAAAGGCAAATCCTGGAAGTTTATGGGGTTAGAAGATTCTCATCACATAAGCCGAATCCTTATTAATCCTGATAATCCTGATGAAGTGGTGGTTGGAGTGACTGGTCACTTATATACTCCAAATTCCGAAAGAGGCATTTACAAAACTACCGATGGAGGGAAAACCTGGAATAAGAAACTTTTTGTAGGTGAATATACAGGTATTATTGACCTGGCAGTAAATCCTGAAAATTTCAATGAAATGTATGCTGCGGCCTGGGATAAGCAACGGGATGCCTGGAACTTTAGAGAAAGTGGAAAAAACAGCGGTATCTATAAAAGTATGGATTCCGGAGATACGTGGAAACTTATTTCTAAGAAAGATTCTGGTTTCCCAACCGGTGATGGGGTTGGGAGAATAGGACTTGCCATATATGATTCTAATACAATTTATGCAATTCTGGACAACCAGAACCACCGGGAAAAAGAAAAAGATCAGGAAGAAAAGGAGGAGAAAGGACTTCAGAAAGAAGATTTTAAAAAAATGAAAGATTCAGAATTCCTAAAACTTGATATTAAGGAACTGGAAACTTTTTTAAGCTCCAACAATTTTCAGAAAAAATATACCGCCGAAAAAGTGAAAGATATGATTCGTTCCAACGAGATCAAACCCGAAGACCTTGCGCTATATCTAGAAAGTGCCAATGAAAATCTATTTGATACTCCGGTGATCGGTGCACAGGTCTATAAAAGTACCGATGGTGGAAAAACCTGGAATAAGACCCATGAAGATTATCTGGATGATGTTTACTATAGTTATGGATATTATTTTGGGATGATCCATGTAGATCCCAGCGATGAGAATGGAATTTATATTTATGGCGTACCTATCCTAAAATCTAAAGACGGTGGGAAAACATTTTCTTCTATCGATGCTGAAAATGTACATTCAGATCACCACGCACTATGGATAGATCCAAATAAATCTGGTCATCTCATTGATGGAAATGACGGAGGAATCAATATTTCCTACGATGACGGAGAGACTTGGATCAAAAATAATTCCCCTTCCGTTGGGCAATTCTATAGTGTGAATACAGATAATCAGAAACCCTATCACGTTTATGGTGGTTTGCAGGATAATGGTGTATGGGTAGGCCCACATACCAATGAAGAAAGCCCTGGCTGGACTGCTTCTGGTAACTACAACTATGAATCTATAATGGGTGGAGACGGAATGCAGGTAGAAATTGACAGCCGAAATCCGGATGTTGTTTATACTGGATTCCAGTTCGGAAGCTATTTCAGAATCAATCGTGAGACAGGAGAACGTGACTATATACAGCCTAAACATGAGCTGGGTGAGAGTCCGTATCGATTCAACTGGCAAACGCCTATTTTGCTCTCTCCGCATAACCAGGATATCCTTTATTTCGGGGCCAATAAATTGCTACGCAGCATGGACCAGGGAAAAACCTGGTCTGCTATTTCAGAAGATCTTACCAAGGGAGGAAAAGAAGGCGATGTGCCCTACGGAACATTGGCAACAATCAGCGAATCTCCCTTTCAGTTTGGCCTTATCTATACTGGAAGTGATGACGGAATCATTCAGGTTACCAGAGATGGTGGCGGAAACTGGACCAATATCACCAAGGATCTACCAAAAGATCGGTGGGTCTCCAGAGTGATCGCTTCAGAATTTAAAAAAGACAGAGTATATGTCACCCTTAACGGCTACAGGAATGATGATTTCAGGCCTTATGTATATGTATCTGAAAATTATGGCCAGAGCTGGAATAGCATTAGTTCAAATTTGCCATTATCGCCGGTTAATGTTATTAGAGAAGACCCAAATAATGAAAATGTACTTTATTTGGGAACAGATAATGGCCTCTATGTTTCGTTAGATCGTGGGAAAAACTGGCAGGTTTTCAGCACAGGATTTCCAAATGTTCCCGTGCATGATCTCCGTGTGCAGGAAAGAGAAAAAGATCTTATCGTTGGAACACATGGACGCTCGATTTATATAGCCGACATCTCGGCAGTTTCAAGTATGAACAAAGATGATATGGATGAAGCCTTAAGTATTTCTTCAGCCGAAGAAATAAGATTCTCTCCCAGATGGGGAAATTCACATAACAAATGGATGGATCCTTATGTACCTGAATTACCTATCACTTTTTATTCTGCTAAAGCCGGAAAAGCAACTATATCTATTAAATCTGAATCTGGCATAGAAGTTCAACAATTTCAGGTGGATGCAGATAAAGGATTTAATACGACCAAATATGATCTCACAATTACTGAAGAAACTTCAAAAAAACTTCAGAAAGACGATGATAAATTAAATCTGAAAAAAGCGGCTAACGAAAAGTATTATATCCCTACAGGGAAATACGGCATTAACCTCGAAATCAATGGTAAAAAAGCTGAGACTAAATTTGAAGTAAGCGGAAATCAAAACGGGCAGAGCCCGACTCCGGAAGCTCTTACTGAGCCCGACATGGAATACGATTAATAAAAACAGATCATTTTGATTTCCTTTTCGTTCCCGATTCATTTAAAGAAAGCCTGTCTGCGAAAAAAGTAGCGGAAGCGATTGCGGCAGGCTTTCTCTCAGTTCGGGATGATCTGGAAATAGAGCAACTTTCTTTTTCAGATGGTGGCGAAGGAGCTTTTAATTTTTAAGTGTCCCTTGCTTAGGATTGGTATTTATTCTGGCTGGACACGCAGTAAGGAAGGTTCTTTTTATTCATAAAGGCCCAGGCGGTTTCTTAGCTGCCTGTTGTCTTCATGTAAACTTTGTATACGTTGTAAAAGATGGTGAATTGCCTCAAGGCCTTCCATATTTATTTCTAAATCTCGGGAAAGCCGGATCATTTTTTCAAATTCGCCCAAGTGTTCATTTGGAATATATTCAGTTTCTTCAATTATCACAACCTCAATGATTCCGGATTCAAATAGAGAACTTACGAACTGGCGTTCCACCTTATAACGGATGCATATTTCTTCGGCGGGTATTAAATCTTCTCTGTTCATCTCTTATTTATTTTCAAGATACTGGATCTTAGATTCCTGTTTTTTTGAGTTCCTCAAATAATTTCTTTTGTTTTTCACTTAAGTTTTCCGGCACTTTCACAGAATAAGTAATAAACAAATCTCCAAACTGATTTGGCCTTTTATACTTCGGAAAACCTTTCCCTTTTAATTTCACTTTAGCTCCATTTTGAGTCCCGGGTTTTACTTTAAGTTTCACCCTACCATTAAATGTGTTCACATGAATCTCCCCACCAAGTGCTGCAGTACTAAGATCAATCTCAGTTTTAGCGTAAAGATTTTCTTTCTCCCTTCTAAAATTGGTATTATTAAGGACCTTAAACGTAATAAGCAGATCGCCTTTAGGGCCGCCTTTCATCCCGGGGCCTCCATGCCCTTTGATTTTAATAGTTTGCCCATTCTCAACTCCTGCGGGAATAGTTAGCCTGATATTCTTCCCATTTACGGTAAGTGTATGCTTCTGGCTGGTATAAATATCACTTAGATTAAGCTGTAATTCGGCATTATAGTCCTGCCCTTTAAAATGGCCTCCGCGATGGGAACCTTGTGCCCTGGCTCTTCCTCCAAACATTTGCTCAAAGAAATCTGAAAATGTATCATCATCAAAACTTCCGGAATAAGACTGGCCACCCCCGGAAAAACCTCCACCATATCCACCTCCGAATCCCCCTGAAGCAGCCTGTTGTCTTCGAGCTTCTTCAAATTGATCAGCATGTTTCCAGTCCTTACCGTACTGATCATATTTTTTTCTTTTTTCAGAATCGCTTAGCACCTCATTCGCTTCATTGATCTGTTGAAACCTTAATTGTGCCTCTTTGTCGTTTGGGTTAAGATCTGGGTGGTACTTTCTGGCCAGACGCCTGTAAGCCTTTTTAATATCGGCCTGACTAGCAGACTTATCTAGTTCCAGTAATTTATAATAATCAATGAATTCCATCAATACAAAATTTAAGCTTTAAAGACTCCTGATTGTTTTTCATTATTTTTTAGCTGACTCTGAATAAGGCCTATCTGACCTATATGATAGATATCATGCTGAATGATTCCAGTAAGTAAATATCCGAAATTATAATCCCTTCCGCTTACTTTTTGATTTAAAAAATCGTCCTGCTTTTCCTTTAAAAATTCGTAGATATTATGCTGTGAGACTACAAGTTTATGTTTTAATTCTTCCCAATCCTTCTGAGAATTAACTTCAATATTTGGCCAGTCCCTTTTTGATCCCACTTCAATATCAAAATCGGTATTCCCTTTAAGTTTTTGCAGAGCATAGGTTTTCCAGGCTATAAGGTGTCCCATTATTTGAGCTACATTATGGGATTGAGGAATACAGCTCTTATCTCCAATAATATATGGGACGTTTTCTAATTTTTGCATGACCGAATCACCATACCAGGGAGTACCTTCAAAAATCTCAGAAAGTGAAACGATCATTTCTTTAATCTTATTTTTCATCATTAAAATTTGTAGGGAAGACTGAAATTACAAAAATTGATTTTTAAGGCTCGTTAAGCTTTTGCCAAATCCATATTTCAGCTATTTTATAAACGGAAAAGAAAAAGATTTTCAAGCCTTTCAATTTCAAAGATTCAACAAAATATAAGGTATTTTGAATTAGTTCTAAATAGAGGCTAAAAGAGGAGCTAAAGTTTGTAAGTAATTAATGCAAACAGTACTTTTGTTGTTAAATTTTCACAAAAACATTCAAACCAATGGGTGGATTCCTTAAATCTTCAATAGCAAGAAAATTTGCTATGGCCTTATCGGGACTTTTTTTGGTCTTCTTTTTACTTCAACACTTTACTATAAATTTCTCTTCAGTCTTTGGCCCCGGCTTATTTAATGAGTGGTCCCACTTCATGGGAACCAACTTTTTCGTTCAATTTCTATTGCAACCTGTACTTATATTAGGTGTGGTATTCCATTTTATCATGGGATTCGTACTGGAATACAACAACAGGCAGGCAAGACCTGTGAAATATAAAAAATTCAATGGAGGTGCTAACTCTACCTGGATGTCCAGAAATATGATCTGGACGGGACTTGTAGTGCTGGCTTTTCTTGGGCTTCACTTTTATGATTTCTGGTTCCCGGAAATCGCGCATAAGTACATGGAAGTAAACCCGGAAGATCCATCAAGATATTATCCGGAACTGGTAGCTAAATTTCAGGATCCATGGAGGGTAATTCTCTATGTGATTTCTTTCATATTTTTGAGCCTTCACCTGCTTCACGGATTTTCTTCCTCTTTCCAGTCGGTGGGATGGCATAGCAAAAACAGGGAAGGCATTAGAAAAAGCACTGTGGCCTTTTCTATTATTATCCCGCTAGGCTTTATTTTTATTGCCCTTTTTCATTACATTAATAACGTTTAATAGGAAAGATTTATGTCAGTTTTAGATTCAAAAATACCGGAAGGCCCTTTAGCACAAAAGTGGACCAACCATAAGAATAACATCAACCTGGTTAACCCTGCGAATAAACGTAATATCGATATTATTGTAATTGGAACAGGACTTGCCGGAGGTAGTGCAGCGGCAACTCTAGCAGAACTGGGATATAATGTAAAAACATTCTGCTATCAGGATTCCCCAAGACGTGCGCATTCTATCGCGGCACAGGGCGGGATCAACGCATCAAAAAATTATCAGGGAGACGGGGATTCAGATTACCGACTTTTCTATGACACTGTAAAAGGTGGTGACTATCGTTCTCGCGAAGCCAACGTTTATCGTTTGGCCGAAGTTTCAGGAAACATCATTGACCAGTGTGTGGCACAAGGAGTGCCATTTGCCCGTGAATACGGTGGATATCTGGACAACCGTTCTTTTGGAGGGGTGCTTGTTTCAAGAACTTTCTACGCAAAAGGACAAACCGGCCAGCAGCTTCTTTTAGGGGCTTATGCAGCAATGAACCGCCAGATCAATCGTGGTAAAATCAAAGCTTATAACCGTCATGAAATGATGGATGTGGTGCTGGTGGACGGAAAAGCTCGCGGAATTATCGCCAGAAATATGGTAACCGGGGAAATTGAAAGACATTCTGGTCATGCCGTTGTTCTTGCTTCTGGTGGATATGGTAACGTTTTTTATCTTTCTACCAATGCGATGGGAAGTAATGTAACGGCTGCCTGGAGAGCACACAGAAGAGGTGCCTATTTCGCTAACCCATGTTATACTCAAATTCACCCAACCTGTATCCCTGTTTCGGGAGATCATCAGTCTAAACTGACCCTTATGTCTGAGTCATTACGTAATGATGGCCGGATCTGGGTTCCGAAGAAAAAAGAAGATGCCGAAAAGATCAGAAAAGGTGAACTAAAACCTACCGAGTTAAAAGAAGAAGACCGGGATTATTACCTGGAGAGAAGATATCCTGCATTTGGTAACCTTGTACCACGTGATGTAGCTTCCAGAGCGGCAAAAGAACGTTGTGATGCCGGGTTTGGAGTTAACAAAACAGGACAAGCGGTTTTTCTTGATTTCGGAAGTGCTTTTGAAAGATATGGAAAAGAAAAAGCCTATACTTCAGGCCATAAAAATCCTTCAAAGGAGGAAATTCTAAAACTTGGAAAAGAAGTAGTGGAAGCCAAATATGGTAACCTTTTCCAGATGTACGAAAAAATTACCGCTCAAAACCCTTATGAAACCCCTATGATGATCTATCCTGCGGTTCACTATACCATGGGAGGTCTTTGGGTAGATTATAATCTTCAAACCACCATTCCTGGTTGCTATGCCGCGGGAGAGGCAAACTTCTCAGATCACGGCGCGAACAGGCTTGGAGCTTCGGCACTAATGCAGGGTCTTGCAGATGGTTATTTTGTATTGCCATATACTATAGGAGATTATTTATCTAATGATATTAGAACGGGGGCTATTTCTACCGATTCTTCTGAATTTGAAGCCGCAGAAAAAGACGTTACAGATAGGATCAATAAACTGATGAATGCCGGCGGAGAGTATTCTGTTGACTCTTACCATAAGAAATTAGGCAAGATCATGTGGGATAAATGTGGGATGTCCCGTAATGCTGAAGGCCTAAAAGAAGCCATCAAAGAAATTGCTGAGCTAAGAGAGGATTTCTGGAAGAATGTAAAAATTCCCGGAACTTCTGATTCTAAAAATGCCGAGCTTGAAAAGGCAGGTCGGGTGGCTGACTTCCTTGAACTGGGAGAACTTTTCGCCAAAGATGCACTTCAAAGGGAAGAATCCTGTGGAGGTCACTTCCGTGAAGAATATCAAACCGAAGAGGGTGAAGCCCTTAGGGATGACGAAAACTTTAAATTTGTTGCAGCCTGGGAATTCGCAGGAAATCCTTCAGATGCTATCCTTCACAAAGAAGACCTTGTATTTAAGAATATCGAATTGAAAACTAGAAGTTACAAATAATAGAATTGAGAATTCAGTATGGAGTAATTAGTGCTCAATACTAACTACTCTCTACTCAATACTAAAAGATATGAAGCTTACACTAAAAATATGGCGTCAAAAAAATGCCGAAGCCAATGGTAAATTTGTTGACTATCAGATCGATGAAGTCGACGGGGATATGTCCTTCCTTGAGATGCTGGATGTTCTCAATGAACAACTGGTAGCCAAAGGCGAAGATACTGTAGAATTTGATCATGACTGCCGTGAAGGTATTTGCGGATCCTGTTCTCTTCAGATCAACGGCGAACCTCATGGACCTGAGAAACTGGTAGCGACCTGCCAGCTTCATATGCGCTCTTTTAAAGATGGTGATACCATTGTAATTGAGCCTTTCAGAGCCAAAGCTTTCCCGGTAATTAAAGACCTTGTGGTAGACAGAACCTCTTTTGATCGTATTCAGCAATCCTGGGGTTATATTTCGGTTAATACTTCTGGAAATACCGTTGATGCGAATACTATTCCTATTGAAAAGGAAAAAGCCGATGCTTCTTTTAATGCAGCCACCTGTATTGGTTGCGGAGCCTGTGTGGCGGCATGTAAGAATGCCAGTGCTATGTTATTCACTTCAGCTAAGGTTTCCCAGTACGCATTACTCCCACAGGGACGCGTAGAAGCTACTGAACGTGTAAAAGCGATGGTAAGACAGATGGACGAGGAAGGTTTCGGAAACTGTACAAATACCGGCGCGTGCGAAATTGAATGTCCCAAAGGAATTTCTCTTGAAAATATCGCCCGGATGAACCGTGAATTCCTATCAGCAACCACAAAAAGCTAGAATTTTTACCATATATTATAATTCAATCCCAATTCTTTCAGAGTTTGGGATTTTTTATGCATCTTAATTAAAAAGTAGGCTATGGTAGATACCGCAAAGATCTCTTCGAAATTACCAGGAAGCAAGACCAGTATTTTTACAATAATGAGTAAAATGGCTACCGATCACAATGCCATTAATCTCTCTCAGGGATTTCCCAATTTTGAGACAGACAGGAAGCTTCAAAAATTTGTGACTAAAGCCATGAAAAATGGGTTTAATCAATACCCTCCCGCCAATGGCGTTCTTGAATTACGACAGGAAATAGCAGGAAAGGTAGAAAAACTATATGGTAAGCGCTATGACTGGAAATCTGAAGTGACCGTCACTTCCGGTGCAACCGAAGCTCTTTTCTGCACGATCTCAGCCTTTGTAAAAAAAGAAGATGAAGTGATCGTTTTTAAACCCGCGTATGATACTTACGAGCCCGCAATAAGACTTAATGGCGGTAAACCAGTTCAGATTCAATTAAAAGGCCAGGAATACGAAATTGACTGGAACGAAGTAGAAGATGCCATTTCTTCTAAAACAAAAATGGTAATTATCAATACGCCACATAACCCTACCGGAACCGTACTCAGGAAGGAGGATATGGAAAAGCTGGAAATGCTTTTGAAAAATACGGGAATTATCCTGCTCAGTGATGAAGTTTATGAACATCTGATCTTTGACGGGATCGAACATGAAAGCGCCTCCAAATTCCCTGCTCTTGCTGAAAGAACCATTGTTTGTGCTTCATTTGGAAAAACTTTTCATAATACGGGATGGAAAACAGGTTATTGCTTAGCGCCCGAACCTCTTATGAGTGAGATTAGGAAAATCCATGAGCTCACAACATTTTCGGTGAACCACCCCATGCAAAAAGCTTATGCCGAATACCTTAAAAAACCAAAGCATTATCTGGAGCTCTCTTCCTTTTATCAGAATAAAAGAGATCTATTCCTGAATTTAATCAAACCTTCAAAATTTACTTTTTCAGCATCAAGCGGCACCTATTTCCAGCTTTTGAATTTTTCAGAAATTACCGATGAAAGTGATGTTGATTTCGCGGAACGACTGGTGAAAGAACATAATCTTGCTTCCATCCCGGTTTCAGTTTTCAATATAGACCAAAAGGATCATAAGCAGTTGCGTTTTTGTTTTGCAAAAACTGATGAGACCCTCGAAAAAGCTGCCGAAATTTTATGCAAATTATAGGATGAACATAAACATTCAGATCCGGAATAAAGATTTTATTTTACACCCTTCCGGCGCAGCTTACTGGCCTGAACAGGAAATATTATTAATCGCCGATGTTCATCTGGGCAAGGTCTCGCATTTTAGAAAGCATGGAAGTGCAGTTCCGGTTACTGCGATCGCAGAAAATTTCAGGAAAATGGATAAATTAATAAAGGAGTTTGATCCTGAGTATCTTATTTTCCTGGGCGATCTTTTTCACAGTTCCCTGAATATAGAATGGGAACTTTTTGCCGACTGGCAGGCCAAACTGGATCAGCAAATCCACCTTATTGCAGGAAATCACGATATTATTTCGCCTCTTAAATATGAAATGCTTGGTATTTCAATGTTTTCACACTTAAAGATCGAAGATTTTCATTTAAGTCACCATCCCGAAGAAAAAGAGAAACTATTTAATATATGCGGACATTTACATCCAGGATTCAAAATGCGTGGTAATGGAAGACAGCTAATTAAACTTTCTTGCTTTTTTATGCGAAATCACCAAATGATCCTTCCTGCATTTGGTGAGTTTACAGGAAATTATTTTATGCAACCCGGTGAAGAGGATATGATTTTTGCAATCACGGGAAAAGAAGTAATTTTAGTGAACTAATCTCTCTGAAATGATCAAAAGACTTGCTGTTTTTAATTTTCTATCGGTAGTATTAAATATCGCTATTAGCTATATTTCTCAAACCGGAATCATTAATGGAAATACAATGGGAAGCATCAGTGATAAGTATTCCAATCTTTTCACCCCGGCCGATTATGCATTTTCTATTTGGGGAATTATCTATATAGGCTTACTCGCATTCTCCGGTTTTATGCTGCAACAGGCGTATACAGGTGGAAAATACACCGATTTTATCCGGAAAACTTCCTTTTGGTTTATTCTGGCAAATATCGCCTCAAGCCTCTGGGTATTCGCCTGGCTGTATGAATATCCCGGAATATCGGTCATCCTGATGTTTCTGATCCTCACCAAACTTTTAAAGATCATTAACAACAATGAGATGGAACTTTGGGACGCACCCTTTAAGATCATCCTGTTTTACTGGTGGCCTATCTGCCTTTATTCCGGCTGGATAAGTGTTGCTGTAATAGCCAATATGGCTTCTTTCCTGAATGTCATAGGCTGGGACGGAGCTATCTTTAGTGAAGTGGAATGGACTGTAATTATGATTGCCGTGGCCGTGATCATAAATCTTTTAATGATCCATCTCAGGAATATGCGTGAATTTGCGGCTGTGGGAGTCTGGGCGCTGATTGCGATTTACTTCAGGCATCTGGGAAGTGAAGAATTGATAGCAACAACAGCCATGGCAGGAGCAATTCTTATATTTTTAAATATCACATATCACGCTTATATAAACAGAAAAACTACCCCTATTCATCGCCTTCTTCATGGCCAGAAACTTTAAATCATAGATTTGATATCACCGGCCCAGCTGGGATAAGTGAATATCATCTTTTTAAGGGTCTGGCAATCCAGTTTTCCGCACATAGCCATCACAAACATATTTATTATTTCACTGGCTTCTGCGCTAACCAGATGCGCCCCTAAAACCAGACCGCTCTTTTTGTCTACAATGGTTTTAAAAGCATAATAATCGTCATTGATCCTTTTTGGATTGAACCATTGAGGAACATTCTTTTGTTTTACATGAAAATCATAACCCTTTTCCCGGGCCTGTTTTTCATTCAATCCTACCGAAGCAAGGTTGGGAAGTGTGAATACTACCGAAGGCTGAGGAGGAAAATCAACCGTTTTCGCCCTGTTCTTATTCAGGATATTGGCTGCGACAATATGCGCTTCCTGTGAAGAAAGAGGGGTTAATGGCAAACCTTCACTGGCAGAAACATCACCGCAGGCATATACATTGTTGTTGGAAGGACTTTGAAGATGTTTATTTACCGTAATCCCTTTATTGGTGAATTCAACCTTGCCTTTTTTAAGATCGAGTTCATCAATTGCCGGAATACGACCAGCGGCATTTACAACCAGTTTCGCCTTAATGGAAATTTTCTTTCCATTTTGATCGGCATTCACCCGGTAATTTGTCTGAAGTTTTTCAATCTCTGTTGCCTGGGCATTAAATATAAATTTGATCCCAATATCTTCTGAAGCCTTCTGAAGATATTTCACCATATCTTCGTCAAAATTATTAAGCGCTCTCCCTTCGGCATCCATCACAGTAACATCTACTCCGCAGCGTGCAGCGATATGAGCAAATTCCATCCCTATATATCCGGCCCCAATAAAGATCAAACTTTCAGGCAGTTCCTCCAGTTCCAGAAAATCATCACTTATAATAGGAAGGTACCTCCCCGGAATTGGCAATTCCAGAGGTTTATTTCCAGTAGCGATAACGATCTTCTTAGCTTTAACGGTTTTTCCCTCAACAGAAAGGGTGTTTTCATCAAGAAACTTTGGGGATTGATGGTACATTTTGATCCCTAGTGCTTCTAAAGCTTTTTCAGTTGCTGCAGGAACTGCTTCGGTAAAGGTTTTTTTGAACTGCATTAGATCGTTCCAGTTTATTTCCGGCATTTTAGTGATGCCTTTTCCTTTCATTTTTTCTGCACGGTCCAGAATTTCTGTTAAGCCAAGCAATACCTTTTTAGGGTCACAGCCCCGGTTAGGACATGTACCGCCAAATTCCCTGTTATCTGCGACTGCTACTTTCAAACCTTCATTCACACATTCTTTCGCGACACTCTTTCCGGCAGTTCCGGTCCCTATCACAAACACATCAAATTCCTCAAAGCTCATTTTGTTATTGAATTTCAATGAAAATACCCATCTTACTACGCATTATGCGTTATAAAAATGGTAAAAATTGAGAAATGCTATTTAATCGTTAAAAATCAATTAACTGGTTGTAAGACAATTTGTATGAAATTATCTTTGCGGCAATGAGTACAAGTCTTATCGCCCAGAATTTTGCACAATCCCCGCAACAGCAGGAATTGCGAACTGCTATTGCCGCTTCCAAAAAAAACCATTCAAATATTCATCTTAAAGGCCTGGTAGGTTCAGCACTTTCTTTTGTTGCTGCCAATGCTTTTAAGGAGTCTGATCATCCTTTTTTGTTGATCTTCAATGATAAGGAGGAAGCCGCGTATTATCTGAACGACCTGGAACAGCTTGCGGGTGAAAAGAATGTGCTTTTTTATCCCGGTAGTTATCGCCGGCCATATCAAATTGAAGAGACAGATAATGCCAATGTGCTTTTAAGGGCTGAAGTTCTAAACCGCATAAATTCCAGAAAAAAACCGGCTTTAATTGTTACCTATCCAGATGCGCTTTTTGAAAAAGTGGTTACTCGAAAGGAACTTGATAAAAGTACTCTAAAGATTTCGGTAGGTGATGAACTTTCCATCGACTTTGTAAATGAAGTACTATTCGAATATCAGTTCAAAAGAGTCGATTTTGTTACTGAACCGGGAGAGTTTTCAGTAAGGGGAGGGATCATCGATGTTTTTTCGTTCTCTCATGACGAACCTTATCGTATCGAATTCTTTGGAGATGAAATAGACAGCATCAGAACCTTTGATGTGGAAACCCAGCTTTCTACAGATAAAAAGAAGAAGATATCTGTAATGCCAAATGTAGAAAATAAACATCTGGATGAAGTTAGGGAGAGCTTTCTGAAATATATTTCAGCAAAAACGATTGTTTTTATTAAAAATCTGGATCTGCTTTCTGCTCAGGCCGATAAGCTGTTCAAAAAAGCTGAAGAGGCTTTTAAGAAACTTTCAGAAGACGTTAAACATAGTGCTCCCAAAGAACTATTCTGTAATGGAGAACTTATCAAAAAACAATTACTGGACTATTCAGCCATAGAACTGAGCAATCAGGCATTTTTGAAGCCAGACACCCAAATTCAATTCAATACAAAACCTCAGCCTTCTTTCAATAAGCAATTTGATCTGCTTATCGATAATCTTATTGAAAACCAGGAGGCCGGCTACACCAATTTCATTTGTTGTGTAAGTGAGCAGCAGGCGAAACGTTTTCATGATATTTTTGAGGATCAGGAAAAACAGGTGAAATATCAAACTCCTGTTTTTTCAATGTTTCAGGGATTTATAGATGAAGATTCTAAAACGGTGTGCTATACCGATCACCAGATATTCGAACGTTACCATAAATTCCATCTAAAGAACGGTTACGCCAAGAAACAGGCAATTACCCTGAAAGAACTTACCAATCTCGAAATAGGGGATTACGTCACCCATATAGATCACGGAATAGGGAAATTTGGCGGACTTCAGAAGATAGATGTTGAAGGTAAAAAGCAGGAGGCCATCAAACTGATCTATGGCGAGCGGGATATTTTATACCTGAGTATACATTCACTACATAAGATCTCAAAGTTCAACGGGAAAGACGGGAAACCGCCTAAAATATATAAACTTGGAAGCAATGCCTGGAAGAATCTGAAGAAGAAGACCAAGGCCAGAGTTAAACACATCGCCTACGATCTCATAAAATTATACGCGAAACGAAGACTTGAAAAAGGTTTTAAATATGATCCCGATTCTTATTTACAGCTTGAGCTGGAAGCTTCATTTATGTATGAAGACACCCCAGATCAAAGCTCAGCAACTGCCGCGGTGAAGTCCGACATGGAAAATGAACGTCCCATGGACAGGCTGGTATGCGGGGACGTAGGTTTTGGTAAAACTGAGGTAGCTATTCGTGCGGCATTCAAGGCTGTGGACAATAACAAACAGGTGGCTGTACTCGTTCCAACCACGATCCTTGCCTTTCAGCATCACCAGACTTTTACCGAAAGGCTTAAAGATTTTCCGGTAAGAATTGATTATTTAAACCGATTTAGGACTGCCAAAGAGCGTAGAGAAACCCTGCAGGATCTGGAAAATGGGAAAGTGGATATCATTATCGGGACCCACCAACTGGTTAGTAAAGCTGTAAAATTCAAGGATCTTGGACTGCTGGTAGTGGATGAAGAACAGAAGTTTGGAGTCGCAGTCAAGGATAAACTGAAAACTATTAAGGAGAATGTAGATACGCTAACGCTAACGGCGACGCCAATTCCAAGGACACTTCAATTTAGTTTGATGGCCGCGCGTGACCTTTCTACGATCACTACTCCACCTCCAAACCGTTACCCAATTGAAAGTCACGTGGTACGTTTTTCTGAAGAAACCATTCGCGACGCAATTTCATATGAAATTCAGCGGGGTGGCCAGGTTTTCTTTATTCATAACAGGGTTGAGAATATTAAAGAGGTGGCCGGAATGATCCAAAGACTGGTCCCCGATGCTAAAATTGGTGTGGGCCACGGACAAATGGAAGGTAAAAAACTGGAGAAACTAATGCTAAGTTTTATTAATGGCGAATTTGATGTGCTGGTTTCTACCACTATCGTCGAAAGCGGATTGGATGTTTCTGAAGCGAATACCATTTTTATCAATAACGCAAATAATTTTGGACTTTCAGATCTTCACCAAATGCGAGGCCGCGTAGGCCGTAGCAATAAAAAGGCATTTTGCTACTTTATAACCCCACCTTATTCCGCGATGACCGAAGATGCCAGAAAACGAATCACCGCTTTGGAGCAATTCTCAGAACTTGGCAGTGGATTCAATATTGCTATGAAAGACCTTGAAATACGTGGTGCGGGTGATCTTTTGGGAGGTGAACAAAGCGGATTTATAAATGAAATAGGTTTTGATACCTATCAAAAGATCCTGAATGAAGCTATCGAAGAACTGAAAGAGAATGAATTCAGGGACCTGTATGCCGAAACCGAAGATGTGGAGCATAAGGATTTTGTGAAGGACACGCAGATCGATACAGATTTCGAATTGCTATTCCCTGATGATTATATCAATAATATCACCGAAAGGCTGAATCTTTATACCAAGCTGAATGAACTCAAGACCGAAGAAGAACTTCAGAAATTTGAGGAAGAACTATTAGATAGATTTGGTGAGTTGCCAACCCAGGCGGTTGATCTTCTAAATTCTGTAAGGATCAAATGGATCGCCTCCCATATTGGCCTGGAACGGGTCATTATGAAAAAAGGAAAATTCGTTGGATATTTTATTTCCGATCAGAAATCCAGATTTTATCAAACTCATAATTTCACCAGGATCCTGCAGTATGTCCAAACGCATTCTCAAACCTGCAAGATGAAAGAGAAGGAAACCAGAAACGGCCTACGTTTACTGCTCACCTTTGAAAAAATAACCTCTGTTGATAAAGCGCTGAAAGTTTTAAAGCCCCTGGATTTTAGGGAGAAGAAGGAAGAGGTTGCTGAGAGTTAATATTAAATTTCTCATTTTAAATATTATAATCTGACCCTTCCGTCATGCTACGCCTGACACCTTCCCTGAAAGGAAAGGAGATTTGTGAAGCTTCATTCAAATTTTGAATTTTAAAAATTAAAGGCTCCCATCCTATTTATAGGAGGGGTGTCCGCCAAAGGCGGACGGGGCAGTCAGATTATTTTCTAAAATTATCATTTATCTCCTGCAGTACGGAATTCAGGTTTTCAAAAACCAGTCTATTTTCAAATCTAAGTACAGTTATGCCTAAACTATTAAGGGTTTCGGTCCTTTTCAAATCATATTCCTGAGCGGTAGGATTAAAATGACCCTGCCCATCAAGTTCCACAACCAGTCGTTCTTCGGGACAATAGAAATCGGCAATATAATTCTCAATACTATGCTGTCTTCTGAATTTTCTTCCTTCCAGCTTTCTGTTCTGCAAATGCCTCCAGAGAAAGGCTTCAGCTGGAGTAAGCGATTTTCTAAGCTTTTTGCGATAGGGTTCCAGGTACTTTTTGTTGTGAATTCTTCTCATGGTGATATTAGTTTTTACTCTGACCCTTCCGTCGGATTTCATCTGACACCTTCCCTAAATTTTAGGGAAGGAGCTTTTTGTATTAATTTATCCCATCCTAATTTATAGGAGAGGTGTCCGCCGGAGGCGGACGGGGTGGTCCGTTTTACTTTATTCCCCAATCACCCTAACATTATCCAGATCGTAAGTTGTGGTTTTATCTGGTGCGGAACCAAGGTATCTGAAACCAATCCAGACCTTTCCATCCAAACAGGAAATATCAATCTTGGAGTTAGTAAAAATCCTGGAATTACTGCCCGAAGGTCCAAGTGGAATATTAGCATCCAACTGAGTCCATGCTGTAGTTCTGGGATCTCCGGTGAAATTGGTGGTCACAAATACTTTCATTAAAAGCCCTTTATCAAAGGATGAAAGAATATCAAAACTCAGGACTTTGTTTGTGGAATTATTCAGATTTATTTCAGGAGTAACAAGCCAGGCCTCTAAAGGACTTTCCAGAGTATTATAGGCTGAAATCCTTAAAATCCGGTTGCCATTTGCCAGAGTAGGTTTGAATTTCACTTCTCCTCCACTCATATTTATATTTGTCCAGTGTCTTGAATTAAGGGTAGTATTAGAAGTTATTCCCTCAAAATTCTCTTCAAATAAAATTTTAGAACCTGCTTCGGTATTTTCTCCACAGTCGAGATAAACAGGGTCGCAGCGCGAAGCATTCATATCCAGCTTATCAGGAGAATTTACCATGACCACATAATGTTCATCATAAAAATCCCTCGTTAAAATTCCTTCAATGCTGCCTGAGCCCTGTGGAATAAGTAGAGACTTAAAATTTGAAAAAGTGCTGGTACTTAACAAAACGGTTTCTCCTGTTTCACAACTCTCCAGCTGCCGCTCTCCGTCATATCTATCGGCAGGGTTAGAGGCGAATGAATAAATATGATCCTCTTTTACAAGGTTTCTATCAAATTGGACATTCTCAATTTTTACATAAAGGTTTTTCATTTCAGAAGAAAACTCTGAAATCTCGGTTTTTATAGGGACGATCTCCGAGGTTTGTTCAGATCTTATTACATGATCATCGATCAGAGAATTTGGAATTGCAACCACATCTCCTCTATTCTGAATTCCTAATTGCAAAACTCCATTGTTATACCAAAGACTGAGTCCATCGAGACTTATATAGATCTTTCTTCCAAAATTGAATGTTTCAAAAAGGGAATTATGATCCAGCAAAATATGAATGCCCGCGTTAGGGTTCGAAGGCTTATCCTGAACTATAAGTTCTTTATAGAAATTCCCGCCAGCATCGTTAGAGATCACATAACCTGAAAACCAGGTATCGGTTTCCTGAAAAGTATAGATCTGTCCGGTTTCGAAATTATAATTCCCCTTGACCGCGTTTATCGTAGTCAAATTCCCTTCAATTTCGACTTCCGAAATTTCCATTTCGGGCAATTCAAAATCATCGGTCTTTACACAACTGGTTAACACCAGTAGTAATATTAAAATTCCATTCTTAAAAATCTTCATATTCATTCTGCTTAAAATCTTAAATAAACATTTGCGAAAAAGGTAGCTCCCTGGCCGTACCAGTATTTTGGAGCAAAAAGCGGAAGATCCCTTTGTATATCTTCCTTTAGGCTTCTATAATTAGCATTTCTTCCCTGTTCATAGCCCCCACTTTTATAAAGCACATTGAAAATATTGTTGAGACTGATGAAAGTACCGAGGTATTTATCCTTAATCCGCCAGGACTTCCCTCCTACCACATTCACCAGAAAGTAATCATCAAATTTTTCCTGTTTGAGAAGTGCGGCAGCAATCTCAGGATCATATTCCACCAATGGTAAACCATCATAATCCTTTTGAAAATTGACGCTTCGGGTTAACGGATTGATATCGATAAAAGTGTTCGAAAAATAATTCAGCGTAGTCCCAAACCACCAGAAATCAGGGTCACGGTACTCGAATCCAAATTGAGCTGCGGTCTGAGGGCCACCCGGCAGCCGGTAATTCTTTAAATAGGCCTTGCCATAATCAAGACTTTCATCAAAACCGGCAGAGCTCAAAGAGAGGTATGGATTATTAGCATGAATATATTCACCCACAGCAAGGGCCGATTTTATTTTAATAGTAGATGTCAGTTGAGATTCGGCACCCATTTCAATCCCATAATATCGCTTATCCATTCCACTTAAAACTTCCTGCACAAAAGCGGTAGTATTTTCTCGCTCCAGTCCAGAAAGTCCGTCGGCAAAGTAATAAGAAACCTCGGTGATATCTGAAATTTCAGTAAAATAGCCCGTAAGCCTGAAGTTAATGGAGGAAGAGCGGTACCGGTAAGAAATATCTCCTGTCTTTATCTTTTCTTCTTGTAGATCTGGGACCAGTAGATTATTTTGTCTTGGATTGATAAAAGCATTCCTAATACCAGGAGCCTTGGTAAAATAACCTGTGTTTACTTCAATATTCTGCCGACCCGATATTTTATAAATCGTACCCGCTTTTATTCCAAAATTCAGAAATTCGGCTATTTCACTTTTACCCAAAGAATGGTCGGGGAAAACACCATTTTGATAATTTCCATTTCTCTGATACCTGACTGATTCTAAATTTCCCGCTAAGTAGGTTTCCCATTTTCGGCTGGTCCATTGCAGCTGACTAAAGGCTTCTGCTTCTTCAGCTGAAATATCATAATCGTATTTATAATGTTCCTTTTCAGAAATTAGCCGGTTGGGGTTTTGAAGATCGCTCTGGGCGGCCATTCCCGGAAACTCCCCAACCTTATCCTGAACAAAAACATCTATATCCAGAAACTGATTTCCACCCAGAAGATCTTTTATTCGAGCAAAGTTGCGACTATCAAGTCGGCTAAATCTAACGGAAGAATTCAGTTTCAGATTATTTTTCAGCTCGAGGGAAAGAATGGAATTAGCAGAAAATTGCGAGTCCCTGTTCACATCTTCAGCAAGAACATATATACTATTTTGTGCATTTTCAGTGGCAGTCAGGTTGGCCTCGTATAAAGCATTCCAGTCCAGCTGACCGTTTCGAGAAATCTCATTCTGCGCTCGATATGCTGCTTCAAAATTCTGGTTGTCTTCAAACCTTAAAAAGTAAGAAGGTAGTTTTTGATAATAAACTGGATCCGGATTCGCTCCACCGCCATAATAGAAATTCTGGTCATTTGCTGAATTCAAAGTCGTTCCGCCATAATCTATTCGCGAATTCGAGATTTCTCCAAACTGGTACGAAATATTAGTATTTAGTATAGCCTTGTCTGAAATTGACCAAAAATGGTTCAGGATTATAATAGGTTCTTTGATCTCGCGAATCCTGGAATTTCGAATATGCCCATTCTGATAACCCCAATACGGATTATAAGTTCTTCCCTTTAGTTCAAAGACTTCTTCAGTCATTGCAGCCGAACGTCCACGAATATTAGGTGTGTAAATTCCGCTGAAATTGAGGGAATGAGCAGCATTTAATTTCTTTTCAGCAGATATAAATAAAGAGTTTGCATCATAGACGGTTCCATCCATATAGGCTTCTTCAGCAAAACGCCTGCCTACAGAAACTGCATAATACCAGCCATTTTTTTCTTCACCCGAGGCATAGGTCGTCATAAGTCGGCCGGTATAACTTCTATTGGAACCAGCCAGGGAAATTCGTCCTCCTTTCTGGTATTTTGATGCTCTCATTAAAATATTGGTGGTCCCGCCAAGTCCTCCAAATTGGTAATCATTCGCTGAAATTCCATTGGTGAACACCTGATTTCGCTGCATATCATTGAGTCCGCCCCAACTACTCCACTGCGGTCTTCCGTCATAAAATTTGTTCATTTCCAGACCATTGATGAGGATCTTCCCATATTCGGAACCCAGGCCTCGGGGGCGAAAGAAGGTCTGACTAAAATCAAAGGCTGCAGCATTCAAAAAAATATCCCGGCTGGATTGCAGGATCCCCGAAATATTATCAAATTCACTTTCATCCAAAAGCAATTCGGCATCAGAAAGGCCTATTATCGACTGTTGATTTTGCTCAAAAGCGGGATCGGGCTGAAGCAGGATTACACCTAATGATTTAACTTCTGAAGAAATAGTAACCGGGATTCGCTTGAGCAGATACCCGGATTTATCTATTCTCAGGATATATTCACCTGTGGCAATATTGTCCAATTCCAGGTGGAATTTGCCACCGGAATCTGAAAAGACTTCTGTAAAATAACTTTCGATAGAAACTTTTACCTGTGGTAAGGGCACTTCGGTAAAGGCATCTGCAAATTTACCTGAGATGGTAATTTGTTGGCTTGTCGCATGTATGTAAAACAGCATACATACGAAGGCCATAACAACCTTTATGTTCATTTAACTGCCCCAAAATATTATTGATAAAATTTAACCGGGTAAATATATAATAAACTTATTTTCAGTACTTTAATTTTTGGAAATAATTTTAAAAAAATTGAAGAATACCTATAACTCTTTCCTCCATAAATTCATTATTCCCTTAATTTTTGGAGCATTTTCGAGCATTTACGCTCAGGAAAAAAATGACTACCAGATACAAACCATTGCATTCTACAATGTTGAAAATCTGTTTGACACAGAAGATAATCCCGAAACTTTTGATGATGACAGGACCGCGACGGGAAAGGATGTATGGAATGAAGAAAAATATCAAAAAAAGATAGAACACATCAGCCGGGTACTTTCGGAAATTGGAAGCGATGTGAACCCGGAGCCTCCTACGATCATTGGTCTTTGTGAAATTGAAAACCGGAAAGTGCTGGAAGATCTTATCGCACATCCAAATCTGGATAAATATGAATATGGAATAATTCATTTTGACTCTCCGGACGAAAGGGGCGTGGATGTGGCCCTTTTATATCGTATGCGACAATTCCTTCCGTTAGAAGCTAAAAACCGCAGACTCGTCATCTATGAGGCAGACAACAGCGGGAAAAGAGACTATACCCGGGATCAATTGGTGGTTACCGGATTACTTAATAATGAGGAGATCAATTTTATCGTTAATCACTGGCCTTCCCGGGGAGGCGGTGAAGCCAAAAGCGCTTATAAAAGAGAAAAGGCCGCGGCTCTTAATAAAAGAATTATCGACTCTTTGGTGAAGATAAATCCGGAAGCCCGGATCATTAGTATGGGAGATTATAATGATGATCCCACTAATAAGAGTTTTAAGAAAATCTTGAAAACAGAGGCCGATAAAAAATTACTTTCTGAAAATTCGCTTTACAATCCCATGGAAAATATGTTGAAATTTGGAAAAGGAAGCCTCGCTTACCGTGATTCCTGGAACCTTTTCGACCAGATATATATGACATCAAACCTGGTAAATAATAATAGACAGGGATTCGAATTCTATAAGGCCGGAATATTTAATAAGCCTTATTTAATAACACAGAATGGCCAATTTAAAGGTTATCCTTTTCGAACTTATGGGTATTCAGGCTATGAAGGTGGCTATAGCGATCATTTTCCGGTATATATTTATTTGATAAGAGTTTTTGAAGATAATAAATAAAAAAAGCTCCGGAAATCCGAAGCTTTTTTAATATTAAGAACAACCACATTTCGACAAGCTCAATGTGACAATTTCTTCTATCCTCTAAAACCATGCTGACCAGGGAATCCTGGAAAGCATTACCACAAGTGCAAGTCCGTAAAAAATAGCCAGCATCTTGAATTTAGGTTTTGAGGTCAGTTTCTTTTTATGTTTAGAATAACCTATGGTAATTAATGTAATCGCAATGATCATCATTAAAGGGTGCTCCACATTGTACAATCTCAATGTAGAGTCAGCCATCACTCCGCCCATACCTTCCTGAGCCCACATTTTAAAGTAAGGCGTCGTAAAATATAGAACTATCCCAATTAACAATTGCAGGTGAGAGACTATAAGTGTAAAAAGAGCGATCCTGAAATTGGTGGCAGAATATTCCTTATTAGCAGCAAAGCCTATTATGGCATTAAAACTGGCAATTAAAAGCATAAATAAAACAAGATATGCCCAGTAAGAGTGTATAAATTGAACCGTTTCGTACATGTTTAAACCTTTTAGATGCCAAATATAATAATATAAAAAAAAGCCCCGGAAAAATCCGGGGCTATTTATATTGAAAAATATTGAATGTTAGAAGTTATATCTCACAGAGAAGTTCCATGTTAGACCATTTCCGTAGAAATAACCGTATTGATCTCTCTGGTTGATATACTCGTTATCAAGTAGGTTATAAATATTACCTCTTAAAGTAATGTTCTCCTTACCGAATCTGAACTTATAAGTTGCACCTAGATCGAAAAGCGCATATGGGTCAAGTTTTTCAGACTCGTATGAGCTACCATCTACAGATGCTAAAGCAACTTCTTCAACATCTACGAAACCGTAAAGATCTGCATAGTAATTCATATCTAAATCTACGCTGAAATTATCAGTAATATCATAATCTGTACCCAGCCCAAAAGTAGTTTGTGGAGCAAGTCCAACTTTTGTATCAGTAAGGTTAGCTGATAACTCATCTACAAATTCCTGAGTATCATTATCTCTTACCCTAATTGGAGTACTTCCCTCATATTTCCAGTCACCCACGGTAGTATAACCTCTAACTTTCCAATTTGGAAAAATTCTCCAGTTGAAGTCTAATTCAAGTCCTTTATGTACCTGAGCAATGTTTGTGAATAGGAAAGATGCGTTTTCCACATCTGGAGTTCCATCATTATTACTATCGTAGGTACCAGAAGCATTCAAGAATCTGTTCTCCCATTTAGTATAATAACCATTCAGATTAACTGCGAAGTCTCCAGCAGAGAATTGGTATCCACCTTCTATACCGAAGATTGCTTCGTTTTCAACTTCTGGATCGGCGATCTCAGTATTGTCTGAATAACTTGGGAAAATATTATCTAGGAAAGGCTGCCGAGAATATTTACCAATATTTGCAAAAACAGTATTCTGCTCGTTAATATTCAATGACGCTCCCCCTTTTAGGTTATATCCTGTTTTGTTTATTTTATCAGAAACCTTTGGAGTATCAAAGTTTCCTCTATCGGTTCTTTCATAAGACTGATTAGAAACAGACCCCTGTAAAAATGCTGAAAATAAGTCGGTAGAATATTCAACTTGACCAAAACCACCCTGATAGTTAATCTGTTCTGAATAGTCATAGTTTATTCTCTCATCTTTATCTGCATAATTGAATAGGGCTGCCCATGGATCTGGGTTAAAGGTAGCAGAAACTACCACATCTTCACCTCTAGAACCTAGTTCTTCAGCTCTTCCCTGAAGACCTAAAAGATCTGTTAATTGACGGAAGTGATCTCCAGTATACCATCTTAAATCACCACCAACATTAAATGTCCATCCAGTCATAGTATCAAAGCTATAGTTAGATACAGCTCCATACCAAGCGTGGTTATTTACAGAAGATCGAAGCAGAGTACCATTATATCCTTTACTAACTCCACCTTCTATTGATGAGTTATATTCGTTTGCAATATAGTCCCAGTCAATTAGACCGGTTTGTGGATCATATGCCCCTCTTTGCAATGGATCTTCTGAAGCATTTGGATAGTCTACATATCCTGGACCGTTGCCATAAGTACCTGTTCCTCCACCGCGACCAAATGAAGCGTAAACAACTGTTGAAAGATCTGATTTTTCAGATATATCCCAGTCCCAGTTAAGGTTCATTACCGGCTTATGGTAATAGTTTCTTCTTGAAGTTAAATATTCTCCGTTACGAAAACCATAGTTATTGTTGAACTTGATTCCGTACTCATCATAAAGCTCCATTCCTTTAGAGAAGTTCTGATCGTGCCATTGTGGAGCACCCGTAAGAAGAAAATTAAAGTTATGGTCCCCTAATAGTTTACCAACAGAGAAGAAATAGTTTTGTCCCTGACCTTTGGTTCCATTAGCATACTTGCTATGTGCTTGCCAATAATCAAGAAGTACTGAGAATCCCCAACCATTATCATTCAATCCTGAATCATACGCTGCAGTTCCTTTTAAATAACTTCCATTACCAACCATAAACCTTGTAAAACCACCTTCATTTCTATCAGTAGCTTTAGTTACGATGTTAACAGTACCTCCAACAGAGGAAATTGCAAGCTTAGAGGAACCAAGTCCTCTTTGTACCTGTACTGCATTAGCAATATCAGAAATACCAGACCAGTTAGACCAGTACATATTACCATCTTCCATACCATTAATTGGCTGACCATTCAATAAGAATGCTGTGTTGTTCTGGCTAAACCCTCTTAAGAACATTTGCGAATCCCCAAACCCCCCTGATTGGTTAGCAACATACACAGAAGGTGTATTCTTAATAATCTCCGGAAATTCAACGTTCCCAACACCGCTCTCTTGAATTTCAGAACGAGTAATTGTTGACACTGCGATAGGAGTCTTTCTATCGTCTTCCAGGTCAATAACCCCATAACCGATTACAACTACCTCAGATAATGCATTATCATCTACTTTGAGAACTACATTACCTAAATCTTGTGAACCATCATTAGTTACAGAAAACTTTACATAAGCAGGAACAAATCCTACAAAACTAATTTTGATAGTACCCTCAGACTTCGTAACGTCTAAACTGAAATTCCCATCGAAGTCACTCATGGTTCCATTACTAGTTCCTACAACCATTGCATTAGCACCTGGAAGAGGTTCGTTCGTTTCAGAATCGATTACCGTACCGGTAACAGTTCCTTGAGCAAAAATTGTAGCTGATGCAAATAACATCGCTAACAGTAATAATTTCCTCATTTGTTTAATATTTTGTGTTTGATTAAAAATTCGTGGCAAAAAAAGCTAATTATTCGGGACCATAGTTTACCGAAGTGTTAAGGTTTTTAACTTTAACATTCTGCCGCGGTAAAGCTATACAAAAAAAGAAAGTGCCTGGTTTAAGGCACTTTAAAACTACTAACAGGTTTTTAACAATTTATTGTTAATTACCTTAAATAAAACTCTAACAATTTTTTAGTAGAAGAATCATGGTTATCTATGTCTTTATTTGCGAAATCTGCAAGGATTTTGTTAGCAAGTTGCTTCCCTAGTTCCACGCCCCATTGATCGTAACTAAATATATTCCATATAACGCCCTGCACGAAAATTTTGTGTTCGTACATCGCGATCAATTTACCCATACTTTCCGGGGTGAGCTTCTCTATTAAGATAGTATTAGTCGGATTGTTTCCTTCAAATACTTTAAAGGGCTTTATCTTATTTATTTCTTCTTCTTTTAACTTTTTAAACTTCAGCTCCTCTACCACTTCCTCTTGGGTTTTTCCATTCATAAGGGCTTCCGTTTGAGCAAAATAATTGGCCATTAATTTATCCTGATGATCCTGATCCCCAAATAGTGATTCTTTAAAACCAATAAAATCTGTAGGAATGAGCTTTGTTCCCTGGTGTATCAATTGAAAGAATGCATGCTGAGAATTTGTTCCGGGCTCTCCCCAAATAATAGTTCCCGTCTGGTAACCTACTTTATTTCCATTCCGGTCTACACTCTTACCATTACTTTCCATAATCGCCTGTTGCAAATAAGAAGGAAACTTATCTAGATACTGACTGTACGGAATTACGGCTTCGGTTTCGGCATTAAAAAAATTATTATACCAGATGGAAATAAGAGCAAGTTGAACAGGAAGATTTTCTTCAAAGGATGTATTCTTGAAATGTTCATCCATTTTTCTCCCTCCTTCCAGTAAGGCTTCAAAATTCTCATATCCAATTGCAAGGTTAATGGAAAGTCCTACCGCGCTCCATAGCGAAAAACGGCCGCCAACCCAATCCCACATGGGGAATATATTGCCTGTATTGATACCAAAATCCTCAACATTCTGCTTATTTGAAGACACGGCAACAAAATGCTTTGGAATCTCTTCACGAGCCACCGATCTTAAAAACCAGTTCCTGGCTGTGGTAGCATTACTCAGCGTTTCCATAGTAGTAAAGGTTTTGGAAACTACGAGAAACAAAGTGGTTTCAGGATTTAAATCTTTAAGCGTCTCATGAACATGATCTCCATCTACATTTGAAATAAAATGAAGCTTAAGATGATTTTTATAAAACTTAAGACAATCGGTCACCATTACAGGTCCCAGATCTGATCCCCCAATACCAATATTAACCACATCGGTAAATGCCTTACCGGTATAACCTTTTTTTGAACCGTTGATTATGGATTCACTAAATTTCCTGATCTTTTCTTTTGCAGCCTGCACCTCAGGAACCACATTAATTCCATCTACCATTATTTCAGCATTGGAATCGGCCCTAAGCGCTGTATGAAGCACGGCTCTGTTTTCTGTTCGATTAATTGCTTCCCCTGAAAAGTAGCTATTCATAGCCTCTTTCAACTTACACTCGTCTGCAAGTTTTAAAAGTAAATTCCGGGTATCCCCGGTAATTCTATTCTTACTATAATCTACATAAAAATCATCCCAGCGAATACTCAGCTTTTCAGCGCGCTTAGGATCTTTACGAAACATATCACGCATGTGATCATTTTCAATCTCGTCAAAATGCTTTTGCAGTTCTTTCCAGGCTTCAGTTTTTGTAGGGTTTATATTCTCCATTTAAATATTTTTATACGGAATTTCGTCTAATTCGTTCTTTAAAGGTTTTATAAATGCAAAATAATCCTCCTTGAGGGAATCCTTAATTTTTTCAGCAGAAGGCAGATTTTGTCGGAATGGATCTACTTGTCTGCCATTTACCCAAAATCTATAACATACGTGAGGTCCGGTAGCCAGCCCGGTACTTCCAACGTACCCAATTACATCTCCCTGTTTCACATACTGCCCATTTCTAACTGCTCTTTTAGTCATATGCAAATACTGAGTGGTATATTTGCTATTATGCCTGATCTTTACATAATTCCCATTTCCAGAAGTATAACTGGACGCAATTACAGTCCCATTTGCTGTACTTACAATAGGGGTATTATAAGGTGCAGCGTAATCTGTTCCCAAATGAGCCTTCCATCTTTTTTGAACCGGATGAAATCTACGTTTGGTATACCTTGAAGATATTCTGGAATAATTAAGAGGTGCTTTTAAGAAGAAGCTTTGAAGTGCCTTGGCTTCTGAATCATAGAAACTCGGCTTTCCTGAAACTGTATCCGTATTAAACCGAAAAGCATAAAATGGCTCCCCTGAATGTTTGAATACAGCAGCATCTACTTTTTCTATACCGGCGAAAATAGTATCGTCAATATATTTCTCATGATACACCATTTTAAATTGATCACCTTTTTGAAGTTTAAAAAAATCGATACTCCACTGGTAGATATTAGATAATTCGTATACGAGCATATTGCTTAGCCCCTGCGCCTGCATAGCTTCGGAAAGTGAAGAAGTCACCACTCCAGAAATCTCACGTTTCTTCACAGTAACGGGCCTTTTTTTGTTTTCCGCATATATACTGTCTCCCAGACTTAGGATAGTATAATCTATCTTATTCTTTTGATAGATAAAGTATTGAGGAGTTTTGGCCGAATCTTTAGCCTTTAAGACCATATATTTTTTTCCGGCAGTGATTTTCGCAGGATTAAAGCTATCCTTTACTTTTTGTGTGATCTCATAAACCTTTCCGGGTTGCACGCCAAATTTATCCATGATCGATCCGAAGAAATCACCAGATTTAATGGTGTCCTTTACTACCTCAAAATTATTAAGTACAAAGCCATATTCCTTCTCAACCGGAGGCAACTTTTTCTTTTCAACTTTGTTGACTGCCTGGTCCTTTTCATCATTGTTACAGGCAATTAATACCAGCAACATCATTAACAATACGCTTATTTTTTTCAATGTTTCCTTTTTTGATTTTCTGTATTAAAAGTGTGATTTACCCATTGTTTGCCCCAATCTTTATATTCTTCTTTACTCCACAAATTTGGGAAAAAAGATATTTTTTGAAAACCCGGAGGTAAGAACTCTTTCCAGTTGGTTCCTCCTGTTGCTTTAAGGCTTTGCTTATTCTTTCTAAGATACCTGTAAGCAGCACCCATATGCATAAGCAACCAGTTAATATTTACATTAACGTCCAGATTACGCAACGCAAGTTTTAATTCTTTATTATTTCTTTCTCCCTCCTGCATTCCTAAATAACGATGCCATATTGTATTCTCCTTTACCTCCTTCGCGATTCTTAAAAAACGCGGAGTATAACGAACCTCAAATTGTTTTAATGTGAGCGTTTTTTCTCCAGTTTCCAAATCTATCCCTCCTTTTTTCCAGTATATATTCTCGTAAAGCTCTTCTATACTGTTTTCATTGGAAAAATTTTCACGGATCTCCGCAGACACAAGATTCTCCATTGGCGTAGAATAGAATTCAATCATTCTGAACTGGGCCGACTGAAATCCACTTGCTGGTAAAAGAGCCATTCTAAATTTTAGAAACTGCTCCTTCTCCATTCCCTTGATCATAACATCGAAAGAATCAATAAGTATTCTTATATACCGATTGATCCTTCTGAGTTTTTCAACGAAAAAGTCTACGCTAAGATTAGGGGTATCAATTATTTGTTTTTGTTCGTGAATGATAAGCTTGAAATAAAGCTCCGTGATTTGGTGATAAGTGATAAAGATCTTTTCATCAGGGAAGTGGGTATTGGTCTTTTGCAGACTTAATAAAGTATCAACATTTATATAATCCCAATAAGAAAGATAGCGGTCATATAATAAACCATCCAGATAGGACCCCATATCCTGACCGGAATTTCTGAATTTTTCTTCCAGTTTTACTATCCGTTCAGCGATTTCGGGTTTTATTTCCATATTCTTAATCCATTATAATCCTGAATTGATGTTTCAGGCCTTTGTATGCTTCTAAATCGGCATCCAGTGAACCAACTGCCAGATCGGCTTCGATCTTTAGGGGTATTTTATTCTTATCATCACTTACCCAAAAAGTAAGACTTTCCTTCTCCTTAAAAACCCTTCCTGCCATAACATAAGGTCGGAATTTTAGAGAAGCGACCTTCCCGAACTTTGTTTTAATCACTTCTCTTCCAAGGAAAACCAGCTTGAAATCCAGGTTTTCGTCATCAATAAACATGTTGAGTCTCATCTCATCTCCGGGACGCAATCCATCGTTATCAATTTGGTTGCGAATATAATAAAATGCCGATAACATATCATGCACATTATTAGGTGTTGAAAAAGTTTGTTGGTTATTGGTTTCCTTATTTAGAACATGAGCCTTGTTGGCCGTATGATCAAAATTGATCTCCAGATCCTTGGTATATCCACCTTCATTAATCCTTCTAATAAACCTATAAGGCTTTCCAGAATCCCGGTCTATATAAGTCTGGTAATCGTCGTCTACTCTAAAAAATAAACTTAGAAGCCCTGTGGATTTTCCTATTCCTTTTACGTGATACACTGGTTTATTATTCAATCGGGTTCGATCTACTTCCAGTGTAGCATAACTGGCATTAAAGAAACCATAATGAATTCTGAATTTAAACCATTCACCACCTTTAAAAGCTTCCTGAGAAGAAAGGCTGGCCGAACTACAAAGTAGAAATATGAGGGTAATTGTAAAAAGTCTTTTCATCGCATTAATTTTCCTAAGTAATAGTATTTATGGGGTAAAGGGATAATTACAATTACTATTCCAAAAGTATCAAAACAAAAAACCCCATCAAATTAATGACGGGGAATTTTGTCTTATTAACCAACTAAAACTTAAATTATGAAAAAAATTAAATCATTCCTGGTAACCACTCCAAAAATGCGGTGCAAAAGTCTCATATTTTAGCCTTTTCCACAATAGTAAAATAGACTTTAACTAAAACATTAAATGATTACCAATTTTTTTATTTCTTTCATTAAAATTTAGCAGATTTTTAATTCTAATTTAATGTTCCTCGTAAATCCTGTTCTCTTTCAATAGCTTCAAAAAGAGCTTTAAAGTTCCCTTTCCCAAAGGATTGAGCTCCTTTACGCTGAATAATCTCAAAGAACATAGTTGGGCGGTCTAATACCGGCTTGGTAAATATCTGAAGAAGATAACCTTCATCATCGCGATCTACCAATACGCCGAGTTCCTTAAGAGGTTCCAGTTCTTCGTCAATTTCTCCCACTCTATCCAGAAGATCGTCATAATAAGTTTCAGGAACGTAAAGAAATTCAACGCCTCGATCACGCAAAGCAGTCACCGTTTCTATAATATTGTCTGTAGCCAGAGCGATATGTTGCACGCCGGCTCCATTGTAAAAATCTATATACTCTTCTATTTGAGATTTCTTCTTACCCTCTGCAGGCTCATTGATAGGAAATTTAATCCTACCATTCCCATTACTCATTACCTTACTCATAAGCGCGGTAAATTCGGTAGAAATATCCTTATCATCAAAAGAAACCAATTGCGCGAAGCCCATTACTTTAGCATAAAACTCCACCCACTTGTTCATTTCGTTCCAGCCAACGTTTCCTACCATATGGTCAATAAACTGTAAGCCGGTATCGGGAGCCTGGGCTTTGGTATTCCAAACGCGATATCCTGGAAGGAAAGGGCCCTTATAATTATTTCGTTCTATAAAAAGATGGATAGTTTCACCGTAGGTATGGATCCCTGAGATAACCGCCTTGCCATTCTCGTCCTCCATCACATAAGGCTCAACATAAGATTTTGCTCCCCTCTTGGTGGTTTCTTCGTAACTCTTTCTAGCGTCGTCTACCCATAGCGCTACAAATTTAACTCCATCACCATGCTTATCTATATGTGCATTAATATCCCCTTCCGGCTGCATTGGGGAAGTTAATACTAACCTAATCTTTCCCTGTTGCAGCACGTAAGAAACGCTATCTTTTCTTCCCGTTTCAAGGCCAGAATAAGCAACAGGCTGGAATCCCCAGGCATGCTGATAATAATAAGCCGCCTGCTTGGCATTACCTACATAAAGTTCAACAAAATCTGTCCCCAGAATTGGCAGAAAATCTTCTGCGTCCGGAACCACTTTTTTTAAATTTAAAGATGTGCTATCTGTATTCATTTTTTTAATTTTTAAAGGATGATCGATTTATATTCTTTCGGAAATACACTCTGAAAAATTACCCCATCGCTCTATCCTGCGCTGATAAATCATTTTTCATTCTATTCTTTATCCTCTCCTTCCAGCCATGATTTATAATAGGTCTCATCGGCAATTTCCATAGCTTCTTCGGTAAGCTTCAACGGTTTGAAAGTGTCTACCATAACCGCCAGTTCTTCAGTTTCCGTCTGTCCAATACTTCTTTCTACCGCTCCAGGATGCGGGCCGTGAGGAATTCCCGCCGGGTGAAGCGAGATATGCCCTGCTTCTATATCATTCCTGCTCATAAAATCGCCATCTACATAATACAATACCTCATCGCTATCTATATTACTGTGGTTATATGGTGCCGGAATACTTTCGGGATGATAATCATATTTTCGCGGGCAAAAACTGCAAACCACAAAAGCATCGGTTTCAAAAGTTTGATGCACTGGTGGTGGTTGATGGATACGGCCCGTAATAGGTTCAAAATCATGTATAGAAAAAGCATAAGGATAATTGTAACCATCGTAACCTACTACATCAAATGGATGAGTAGCATATACCATATCAAAAATTTCACCCTGCTTTTTTATTTTTATTAAAAAGTCACCTTTTTCATCATTAGTTTCCAGTTCGTATGGCTGGCGAAGATCACGTTCACAAAATGGAGCATGCTCCAATAACTGCCCAAACCAGTTCCTGTACCTTTTTGGGGTATAAATTGGTCTTCTTGACTCTACAATGAATAAACGGTTGTTCTCATCGTCAAAATCCATTTTATAAATAGTCCCTCGGGGAATAAGTAAATAATCACCATATTTAAAATCCAGATTCCCTAGATGAGTGCGTAATTTCCCGCTTCCTTTATGGACGAATATCAACTCATCGGCATCTGAATTTTTATAAAAATAATCATCCGTAGAACCCTGGGGTGATGCCAGAATAATATCGCAATCAGAATTAGTTAAAACTGGTTTTCTACTTTTCAGATAATCTGGATGAGGAGTAATTTGAAATCCTCTGAATCTATATGATTTAAGATTATTTTCTACGGCGATCTTAGGAGTTACATAATAACTGCCTTTAATTTCTTTTACCTGAGTGGGACGATGCTCGTGGTAAAGATTGGAAGACATTCCATCAAATCCAATAGTCCCAAAAAGCTGTTCATAATAGAGACTTCCGTCAGGTTTTTTAAAGATGGTATGACGTTTATGGGGAATTTTACCAAGTTTATGATAAAAAGGCATGATTTTTAGAATTTAAATGAATTCAAATATTACGAATTTTTGAAAAATTGCAGTTTTTTTAAAATAATATTTCGATTAACACAAATATCAGGAATTTTTACGGAAATATTCTTAAATCAAAACTAAAACCGGGATTTAAAAAGTGAAAGATTTGGTGAATAGTTTAACCATCGGATTTCCAGATTAAAACCAGAATCCAAGGCTAAAGAACCAAAAGCTATCATTCACTTCAGGTGAATAGGTATATTTAACTTCCAGAGGCCCCATAAAAGTATCCAGCCCATATCCCAGGGCATAACCGGTATAATCTGGCCAGCTAAACCATTCACCCGTAGTATAAAGCCTGTTTTCTACGTTCGCGATATTGGCACTTCCTGTAATATGGTTCTTTGGAAAGATCTCATAATCGAGTTCTAATAGGGCTTTTATATAACTATCCCCAGAGAGGCTAATGAAGTCATACCCATAAAAGGGGATAAAATTATTTATAAGATCATTCCCATATCCTCCAAGGAAAAAATCGAATACATTAATATCATCATTTCCAATTTTAAAACCAGTCTCGGTGGATATGCCGGCGGCAAAGTTTTTTGTCAGGGATGTAACATATCCAATTTCTCCCTTGGCAATAGAAAATTCAGCAAACTCAGGATCCTTATTGGTACTGAGCAGATACAAATGAAAATCTCCATTAAAAAAGATCCCGTGGGTGGGAAAATATTTATTATCCAGCGAATCATACTTCAGATAAGCAAAGGTGCTGAAGTAATGATTGTTTTCAAAAACATTACTGGTTGCGGCATTATCCAGGGTAGCGGTAGCTACTTTAAGGTATTTATGTTCTGCCCCCATTCCAAATGAAAAAACCTGCTTAAAAAGAGTCTGAACATAGAACTGATTGGTGAAATCTTTATAATCTACATTTATTTCTCTCAATCCGCCCAGATCATCAAGCCCACCATTCTCTTTCGCAAAATCAAAGCTTACATCTTTGTCAAAGTTATTATATCGTGACCTAAGGCCTATACTCCAGTAATATCCCTTGTCAATATAATAGTCAAAATTATACCTGATCTTATCTCCGAGGATCAAGTCCATAGATATTACATCGTTAGTAAGAAGCAAACTTTTACGGGTAAGATTTACCAAGGCAGCGCTATTATATAATTCATCATAATGAAGACCCAGCCTGAGCAGGGTTTTACTATTACTCTCCTCGATCTGCATTGCAAGGGTAAAATCTTCGTTGTCTTTATTGGGAACCAATTGGTAATTTATTTTATTGAAATTTCCTGTAGCTGAAAGGTTATTGATCCCAATATTTAGATCATCGAAATTGTAAGGTTCGTTATATTTAAGTTTCAACTTTCCCAGGATATAGGAACGGGGATAATTATTGTTACCTTCAATGGTGAGACCACTAATATTGAAACTTTTAATTTTTGGAACTTCAATACGTTCTTCCCTATCCCGTTGCATTTCAGCAATATCCCGAAGTTCTCCTATTTTTTTTCGTGTTGCCACTGTTCCGGAATCTATAATCGCAGATCCTTCATCAAAAGACAAAACCGAAAAATTAGTTATATCAGGCTTTATGTAAATATCGGTTAGCGGTATTTTCTTTTTCATATCGGAGATCGTCCGGAAGTTGCTGATCTGCGTTAAAATATCGAACACCGATTTTAAATTATTTCTGGAAATCAGGCTATCCTGCACATCCACTCCAATAATAATCTGCGCACCCCTCTTTTTTAGTTCTTCCACAGGGTAATTATTGGCAACTCCACCATCTGTAAGTAGCCGGTCATCTATTTTCACCGGACTAAAAATCGAAGGTATGGCTCCACTGGCTGAAACTGCCTTTGCGAGCGATCCGCTATCAAGAATCACCTCTTCCCCGGTCTCAATATCGGCCGCGGTACAGAAAAATGGAATGGGTAAATTATTAAAGTCATTAATATCGCTAACATGCATGGTAAGGCGCGACATTAGGTTATAAATATTCTGACCTTTGGAGAGTCCCGTAGGGAAACTGACCTTAAAATCTTCAAAAGGAAGTGTCAGTGCATATTTTTCAGTATCCTCTTTTTCATAAAAGGTTTTTGCGCTTCGCGGAAGATCATCCTGAATTAATATATTGAAATTGGTAGCATGAAAAATGGAGTCGAGTTCATCTGCAGAATATCCTGCAGCATAAAGTCCGCCTATAATGGCTCCCATACTGCTCCCCCCAATATAATCTATTTTGACTCCAGCCTCTTCAAGCACTTTTAAAGCACCAATATGGGCTAAACCCTTTGCTCCTCCTCCACTTAAAACAAGACCTACTTTGAGATCGTCCTTTTCCTGACTGTACCCCAAAACAGAGAAAATTAATATTAGAAGAGGAAGAAATTTCCGCATTTAACCTGTATGATAATAATTATAAATTATACCGGCCCTTGATGAACCTACAATTTCTGAAAGATCCTTTTGGGATGCCTCCTTTACCCGTTTTAATGATCTAAAATGCTTTAGCAACTCGATCACCGTCTTTTCACCAATCCCGGGAATCTCTTCCAGTTCTGTATTAAGCGCCGTTTTACTTCTTTTATTGCGATGAAAAGTAATTCCAAACCTGTGAGCTTCATTCCTTAATTGCTGAATAATCTTTAACGTCTCGCTCTTTTTATCCAGGTATAGCGGAATTGGATCTTCGGGATAAAATATTTCTTCCAGCCTTTTTGCAATCCCAATAATCGCAATTTTCCCTCTAAGCCCAAGAGTCTCCAAAGCTTTCACACCACTGGAAAGTTGTCCTTTTCCTCCATCCACTATAATGAGTTGTGGGAGTTCTTCCTTCTCATTTAATAGCCTCCGGTATCTTCTAAAAACCACCTCCTCCATAGAAGCGAAGTCATTAGGACCTTCTACCGTCTTGATATTAAATTTACGATAATCTTTCTTACTGGGTTTCCCATTTTTAAAAACCACACAGGCTGCTACGGGATTACTCCCCTGTATGTTTGAATTATCAAAGCATTCTATATGTCTTGGCTCCAGGCTAAGCCTCAGATCTTCCTTCATTTGGGCCATTACCCGGTTTACATGACGATCTGGATCTACTATTTTCATCTGTTTAAAGCGTTCCTGCCTGTAATATTTCGCATTCCGCTCAGACAGTTCCACTATTTTCCTTTTATCACCCAATTTTGGAATAGTGATTTTCAGGTCTTCTCCGGCCTCCACTTTAAAAGGAACATAGAGCTCTTTTGAATTAGAACTGAATCTTTGTCTAATCTCTGTAATGGCCAGTTGCAGTAACTCACGGTCACTTTCATCCAGCTTCTTTTTCATTTCAATGGTATGTGATCGTATGATCGCTCCATGGGATAACTGAAGAAAATTCACATAGCCATAGCCTTCATCGGTGACAATAGAAAAAACATCTACATTATTGATCTTGGGGTTGACCACTGTAGATTTTGACTGGTAATTCTCTAGAACATCAATTTTATTCTTTATTCTCTGCGCGTCCTCAAACTCCATTTTTTCAGCATGCTGCTTCATTTGATTTCGAAAACGATGCAGTGAATCCTTGAAATTTCCTTTTACTATCTGGCGTATAGCTTCAATATTTCTGTTATAATCCTCTTCGGCCTGAAACCCTTCACAAGGACCTTCACAATTCCCCAAATGATACTCAAGACATACCTTATATTTTCCATTTCTGATCTTATCTTCGGCCAGATCATAATTACAGGTTCGCAGTTTATAAAGACCTTTTATAAGGTCAAGTAAAGTGTTCACCGTTTTAAAACTGGTAAAGGGTCCATAATATTCACTACCGTCTTTAACAAGTCTCCTGGTAGGAAAAACTCGAGGAAATCTTTCATTTTTAATACAGATCCACGGATAGGTCTTATCATCTTTCAGCATTACATTAAAGCGAGGCTGATGTTTTTTAATAAGATTATTTTCTAAAAGTAAGGCGTCGGTTTCTGAAGCCACCACAATATGCCTGATCTCATGGATCTTCTTAACCATCACTCCAATGCGATGACTGTCATGTTTTTTAGTAAAGTAAGAAGTGACCCGTTTTTTAAGATTCTTAGCTTTCCCGACATATAGTATCTTTCCATTCTTGTCAAAATACTGATAGACCCCCGGGCTGTTGGGTAAAGTTTGTAATTGAACTTCCAGAGCAGGCTTTTCCATTACCTCAAATTTATAACATAAATAAGAGCCTGATAAACTTTTTTGTCCCCAGTCTAAAAAAAATAATAAAGCTTTGAAGCACTTTTATTTTTTCCTTAATCTTTGCTTTACTTTGCAGCGGCTTAATTTTTATGCTTTTTAGTATATTGCAATATGGAGAAGATCGTGATTGGCAGGTTCGATAAGGCAGATTTTCCTGCTCTTAACCTTAAAGACATTGCCGTAAAAATCGATACCGGGGCCTACACCTCCTCTATTCACTGCGAGAATATCACCGAAATAGATAATGTGATCCACTGTACTTTTTTTGATGAAGAACATCCTTCATACAATGGAAGGGAATTTGTTTTTGAAGATTATGATATTGTATTTGTAAGAAGTAGTAATGGAATAATTCAGAAGAGATATCAGGTACAGTCTAAAATTAAACTATTCGGAAAGATCTTTAAGATCTCTCTTTCGCTATCGGACAGGCAGGAAATGAGATATCCTGTTTTATTAGGCCGAAAATTTTTAACTAAAAAATTTATCGTGGACACAGAGTTTATAGATGTGTCCTTCAATTTGAAATTAAATGAAGATAAGAATTCTATCAAGAAATAGCCGACTTTACTCAACCAGAAGACTCGTAGAAGCGGCGAAGAAAAGAAATCATGAAATTGAAGTGATAGATCCTATAAAATGTGATCTTATTATTGAAAAAAAGAAGCCTACCATATATTATAAAAATCACTTCCTGGAAGATACCGATGCGGTGATCCCAAGGATAGGTGCTTCAATTACTTTTTACGGCACCGCGGTGGTAAGGCAGTTTGAGATGATGGGAACTTTCACTACCACAGAATCCCAGGCGCTGGTAAGAAGCCGGGATAAACTTAGAAGTCTTCAAATTTTATCCAGAGCAAGACTGGGACTGCCAAAGACAGTTTTCACTAATTATTCAAAAGATGTTTCTGAAATTCTTGAACACGTAGGCGGAGCTCCGGTTATTATAAAATTACTGGAAGGAACACAGGGACTCGGGGTAGTTCTGGCTGAAACTCAAAACGCCGCAGAATCTGTAATTGAAGCTTTTAATGGATTACAGGCCAGAGTAATTGTCCAGGAATTTATAAAAGAGGCTGGAGGAGCAGATATTCGGGCATTTGTAGTAGATGGACAGGTGGTAGGAGCCATGAAACGCCAGGGAAAGGAAGGAGAATTCAGATCTAACCTGCATAGAGGAGGTTCAGCCTCTGTGATACAACTTAGTGATGAAGAGGAAAATGCCGCAATAAAAGCTGCTAAAGCTATGGCCCTTGGGGTCGCCGGTGTAGATATGCTTCAAAGTAGTCGCGGGCCCTTAATTCTTGAAGTAAATAGTTCTCCGGGTCTTGAAGGAATTGAAGCGGCGACAGGAAAAGATATTGCCAAAACCATTATAAGATATATAGAACGAAACGTTTAATATATGCCTCGTATAGACAAGAACAATGTTCTTGAAATTTTAGGAGAAAAGGTACTGCCAGGAAAAGGCGCGACCATCAACTTCAATATGGCTAAACTCTACACCACTACTTCGGTAGAAGTTCCGGTGATCATAGAACGCTCTAAAAAGCCGGGGCCGGTAGTACTCCTTACCGCAGGGATCCATGGCGATGAGATCAACGGAGTGGAGATTGTAAGGCAGATCATTTCCAAAGGCATCAATAAACCGAAAATAGGAACTATAATTTGTATTCCTATTGTAAATATTTTCGGGTTCCTTAATATGACAAGGGAATTTCCAGATGGGCGGGATCTAAATCGTGTATTTCCAGGAACTAAACACGGTTCTCTGGCAAGCCGGTTTGCCTTTCAGTTTGTGAAAAAAATATTACCTATTGCAGATTTTTGCCTTGACTTCCATACCGGTGGTGCCGCAAGATTCAATGCAGCACAGATCAGGGTGAAAAAAGGAGACGAACAAAGTCTTAAATATGCCAGGATCTTCAATGCGCCGTTTACCATGCATTCTAAAACCATCACTAAATCCTATAGGGAGACCTGTGCGAAATTAGGGATTCCGGTACTTTTATTTGAAGGTGGAAAATCACTGGACAGCAATAAGGAGATTGCAAAACATGGTGTTGACGGGGTGATGCGAATTCTTAGTCATCTTGAAATGCTAAATGCTAAATTTGAGTATCCCGATGTGCTAAAAGACACGGTCGTTGTTGAAAGCAGTTCATGGTTACGAGCAAAATACAGCGGCCTACTACATATAAAAATCCCCTGTGGAAAGCATGTTGAAAAAGGAGAATATATCGCCACGATCACAGATCCTTACGGGAAGTTTAGGCACAAGATCAAGTCTACAAATGAAGGCTATGTAATTAACGTTAATGGATCTCCCATCGTGTACCAGGGAGACGCTATCTTTCACATTTCTATGCAACCAAAAGTCGAGGAAGAATGAAAAAAAATGAGCTAAGGAAAAAATACAAAGAGCTGAGGATTGGTCTTAGTAAAGAAGATATTGAAAGAATGAGCCTCGACATTGCAAATAGAACACTGGAATTACCCGTTTGGAATCATAAATTTTATCATACCTTCCTAAGTATAGCAGAACAGAAGGAGGTAGATACCCAATATCTACTTCATATCTTACAGGGAAAGGATAAAAATGTGGTAATCCCAAGAATCAATACCCAAACAGGAAATTTGATCCATTATTTACTAACAGATCAAACCGTAATAAAAAAAAATCGATGGAATATTCCGGAGCCACAGGAAGGAATTGAGATCTCCACCGAAAAACTGGATGTGGTATTTATTCCGTTACTTGCATATGATCAAAAAGGTCATAGAATTGGATATGGAAAAGGCTTTTACGATCGGTTTTTAGCGGGTTGCCGGGCCGATATTGTAAAGATTGGTCTATCCTTTTTTGAGCCGATAAACGAAATAAAAGAAGTATTTTCGAGTGATGTACCACTAAATTACTGTGTTACGCCCGATAAAATTTATGAATTCGATCATTAAATAATTTTTGTTTGATGAGGTTATTCCATTATTTTTAACATGACAAATCACTTTGATGCTCAGCGACCTACAGTTAAATAGCATTCTGGAAGATTTTGATATCGCCTACTGGAAAATAAATTTGTTTTCAAAGGAGATTTCATGGTCTGAGCACTTCAACTCACTGGTTGGAAAGCCCGAGATACGCGAAGACCGTTTTGAATTCTTTATAAACCATATCCTTCACGCCGATTATCGCTACGACTTCAGAATTCATTTTGAAGAGCTTATAAAAAAGAATGAACCCTTCAGTTTTGAGATCAAACTAAAGCTAAGCAATGGGAAATATCGCTGGTTCGAATGCCGTAATCTTAAAAGCAAAGGACAAAACTTTAGGGAAACTGCGGTTCTATTATTCGTAAATATTCATCAGAGTAAACGTGACCAGTACACGATAGAGGAAAATTTCTTCTATTACCGTGAAACTGCCGAAATGACTTCCACCGGAGGATGGTATGTAGATACGATCAACAAGCATATTTACTGGGACGATGTATCGAAAAAAATTCTGGATTGCCCCAGGGATTTTCAACCTGCGTATGATGACCGAATGAATTTTTATGCGAAAGAGCATCATACAAGAATGCTGCACGCTTTTGATAAATGCGAGAATTACGGAATTCCCTTTAAGCTTGAACTAAAGATGAACTCTTTCCAGGCCAAGGAGTTCTGGGTAAGGCTAACGGGAAAACCTGTTTATGATGAAGATCAGGAAGTAATTGGTATACGTGGAGTTCTTCAAAATATTGATGATAATAAGAGTAATGAACTCAACCTTCAGAATTCGCTGGATATTATTGCCACTCAAAATTCAAGGTTATTCAATTTTGCTCATATTGTTTCACATCATTTACGATCACATAGCAGCAATCTTAGTTTGATTGTCGAACTGCTTAGAGAGGCTAAAACCGATAGGGATAAACTGGATCTTCTCGCAAATGTAGAGGATGTTTCAGGCAACCTCGATTCTGCAATTTCAAGATTAAATGATATCGTAAGTATACAAACTTCATTAAGAAAGGAAAGAGTCTGGATCAAGTTCGAAGAAGCTTTAGAGGTAGTTCTTGCATCCATTTCTTCTTTAATTAATCGAGAAAATGCAAAAATCGTCGCTGAATTTAACGAATTGAAAGAAATTCGCTATATCCCTGAATATCTTGAAAGTATTTTACTAAATTTAATCACGAATGCGATCCGGTATAAACAACCGGGACGTAAACCGGTTATTTTTATTCAGACTTATGTCGAGAACGATAAAGAATATCTCGAGGTAAGTGATAATGGAATGGGAATAGACCTTGAGGAGTATGGAGATAAGATGTTCGGAATGTATAGAACATTTAATAAACAAAATCCTGAGGCGAAAGGAATCGGTTTATTTATAACAAAGAACCAGGTAGAAGCCCTTGGGGGGACAATATCTGTGAGTAGTACCCTGGATATAGGCACTACATTTAAAATTAAATTCTAGATCTATTTACAATGGGGCAAAAAGTAGAACTAGCGTGTATCATTGATGATGATAAGATATACGTGAATCTTGTTAAAAAGATTATCGAAATTAAGAAGCTATCAGAGAACCTCCTTATTTACAAAAATGGGAAGGAAGCTCTGGATTATTTCAAGAATATCATGGAAAATGCTACCGATGAGAACAAGCTTCCTGATATTATTTTTCTGGATTTAAATATGCCGGTTATGGATGGTTGGGAATTCTTGAATGAATTCATGAAGATCAAAAATAACCTGAACAAAAAGATTACTTTATACGTGGTGAGTTCTTCCATAGATCCGCGTGATCTTGAAAGAGCAAGGTCATTTAATCTTGTTACAGATTATCTTATTAAGCCTATTGAGCTTAAGAAATTTGAGAAAATTTTTGAGAAAACCGCTGCTTAAGCGTCCTTATCTTCCGGATGCTTTGGAAAAGCCTTTTTATTAAAGAGCAAGAGTATAGCCACGCCCACACTTATAGAGGAATCGGCTATATTAAAGACAGGTTCGAAAAAGGTAAAATACTTACCACCCCAAAAAGGGATCCAACCTGGTAAATAACCCTTCCAAATAGGAAAATAAAGCATATCTACCACCTTGCCATGAAAGAGAGCGCTATAACCGCCTGTTTCTGGTAAAAAGCTCGCAACATGGCCGTAACTGTCATCGAAGATGATCCCATAAATTACTGAATCAATAATATTTCCGAAGGCCCCCGCGAAAATTAGAGCAATAGAAATGATAAGGATTCTAGAACCATTTTTTCGAACAGAATCCCATAGCCAATAGCCAATACCAACAATTGCCGCCAGTCTAAAAAGAGTTAGAATAAGTTTTCCATATTCCCCGGGGATCTTAGTGCCCCATGCCATTCCTTCATTCTCCACAAATAAAATCCTGAACCAGTCAAATACCCCTACTTCCTGTCCTAAAGCAAAATGAGTTTTTATATATATTTTGGAGATCTGATCGATTAAAAGAATCAGGATAATTATGATTCCGGCTTTTTTGAGAGACATTTATATAGTTTAATTGAAAACGGGTCAAAAATACTAATATTATTTAGTTTTTCGTACCATAATATCCCCATCTATAGTAGTGAGCCTTAATGGATTTCTTCCGGTTAAAATATCAGGGATGCTAACCTTCCCGTGCCTGGATTGTGCATCAACTATTCCACTAGAGGTTTCTACAAGAATATCGCCCTTATAAGTATTGATCACAGCTGCACCAGTAAATTCGAGTAACTGGCAATAACCCTGTTGCAGATCGGCATACAAAGATTTGTAATCACCACTGGCTATAAGGGAGGCAATATTGGATTGAATCACCACTTCCATATTTTCAGGAATTCCCAGCTCAATTTCAAATGAAAATACTTTGTGAGCACTAAGTTTATCATATCCCCCGGTAAGAATTTGCGGATATTCGGTACTTAAGGTAAGTTGTCCGTTACTTACTTCAGATTTCAGAATAATTTCATCATAATATTCTCCTTCTGAATGTGTTGCTATACTTATCTCCGAACTTTCAGTTGAGTGAATCCTTATAAGATAAACCTCGTTGGTATTAATTTTTATCCCACTGATCGCGCCGGCGGTTATAATTTCTTTTGTATCCCGTTGCGCCGAAATGATGCCGGTAAAAAAAAGGAAAGCTAAAACTATAAATCTACTATACTTCATCTTCAAAATTCTATCCACTAAAAACGCCCTCCCGGAATTACGGAAGGGCGCTCAAGATATAAATTATTAAACTTATTATCGTTGCATATTTTTAGCTTCGATACTAAGAGTGGCGTGTGGCACCAATAAAAGTCTTTCTTTAGCGATTAACTTTCCGGTCACACGGCAAATTCCATAAGTCTTATTTTCAATACGCATAAGAGCATTTCTAAGATCTCTTATAAATTTCTCCTGGCGAATGGCGAGCTGAGAGTTAGCCTCCTTACTCATGGTTTCGCTTCCTTCTTCAAAAGCCTTGAAAGTTGGTGAAGTATCATCGGTACCATTATTACCATCGTTCTTATAGGCATTTTGATAAATCTCCAATTGTTCCTGTGCCTTTTCCATTTTTCGTTTGATAAGAGCTTTAAACTCTGCCAGATCGGCGTCACTGTAACGTTCTTTTACTTCTGTAGACATGGCTTAATGTTTTTTAATGAACAGCTTAGTGGTAATATCGTCAAACTCGATCTCTGCTCCATCTTTTACCACTTCTGCAAATTCGAGAGTTGCAGTTAGCGTTTCGTTCTTAATATAGGTTATATTTTCGTTCACGGCATCCTCGACAATACCGTCTTTTTGTAGGGTCACATCAATAGTATCGGTCACTTCATAACCAGAATCCTTTCGTAAATTCTGAATTCTGTTAATCAATTCCCTGGCTACTCCTTCTTTTTTAAGCTCCGGACTAATGCTAACGTCGAGAGCCACTGTTAAATTGCCACTGCTGGCAACTAACCATCCTTCAATATCCTGAGAAGTGATCTCCACTTCTTCAGATGACAAATTAACTAAATTTCCGTTAATTTCGACCTCAATATTGCCTTCACGTTCAATGGTGGCGATATCTTTAGAGCCGAATTCATTTATCTTACTGACTATCAGTTTCATATCCTTTCCAAATCTAGGGCCAAGAACCCTGAAATTTGGTTTGATCTGTTTAACTAATAGTCCTGAAGCATCATCGATAAGTTCAAGGTTCTTAACATTGACTTCCGATTTTATAAGCTCCTCCACCGCAAGGATCTCGTTTTTCTGCTCTTCGTCAAGTACCGGTATCATTACCCTTTGCAAGGGTTGACGAACTTTGATCATTTCCTTTTTCCTTAGGGAAAGCACTAAAGAAGAGATCGTCTGAGCTTTCTCCATCTTGTGTTCCAGGGATTTATCAACAAATTTTGGTGTATAAACCGGGAAATCAGCGGTATGTACAGATTCCGAAGCATCTTTCCCTGTCGCTGTATTAAGATCTTTAAACAGCCTCTCCATAAAGAACGGTGCAACCGGAGCTCCAAGCTTAGCTACAGTTTCCAGGCAAGTATATAAAGTTTGATATGCAGAAATTTTATCTTTTTCGTAATCACCTTTCCAGAATCTTCTTCTACTTAAACGTACATACCAGTTACTTAAATTCTCCTGAACAAATTCAGAAATTGCTCTGGTCGCCTTTGTAGGTTCATAATCTGCATAAAACTTATCTACTTTCTCGATAAGTGTATGTAATTCTGAAAGTATCCAGCGGTCGATCTCTGGTCGTTCATTCAGCAGAATATCTTCTTCAGAATAAGTGAACTCATCGATATTCGCATATAAGGTAAAGAATGAATAGGTATTATATAAAGTTCCAAAGAACTTACGTTGTACTTCGCCAATTCCCTCAATATCAAATTTGAGGTTATCCCATGGATTCGCATTGGAGATCATGTACCAGCGGGTAGCATCAGGACCATATACTGCCAGTGTTTCGAATGGATCTACGGCATTCCCGAGACGCTTCGACATTTTCTGCCCATTCTTGTCCAGTACAAGTCCGTTAGAAACTACATTCTTATATGCAACATCATCAAAGATCATCGTTGCGATCGCATGGAGCGTATAGAACCAGCCACGCGTTTGATCAACACCTTCGGCGATAAAATCGGCTTTACGCCATTTGTCTTCAACCTTCTCCTTATTTTCAAAAGGATAATGCCATTGAGAATAAGGCATAGAATCCAGAATCGAACCACACATCTATAAGATCGGCTTCCCGCTTCATTGGTTTTCCTGAATCAGAAACCAAGGTGATCCCATCTACTACATTTTTATGAAGGTCTACTTTATCATAGTTCTCATCGCTCATATCTGAAGGTTCGAAACCTTCAAAGATGTCTTTCTCCATGAAACCGGCTTCTACAGCTTTGTTCATTTCTTCTTTTAACTCAGCGATAGAACTCATGATTTTTGCTTCCTTACCATCTTCGGTTCTCCAGATTGGCAACGGAATTCCCCAGTAACGGCTACGGCTAAGGTTCCAGTCATTGGCATTGGCAAGCCAGTTTCCAAAGCGGCCATCTCCGGTAGACTTCGGTTTCCAGTTAATTCCCTGGTTGAGTTCGTACATTCTATCTTTGAATTCGGTCACTTTAATGAACCATGAATCCAATGGATAATACAATATTGGTTTATCTGTTCTCCAGCAATTTGGATAGCTGTGAACATATTTTTCGACTTTAAAAGCTCTGTTCTCCTCCTTAAGCTTGATTGCGATTTCTACGTCTACCGATTTTTCCGGAGCCTCACCATCGTCATAATATTCATTTTTCACATACTTACCCGCATATTCACCCATTTCAGGTCTGAATTTACCCTGCAAGTCAACCAAAGGAACCAGATTGTCATTTTCATCTTTCACCAGTAATGGTGGAACCTCAGGTGAAGCCTGTTTAGCAACCATTGCATCATCGGCACCAAAAGTTGGCGAAGTGTGCACAATACCGGTACCGTCTTCTGTGGTCACAAAATCTCCGGCGATTACACGGAAGGCATTTTCAGGATGCTCATACGGCAATGCATATGGCAATAACTGCTCATACTTAATCTCTACAAGATCTTTTCCTTTAAAAGAATCCCCAATTAAGAATGGTATCTTTTTATCTTCTTTTGAATATGAATTAAGCTCAGCTTCAGATTCAACTCTGTTAAATTTCTTATCGAATTGCTTTTCTGCCAGGTCTTTGGCCACCACTATCGTGATTGGCTCAAAAGTATACTGGTTATAGGTTCTCACCGTAACATAGTCGATCTTAGGTCCAACGGTGAGCGCTGTATTTGAAGGTAGCGTCCATGGAGTTGTGGTCCATGCAATCAAGAATAGGTTTTCAGTATCCTTCAGAAAATCCGGAAGGGTTTCCTCTTTCACCTTGAACATAGCAGTTACCGTAGTATCTGTAACATCCTGATAGGTCCCGGGCTGATTAAGCTCATGGGAACTAAGCCCTGTTCCGGCTTTTGGTGAATAAGGCTGGATGGTATAGCCTTTATAAATAAGATCTTTCTTATAAATTTCGGAAAGCAGCCACCATACTGTTTCCATGTATTTGGATTTATAAGTGATATAAGGATCACTCATATCTACCCAATAACCCATTTTTTTTGTCAAGTCGTTCCACACATCGGTATAACGCATCACCGCATTTTTGCAGGCCTCGTTATATTTTTCGATGCTTATTTTGGAACCAATATCTTCCTTGGTAATTCCAAGTTCTTTCTCTACTCCAAGCTCTACAGGAAGCCCATGGGTATCCCATCCCGCTTTACGTTTAACCTGGAATCCTTTTTGTGTTTTATACCGGCAAAAAATATCCTTGATGGCACGCGCCATTACATGGTGAATTCCCGGAAGACCATTTGCTGAAGGCGGACCTTCAAAAAATATAAAAGGTTCCTTTCCTTCTCGCGTGCTTATACTCTTCTCAAAAATATCATTCTCTTCCCAATAGTTTAAGATTTCTTCCGCCACTTTTGGCAAGTCAAGTCCTTTATATTCAGGAAACTTTTTGCTCATCTTCTCCTTTTTTCAAATGATGTGCGAAAATAACGATTTTTAACAAAAGAAGACCACAGAAAAGTCGAAAATGATATTCCTTATCGCATCATCTTTAACCTTAACCAGTTGATGGTTAATAATTTTGATCCATATTTGTTAAAAAGTATAGGATAATCCGATTATAAGATTCCTTCCTGCCGCAGAAATTCCAGACGAGTATGTGCGGTATCGCTGACTCGTAATATTTTCTAATGCTACTGTAGCCAGCCAGTTTTGATTCACTTCATATTGCCCGGTAAGATTTAGTGTATACCAGGATGGTGAATAGGGATTTCCGTTTTTATCCATGGCGTATAAATAAGGTTTATCCTGCTCTCCCGGCGCAAGATCTTTAAAGTCAAACTGCCCGTTATATTCAGTGAATAGATCCAGCTTAAGCCTTCTTTTATTCCAGATCAAATGCGCATTTCCAAACAAAGGAGCTGCATGTCTCAGAGGTACATATTCTCCTTCTCCGCCTTCATTTTCCCGCCCATAGGTGTAATTGAATTGGGAGGTGAGTCTCAAAGCTACTGAAAGATCTAATTCCAGACCGGCTTCCAGACCATAAACATAAGCACTGGCTGCATTCTGAATGGCCTGAACCTTGCTCGATTCACCCTGATACTGTATTTCTGTATCTCCATTTAAACTGAAATCCCTTCGCACCATGGCGTTATCCAGATAAGTATAATATCCGGTAAGCGCGATACGGATGTTATCTGAAAAATTAAAATCGGCTCCCAGCTCCCCATTATAGGCATATTCCGGTTTTAGACCAGGGTTGGGAACAACGACAGATCCCGGTTCTGAGTCAAAAATTTTCCCGATATCGTCAATATTTGGCGCCCTGAAAGCGGTTGAAAGCCCCAATCTCCATCGAAGGACCTCATTTTGTTTCCAGTTGAGTCCCAGGCTTCCGGTTAAAGCACCGGTACTAATATCAGCCTCCTCGAATGGAAAATCATAAAACTGGTCATCAAATGTTGCATCTACCAGAATATGGTTATAGCGCAGTCCAGATTGTAACGAAAGGTCTTCTCTTAACTTCCATTGATAGCTGCCATAAGCCGCCATAGACTGCCATTTGGAACCATCGGGATAACGGCTGGCTGTTTCTCCGGTTTCTGAAGTTTCAATATTTCTGAAATTTCCTTCAGAATAGATGTTATTCAGAACATATTCAATTCCGTAGAAAAATTTGCTTTTGGAAAAATCCTTTTCAAAATCGAGGTTTGCAGAATAGGCATCTACATTTTCTTGGGTTGTAAAAAGTATGGGCTCCCCGAAATTCCGATCATTACGACTTTCAGCAAAGAACTGGTAAGCTCCTGTAAACTGTACCTTATCAAAATATAAAGAATTGCTCCTGTGATTAATATTTATATCCCCAAGAAACCAGGTTTGCGGACCATAATACCATTCAGCATCTCTTAATACACCATTCCTCCTTCTGTAAAGCCTGTCATACCTTGGGTAATCTGAAGTTTCAGAATATATTAACCCGAGATTTAAATCCCAGTCATTGGAAGGCATATATTTCACCTTTTGTAGCAGGTTAATTTGATTATAACCCGTAGGATTCTGAACCAGAGGATCGGGATTTTCGACCATCAAATCTTCTCCATCCCGCCTCACCGCGTACTCGTTTCTTAAATAGTCAGCAGGCCCATGCTTTCCCATTTTAAGATCTCCAAAATCTGAATAAGTAATTCCTGATCGAAAAGCCCAGTTTTCGCGACCAATATTAAGATCGGCATGCGTCGTATTTTCATTATTGGCAGTGGAGAATCTGGTATAGATATTTCCTGAAAGTGAAGTTCCCTTTTCAAGACTAAATTTGGGCTTAAGGGTATAAAAATTCATCACACCGCCCACAGCATCACTGCCATACACCACAGATCCGGGGCCAAGAATAACCTCAGCCTTTTCTATAAAAAGCGGGTCTACAGAAATCACATTCTGAAGATTTCCGCTTCTGAAAATCGCCGAATTCATTCTAACTCCGTCAACCGTAATTAAAAGCCGATTCGTGGAAAAACCCCTAATCATTGGACTTCCTCCTCCCAGCTGACTTTTTTGAAGATAGACCTGACCGGTACTTTCGAGGAGATCGGCAGAGGTTTGGGGAGATGCCATTTGAATATCAGCCGGAGAAATAGCCACGATCTTTTGCGGAATTTCATCCTGCTGAAGTTTAAACCTGGCTACAGAAATAGTTACCAGTTCCAGCTGATTTTCACTGGGTTTAAGTAGAACGATATTCTTATCCTTCAAAATTTCTCTTTTTCGAAGGTAGGTCTCAACGTGGCCTATCGTAGAAAAAATAAGTATTTCGGTTTCGGTAAATTCTGAGATATCAGCATTACCATCTTTACCGGTAATTGAAGATTTGGTTCTATCATTATTAAAAATAGCCACATTCATCAATGGCTCGCGCGTATCTTCATCAAGTACCGTAATTTCCTGAGCAGATACAAGTGACAGAAAAAATGAAAAGAGGGTCGTTAATTTGAATTTCATTTATTCAAAAATTTCGTTTAAGACAGTTAAAGAGCGGGGTTTCCTGAATCCTTCGATGTGTAGCTCAAAATACAACAACAACATTTTCAAAAATTCATTTCGGCCAGACTTATTTAGTTTTATAGATTGCAAAGTAAAAAAATCACTTTCGATAAAAGCGTTCAACAATTCCACATTTTTTCCTGTGATACAATAATCATTAGTGGGTATCTCCTGGAAAACTCCATCCAGTAAGTTGAAAAAAGGAAGGTCAAGGCTGTTATTTTCCGGGTAAAATCCGAGATATCTTGTTAGCTTCAAAAGAAAAAGTAAGTGAAAATTGGCGATATTATCAGAATGATCAAGGAATTCGAGGCTGCTTTCCAAAAATTCAAATAATGCGGGATTGCTCTCCTCTTCCTGAATAGTATTTTTCAACATTTCTGCCAGGAACATCACCATGGCAGATTTCACCGGATTGGTATGAAGGCTTAGATAACTACCCGCTACTTTGGCATCCTTCAGATATTCAAGTTTCCCGGTATTCCTGTGATTAGCTACAATTTCCAGTCGGGTTAGCAACTGAAACATGGAAGCTTTAAATTTTCCTTTTTTAGATTTCAGAACACCTTTAAGCATATAAGTTCGCAGTCCATCAGATAAGGTATAGGCCTTTACAATAAGATCGGCCTCCCCATATTTTAATGCGCTAATTACAAGTGCTCTGGTAGTGATAAGCATTGGAGAATTTTGCGGTGAATTTATAAAAAAAGCCGCTTACAAGCGGCTTTCAGTTATTATATAAGACAGAGATTATACTACTCCCTGTGCAAGCATCGCATCGGCCACTTTTACAAAACCGGCTATATTAGCACCTTTTACGTAATCTACGTGGCCATCTTCCTGAGTCCCATACTCCACACATTTTTCATGTATATCGTTCATGATCTCATGTAATTTCTTATCTACATCCTCGGCAGTCCAGCTATATCTCATAGAGTTTTGTGACATTTCGAGACCAGAGGTGGCAACTCCACCGGCGTTAGAAGCTTTCCCCGGAGAGAAAAGAATTTTAGCTTTATTAAATACCTCTATTGCTTCCGGCGTACAAGGCATATTTGCGCCTTCTCCCACACATATACAACCATTATCAACAAGAGATTTCGCATCTTCTTCCTGCAATTCATTTTGGGTCGCACAAGGAAGTGCTATATCACATTTAATGTCCCATGGAGTTTTTCCTTCATGATATTTAGCCGAAGAATATTTGTCAACGAATTCGCTTATTCTTCCTCTTTTTACATTCTTCAACTCCATGATGAACTGAAGTTTTTCTTCGTTTATACCATCTTCATCATAAATAAATCCACCGGAATCTGACATGCTCACAACCTTAGCTCCAAGCTGAATAGCTTTTTCAGCTGCATATTGGGCCACATTTCCAGCCCCTGAGATCACAATTGTTTTACCTTCGATATTCTCTCCTTTGGTCTTAAGCATATTCTGGGTAAAGTATACATTACCATATCCAGTCGCTTCCGGTCTTATTAATGAACCACCATAAGCAAGTCCTTTTCCGGTAAGAATTCCTGTAAATTCATTCTGGATTCTTTTATACTGCCCAAACAGAAATCCAATTTCACGAGATCCCACGCCTATGTCCCCAGCAGGAACATCACAGTCTGCACCAATGTGACGTGAAAGCTCTGTCATAAAACTCTGGCAGAATTTCATTACTTCATTATCCGATTTTCCTTTAGGATCAAAATCTGAACCTCCTTTACCTCCGCCCATTGGCAGTGTGGTAAGGCTGTTTTTAAACACCTGCTCAAAAGCAAGAAATTTAAGAATACTGAGGTTTACAGAAGGGTGAAATCTTAATCCTCCTTTATAGGGACCAATTGCTGAATTCATTTGAATTCTAAATCCTCTATTTACCTGAATGTTACCCTCATCGTCCAGCCACGGCACTCTAAACATCACCACCCTTTCAGGTTCTGCCATACGCTCAAGCAGCATGGAATTCTGGTATTTTTTATTTTTTTCGATAAATGGGATTATAGTTTCGGCGACCTCATGAACGGCTTGCATAAATTCCGGTTCATTTTGATTTCTGGTCTTAACCTTGTCAAGGAATTCTTTGATGTTTTTATCCATAATGACTGGTAGAATTATTAATTTATAAAAATTATGTCGATTTTTCCATGCAAATATAAATATTCTTTAATGATTAAAAGTTTCATTTTCACTTTTCATATAAAATTAACTTTTAGGTTTATTAGCCTTTTTCATACTAGGATGTTTTAAAATTACGTTATTGTAGTTTTGCTATATTTGCTAATACCCAAGCTGGCCCTCATGATTAGTAACAGAGAAATTTTTATCTTCTTTCTTTTGATTTCACTGTGGCCAGTGCAGACATTTGCGCAGTTCAATATTTCACATGAAATTGGTGTGAAAGTTGGTCCTGCAGGTTTTTTCACAGACTACGGAGAAAGATGGAATATAAGGAACAACCTAGAAAATGAAGGTTTCGGGGCTGGCATCGTTCATTACATGAATTTCGCGTATAAATCTGAATGTAGTTGTAAACATACTGAATGGTGGTTCAGTAAACATTTTAGAATACGAAACGAGTTTGATTATATGAGCTCCAGGCTGGATCACTACGGTCCCGTAGCCGCAAAAAACAACGAAAGCGGGAGACAATTACGAGCTATGCACGGGAATTCATACTTATATGAATTTGGTACCGCATTAGAATATCATTTTTTTGGAATCAAGGAATTCCGGGATTACGCGGTGCTTTTTGCACCCTTTATTAGTCTGGGGGTCCATTATGTTAACTACCATCCAAGCGCCTACTCTGACCTTGGTCCACTAGACAGTCCTAAAGTGTTGTTCCCAACTTTTGAGGGAGGCCTGGATCTGGAAAGCGCCAATACATTCTCCATCCTGGGAAGTGCCGGGGTCCGTTACCGATTGGGAAGGTTCAATGATCTTCAGTTGGAAATGAGAGCGGAGTATTATGATTCAGATTATATAGATGGATTGAATGTACAGGGAACCCAGAATAAATTCAATGACTTCGTAATCTGGATTAACCTCGGATATATATATTATCTCGATTTTTAAAATGTGAGGTCTTCCGAATTAAGAATTTTACCCCCTTTTCTCAAAATATCAAGTTTTGCCTTTTCGAAATCTTCTTCATTTAAGGCACGCGTGCCATCCTCCATAAGGATTGAGTCAAAACCTTCTGATAGAGCATCCTTAATTGAAAAATAAACACAATACTCTGCGGCGAGCCCCATAAAATATAGTTCCTTGGCACCTTTTTCTTTTAAATATCCCGCTAATCCGGTGGATTTCAAGTGGGCATTATCATAGAAGCCGCTGTAGCTGTCAATTTTAAGATTTGTTCCCTTTCTAAAGATCGCTTCTAAGCCAGAGGTTTCGAGGTCTGGATGAAATTTAGCTCCCTGCGTATTTTGGATACAATGCTCTGGCCATAATACCTGTTCCATCCCGTCAAGTTTAATCACTTCGAACTCCTTTTTATTTTCATGACTGGAAGCAAAACTGGCGTGGCCCTTTGGATGCCAGTCCTGTGTCGCGATCACCAGATCAAATTTATCCTGTAACTTATTAATTAAAGACACAATCTCATCTCCACCCGGTACCGCTAATGCACCTCCCGGCATAAAATCATTCTGAACGTCGATTAAAACAAGCGTTTTCATGAATAGGTATTTTTGAATTTTCGAATAAGTTTATCTCTTTCTTCCCGTAGTTCCTTACTAACACCGATCTTGTAGATATGCGGATTGTTGAAGCGTTTATATTCGATAGGCAGTTCAGACAATCTTTTAAAACTGTATTCCGTGATTTCCTCAAGGCTTCTTTTTTTGTTCATCACTTCTCCATTTAGCATCAAGGGCTGTAATAATGCTTCCTGTTCAAATTCATCCAGTTTCATGGATTTATATGGTTCAAATGGGTGAAACATTTCCTCTATCCTATTTTCAGTAGCCAGAGCTATGGCATCAGCCCCAATACATTTTCCAGTTTTATCCTTAATTCTAAAAACCTGCTTTTTATGCGGAAGCGTTATTTTTGATATGCTTTCTGAAATTTTAATTCTGGGTTTTCCATAAGACCATGCCAACTTATAAACCCCATCCAGGGCAGCATCAGGGTTCCCAGTCACCAAATTAGTTCCCACTCCAAAAATATCGATAGGAGCCTGCTGTTCGAGTAAACTTTTGATCACAAACTCATCGAGTTGATTAGAGGCCGCGATCTTAACATAGTCGAGTCCCGCCTCGTCAAGTAGTTTCCTGCTTTCTTTGGCAAGATAAGAGAGGTCACCGCTGTCCAGACGAATCGCAAGAAGTTTTTGGCCTTTCTCCTCCATTTCCTTCGCCACTGTAATAGCATTGGGAATTCCACTTTTTAAAGTATTGTAAGTATCAACCAGCAATACACATTTTTCAGGCCGCCCTTCGGCGAAATCCCTAAATGCTTCCAGCTCATCATCGTAACTCTGTACAAATGAATGAGCCATTGTACCTGAAACAGGAATATCATAATCCCTCCCGGCCACTACATTGCTGGTTCCGTCGAATCCTCCAATAATTGCTGCGCGGGTTGCAAAATACCCCCCGGTCGCTTGTGCGCGTCTAAGACCAAAATCCAGCAATCCCGAATCTCCTGCAACCAGTCTTATCCTACTCGCCTTTGTAGCTATAAGAGTTTGAAAATTTAGCAGGTTTAATAGAATTGTTTCTATGATCTGTGCTTCAATAATATTAGATTCAATTTGAAGGATAGGTCGGGTCGCAAAGACCACATCACCTTCTTTACAGGCATAGATATTCCCGTTGAATTTAAAATTCTCAAGGTATTTTAGAAACTCATTTTCAAATCCCTGTCTTTTCAGATAGGCGAGATCTTCCATGCTAAAACGGAGATCGGCAATTATTTCCAGTAGCTCTTCCAGCCCTGCGAAGATCGCATAACCTCCATTAAAAGGTAACTCACGGAAAAAATAATCGAAAACAGCCGTATGCTCTTTATGCCCTTTATTAAAATAGACCTGAGCCATTGCAAGTTGGTACTGATCTGTATAAGTCGCTGTGAAATTCTTCATTTATTATATTTGGTTAACCCACAGAAATTTTCTTCAGTTTATTTTCATAGAGCCGGAGGTCTTCCTGATGGAACAACACAAATTTAAGTCTTTTGAGGTGTTTGAGCTGTGGAAGCTCCACTAAAAGTGTATTGAATACGACATCTAGCGCTTCCTCCGGAGGATACCCAAATATTCCGGTAGAAATTGCCGGAAAACCAATGGATCTTAATTTATTTTCTTCCGCAAGTTTTAAAGACTCCCGATAACAGGCCGAGAGGTATTGGGCTTCGGGTTTGTCTTTTCCGTAAATGGGACCAAGTACGTGAATGACGTGTTTATTAGGTAATTTATAAGCATTGGTAATAACTGCCTGGCCCGGTTTAATAGGCGCAAGCGATTTACATTCTTTATAAAGCTTTGGACCGGCGTCCGAGTGGATTGCTCCAGCCACTCCCCCTCCTGGTGCAAGGTCTGCATTTGCAGCATTGACCACCGCATCGAGATCTGGCTGGTTGGCTATGTCTCCAACGGCAACTTCTATTTCAATATTCTGCAATTTCACCTTCATAGATTTCCCATTTAAACACTTTTAAAATACCAATTAAATCGGATAAAATGAGGCTCTCATATAACTTTTCTTAGATTCCATTTTTTGTACCTACACTTCAGCATAAATTATATTACCAGTATTTGTAAAAAATACTCTGGATATCTCAAAAAATAAAAAGCCACTTAAAAAAGTGGCTTTTTATACAAATATTTAAAGCTTAGCTATACCTTCTTAAAGCTTGAGTTATATTCCTCCATAAGGCTCATAATCCCTTTTACAAGATCTTTAGTCTCCAGTAATAAACTAAAATACAAAGTAGTATTCTTTGGGCTGGATTCTTCTGTTCGGGTTCTATTCACCTGCTTTTCAATCTTTTCAGAAAGTTTATTAAGTATCTCATCCCGATGAGCCACAATTTTATCGATCCTGTCGAATTTTCGCTGCTTGAAAACAACTTCTACCTCATGCAGGAAGCTTTGCAAAGAATCGTCAATCTCTTTAAGATCGTTGATCTGGTTATAGCGTAAAGGTTTATGATTATTATTTACATGCTTATAACTTTTCTTGGAAATAAATTCCAGGGATTGCGCAACATCTGTAAGGTAGGCCAGAATAGTAATGTAAAAACTACTTCCACGAACACTTTTCTCATCCAGACTCTTTATAAAAAAGAAAATATGATCTCTTAATTCTTCGATTTCGGCATCAAGTTTTGCGACTCCTTTTTTACTCTTTTTAAGTTTAGACTTATCCTGTTTTGCCAAACCTTCAAGAACATCGGAATAGATCTTATTGCTCCGGGTGATCACATTTGAAATATTATCTGCACTTTCTGAAATGATTCCCTGAACCGTATTACTTTCCGATTTCTTCAAGGTTGAATCGTCCGAAACAGTAACATATTTCTTTTTATAAGCATTATAATTACGTATTAACAGACCAATCGCTCCAATAAGAAGTATGGCGACTGCCGGGCCTCTTCCCAGGAAAATTAGATAGGTAAGTATTCCTGCTGCCGTAAAGGCACTAAAAGCGGTAAAGAACCAGCCTCCTATTACATTGAGCACTCCGGCCACACGATAAACTGCACTTTCTCTTCCCCAGGCTCTATCAGCCAAAGAAGTACCCATTGCCACCATAAAGGTCACATAAGTAGTAGAAAGAGGTAATTTATAGGAAGTAGCAATAGAGATTAAAACCCCGGCCACAGTTAGATTGATGGCAGCCCTTATCATATCAAACGCCGGCTTACTGGAATCTTTTAATTCTTCAATATTTTCTTCCGGTTTTTCGAAACTGCTGCTGATCTTTTTCTTGGCTCTATGAGGTACCGTTTTTCTTAAGAAAGAAACCAGGTGTGTACTCCCCGAAACAAGAGATCTGGATAGCAGATTAGGACTGAACTTTTCAGACCCATGTCCCTGTCTTGAAAGATTGATTTCGGTTTCCGCCACACTTCTGGCTTTTTTGGAAAACCAGAGGGTTAAAACCATGATACCTCCGGCAATGAATAGTAAAAATGGCTCAGCAGGCACTTTCTCCTGGAGTACACCCATAGAGAATGAAGTTGCGGCTTCCCCGGAAGCTATCCATGCCTCATAACTATGATAGGCAGCCATTGGCACCCCTATAAAATTCACAAGGTCATTACCCGAGAATGCAAGCGCCAGTCCAAATGTTCCAATAGCAATTACTACCGGTAGTATACTTCTTTTAAAAATCTTAGTGTAAAGAAAAGAGAATAAGGTCCAAAACAGGAAGCTCAATCCCAGGATAAGATATACCTGACTGGAAAGAACATCTTTAAAACTATCGTAATAAGGAGTTCCTTTTAGACCTTTAAAAAAAATAAAATATCCTATTGCACTAAGACATATCCCTCCAAATAAAGCTCCGAAATTTCTGATCTTCTTTTCATATTCAAAAGTAAAAACTAGCCTGGAGAGCCATTGAACAAGCGCACCTACCGTAAAAGCGATAATCACCGAAAGGAAAATCCCTGAAATGATAGTTGTAGCTTTATCAGTATTTATATAATTAACGACATTACTGAAAGTCTCAGTATCACTTGCGCTTATCTTTATCAAAGCCATTACTACGGCTGCACCTAGCAATTCGAAGACAATAGACACCGTGGTGGACGTAGGCATTCCAAGAGTGTTGAAAAAGTCAAGCAGGAGTATATCTGTAATCATGACCGCAATGAAAATGATCATGATCTCATCAAAATAGAATTGGCCGGGCATAAATATTCCCTTCCGGGCCACTTCCATCATCCCACTGGAAAAGACTGCTCCAATAAAAATCCCGAGACTGGCGACTATCATAATTGTCTTAAAGGAGATAGCCTTGGAACCAATTGCAGAATTCAAAAAGTTGACGGCATCATTACTAACTCCTACCACAAGATCGACGACAGCAAGAACTACCAGTGCCACCAATAATAATAAATAAAAATTTTCCATTTAGTAGATTTAAAAGGACTTTCGTCCCAAACAATTTAATTTAAAAGTGAAGGTCAAAACCAATTCTCCAGCCAATAGCATCTTTTTCACCACCCAGGGTGTCATAACGAAGATCTGACTGAATCTTTAATTTATGGCCTACTATATATTTAGATACTCCTAGAGTATATTCATTAAGATCGCGCGCTGTGGTTACCTCATCGTAATAATTGGAGGTAAACCTCGCGGCTATTTCATAATTATTTTTGAATAAGTAACCAGCCTGGAGGTTCAAGGCACTTCCGGTTAATACAATATCTCCTGAAGGAGTCGTTTCACCCTGAACTCTTGCCACAGGTTCATCTGCATTTCTGTTAGCATATTCGCCCATAAAAGAAAATCCACGATACTTAAACATGGCATCAACAAAAGTGGTTGTAACATCCGTTTCATATAAATTCTCCTCATCCAAAAACATATATGAACCCTGGCTTCCTCTCGTTTTTACCGCATTATCGTTAAAGTTGTAAGTAAATCCCAACATTAATTTTGGTGAATTCTCTCTTTTAAGATCGGCAGCAGAATAATCCCCTCCAGAGATAAAATCTCCCATGGGAAGGAATTCCAGTCGACCTGTGTACTGTAGCCCGCCTAAATTGCCTTCTGTAACATTACGTCCTTCTCCCTGCGATAGGGCAAATTTTTCCCGCATCAGAAAGTTTTCTCCAAGCTTGTCCACATGACGAAGTTGTATCCCAATATCGCGGTCTATGTTGAACCTGCTGTTAAGGTTAGATCTATCAATAAACTGAAGATTCCCCGAAGAAATAACCCTTTCAAGGTTTCCAGGCAGTTTAGTTTGACCAACCCATAATTCAAAATTTTCATAAAAATTCCACATCACTACAGCGTCTAGTATAAACCTGGGAGTATTTCGGTTAAATTGGTTTGCTCCGGAAATATCCCGGTTAGATAAACCCAATTCAATTTTATACTCAAGTTTTGGCGAATACGCCCATCCCTTAAATTTTAAACGTGCTCTTCTTATTAGAAAGTTTTGCTCGGGATCTCCCAAATTTTCTCCATCATAATTCCATGTGGTTTCGGACCTGAATTGAATACGAGGAGCAAAATTAACATGAAACGTGCTGTCTTTTGATGTAAAATCGATCATTCCCTTTCCAAATTTAGTATCGCTAATTTCCTGGGAATGCACATTAACAACCGTAAGGAAGATTAAGGCTAAAGCCCCTAAATAGTTGAATTTCATTAAAATCGTTTCTAAGTTTTTGTCGCAGACAAAGAAACGTAAGCCATGTTAACTTAATGTTTACTAACAGTTAAGTTTTACATACTTTTAAAATATATTTAAACAAAAGAAAGGGCCACCTCTATTAAGGCGGCCCTGCACACTAGAATCAAGTCGACAAAAACTTAGCGATTTTAAGTGTGTGTCTTTAGACTTTACAAATTAAGTAAGCCGGTTTAACTCAAGTGTCACCTTAATATTAAATTAAAATTAAAGATGGTGTGACAGGAAAGAAATAATCAAAGGTGTAGAAACAAAAAAACCACTCAATGGTGAGTGGTTTTTTTTGCTCCTCCTCTTGGGCTCGAACCAAGGACCCTCTGATTAACAGTCAGATGCTCTAACCAACTGAGCTAAGGAGGAGTGTTTTGCTTTAAAAGCGGTTGCAAATATAAATCAATTTTTAAATGCTGTCAAAACAATTTTAAAGTTTTTTTGAAGCAAAATTGAGTGAAATTTCTATCACTCAAAAAGCCAGCGATATATATCATTCCCATTAGCATATAATACTAATGCAATAAGAAGGAAGAAGCCAACCATCTGGGCAATTTCCATAAATTTATCATTAGGTTTTCTTCCGGTCACCATCTCATAAAGCAGAAACATTACATGACCTCCATCAAGAGCCGGGATAGGTAGGATATTCATAAATGCCAGTATTATAGAAAGCAAAGCCGTAGTATGCCAGAATCCAAACCAGTTCCAGGTATCTGGGAATAATCCTCCAATAGCTCCAAATCCTCCTAATTGAGAGGCTCCTTTTTTGGTAAATATATATTTGAATTGATATACATAGTCTCGTAAAGTCCAGTAACCGTAATCAAATCCTTCCTTTACACTTCCCAGGAAGCCATAAGCTTTTCGTTTTACTTTAATATTGGTTATTGGGGCTATCCCCAATTTTCCCTCATCATCAGGCTGAATTTTTTTGCTTAATATTTCACCATCTCTTTCAAAAACGATCTCTATCTCTTTACCTTCATTTTCGGTAGAAATAGGGGCTATTTCGTGCCAATAGCCTATTTCCTGTTTATTAAAAGAAATAATATTGTCCCCTTTTTTAAGTCCGGCTTTTTCCGCCGCAGTATTGGCAACCACGGTATCTATTACAGGATGGTTGATCGGGACAAAAGGTTGCATTATACCCTGTTCCCACATCCTGGTTCCAATGTCTTCAGGAATTTCTATGGTTTGCACCTTTCCGTTAGGGTGTTGAACGGTAATATTTTGAACATCCCTCATGAAGAGGTATTTGTTCACTTCTGGAGTATACTCAAAATCTTTTCCGTTAATCTTTAGAATATTATCCCCATCCTGAAATCCATAATCCTTAAAGTCATCTACAACAGCAAAACCTTCTGGCATTTGATCAGGTCCAACCACCGGAGTACCCCATACGAACATAATCATCATGTAAATCAGGAAGCCAAGGATCAAATTCACGGTAACCCCTCCCAGCATAATTATCAAACGCTGCCAGGCTGGTTTACTGCGGAATTCCCATTCCTTTGGAGGTTGAGCCATTTGCTCCTTATCCATACTTTCATCTATCATTCCGGAGATCTTCACATAACCTCCCAGCGGAAGCCAGCCTATCCCATATACCGTATCTCCGATTTTCTTCTTGAACAAAGCAAATTTCACGTCAAAGAAAAGGAAGAATTTCTCAACCCTGGTCTTAAAAAGTTTTGCCGGAATAAAGTGTCCCATTTCATGTAAAATGATCAATAAGGACAAACTCAATATTAATTGAATGGCTTTTACTATAAATGGATCCATCAGGTATTTTCAAATTTAAAATCGCACAAAAGTAAGTTTTTATAAGCTCCTACAAAAGTTTAAGTTTCAACCTCTTCTAGCTTTTTCAAAATTTCCCATTCAGAATTCGAGTAATTCAAGTACAGCCTTTAACTTTGCGGAAATTTAAACTTATGCTAAAGTTTTTTGCCCGCTATAAAACATTTGCCATAGTTTTATTTATCCTTTCAGCGATCATTATTTATTTCATTTACAAGCTGAAAGTCCCGGAAGAAAAATTGCCCGTTTTTCAACCCGATATGGTCAATGCCGAATTAGTAGATTCTACCGTCCAGTACGTAAGAAAATATCATCATATAGCCGATTTTAAACTTATTAATCAAAATGGGGACACTATTACGCAGGATTTTTATAAGGACAAAATCTATGTAGCCGATTTTTTCTTTACCACCTGTCTAACCATCTGCCCCATTATGACAGATCATATGGTAAAGATCCAGGAAAAGATCAAGAATGACGATGATGTTTATCTACTTTCCCATACCGTCTTTCCCGTGGCAGACAGTGTTCCGGTCTTAAAAAAGTATGCGAAAGAAAAAGGAGTGATTGATGAAAAATGGAACCTGGTTACCGGTGATAAGAAACAAATCTATGACCTTGCCAGGAAATCCTATCTCGCCACAAAATCAAGCGGTGATGGAGGTAAATATGATATGATACATACCGAAAATTTTGTGCTGGTTGATAAAGAGCTTAGAATACGGGGTTTTTATGATGGTACCGATCCTGAAGCTATTGAAAAGCTGATGCATGATATTGAGGTGCTTAAGAAGGAATATCAGTAAAAATTACTTTTTTCGTTATTCACTTTTCTATTGGTTTAATTTCCATTACTTTTGCCTTGTTTAAAATCAATCTAAATAAAGTGAAGGTAACAGTTGCCAATTTAAGAAGGGGCCAGCGGGGGATCATCAAAGAATTTTCTACAGATATGATTCCGTTGAAACTTCTTGAAATGGGTTGCCTTCCAGGAAACGAAGTCGAGCTTGTGCAAACCGCACCTTTCAAAGACCCTATGTATCTTAATATTAATGGAAGTCATCTGGCCATTAGAAAGGAAACCGCTCTGCTTATAGAAATTGAGTTAATAGGCTAATATGGCTAAACAGATAAATGTTGCCTTAATCGGAAACCCCAATACCGGTAAGACTTCAGTCTTTAACCAGCTAACAGGACTGAATCAAAAAGTAGGGAACTATCCAGGGATTACAGTTGAGAAAAAAGAAGGGATCTGTAAATTACCTCGTGGTCTTAAAGCACATATTATTGATCTTCCCGGGACCTATAGTCTTAATGCTTCCTCCTTTGATGAAAATGTAGTTATAGAACTACTTCTCAATAAAAATGATAAAGATTTCCCCGATGTCGCCGTGGTGATAAGCGATGTGGAAAATCTAAAAAGAAACCTTCTTCTCTTTACCCAGATCAAAGACCTTGGGATTCCAACTATTCTGGCCATAAATATGGCAGACAGGATGGAACGTAAAGGCATCAGTCTTGATGTGGATCTTCTGGAAGAGCGGCTTAAAACCAAAGTTGCCCTGGTAAGTGCCAGAAAACGAATGGGCATAGAGGATTTAAAAGAAATGATCATTAATTATCGGCATATTCCCATTGAGCCCTGTGTGAATGCTTCAGTGATCGATCCCGAATATTTTGGAAGGTTGAGAAAAGCCTTTCCCAATCAATCCTTATACAAGCTCTGGCTGGTGATTACACATGATGCGAATTTCGGAAGTATCAACCGTGGTGATATCAATTCCAATTCAGATTTTAGTACAAAATCCATTAGCGACCTTAAAAGACTTCAGCAAAAAGAAACCATTCTAAGATATCAGTTTATCAATGGTGTTTTAAAGGAGTCTATGACGGTAAACAAGGATGCGGCTACCGACCTGAGATCGCGTTTTGACCGCATTCTAACCCATAAAGTATGGGGTTATTTCATTTTCTTCGGAATCTTACTACTTATATTCCAGGCAATTTACAGCTGGTCCAGTTATCCAATGGATATGATAGATGCGGCTTTCGCCTCCCTGAGTGAATGGGCGAAAAATACACTCCCCAGTGGAGCATTTACCAACCTGGTTTCTGAAGGGATTATTCCGGGACTTGGGGGGATTGCTATATTCATTCCCCAGATCGCATTTTTATTCCTTTTCATTTCTATCCTGGAAGAATCGGGCTATATGAGCCGGGTTGTGTTTCTTATGGATAGGATCATGCGCCGCTTTGGTTTGAGTGGAAAAAGTGTTGTGCCTCTGGTTTCCGGTACCGCCTGTGCAATCCCTGCGGTGATGGCTACCAGAAATATTGAACACTGGAAAGAAAGACTGATCACCATTTTGGTGGTTCCTTTTACTACCTGTTCGGCAAGGCTCCCTGTATATCTTATCATAATTGCATTAGTGATTCCCGATAAATCATTTCTTGGCTTCAATTTACAGGGTTTCACCCTTATGTTTCTGTATTTATTAGGCTTTGGAATGGCTATTTTCTCGGCCTGGATATTGAATAAGATTTTGAAAACGAAATCTAAAAGTTATTTCGTGATCGAAATGCCAAATTATAAACTACCCATGCTAAAGAATGTCACTATTAATGTGGTAGAAAAAACAAAATCATTTGTTTTTGGAGCAGGGAAGATCATTTTAGCAATTTCAGTAATCTTATGGGTGTTAGCAAGTTATGGGCCCGGTGATGACTTTAACAATGCTCAAGCAATAGTTACCAGGGAGAATCGCGATAATAATAGTATTTCTCAACATGAACTTGATAATAAGATCGCTTCTTATAAATTGAAAAATTCATACATAGGTATCATGGGCCGGGGAATTGAACCTGCCGTACAACCCCTTGGTTATGACTGGAAAATTGGTATTGCGATTATTAGTTCTTTTGCGGCAAGGGAAGTCTTCGTAGGAACCCTGGCCACCATTTATAGTGTAGGTAGCGATGAAGAAGAAACTATCAAGAACAGAATGGCCGCAGAGACAAATCCGGTGCTTGGCGGGCCCCTGTTCACTTTTGCCAGTGGTATAAGCCTCCTACTTTTCTACGCCTTTGCCATGCAGTGCATGAGTACACTCGCAATTGTCAAAAAGGAAACAAATACATGGAAATGGCCTATGCTACAGTTAGTTATAATGAGTAGCTTTGCATATGTGGTAGCTCTTATCGCCTTTCAGTTACTTAAATAGTAAGGATAGCGAATTGAAAACGACTTAAAAAACATGGAAATCTTACAGGAAATATTGGTTTTTATAACTTTTCTAATAGCATCTGGATACTTATTCACCAAGTTTATCTGGAAACCCTCTTTCCTTGGCGGAAAGAAAAAAACAGGATCCTGCGGCATTTCAGACTGTGGATGCGGAGACTAGATCTATTCTACCTTTTCAGTTACATTTAATTCAAGCGTATATTCTGAAGGTTGGGTCCTATTATTCACCTGAGGATAAGGACTAAGTGTGAAATTCAGAGATCCTTCGAATTCATTTTGAAAAATACCATTAAGTGAAAATTTATTTCCATTAATCACTTTCTCTCCCAAAGATTCTCCATTCTTAAAGAACTCCACCCGAACTTTAGCTTCACCAGCCCATATACAAGTTACTTCTTTAGGACATCGTGAATCGGAAACCACTTCCTTAAATTTTATCGACTTATTTCCAAAAGAAAGCTGATCCCCTGCACATAAAGGCATACGGTGGACATTATATTCCGGAGTTTGCCTCCAGAACAGACTTAAAAAGAAAAACATTAAAAATTGTGCAAATATCTTCATACCTCAGTTTTCTATAAAGACGAGAGAAAATTATAAATGTTGCAAACTATTAACCAAGCCCAACGTCCAGCGTCATCATGATCATAAAACCTCCAATAAAACCTAAGGTCGAGATGTCGGTAAACTTACTTTGTTGTGATTCGGGAACTACTTCTTCCACAACCACAAATATCATTGCTCCTGCGGCAAAACATAACGCATATGGAAGAATAGGCCGGAATGTCATCACGGCCCAGGCTCCAATCACAGCCGAAATAGGTTCCACAATAGCAGAAAGCTGACCAAAATTAAAACTTTTCCATCTACTAAGCCCCTGACCTCGTAATGGCATGGCCACAGCAAAACCTTCAGGGAAATTCTGGAGTCCGATTCCTATTGCAAGTGCTACAGCCCCTCCAATACTAGCACCTTCAAATCCTGCCGAAACTCCACCGAATAAGACTCCAATAGCAAGCCCTTCCGGGATATTATGAAGAGTTATAGCCAGCGTAAGCAAAATAGATTTATGCCATGGCGTTTTTATCCCTTCTTTCTCACTCATTTTAAAGTTTACATGAAGGTGAGGTAAAACTTTATCCAGCGCAAAAATAAAGAGAGCTCCAAGGGCAAAACCTACTACTGCGGGCACCACTTTCTGAAACCCATCTCCGGGACTCATTTCAATTCCCGGCGCAAGTAAACTCCAAAAACTGGCTGCTACCATTACACCTCCCGTGAAGCCCAGCATCCCATCAAAAATTCCCCGGTTCATCTTTTTAAAGAAGAATACCAAAGCCGCTCCTAATGCCGTTAGCCCCCAGGTGAATAAAGTTGCGTATAATGCCGCTAATACTGGATCTAAAGTTGAAAAGTACTCTACTAGTTGTTTCATATCTTATAATTTAATACCATTGTTTTTGTTTTTATGAAATAAAAACAGGAATCTTAATCTTATGTCTTACGCTGTCTACCGTTGTACCAAATAATAAATCCTTAAAAAATGCATGTCCGTGACTTCCGAGCACCAGAAGGTCAAAATTTCCGGAATTCACGATCCTTGGAATTGACTTTTTAGGCACTCCAAAACCAAGGTCCAGCTCCACTTTATACCCGTTTTTTTCAAGTTCTTCACGGTAACTTTCAAGGAAACTGGCATCGCTGGAAGTTTCAAAATCCTTAATCTGGTTTCCATACATTAAAGCTCCGGGTGTTTCCACAATATGAACCAGGGTATAGGTTGCTTCCTTCTTTCCTATATGCAGGGCAGTAGCGATACTTTTCCTGTCGGAAGTAGAAAAATCTACTGCAATCGCAATTCTTTCATAGGCTTCAGGAATTGAGAGTTTTCCAATATCTGCAGACGTGATATGGGGAACCATCTTAGTGTCATTATAAGATACTTTCCCCTTTATATATGGCCATACTACTATGAAAACAAGCAAAGCCGCCGCCGCAACCACTACCGGAACTATGAAAATCCAAATATAGAATGGATGTTCAGAAGTTTGCAACCAGCCTGTGATTTCATCAAGAACCAGTTTAGCATTTAAGGTTACTATTATCGCGGTAATTAACCAGGCCGCAACCGCCACGAGCCATTTTATCTGGTAGCCATTCATAAGTTTTTTATCACTTACAAAGTGAATTAAAGGAATTACTGCAAAACCAAGTTGAAGACTTAGCACGACCTGGCTAAGGACCAATAATTCTCCCGTGGCACTTTCTCCAAAATAAACAACGGTGAATAAAGCCGGAATAATGGCTACAAGGCGGGTTAGGAGTCTTCTCACCCAGGGTTGTATCCTCAAATTGAGATAACCCTCCATAATTATTTGTCCAGCAAGAGTACCTGTAAGCGTTGAACTTTGACCTGCCGCAATCAATGCCAATGCAAATAAAATAGGTGCCCAGGAACTTCCCAAAAGCGGTTCCAGCAATGCATGGGCATCCTTAATCTGAGCTACCTCATACATTCCATTCTTATAAAAAACTGTAGCAGCCAGAATTAAAATGGCGGCATTTACAAAAAAAGCAAAATTCAGGGCAATGGCAGAATCGGCAAAATTGTAGCGTAGCGCCTGCTTAATTCCTTTTTTCGTGGGTTTTATTTTTCTGGTTTGTACCAGAGAAGAATGCAGATATAAATTATGAGGCATGACCGTCGCTCCAATGATCCCTATAGCAATATATAAGGCCCTGTTGTTTTCAATTACCGGAACAAAACCGGTGACAAGCTCACCCATATCAGGGCTGGCAAAGAACATTTCAAGGAAAAAACATAAGCCTATTATAAATACCAGCGAGACAATAAATGCTTCCATCTTCCTGATCCCTTTATTTATCAAAAAAAGAAGTAGAAAACTATCCAATACCGTAATAGAGACACCCCAGGTTAACGGGATACCAAATAACAATTCCAAACCTATAGCCATTCCTACTACTTCTGCAAGATCACAGGCAGCTATTGCGACTTCAGCTAAGATATACAGTACAAAATTTACAGAGCGTGGATATTCCTTTCTTGAAGCCTGTGCAAGATCAAGTCCGCTTACAATTCCCAACCTGGTACAAAGACTTTGTAAAAGTAAGGCCATAATATTGGACATTAATAGCACCCATAAAAGTGAATACCCAAACTGACTTCCACCGGCAATATCGGTAGCCCAGTTTCCCGGGTCCATATAACCTACGCTCACTAAGTAAGCGGGGCCCAAAAAGGCCATTATTTTTTTCCAAAAGGTCTTTTTATCGGAAATGTTTACCGAGCTATGAACCTCTTCCAGTGATTTTTTTCCTCCTTCACTCATCTTCTTCTAATTGCAGAAATAAGTTCGATGCGATCTTATGAGAAAGATTCAACTTTTTTGAATTGACACTTACCTCCACAGACTGATCAAAATCTTCCTTACTAATAATTTTGACTAAACTGCCTAAAGAAATACTGGCTTTATCAAGATATCTTAGAAAACTCACAGAAGAATCCCTGACACCAATAATAACCCCTGATTCTCCAACTTTACAATCTGAAAGCAAGACCTTTGAAATCTTACTGAATTTTCCTTCAGCATCGGGTATGGGATCGCCGTGAGGATCTCTTCGAGGGAAGCCTAAAAACCGGTCCAGTTCATTCGTTAGTTTTTTGGACTTTACGTGCTCCAGTTCTTCAGCGACTTCATGAACCTGGTCCCAGTTAAAGTCAAGTTTTTCTACCAAAAAAACTTCCCATAATCTATGGTTACGAATAACCTGAATCGCCGCGTTTTTACCAGTTTTACTAAGCTTTACCCCCTGATACTTTTTATATACTACCAGGTCTTTTTCAGAAAGTCTTTTAACCATATCGGTGACCGAAGAGGCTTTTGTATTCATTTCTTCTGCCAGGGCATTAGTACTAACACCTTTCTTATAGGAATTTTCCAAATGGAAAATCGCTTTTAAATAATTTTCTTCCGATAAACTGGTCATAACTTTTACTAATCTGGAATTAACAGCATTACTCGAGTCAAAAGTGCAAATTTTTTGAGAGTATGCAAAATATTTTTTTAGGTAAGGCTAAATTTTAGATTAGGAACTAAGAATTGTAAAGAGGAAATACTGATCTTACATTCCTCTTTCTTTCTGAATTAGTTCGTAAGCTTCCTGAACTTTTCTGAATTTTTCTTCGGCTCCTTTGCGGTATGCCTCATCCATGTGACCAAGTTTATCAGGGTGATATTTTTTAGCCATTTTTCGATACGCCTTTTTAACCTCATCATTGCTGGCGTTCTTGTCTATTTCCAGGATAGTGTATGAATAGTCGGCTTTTTTGAAGAACATCGCCTTGATACTTTCAAAATCCCTTCTATTTATCTGGAGATATCCGGCAATTTCCTGTATAACATTGGCTTCAGGCTCACTCACGTGACCATCTGCCTGGGCAATTCCGAATAGAAAATGAACGATCTGGAGCCTGGTGGGATATTTAGTTCTTGCAGCAAGGTATCTGGCAATTCGGGGTGCAGAGACTTCTCTACTTTTAACCACTTCATTAAAAGTGCGAAAAGTAGCGTTGGCCCTTTCCTTACCATAAGCCTGTATAAAATAGGATCTTACATAATCTAGCTCTGTCTGGGAAACCTTGCCATCAGCTTTAATAACAATAGAACACAGGGAAAGCAGATTCAACTCAAAATCACCTGGTGAAACCTCATCCTTTTTTTGATCTCCGAAAAAGGATTTCAGTATTCCTCCAGAAGATCTGAGGTAATTATCGAGTAGTGATCCTAAAATAAATCCGAGGATTGCGCCGGGAAATCTGGCGTACATATATCCAAGGATCGCGGCCAGCCATTTAATCATTGGGGAATTTTTCTTTAGCCCCAAAGATAACATTTTATGCTTTTTATAGCCTAATTACTCAAAGACACTTGGCAAATACTTGCATAAATTCAACCTATTCAAACATAGGAATTTGAGATATGCAGGCTGAAGTTAATTTGGTATCTTTGTGGCTCATTAAAGTTTAATAATAAAAAACACATTATATGTATCCAGCAGAATTAGTAAAACCAATGAGAGAAGACCTCACTAATATTGGTTTTGAAGAATTATATACTGTAGAAGACGTTGAAAAGGCTATGAAGAAAGAAGGCACCAGCCTTGTGGTGGTGAATTCAGTTTGTGGTTGTGCTGCAGCAAATGCCCGCCCAGGTGCAAGACTATCACTTCAAAACACTAAAAAACCGGATAATCTTTTTACTGTATTCGCCGGTGTAGATAAAGAAGCTACCGATGAAGCCAGAGGGTTTATGGTACCTTTCCCACCTTCTTCCCCTTCTATGGCTTTATTTAAAGACGGTGAACTTGTTCATATGCTTGAACGTCACCATATTGAAGGGCGTCCAGCTGAAATGATCGCAGAAAACCTAATTGGAGCTTACAACGAATTCTGTTAAGCAACATTATTTTAATAAAACAAGCCGACTGTAATCCAGTCGGTTTTTTTATGCTCCAAATTTGTAATAGCTATTTTTGTATTTTTATAATAATATGAAAAGACTTCTGTCCTATCCTTTATCGGTTATTTTCTATATCTTTTTCTTTCTGGATCTCCTTATTTTTCATCCTATACAGTGGATTAGTTTAAAAATTGGAGGTTATGAAGCCCACAAAAAGAGTGTGGATATTTTCAATTTTTTCCTCCTTAGGTGTTTGAACATTCTAGGCACCACCTTCAGTATAGAAAACGAATATGATATTCCGGTAGATAAAACCTGCATATTTGTAGCAAATCATCAGGGAATGTATGACATTCCTCCCATTATCTGGCATTTTAGAAAACATCATCCCAAGTTTGTAAGCAAAAAAGAACTGGGCAAAGGCATTCCCAGTATTTCTTTCAATTTAAGGCATGGTGGTTCCGTTCTCATAGACCGAAAGAATCGTAGAGAATCCTTGGTAAAAATGAGTGAATTTGCCGATTATCTGGCTACCACCAAACGCTCTGCTGTTATATTTCCGGAAGGAACCCGAAGCCGAACGGGCCAGCCTAAAAAGTTTCAGGTTAACGGATTGATCATGCTATTTAAAAAATTGCCAGATGCGGTGGTGGTTCCCATCACTATAAATAATTCATGGAAGCTTTTTAAACATGGGAGTTATCCTATTGAACTGGGTGTAAATGTCAGGCTGAAAACTCATAAACCTATTCCCGTAAATTCCAAAGATCCTGAATGCCTTATTGCTGAGGTTGAAAGAATTATTACTGCCGATATTAAATAAATTACCTGAATGGATCATTCTGAAATCATTGAAAAAACAAAGCTTTTTGTAAAGAAAACGCTGGCAGATGCTGAAGGTGGCCATGATTGGTTCCACATCCAAAGGGTTCTAAATAACGCCAGGCTAATTGCCAGAGGAGAACAGGCCAATATCCTAATTATTGAACTGGGAGCTTTGCTACACGATATCGCCGATTCAAAATTTCACGAAGGGGATGAAAGTATTGGTCCGGATAAAGCCAGGGATTTTCTAAAAACTCAAAATGTTACTCAAGAAGTGATCGATCATGTGGTACAGATCATAGAAAATGTATCATTTAAGGGTGGAAATGTAGCACAGGAGTTTACTTCTATCGAACTGGATATTGTTCAGGATGCCGACAGGCTGGATGCGCTTGGCGCCATAGGAATAGCCAGAACTTTTAATTATGGTGGTTATAAGGGTAGACCGCTTTACGATCCGGCTATAAAGCCGAACCTGAATATGACCAAAGAAGAATATAAAGCTTCAACTGCCCCTACCATCAATCATTTTTATGAAAAATTATTGCTCCTAAAAGATCGTATGAACACGCATACAGCTAAAAAAATTGCCGAAGAGCGTCATCAATTTATGGAAAACTATCTTGATCAATTTTATGCCGAATGGAACGGAGAACAATAAATTTTACCTGATCTCCTGACATTCTTGACAAAAATAGGTGCTTCTGCCTCCTACTTTTATCATTTCTATTTTCCCCTTGCCATTAGGACAATCTTCCCCTTCCTTTCTATGACCACGCAGGTAGGAATCCGGTAGACTATTCCCTTCCGTTTTACTTTTGGTGACCGTTTCGAGAATCTGTATCATTTTTTTGAACATTCGGGTAATATCATCCTCACTAAGATTCTGAGCCTTAGATTTAGGATGTATTCCGCTTTGGTAAAGAATTTCGTCAACATATAAATTACCTAGCCCTGCGATAAAGGATTGATCCATCAACGCGGTTTTAAGGTTTCCTTTTTTATCTTCAAATAATTTCTGAAATTCTTTGCTATCTATTTCTGTAGCATGAGGTCCTAATTTCTGCTGTTTTCGGAAATTTTCAATACTCTCGGTCAGGAAAAGCTTACCGAATTTCCGTGGACAGATGAAAGAAAGCCTGGAACCATTTTCAAAGCTGATCGTTAATTGTGCATGCTTATGAATTTCATCATGATTGAAAAACTCCAGTTTTCCGGTCATTCCAAAATGGATAACCAAAAACCCCGATTTTTTCAATTCCAGCAACAAATATTTTCCTATCTGTGAGGTAGAGACCAATTCATTTCCCAACAAGGTTTCTTCAAATTCCTTCTTTGGCGATTGAAAGATCTTAGTGGCACCCAGCTCGACCTTTACTATTTTATGGTGCAGGCTGGTTGAATCTACATACATCTTTTGATAAGCTACTTCCGGTAATTCTGGCATCGGTTTTTGTTTTTAATGTACTGAAATTTGAGCTGTTGCTAAAATCAAGAATTAGAAAAGTTTCATTTGCCCATCCTTATAATCCTCATGGAGTTTACAATTAAGTTTAGGCCTTTCCCGGTCTTTTAGATATAGTTTTTTGGCAATTTTGAATTGCTGTTTCACCTGTTCGGCAAATTTACCTTCTCCCTTCATTCGTGTACCAAACCGGCTATCATTCAAGCTCCCACCATGAATATTCTCAATTTGATTCAGTACTTTTTCAGCTCTTTCCGGCATCGCTTTTCGAATCCAGTCTGTAAAGATCTGTCCAATGGAGCCGTTAAGCCGTACTATGGTATAGCCCACTCCCAGCGCTCCTCTTTCTGAAACCTCCTTTACTAGTGGCATAATCTCATGACTATTAATTGAAGGAATTATGGGTGCCATCATAACACTGACAGGGATACTGGCTGCAGAAAGTTTTTCAATGGTTTCAAGCCTTTTTTTGATACTGGCAGTTCTGGGCTCTAAAATTCGTCTGGTTTCTTCCTGCATTGAAGTTACCGATAGCGTTACATGAGCCAGATTCTCCTGGGCAAGCTCTTTAAGCACATCTATATCCCGTTGTACCAATGCATTTTTTGTGATCATCCCAACCGGGTGCCGGTATTTCAAAAATGTTTGAAGAAGTGTTCTGGTAATTTGTAACTCCTTTTCAATTGGCTGGTAACAATCTGTATTTCCGGAAAGAATAATTGGCTCTGCCTTCCAGCTTTTGCTTTTTAGCTTATGTTCCAGTAAATCAACGGCATTTCGCTTCACCAGTATTTTTTGCTCAAAATCAAGTCCGGCACTATATCCCCAGTATTCATGAGAATTTCGCGCATAACAATAAATACATCCATGCTCGCATCCCTGATAGGGATTCAGCGAATATCCCATTCCCACATCGGGACTCGTTACTTTGTTAACGATGGTTTTAGGAAAAGTATCAATAATGGTGGTTTTTGATTGCTTTGCCTCCTCTCCTTCTGCCGCACAATAATTTAAAAAATCATCTCTCATTTCATGACTGTGCTCATGGAAACGATTATGAACATTTAATTGAGCTCCCCGTCCTTTTATGTAATCCTTCGACATAGAACAAAAATATGGAATATTTCCTTTTTATAGGATATTTTCCATTAATGATATATTAAAAAAGCCGCTTTTAAATGGCGGCTCTTAATTAATTCTATCGATTAGGAAAATCTGCTTTTCGCTTATTCAAAAAAGCTAAAGTTCCTTCTTTGAAATCTTCAGTACCAAATGCACGTCCAAATTCTTCAATTTCAGTTTCAAAACCATTCTTACCGGCTTCATAATTAGCATTAATAGCCCTGATAGCTCCTTTGATGGCAACCATAGAGTTTTTCATGATCTTCTGGGCAATATTTTCAGCAAATTCAATAAGTTCATCTGCTTCGGTAACATGATTCACAAGATTGTATTGCAGCGCCTGGTTGGCATCTATCATTCCTGCTGTCATGATCATCTCCATCGCCCTTCCTTTACCTACCAGTTGAGGTAACCGCTGTGTTCCTCCATAACCAGGTATAACTCCCAGCGAAACCTCAGGAAGTCCCATTCTTGCATTTTCACTGGCTATTCTAAAATGTGCGGCCATTGCCAGTTCAAGTCCGCCTCCAAGAGCGAAACCATTCACTGCTGCGATCACAGGTTTAGGGAAATTAGCAACGTAGCTAAAAAGTTTTTCCTGACCATCGGCCGAAAGCTTTTTCCCTTCTTTTGGAGAAAAATCTGAAAACTCACTGATGTCTGCTCCCGCGACAAACGCTTTCTCTCCGCTTCCAGTGAGGATAATCACCTTTACATCTTCATTATCTCTGGCCGTTTTAAAAGCTTCATGTAACTCCTGGATAGTTTCCCTATTGAGAGCATTTAGCTTTTTAGGCCTGTTAATAGTTATAGTTAAAATATTATCGTCAATTTCTTCTAAGATATTCTGATAGCTCATAATAATTTATTTTGGAAATCTTACATTAAAGATAGTGCCTTTATTTTGTTTAGATACAAAGCTAATACTTCCATTATAGGTTTCCACGATATTCTTTACCATTGCAAGTCCAAGGCCCATTCCACTGCTTTTAGTGGTGAACTTTGGCTCAAAGACCTTCTCTTTATTTTCTTCAGAAATCCCCGAACCATTATCTGAAATCGAGACACAAACGCAATTTTCTTCATCTTCAACCACTACCAGAACATGCGGGTCTTCAGAATCCTTAAGGGCCTGAATAGCATTTTTCACGAGATTAGTAATCACCCGGATCATTTGTGTACGATCAAATTTGGCCAGTATCTCTTCTTTATCACATTTGAACTCAATATATTTTTCATTAAAGATATCGAGAGCCAGTTTAACTATTTTCGGAACATTCAGCATTTCATTTTGCTGAGCGGGCATCTTGGCGAAATTAGAAAAAGCAGAAGCAATAGAACTCATAGTGTCTATCTGGTTGATAAGCGTATTGCTATATTCATCCACCTTTTGCTGAATTTCGGGATCATCCTTATCGAAATTCCGCTGAAAGCTCTGCACGCTTAAACGCATAGGCGTAAGAGGATTCTTGATCTCATGGGCTACCTGTTTTGCCATTTCACGCCAGGCCTGCTCTCGCTCTCCTGTGGCAAGCTTAACCGCACTTTCTTCCAGTTCATCTATCATACTGTTATATGCCGAAACCAGAGCATAGATCTCCTCTGTGGCATTGGTTAATTCTATTTTCTGATTCCTTTTATCCAGTCGCGTCTGGTTGATCTTTTCTGAAATGATCTTCAGCGATTTGGTAATATATTTTGAAAGGAAAAAAGATAGAATGATCGCGAGAAAAAGCATGAAGAGATAAACCTCAGCCATTTTCATCAAGAAATTGTTAAGATCACGGTTAAGCAGACTGTCATCCTGAAGGTATGGTAAATAAAGAATAGCAAGGGGCTTGAACTTCTCATCAGTGATATAGGTGTAGGAAGACTGATACTTCTGGCCGTTGATCTCTACTTTCTGTAAAAAGTGCTTCTTAGAAGATGCATCGAGCTTTCGAATCACCTGCTTACTTATCTTCGCATCTGTAGTATCCCTGAAAAAAGATTCATCAGATTTAATAAGCAGATTCCCTTCAAGATCATAAATAAAGATCTGCATTTCATGGATCCTGGCCATCTCATAGATCTTATTCTGTTCTCTTAAGATGGGCGCAATATTTTCAGTATTTACAAGGTAAGTTGTACTGGCAAGGACAAAATTAATATTCTCTCTAATAGCTTCCTGCTTTCTTTCCAGCCTTTCTTTATGATAATTTTCGGCCTCCTCTTTATACTGGTAAACCGTTACCCCAAAGATCAAAATGGAAGCTCCAAGTACCAGTAAGATCATGGAGATAAAAATCCGGGTTCGTAAAGAGAGTTTAAGGAGTTTCATAAAAGCAAACTTGCTTGTGTTGCAACAATTATCGAACCATTTCAGGCATCAGGGTTTTTTGAGCGAATCCTTTTATAGAGTTTTATTCCCAGCATAAGAATTACAGCCAGTAAAAATATTCCTATTACGCCGTAGATCCAATTGATGGCATCACGAACGACCACAAGAAATATTACCGAAAAAAGGATCAGGGTAGATCCCTCATTCCATATCCTCATCTGGTGAGAAGTCCATTTTACAACATCGTTCTGTAATTCTTTAAATATCAAATGACATTTGATATGGTAAATAAAAAGGAGTACTACAAAACCAAGTTTTACATGCATCCAGCCTAGTTGCAACCAAACCGGCATCATGATCAATAATATTATTGCAAAGAGAGTCGCCAGGATAGCCGAAGGCCAGGTGATGATATACCACAGTCTTTTGGTCATAAGCTTAAACTGCTTTATCAAAATACCCTTTTCCGGCTCTTCTTTTTGAGTCGCTTCAATATGGTAAATAAATAATCTCGGAATGTAAAAAAGTCCAGCAAACCAGGTGATCACAAAAATGAGATGCAGGGATTTGATATAATTATAATACTCCATTATTTATCGGCTTCAACAAATAAGTAATTAAGGTCCATTTCATTAAAACGGCGGTTGAATTCCTTTACTTCTTCTGAAAGTATATTATCAAACTTTTCAAGCTGAACATTCACTTTTTGAGTAAGTTCATCTTTCACTTCAACGTCCTGATCTGTTGGCGGAAAATCATCCATTCCCACCAGACTGTTCAAATGGGCAAGTTTATTAGTAAGTTTTATAGGAAAGTTCAACGGATCCTGGCCGCTTCGGTTCCTGGTTTGATAAAGGGCATTTTCGATCTCAGAAAGATCTTCACTGAGCTTCTTAGCTTTTTCAACCAGCGGTTTTACTTCCTCATTGTTCTTATATCGCTCCTGAAAATCTTTAAGCTGTTCCTCGATATTACGCATTTTGCGTATGGATTTATGAGCACGGTCCACGGTCTCATTCACACTGTTAATAAAATCGAATTGTTTTTGCATCCCGGCAATATCGGTTTCGGCATTTTCATCCGGAATAATGGTAAACGGCTTGGTCATTACCTCATCCTCCACTTCAAGAACAACTTTGTACTTTCCGGGAACCGCCTGAGGTGCCTCGGTACTTGCCCACCAAAGGATCATTCCGTCAAGACGCTCTGCTCCTTTTCCACGCAGATCCCAGGTATGAGTATTGGCTCCTTTGCTTACTTCCAGTTTATCTTTTTCATCAGTCGTAATGAAAGACTTGATCGTATCATTCTTATCATTGAGATAACTGATCTTAACTTTTTTATCGGCGGGATCTTCAAGATAGAAATAGGTAACCACACCAGCGGGATGATTGGTACCTGCAGTTAGAGAGCCTTCGCGTGAAGAACCTCCCATACGATAGGTGTCTTCTGGCTGAAAGAGCATATTCCCTTTTTCTTCAGTATTATATAACTGGTGAAGCAGTGTAAGATCATCTATGATCCACATACTTCTACCCTGGGTGGCGACGATTAGATCATTATTCTTGATCAATAGGTCGGTAATAGGAACGATGGGAAGGTTTTGCTGAAAATGACGCCAGTTATTTCCATCGTCAAAGGAAATATACATTCCATTTTCGGTTCCGGCATAGAGAAGGCCTTTTTGTTTTGGATCTTCTCTAAGCACTCTCGTAAAATCTTCAGCTTCAATTCCATTGGTGATCTTTTTCCAGCTTTTCCCATAATCGGTAGTTTTAAAAAGATAAGGTGAAAAATCTCCCATTTTATAACGTGTTGCCGCAACATAGCAGGTTCCCTCATCGAAGACTGAAGGTTCCACGCTGTTGATCATGGCCCAATCTGGCAAATTCTTAGGACTTACATTTTCCCAGTTATCACCTCCGTCTTTAGAAACATAAACCAGTCCGTCATCACTTCCTGTCCAAAGTAATCCCGGCTTGACTGAAGATTCAGCAGCAGCGAAAATCGTACAATAATATTCTACGGAAGTATTATCCTGTGTAATAGGACCTCCAGATGACTTTAATTTCTCGGGATCATTCCTGGTAAGATCCGGGCTTATCACTTTCCAGCTCTGACCTTCATTAGTGCTCATATGTAAATGATTGGAAGCCGTGTAAATTTTATTTGGATCATTGGGAGAAAAGAAAATCGGGAAGTTCCATTGAAAGCGATATTTAAAATCCTCTGCTCCGTGGCCCATTGGATTATCTGGCCATACGCTCACGCTTCGTACCGTTCCTTTTTCGTGATTATAACGGGTAAGAAAACCATCATAACTTCCTCCATAAACGATCTCGGGATTTTCCGGGTCTACGGCAATATGAGCACTTTCTCCACCTGCGGTAGATTCCCATGCATCCTCATCAATATTTCGGCCTTCGGTGCGGTGTTTAATTCGAATGGTAGAATTATCCTGCTGGGCTCCATAGATACGATATGGAAAAGAATTATCTGTAGTCACCCTGTAAAATTGCGCTGTAGGCTGATTATAATAGGTACTCCATGTTTTTCCTCCATCATAGGTGACCTGCGCTCCACCATCATCTGCAATGATCATACGTTGTGGGTCTTCAGGCGCTATCCATAGATCATGGTGATCCCCGTGGGGAGCATTATAACTATTAAAGGTTTTACCACCATCGGTACTTTTATGATAACTCACATTCATCACATATACCGTATTCTCGTCCTGCGTATCTGCATAGATCTTAGAATAATACCATGCTCGTTGCCTCAACGAGCGATCCTCATTTACATGATCCCATGTTTTTCCTCCATTATCACTTCGGTAAACCCCTCCTTTTTCCTTATTTTCAACAATAGCCCATACCCTTTCACTATTTACCGGGGAGACTGTAACGCCAATGATCCCAAGAGTATCGGTAGGAAATCCTTTATTCTTTGAGATCTCTTTCCAGGTTTCTCCACTATCATTACTTTTCCAAAGTGCAGAACCGGGACCACCGCTGCTCAAGCTATACGGTGTTCTCCTGATATTCCAGGTTGAAGCATAAAGGATCCTAGGATTCGAAGGATCCATAACAAGATCTGCCGCTCCGGCATTCTCATTGACAAATAATTTTCTTTCCCAGGTCTTACCACCATCGGTAGACTTATACACTCCCCTTTCCTGTGTGGGCTTATAAATATTACCCAAAGCAGCGGCATAAACTGTATTATAATCATTAGGATCTACTACAATTCTTGGAATATGACGACTTTTTTCAAGCCCTATATGTTTCCAGGTCTTCCCGGCATCTTCGGTTCTCCAGACTCCATTTCCCGAAGAAACATTTCCACGAATAGTGGACTCACCTCCACCCACATACATCACATTATGGTCACTTTGAGCCACTTCTACCGAACCGATGGAGCCTCCAAAATATCCGTCCGAAATATTCTCCCAGGTCTCTCCTCCATTTTCCGTACGCCATACCCCACCACCGGTAGCGCCAAAATAAAACAGATCCGGCTCCCCGGGCACACCGGTCACCGCGGCACTTCTCCCTCCGCGAAAAGGTCCGATTAGCCTATAATCAAGAGTATCATAAAGTTTTTTATCAAAATTCTGAGAATACGTGCGGTCCGAAAAAGCGATCAGAGAGATGCATACGAATAGGGAAATTCGAAGTAGAGATTTATTCATAGTTGGAATTTGTTAGATAGGTTTTAAAGATAGGGATTTAAGTCAATTTTCAGAAAAGCTTATTTAAGGGTTTTTACGATCTCCCTGTTCAAGAAATAGGCTGTAATAATAGTAGAGAGAATATCGGCCAGAGGAAAAGAGATCCATACTCCCATTTCGTCATAATAAATAGGAAGGATAAGTATTAAGGGAATAAAGATAAAACCCTGTCGTGATAAGGTTAATAAAAACGCTGGTACGGCTTTCCCTATCGCCTGAAAATAGGCAGCTCCTATGAGCTGAAGAGCAACAATAGGAGTTGCCGCGAAAACCCATCGCATTGCAGAAGGAGTCTGCGCAACAACACTCTTATTTTGAGTAAAGATCTTTACAATATCGTCTGCAAAAAACATGATGCCAAGAAATACCAGAAGACCCAAGGTACAGGAATAAAGGATAGCGGTGTTGATACTTTTTCTTACCCGGTGATATTTTTCGGCTCCATAATTAAAGCCGGCAATAGGCAAAAATCCCTGTGTTACTCCAAGTACAGGAAACAAAGCAAACATAAGCATACGACCAATAATGGCGTAAACCGCCACCGAATCTTCACCACCCAGATCGTAAAGAATATTGTTCATTAATAGATAAGTCACACTAACCACCGCCTGCCGTGAAAGAGTTACGGCTCCAAGAGAAGACATCTCCTTCAGAATTGGAAGGTCCAGGCGAAAATGGGTTTTACTAATCTTTAATTCAGAATTTTTAGAGAGGAAAAACCAGAAAACATATCCAAAACATAAAAGATAGGAAGCTGTCGTGGCCCATGCGGCTCCTTCCATTCCCATCTCCAGTTTATTGATGAAAATATAATCCAGGATAAGGTTTCCTACCGAAGGAATTATCATGGCAATCATGGCAAATCGGGGCTTGCCTTCAGCTCTTATCACATTGTTTCCCATCATACAAAGCGCCAGGAATGGCACTCCATAAAGGACAATGGTATAATAGATCTTGGCAGGTTCAAAAATTTGACCTTTCCCGCCAAAGGCCGGGATAAGGGAATCCATGAAAATAAGACCGGGAATTACCATCCCGACAGTTAAAATAAGAGTTACGGTAACCTGATTTCCAAAGGTTTTAAGTGCCCGGTCCTTGTTATCAGCTCCAAGAGCCCTGGAAATTATGGATGAACCTCCAATTCCAATGGCCATCCCCAGGGCAGCGATAAAAAAGGAAACGGGAAGAACCACATTTATAGCCGCAATTGCGATGGCTCCAATCCAGTTTCCAACAAATATGGTATCGATTAAAATATTCAGCGACATCACCAGGATCCCAATAGATGCTGGAAGTGCTTGCTGAATTAACAGTTTACCGATAGGTTTTTCACCCAGAGCCGATGAATTTCGAAAGGCCATTAGACTTCTGCAGGCTTTTGGTGTGCCCACTCATCTATCCAGCGGGACAAAACTTTTACCCAATCATCACGATCGTTCAAACAAGGCACTACGGTGAATTTTTCTCCTCCCACTTCATGAAAGATTTCCTCTCCTTCCATCGCGATCTCCTCAAGGGTTTCAAGGCAGTCTGAAACAAAGGCTGGTGTAACTATGGCAAGTTTCTTCATTCCCTGTTTTCCAAATCTCTCAATAGTCCTGTCGGTATAAGGTTTTAACCACGGATCAAATCCAAGTCTGGACTGAAAGGAAACACTAAAAGTATTAGGTTTTAATCCTAGATATTCGGCCGTTAGCCTGGTAGTTTCATAACACTGATGACGGTAACAGAATTGATGCGCGGTGGAAGTTGACTGGCAGCAGGAACCATCAATTTTACAATGAGAATTGGTAATATCACTTTTTCTAATATGCCTTTCCGGAACCCCGTGATAAGAAAAAAGGAGATGCTCATACTCTACATCTTTCAGCTTTTCTGTGATGCTATTCCCCAGCGTTCTTATATAATCAGGATGATTGTAAAAAGCTGGAACGCTGGTGAAATTCATCTCCGGAAAATGTTTTTTCCGAAGTTCTTCCGCCAATACCAGAATTGTTTCGGTAGTTGCCATTGCAAACTGAGGATATAACGGGAAGATAAGAACCTCATCCACCCCCTGCTCATTCAATTCTTTCAGGCCTTCATAAATACTTGGCGTTCCATATCTCATAGCCAGAGACACCGGGATAGAAGTTAGTTCGTTGATCCCGGACTGCAATCTTTCCGATAAAACAATAAGAGGAGAACCTTCTTCCCACCATATCTTCTTATAGGCTGCAGCCGATTTTTTCGGGCGTGTATTCAAGATAATCCCTTTAACCAAAAGAGTCCTGGCCCAATATGGCACATCTATCACCCGCTCGTCCATCAGGAACTCCCCCAGATATTTTTTGACGTCTTTTGGATCGGTACTATCGGGAGAACCCAGATTAACAAGCAGTACACCTTTACTCATATTTTTTCTTTTTCATTTCAAAATTACTAATCTCCATATTTCTGAACCTAATTTTCAATTGGAGTTTTCTATAATCCAATAATCTTTAGGCTAATTTGAAAGTGCAAAATCAATGCACCTGCTCAAATGTTCCACAAATTCGGGATTTGAAAATGATTCGGTCGTATGTCCCATCCCGGTATAAATGGAAATTCCACCTCCACGGTAATTCTGAAACCATGCTATAGGGTGGTTATCTCCATTTTTACCACCTTGATAAGTAGTTTCATCAACGCTTAGCAAAACCTGAAGGTCCGGTTGAATATCTTTATAATTATACCACTCGTCTTCCTTCATCCAATTTTCCGGCAAATGTTCCACGGTTATGTGACCCGGCATTTTTTTAATGATCCTGGCTTTTTGAACTTCGGGATGACTTTCAAAATAAGCACCTACCAGTTTACCGTACCACAGCCAGTTGTATTCTGTATCGGCCGCGGCATGAATTCCGAAGAAATTTCCACCGTGGTCCATATAATTTTCAAAAGCCACCTGCTCGTCTCTGTCAAAAATATCACCGGTGGTGCTTAAAAAGATTACCAGGTCTATTTTGCTTAGATCATTTTCAGTAAAAAATTTACTGTCACGGGTGACCGTGGTCGTAAAGTTTTTTTCATTTCCTATTCGCTGGATAGCCTGAATTCCATTTTCTATAGACTGATGCCTGTAACCTTCAGTTTTGTGAAAAATAAGAACTTTTTTCTGTCCAAAAGCATGTATACTAAGGGTACAAATTAGTAGTAAAAATAATTTCGAAATGCAGTTCATAGGCTAATAATTTAATTTACAGATAGGATATATTTTTTAGGGGTAGTACCAAATTTCTTCTTGAAGCCTGCGATAAAATGACTTGCTGTGCTGTAACCCACTTTCAGGCCAACTTCATTTACATTATATTCTCCAGTCTCCAAAAGCTTCCTGGCAAATTCCATTTTATAATCGAATAGAAAACTATAAACGGAATCTCCATAGATCTGTTTAAAACCTTCTTTTAATTTCTTCAGGCTTAATCCAATTTCATCTGAAAGCTCCTGTAACGAAGGAGGCTCTGCCATTCGGGCAATCACAATATCCTTTGCTCTCCTGATTTTCAGAATATTTTCTTCGTCACTTAAAAAAGGACATTGTTCCAGGTCAGGATTTTCAGACTTATTAAAATATAGGCTTAAAAGTTCAAAAGCCTTTGCTTTAAAATATAAATTTTTAATGCTTGGCGTGAGATTAAAATTCATGATCTGATTGAGTACCACAGCCATAGATGGAGAAACAGGTGCATCCTTGTAGTATTTTTTATCCTTATTGTCTGCACTTAAAAAGGTGATATAATTCGCCTCCTGTGAAAACATCGCGTGAAATTTCTTTATAGAAATAACCAGTGAAATCAACCAGGATTCGGCAGCAAGGGTAACATTAAGAGGCAGATCCATTTGGGGATTATAAAGCAGTAACGAATTCTCTTCGGGCAATGGAAGCTCATAAGAACTGTTATTGAAAAGAAACTTGCTGTACCCCTTTACATTAAAGTGAAACTGGATATAACTGTTATCTATATCCCTGGACATTAACTTACTATCATTAGTATCATTCTGAAACTTAAGAATGAAGAACCCGTCTTCTATCTTTATCTCCTCAGATATACTTACAGCGTTATTTTTAACCGTCTCTCCCATACGCTAAAAATTAATTTTATTTAGAATCAATCTAAACAGAGTGATTCAAACTGCCCTTCTTTACTACAAAAGTAAGGTATTCCAGTATTTTGCATCCTGTTTTTATGATAATTATCATCTATCGACACATTTAGTTCCTTAAGCGTTACTTTTTCATTTAACATTCCTTTAATTTTGCGGCTGAATCTCCTAAAATTCATATGGAAGGATATCATATTTCTACTGGAAAACATTTTTATACTATTGGCCTAAGCTATAAAAAAGCAGATGCCGAAGTACGTGGGCACTTTAGTTTGGACGAAGAGGCAAAGATTAATTTGCTTCAACAAGCCAAATCTGATAATATCGATGCCATCCTGGTTACCTCAACCTGCAACCGTACAGAAATCTATGGTTTTGCACAGCACCCATTCCAGCTTATCAAATTACTTTGTGAGCATACTCACGGAACGGTGGAGGAATTTGAAAAAGTAGCGTATGTTTATAAGAACAAGCAGGCCATCTCTCATATTTTTAAAGTGGGAACTGGACTTGACAGTCAGATCCTGGGGGATTTTGAAATTATCAGTCAGCTTAAGCTAGCATTTGTGCGTTCCAAGAAACTCGACCTCGTAAATGCATTTTTAGAAAGACTGGTTAATGCTGTAATCCAGGCTAGTAAACGTATAAAAAATGAAACAGAGATCTCCAGCGGAGCCACTTCTGTTTCATTCGCATCGGTTCAATATATCCTGAATAACATCGAAAATGTCTCCGAAAAGAACATTTTGCTCTTTGGAACAGGGAAAATTGGCCGAAATACCTGCGAGAATCTTGTAAAGCATACCCGTAATAATCATATTACGCTTATAAACCGAACAAAGGATAAAGCAGAAAAGATCGCAGGAAAATTTAATCTTATCGTTAAAGAATATGCCGATCTTCAGGCAGAGATCCGTAAGACCGATATTCTTATTGTGGCCACCGGAGCTCAGAATCCAACTATTTCAAAAGAACTTATTTATCCTAAAAATGAACTTCTGGTACTGGACCTTTCGATTCCGAAAAACGTATCAGAAGACGTGAACGACCTTGAAAATGTACGCCTTATCCACCTGGATCATCTTTCTCAAATGACCGATGAAACTTTGGAGCGACGCAAACAATTTATTCCACAGGCAAAGGAAATAATTCTTGAGATCGAAACAGAATTCAATCAGTGGCTGGAAACCAGAAAATTTGCTCCAACGATCAAAGCATTAAAAAAGAAATTGAAATCCATGAAGGATGCTGAACTTGATTTTCAGCGTAAAAAGATCTCAGATTTCAATGATGAACAGGCCGAGATCGTGAGCAATCGCATCATTCAGAAGATCATGAAGCATTTCGCAAATCATCTTAAGGGAGATTCCGAAACAACCGATGAAAGTCTGGAACTTATCCAAAAGGTCTTTCAGCTTGAAGATTTCCAGAAATGACAAAAGTTATCCGAATTGGAACACGCGACAGTGAATTAGCACTCTGGCAGGCTCATACCGTCCAGAATGCTCTGGAACAAACCGGCCATAAAACTGAACTGGTCCCTGTAAAATCTACAGGAGACCTTAATCTTGATCAACCTCTTTACGAGATGGGCATCACGGGTATTTTCACCAAGACCCTGGATGTAGCTATGATCAAAGGAGAGATCGATATAGTCGTACATTCCATGAAGGATGTGCCAACAGCATTGCCTAAGGGAATTGTAGAAGGTGCGGTGATGAAACGTGCCAGCAATAAGGACATTCTTATTCATAAAGGCCTGGATTTTCTGGATTCCCAGGGCACTATTGCCACGGGAAGTCTTCGTAGAAAGGCTCAGTGGCTGCATAAATACTCTGAACACAAGGTTGTGGATCTTCGCGGAAATGTAAATACGCGAATGAAAAAGCTGGAAGAAAGTGACTGGAACGGAGCGATATTCGCGGCTGCCGGACTGGAGAGAATTGAAATTAAACCCGATAATTTTATCGATCTTAACTGGATGATCCCTGCACCTGCTCAGGGTGCGATGCTCGTGGTGGCCATGGAAGATGATGAATATTGTAGAAAAGCATTATCGGCTCTTAATCATAAAGAATCTGAAATCTGTGTGCACGTAGAACGTGAATTCTTAAGGGTACTCGAAGGAGGTTGTACAGCGCCTATTGGGGCTTCCGCAAAAATACTGGATCAAAATATCCATTTTAAAGCCGCACTTTTTAGCATTGATGGTCAGCAGAAAATAGAGGTTGAAAGAACTCTACCGGTCCAGGAAGCAAAGGAAATGGGGAAAGAATGTGCCATGGAAGTTCTGCAGAATGGAGGCGCAGAATTGATGAAAAAGATCAAAGCGGTTTTAAATAAAGACTGATGCCCAGAGTACTTTCCACAAAAATACTGGCGCAAAATCAAAAAGAATTATTACTGAATGCCGGAATAAGCCTGGTGGAATATAATGCTATAAAAATTAGTTTCACTGAATTTGAGCTTGAAGAAAATAAGATCAAAAATGCAATTTTCAGCAGTAAGAATTCGGTAAAGGCCACAGGTAAGAAGGACCTGAAAATCGAAAACTGCTTTTGTGTGGGACAAAAAACTTCGGCATTACTTGAAGAGAAAGGATATTCAGTAAAAGAAACTGCCGCAAATTCTGAGGAACTTGCCCGAATAATCGTGGAGAAATATAAAGGTGAAAAATTTCTATTTTTCTGCGGAAGCAAACGTAGAAAAGAGCTTCCCGGAATTCTGAAAAAAAATGAGATTGCTCTGAAGGAAATTGAAGTTTATGAAACTCATTATAATCATAAGAAATTTGAAGGTAAATTTGATGGTATCATGTTTTTCAGTCCAAGTGCCGTAAAAAGTTATACTCAGAAGAATAGCCTTGAAAGTACTGCTTTTTGTATTGGAGACACCACCGCTTCTGAAGCAAAAAAGCATTCGAACAATATAATTATTGCAACCAGCCCGGGAATTGAAAATGTGATTGCCAAAATGGTCAAATATTTGAAAAATAAATAATACAACGAGAATGATAAAAAATGATCTTTTACTTAAAGCTTTAAAAGGGGAAAGCGTGGAACGCCCGCCGGTATGGATGATGAGGCAGGCAGGAAGATATTTGCCCGATTTTATGAAGCTCAAGGAAAAATATGATTTCTTTACCCGTTGCAGAACTCCGGAACTGGCTACCGAAATTACTGTTATGCCTATCCGGCAGATTGGTCCGGATGCGGCTATCCTCTTTAGTGATATTCTTGTGGTACCCCAGGCTATGCAGATAGATGTTGAAATGAAACCCGGCGTAGGCCCCTGGTTGCCAAATCCTGTGAACACTGCTAAAAAGGTTGAGGAAGTTGTGGTTCCTGATGTAAATGAAGAACTAAAATATGTATTTGACGCAATAAAACTTACCAAGCAGGAACTTAACGACGAAGTGCCACTGATAGGTTTTGCCGGTTCACCCTGGACCATTTTGTGTTATTGTGTACAGGGACAGGGATCCAAAACATTTGATAAAGCCAAGAAATTCTGCTTTATGGAACCTATCGCTGCTCATAGATTACTTCAAAAGATTACCGATACGACCATCGCTTACCTCAAGGAAAAAGTAAAAGCCGGTGTAGATGCGATCCAGCTTTTCGATTCCTGGGGTGGTCTTTTAGAACCCAGGGATTACCAGGAATTCTCCTGGAACTATATGCAGCAGATTATTGATGCGCTAAAAGATGAAGTTCCCGTGATCGCTTATGGAAAAGGATGCTGGTTTGCACTTAATCAAATGTCACAAAGTGGGGCCTCCGCCCTTGGGGTTGACTGGACCTGTGATGCAAAGAATGCAAGGTATTTAAGTGGAGGACAGATCACCCTTCAGGGTAATTTTGATCCTGCAAGATTATATTCCAAACCTATTGAAATAAAATATATGGTTCACGATATGATCAGGGCATTCGGGAAAGACAGATACATCGCCAACCTTGGCCACGGAATTTTACCGGATATCCCGGTTGATAATGCGCGTGCCTTTGTAGATGCCGTAAAAGAATACAGATAATACTTAGAAAACATGTTAAGCAAAGGATTTAGAGACGAAGAAAAGGAAAGAGCCAGCGAGGCCTTAACCGATCTTATTGACATTGAATTTGTACCCGATCTCTGGAAAAAAGAACAGGAAGAAAAAGTGGAGGATTTCATTAAAAAATTCACCAGTCTGGACCTTCAACAGGTTTTGGAAATTCCTGCTGATGAACTTTTGCTGAAACTAAAGGAAAGTAATTTTGGAAGTCAGCAATATGAAGAATTTGGAGATCTTCTTATAAAAATGATCCCTGTGTATAAAGAAAAAGAGCAGGAACTAGCCCAAAAAGCCCTGGCTCTTTATGAGTTCTCCCAAATTGAAAGCAGAACATTTTCCTTTGGACTTATTCAGAAGGTAAATGACGCAAAGGCATTAAGCTGATGAGACAAAAGTTTTTGACATACATTGAAGAATTGCAGGACCAGATCACTTCAAAACTGGAAGAGGTGGACGGAAAGGCAACATTCAGGGAAGACAAATGGGAACGTGAAGAAGGTGGAGGAGGCAGAACACGGGTTATAGAAAACGGCAATGTTTTTGAAAAAGGCGGAGTGAATATCTCGGCCGTACATGGTCCCTTAGCCCCCGCAATGCAGAAGTATTTTAAGGTTGGAGATGTAGATTTCTTTGCCTGTGGACTTAGTCTTGTGATCCATCCAAAAAATCCAATGGTACCAACCGTTCATGCCAACTGGCGATATTTTGAGATGTATGATAAGAATGGAAAAACAATAGATCAGTGGTTTGGAGGTGGACAGGATCTTACACCCTATTATCTTTTTGAGGAAGATGCGATCCATTTTCATCAGGTATCAAAAAAAGCCTGTGATGTACATGATCCGGAATTCTACCCGGATTACAAAAAGAAATGTGATGAATATTTCTGGAATTCTCATCGTGATGAGGCCCGTGGGATCGGAGGCCTATTCTTTGATTACCTCAAAGCAGACGATCAAAGAACTATTGAAGACTGGTATAATTTTGTTACTGAAGTTGGTAATTCCTTTCTCGAAGCCTATGTTCCTATTGTAGAAAAGAGAAAAAACCTACCTTATTCAGAAGAAAACCGAAACTGGCAGGAAGTAAGAAGAGGTCGCTATGTTGAGTTTAATCTGGTTCATGATAAAGGCACACTCTTCGGACTTAAAACCAACGGAAGAATTGAAAGTATCCTGATGAGCCTGCCCCCACATGTGCAATGGGTGTACGATCATCATCCTGAGCCTGGAAGTGAAGAGGAGAAATTGTTGAAGGTGTTGAGAAAGCCTGTGAATTGGGTTTGAAAAAGCTTTAAGCCTTCAGCTATAAGCTTTGTGATATATGAGAGATTACAAAAAATATCAAGTTTGGGAAAAATCACATGCATTGGTCCTTGATATCTATCGAATTACCAAAACATTTCCTGAAGAAGAAAAATTCAATTTAGTTTCTCAATTAAACAGAGTAGCTTTATCTATTCCCACGAATATCGTGGAAGGTTGCGGAAGGGAATCTGATAAAGAATTTGCAAGATTTCTTCATATTTCATCGGGATCGGCATTTGAATTAGAATATTTACTGATTGTTTCTAAAGATTTAAAAATACTTAATCCTGGATCGGCCCAAATATTACTTGCAGAAATAAACGAAATCAAAAAAATGCTTTTCTCACTCATTCAAAAATTAAAAACTAAACAGCTTTAAGCTTAATGCTTATAGCTTTCAGCTTAAAATAATTATCATGTTAAGAAGAAATCGCCGATTAAGAACCAATGAATCTATAAGATCCTTAGTAAGGGAAACTATTATTTCTCCAAACGATTTTATTGTCCCTCTATTTGTGGTAGAAGGAAAAAACATAAAGGAAGAGATAGCCTCAATGCCTGGATATTACAGGTATAGCCTTGATCTTCTAAAGACAGAAATAAAAGAACTTTGGTCAATGGGATTGAAATCGGTTTTGTTGTTCGTAAAAGTTCCCGAAAATTTAAAGGATAATACAGGAAAAGAAGCTCTTAATCCTGAAGGTCTTATGCAACGCGCGGTAAGAACTGTCAAGGATACCGTGCCGGAAATGCTGGTAATGACAGATGTAGCAATGGATCCCTATTCTTCTTTTGGCCATGATGGGATTGTAGATGACGGAAAAATTATCAATGATGATACCACAGCGGTATTATCGGAAATGGCCCTTTCTCATGCAAAAGCTGGAGCCGACTTTGTCGCTCCCAGCGATATGATGGACGGCCGGATTTTTGAAATAAGAAGTCTGCTTGAAGATGAAGGTTTTCATGAAACCGGAATTATGAGCTATAGTGCCAAATATGCTTCTGCTTTTTATGGACCTTTTCGCGATGCACTTGATTCTGCCCCGGTAGATGCAGAAAATGTCCCTAAGGACAAGAAAACTTACCAGATGGATCCTTCCAACCGTGAGGAAGCCGTGCGAGAAACTTTAATGGATATTGAAGAAGGTGCTGATATCGTAATGGTAAAACCAGGCTTATGTTACTTGGATATCGTACGGGATATACGCAATGCCGTAAATGTTCCTGTGGCAGTTTACCAGGTAAGCGGTGAATATGCAATGATCAAAGCCGCGGCCGAAAAAGGCTGGCTGGAGCATGATGCGGTGATGCTGGAACAACTTACCGCTATAAAACGTGCAGGAGCCAGTATGATCGCCAGCTATTTTGCCAAGGAAGCAGTAAAACTTATCTCCTGATAAATAAAAAATTATAACTAAAATTTATATCCCTCCAATACACTTTCTGCGTACATTTGTCTTGTGAAAAATAAAAAGCAGTACTATCTAAGCCTTTTACTGCTGCAGGTCTTTATGATGACTTCGGCAGCTGAGGCTTTCGCTTTTTCTCAAACCACCGCTGATCTTGGCTCAAGACAGGGAGATTTTTTCAAGACAGATCAAAACCGGAAAGCCTTTCTTTTTGAAGAGAATGCTTCCGAACTAAATTTTCAGAATCAATCTGAACAAGAGAATGATTTTGTCTCTTTTTATTCAAATTTTGATTTTTCTCAGCGAATTCCGGTTAATTCCCTGAAAAAGGTCCTTATTTCAGAATTCGCACGGAATAAGAAAAACATTCTTAAAATCCAGATTTTCCCTTTCCACTTTTTCTGGTAATTATCCTCAATAAATAATGGTTTTTATAACCAATCAAGGATTTCCCTCTAACCAGATGGGAAAAAATTTCAATTTAAATATTTATAAAAATGGATAATACATCATTAATGATTGGGATATTTCTGTTCGCAGTTTTCATGTTCCCAATTTTCTATGTGCTTATAAAGCAAAGTTCAAAAGAAAGAAAATATCGCAATTTTCTAAATAAAATTGCCTCAGAACATAAACTAAATCTTGATAAATCTGACTCCTATGGGCACTTAAGCCTAGGTCTCGACAGTACAGCAAAAAAGCTGGTAATCGTAGATTTTAAAGAGAAGCCAGATTATGACATCATTGACCTGAAAGAAGTTGGTCAGATAAAAATTTTAAAGAAACTGCTTCCGGGATCTTATAGTAAAAGCAAAAAAGAAAAAATCGTTCATCTTAGCTTAAGTCTGGAAAATAATAATGCAGCGAAAATTACCGAAATCATCTTCTATGATGAAGATGATGGAGACAGTACAGATGCCGATATTAGATTAAACCAGGCTAAACAATGGGATGATATCCTGCATAAGAACCTGGCATTTTAGATATTATCTGCCTCCTGCTTAACCAGGCCTTTCGGAATAATTCGAAAGGCCTTTTTTACAGGCTTTTATCATTTCTTTTAAAAAAAATGCTTTCAGAATGTATAAATTAGCCCGTCTAACTTTTAAAAGCGTGTATGGGCTTACTGATTGTTTTTGCCGCTCTATCCATTTTTTTCTCTTTTATGTGTTCCATCCTGGAAGCATGTCTGCTAAGCATTACCCCGTCTTATATTAAGATAAGGAGAAAAGAAGGAAAGCAATACGCCAGTATTCTTGCCCATCTAAAGCAGGATATAGACAAGCCCCTAATTGCGATCCTTACTGTAAATACTATTTCCCATACGGTAGGATCTATTCTTGTAGGTGTACAGGCGGAAAAAACCTTTGGACATGGGGGTCATGCTGTGGGGATCGTATCTGCCCTTATGACCCTGGCTATTTTAATTTTATCTGAAATTATTCCGAAGACCATAGGAGCCACTTACTGGAAATCCCTTGGGAATTTTACGGCGAAAAGCCTGCAAATGATGATCTTTCCTCTCAAGTATACAGGGATCCTCTGGTTATTGATGTTAACAACAAGACTTATTGGTAAATCGGCACATGTAAGTAGCATGAGCCGGGAGGAATTCGCTGCGATCACCGATGCCGCTGAAGAAGAAGGAGTTTTTGAAGAAAGTGAAACCACCGTGATAAAGAATCTACTGGTTTTTAAATCGGTAGAAGCCAAGGATGTAATGACACCTTTTTCGGTGGCTATCACCGAAGATGAATCTATGTCCCTTGAAAATTTTCATAAGAATCATAGAAATCTCAAATTCTCGCGAGTTCCCATTTATAAGGAGAAATCGAATAATATTTCCGGTTTTGTTCTAAAGGATGATGTGCTTGAAGAAATGATCGATGAAAAAGGGAAACAGCCATTAACCAGTGTTAAAAGGGATATTCTGGTAACCCACGACAGGACTCCTATTCCGGAGCTTTTTGAGATATTTGTTCAAAAGAGAGCGCATATCTCCATGATAGTTGACGAATATGGGAATGTTACCGGAATTGTAACTATGGAAGATATCATTGAGACCCTGCTAGGACTGGAAATAATGGATGAGAGCGACAGTGTGGAAGATATGCAGATGCTTGCCCGTAAAAACTGGGAACGTCGTGCAAAACGCCTTGGATTGATCCAGCGTAAGCAAGATCAGGAAACCGAAGAGAAAGTAGAAAAAGACGAAACTGAAGAAAACACCAATGAAGAAAGCAAGAATTAAAACTCCTCTTGGGATTGCCGAACTGCAGGGAGATGAGAATGGGCTTGCTTTTGTAAAAATCCTGGATGAAGAAATTCCCGTTAGCCAGGAAATCCCCAAAGAATTAAAGGAACCAACAGAGCAAATAAAGGCTTACTTCAAGGGAGAACGAAAATCTTTCCAACTTCAGCTTAACCCACAGGGAACCGATTTTCAGAAGAAAGTATGGCGTGAATTACAAAATATCCCTTTCGGAGATACCACTTCCTATCTTCAGCTTTCTAAAAAAATGGGAGATGAAAAGGCCATCAGGGCGGTAGCTTCGGCAAACGGTAAAAATCCTCTGTGGATAATAATTCCCTGCCACAGAGTGATTGGTAGTGATGGTTCACTTACGGGTTATGCAGGAGGGCTTTACCGAAAAAAGTGGCTGCTGGAATTTGAAAATCCTCCGGCACAGCAAAGTTTTTTTTAAAAATTGTAACTTAATGCTAAGTAAGAAGCCATTAAGATTTTGACTTTTTCAAGATATACTGGGCAAATTGCTTATGACCATCCAAAACTAATAATATCAAATTATGAAAAGGTTCGTAAAAGGTCTTATATTTTTTATAGGTATTCTATTTATCATTTCTCTGTGTCTATATGCCTTTGGATATGATTATGTCTTTAAAGCCATGAGAACCACTTACTTTACCGGGCATAAAACCGCTTTTATTGATGATTATACTTATTTCGAAAATCACCTTATTAAAAGTTCAGAGGATATTCAGGAGTGGCCTTTAGCAAGCAATTACAATAAAATACAGCCAACCTCCACCCTGGACAGCCTGAACAGGGAACTGGAAACCGCGGCCTTTCTCATTATAAAGCGGGATAGTATCTGGTTTGAAAAGTATTATCAGGATTATGATAAGCGCTCAAAAACCAATTCCTTTTCCATGGCGAAAAGTATTGTAACAGCCCTTATGTTTAAAGCAATTCAGGATGGATATCTTGAAAATATCAATCAACCCGTAGCAGATTTTTTTCCAAATTTCGATCCCAGATTAACTATTGGAGATCTTTCATCAATGTCTTCCGGGCTCAACTGGAATGAAAACTACTATAATCCTTTTGGATCCACCGCCAGAGCTTATTTCGATGAAAATATTAAGGCTCAGATCCTTGACCTGAAAGTTGTTGAAGAGCCGGGCGAAAAATTTAAGTATTTAAGTGGGAATACAGAATTGCTGGGTATGGTAATCGCTAAAGCAACCGGAAAAAGCTTAAGTGAATATCTAAGCGAAAGTTTCTGGAAACCATTGGGTATGAATGATGATGCTCTCTGGCAGATAGATAGCAAGGGAGGCGGAATGGAAAAAGCCTACTGCTGTATAGCCAGCAATGCCCGAAACTTTGGTAAATTTGGAAAACTTTTCGAACATTATGGTGAGTGGAAAGGTGAACGAATTCTTGACTCATCCTATATAGCCCAGGCTTCCCAACCTCGTTTTGAGGAGACTCCTTTTTACGGTTACGGTTTTTGGCTTAGTGATTATAAAGACAAGGATATTTTTTATATGCGGGGAGTTTTAGGCCAGTACGTTATAGTGATCCCGGAAGATGATCTGGTAATTGTTCGTCTGGGAAAAAAGCTACTTCCAAAAAAAGCCAATCACTATAAGGACTTTTATATGTATATTGATGAGGTTTATAACATGTTGAATAATGCTTCATAAATTAAATCTTGAAAATATTCTTTTTCTGGACATAGAAACTGTTCCCGAATTCCGCAGTTATTCTGACTTAAGCGATGAGAAAAAATTGTTGTGGGATGAAAAATCCAAATATCAGCGAAAAGAAGAGTTCACTCCCGAAGAATTCTATGACCGTGCCGGTATCTGGTCAGAATTTGGAAAGATTATATGTATATCGGTTGGCTTTTTTAATTATAGAAATGGAAGCCGACATTTTAGACTTACCAGTTTTAAAGGGGAAGAAGAAAAATTACTCCGGGAATTTACCGCACTTTTGGAAGAATATTTCTTTCAACCTTATCATGTCTTATGTGCTCATAATGGGAAGGAATTCGATTTTCCATATATAGCGAGAAGAATGCTCATTCATAATATGCGTTTACCATCTAAACTCAACCTTTTCGGGAAAAAACCCTGGGAAGTACCTCATCTGGATACCCTGGAACTTTGGAAGTTTGGAGATTTCAAACACTATACCTCCTTAAAATTACTCACTCATGTTCTTGGTATTCCCTCTCCAAAAGAAGACATAGATGGATCTATGGTAAGGGAGGTTTACTATGAAAAGGGAGAACTGGACAGGATCGTAAAATATTGTGAAAGAGATGTACTTGCAATCGCGCAGGTGATTCTTAAATTAAGACAGGAGGCTTTATTGAGCGATTCTGAGATCATTTCAGTATAAATTATTCTTAAAATCCTGTTTTTCAAAGCTGATACTTGGCCTAGCTATTCTTAAATATGTACCTTTAATTAGTTCGAACCAATAAAATTTATAGTTTATGTACCTATACATTGAAATGTGGAATGTCACTAACAAATGGATGAATCTTCCACGTGAAGAGAGAAAAAGTTTAATGGAAGATATGCAGGGAAGGGTGAAGGAGATGAAATCCAGTGGGATTGAAAATCTTGGATGGGCTCTTAATGATGAGCATACGCCTTACCGAAGTGATTATCGTTATCTGGCTGTTTGGAAAATGCCTTCAATAAAAGAGGTTGAATTACTTGAAAGTAACCTTAAGAAAGTTGGATGGTATGAATATTTCTCACAAGCCAACTCTCGTGGTGAAATGGTAGACCAGGCAAAAGCCATTGAGTTTATGATCGATTTAAAAGCGAATTCTACTTCTATCAACGAATAGTAAAAAGTCTTTTTATAAATAAAAGTGCCGGAAGAAATTCCGGCATTTTTATTGAAAAGTTTTGAATCTAATCCAGCTTCATCTCGGGAATATCACCTTCTATGAGGAGTTTTCCTTCCGTTGCATTTTCTATTTCTTCAACACTTACGCCAGGGGCTCTTTCCAGCAACTTAAAACCATCTTCGGTAACTTCAAGAACGGCAAGATTAGTCACTATTTTAGTAACACAGCCTACTCCGGTTAATGGAAGGCTGCATCTTTTCAGAAGTTTTGATTTGCCAGCCTTATTGGTATGCATCATGGCCACAATTATATTTTCTGCAGAAGCCACCAGATCCATGGCGCCCCCCATACCTTTTACCATTTTACCCGGAATTTTCCAGTTTGCGATATCGCCGTTTTCGGCCACTTCCATAGCTCCTAGAATCGTAAGATCCACGTGTTGACCTCTTATCATCCCAAAACTAGTGGCAGAATCAAAAAAGCTGGCTCCGGGTAGTGCCGTGATAGTTTGTTTTCCCGCGTTTATAAGATCGGCATCCTCCTCTCCATCAAAAGGGAAAGGTCCCATTCCAAGGATTCCATTTTCACTTTGAAATTCAACCTGTATATCATCACGCACAAAATTGGCCACAAGGGTTGGAATTCCAATTCCAAGGTTTACATAATATCCGTCCTTTATTTCTTTAGCAATACGTTGTGCAATTCCGTTTTTATCTAGCATATTTCTAATTTGTAAATTTGAGAATTAGGCAATTTGAAAATTATCTTTTTTTGGATGTACTTATAATTTTCGAAATAATCCTCATTATTATATCTAATTCATTTATCATCTTCTCATTTGGGAAGGTAATATTTGAGACTCCTTACATAACTGTAACCAGTATTGGGTTTCTTCACATTCCTTTGCAGAAATCTTGAATTTATGAATAAAATCTGCATGACCTTCTGCATTCTGAGCTTCCCGAATGTTGGCCCCCATTGATGTCCCACTCCTAGAAAGCTGGGAAGCCATTTCAAATTTCTTTTTCCAATCTGAGTTCTTCAGAAAATAAAATAATCTTCAGTGAAAAGTCAAAAGTCCTCTGAACTATTATATTCTCCTTATCATCTCTCAATTTTCAAATTCTCAAATTGGTGAATCCTCAAATTATTTCGAACGTACAGTACGTTGTTCAATCCTTTTTTCATAATTCTTTCCCTGGAAAATTCTTTGTACAAAAATTCCTGGAATGTGTATCTGATTGGGATCCAGTTCTCCGGGTTCTACAAGTTCTTCAACCTCAGCCACAGTTATCTTTGCCGAACCACACATGGTGGGATTAAAGTTTCTCGCGGTTCCTTTGAAAATTAGATTTCCAGCTTTATCACCTTTCCATGCCTTTACAAAAGCAAAATCTGCCTTAAAAGCTTCTTCAAGCACATACATTTTCCCATCAAATTCCCGGGTTTCCTTTCCCTCAGCAACTTCGGTACCGTAACCTGCCGGAGTATAAATAGCTGGAAAACCCTGTTGTGCAGCCTGACATCTGGCCGCTAAAGTGCCCTGCGGTATAAGTTCCACATCCAGTTCACCACTAAGCATTTGTTTTTCAAATATGGCATTCTCTCCCACATAAGAAGAAACCATTTTGTCTATTTGTTTTTTATGAAGTAATAGTCCGAGTCCAAAATCGTCAACTCCCGCATTATTAGAAATACAGGTGAGGTTCTTAGCGTTTCGTTTTACAAGTTCCGAAATACAGTTTTCCGGAATTCCGCATAAACCAAACCCCCCAAGCATGAAGGTCATTCCATCTTCTACCCCTTCAAGAGCAGTTTGGACATTATCAACCGTTTTTATGATCATAAATTCAGAATTTTAACCGAAAATACGAAAATAAAAAAGTGCCTACAACGACTTTTGCCGGTTGAATTAAATAATTATAAAATTTTAGGAGGTTTTTCTAAGAAAAATTAAAAATCCAACTCATCAGGAATAGAAGTTGTAGATTTTTTACCATTCCCATAGTTCTCACAATTGATTTCGATACTTAGGTTTTCGGGCCTTTCAAATTCTTCCTGAGAAACATTAAGTTCTTTATCCTTGTAAATATCCTTCATATACATTCCCCAGATTGGAAGCGCCATAGTTGCCCCCTGCCCGTAGGTAATAGATGGAAAATGTACCGAACGGTCTTCGGCTCCTACCCAGACTCCTGTAGCAAGATTTGGTACCATTCCAATAAACCATCCGTCACTCTGGTTTTGAGTTGTCCCTGTTTTTCCCGCAATAGGATTCTTAAAGTCATATGGATAACCGGTTACGGCTCTTTCATAATCCTGCCTGCCTTTCGCCCAGGTACCGCGAAGCCTGACTCCTGATCCTGACTGGGTAACTCCTTCAAGCAAGTTGACCGTTACAAAAGCAGCCTCTTTGCTCAAAACATCCCTGGTTGCCGGAGTATGCTGATAAAGAACAGTACCATTCTTATCCTCAATACGATCTACCACTACAGGTTTCACGTAGACTCCCTGATTGGCGAAGGTGCTGAAGGCTGAAACCATTTCGAAAAGACTAACATCTGCAGTACCTAATGCAATAGAAGGGACTGCCGGAATATTTGATACATCAATCCCTAGTTTTTCCGCAAGATCAATTACAGGTTGCGGTCCTGTCTTATCTATCAATCTTGCCGTAACAGTATTGATGGATTTTGCCAGTGCTTCTTTAAGGCTAACCATTCCTTCATAATCGCTGTCCCCCGCATTTCTTGGAGACCAGTCATTTTGGTTGCCATGTTTACCGGCCTCAATGGTAAATCTTGATTTAGGTAAGGTATCACAGGGAGAAAATTTTAACTGATCGATGGCTGTAGCATATACAAAAGGCTTGAAAGTAGAACCTACCTGTCTCCTTCCCTGTTTTACGTGATCGTATTTAAAATGTTTAAAATCTGTTCCGCCAACCCAGGCTTTTACTTCTCCTGTTTGAGGCTCCATAGACATCATTCCTGCCTGCAGGAAAGATTTATAATACAAAATAGAATCCCTCGGTGTCATTGTAGTATCAATATTTCCATGCCAGCTGAAAACCTTCATTTCTCTTGGCTTGGTAAAGGATTTTCTGATAACCTCCTCAGATTTTCCTTCATCCTTCATCTTTCTCCAACGATCAGATCTTTGCATTGCCCTGTTCACAAGACTCTCAACCTCACTTTTGTCTACATCTCTAAACGGAGCGGTAGAATTGCTTTTATTTTGTCGATCAAATTCCTTTTGAAGATGGGCTATATGTTTCTTCACAGCATCTTCGGCATACTCCTGCATTTTAGAATCTATACTGGTATAAATTTTAAGTCCGTCACGATACAGGCTATATTCTGAACCATCAGGTTTTGGATTTTCTTGAATCCAGTCTTTCATGAATCCCTGCAAATAAGCCCTGAAATAGGTGGCTATACCTTCATCATGACCTTCAGGCGTAAAATCTATTTTCATGGGAAGCTTCTGCAAAGAATCCATTTCCTGTTCAGAAATAAAACCGTTTCGCTGCATTTGTTCGAAAACCTGATTTCTTCTTCCTTTCACTAATTCTGGTCTTCTCACCGGGTTATATAATGAAGAATTTTTTAACATCCCCACAAGTACTGCCGATTCTTCAATATCCAGATCCCTTGCTTCTTTTCCGAAGTAAATATTGGAAGCCGAACGTATTCCTATGCCCTGGTAGCCAAATCCATATTTGTTGAGATACATGGCGATGATCTCTTCTTTGGTATACTGCCTCTCAAGACGGGTGGCAATAACCCATTCCTTAGTCTTTTGAAAAATCCTTTCAAAAGCATTAGAAGCAAGATTATCTGTAAATAACTGCTTAGCCAACTGCTGGGTAATGGTACTAGCTCCACCTCTAGTTCCAAGATAAACCGCTGCTCTTACTGTACCTTTAGCATCTATCCCGGCATGTTGATAGAATCTTTCATCTTCAGTCGCGATTAATGCCTGTACTAAATGATCCGGTAGATCTTCGTATTTAATAGGAGTTCTATTTTCACTGTAATATTTTCCGAGGGTTTTTCCATCTGATGAGAAAATTTCTGTGGCAAGATTGGTTTCAGGATTTTCAAGCTCTTCGAAAGTGGGCATTTTACCAAATGCTCCCCATCCGGCTAGTAAAAAAATGAAGATTGCCAGTAGTATTCCCACGCCAAAAAGAGTCCAGAAACCAATAATATAGGGACGGTTGCTGTGCGTAGTTTTTTTAGTTTTTTTAGAAGTGCGGGCCATTTATATTTTCAAAAATTAATTCTCACTTTTTTCAATTCTGAATCCTACATCGGTAATCCCCTCCAGATCTTCAATGCCTTCAACCTGTCCGTTCTTTCGCATTGCCTGTTTAATTCGTACGCGGTAATCACCAGATTCATTAAATTTTACATTCTCCTTGTACCAGAGCTTATTTTCCTTAACATCACCAAAACCCGTGCCGAGCCATTCACCATTAGGTTTAGTCATTTCATATTCCAGCGTATCACTTATAACTTTTCCATATGGAAATTGGATCTCGGTGATAAGAAAAAGGTTGCTGTAATTATAGTTATTATTATTCCTTATGTTTATAAAAAGATTGTAGACCTTATTGGTATCAAGGCTTCCCAGGTCAAAAGAGACAACCGAATCTTTATTCCAGTTTTTTATTGATTTATAATCATCAAAAACCCTCTTTTTATCACAGGAGGAAAAAAACAGGACCATAATCACTAAAAAAGATACAGAAGCTGCACTACGCATTCTTAGATTTTGAGTTATTCCCTTTACGTTTTTTTCTCTTTTTATTGCGTTTTTTACGCTGTTGCTTAGGTTTATCAAAACGGGTTAAACTATCCTGACCTACCACATTATTAAAATCGGGCTTGCTTTCTTCCAGTTGGATCTCAAGCTCATATTCCTCCAGACTACCGGCAGCATCCCCTTTTTTGTTTATGGCTACGATCTTATTAGCCTGTTCGGGTGTTAGTTTATGCCAGTTCATCCACTCACCTTCGTAAGCATACCAAAGCAGACCTTTGAAAATGTCAATTTTCTGACATACCGCAGTTCCCTTTTTGGTTTTTAACTTAACGTCGGTTTTTGGAAAAGATTTTAATGCTTCGAGATAAGTATCTAATTCGTAGTTCAAACAGCATTTAAGTTTACCGCACTGACCCGCCAATTTCTGAGGGTTCAGGGATAATTGCTGATATCTCGCAGCCGATGTACTAACCGATCTAAAATCGGTTAACCATGTTGAGCAACATAATTCTCTTCCGCAGGAACCAATTCCGCCCAGCCTTGCCGCTTCCTGGCGAAGACCGATCTGCCGCATTTCAATACGGGTATTAAATTCACGTGCAAATTCCTTGATTAGTTGCCTAAAATCTACACGATCTTCCGCAGTGTAATAAAAAGTTGCTTTTGAAGCGTCTCCCTGGAATTCCACATCGCTGATCTTCATACTAAGATTCAGCCTTATGGCGATCTGTCTTGAGCGCTGTTTTATTTTATCTTCACGGTCGCGGGCTTCCTGCCACACATCGATATCCTTTTGAGAAGCTTTTCGGTAGACTTTAAGAATCTCTCCGGAATCGGGATCTTCTCTTTTCTTTTTCATCTGAATTCTCACCAGTTCCCCGGTAAGACTTACCATACCAACATCGTGACCAGGACTCGATTCTACGGCCACTACGTCACCTATGCTAAGGCTCAGATTTTCGGTATTTTTATAGAAATGTTTTCGGCCGTTCTTAAAACGCACCTCCACAAAATCAAAAGGCTCCACGCCACCAGGAAGAGACATATTTGAGAGCCAGTCGAAAACGGTGAGCTTATTACAGCCATCGGTTCCACAGGTTCCATTATTCTTACATCCTTTCGGCTGACCGTCTTTACCGGTCGAGCAACTGCTGCAAGCCATATATTATATATATTGAAAAGCTACTTCATTCTGCAAATATTCTTCATTCCGTCAAAACACTATCGCGGAATCCTCTTCATCTTCACCAACCAAAATTATAAGTTGGTCGCATACACTGAAGTACCTCTTTGAGGTTCATAAAAAATTTCAAAAGTAAATATACCAATATTAATTGGCACTACCATTTTAGACAACATCCTATTGCTTAAATCGTAAAACTTCCGAACGTCCTTTTTTGAAAATTTTATTGCTGGCGCCTTTACCTTTTCGCAGTTTTTTCTGCTCCTCATAGGGTAAAGCAACTATTTCCTTGCATTGGTCTGAACAGCAATTATCCATTTCTTCAGCGCAGTCTTCACACTGAATAAACAATAGATGGCATGCTTCGTTGGCACAATTTACATGAGTGTCACAAGGTTTACCACACTGGTGACAGTGAGCAATAATATCTTCAGAGATCCGCTCGGAACGGCGATGATCAAATACAAAATTCTTACCTATGAATTTATTTTCAAGGCTCTTGTTTTGAACCTGTCTGGTGTATTCGATAATTCCCCCTTCTAGCTGATAAACGTTCTTGAAGCCCCGGTGTTTATAATAGGCACTTGCTTTTTCACAACGAATTCCACCTGTACAATACATTACCAGATTTTTATCTTCCTTATGCTCCTTAAGATCATCTTCTATAATTGGTAAAGAATCTCTGAAGGTATCCACATCGGGAGTGATCGCTCCCTGAAAATGACCAATTTCACTTTCATAGTGGTTACGCATATCAACAAGAACCGTATTTGGATCACTTATAAGTTCATTGAATTTTTCAGCATCTACATGAATCCCTTTATTTCTAACGTCAAAGGTTTCATCATTCAAGCCATCTGACACGATCTTAGTCCTTACCTTCACTTTTAGTTTAAGGAAAGATTTAATATCATGTTCAATAGCGATATTCAAGCGTACATTTTCAAGGAAATAAATTTCATCTATGAACGCCTTGAACTCGTTAAAGCGTTTTGCAGGCACCGAAAGCTGTGCATTGATACCTTCATGAGCAACGTAGATCCTTCCCAAAACATTCATCTGGTTCCAGGCAATGAATAAGTGATTCCTAAATAATTCGGGATTTCCGATTTTCGCGTAAGCATAGAAAGAGAGGGTAAGCCTGTCTTCACCGGCTTCTTCTAAAAGGGCTTCTCTTTCTTTAGCGCTTAATTTATTGTACAGTTGCATGCTATACTAATATTTTAAGTGTTAAAGTTATTTACAAAATTTTCGCGGTAATAATATGTACCGGACAGGCTTTCTGTGCCTGCAAACAGCGATCAAAGATACTGTTATCGTGAGATTTAAGGGTATAAAATCCTTTTTTTTCTTTTGAATTGAGCAAGACTGCCTTTCCATCTTTTTTAGACATCTGGAACCGTCCCGGTGCCATCTCTACACAGTAATTACAACCAATGCATTTTTGACGCTGTAAGGTTATAACTACCATTAGTCCCGCACAATTTTATACAGTTTATCTGAAAGACGCAGTCTAAAATCCAGCGGTATTGTGCAGGAGTCTCCCTTTGACGCCTTTTCAGATTTTTCATCTTCTACCATAATTTCTTCAAGATCAAATTCTTTTACTCCCGTGGTAGGTCCCGTAACCAAAAGACGGTCTCCAAGTTTTATATCATAGGCCTCCATTTTGAACTCCCCTATTCCCGATTTTGGGAAATAGTGGGCTCCTTTTCCAACATACACCTTTTTCTGTGTTGCATGTGATCCGGAACCATCGCTCCATTCTCCCAGTTTCTGACCCAGATAATACCCGCTCCAAAAACCACGATTATATACTTTTTTCAAGTCTTCCATCCACAGCTCCACCTTTTCAGAAGAATATGATTTATCATAATACGCATCAATTGCCTTTCTGTAGGTTTTTATAACCGTCGCTACATACTCCGGAGCCCTGCCTCTTCCCTCTATCTTAAGTACCCTCGCTCCGGTTTCTATTACCTGGTCAAGAAAATCCAGGGTACAGAGATCCTTTGGTGACATCATATATTCGTTATCCAGTTCTACCTCAAAACCAGATTCCTGATCTATTACCGTATATTTTTTGCGACAATTCTGTTTACAGGCTCCTCTGTTCGCTGAGGAATTATGTGAATGCAGACTTAAATAGCATTTTCCTGACACTGCCATACACAAAGCTCCATGCCCAAAGATCTCGATTTCAACAAGGTTCCCTGATGGCCCTTTGATGCTCTCTTTTTGGATCTGCTCACATATTTTTTTTACCTGTCGCAAACTCAGCTCCCTACTCATCACCATCGTATCGGCGAAGATTGAATAAAATCTTACAGTTTCTATATTGGTGATATTTATTTGAGTAGATATATGCACCTCCATCCCTACCTGCCTGGCATAGCCGATAACTGCCTGGTCCATTGCTATTACTGCAGTTACCCCGGCTTTTTGAGCATTATCAATAAGGGTTCTTATAATAGACAGGTCGTGATCATAAATTATGGTGTTAAGGGTTAGATAAGTCCTTACACCCTTTTTTTCACAACGTCTAACGATTTCATGCAGGTCATCTAGTGTAAAATTTATGCTCGCACGAGCACGCATATTCAATTGTTCAACGCCAAAATACACCGAATCGGCTCCGTTATCAAGAGCAGCCTTTAGCGATTCAAAGTTACCGGCCGGAGCCATCAATTCTATTTTTCCTGAACTGGTCATAAGCCAAAATTTAAGGTTTGCAAAGATACATTTTTCATTAAAAATATTCTGAGGGACAAGGTGCTTCTCTGCAAATAAATGGTTAATCCAAATTTTTGGAATATTTCCATAAAAGTTGGATTAATTTTGTTGGATTGCAAAAAAACTTATCTTATTTTAGCAGACCTTATTTACTTTCAATTTAATAATCAACATGAGCAACGATAAAGAAAAAGAAGCAAAGTTAAAGGCGTTAAAGCTTACCCTTGATAAAATGGATAAAACCTACGGAAAAGGTACGGTCATGAAAATGAGCGACCAGGTCGTAGTCGATGTAGATGCGATTTCTACCGGATCTTTAGGCCTTGACCTGGCATTGGGAGTAGGAGGTTATCCCAGAGGCAGGGTTATTGAAATATATGGACCCGAATCTTCAGGTAAAACCACTCTTACCCTTCATGCCATTGCTGAAGCTCAGAAAAAAGGTGGAATTGCCGCTTTTATTGATGCTGAACATGCTTTTGACAGATTTTATGCTGAAAAACTGAATGTAGATATAGATAATCTTATTATCTCTCAACCTGATAATGGTGAACAGGCTCTTGAAATTACCGATAATCTTATTCGATCTGGAGCTATTGATATTATTGTAATTGACTCGGTTGCCGCTCTTACACCAAAGAGTGAGATCGAAGGTGAGATGGGGGATTCTAAAATGGGCCTTCACGCCCGTTTGATGTCTCAGGCTTTAAGAAAACTTACTTCTTCAATCAGTAAAACCAACTGTACGGTTATTTTTATTAACCAATTGAGAGAGAAAATTGGTGTGATGTTCGGGAATCCCGAAACCACCACCGGTGGTAATGCACTTAAATTCTACGCTTCAGTAAGACTTGATATTAGAAGATCAACACAAATCAAAGATAGCGCTAACAACGTGATGGGTAATAAGACCCGTGTGAAGGTGGTGAAGAATAAAGTAGCTCCACCATTTAAAACTGCTGAATTCGACATTATGTATGGCGAAGGGATTTCTAAGATTGGTGAGATCATCGACATTGGAGTAGATTATGAGATCGTAAAGAAAAGTGGTTCCTGGTTCAGTTATGAAGATACCAAATTAGGCCAGGGAAGGGATGCAGTCAAAACCCTTCTAAATGATAATCCAGATCTAATGGAGGAACTCGAAGTGAAAATAAAAGAGGCGATCAAGATCGCTAAAGAATAAAAAAAAATCCCCAATTGGGGATTTTTTTTGATACCTACGCAACCTTTCTTCAAAATTTGCATCTACAGTATAAAGCAAATTAAACAAGTAATATGAAGAAGTTAGTTTTTGTTTTAATGGCAGTTATTGCAATGACAGGTTGTTCTGTAGACAGCAACTATGAAAGCGTCCAGTATGAAGTCGCTAAAATTACCAGTAATGATTTACCAGAAGAGTTTATCTTTGGGAAGAATTATGAAGTAAGCGTAACCTATGAATTAGCCTCGGAATGTAATTCCTTTGCGGGAATTGACGCGAGAAGGGCCGGAACCTCATCTTCTGAAAGACGTAACATTTACGTGGCTGCATTAAGTGTATTTTCCAGCAATAATGCCGGATGCGACAATACAGCTCCCGGAAATACCGGATCCAGTAAATTTTCTATAATCATCGATGAGCCCGATGATTATACTTTCAATTTCTGGATAGGAAAAGATGAGAATGGCGATGCAGAGTATGAAATTATAACCGTGCCGGTTACAGAAGAATCCCCTGGGAATTCACAAGAATAATCATTAATAACAACTATCATTTGTGAGTTTAGAGAAACTCATTCGTCATTGTAAAAATCAGGACCGCAAAGCACAGGAACAGCTTTATCGTTTATATGCGGCGAAGCTGTTCGGGCTTTGCTTAAAATATTCTGATAGTTCCGCCCAGGCAGAAGATAGTCTGCAGGATGGTTTTTTGACCATTTTCGCAAAAATATCCCAGTATAACAATCAGGGATCTTTTGAGGGCTGGATGAAGCGAATTGTAATTAATACCTGCCTTCAGAAACACAGACGACAAAAACTCTATGAGATCACCAATGAAGAAAACATTACGGAGGAAGAAGTAGAAATTGACGAAGAAAGTGTTACCATCGATTTTTTAATGAATTGTGTGCAATCTCTGCCAGATCGTTACCGCCAGGTTTTTAACCTGTATGTTATGGATGGTTTTTCTCATAAGGAGATCTCCAAAATGTTGAACATCTCGGAAGGAACCTCGAAATCGAACCTTTCCAGAGCAAGACTAAGTCTTAAAGAAAAAATTGAAGAATCCCAGAATACAAGTAATTCGGCTCAATCATTATGAAAGAAAAGAAGAACATAGACCGGATATTTCAGGAAAAATTCAAGGATTTTGATGTAAATCCCGACGAAAAAGTCTGGGAGAATATCTCCAAAAAACTTGATGAAAAAGATAAAAAACGACCTTTTATCATTCCTTTATGGTATAAAATTGGAGGTGTTGCCGCAGTAATTGCCATTGTAATTGCAGGCCTTCTATTTACAAATTCAATACAGCAAGATCAAAAAGACCCTGGTGTTGTTTTCGAAAAAACTGAAGATCTCCAGGAAAAGGAACCTAATTCAAACTCCACTCAATCAAATACGGACAAACAGGAAGATGAAAACAGCCTCGCAGCTGAAGAAAACTCTTCTTCTAAAAATGAATCCTCATCATTAACTGGTGCTGACAACAGTTCATCTTCTAATAATTCAGCAGCCAAAAAAATTCCAAAATCTAATAAGCTTAAAATCCAGCCTAAAACGAATACTAAAAATGAGGCTAACTCAAATTCTTCAAGAATAGCTTCTTCAGAAGAAAACCTAATAAAGGATAATTCCAAATATGAAAAAGAGGAATTGGCAAATATACCGGAAGTGATCACCAAAGATCCTTCCGGTGGCATTGCCGAAAATGACAGCATTAAATCTGAAAATATCATTCAGGAACCTGAAAAAATTAAAGGAGAAGAAAATGCACTTGCCCAGGTTGAAAAAGAAAAGCAGGGAAGTGAGAAAGAGGAAGAAGAAACCTCAGAATCAAACTCAAAAAAATTAAGTTTATCTACGTTCGCGGCACCCGTTTTTTATAAAAATATTGGTAGTGGAAATGAGCTTTCTTCTCAGTTTGCCAATAATTCTGCTTCCTCAGATGTTACAGTTTCTTATGGCGTAAAGCTGGCGTATGAAGTTTCTGATAAAGTAAAAATAAGAATGGGGATAAGCAAGATCAATATGAGCTATAATATTCAGGATATCTCCTACTCTCCTATGGCAATGGCCTCCAGTTTTGAGAATATCCGGCCGACATCTGATAATTTAAACATTCGCAGCAATGGTAACCTGGAGAATTCATTTTCTGAGAACTCTTCAGCCGCTACCTCACTTACCACATCCATTTTCACTCCGGGAGAGATTAACCAGCAATTTGGATTTATTGAAATTCCTATTGAAATAGAATATTCCCTTATGGACAAAAAGCTTGGACTAAATTTAATAGGTGGGGCCAGTGGGCTATTTCTTGATAAGAACCGCGTGGATCTTAATTCAGGAAATAATACTACACAAATTGGTGAAGCAAGTAATATTAACAGCACTAGTTTTAGTACAAATATTGGGGTTGGACTGGATTACGAACTAAGCGACAAATTCAGTCTTAACCTGGAGCCTATTTTTAAATATCAGCTAAATACGTTTAATAATGTACAGAATGTACAACCGGTTAATTTTGGCATTTATTCCGGCATCAGTATTAAATTTTAATGAATATCAGGGTTTAACAATTCGTCCAGAATGATCTTATGAACCCTTTCCTTAAGCTTCCTGCGATCCTTTGGTTCCAGATCTCCGGTACAGATAAAATTATGGATCTTCACCCTTAATTTACCAGGACCACCAGTAAAGAATTTATAGGAAAAACGCTTTTTAGTATCATGAAAAGTCAGCGGAATTACAGGAATTTGATGTTCAATGGCCAGCCGGAATGCGCCATCTTTAAACTGATCCAGAATAATATTTTGATCCTCGGGAACCCCGCCCTCCGGAAAAATACAAACACTGTTTTTCTGTTCTAATCTTCGCTGGGCTTCATTAAAAGCTTTCTGCCGGCTGCGTTGATTGTTGCGATTAACAAGAATGCAGGTTCGCCTGTAGAAAAATCCAAAAATAGGAATTCTAACCAGTTCTTCTTTTCCTACGAACACGAACGGCTGCTTGATCAATGCAAGCATAAGCATGATATCCAGCATAGAAGAATGATTGGCCACCAGCATATAACTTTTATTCTTTTCAGGAATTTGTTCTGCAAGCGTTTTAACATGAAATCCCATTCCAAAAAGAATGATCTTTGCCCATATCCTGGCACAAATAAAGAACTGAGGGTAAAATTTTTCAGAAGAAGTGAAGACTACAAGTACAGGTAACATGATTATTATAGGAACAATCATCAAAATATAAAACCAGATCCGCCACAATAAAACTGCAGCCCACTTGAAGTAACGCATAACTTCAAAAGTAGTAAAATGAACCGAGTCAATTCTAGAAAAAATTTACCTTTGCATCAAAATTTAAAAGAAAATGTCCAGAATACTTACAGGAGTGCAGAGTACGGGAACACCCCATTTGGGGAATCTTTTGGGAGCGATCATACCCGCAATAAAAATGGCCAACCAGCCAGAAAACGATTCGTTTATTTTTATTGCAGACCTGCATTCGCTCACTCAAATAAAAGATTCGGAAACACTTAGGGAAAATACCTATTCTGTTGCCGCTACCTGGCTTGCCTGTGGGCTGGATATTGAAAGAAGTGTTTTTTACAGGCAGAGCGATATCCCTCAGGTCACTGAACTTACCTGGTATTTAAGCTGTTTTTATCCCTATCAAAGATTAACACTTGCTCATTCTTTTAAGGATAAGGCAGATCGTCTGGAAGACGTAAATGCTGGATTATTCTCTTATCCCATGCTCATGGCGGCCGATATCTTATTATACGATGCCGAAATTGTACCCGTAGGGAAAGATCAGTTACAGCATCTTGAAATGACACGTGATGTGGCTTCCAGGTTTCATGCTAAAATGGGAGAAGTGTTTGTTATTCCCGAGGCTAAAGTTCAAAAGGACACCATGTACGTTCCGGGAACCGACGGAGAAAAAATGAGTAAATCCAAGGGTAATACAATTAATATTTTCCAAACAGATAAAAAACTAAGAAAGCAGATCATGGGTATTGAAACCGACAGCACTCCGCTTGAGGAACCCAAAGATCCTGACACCTGTAATGTTTTTGGACTATATAAGCTCATGGCTTCTAAGGAACAAACCACTGAAATGCGTAAAAACTACGAAGCCGGAGGTTATGGTTATGGTCATGCGAAACAAGCACTTTTTGATTTGATAAAGGACACGTTTCACGAACCCAGAGAAAAATACGAATACTACATCAACAACCACGAAGAAATAGATAAAGCTCTTAGCGTGGGGGCAGAAAAGGCCAGAATTGTAGCTAACAAGGTGCTTAAAAAAGTAAGGAAAAAAGCGGGGTATTAGATTATTTCAAACAATTTTCCGGGAAGTGGCCTAATAACGCCCTTTAGTTCCATATTCAGCAAAAGAGAAGCTGCTTTAAAGGTTGGAAACTGGCAGTTTAATGCCAGAACATCCAGCTCGCTTTTACCGCGGGATTTAAGAAAATCATAGAGTATTTGCTCCTCTATATCCAGTTCTACAAACAATTGTTTTTGAATATTCTTCTCCTTTTCCTCTATTTGCCAGTTAAGAATATAAACAAGGTCCGCAGCTGAAGTAAGTACATGTGCACGCTGTGATTTTATAAGATTATTACAACCGGTACTAAATTTATCATTTGGCCTGCCCGGAACAGCGAAAACCTCTCTATCATAAGAATTGGCAATATCGGCGGTGACCAGTGAGCCTCCTCTTTCAGCACTTTCGATAACGATGCTAGCTTCACTTAATCCGGCAATGACCCTGTTTCGTTTTAAAAAATTATTCCTGTCAAATTTATCTGTACTCCAGAAATCGGTGAAGAAACCACCATTCTCTTCGATCTCTTTTACATATTTTTTATGCACCTTAGGATAGACCTGATTTAATCCATGAGCCAGGCAGCCTACAGTTTGTAGTGAATTCTTTATTGCCGCTTTTTGAGCGGTAATATCCACTCCATAGGCAAACCCCGATACGATTACCGGATCCAGAGGCGCCAGATCTTCTATAAGTTTTTCACAAAATGAAATTCCATGAGAGGTGATCTGCCGCGTCCCTACTATACTAAGGATCTTCTTTTTATGGAGATCGATCTTACCTCTTGAAAAAAGCAGCACCGGACCGTCCAGACAATGTTTAAGCTTCTCAGGATAATCAGTTTCCTGAAAATAATGATGGTTAATTCTATGACTTTCCAGAAATTTGAGCTCTTCTTCAGCAGCTTTCAAATGCTTGGAATCATGGATCTCCTGAATACGATTCTGCCCTATCCCATCCAGCTTAAGTAAACTGGATTTCTTTTCTTTGAAGACCTGTTCTGCAGTCCCAAAATGCCGGATTAGTTTTTTTGCCGAAGTATCTCCCAGGTTAGGAATATGCTGTAGCGCAAGCGTATAGAATAAGTCTATCGGAATTCATAAAGGCCAAATTTGACCAAAATTACAGAAAAAAAGATTTGTTAATAAAAATTGTTTGGGTAACTTTATCCAACGACCAATAAGCCATATTTTTGCTCTAATGAACATTGCCAACTACTTACAGGACCTTCTTTATAGATACGAATGCGTTGTTTTACCCGGCTTCGGGGCATTCCTTTCTCAAAAGCAATCAGCATATATTAATCAGTCATCCGGAGAGTTCTATCCTCCCAAAAAGTTGATATCATTTAACCGTCAGCTTATTAAAAATGATGGTTTACTGGCAAATTATATTGCGGAAGTGCAAAAAGTTAAGTACGTAACCGCTAACAATATCATCCAGGAATTTGTTTATGATCTGGAAAATTCGCTTCAAAAAGATTCAAAAGCCGTCCTGGCCAATATTGGTGAATTCTATCTCGATGCTGAAGATAAACTTCAGTTTGAGCCAGCTACCGAAATAAACTTCCTCACCCATTCTTTTGGTCTAGCATCTTTTGAAACAAAGGCCGTTCAAAGAGAAGTTTACAAGAAACAGGTGGAAGAACTGGAAGAAAAAACTCCATTTCTTTTCACTCCGGAAAGAAGACGCTCTTCTATTCTTAAATATGCCGCGATTGGTATTATAGCAATAGGTATTTCAGGTTTTGCAGGATTGAATATTTATAGCAGCCAGGTTTCCAAACATAACATCGCGGAACAGCAGGAGGCTGAAAGTAAGCTGCAGGAACAGATTCAGCAAGCTACCTTCGTGATCGACAATCCACTACCGGCGGTAACTTTTGAAGTTGAAAAGCAATCTGGAAACTACCATATCGTTGCCGGCGCCTTTAGAGTTGAGGAAAATGCCGAAAAAAAAGTGAAGGCGCTAAGAGATGAAGGATATAAAGCCAGATTGATAGGAGCCAATAAATATGGTTTACATCAGGTGGTTTATTCCAGCCATCAGACTCGTCGAGAAGCGATCAATAAACTTTACGAGGTCAAGAAAACTAATGAAGGAGCCTGGTTATTGGTTCAGGAACTTTAATACTTCTTTAACGGCATAACCTCCGTAATCCTCCTTATTTTTGCACAAAAAATTACATGGAGGCTAAATCACCAAGAGAATCCCGTACTACACTTACAGATCTTGTATTACCAAGTGAAACCAATCCTTTGAACAATCTTTTTGGAGGGGAATTACTGGCACGAATGGATCGTGCGGCAAGTATCGCTGCAAGAAGACATAGCCGAAGAATTGTGGTAACTGCTTCTGTAAATCATGTGGCCTTTAATAAAGCGATTCCATTAGGTAGTGTTGTAACGGTAGAAGCTGCTGTTTCCCGTGCTTTTAAATCTTCCATGGAGATCTTTATCGATGTTTGGGTTGAAGACCGTGAAAGCGGCAGAAGAAGCAAAGCGAATGAAGCTATTTATACTTTTGTTGCGGTAGATGAAACCGGAACTCCGGTTCAGATCCCTCCCTTAAAGCCCGAAACAGACCTCGAAAAACAACGTTTTGAGGCCGCTTTGAGAAGAAAACAACTAAGTCTTGTTCTTGCCGGGAAAATGAAACCCGCAGATGCTACTGAACTTAAAGCTCTTTTTGAAGACTAGTTTGTGGTTATTCTTATTCCTAAACCGAAGCTTAAGTAACTCGCATTGTTGAAATAGTCATTCAAATCTGGGGAGGTTTCAATCCTTAAGAAATCATTTCTCAATTTCACTTTTCCGAAGATCCCAATATTATTGGTAATTCTATAACCAAGTTTTGGTTCCAGCCAAAGGGCGAAGGCATCGTCATGAAAATTAGTGCCAAAATTTGAACGATGAGCATAACGCGCAAAGCCTAAACCTGCCAGTATACTTAAATCCATAGATTTTGAAAAGCTATATACATAGCCTCCAATTACCCCCAAAGTAGAAATATACGTAGATTTAAAATTTCCTAGTTTTTCAGGCTTTTCAATTTCAGTATCCAGTATATCCATTCGCAATCCAATTAGCCAATTTGGTGATAAATATACATCAATTCCTACCTCAACTCCTGTTTCTAATTTATAAGCATCATGGAGAAAATTATCTCCCCAAGCGATGCTGCGAAAAACTCCAGTTTCCATTTGCAATCTTCCCACGTGATGCGCCGTAACAATGGTGGAATCTTTTTCCTGAGAAAAAACACCGGAAATCCCCAATAACATAAAAAGGAAGCAACTATAAATTAATTTCATAAGCTGCGTTTTGAGAGGTTACAGGAATATTGAATATTCGTTCTTCTGTATTATAAAATAAGGAAAGCTTTATTTCGGTATCTTCAAGAGTTTCGAACTCTAAAGTAAAATTTTCATTTTCATTAGGTCTAAGAGTCCCCTGGCGCTCTAATATTTTAGTATTCAAATATTCATCCTCAATTTCCCGCATATCTTCCCAGTTATTAATTAGAATAACCGGAGCTTGATTGGCATAGAGCGCCTTAAAAGAAATTCCTTCCCTTGTGTTTACAACGACCGTAAAAAGTACACGCTGTTTAAGTTTAATATTGGCAAGGTTGATTAGCGTCTCCCCCCGTCGCACGCGGGAATCATAATATGTGATTGACTCTAAATTATTTCTTTCTTCTTTATTGATTCTTATTAAAAATTCTCCGGGATCTATATCTAAAGAAGTTAATGAAAATGAACCTTCATTGCTGGTTGAGGTACTATTGATTGCTTCAAGATCGGGATAAGAAAGAAAATAATTACCTCCAACATAGGTATACGTACTGACTGAGATATTATTTTGAGGTTGATTAGAATTGTCAAGAACCACTCCTTTTAGCTGGATTCTTTTATTGTCGGCTATAGATACCGGGGTACAGGACCTGATGATAAAAACAACAACTATCAGACATAAAAAATTACCAATTTGACGCATAGGCAATGGGGATTCTACTTTATAGATGCAAAATAGCCAAAAAAGGTTGCGTCTACCATTTACATCTGGTAGATCCAGTCTGCTGGATCCATTTTCTGGGTGTTTTTAAAAATAAAGAAGTGCAAAGTAGTTTTCCCGGTGGTTTTACTGGTGGCAATCTCTCCAAGTTCCTCTTCCGTCGTAACATTCTCTCCTCTTTTCACGTAAACTTTTTCGAGGTTATTGTATATACTTATATAATCACCATGCCTAACCATTACTGCCATATTCGCGCCTTTTACCGCCTGAACCTCACTTACCGTACCATTGAATACCGCTCTTGCCTTTCCGCCTTTGTCGGTATCTATTCGTACTCCATTATTATTTATAATCGCCGATTTAACTATAGGGTGCGGTTGCTTTCCAAAACGCATGGTAACCACTCCCGATCTTACCGGCCAGGGTAATTTTCCTTTATTATTCGCAAAATCTGCAGCGAGAGCCCTGGCTGCAGGGGTAAGCTCATAAGAGTCCCGGGAAGAAGAACCACTTTCTTTATTCGCCTTGGCGATAGACTCACGAATCATCTTATCGATCGCTCGATCTATTTCGTCAATTTCCTGTTGCTTGGTTCTAATCTGTGCTGCAAACTCCCCTTCCCTCTTTTTTATCGTCGCCATAAGGGATTGTTGAGACTTGCGATTCTTTTCCAGCTGAGCCCTGGTTTTACGGTTTTCAGCTATCAATTTATCCTTTTGCTCCTTTTGCTTAACTAATTGAGAGTTTAGCTGCTGTAATTCGGCCGTATGAGCCTTTATTTCCTCTCCCTGCTGCTGGCGGTAGTTTGTATATTGTTTCATATACTGAAGCCGCTTATAAGCCTGTAAAAAGCTTTTAGAAGATAAAAGGAACATGATACGGCTCTGCTGGGATTTGCTCTTATAGGACCTCCTGATCATCCTGGCATAATCCTCTTTTAATTTCTCCAGCTCTTTTCTAAGCTCACCTATTTTATTCGTATTTGTATTGATCTCGCGAGTAAGTAAATTGGCCTGCTGATTCGTAACTTTTATAAGATTTTCTGTGCTATTGATCTGCTGATTAAGATCTTCAACCTGGCCCAAAACCGATCGCTGCTTTTTTTGATTAGAAATACGAAGTTCATTAATCCTTTTAATCTCATTCCGGAGTTCTATTCTTCTTTTTTCGAGCTCGTCCCTGTTTGTTTGTGCCTTTACCGAATTGAATGCAAGAAACAACAGCAATATACAAATCAGAGATTTTGGGTAATTCATTCGAATCATTTTAAACCAATTTCATCATATCCCGATGGTATATCAAATGGGAAAGTGAGTTCTTCATTGAAACTAATCGACCTGTAGGTTAGATCTATATTTGTTCCCGTCCCTCCTTCATTTGCAATGATCTTTATGTTTTCAGGGAACATATAACCCGAAACATTTTGATAATCTGAATACGTGATTGTGAGACTCCTGTTTTCATCCTCCTGGGCAAGCTGCTGTGCCTTTGTCTTTAAAGAAAGAGGATCCAGCAAAAACATTTTCTTTATCGCGGTTGCCTCATCTGAAACAAACTGAAAACCTCTAGGAGATTGAGTGAATTTAAAATTTTCAGACCGTAGATCGTATATTGCCTGACCTATTAGTAAATTCTGAAGTTTTTTGAAGTCAAGTGGTGTTCCGAGTAAATCACTTAACAGACTGAAGTCCCCATCAAAATAGGATTGTGTAACTTTCTCATAGTAACTTACACTGGTTGGTGTTATATAAGCTTTAGCCACAGGAAATCCAAGGATACTGGCACTCATCCAGATCGCCTTATCTTTCTCCATTCGAAAACTCAAATTAACCGATTGGGTCTTCTCTTCATTCTGATATACCGCCCTTAACCTTCCCGATACGGTTTTAAAGTCTATTTCATTTTTATAATGCTTCTGTATTACAGATACGGCTTCAGCATCTTTTGTAACTATCCTGGAAGCTGATCTTTTGCTTCCACAGGATATCACAAAGGTGGATAATAAGATCAGGGCAAAAATTTTCTTCAACATCAATTAAGTTCTTTTTTAAGGTTTTCGGCTTTCTGCCGATACTCTTCAGCTTTTACTGCATTATTCATTCCATTGTAGCTAATCGCCAGCTGAGAATAAAAGTCCATTTCCATCCGGGCATCATCAATAATGTAATCCAGTCCCTCATTAAGGCTCTTTTCGGCCGATTCAAAATTTGAAAGCTGATTCATCGCAACTGCCTGGAATAAGTACAACATAGGCTGAGAAGGAAAAATCTCAAGGCCTTCCCTACTTAATTCTATAGCACTTTCGAACTTACGATATTCCAGTTGCAATACAAGAGTATTCTTTAACAGCTCAAAATTATCAGGGTTTTCTTTAAGTCCCAGTTCAAAAAACGTAAGGGCGTCCTCACTATTGTCCTTTTGCAGGTAATACTTCCCAAGCTGCTCATAAAGTTCAGGAGCATTTTCCCATTCCGAAAGTTTTGCAGCAACCTCAATGAGCTCTTCTTCATATTCAGGATTTTCCTGGACAAAGTTGAGAAAATCATTCAACACCTTGAATTTTGAATCGGCATCGATCTCCTCGCTTTCAAAGACAATTTTCATAGAAGCGATAGCAGCCTCTGCATTACCCTTATTCAGATAAAACTTATAGAGTGCTAAATGAGCCAGAGAAGAGCTTGGATTGGTCTCTAAAAGTTCTTTTGCCACCCTAAAGGCTTCTTCCTCGTCTCCCTGTTCGCTGTAAATATAGATAAGGTTCAAATAGTTCTGTTCTACCTCAGGATTATTGGAGATACTTTCCTGCAAATTATTAATCTGAGCATCTGTATTATTGGTACGTGCATAAATCTGTCTTCGCATTGAGTTTCTATAGGTACTACTACCAAGTTGCTCATCCAGATCATCCAGTAGTTTTAAGGCCTGCTCATAATCCTGGTTTAGGAGATATAAATTCGCCAGGTCTTCTCTGTAAGCCTGATCAAAAGCTATGAGCTTTTTAATCGTGGCAATAGCGCCCTCGTAATTTTCAGTCATTCCATAGGTCTGAAATAAATAAACAAGAATAGATTCCTTATCGGGTCTAAGTTCATGTGCTTGCTGAAGATATTCAACTGCCTTATCGAATTGCTTTAGTTCGCGATAATTTTTACCTAATTCAAAATATACAATGGCATTATTACTATCAAGACTAAGACATTTTTCCAGGGCGGTGATCGCCTTTTCATAATTCTCAATACCCTTTTGTTTGAGGGCCTCAAAAAATAATTCCTGGAATTCATCACTAACGATCCCAAGGTCATCCTGATTAACATCCTTAAGCGGCTGAGGCAATTCCTGCGTTTGCGCAGAAATCGCCGACAAAACCACTATCAGTATGATAAACAGTTTTTTCATATTTTAAATTTACTCAAGCACCGAATAATCACCAATGCTTATCTGGGTAAAGTTACCATCAAATTTAGCATGATTTCCAATCATCGCATTATCGAGACTGGCATTTTTAATTTCTGAATCTGTCTGGATAAGACTATTTTTAACCTTTGAATTAATAATCCTGCTGCCATCACCTATCGAAACATTTGGACCAATCTTAGCATTGATGAGTTCTACATTTTCACCAATATAACAAGGTTCGGTTATTTCAGAATCTTTTATTTTAACTGAATCTGAGATAAGCTTCTCGCCATCCTGATGAAGAAATTTAAGCATTCTTCCATTGGTCTCTACGGTAACATTTTTGTTTCCGCAATCCATCCATTCATCTACTTTCCCAGGAACAAATCTCAAACCGTTCTTACGCATGGCTTCTATACCGTCGTTGATCTGGTATTCTCCCCCCCGGGTTAAATTTTGATCCAGTACATTTTGAAGTTCATTCTTCAAAATTTCAACATCTTTAAAGTAGTAAATTCCAATTACCGCAAGGTCTGAAACAAATTCTTCAGGTTTCTCAACCAGCCCTGTGATCTCATTATTTTGATTTAATTTCACAACCCCGTAAGCTGAGGGATTTTCAACTTTTTTCACCCACATTACTGCATCTGCCGATTTATCAAGGTTAAAGTCAGCTTTAAAAAGTGTATCCGCATAGGCGACTACTGCAGGACCACTAAGGGATTCTTTAGCACACATGATCGCATGACCGGTACCAAGAGGCTTATCCTGATAATAGATTGTTCCTTTAGCTCCAAGACTATTGGCGATCTTCATAAGATCTTTTTCTACCTGTTCGCCAAAATCCTCACCAATAATAAAGGCAACTTCATCTATTTTTTCATCCAGAACCCTGGCGATATCTTCGACCAGGCGATGTACAATAGGTTTACCCGCTATAGGAATTAACGGTTTTGGAACAGTTAAAGTATGTGGACGAAGTCGTGAACCACGACCTGCCATTGGTACTATAATTTTCATTTTAATTTTTTTTTCGCTCCCTCCTCTTTTTCTAATTATAAGAAGGAATAGATAATTATTAATTACTTCCGGTACTACCAAAACCTCCCGCGCCTCTTTGAGAGTCTTCAAGAATTTCGGTTTCTTCCCATTCTATTTGCTCATGTTTAGCGATAACAAGCTGAGCTACTCTTTCACCGTCCTGAACCGTGAATTCATCATTAGAAAGATTTACCAGGATCACCCCTATTTCTCCACGGTAATCGGCATCAATAGTTCCGGGTGAATTCAAAACCGTAATTCCCTTTTTTGCAGCGAGGCCACTTCTTGGTCTTACCTGGGCTTCATAACCCACCGGTAATTCGATAAACAGGCCCGTTTTGATGATAGCCCTTTCCAGAGGCTTCAAGACTACCGGCTCATCCATATTTGCACGAATGTCAAGCCCTGCAGAAGCTTCGGTTTCATAATTAGGCAGCGCATGTTTTGATTTATTTATAACCTTTACGATCATTGATTTATAATTTTTTGTAATTGTTTACGTTCCATTGAAAAAACAGTGAGAGCAAATGCTCCTACTATTGCAGTTGCCATCCAGTAATTTTCCCTGAAATACAGGAAGGAAAGTATGGAAAGTCCCACAGACAGCAACAAATAAAAACTTATTTTTTTAACGTTATAGGGTACCTTATAATATCTTTTTCCGAGGAAATAGGAAATAAGCATCATACTTCCATAAGCGATCAATGTAGCCCAGGCTGCAGCTATAAAACCAAGCACAGGAATTAATAAAAGGTTTAAAGCAATAGTAATCACGGCACCTAATATTGAAATATACATTCCTGTGCGGGTTCTATCTGTGAGTTTATACCAGACTGAAAGGTTATGGTAGATCCCAAGAAATAAATTTGCCAGTAAGATAATAGGTACTATGCTTATGGCCATCCAGTATTCCGGATCGCGAATTACAAGATTCTTGAAAAAATCAATAAAGCATACTAAAACCAAGAATATCAAGCTTCCGGAAATCACAAAATACTTCAGGATATCTGCATACGTTTCCCGGGCATTCTCCTTTTCAGCATGATTAAAGAAAAAAGGTTCAGCTCCCATTTTAAAAGCCTGCACAAAAATGGTCATGAAAACTGCCAGTTTATAACATCCTGCATATGCTCCCATAACTTCATCTGAGATCATATCCTTGATTAGCAGCTTATCCAGATTTTCATTGATCACAAACGCAATCCCGGCAACCATGATAGGCCAGCCATATTTCCACATTTGCCTGAAAATAGAAAAATCGAAGCTGATCTTTGTTTTAAAGAAATACGGTAGTAACAGTAAAAAAGTAACTGTACTTGCCGCCAGATTGGCTATGAATATATATCCCACGATATCTTTAGGCCCATAATTATCTAAAACGAATTGCGGAGCGAATTGAGGGTATTCCCTAACGAACCATAGAAAATAAAGGTTTAGAAGTACTACCGTTAGTACATTAATGATCTTTATTCCCGCAAACTTTAATGGCCTTCCTGTCGCCCTTAGATAAGCAAAAGGAACAACTACAAGGGTATCTAAAACCAATACGCCAAATAATACCTGGAAGTAAAAGGGATCGAGATCCATTAGCGCTATCAGGTCTTCCTGGAATATAAATACTCCTGCAGCAAATAAGATCGTACTTACAGTAAGTGCTATGAAAGCTGTAGAAAATACGTTCGATCTTTCCTTAGCACGACTAAAAAATCTAAAAAAAGAAGTTTCCATCCCATAGGTAAGCAACACATTAAAGAATGCCGCCCACACGTAAAAAACAGTATTAACAGAATATTCTTCAGCGGGCAAAACACCGGTATGCAAAGGCACGAGAACAAAATTCATGAGTCTCGGAAATACCGTTGCAAAACCGTAAATAAGAGTGTCTTGAAAAAATCTTTTTAAAGTACTCAACAGGAGTTGGTTGATTTACTACAAATATCTGAATAAATCAGGATTATAAAAGCTTTAGGCTTTATTCCTTTTCCACAATCCCTGTTAGTTTATAGAATTTTGTCTTTCCATTTTGTGTAAATACCAGAATCGCTTCATCCTTATCTATTTCGAAAGGGCTTTCCTCTGGTAACTGGGGGGCGGTGTTCCCATATTCTTTCTTAGGATCTTTGTGCATAACTTTATCCCCCATTCCCATGCGGAAATTTGCCACATATACATTAGGTTGTTCTTCGCTTTTTTTCAAAGCAGACTTCATTCCATGGAAATAAACAGAGTCCAGTGAAATTCTTTCATCCTGAATAGCAACCACAGGAACATTTAATTGAATCCCATTAGAGGTATAAACATAATAGGCTTCGTTAAACTGTGCAGGAATTCTTTCCTGCAAATCCTTATTGCTGCCACATGAGGCAAAAACAGTAAGAACAAAAATTCCTGTAATAAAGTGTAAGGCATTTTTCATAATGTCTGGTTTTAATGTGAAGTTATAAAAACAAAACCTATACCAAATATAAAAACCCGCAATAATTGCGGGTTTTTATCTTAGTAAATCATTTCGGGATTATCCATTTAAAGCTTCAGCCCCTCCAACGATCTCAAGGATCTCATTGGTAATAGAAGCCTGTCTTGCCTTGTTATAAGAAAGTTTAAGATCGTCTCTTAATTCCTGCGCATTATCTGTCGCCTTATGCATCGCTGTCATACGTGCACCATGTTCAGAAGCAAATGAGTCTCTAAGAGCTTTGAAAAGCTGCATTTTTAGAGATTTCGGGATTAATTCTTTTACGATCTCAAGTTTTGAAGGTTCGAATATATAATCCAGTTGCTTTTCCTCTTCACTTTCAAATTTTTCAATAGGAAGGAATTGTTCTTCCATCACATATTGAGTTGCGGCATTCTTAAACTGATTGTAAACAATCTCTATCTTATCATATTCACCATCCAGGAATGTCTGCATTAGATCTTCAGCAATCTCAGAGACATTTTCAAAGCTCAGATCATCAAAAATCTCATTGTTATTCTTATAAATATTATGGGTCTTTTTAAGAATATCATTAGCCTTTTTCCCCAGCGTCAATATATCAACTTCTTTACCTTGATGTTCTTCCTTTATCCTTTGCTTAACCCTCTTGATGATATTAGTGTTAAAAGCTCCGGCAAGTCCCTTATTAGAAGAAATAGCAACGATAAGAACTTTCTTCACCTCGCGGTCTTCAGCAAATTTACTCCCCGATTCGTCATCCAGAGTAGCACTTAAATCCTGTAGCAGCTGAGTCAGTTTTTCAGCATAAGGCCTCATGGATGTTATTGCATCCTGGGCTTTGCTCAACTTTGAGGCCGATACCATTTTCATGGCACTGGTAATCTGCATCGTTGAAGATACTGATGTGATCCTGCTACGTAATTCTTTTAAGTTTGCCATTTTATTTAGTATTGAGTATTGAGTAATTAAATGTTAGGAATCACGCAATACCTTTAATTCTTTTATATTCAAGAATGAGATAGTAAGATCTCTTTACTTAATACTATTTTTTATACTTCGACGAAAGATCTTTAGCCACAGATGTTAAAGTATCTGTTACTTCATCTGTAAGTTTTCCAGCCTTAAGAGTATCCAGGATATCTCTGTGTTTAGCATTAAGATATTCCAGGTAATCTCTTTCAAATTCTCTTACTTTATCTACCGGCACATCGCGCAATAAGTTCTTAGAACCTGCATAGATGATGGCGATTTGATTCTCTACCGGGTAAGGATCGTTTTGACCCTGCTTAAGGATCTCCACGTTACGCTTACCTCTTTCGATAACTCCCATAGTGGCTGCATCAAGGTCTGAACCAAACTTAGCGAATGCTTCAAGTTCACGATACTGGGCCTGGTCAAGTTTAAGTGTACCAGCAACTTTCTTCATAGATTTGATCTGAGCGTTACCACCTACACGTGATACCGAGATACCTACATTAATTGCAGGACGAACACCAGAGTTAAATAAATCTGAAGTAAGGAATATCTGCCCATCTGTAATCGAAATTACGTTTGTAGGAATATATGCAGAAACGTCTCCCGCCTGAGTTTCGATAATTGGAAGCGCAGTTATTGATCCACCACCTTTTACCTTATCCTTAAGTGAATCAGGAAGGTCGTTCATTTGTTTTGCGATATCATCATCGTCTATCACCTTGGCTGAACGCTCAAGAAGTCTTGAGTGAAGGAAGAATACATCCCCTGGATATGCTTCCCGTCCCGGTGGACGACGAAGTAAAAGGGATACCTCACGATATGCAACTGCCTGCTTAGAAAGATCATCATAAACGATCAAAGCAGGACGACCTGTATCTCTAAAATATTCACCGATCGCTGCACCTGCAAATGGAGCATAAACCTGCATTGGAGCAGGATCTGATGCGTTTGCCGCAACGATAGTGGTATATGCCATCGCACCTTTATCTTCAAGTACTTTAGCAATACCTGCCACAGTAGAAGCTTTTTGCCCTATCGCAACATATATACAATATACCGGCTCCCCGGCATCGTAAAATTCTTTCTGATTAAGAATGGTATCTATACAAACGGTAGTTTTACCTGTTTGACGGTCACCAATCACCAACTCACGCTGGCCTCTTCCTACCGGCACCATAGCATCGATAGACTTGATCCCTGTTTGAAGTGGCTCTGTTACCGGCTGACGATAAATTACCCCGGGAGCTTTACGCTCTAAAGGCATTTCAAAAGTTTCACCGTCAATTACACCTTTACCATCAATAGGAGCTCCAAGAGTGTCCACAACACGTCCCACAATACCTTCTCCAACATTGATAGAAGCGATACGCTGAGTTCTTTTTACGGTAGAACCCTCTTTAATTTCTTTAGTAGGACCTAAAAGTACTACCCCTACATTATCTTCCTCAAGGTTAAGAACGATTCCCTCCAGACCACTTTCAAACTGAACCAATTCTCCATATTGAGCATTAGCCAGTCCGTAAATGTTTGCAATACCGTCACCTACGGTTAGAACGGTACCCACTTCGTCTAAAGAGGCCTTGGATTCAAAACCCGATAATTGTTGTTTTAATATTGCTGAAACTTCAGCAGGATTTACTTCTGCCATAATTATTTAAGATAAAATGATACGTCTATAGCGCACCGGTTTTTATTAAAATTTTGAAACGTATGTGTTGTCTTTTAGTTTGCGTTTTAGATTATTTAAATTCCTGGAAACGCTGGCATCATATTGCAAATCTCCGATTCTTAATATAAAACCTCCAATAATATCTTCATCTATAACCTGCTTAAGGCTGGTTTCAGAACCTGTAAGCTCTTTAACCTTGGCCATAATCACTTTTTCCAGGTCTTTATCCAGAGGAACCGCAGTGGTAACTATAGCTTCCTGAATGTCGTTATCATGATTATAATAATTGATATACTCTCGGGCAACAGAACCTAATAAATTAATCCTTCCGTTTTCGATCAAAAGATCCAGTGCTCCCTGAGTAACCTTATCCAGATTCTTGAAAATAGCTAGGATACTGCTCTTTTTAAGAGAGTTTTTAATTACCGGGCTGGCAAGAAAACTTTGAAGATCTCTGCTTCCCAATACCGTGTGACGGATACTTAACATATCCCTATTTACGGCTTCTGCAGCATTCTTATCTTTTGCAAGAGAAAGAATTGCTTTCGCATAACGTTTTGCAGCTCTGGCTCCTTTCATAATCTAGTTTAGCTTGGCATCGCCAATCATCTTTTCGATCATCGCGTGCTGTTCTTTTTTATCAGATAATTCTTTACGAACTACTTTTTCTGCTATTTCTATCGAAAGTTCCGCAACCTGATTCTTAAGTTCTGCCATAGCAGACTGCTTTTCAAGTTGTATACTTTCTTTAGCCTGAGTAACGATTTTATCAGCTTTCTTCTGAGCTTCTTCTGAAGCATCTGCGATCACCTTTTCTTTCATTTCACGGGCTTCTTTTAGAATTCCATCTCTTTCGGCACGTGCTTCCTGAAGTAGTTTTTCATTATCAGCCTTAAGATTCTGCATTTCCATCCTGGCCTTTTCAGCCGATTCCAATGCGTCCTTAATTCCTTCTTCTCTACTGTTCAAAGAATTCAGGATTGGTCCCCAGGCGAATTTCTTTAACAGGATGATCAAAACAACCAGGATCCCTATCTGCCAGAAAAATAATCCGAAAGAAAAATCATTAATTAACTTCCACATAATATTTTGGTACTTATGTTATACTTTTTAGCTCAATTTTAAATTTTAAAAAGACCTTATAACCAACCGTTACAAGGTCTTTTTGTTTTGATTACTATGATGCGAATAACGCAGCAAATGCAATACCTTCCAATAAAGCGGCGATAATAATCATCGCTGTTTGGATTTTTCCGGTTGCTTCAGGCTGACGGGCAATAGCCTCCATAGCACGACCACCGATCATACCAAGACCGATACCAGCACCAATCACAATTAAACCTGCTCCAACCATTTGTGGGATTTCCATAACTATCTATTTAAAATTAAACTTACTTCTAACTAATTATTATTTAAACTACCGGCAGATCGTCACTATGATCTTCCGGGTGATCTGAATGCTCTTCAACTGCCATTCCTATATACAAAGCACTTAAAAGGGTGAAAATATAGGCCTGCAAAAATGCCACTAACAATTCAATTACCGAAATGAAAATGGTAAATAAAAAGAATGTTGGTCCCGCGATCCAGTTTTGAAAAATGAAAATCAACCCAAGCAAACTCATTACAACAACGTGTCCTGCAGTCATGTTTGCAAAAAGTCGGATCATCAATGCGAATGGTTTTGTGAACATTCCAAGGATCTCGATAGGCATTAAAATAATCTTCATAGGAACCGGTACCCCAGGCATCCAGAAAATATGCTTCCAGTAATGCTTATTACCACTAAACTGTACAATTATAAAAGTAATCAACGCCAATCCAAATGTCACCGCAATATTTCCAGTCACATTTATTCCAAGAGGCGTCATCCCGAATAAATTCAATAAAAGGATAAAGAAAAATATAGTAAGTAAAAAACTCATATACTTTTTGTACTTGGGCCCAATATTTGGCTTTGCAATATCGTCACGAACATAGAGTACCAAAGGTTCTAAAACCCTACCAAAACCTTTTGGCAAATTGGACTTTTTATAGTTTCTGGCAAGACCCCAGAAGAAAAGAAACAACAGTAATGATGCCGCTATCATTGCAATAACGTTCTTGGTTATTGAAAAGTCCAAAGGTCTTTCATTATCAGGAAATCCATGTTCACCATAAGTAATGGTTCCCTCTGCGTCTGTTTTATAAATTTTAGTGTGATAAAGCTTATAATAGTTTCCATCTATCTTTGCCAACTCCTCGCCATGGTGAAATTCGGAAGCTGAAAATACTTTTAGCCCATTATCCCAAAGAATTACCGGAAGTGGAAATCCATAATGTTCTCCAACTTCCGCATCTGCAAAGAAATTAAAATAATGAGAATCTTTAAGGTGATGATCTACAAACTCTTTCACCCCTTCTTTCGTGTTCACTGCTCCGTGTTCTTCTGCCGCTGCATGCGCTTCTTCGCCATGCTCTTCTGTCTCACTGTGTTGCTCATTCTCCTGGGCATTCATATTATTCATTGAAACCAGGATAAAAAGGCCGCCTAATAAAAATTTAAAAATGTTTTTCTTTCGCATTTTAAGATATAGTTTCGGTCTTTAAATTTGGCTGCAAATGTACACAATTATATAAAAACAAAAATCATAAAATTGTGAATAAGTCAAAAGTTTTATAAATCGCTGTAATTAATTGTCATTATTGAAGTTAGCATGATTTAAATCTTTCGCTAAATAAAAAATTTCTATCGCTAAACAAATGACGAAAGGGATGAAAAAAAGCAAAAACGTCGATTTATTTTTTTCGAAATCTGATTGTTTTACAAGAAAATAAAATAATCCAATCTTAACGACGCCGAAGGCCAAAAAAACAAACCCGATAAGAGAGAGCAGCTTTTTTCTGAATATAATGTAGTTAAAGAGTAGCAATGATGAAAACCCGAAATTATACAGGTAACTGAACTTTAAAAGCTCCTTTTTAGCCACCAGGTTTTCTGTAGAAAGCAGGTTCAAATGAATAAAATAGCCAACACCCAATAAAGTAACCAGTAAAAAACTGATCCTTATTATTTTAATCAACATTTAGAGTTTATTTATTCAGTTCCTTAAGTTGTCTTATTACCAGGTATAAAGAAGTCAGAAGACCAAATAATACGAAGCCTAGCGTAAACCAGTTAGTTTCACCAGTGGTATATTTTTCATCCAGACTTTTACCTATCCAGGCGCAAACAAAAATGGTTCCCCCCATTTGTATGGCAATCCCGGAAAGCTGCGCCCACTTTCTAAGCGGACTTTTCTTTTCGTCTTCCTTCTTTTCTTTCATCATTTAAGGGCTTTACCATGCCTGTCATCTGGCAGGTTGCATTGAATACAGCGCCAGGTTCAACTGCCAATTTTCCAGCGACAACTTCACCTTCAATATTTGCGGGAGTTCTAAGAGTAAGGGTTCCGGTGACAATCAATTTTCCGGTAAAATTACCTTCAATATCCGCATTTTCACACTCCAGAGTTCCATTTATCAAACCTCCTTCACTAATCACTACTTTACCAGGTGTTTTTAAACTTCCTTCGAGGATGCCTTCTATTCTAAAGCATCCTTTTCCTGAAATTTCTCCGGTAATTAGAGTGCCGGCGGCAATTCGATTTTGTTCATTGTTGTTGACCGAGTTGGTCTTTTTTGAATCTGAAAACATATAAGTAGGTTTTATTTAAGAGCAGTGTAAGTTCTTAAATTTTTCTTAATCTGCACAATTTTATAGTTCTCTGCAGACATTGTAAAACCTTCTTTTTCTATTTTGTAATTCTTATTATTCGTCAGTAGCTCCATAAATCCAAGAGCTTTAGACCTATTTTGTAATCCATGTATCACCACAAAAGATTCTTCAGGACTATAAAGATCTATGGAAACTGTCATATTATCATATTCAAGATCCTTGAGAGCTATCTCTATCTTCTTTTTTAAATCTGTAGCCATTGTTTTATTCTCAGCACTTAGCTCTACCGGATAAATAATTTTGAAATTTTGTTGTAAGCTGTCATTATTAAACTCCAGTCTCTCCAGTTCAGGGACCGATGTTTTAATAATATCCTGAGCACGACGGCCTTCAACAGTTTGTGGATAGGTCACTGCCACATAGTTTAAAGCCTGTTTATAGGCATCCAAACCATAGAGTCTTGCATTTGCCTGAGCTTTTAAGAGTTCAAATTTTGGAACAATAGGGTCACCCGTCAACTGGGAAATATATTCATTGGCCCTTTCGATCACATATTCATATTTCTGTTCTTCATATTGACTGAAAAGCTCTTCATAGATTGCTTCCGGACTATTTTTGTCTTCCCGGATACTTTCAGGACTTAGAATAAAGGAAGCATAACGCGAATCCGGATAATTTTGAATAATATCATTTTTTATGGCTTCCTGCTTCTGCAACTGCCCGGTAGCAGCATAGATATTGTAGAGATTATATTTAGAAGGTAAGATTAGAGATTCTTCCGGATCATTATTTAGCAGGAAATCAAATCTTTCTTCTGCTAACACATACTCCTTATAATTCTCATTATAAATAACTCCAAGTTGATAGTTAGCAAGGTTGCGCTGAGTTGCAAGACTATCCAAAATAGATTGTTTGCCAGGAATCTGGCTTATATAAGTAGCAGGGTCGTATAGAGGATTATTGTCAAAATTCACTTCAGCGATAGTCTCCTGAGCATTGATAGAACTTTGATTCAATGCATTTGATCCCCAACGCCAGTTATCAGCCAGTTCGCGCGTTCCCCAAACTCTTAAAAATTCCTGCGCTCCTCTTGAGATCTGCAAAGGATTGTAGAAATAGAATATATTGGCATTTCCACCGCCGCTACTTGCGGGTGGCGAAGGTACGGCGTTAGATGAAGGAAATGAATTTTCATTTCCAATGGTGGAAGTGTAAACAGGAAGTTCTCCTTCCTCAAGGTCTGCAATAGCTTTTTCTTTCAACTTATCTGTATAATCTGTAAAATAAGCCAGGCGGTCTTCGTCAGACATCGCAGCCAGTTTTAAAATGCTATCAGTTTCTTCTGCGATCTTTTCATAACGTATCACATCCTCAAGATTCTCTCTTTTCTTTTTGATCGTTCTAAATTCTAATAAATCCGGAGACATATAAGTTAGAGTACTGTCGAAATATTTTCCAGCCATTTGATAATTGGCCTTATCAAAATTTATATTGGCAAGAATCTCATAATTAATAGATTTCAGATAAATATCACTGGAAGGAGACCTTAATGATCTATTATAATATTCCACCGCTTTTTCAGTGGAATCTATCTTACTGTAATATTCTCCTAATTGAAAGTATATCTTATCCAGATACGGACGATTCTCGCGGTCTTCCTCAAGTTCTGTAAGAAGATTGAGTAAATAAGCATTATCGCCTGAATTGAAATCGAAATTTCTAGCCTTTTCTACATAGGCATTCACCAAATAAATTCTTGGCGATTTCCTGTTTAAAGCTATTACCTCATCAAAAGCAGCATTAGCATCGGAGGTTTCTCCCAGTCTATTATGCAACTGCCCTACAATAAAAAGATACCGGCCTTTTTCAGCATTATTATTGGTAAAGTCGGCAGCATTATATAAGGGAGTAACTGCACTGTCCAGTTGGTTCAAATTCATATATGCCTGGGAAAGACTTGCGCTAGCATCGGCTACATCCTGATCATTCAGGCGGTCTGAATCCAGTATTTTCTTCAAATTCTTGATGGCCAGTTTTTCATTTCCAAGCCTTATATTGGTCTTTTCCCGCCATATTCTTGCATGATTAATATTATCGCTGGCAGGATACCTGTATAAAATATAATTGAAGGCATCCAGAGCAGGAACAAAACGCTGATCGAAATATCTGGCTTTCCCGAGCAAAAGATAAGCCTCATCCATTTGTGGATTTCGCTCCTTCCCTTTTATTTGCATGGAATGTTTCTGAATCGCTTTAACCGCCTTTTCCTCTGCGCGTCCAAAATTCTGATTTCTTACGCTATCAGGTAAAAGGATCTTTTCATCAACATCCAGTCTTTCTACCGGAAGCAAATCCCAGTAATTATCGGCGTAATTCTGATTTATCTCCTCTCTGCCCTTCTTAAGCGCAAGGTGACCGTTATAGAGTGTGTTGTATTCCGCAGTGACCGCATGATAATTCCTATTGATAAAGGAATTCTTCTTTCTGGAACAACTAAGAACTGCTGCCGAAAGAAAAAGAAAAAGAATAAAACGTGTAATTGTGCTCAAAACGTACCTTTTCCGGGTATCATGAATAACTGTGATACGGATGATTTAGTATGTAAAAGTAAACTTCTTTTTCTAAAGTCCAATAGGTGATTCAACCTAGCTTTCAGCAATTTCCCGAGAAAAATAGGCTTCAAGTTCATGAAGGGTAGCTTCTGAAGTTTCAATATCCTTCACGATTTCCCCTTTATCCAGCACTACGATACGTTCACAAACTTCGGTAACATGAATAAGATCGTGACTGGAAATAAGCACTGTGGTGCCAGCAGTTTGAGATAATTCCTTGAGAAGTTTTTTAAGTCTTATCTGAGTTGTGGGGTCAAGGTTTGCAAAAGGTTCATCGAGAATTACAACTTCAGGATCACCAATTAGGGCGGCTACTATTCCCGCCTTTTTCTGATTTCCTTTTGAAAGATCCCTCAGATATTTATTTCTTCCAATAATTTCGCCGTGAAAAAAATCTTCAAATTGAGTGAGAAAAGCATCTATATCGGCTTTGTTCCTGTTCCTTAACTCGCCAATGAAATAAAAATATTCCTCAGGAGTGAGATACCCAATAAGAAAACTTTCATCTATAAAAGAGGATGTAAAAGGTTTCCATTCCTCACTTTGACTTACCGTGATGTCTTTGTTAAAAATATTTCCGGTTGTAGGCTGAATAAGGTCCAGCATTAAACTGAAAAATGTAGTTTTCCCCGCACCGTTATTTCCAACCAGTCCGAAATTCTGACCCGAAGGAATATCCAGGTGTTCTATATCCAGTACTTTGGTGCCATTATATACTTTAGAAAGATTTGTTGCTGTTATCATTGTAATAAGTTTATTCTCCTGTTTGTTTGTAGCCTTCCAGCATTATATATTTTCTTTTGCGATACCTTGTAACCAGGAAGTTTAGGATAGAAGGTCGCAGAATTAAGCCTATAGTTCCAAGCACCGCAAGGAATCCTACAGCCACTTCATAATTGATAAATTTATTTAAGATCCAGAAGAAAAAGATTGGGATCAACATTAAAGGTAGGCCCACAAGCCATTGCGAAGCCCCGGTTCCCTGATAATTCATAAACGGACTTTTATCCAGATCGATTCTTTTTTTATTAAACGAGCCCGCATACATCAACAGAGGAATATTCACACCCATATTATAAAGTGCACAGGCAACATTGAGCAATAATATATTCCATCCAAAGTAAACATAGGGAGTAGAAAGTACCGCCAGAACTATCACGCTAAAAGTTATGAGTCCCATCTTAGAAGCGAGATATTGTTTCATTGGAATGTTCTGAGCCATGATCATAGGATAATAGGAAGCATCCCACGAAGGAATAAACTGCCCGAAATTGATCATGAAAATACCGGTTATAAAGATCCCTACAAATACAAAAAATGCCGGCATACCCTGATATGCTTCATTTGGATAAAAAATAAGCCCATAGGCAAGGAAAATGAATGAAAGGTAAATGGTTGTTTTTGGCCTTTTATTTCTCCAGATCAATTTGAGATCCTGCTGAAGAAAGGGGGCAATGCTTCCAAATTTTTTCGTCCAGACAAAATCTCTGGTATTTGCTGATTTTCTTTTTCCTTTAATCCCCGCGTCCAGGTAAAATTTACCGTAAAGATTATTCTGATTCCATTTATACAAAATAGCCAGCAAAACAACCGGGATAAGAGAAAAATAGGGTTGTGCTACCAGTTGATTTAAGACTTTTCCAAAGTAAACACTAATTTGAAATATCTCCAGGTAATCCAGAAGAGCAAAGGCTAGGCCTAAAATAACTATAGGGATTAGTGCTTTTAAATTTTCAGTAAAGCGTTTCTTTATTATAAAATTAAAGTAATTAACACAAAGAGTGATGGCATACATTCCCAGAATCCATCCAAGAATATTAAGCGTTCCATAGCCTCCTTTAACTATAGAAATTATTCCAAAAGGAATAAATAAAAACAGAGGTAAAAGATTGTAAAAGGAAAAAAGTGATTTTACCAGAACAAAATCTACCACTTTTCGCTTTGCTATGGGCAAATGCATTAGAGGTTTGATATCCATTACAGGTAAAGTTTGCAGCAGAAATCTAAATATGAGCTCAAACGTAAAATAAATCAGTGCGAAACGGTTCACCACCTGCATAGGATCTGCTTCCGGGGAAACTTCTTTAATGAGCGGGAATAAGGCAATTCCGAAGAGAAGAAACATTCCGGAAAAATATAGCGCAAGAAAAATTAAAAATATTTTTAGCCCTAAACTTTTACCAAAACTTGCAGACCTAAAGAAAGATTTCCATTCGAGCCAGAGAAAATGCTTAAACATGAATTTAGACGTTTATTTTAATTTGTAAGGAAATTTAAAGTTTTGTTACATTTTTAAAACAAGCTTACTTTGTATTTTTGCGCATAAATAATAAGTAATGAGCAAATTTTACCCGCTAAAAATAAAAGAAATAATTCGTGAAACACCACAAGCGGTTAGTTTATCTTTTGAAATTCCTGAAAATCTGAAGGAAGAATTCAGTTTTTCGGCAGGACAATATATTACCATTAAGATGAAAACAGACGGTGAAGAAATTCGCCGGGCCTATTCTCTTTGTTCTGCTCCTAACTCTGATGAATTCAAAGTTACGGTAAAAGAAGTTGAAGGTGGACGATTTTCTGTAATCGCCAATAACAAACTAGTAGCTGGAGACGTACTTGAAGTTCACCCTCCCGAAGGAAAATTTATTTTTAAACCCGGAAAGGAAATTAGCAATTATGCAGCCTTTGCTGCAGGAAGCGGGATCACTCCGGTTTTATCCATCATTAAAACAGTTCTTCGTGACGAAGCTCATAGCAGGTTTGTTCTAACTTATGGAAACAAATCTGTTGATGATACTATCTTTTTCAAGGAATTGCTCAAGCTGCAATCAGAATTTCCTGATCGCCTCTTTATAGAATTTGTTTATAGCAGAACCCGGGAGGATAATGCCCATTTCGGAAGAATTGAGACCAGCACCGTTAATTACGTACTTAAAAATAAATTCAAGCATCACGAATTTGATAATTTTTATTTGTGCGGACCTGAGGCAATGATCAATCATGTTTCAGATGTTTTAAAAAGTAATGGTGTTAAGGATGAACAGATCCTTTTCGAACTTTTCACTCCAACCGATGAAGAAAAAGAAATTAAGGGTGATACCGATGGACAAACAGCAGTAACAATCATTGTTGATGATGAAGAATTCAGCTTTGCCATGGATCGATCTGCAGTAGTACTGGATATAGCACTTGAAAATGATATTGATGTACCTTATTCCTGCCAGGGTGGTATTTGCAGCAGCTGTATGGCCAGAATAACCGAGGGAAAAGCAGAGATGAGCAAAAACCAGATATTGACCCAGGAAGAGATCGAAGAAGGTTTTATTTTAACATGCCAGGCCCACCCAACCACACCTACACTTAAAGTTGATTACGACGACGTTTAAAATATTTCACTTATTTTTTGGATAATCATTTCCGGAGGAATACTACGCATAACATCTTCGTAACCCTCCGGTACTTTATTTCCATATACTGAAGTTGGTATTTTTGGATATAGATCAAGATCGGGAAGTATACAGTTTTCCATAGGCTGTCTAAAGGCTCTAAAGCCGGTATATGGGTGAGTAACTCCCCAAACACTTACTACTGGCACCTCGTAGATAGCTGCCAAATGAGCATTACCGCTGTCCATAGAGAGCATACAATCAAGGTTTGAAATAAGACTTAACTCCTCTGCAAAACTCAGTTTCCCCACTACGCTGATACAATTAGGAAACTTTTCTTCCCAGGTTTCAAGCTGCTCTTTTTCTTCTTCTCCGCCCCCAAAAAGAATAATCTTTATCTTTTTGGAATAGGTTACTTTGCTTATTACTTCTTCCATAAGATCTAATGGATAGGTCTTAGAAGCATGTTGAGCGAATGGTGCTATACCCAGCCATTTTCTAGAATCTTTCCCTACTACATCATAAATCCTGAATAATAATTTCCTCTTTTCGGGAGGCTGATAATTGGAAAGATCAACAGGATACCCTAATTCTTCAAAAACATCGGCGTAACGTTGATGCGTGGATTTAAGCTGTTTGAATTCTTTATTATTTTCCCGTGTAAGTGCTTTTTTTTCACTCCTTCCCTTATCGATCTGCTTGCAGGGAATTCCATAAAGATAAAAGACAGATTTCAGGATGTTGCTTCTTAGAACATCGTGCAGATCTGCAACCATGTCTATTTCCTCATCACGCAGTTCACGGGCAAGTGTTCCAAGGCCCATCACCCCGCTATGCACACCTTTTACATCGGCTTCATAGAACCGAACATTAGGTAAGTGACTAAAAAGAGGACTAAAGAATGATCTGGTAAGAATAGTTATGATCAGGTTAGGATAGGTATGGGTCAAAACGCTGATCACCGGTACCATCATCGCCACATCACCCATGGCAGAAAGACGAATCACCAGTATATGTGGCCCTTTTTTAGTATTTCCGGCAAAAAGTTCTGCCGAGCTGGCCCCGCTCATGATCTATTTATTATTACGAAGAACAGGATTGAGTTCTTCATCATTATACATTTTCATTTGTTTGTATACCTTCATGTACTTGTCTCCCTTAGAAATATCTTCCAGCAGTTGGTTTATTGCCGTTGAAAGATCTACTCTTTGCTCAAGTAGAACCTCGAGTTTCGCTTTACACTTCATCTGATGTTCCTGAGACGCGTCATTGCGATTTGCCTCTTCATTCATATGATAGATCTTAAGAGCAAGAATTGAAAGACGGTCAATAGCCCAGGCAGGACTTTCAGAGTTGATAGTCGCATCATCCTTAGGTTCCACGTCCTTAAACTTTTCGAGAAAATAACTATCTAAAAACTCTACCATATCTGTGCGATCCTGGTTAGAAGCGTCGATCTTTCTTTTAAGAGTTAAGGCAGCTTCCGGATTTATATTCTGATCTCGAATAATATCTTCATAATGCCATTGTACGGTATCGATCCAGCATTTACGGCAAAGCAAATGTTCCAAAAGATCCTTTTCAGCATCATAAGGATTATTAAATTCCTGATCTACGCTATCTATTTCGTGATATTTCTCTATTACTTCTTCAAAAATCTTATTGGCTTTATCTGAAAACATATGGATTATTTCTTCTGAATTTTTACATGTTTATTGCTAAAATCAAGAGTTTCAGCAGGAGACACAAAGATATTATTTTTCGGGAGAGTATAATTTGAAATTGCCCGAAATTAGCCCAGAAATGAAACAAGAAAGGGCATTATAATTAAAGCGGCAAGTAAAAGATCTTTAAAGATCTTTTCCTTTTTACTGTCGAAATAATTGGAAACAATGATACTTAACGGAACAAAAAAGAACATGAGTTCACTTCCATTTTTGGTAGGTGATAATACCGCTACGGCTGCCGCAACTACAAGACTTAACAATATAAGGCTCAGTGTAGGTCTACGGGTAATGCTCGCTTTTTGAATTCCGGAAAAATAATAAAAGATAGTCCACAACAGTAAGCCCAGAATAACACTTAGCGGAACAAGTAACTTTATTTCTCCATAAGCCGAAAAGTCAAAATTACTTTGCTGGAACCAGTTCGAAAAAGAATAGAACTGATCATAAACCAGCAAGTGAAAACAAAGTGTAAGTGAAGCCACAGCGGTAAAGGCTACCATGGGGATTAACCAGTTTCTAAAACTGGAAGCAAAATTCAGGATCGCGAAAAAGACAACTATAAAGAACAATCCAGACCAAAAATGATAAAGAGTCGCTATACTAATCCAAAAAGTCGCATCAAATATTTTTTTCTGAATAAATTTATAGGACCGCAGACTAATTATTCTTCGCAAGGCCAGGAGGATGCACAAATTGGCAATTATTACAGATTCATTCTTTAGCAAACTAAAGAACGAGACTGAAAATACCGCGAATAGCAGGGTTTTATAAGCACTCCGCTTGGTGAGCTCATTTTTTTTAGCAATAAAATTCAGTACCAGCAGGCTAAAAATCAAGGCTAGCAAAACGGCGATCTTCTCGAAAAATCTACCCGCTTGAAAATCCTGGATTAGTTCAGAAAAGTTCACGCTAAGGTAGAAGCCACACATAAAAATGATGATGACCGTGAGGTTCAAAGGTTTTGATTTGCTAAAAAAGCTTGTTAGCATCTACGTTTTTTATATTTTTGTATTCACAAACAAAGTTGAAACAATGAAAGAATTTTTTGAGGGAATAGCCTGGCTTTTTGAAGAAATACTCTTTTACCCTATGGATCTATTAAGAGAACTTCAACTTGATTCCTGGTTTCTTGCTAATATAATTAACTGGATTTTCCTCATAATTGGGGTCGTTGCTTTTATCTACTGGATGAAACAACTTAAAATTTTCCATGATCAGGATAAGGAATCTGAAAGAACAAAACCAGATCCATTTTTAGGATAGATCAAAACCTATATCCTTTCTAAAATACATCTTATCAAAGTGAAGTTTTTCTGCGCTTTGATAAGATTTTTTTAGGGCCTCTTTGTAATCCTTTCCAAAAGAAGTTAGAGCGATTACCCTTCCACCATTACTTAAAATTATATCTCCTTCTTTCTTAGTTCCTGCATGGAAAACGATAGAATCACTGATTTCGTTTATTCCTGAAATTACTTTTCCTTTCTCATAGCTTCCGGGATATCCTCCAGAGACCGTCATTACCGTAGTCGAAGCTCTTTCATCAATATCCAATGAAATATTATTAAGATCAGATTCCCAGGTTTTTTTGAAAAGTTCCACCAGGTCTGTTTTTATCCTGGGTAAAACGACTTCAGTCTCAGGGTCTCCCATTCTAACATTATATTCAATAACATACGGGTTACCATCCACTTTTATAAGTCCTATAAAAACAAAGCCTTTGTAATCGATTTCTTCGGCCGCTAACCCATTTATGGTTGGTTTCACGATTCGCTCCTCGATCATATTCATAAAATCTTCATCTACAAAAGGTACTGGTGAAACCGCGCCCATTCCGCCGGTATTTAAACCTGTATCTCCTTCTCCAATCCGTTTATAATCTTTCGCAGTTGGTAAGATCTTATAATTCTTTCCATCGGTAAGAACGAATACACTTAATTCGATTCCATCCAGAAATTCTTCGATCACCACTTTTTTACTGGCAGCTCCAAACTTTCCAGAAAGCATATTTTCGAGTTCCTTTTTCGCTTCTTCAAGATCATCAATTATGAGAACTCCTTTTCCGGCAGCAAGACCGTCGGCTTTAAGAACATAAGGAGGTTTCATTTTTTCAAGAAAGTTCTTGCCCGCCTGCAGACTTTCAAAGCTAAAACTTTCATAGGCTGCTGTAGGAATATCATACAATGCCATAAATTCTTTTGCGCGTTCCTTACTTCCTTCCAGCAGGGCTCCCCTTCCCGAAGGCCCAATGATCATTATCTTCTTAAGACGGTCGTCATTAGTAAAATAATCTACAATTCCTTTTACAAGTGGATCTTCAGGTCCCACAACGATCATTTTTATATCTTTAGACAGTGCAGTTTTTGCGACAGCCGTAAAATCTATAGGATTTATATCCAGATTTGTAGCTATTTCAGCGGTTCCGGCGTTTCCAGGTGCCACATATAGATTGTCACATTTGGTACTTTCGGCGATCTTGTAAGCAAAAGTGTGCTCGCGGCCCCCAGAGCCTAGAATTAAAATATTCATCTGGATATAATTTTTATTATTGGCTCAAAAATAATTGTTTGTAAATTGAAGCACCAATAATTTTACTAAAAAAGCTCTTCGTCCCTTGGATTGGTTTAAATTATCATTGCAGCTTAACAAATACCCGATAAAAAGGGCTCAATACGCACTGGAAAGAATTCAGAATATTCCAGAGGAAGAATATGCTCAGTACCAAAAGAAACGTAGAAATGCGATTATAGATTACCATATTCAGCATAACAGTTTTTACAGGGAGTTTTTTAACTGGAATGGCTTTGTGGATTGGGAACATGTGCCGATCATGAAAAAATCAGATCTCCAGCAACCACTTAAGGAGCGTTTAAGTTCTACCTACAATACAAAGAATGCCTATATTGGAAAGACCTCAGGAAGCAGTGGCCATCCCTTTATATTTGCTAAAGACCGATTTGCTCATGCCTTAAGCTGGGCGGGATTTCAGGATCGTTATAAATGGTATGGGATAGATCTCAACAAGTCGCTTCAGGCCAGATTCTATGGAATTCCGCTGGATTTTTACGGTAATTTTCAGGAGCGGCTAAAAGACAGAATAAGCCTGAGACGCCGATTCAATATTTTCGACCTCAGCGAAAAGAAAATGGAAGCTTTTCTAGCGCGTTTCAAAAAGTCTGATTTCGACTATCTCAATGGATATACAAGTGCAATAGTCCTCTTCGCCAGATTTATTAAAGATAAAGGCTTTGTATTAAAAAACCATTGTCCCAGTTTGAAAATATGTATAGTCACTTCGGAAAGACTTTTCGAAAAAGATAAAAAACTCATCGAAACTGCGCTTGGAGTTCCCGTGATCAATGAATATGGAGCAAGTGAAGTGGGGCTTATCGCTTTTGAAGACAAGTCCAACCACTGGATAGTAAATTCGGAAGATCTTTACCTGGAAATATTAGATGAGAATGATAATATCCTGCCTCCGGGAAAAGAAGGCCGGGTTGTGATCACCTCGCTTTATAATAAAGCACATCCAATGATTCGCTATGATATTGGTGATACCGGAATGCTTTCAGAAAAAAGTACCTTAAAAAGGCCTATTCTCGAAAAGCTTATTGGCCGAACCAATGATATCGCCCGCTTACCTGACGGGAAAATCGTTCCTGGACTCACCTTCTATTATGTGACCAAAACCATTATTGAAGACACCGGAAATATCAAGGAATTTGTGATCGTACAAACTAAAAAAGATGAGTTTGAAATTGACTATGTAAGTGAGATAGAACTTTCTAAAGAACAAAAACAGAAGATTCTCAAAGCTATTGAGACTTACGTTGGAAAGAATTTAAAGATAAGCTTTGAGCGAAAAGAAATCCTGAAACGGAGCCCCAGCGGAAAACTAAAACAATTCACCTCACGGGTTTAAAGCTTCTTTTCCTGTCTTGACTTTACAAAGAATTGCTCTTTAAAGAAAACCAGCATTTTCCAGCAACTCCGTGAAAAACTATATCCCAGTATTTTGTGATAAACATTAAAATTGTACTTAAGCATCTCCATTTTATTCTTGGAGATAGAGCCTTTTCTAAGCCGGTAATAAGCAAGAGCTTCCTCTATCCCTTTCATTGGTCCTCCCTTTTTTATTACATCCAGCCACAGCGCCCAATCCTGACGTTTTAGAATATCAGGAGAATATATTTTTCCCAATTGGGAAGCATTATATATACCCGTTAGGTTCCCAACGTAGTTTGCCTTTAGTAATTTTTCATAGGTGAGAACAGGTAAGGCTTCTATTTTTCTGTTTATTAGAGTTCCTTTCTCATCCATAAGCGCATAACTGGAAAAACAGGCAGGTATTTTCTCCTTATCCATCAATTCAAGCTGTTTTTCAAGCTTTTGAGGCTTCCACAGGTCATCCGCATCCAGAAAAGCTATAAACTTCCCCGAGGAAGCTTCAATTCCCTTATTTCGGCTGTAATGCGTTCCTCTATTCTTCGTGTTGCTTAAGAAATGAATTCGTAAATCCTTATTACTCCAGGATTTTATAATTCCCGGACTGGCATCTAGGGAAGAATCATCGATTACTAGTAGTTCCCAGTTAGCGTATGTTTGATCTTTTACAGATTGGATGGCCTCAGAGATAAAAGCCTCGCAGTTATATGCAGGCATGATCACCGATACCAACCCGTAATCTTTCATATTTATCTTCTAATGTGTTCTGTAAAATCTTTATGCTCTCTTTTTTCCAGTTCTTCAGGACTTAAATTTCGGAAATAATCATAAGTGATCTTCATTCCTTCACTTCTGGAAACTTTCGGCCGCCAGTCCAGAATTTCCTTAGCCCTTGAAATATCTGGTTGCCTTTGCATAGGATCGTCTTTAGGTAGTTCCTTAAAAACGATTTTTTGTTCTGTACCCGTAAGGTTTATTATTTCTTTAGCGAAATCAAGAATAGTGATCTCATCTGGATTTCCAATATTCACCGGTTCACAATAATCGCTTAAAAGGAGTTTATAAATCCCTTCTACCTGATCATCCACATAACAAAAAGACCTGGTTTGAGAGCCATCACCAAAAACGGTTAGATCCTCCCCTCTTAAGGCCTGACCAATAAAAGCAGGAATTACCCGACCATCATTAAGCCTCATTCTGGGGCCATAAGTATTAAAGATTCTTGCAATTCGCGTTTCAAGGCCATGAAACCTGTGGTAGGCCATCGTAAGAGATTCCTGAAAACGTTTGGCTTCATCATACACCCCCCGTGGACCGATTGTATTTACATTCCCGTAATATTCCTCACTTTGAGGATGAACTAAAGGATCTCCATAAACTTCGGAAGTTGATGCAATTAGAATTCTAGCATTTTTCTCCTTGGCCAGTCCCAGACAGTGAAGTGTGCCTACAGATCCAACTTTTAATGTTTGAATAGGAATTTTAAGGTAATCTATGGGGCTCGCAGGAGATGCAAAATGTAAAATATAATCCAGTTTACCAGCTACATGGACGAATTTCGTTATATCGTGATGATGAAATTCAAAATTTTTATGCTTAAAAAGATGCTGAATATTCCGCTTATCACCGGTAATTAGATTGTCCATAGCGATAACTTCAAAATCTTCTTTTATAAATCTATCGCAAAGATGTGAACCTAAAAATCCAGCAGCGCCAGTAATCAATATTTTTTTGGCCATAATTAGTTATCTAATTTGAAAAGTAATCAAATTTCGTTAATGAGGTTTTTAAGGCTTTCTTTCCAAGCGGGAATGGGAAACCCATATTCTGATCTCAATTTTTCTTTTGAAAGAACGCTGTAAGCAGGTCTTTCTGCCCTTGTTTTATAGAAGCCAGTCTTATTCAGCGTTACACCTTCAGTATTTTCTGAAAAATCAAGGATGGCTTTGGCAAAATCATACCATGTAGCTTCTCCTTCGTTGCTAAAGTGATAAACCCCGTAAGCATTGCTTTCAGTATTTATAATTTTCAAAACATAATCAGCCAGATCATTCGCATTTGTTGGCGTCCCCAATTGAGAAGTCGTGATATTCATTTCAGCCTTTTCCCGGATCTTTTTCCTTATGGTATTAAAGAAATTATGCCCAAATTCTGAATAAAGCCAGGAGGTTCTAAAAATAAAATACCTATCCATCACGCTCGAAATATATTCTTCCCCCAGAAGTTTTGAAGATCCATAAGTATTGATCGGGTGGACATTTTCTTCTTCAGTGTAGGGGTTATTCTTCTCCCCATTAAAAACATAATCCGTCGAAAAATGGATCAAAACCGTTTTGTTATTTTTACAAATTTGAGCCAGATTCTTAACCGAGTCTGCATTTAATAAAAAAGCCTTTTCCTTTTCATCTTCAGCAAGTTCAACATTGGTATAGGCCGCACAATTGATACAATAATCTATATTATATTTACTGAAATAATTCTCAACCTCCGTAGCTGAAGTAATATCCAGTTCTTTTGAAGAGCAAAAAAGGAATTTAAAATCAGGGAATTTCAATGCCTGTTTTTGAAAGCATTTTCCTAATTGTCCTGTAGCACCAGTCACGAGTATTGTTTTCATCCAAATACCTCTTTAAAGGTTGGCTGACTTTTATCTTTTTCTGAAAGAATAAGTTCTTTTTCAGGAAAATTCCAGTTTATATTAAGGTCCGGATCATTATATATTAATCCCGCTTCAGACCCCCGAGTATAATAATCATCACACTTATAAGCAAATACAGACTTTTCTGAAAGTGTTAGAAAGCCATGGGCAAAACCTTTAGGAATATACAATTGGTTAAGGTTTTGGTCATCCAGAATTGTGGAATAACTCTTTTTAAAAGTCGGGGAATCAGGTCTAAGATCTACCACGACATCAAGTACTTTTCCAAAGATCACACGCACTAGTTTGGTTTGAGCGTATTCATTTTTTTGATAATGCAAACCACGAAGGACCCCGTATTTGGAAACCGATTGATTATCCTGAACAAATTCAGAATCTATTTTGGTAAGTTCTGCAAACCTTTTCCGATGATATGTTTCCAGGAAAAGTCCGCGATGATCTTTAAAAATAGTAGGCTTAATTAAATAACAATCTTTTAGTGGAGTTTCTTCTACCTGCATTTTACTGATTTATGAATTAAAAATCTGTTCCAGGATCTTTTCGGTAATCAAATAAGTTGGTTTTACCCCCGACGTCCCGAGTCCTCCTGATGCTAGTGTGCTACCTGTCTCTAAAGGATTATCTGAAGCGTAATAAGCATATCTCACCTTTACATTTTCACTAATGCTGCCCCTGAGTCGCGAAGCCGCCTGAATGGCTTTGTGATAATGTGCACCTTCCATTTCCAGTCCACATACATTCCAGGTGGAATCGTGGAAAAACCTGAGTATATCTTTATTTTGAAGGGATGTTCCAAGAACCGTGATCATCGCACCATCCACTACGTTTATTCCCTGTCCTTCAAGATCAGATTTTTTTAACTCATTTTCAAAAGGATAATTATCGGCAGTTCCTTCAAATAAGTGGGCATCAGGGATCATAATATCACTTTTACCCCCTTCAAGGATACCTGCTTTTCCCATGATAGAAATAGATTCCACATTCAGCTTTATCTCCTTATCCTGATTTGTGAAGGGTTTTAAAAATTCATCCATGGTTTCATATGCCTGTTCACCAAATGCATAATCCATTACGATAATTACAGGTTTATCTTCTGTCTTTAGATTTTTGAATTCCGAACTTTTAAATCCATCATCCAGTAAAGCTGTATCAAAGATCTGCACATCAATATTGGTTCCGCTCTTATCTTCCAGGAACATCATACCGTTCTCAAGGGCGATTTTGGTTACCTTATTTCTTAATGCTCCATTCCCACTATCGCTCAGCTCTTCGTAAATTCCCAGAGCACCTTTTTTCTTCAGTTCATTTTTCAATGCATAAGGGGTATACAGAGTATTCATCACACTATGCATATTAGCGCTTATAATATGAATTGGGCGATCCATTAGTCCTTTTTCGATGAGCTTCAGTTTAATATCGTTCGCCCAGATCTCCCCGTGTATATGATGTCCAAGGCGTTCTCTTAAAACAGGACTAAAAGTGATGATCCTTTTTTCATTTTTTAAAGTTTCCCGGATCGCCATTTTACCCAAAGACCATACAATTCGAAGAAATCTATCCTGATTCTCTGTAGTGGAAAATTTGGAATAGATAGTTCTAATATCATTAAAAGTTCTTCCCAGAATGCTGGCGGTATGTGTTAAGGCGACTTCTCTTTCGGCCTGGCTCAATGCCTCTTCCTGGTTGACCGCAATTTCGAGTTTTTGCCAATCTCGGGTTAAATTACCTTCTTCGTCTATAAGAACACGTTTCATAATCTTTTCAGATTCAACAAAAAGGAAGGTAAGATGGGTAAGAATATCATAGATCTCCGATCTTCCACGGGTTATCTCAATATTCATTTGCTCATCGTCTATACGGTAACAATTACGTCTTCTTTTAGGCGGAACTATGGGCTTAAAATGGGAATTACCATAACCTTCATCGCTGGTAAGGTTAATATACCGGCATTCTTCGATACCTCGCGGCAGCCGATCTACCACATATAAAAGGCCTTCCAGTTCTGCTTTATCATCGGCTACGGAACCATATATTTCAGGTCTCAAGGTTAGAAGCGACTCACGGAGAGTTTCTCCTGACACGCCCATGGGTTTATAAAACCCACGGTTAAACAGATGACGCATGGTAATATACATTCTCTCAATTGCACTGGAACTTTCCTGTGCTCGGGTACGTCCCTGTAATTTCAAATTAGACATAATATTCTTTTATTTTTTTCCACTCAGCTTATCTGCAATATTGCGGTCGTTAGATAGCCGGGGCAGTTTATTCTGGCCTCCAAGCTTCCCTATGGATTTCATATAATCCTGAAAAGCATTTCGTTGAACTTTAGTGATCTTTAATTGTTGAAGGATGTGACCCTCAATCAAATCGAAATAATAGGAATTCTGCTTTTGCAGAGATTTGTCAATTATCTCAGCAAATTTATTCAAATCTTCCGGTTCTTTCTCAAATTCCACAAACCATTCGTGATAAGGGAGTTCTTCTCCCGCCGGATTTATCTGCGGAGCGACGGTAAATTCACTTATTTCAGCCCCGGATTTAGAAACTGCGTCTTGCATGGCTTCTTCTACCTCTTTGGCTATAACATGTTCACCAAAAGCCGAAATATAATGTTTAATCCTTCCGGAAACTATGACTCTGTATGGTTTAAGTGATGTAAATTGAATGGTGTCTCCAATATTATAGGCCCAAAGACCCGCATTGGAAGAAACGATCATCACATAGTTTACATCAATTTCAACATTTTTCAATAAGAGTCGGTCAGGGTTTTCGTCATAAAACTCATCTGCCTTAATGAACTCGAAGAACATGCCAGAGTTCAGCTGCAGTAACATTCCCTTTACATTCTGTTTATCCTGAAAAGCGAAAAAACCTTCAGAAGCCGGATAAAGTTCAATACTATCCACTTTTCGGCCTATTAAATTCTCAAATTTAGACCGGTAAGGTTCATAATTTACACCTCCGTATATGAACAGATTGAAATTAGGAAAAATCTCGCCTACCTTTTTTCCGGTTTGATCAATAAGTCTTTCGAAATACATTTGCACCCAGGAGGGGATCCCACTAATCACAGACATATCCTCATTCACCGTTTCATTTACGATTGCATCTACCTTGGTTTCCCAGTCTTCTATACAGTTGGTCTCCCAGGTAGGCATACGATTTTTTTGCAGATATCCAGGCACATAATGAGCTGCGATTCCAGATAATCTCCCGAGTTTCACCCCATTTTTTTCTCTAAGTTCCGGACTACCCTGAAGAAATATCATTTTTCCGTCGACAAATTTAGAATTTCCGGTGCCGGCTATATAACATAATATAGCATTTCGCGCCGCCTCGATATGAGTGGGCATGGATTCCCTGGTTAACGGAATATATTTAGCACCACTGGTGGTCCCTGAAGTTTTAGCATAGTACAATGGTTTTCCAGGCCAGAGTACATCACTTTCACCGGCTACCATTTTATCAATATAAAAGCGAAGTTCCTCATAGTCCCTTATTGGGACATGCTTTACAAAATCGGCATGGGTTTTTATATTCTGAAAATGATGATCCTCCCCAAACCTGGTTTGCTTTGCTTTTTCAATTAGATCTTTAAATATCCTTTTTTGGGTCTCTTCAGGATTAGAAGCCCATTTATCAATTTTCTTTCTAATGTGCGCCGCGAAGATTCGGGAGGCATAAGACTTTATAGACATAAATTAATTGAAATCAATATATTCGGTTGGATCTACAGGATTTCCTTCGTTCCAAAGTTCAAAATGTAAGTGCGGGCCGGTGGAGAGTTCTCCGGTAGAACCTGCAGTAGCCACTACTTCTCCGGCACGAACCATCTCTCCTTGTGATTTGGCAAGGGAGGCATTGTGTTTATAGACTGAAAGTAATCCATAACTATGCTCAATAATGATCACATAGCCCGTTTCTGCAGTCCATTCGGCAAATATTACTCTTCCATCGGCAACAGATTTTACAGGCGAATTTCGGGCAACCACAATATCAATCGCGTAGTGCTTATCTTCCAGATTGTAGGGTTCAGAAATCGTCCCTTTTACCGGAGCGAATAGTGAAAAATTAATATTTTCAGTCGCAGTAGGCAGGATATTATATTTGTCTTCCTGAGCGACCTCTTCTCTAAGTAGGGAATCTGCTCTTGAAGTGCTTACCTCATCATATTCCAAATCTTCTGAAGATCCGGATAATACTGAATCCCGATTAAGTTTTTCCAGATCAAATTCTCCGGTCAAAGCACTTTTTATAGAACCTAAATATTGTTCATTCAAACGAATCACATTTTGGAGAGAATCTGTCTTGTAGGCCAGATTGGCCGCATCTTCTTTCAATTCGGCAGAAGAATATCCCGGAATATATTCGCGTAAAGGAGTAAATGCAATGAGAACTGTGGTTGCGGCAATTAGCAGAATTGCAGATAACCCAACAACAACAAATACATTAAGCCTGGTCAAGCGAAAAGAAAAGCGTTCTTCAAACGTATCTTCATTGAGTACCACCATTCGGTACTTATGCAGTAATTTCTTCGCAAATCTTTTTTTATTTTTCTTCTCTTTAGCCATAGTTCCTATTAGGTGTTACAAAGATAAATTAAATATTTTCCTTTGGATTATACATGGAAGCTCAAAAATGTGGTCTATATTAAAGGCTCAAATTATTGTCATCTTAACGTTTATATTGAGAGATTCTTGTTAAGTTTGTATATCTAAATTAAAAGACATGAATGCAGTTATTTTACCATTGGTTATAGGGGCACCACAAATTATCTTAATTGTAGTGGTGATTTTATTGCTTTTTGGAGGACGTAAAATTCCAGAATTAATGAGAGGTCTTGGTAGCGGAATTAAGGAATTCAAGGACGCATCTAAAGATGATGAAAAGGAAACCACTACTACAGATAAGGGAAGTAACATTCCAGAAGATAAGAAATAAAAATTCTGCACTGATAAATAAAAAACCCAACTTCGAGAAGTTGGGTTTTTTATTGTATTTATTTTATCCTCGCCGATTGCAGGATTGCATCCAGTTCAAATATATTGTCTCTTTTACCTCGTGAAGGTGAGAATACAAAGCCTTCCAGAATAAGAAAGCGGTTATTTTCTTCGTCCTTCACAGCGTAATTAACGAAGGGACCCGCCATGAAAGCATTTTTAACCTCCCAGGTACCACGGGTTTCATAAGCGAACTTCCCATCTATAGTAGTTTCATATAAATAAGGAGCATAAGCTTTTTCAGTTATCATATAAGAATCTTCTAATGGACCCGGAATATGAGCTTTTCCAATGGAATCTCTTATCCCTGTTATATTAGCAATTACACTGGAATCGTTCTCAATACGATTAATAGGAACTTCATAAACAAGGATCTCCATGTTCCCTTTGGGAATCTCCTTGCGTATCCAGGCGAATTCGTCTTCCTCTTTAGCATATCTGTATGCGCTTGGAAACTTAAGGCTTAAACCAAATTTCTCTTCAAGAACTTCATCTGTCTTAAGGGACTTACCAATTCTTCTTTGTTTTTCTTTAAGCTCTGTCTTTTTTAGCAGGTTTATTATCGAATCTGATTGCTCATTGATCTCACTGATCAATGAATTCTTATCACTTCCCATCACCACTACACCGGTCTGGGGTCTCGAAAATTCATCAGTAAGAACATCAATCCCTTTGTTTTTGGACTCTTCAATTTTTAAAAAGATCCTACTGTTCCTTACAAAGCCAGTGAATGTTTTTGGAGGGATCTGACTAAGATTGAACAATGGTTCATCCTGAGGTAAACCATCAACGGGCGCCGCGAAATTAGTTCTAATAGCCTCACCTACTTCACCTTCCCATAGATCATTATCAATAACAACGGTTAGCTGATTAATATTTCCCGATGAGTCGGAGAGAATTCTTCTTTCAGGTTTGGTTTTTTCATTTTTACAGGAAATTAATAAGAAAATGCTGGCTAGCAGGATCAGGCTACGTTTCATTTTGTTGGTTTTGATACAGACTTTACCCCTTGGAAATCTTCAATTTCATGCCGGGTTTAAGGCTGCTGCTGTTCATATCATTCCATGCCCTCAAATTCTGTACCGTAACGCCCGGAAACTTTTTAGAAATGCTCCAAAGAGAATCTCCCTGCTTAACCGTATACATTTTAGGATTGGAATTGCGGCTTGATTTGGACGAATTATCATTCGAAGCTACATCAACGGGTTTACGCGGATAAATAGTGAGATACTGCCCAATTCTAAGGGTATTACTTCTCATATTGTTCCATCTTTTAATGCTACTCACTCCTACGCCATATCTTTCAGCAATCTTCCCCAAATAATCCCCGCTGCGCACACGGTATCGTATACGATCTTCGGTTTCAACGTATTTTGGAAGTTTCTTTTCACTTTCAGCAAGCTGGCTTTCAGCAAAATTATAAATTGCGTTTTCATTATTCACAAACTTTCCTGTAGCCGGAGCGGGAAGCCGAAGCGTATATTTTTCATCTTCCACAAAAGGAATGATATCAAGCTTATAGCTAGGATTTAAAAATTCCAGCATTTCTTTTTCAACGCCGGTTACCTTTGAGATCTGATCGAAAGTTAGCAGCTTCTTAACCTGAATTGTATCTGTTTCAAAATAAACGATATCGGGGTTCTTAGGCTGAAAATTATGCTCATCGGCATATTCAAAAAGGTATAAGGTAGCTAAAAAGGCAGGGACATAGCCAGCTGTTTCACGTGGAAGATACCTGCGTAAATGCCAGTAATCGGTAGCCCCTCCACTTCTCCTAATCGCCTTGGAAACATTCCCCGGCCCTGAATTATAGGAAGCAAGGACCAGATCCCAATCTCCAAAAACCTTATAGAGACTCGCCATATATTCGGCAGCGGCCTGAGTTGCTCTCGCTGGATCCATACGTTCATCCACATAGGAGCTTACATCAAGGCCGTGCATCTTACCGGTTGTAAACATAAATTGCCATAAACCAGTTGCTCCCACCCTTGATTTTGCTCTTGGGTTAAGTGCGGATTCTACGATAGCCAGATATTTTATTTCCAGCGGAATATCATATTTATCGAGTTCCTGTTCAAAAAGCGGAAAATAGTAGGTACTCAGAGCCATAAGACGCTCCATGCTATGTTTATTTCGCTTCAGATAAGACTTGATAACACTTTCCAGGATAGGATTGTATTCTATATTAAAAGGTGTTCTGGCATTCAGTTTTGCCAGGCGAGCCTTGAGAGTATCAGTTGGCAATTCATCGTAGACTACCTCTTCATAATCCTGTTCCCGGATAGTCTTTTGCATATTCTCATACAAATCTGAATTGGTTAACTCCAGCTTCCATAAAGAATCTATAGCTTGTGCTTTAGGAAGATCCTTTAACGTCACTTTAGAGGAGTCCCTTATAGCGGCAGAAATCGGTAATTTATTTTTGAATTCCGGATCGGGTTGAGCCAGTTTTATATTGGTATTGTCGCTTTTTTGAAAAATCTGAACTCGGAAATTTGCTTTTTCTACGCGTTCATTATTCTTCTTTTTTTCCTGTGCCAGGGACGTCATCCCAACAAGGAGCAGCAACATTAAAAAATATGTTTTCAGCATAAGATCTATTTAAAATAATAAACGTAAAAACCGCAAATTTCGTACCTTATTATTCTCCAATAGCTTCAATGCCCGGTAAAGATTTTCCTTCCAGCATTTCTAACATGGCTCCGCCTCCTGTAGAGACGTAACTCACCTTGTCTTCAAGGCCAAATTGTTTTACTGCAGCCACAGAATCCCCTCCTCCTACAAGGGAAAAAGCGCCATTCTTAGTAGCCTCAGCAATCGCTTCACCAAGTTGGATAGTCCCTTTCGCAAAAGTTTCCATCTCGAAAACCCCCATAGGACCATTCCACAATATAATTTTAGATTTACTTATAACACTTGAAAAATTCTTAATAGTTTCTGGGCCTATATCCAGTCCCATCCACCCATCAGGAATATTATCTACATTTTCGGTTTGCGTACTTGCCTGTTCAGAAAAACTATCCGCGATTATAGAATCTACAGGTAAATGAACTTCCACTCCCTTTTCTTTGGCCTTTTTCAATATTTCAAGGGCCAGTTCCTGTTTATCTTCTTCCACCAGTGAATTCCCAATATGACCTCCCTGTGCTTTTATAAAAGTATAGGTCATTCCACCTCCAATGATAAGATGATCTATTCTATCCAGAATATTCTCAATCACCGTAATTTTGCTAGAAACTTTCGCACCTCCAAGCACAGCAGTAACAGGCTTTTCCTGACTGTTTAGGACTCTGTCTAGACTCTTTATCTCTTTAGCAAGTAGATATCCAAAGCATTTATCTTCAAAAAATTTTGCAACGATCGTAGTAGAAGCATGAGCTCTGTGAGCCGTTCCAAAGGCATCATTTACATAAATATCTCCCAAAACAGATAGCTTTTTAGCAAAATCTTCGTCTCCTTTTGTCTCTTCCTCATGGAACCTAAGGTTTTCCAGTAAAAGTACTTCTCCGGATTGTAACATTTCGGCAGCTTTTTCAACTTCTTCACCAATACAGTCTTCAACGAATTTCACTTTAACTCCAAGTACTTCTGAAACTTTATTTACAATATTCTGCAGGGAATACTTACTTTCTCTTCCTTTAGGTCTCCCTAAATGTGACATAAGAACTACGCTACCTCCATCTTCCAGAATCTTAATAATTGTAGGTTTCGCCGCTTCAATACGGTTGGCATCAGTAACCTCCATGTTCTCATTAAGAGGAACATTGAAATCCACCCTGATTAATGCCTGTTTATTATTAAAATTATAGTCATCGATCGTTTTCATAGAATTCGGTTTATTGCAAATATAAATTTTTCCGCAGATAATAAAGCCCATATAATTTTATATTTGCCTATGCTTTTTAACGAAATAATTGGTCTTCCGCATATAAAAAACCATCTCACGACCAGCGCCGACAGGGGTCGTATACCTCATGCTCAACTTTTTGCCGGAAACCCTGGAAGCGGTACATTACCTATGGCTATTGCTTATGCGCAATATCTTCTTTGTAAAAATACCGGGGGCGAGAATAATAATGGGATAGAATCCTGTAATATGAAGTTCAAGAACTTCTCACATCCAGATCTTCACTTTGCCTTTCCCGTGGCTATAAATGATAAGATAAAAAAGCATCCGGTCTCTTCTCATTTTATGGAAGAGTGGAGGAGTTTCTTAAACGAAAATCCTTACGCCCATCTCTATGACTGGTATCAAAAACTTGGAATAGAAAATAAACAGGGACTTATAAGTGTTAATGAGGCGCAGGATATTTTAAAAGCTCTTTCTTTAAAATCTTATGAAGGTGGTTTTAAAGTTATGATCATTTGGATGGCTGAAAAAATGAACGCTCCCACAGCCAATAAATTGCTAAAGTTAATAGAAGAACCTCCTAATGATACTGTTTTTTTACTGATCACTGAAGATGAAGAGCAGATCATTCAAACCATAAAATCACGTTGTCAAAGCTTATATTTTCCTCCATTAAGCGAAGCAGATATAGCACAGGCACTACAGGAAAAAGAAAGTTGTGAGGAGAGTACCGCAAAGAAAATTGCTCATCAGGCAGACGGAAATTATACCAAAGCTCTTAATATTCTAAGAAAGACTTCTGGGGATGAACAATTTGAAGCCTGGTTCATTAGTTGGATAAGAACGGCCTTTAAAGCAAAAGGAAATAAAAGTACAGTGCTGGAACTGGTTTCCTGGAGTGAGGAGATCGCCAGCCTTGGCAGAGAAACTCAAAAAAGTTTTTTACTGTTTTGTATAAATTTTTTCAGGCAATCCTTATTACTTAATTATAAAGCCAATGATCTTGTTTACCTGGAACCCAGTGTAAATAATTTTAAACTTGAGAACTTCGCTCCTTATGTTCATGGAAATAATATTATGGAGATTACCGAAGCTCTAGAAACGGCCATATATCATATTGAAAGAAATGGAAATTCTAAGATCATTTTAACCGATCTTTCAATGAAATTAACCCGATTTTTACATAAAAAAGCAGCCTAATATGGAAATTTTTAATTCAAACATCACTATTATTTTAATCTTGCTATTTATTCTCGTGACCTTTCTTCAGTCTGGTATCGATAAAGCGGCTGACTGGAATGGAAATGTGGGATGGCTTAAAGAACATTTTGCCTCTACCTTCTTATCCGGTTTTGTTTCGTTAATGGTAGGAGTCATAATGATTCTGGAATTTATCACGGGTATTCTAGCAATACTTGGAATTATCTGGCTTCTTGCTTATAACAGCTTTGATCTGGCAAATTATTCATGCGTTCTGGCATCGATAACATTAATCATGTTACTTTTTGGTCAGCGGATTGCAAAAGATTACGCTGGTGCATTTACACTTACCGGATATTTTATCGTAACTATATTTGGAGTGTTTTTACTTAATTAGAGCCCACAAAAAAATCAATAAAAAAAGCTCCGGAAAATTCTGGAGCTTTTTTGTTCTATTAAGTAGACTCAAACCTATTCTTCAACTTCCGTTTCCGGCTCAGTTTTAGTTTCATTTCCACCATACTCTTCATTTAGCTTTTCAAGGATCTCATCAGTCAAATCCAATCCTTCTTTAGCATACATGATATTAGCGCTTTCGTTAGAACCAAAGATGTAAGTGTAATTATTATCTTCTCCGTATTCCTTCACATAGTCCTTAACCTTATTCACAAGCGAGTCCATCACAGCTGAACTCTCCTCTCTCAACTGATTGCTTCTCATTTGCTGTTGTTGCTGCAGCATTTGTTGCTTCTGCATTAATTCTCTCTCTTTTTGCTGTCTTGAAGTTTCAGACATTGAATTCATTTCAGACTGGTATGCCTGAACTTCCTGTTGAAAACCTCTAGCTACAGAATCCAGTTGAGCTTTAATAGAGTCTGACTTTGATGTAAATTGAGCTTCGACATCTTTCATTTCTTTATATTCCTGAATAAGCTTGGTAGTATCTACATAAGCAGTTTTTTGTTCATTACAGGAAACCATTAATATTGCCACAGCGGCAATTCCAATAAATCTTTTTATCATAATTAAATTTTTGTTGGGCAAATGTAAAAAACTATTTTTCTCTAAAAGGCTAAAATGTAAGAGTTATAATTTATTTATATAAGATTTAAACCTTCAATAGCAAATCCTTATAAAAAACAGTCTATTCACTGCTATATTTCTACACATTAAAAAATTTCGCAGTATGATTCCCTATTTTAATCAAATAAAAGCGCTTAAAAGCGCTTAAAATCAGTTTTATTCGGTTTTTTGGAAGAAATAAGCAATAGAAGAATACTCTCCACTGCTTTTGGCCTTAAAGTTTGAAATTGCCCCTCTTAAAATCGCATTCAAAGGATTTGATCTTTCAACTGCATTTTGCTCACTTAAGAGACTGACATAATAAGAATCAAATTTGAGAGGTTTTTCCTTCAATAACGAAAAACCAATTTCACTAAGAATATTTTTAATGCCATTCCTTGAAAAATGCCAAAGATGTCTTGGAACATCCCAGGCGGCCCAATCTTGTTTATAATAATTAGCTTCGTAAGAATTATAATTTGGAACGGCAATAATTAAAATCCCTCCAGGTTCAAGTAAATTATAGAACTCCCCAAGTTTATTTTCAAAATCCGGAAGGTGTTCAAGAACGTGCCATAAACTAATGACATCGTAAGTCTTTCTATTAACCTCTTTAATTGAAGTTTTAAGATCCAGCCCTTTGAAGATTGCAAGTTCTCTTGCAACTTCATTGGGCTCCACACCTTCCACATTCCAATAGTATGAATTCATCTTATTTAAAAACTCACCGGTACCGGCTCCAAAATCCAAAATACTACCCTGTTGAATTTCTCTTCTAATCCATTTGACTTTTTGAGAAAGCATGTATGATTTTACGAACTGGTAGATTCTATCTTGCAGACTTTTTGAGGAATCCCTATGAGAAATATAATTCTCGCTCTCATAATATTTATCAAGATTCTCAGGAACAGGTTCGGTTTTTAGAATTCCATTTTGATAGGGAATTATCTTAAATGTTTCCTTGGTTACCAGATGATCTACACACGCCAAAGGCAATGGACCCTGAATATCTTTTTCTATTACAGTTTTTTTCAATTATAAAGTCTTTTGTTCCACGTGGAACATAAAATTTATCTTCCCATATAAACCAGAAGAACCGAAATATCATTAGGGTTTACTCCGCTTATTCTTGACGCCTGAGAAACTGTAGCGGGTTGTACCTTTTTAAGTTTTTCGCGCGCCTCATAAGACATAGATTTAATTTTAGAGTAATCGAAATTTCCAGGAATTTTTATATCCTCCAAACGATTAAGCTTATCGGCATTATTCTTTTCCTTTTGGATATATCCGGAATATTTTACCTGAATTTCGGTTTGTTCTATCATCTCTTCATTGAGATCATTTTCGGTAATAAATTCTTCCACTCCACTAAAATTCTTAACATCCTCCATGGTTATTTGAGGTCTGGAAAAAACTTTAAAAACCTTATCACTTTGTTTCATGGGAGAAGATTTTCGCTTCTCCAAAACAGGATTTGCTTCTTCAGGAGCCACACTAAGATCTTTCAGAAATTCCACAAATTTAAAGGACTTATCCTTTTTCTCTTCCATTTTTCGCATACGATCTTCTGAAGCGAAACCAAGATTATAAGACTTTTCAGTAAGTCTAAAATCGGCATTGTCCTGTCTAAGCAAAGTTCTATATTCTGCCCTTGAAGTGAACATCCTATATGGCTCTTCGGTACCTTTAGTAATAAGATCATCAATTAAAACACCAATATAAGCCTCATTACGCTTCAAAATAAATTCTTCACGTTCCTGAACTTTTAAGGCCGCATTCACACCTGCCATTAGACCCTGGCACGCTGCCTCTTCATAGCCTGTTGTACCATTGATCTGCCCAGCGAAATATAAGCCCTCAACCAACTTGGTTTCCAAAGTATGTTTTAACTGAGTAGGTGGGAAGTAATCATATTCAATGGCATAACCAGGGCGGAAGAATTTCACATTCTCAAAACCATCCACAGATCGTAAAGCTTTAAATTGAACATCTTCTGGCAAGGATGTAGAAAATCCATTTACATAAACTTCCACTGTATTCCATCCTTCAGGTTCAACAAAAAGCTGGTGACGATCTTTATCTGCAAACCGATTAATTTTATCTTCTATAGATGGACAATATCTGGGACCAATACTTTTAATCCTTCCATTAAACATTGGAGAACGATCAAAACCTTCTTTCAAAATTTCATGAACCTCATTTGAAGTATAGGTCATATAACAGGACCTTTGTTTTGTCAGAGGTTTTGTCTCGTCTGAAAAAGAAAATTTACCAGGAATATCATCCCCGGGTTGTTCGACCATTTTGGAATAGTCCAAAGATCGTCCATCCACTCTTGGAGGAGTTCCTGTTTTCATTCTGCCAGATTCAAAACCTACATCAATAAGATCTTTAGTGATCCCAGTAGCGGCTCTTTCTCCAGCTCTACCACCACCAAATTGTTTATCCCCAATATGAATCAGTCCGTTTAAAAAAGTTCCATTAGTACAAATAACAGTTTTCCCTAAAATTTCCAGCCCAAGGGAAGTTTTTACCCCAACGATTTTTTCATTCTTAATAATTAAGCCGGCGACCATTTCCTGATAAAAATCGAGATTTGGAGTCTGTTCCAGTTTGATCCTCCAGTCTTCAGCGAACCTCATCCTGTCGCTCTGAACTCTAGGACTCCACATTGCAGGACCCTTGGATTTATTCAGCATTTTAAACTGAATAGCGCTGGTATCGCTAACAATTCCACTATAACCACCCATAGCATCAATCTCCCGTACGATCTGACCTTTAGCGATCCCTCCCATAGCCGGGTTACAGCTCATTTGAGCTATATTTTGAAGATTCATGGTAATAAGAAGCGTTTTACTTCCCATATTAGCAGCAGCGGCCGCAGCCTCGCTACCGGCATGTCCAGCTCCAACTACAATGACATCATACTGCTTTTCGAACATATCTAGTGTTGATTTTTTACTATTGTTCCACGTGGAACAATCTAATTTTTTCCTCTTCCTTGCGTCGCATTTTGTAACGATCCCTTTCAGTTTTATCTTTATAACCACAAAAATGTAAAACTCCATGAATTAAAACCCTCTTTAATTCCTCGCTGAACTCAACATTAAAATCTTGAGAATTCTCATAAACTCTTTCGGTACTAATGAAAATATCCCCTTGTAGTGTATTTCCGACAGTGTTATCGAAACTAATTATATCTGTGTAGGTATCGTGAGCGAGAAACTCAAGGTTTATTTTATGTAAATACTCATCATCACAAAAAATAAAACTGATGTCACCAACAAATTTATTTTCAGACTTTATAGCAATTTCCAACCAATCGCGGTAATCCTGTTCATGGTTAAGAACAAAATCATTTTCGCTAAAAAAATTAATCTCTCCCTGTTCCAAAATATTCCTTCACTTTCTCTCTGTAAATTTGGCGCAAAGGTAAGATTTGTCTGTTTAAAATCTCAGTAGAATTAAAATATTCTTTAGCCCTATCAATTTGATTATTAAGGCGGTTTTCGTAATCTATTCGATTGGTTTCAGATGTTCTTTTGTTATCAGTACCCTGCAATTTATGCGCTTCGTCAAACTTTAATAATTCATATTCTAATTGCTGCATCCTTTTAACCGTTTCCGGATCAAAACCCTTATCCAGTAATTGTTCTTCCAATTCTTTCATTTTCTCTGAGGGATCATTAGCATTTTTTAAGCCTTCATTCTTTAATAATTCCTCCATTTTCATTCTTAACATTTGCTGCTCCTTATAAATCTCATAAAGTTCTCCACTTTCCCCTTCCCCCATCTTTTCCTGCCCGGGCTCGCCAGGAGATTGAGGTTTGGATTCAGCTCCTTTTTCCATCTTCTCACCTAGTTTCTTTTGCTTTTTAATAATATCGTCAAGCTGAAATTCCTGCCCACTATTACCGGATCCGGCCTGCGGATTTGCCATCATTTGTTGCATGGAAGAAAGAATATTATCCAAAAGATTCGCAAGATCATTCGCTCCTGTAACCACATATTGCTGACTAGCCGTTCCTTGCGGAATTTCATTTTCAGAAAGTCTTTCGATAGCTTTTTCCAGGTCAAATTCAATATTGGTAAGCTCGCTCGTAATGGCTTCATTGATCATAGGATTTCTCAAGGCAAGCGTATAAAGACTATCGTCTATATGGTTGAAATTCTCCCGTAGATTACTTTGGTTTTTTAACTTACCTGCATAGGCCGGGTTATTCTGTTGCAGAACTTTAAAATTTCTCAGTAACTCCTCCTGCTCAAAGGAAAACGTAATAAGGTTATCCAGTATTTGCCGTAAGGACTCAGCGTCGGCTTCCAATTGCTGCATTTCCTGTTGCATGGCCATTTCTTGCATCGCACCACCCATTTCCTTCATTTTCTTTCCCGCATCCTGTTGTTGCTTCTTGGCATCGGAATTATTTTGTTGTTCCAAATTCTCTTTCGCGTCTTCCTGATCCTTTTTTATACTCTCTTCATCAACCTCTTCCCTTCCAAGATCTTTTGGTTGTTTTAACTTCTCATTTTCTTTTTCCAATTGATCCATTTCCTTTTGGAAATTCTCAAATTTTTTATTCAACTTAGACTGTTCTTCCAGCGTATTTTCTACTTCTTCCTTTCTGGAAAGTTCTTCCTGTTCTTCACCCAGATTTTCGAGGTCTCGAGCCAACTTTTGCTTCTTCTCTTCTACATAATAATTTTTGGTTAGCTCCAGCAACTGTTCCAGGCTTCGCTGACTATTCCTGTTTTTCTTTGATAATTCTTCAAGTTTTTTACCCAGGTCCTCCTTTTGGATCTTTTCAGAATATTTTTCGAGTTCTTCTAAAAGGGATTCATTTTCCTGTAGCCTTTTTTCATTATTATCAAGACGCTTATTCAACTCCTCCTTCATCAAAGAATTCTCATTATTCTTTTGTAGACTTTTTTCAAGCTTTTCAGAATAATTTTTCATCATTTCATTCTGTTGCTTCTGTCTTTTAATAAATTCTTCCAGCTTCTTGCGGTCATTATAATTCAACTCGTCTTCTTCTTTTTCAATTCTGGATATCTCTTTTAACTCCTCATCAGACCTTTTGAATTCATCCAGTTTCTCGCCTATATTTTCAATAGCGTCATTTTGTTCTTCCAGGTTTTCCTTTTCAAGTTCTTCCCTGGTTTTATTATGAAAAGTATAAGTTTGAGATTGTGCCGATTTTGCGCCATTCACCGCATCGTTATCTAAAACCCTAAAATAAAACATATAATTTTCACCTTCCTTTAGATCGAGATTACCCGGAAATACATAATGAAATTCATCAAAACCTTCCCGGGAAACAGGAATAGCAACTCGCTTGGGAGCCTCCTCATTATCATTGGTATAGTAAACCAAATCCAGCCGACTCAATCCATAATCGTCCGATACATTTCCTTTAAAATACTGTATATCAGTGTTTAAACTATCTCTTCGGGCTTCTACCTGTATTTCAGGATATTTATCCTTAATCACTTTTACCGTATAATCCAACTGTTCATAGTCCATAATACGCTCATTGGAAGAGCTTATGGAATAAGGATAATTTTCCCTTACAGACTTTTGGAATTCTATATGATCACTTCTGGGACTAAGTTTATAAAGTGAATCGTCGGTTTTAAAATTTAAATAGCTAACATTTTTGGTATTAAAAATCCAGCTAATATTTGTGCCTTCCGGAACAGTAATATTACCGGTTCCAGACAATTCTTCATTTGAAACTCCCGTATAAGAAGGATAGTCGATCTGCATACTGAAATTCAATAATTTCGGCACTTCAATCATGTTTATAGTATATTCCCGGGAAACCACTTCATTAGAAATAAGGTGAAAATCAACATCCCTGGAAATTTCTGAAAAAGTATATTCAAAGACACCGGGAGCGGTTTGTTTCATAAAGTTTTCAGCATTAGCTTCTAACAGCTTCACATTTTCCGGGTTATAATCTCCGAGAGTTTTTACCTGTAATTTATAAGGCTCCCCTTCTCTACTCTCCAAAGTACTATTCTGAATAATGAATTGAAAAGGAGCCGGTTTTAAATAGACCGTATTATAATCTGAAATCCTGCTAAAACTTTGGGTAATAAAGTCGGCTTTGCCCGCGATAATCACGCCTAGAATTATAAGAATAGGAAAAACAGCAAATTTGATATACTTCCTGTTTCGTCTATAATCTATCGCAGAACTAAAAGGAATTGGAGTAAGTTCTTTTGATCTTTGATCGATACTTGCCAGTAAAAGATCAGATTTCTTAGAACTCTCCCTTAACTGAAGTAGATTCTTCAGTTTATCATTAACTTCAGGAAAGTGTTCTCCAATAATTTCGGCTGCCTGAAATTCATTAATTCCATTGGAAAATTTTAGCAGCTTCAATAGAGGTATTCCTATAAACCGAATCAACAGAATTAATTCGACTAAAATAAAGATCCAGAATAAAATACTTCTTCCCAGCGTGGAAAGCCAGAGAAAATATTCGAGGCCAATAACAATTAAAAAGTAAAGGAGTCCGGTAGAAATGAACAAAAGGCTGCCTTTAAGTATTTGATTTAGATAATACTTTCTAATAAATCTTTCCAGCTTATTCCGCACCCTTCCGAAATTCTCCATTTTCAACAGCAATATTTTCTTAAAAATACAATAAAAATAAATCTTCTCACAGAAGCTCAATGCCAGGTTTAGGATTGGTATAATAAGGTTGTATCTTTGCCAGCAAAATTTAGAAAAATATGTCTTCAAAAGTAAGAGTAAGATTTGCTCCCAGCCCTACAGGTCCATTGCACATTGGGGGCGTAAGAACAGCCTTATACAACTATTTATTTGCTAAAAAACACGGTGGTGATTTTGTACTGCGCATTGAGGATACAGACCAGAATCGATACGTGGAAGGAGCTGAAGATTATATTATAGAATCCCTTAACTGGTGCGGAATTCCATATGATGAAGGTCCTGGAAAAGAAAAGGGATTTGGTCCTTACCGGCAAAGTGAAAGAAAAGATAAATACCGGGAATATGCTGATAAACTGGTAGAATCTGGAGATGCATATTATGCATTTGATACTGCTGAAGAGCTTGATGCGCATAGAAAAGATCATGAAGAAATCGGGAAAACTTTCATCTATAACTGGCATAACCGTTTAAAATTGAAAAATTCGCTTTCCCTTTCAGAAGAAGAAGTAAAAACAAAAATAGATAATGAGGATCCATATGTGATCCGGTTTAAATCACCAGAGTCTGAAACATTACATTTAAAAGATGTGATTCGCGGTGATATTGAAATTGATACAAGCATCCTTGATGATAAGGTTTTATATAAAAGCGACGGAATGCCCACTTATCACCTTGCAAATATTGTGGATGATCATCTTATGGAGATCACCCATGTAATTCGTGGTGAAGAGTGGTTACCATCACTGGCTTTGCATTTTATGCTTTATAGAGCCTTTGGTTGGAATACCCCTGAATTTGCGCATCTTCCACTAATCCTAAAACCTCAGGGTAAAGGAAAACTTAGCAAAAGAGACGGAGAGAAAATGGGCTTCCCTGTATTTCCTCTGGAATGGAAAGATCCAAATTCTGGCGAACTCTCAGCCGGATATCGTGAAGAAGGATATTTCCCTGAGGCTGTAGTAAATATGCTTGCGTTTTTGGGATGGAATCCGGGAACTGAACAGGAATTTTTTGAAATAAACGAACTAACCAAGGCTTTTGAACTTGAAAGAGTCCATAAAGGCGGGGCTAAATTTGATCCTGAAAAAACTAAATGGTTCCAGCAACATTATATTCAACTGGCTGATAATGACTTATTAACTGAAGAATTCGAAAAACACCTTGAGGAAAAGGAAATAAAGGCTGAAAAAGATTACATCTCCAGTGTGGTTGAGCTCATAAAAGAACGAGTAATATTTGTAGAGGATTTCTGGGATCAGGGATATTTCTTTTTTATGGCCCCTACCTCTTACGATCCTAAAGATTCTAAAAAAGCCTGGAAACAAGGTACGGCTGAACTCATGAACGAGCTTAAGGAATTCTTATCCTCTACCGAGGATTTCACTTCAGATAATCTGCAGGAGAGCGTAAAAGGATGGATCAAACAGAAGGAAATAGGATTTGGAAAAGTAATGATGCCTTTGAGACTTGCTCTGGTAGGCGGCTTGCAGGGCCCTGACCTGTATAAGATCGCTGAGTTTGTTGGAAAAGAGGAAACACTTAACCGAATTCAAAAAGCCATTGAGACTTTAAAATAAGCACCTAATTAATATATAAAAACTGGCATCGGGATATTTCCTGAGCCGGTTTTTTTATTTTATAAGGATTCAAGCTTTTATTATTAAATTGAAGCATTCTTAAATTAATAATCATTACATGTTCAATTTAGTTTTATTGCCAATATTAGGAGTAATTTTTCTCCTGTTATTATTCTCCAGTATCTTTATTGTGAAACAGCAAACTTCAGCAATTATAGAGCGCTTTGGAAGATTTACAAGTATTAGAAGTTCCGGTTTACAATTAAAAATTCCCGTGATAGATCAGGTTGCCGGGCGAATTAATTTAAAAGTTCAGCAGCTTGATGTGATGGTCGAAACAAAGACAAAGGATAATGTTTTTGTGAAACTGAAAATATCAGTTCAGTTCCAGGTACGTAAGGATAATGTATATGATGCCTTCTACAAGCTTGAAAGCCCTCATGACCAAATAACAGCTTACGTATTTGACGTTGTGCGCGCAGAAGTGCCTAAAATGAAGTTAGATGATGTTTTTGAACGTAAAGACGACATCGCTATTGCTGTAAACCGGGAATTGAATGAAGCCATGCAATCTTATGGTTATGATATCATAAAAACTCTGGTTACAGATATTGATCCTGATGTACAGGTAAAAGCAGCGATGAACAGAATAAATGCCGCCGAACGTGAAAAAGTAGCTGCCGAATATGATGCTGAAGCAGATAGAATTAAAATTGTCGCAAAAGCGAGAGCCGAAGCAGAAAGTAAGCGATTACAGGGACAGGGTATCGCAGATCAAAGAAGAGAGATCGCGCGAGGACTTGAAGAAAGTGTGGACGTTTTAAATAATGTTGGAATTAATTCACAGGAAGCTTCTGCCCTTATCGTGGTGACTCAACATTATGATACGTTACAGGCTATTGGTGAAGAAACAAATAGTAATCTTATATTACTTCCAAACTCCCCACAGGCCGGTAGTGAAATGCTAAACAATATGGTTGCTTCTTTTACCGCTTCCAATCAAATAGGGGAAGCGATGAAGGAACAGAATCGTAAAAAAGTTTCGGAGAAATCAAGAAAAAAACCAGGTAACGAATCCGAATAAAAAAAGCCCCGAAATCGGGGCTTTTTAATTTTTAAATTGAATTTTATTTCTTTCTCGAAGAGGTAATCGTTCGCTTTAATCCGAATATTTTAGAAACTGCTTTCAATACGATCGCCTTCTGAATAATAGAACCAATAGTACTTCCAATAAGTGAAGCAGGAGATAAAGATTCTTTGGTTTGATCTATACTTAGTTTGATCTCCTCCTTATCAATTTCTGTCTGAAGTTTAAGTATTTTCAGATCCTTGTCTATTTCCTCAAAATTAGAATATATTCTCATTCTTCTTCTTCTTCAAAAACAATTGCTGAAAATTTCTTCAGTAAAAACTTCTCTATCGGTTTTTTTCCGGCAGTGAAAAGCAACACCGCAACCACAAGATAAAATCCGCCTACAATAAAATATCCCAGGCTTGGAACTCCTGTAGCTTCACTAATTAAAATAGCAAGGGCAAAAGAAATAAGAACTCCGGCAACACTCACAAGCGAAATAAGAATTAAAAAGCGTACCAGAGAGGTAACACCTTTCATTCCCGATTTGAATGCTTTTAATTTATAATAATCAGAATTACTTTGAATGAAATTCTGAACATTACTATTTAATTCGTGAATACTGTCAGATAATTTTTCAAATGCCATAAAGATTTATACTACGGCTTTATCTGGTGATTTTCCAGAAGACTTGCCCGTTTTATCTTTTTGCAATTTAGCATTTTGTTTTCGTAATTCCTCAAGTTTATTTTCCATTGCAGATAAAATATCATCTGCTTTATGACTTGCGGAAGAAAGTGTCTCTTCAAGTCTTTGCTCAAAATCAACTCTTGCCTTCTTGGCTTTATCGCTTAAATTAGAAGATGTCTCATGATATCTTTTATTAAGACGGTCCTGAGCTTCCTCAGCATCTTTTCTAAGCTTTTTTCTGGTTTTCTCACCACTGTCGGGTGCATAAAGTAAACCGATGCCTGCGCCTATCGCAGCTCCTGTAATTAATGCTAAAAAAGTATTTCCTGTATTTGCCATAAGTTTTTGAATTTTAAGTTATTATTCATTCAAATATAAGAGTTGATGCGCCCTTTGCTTGTTAATAACCGGTTAATATGTTAAAATCCTTTGCTAAATTATTCTTAAATCAATCTAAGAATAGAATTAATTTTTCTTCTTAGCCCAGGAATCACGCAGACTTACTGTTCTATTAAACACTGGTTTTTCTACGGTAGAATCTTTATCCACGCAGAAATATCCAATACGTTGAAACTGAACTTTATCGAGGATCTGGGCATCCTTTAAACTTGGTTCAAGATAACCTGTAACCACATTTAAAGAATCAGGGTTTACAAAATCAAGGTAATCTTTCTCTTTATCGGCATCTGGTTCTTCTTCTGTAAACAGTCTATCATAGAGCCTAACTTCGGCCTCAAAAGCATGTTTAACAGATACCCAGTGCAAGGTTCCCTTTACTTTTCTCATAGATTCTTCAGTCCCGCTCCCACTCTTGCTTTTAGGATCATAAGTACAATGAATTTCGGTAATATTACCCTCTCCATCTTTAACAACCTCTTCCCCTTTGATTATATAGGCATTTTTAAGTCTTACTTCTTTTCCAAGCGTAAGTCTGAAGAATTTTCGGTTTGCACTTTCTTTAAAATCTTCCTGCTCTATATACAATTCTCTTGAAAAAGGCACTTCTCGTGATCCGGCAGCTTCGTCTTCAGGATTATTTTCAGCCTCCAGCCATTCTTCTTTATCATCGGGATAATTGGTGATAATTACCTTAACGGGGTCTAAAACCGCCATCACTCTTGGAGCTACCTTATTGAGATCTTCTCTTGCGCAAAATTCAAGATGGGAAACATCTATAATATTCTCTCGTTTCCCAACACCAATAGAATCAGCGAACTTTCTAATAGAATTAGGGGTATAACCACGTCTTCTAAGACCAGAGATAGTAGGCATTCTCGGGTCGTCCCAGGAATCTACAAATCCCTTTTCTACCAATTGTAATAATTTTCTTTTGCTTACTATAGTATGGCTTAGGTTTCTCCTGGCGAATTCTCTTTGCTTTGGTTTAAAATCTTCAGACTTGCTTACTTCTTTTATAAACCAGTTATAAAGTTCACGATGGGGCAAAAATTCCAGGGTACAGAAAGAATGGGAAACCTGCTCTATAAAGTCACTTTGTCCATGAGCCCAGTCATACATAGGATAGATCTTCCAGTTTTCACCCGTACGATGATGTTTTTTATGTAAACATCTATACATTACAGGGTCCCTCATAAGCATATTGGAAGATGCCATATCAATTTTAGCACGCAAAACATGTCCGCGCTCCGGAGTTTCTCCGTTTTTCATCTTTTCGAAAAGATTCAGATTTTCTTCTATAGATCGATTTCTATATGGACTTTCTTTTCCAGGTTGAGTTGGTGTTCCTTTTTGTTCGGCTATTTCTTCTGAAGTCTGGCTGTCCACATAGGCATCGCCATTCTTGATCATTTTAACCGCCCAATCATATAATTGCTGAAAATAATCTGAAGCATAACATTCTTCAGCCCATTTAAAGCCTAACCAAAGAATATCTTTTTTAATGGCATCTACATATTCCTGCTCTTCCTTCATAGGATTAGTATCATCAAATCTAAGATTTACTGGTGCAGTGTATCGCTCTCCAAGCCCGAAATTCAGACAAATTGAAGACGCATGCCCTATATGAAGATATCCATTTGGTTCAGGTGGAAACCTGAATTTAAGTTCCTCTTTTTTATAATTAGAATTTAAATCTTCTTCAATAATTTGCTCAATAAAGTTGAGCGATTTTTTTCCTTCGGCCATATCTATAATAAAATAAAAGGCAAATTTATCAAATTTTAAGTCGAAAGTAGCAGTAAGTCACTAATACTATTAGCGAAAAGGAGCATATTAATTGAAATACATCAATACAGAACTTATCTTTGCTCAAAAATTAGTGTGGGAGTAATAAAACTTAAGAATATAAAAGTATTTTCCTATCATGGATGCCTTGATGAAGAAGGTAAGATTGGTAGTGAATACAGGGTGGATCTCAAAATTAAAGGAGATCTTTCTCATTCTGCAAAAACCGATAAATTAAGTGATACTATTGATTATGTTCATTTAAATAAGATCGTAAAAGAGGAAATGGCAATTCGGTCCAAATTACTGGAAACTGTCGCCGAAAGAATACTCTGCAGGATTATGGATGAGCTGATTATGGTTCAAAAAGCGAAGGTAGATGTTTCAAAAATTAACCCTCCCATTGGAGGAAATGTAGCAATGGTAACGGTAAGCCGGAGCAAATCACGTTAGATTTTAGTTTTGAAACTTAAAATTTTTATTACATTTGCCAACCATGAAAGGGCATCGTGGCCGAGTGGCTAGGCAGAGGTCTGCAAAACCTTGTACAGCGGTTCGAATCCGCTCGATGCCTCTAAAAAGCTTCCTTATAAAGGGAGCTTTTTTTATTTATTCTGTTCTGAATCTTTTTTGATTAGATGACCTAAATCGCCAATTACGCTATCGTTTGGAGTAATTTCCTCGATCTGATCTTTAATTTCATCTACCTGATTTGGGAATAAGCCCTGACTTATGAGTACTATTCCGAAGAAAATTAGAAAAAAACTAATCGTTCTTTTCATAAAGTAAATACGGTTAGGAGTAAGTTTACGATTCAGCTTTTTAGCCAGTAGAATTTTAGCTATATCTACCACAAGGTAAGTTCCCAGTACCGATCCCAGAAATACTGCAATACGGTTGGTTTCCATATCCATCTTAGGTCCAAAAACAATAATAACACCCAACCAGAATCCAAGAACGCCAATATTTATGAAATTAAGGATGAATCCCTTTGCAAATAATCCGAAATAATCACTTTTACCAAGCTTTCTTATTTCAGGGGTTTCTTCATCTGTTTGTAAATCTTTTTTTGTTTGCAAAAAGCTTATGATCCCATATGTTGCCAGTATCATTCCTCCAAAAATAAATAAAGCCGGATCATCTTTTATTCTTTCAAGAATTTTGGTGGTACTTAAATAGGCGATAGTGAGGAAAACCATATCTGCAGTAATAACTCCTAAATCAAGGGAAATAGCAGCTCTAAAGCCTTTTATAGCAGCTGTTTCAAGCAATACAAAAAACACAGGTCCAAGCAAAAAAGCCAGAAAAAGTCCAAGGGGCATACCTGAAAAAACGTCCTGTAACATTCAGTTCATTTGTATTGTAAAGGTAAACTTTTAGAAATTTCTAAAAATTTCAGGTCTTCACAACAAAAGTTTTTTTAAAAATTATCTTGCTAATCTTCTAATTCTGCTTCCACTTCTTTCTTGCTTCCAAGTAAAGTGAAATCAAGATGTCTTTTAATTAGATCTGCATTTTTTACTTTTACGTACACTTCATCTCCTAAGGTATAGGTTTGTCCGGTACGCTTGCCTACCACTGCAAATTCTTCCTGGTTAAATTCGTAATGATCATCATTAAGATCCCTTAAACGAATCATTCCTTCACATTTATTTTCTACTATTTCCACAAAAATTCCCCACTCGGTAACTCCGGAAATAACACCCAGGAATTCTTCATTTTCGTGATCCTGCATAAATTTCACCTGCATGTATTTTATGGAATCTCTTTCGGCATTTGTGGCCAGGTTTTCCATTTCACTACTGTGATGGCATTTATTCTCATACTCTTCTTCATTTGCCGAATTCTCACCATCCAAATACCGTTGAAGAAGCCGGTGAACCATCACATCGGGATATCTACGTATAGGAGATGTAAAATGGGTATAATAATCAAAAGCTAATCCATAATGTCCAATATTTTCTGTCCCATAATAAGCTTTACTCATGGTTCGTATCGCCAGAGTATCAACCATATTCTGTTCCTTTCTACCCTGAACGTCTTCCAATAATTTATTCAAAGAAGAAGTGGTAGAACTTCTATCTTTTAGATTTAATTTATGTCCAAATCTTCCTACAATATTCTGAAGAGCAGCCAGTTTTTGATCGTCTGGTTCGTCATGACATCTGTAAACAAAGGTCTTTTTAGGCTGTTTTTTTCCAATAAATTCGGCAACTTGCCTGTTTGCTAATAGCATGAATTCTTCTATTAATTTATTGGCATCTTTTGCCGTTTTAAAGAATACACCCACCGGATTATTCTCTTCATTAAGATTGAATTTAACTTCAACCTTATCAAAAGAAATAGCGCCATCTCTCATTCGTCTGGAGCGCATTTTTTTAGCAAGCCTGTTAAGTGTAGTAATAGCTTCCACTAAAGTCCCGCGAACAGTATAGGAATGTTTTCTTATAGAAACATCATCGGGTATTGTTCCTGTAGCTGTTTCAATAATATGCTGTGCTTCTTCATAGGCAAAACGTTCATCTGAATAAGTTACAGTTCTCCCAAACCACTTTTCTTTTACACGCGCATTATCATCTATTTCAAAAACCGCAGAAAATGTAAATTTTTCTTCCTTTGGCCTTAAAGAACAGGCATTATTAGAAAGAATTTCAGGAAGCATAGGAACCACCCGATCCACCAGGTATACTGAAGTAGCGCGTTCGAAGGCCTCTTCATCAAGAATGGTTCCCGGTTGCAGATAGTGCGAAACATCTGCAATATGAATTCCTATTTCGTAATTTCCATTCTCAAGTTGTTTAAAACTAAGTGCGTCATCAAAATCCTTGGCATCTTTAGGATCGATCGTGAAAGTTAAAACATCCCTCATATCACGACGTTTCTTTATTTCCTCTTCATTAATAGATGTATCAATTTTATTGGCAAATTCTTCTATTTCTTCAGGAAAATCATGAGGCAATCCATATTGAGCAAGGATAGAATGGATTTCTGTGTGATGTTCTCCCGGAATCCCAAGAACCCTGGTTATTTTTCCGAAAGGTGAATCGGCTTTTTCTGGCCATTCTTCGTATTCTACCACTACTTTTTCACCATCTGAAGCTCCATTAAGTTTGTTTCCAGAAACGAAGAAATCGGTATACATGGAGTTATCATCTATGACTACAAATCCAAAATCCTTTTTTAACTGCAAGGTTCCTACAAATTCTGTTCTTTTTCTTTTTACAATTTTAGTAATCTCTCCTTCAGATCTTTTGCTTCGCCTCCTATTAAAAACGTAAATCTCAACAGTATCGCCGTCAAAAGCATTATTTAAATCTCTATTGGCTATAAAAATATCATCTGCGAGTTCCTCAACCATCACATAACCATATCCCTTAGTGGTAAGATCTAAAACTCCGGTGTAATAATCATTCCGCCCTTCAATAAGGAATTTACCTCTTTCAACTTCTTTGATCTGTTTTTTTGCAGCCAGTTGAGCTAACTTTTTAATTATCTGGTTACGGCTACTTGCATCATTAACACCAAGCTCAGAGGCTATTTGCTTATAATTGCTGGGTTTTCCAGAATTTTTGCGAAGTATATTTAAGATGCTTTTTGAGAGGTTTCCTTTTATTGCAGGTTTGTTATTTTTCTTTTTTTTCATTCGTTTGGTAAGTAAAGTATAAAATTAAGTCATTAAAATCACCTATAAACTATTTACCTGTAAAGTTTTGTTAATGAAAAAAGCTACAAGTTTTTCAGTTATATAAATTAGTTTTAAAAAAACTTGAAATAATTTTAAAAGTCCTTGCCTTTATTCTTAATTTTTTCTTAATTTTAAGTTTACATTCCCCCTGACTTGCCCCCTTATATTTATCGCATGATTATGAAAGTAAGTAAGTCAACCCGTTATTCATTTTTCTTCTTCCTTATATTTATTATAGGCATTATTTTCTTTGTGACTTACATCAATAAAAGCCTTAATAAGCGTACCGAAATTCTCCCTTTTCCAACAACAATTATAACTGAAAGGGCTCCTTTAGCAAGTCAGGAATAAAACCTATCTTTAATAAGGTTAAATTTTTGCTATGAAAGATTTTCTATGTCTGGCAACTTTTACGTACGCACACGAATATTTAGTTCTAAAACTAAAATTCCAAAATGCGCAGATACGCCATTATTTCCAGAACGAGACACTTATAAGCCTTTTGCCGTTATCTTCTGTAGCATTTGGAGGAATACGATTAATGGTACATCCAGGAGATCTGGAAAAAGCAAAGAAAATATTCGATTCTCTAAATGACAAATCTTCTCATTTACGTATCGTTTAGTTATAAACATTATATATCATATTTATTATTTCTTCTTTTTTAAAAAATTTAAATGTTGTTATATGATGGTGTGTTAATTTGTAGAACAATTTTTTTCAATTGTATTAGGAATTTTGGTTGTGAGTTTTTGATAACAGGTTGTTAACAGCGTACTAAAATTATAAGTGATTGATATTCTTATGTTTTTAAGATTTACTTAACAAAAGTTCATAAAATTGTTTTAAAGCTATTTATTGATAAGTTTAAAATTAACAGTTGTCAACAACGTGTTTTTATATGCTCATAAGTAGGTGAAAATTTCTGCAGTTATAATTTGATTTATTCAACTTTTAGATGGTATTGTTATAATTATCATAAAAAACAAATTTCTTTATAACTAAATCATCATATGTTTTACACAATTAGCTGTCAATAATTATACTCTGATAATTAAGCTTTTACATAAACTAATTAACAATGGAAAAAAGGGGCATTAATGCTTCTCTTTTTTAACTTTGCCATAAACAACATCAATTATGAAAATATCTATTGGAAACGATCACGCAGGTACTGGTTATAAACAAATGATCCAGGAGAAACTTAAAACAATGGGACACACGGTTACAAATTATGGAACAGATAGCGAAGAGAGTGTTGACTATCCAGACTTTGTTCATCCTGTCGCTGAAGATGTTGAAAATGGGAAAGCAGATCTTGGTGTAATTATATGCGGCAGTGGAAATGGTGCAAATATGACCGCAAATAAACATCAGGGTGTACGCTCGGCATTATGCTGGAACGTAGAAATAGCTAAACTTGCACGTGAACATAACAATGCGAATATCTTAAGTATTCCTGCCAGGTTCGTATCTAAGGAACTGGCTGTTGAAATGTTGGAAGCCTTTTTAAATACTGAATTTGAAGGAGGAAGACACCAGAGAAGAGTAGATAAGATTGCCGCCAAAAAGTATTGTTAATAAGCCATGATTCACTTACAAATAGGGATCAAAACATTTGACGATCTTACTATCCAAGAACTTTATGATCTTTTACAGTTAAGATCTGAGGTTTTTGTAGTGGAGCAGGATTGTGTTTATCAGGATATAGATGGAAAAGATGACGAAGCTCTTCATATATTAGGATTTAAAAATGATAAAATAGTAGCCTATACCCGTTGTTTTAAGCCTGGTTATTATTTTAAAGAAGCAGCAATTGGAAGGGTTGTGGTAAAGGACTCTGAAAGAAATTATGGGTATGGGCATGAAATTATGAAAGCTTCTCAAGAGGCTATTTCAAAACATTATCATACCACAAATATTAAACTTTCAGCTCAACAATATCTTATAAAATTCTACGAATTTCACGGTTATAAGACTACCGGAGAGGGATATTTAGAAGACGGGATTCCCCATATAGCAATGCTTAAGGAATAATTCAATTTTTAGTTTTTATGGATCGATTGAATGGAATTCCTAATTGATATTTAATATTATCTGAAGTCTTATCGTCCACTATATCTATTCCGTACCGTATTTTTTCGGTATCATCATAAACCATAGTTCCAAAAAGGCGGTCCCAGATGCTTAACATGTTGCCGTAGTTACTATCGGTCCAGGGCAGCTGATAATGGTGATGGAATTTATGCATATTAGGAGTGACTATTACGTAACTCAATACCTTATCAACACTTGCCGGTAATTTTATATTTGCATGCGTAAAATAAGTAAAGAATACACTAAGCAGCCGGTATAATAAATAAAAGGCTACTGGCATACCCATAATAATCACGGCTATCAAGGCGAATATTTCTCTTATTATAAAGTCGAAGGGATGATGCCTTGTTCCAGTAGTAGCGTCTATAGATATATCACTATGATGTACAATATGCAATCTCCACATCCATTTTATTTTATGAAGAAGAAAATGAACAAAATATTGTGCGATTAGATCTAAAACGAGAATAGATAAAGTAAGTTCTATCCATACCGAAAGCTCAATTAAGTTTAGCAATCCAAAATTGGAAGACCTGAGCCATATAAAAATTCCTGCAGTAAACAGCCCAAATGAGATATTTATAAGCATCACAAACCCCAGCAATATAAAGTTAGTACGAGCATGCTTCCATTTGTTATAGCTGAATTTTACCAGGCCATAATAACCTTCCAGGATCCAGAAACCACCTAAAATAAAGCTTAGCCAGGCAAATTTTTGCCAGACGGGCATATTCTCGAAAAATGAAAGGAATTCCTGCACTTTCCTCCTATTTTAAAATTATTGAATATTCTGAAGGATTATTAAGAATTGATTTTGCTTTAAGAATCTCAGGATTATTTACCGTGTAATATTCATACAATCCTTCCTTATAGAAGTACCTTTTAATGATCTCATCGGTTAAAAGACTTACAATTTCAGGTTTTTTAGCCTGCAGTTGTTGCTTTTTATAAGTATCTATCTGGTTCCGGATATTTGCGACTTCAGAAGCTAGTTTTGATTTTAACTCTTCATCTTCAGCAGTATCCATCATTTTATCAAGTTCTGTTTCGGTACTTGTTTTATACTCAAAATTTGATGTTTCCAGAAAATTTATGAAATCATTATAATCTGAATCCGAAAAGTTAAACTGCTCCGGATTGCTCAATTGATGAGAATAATAATATTTGGTGGCAAAGTCAAAGATAGCATCCTGTACCAGTAACGACTGCGTTATATCACTATATTCAGATGTTTCGAGTTTTACATCGGGAAGAATTCCGCCGCCATCATACACTTTACGTCCATTGCGGGTGTTGAATTCATTATAATCCTCCACCTTAGTTCTTATGGCTTTTCCATTTTCATCTCTTTGTCTGTAATCCAGGGCCTGTATACATCTTCCACTAGGTGTATAGTAGCGTGAAATAGTGATCTTTAACTGGGTTCCATATGCAAGTTCTCTTGGCCGTTGAACGAGACCTTTCCCAAAACTTCGGGCTCCAACTATTACCCCGCGGTCAAGATCCTGTATGGCGCCTGCTACGATCTCACTTGCCGAAGCACTTCTTCCGTTCACTAAAACCACTAATGGAATTTGAGTGTCCAGCGGTTCTTTTTGAGTATGATATTCGCGGTTGTATTTTTCTATGACCGATTTTGTTGTTACGATAAGTTCACCCTTCGGCAGGAAAATATTAGAAATATTTATGGCTTCATTTAACAATCCTCCTGGATTTCCTCGAAGGTCAAGGATAATTTTATCAGCCCCCTGATTCTTTAGATCCTTTAAAGCTCTGGCCACTTCGGTGGATGCCTTAGCATTGAACCTTGAAAGTACGATATAACCAGAATTATCATCCAGTAACTTGTGAAAGGGCACCGCGTTTAATTCCACAGCGCCTCTTTTTAATGAGGTGGTCTTTATTTCATTCTGACGGCGATAAGTTATTTGTATATCACTATCAGGAGCTCCATTTAGCAATTCTCCCGCATCTTCTTTAAAATCTGCAACATTGATCTTTCCAATCTTTATAATTTCGTCTCCAGCCTTTAATCCCGCTTTATCGGCGGGATAATCCTTGTAAGCTTCCACTATGGTAAGAGATTCACTTCCTGCTTTCACCAGCGCCCCTATCCCGGTATATTCTCCTGCACTATTTATTCTTGCCGCCTCTACATCCTGTTCATTCCAGTAATTGGTATATGGATCCAGTTCTGTTAGCATGGATTTAATTGCGGTATCCATGAGTGCTGCAGGATTGGTTTCATCAACATAATTCATGTTGATTTCCTTAAACAAGGTGGTGAAAATTTCTATTTGCTTGGCTATTTCAAAAAAGTCTGATTTGAAACTAACCGTCCCAAGGAATATTCCGATAAGAACAACCGGAAGTATAAGTTTTCTAGCTATTGGATTTTTCATGACGTAATTGTTTTTCCCTGAATTTCTCTAAAATCTTTTTCATACTCTCTTCCAGCTTATCATAAGTAATTTCGTCACGTGAAATATAAATGAACATACAGGCATGCGAAGAAGATAAATCTTTGGTTAAAAGATACTTATTTTTTCTGAAAACTTCACGCATCTGCCTTTTAATCCTATTGCGATTTACTGCATTTTTAATCAGCTTTTTAGGAACAGAAACACCTGTTTTCAATTCAGCGGAATCCACGTTTTCAATAGGAAGATATACCAGTTTTAAGGGAAATGATTTTATACTTCTTCCTTCCAGGAATAGTTGATCTATAAGCTTCTTGCTTTTTAATTTATCTGATCTTCCAAAACGTTCATTCATATTTCAAAAATAAGCATCCTGGGAAATAAAAAAACCCTTTCGGTTAAGAAAGGGTTTAAAAATACCTTTTTCAGGAAGCCTATTTTTCTGATTCAGTATCAAAATCAGATTCTGCTTTCCATGTATTATTGCTTCTGTCAACATCAGCCATAAGCCCCTTTTCATCTATTACGATTTTAGAAACATTTCCTTCTGTGATTTCCAGCTGATATTCAGGAAACGCCCAGGCCCAGTCTTTTTCAAGCATTCTATTCTCATCTTTTAAGGCCGGTTTTTCCCAACGCATCATTCTTAATGGAACATAATAGGTTTTTTCAGAACCATCTTCAAAAATTACCTTAATATCCAAAGGCATTGGCATAATTCCAATTCTTTTAAGATTAACTATTGTATTTTCACCAGATTGCTCAACAGAGTTTATTGCATAATCTATGGTATTGGTGGTACGGGTCCAGTCATTAAGATACCAGCTTAATTCTGCTCCACTCACCTTTTCAGCGACTCTTATAAAATCGTTAGGAGTAGGATGTTTAAATTTCCATTTATCATAATATCTATTTAAGGTTTTAGCCAGATTATCAGGTCCAATAATATATCCCAGCTGGGCAAGGAAAACACTGCCTTTACTATAGGCAGCTATGGAATAAGCTACATTTTCATTATAGCGGTCACTATGAGTGGTCATAGGCTGCTCTTTTCCAGATTGAACTATATAATTATAACCTCTATAAGAACCAGACCAGGTATTTTCACTCTCACGGCCTGCAATTGTTTGTTGGGCCAAAGCAGAGATATAACTTGTAAATCCTTCGTCCATCCAGGGGTGTTCAGATTCGTTTGTTCCCAGTAATTGTTGAAACCAGGAATGGGCAAATTCATGAGCGGTTGTTCCCATAAGACTTCCGTAATCTTCACCTCCGGTAATTAGGGTACAATTGGCATATTCCATTCCGCCATCTCCTCCCTGGATCACAGAATATTGTTCCCATGGGTATGGCCCAATATGTTCGTTATAAAATTTCAATAATTCTGCAGTTTTTGGCTGAATCTTTTTCCAGTTATCCACAACTTTCGGATCATTTCGATAAAGAAAATGAAGGGTCACCCCGCTTTCGGTTTTCATGGAATCGTGGATATAGTCCGGGTCTGCCGCCCAGGCAAAATCATGAACATCATGGGCTTTAAAATGCCAGATAAGTGTATTTCCTTTTGGCCTATTTACTTCGGTTCCTTCCTTTTGATATCCATAACCTATTTCTATGGGATTCTGAAGTACTCCGGTCCCACCAAGAACGTACTTTTTGTCTATGGTGATCTTTACATCGAAATCTCCCCAAACGCCTTGAAATTCACGTGCGATATATGGATCGGAATGCCAGCCTTCATAGTCATATTCGGCTAATTTTGGATACCATTGGGTCATGGAAAGATCTACTCCATCAGCATTATTTCTACCGGAACGTCTAATTTGTTCAGGGACCTGTCCTTCGAACTCCATATTGAAAGTGGTTTTTTCACCGGGCAGAATATCTTTAACCAGCTCTACCACTAAAATGGTTCCTTCTTCATTATAATCAACTGACTTTCCATTCTGTTTTAAAGATTTCACCTTTAAATACCCAATTTGTTCAGGGGTAAGTTCAGTGATTCGGCTTTCAAATTCTGGTTCCTGTCTGGTTCCTTTATTGTTAACCATTCTTCCGTCAGGATCAGCAATATTCTCCAGTCTTGCATTCATTTCACTTTCCGGCTGAAAGGCATTATTATATAAATGATAGAATACCCGGTGCAGTGTATCGGGAGAATTGTTGGTATAACTTAATTCCTGTATACCCGTATAACGAAAATTATTTACATTCATATTCACGTCCATCTTATAATCGACGTGTTGTTGCCAGTAAGAGGTGTTATTCTGCGCCTGAGCGAAGACTGTGGTTAAAAAAATTAAACTAAAAAATATTTTCTTCATTCTTATTGATTTTTTGCGATTTGATCGGCTAGAATTAAGGCGTTATATAGATTTACCATCTTTCCAGAAGCTGATAATTCTTTAAATTCTTGTGTATTATTTCTCTCTCCGGCAACAATTACTGTCGCTTCTGTTGATAATCCACTATCCATAATGATCTGCTTTACCTCAGGTGCGGTTAATTGCGGATAGTATCCCCTGATGATGGCAGCTATTCCTGCTACTTCAGGCGAGGCCATAGAAGTTCCCTGCAGAAACTCATAAGTATTATTTGGAGTTGTAGACCAGATCTTGCTACCAGGAGCAAAGACATCTACATTAGATTTTCCAAAATTTGAATAATTCGCAACCAATCCGGAGCCATATTCAAAATTCAAGGCGCCTACTGTTAAAAAATTATCTGCAATTTCCTGAGGTTTATCCGGCATTTGATCATTTGGATACACCATTTTTTCATCAAGATTTAAACCTTCATTTCCTGCAGCATTTACGATTAAAACATCCTTTTTGGCTGCATATTTAATCGCGTCTCTAACCCATTCAGGATTTGTGGAATAATATTTACCAAAGCTGGTATTAATAACTTTAGCTCCATTGTCAACCGCATATCGTATGCCAAGGGCAATATCCTTATCATATTCATCACCGTTTGGAACTGCTCTTACTACCATAATTTTAGCATTAGAAGCCACCCCTTTAATTCCTATATTATTATCGCGTTGAGCAGCAATTATACCCGATACATGAGTACCATGTTTAATATTTTCCTTATCCTTTTGAGGGCCCATTACTTGATTGTTACCATAATTTCTATCGGTAATATCATAAGGATCATCCCCTGTTATCGCTCTTCCATTAAGGTCAAAATTTAAGTGAGTATTTAGCCTCTCGTTGTAATAATCGATATCATTTTGAATTAATTCTATCACATGGGGGATGTTTTCATCCACCTGATTCTGCATTTGAGTGATTACGTACTTATAACGCTTCATCCCCTCGGTAAGAGGCTTGTAATCTGAAACTTGCTCCCTGGTATAATTTTCGGTTTTAAGTTCCTTAGAAATTGCATTATGAGCTTCCTCCACCTGATTCAAAATTTCGACCGTTCCTTTTTTATCCTGGACTACTTCCTGATATTCCTTATCATACTCTGCTTTTGCCTTGAGATAAAGATTATATTCTGCCCTGTCTGCAGTACTTATGCTGCTTTCTGATTTTCCTTCATATTTAGGCTTCAATCTCTTTAAAATCCTAACATATTCAAGATTTTCATCTGTAGCATCTCCTAAAAAGTTCCAACCATGAATATCATCTATATATCCATTATTATCATCATCCTTTCCATTTCCCGGAACTTCATCAGTATTTGTCCAGATGGAATTCTTAAGATCTTCATGTTCTATATCCACACCGCTATCTACAACTCCAACAATGACAGTTGAAGGTTTCGATTTTTTGATGATTTCAGTATAAGCCTTTTCCACACTCATTCCCGGAACTGTATCGGTAGATAGATCTTTTGTAGGCCATTCTTTTAATTCGGCTTCTGAAAGACCTCTAACCTTTAACGGAATCGAGTCAATTTTTTCTATAGGAGTTGAAAGTATCTTTGGAGCTGTAGAACTACAACTGGTAATAAGGCCTGCAGCAAATAAAGCCAGCAAAGGCTTATAAATAGGTATTTTCATAAAGTGATTTTAGTTAAATAATTCGCTAAATGCATGGGTTTTATCATGACGTACACCTTTTTCGGTGTTTTTAAGAGTTATAATCTCATTGTGAGCATCATGTTCCAGAAACAAGTAATAATTTTCATCTGCGGCAGTTTTCAAAAATTTCTTCTTTTCCGGAAGGGTCAACAGTGGTCTTGTATCGTATCCCATTACAAAAGGTAATGGAATATGGCCCACTGTGGGTAACAGATCTGCCATAAAAACAAGCTTTTTACCCTTGTAATTTATATGAGGGATCATTTGCTTATCTGTATGTCCATCTACAAATAATACGCCAAAGCCTAAATCGTCGGCTTCCGAAAAACTTTCTCCCTTGTTTCTATTTATAAATTGAAGTTGGCCGCTTTCTTCCATGGGAAGAATATTTTCCTTTAGAAAGGATGCTTTTTCACGATCGTTAGGATTAGTAGCCCAATCCCAGTGTTCTTTAGTACTCCAGAACCTGGCATTTTTGAAGGCTGGTTCGTAGCCGGTGTGATCCTTATTCCATTGAATTGATCCTCCACAATGATCAAAATGAAGGTGAGTCATAAAGACATCGGTGATATCATCCCTGTGAAAACCATACTTTTTTAATGATTTATCGATATTGTCATCTCCCCAGCGATAATAATAACTAAAGAATTTTTCACTTTGCTTGTCTCCCATGCCCGTATCAATTAAAATTAAACGATCGTCATTTTCAATAAGAAGACATCGGGCCGCAATATCGATCATATTATTAGAGTCGGCTGGATTTGTTCTGCTCCACAAACTTTTAGGAACCACTCCAAACATCGCACCGCCATCTAACTTAAAATTTCCTGCTTCAATAGGGTAAAGTGTCATTTTTAAATTTTTAAAAATTACTCTGCAAAATAGAAAATATGGAAGGTAAAACTAGGGAAATCAATCGAATTAACATCATATTATCATTGAGAGGCTTGATAGGTTTTCTCTTTCATAGTTAAACATTTTGGTTATTTTTAGCTTTCATAAGAAACTACAGTTTATGTTAGAGTTAGCAGGTATTATTATATTAGGCATTCTCGCCCAGTGGTTTGCATGGAAACTTAAAATCCCTGCCATTCTACCTTTAATTCTTGTTGGTCTTGCTGTAGGCCCTATTGCTACCCTATATACCCAAAGCGGGGAAAAACTAATTGAGCCAATCTGGACTGGTGAACATGGTATATTCCCCGGAGAAAGTTTGTTTTATTTTGTTTCCCTGGCAATTGGAGTCATTCTTTTTGAAGGTGGATTAACGCTGCGTAAAGGAGAGATTCTAAATGTAGGGCCAGTAATTGTAAAACTTATCACCTTTGCGGTTATCATCACTTTTATTGGAGCGGGTATAGCCGCTCATTTTATCTTTGGTCTTAGCTGGCAAATTTCCTTTCTTTTCGCCGCACTTATTATTGTGACCGGTCCCACGGTAATCACCCCAATTCTTCGGAATATTCCCATGAAAAAGGATATTTCAGCGATATTAAAATGGGAGGGAATTCTTATTGACCCCATCGGTGCGCTGGTGGCGGTTTTGATGTTCGAATTTATTAGTGCTGAACAAGGTACCCAGTTTACCGAAACGGCCTTACTTGAGTTTGGTAAAATTGTTTTATTCGGATTTACTTTTGGATTCACATTCGCCCATGCCCTGGCTTTTGCAATAAAGAAAAATGTAATTCCACATTATCTTTTGAACGTTCTAACTCTGGCTACGGTTCTTGGAGTTTTTGTGTTATCAGATATTTTTGCTCACGAGAGCGGACTTCTGGCAGTAGTAGTGATGGGAATGGTAATGGGAAATATAAATCTTCCCAACCTAAAAGAGCTGCTTTACTTTAAGGAATCACTGAGTGTTCTATTAATCTCAATCCTTTTTATTCTGCTGGCGGCCAATATAAATATGGAAGATCTATATCTGGTTTATAATACAAAAGCGCTTCTTCTTTTTGCTACAGTTGTACTTGTGATAAGACCTCTGGGAGTTTTTGTAAGTAGTATAGGTTCGTCTCTTAAGACCAATGAAAAATTATTTATAAGCTGGGTGGGTCCCCGCGGAATTGTAGCTGCTGGTATCGCCTCCTTATTTGGAATTGAACTTGCCAATCAGGGGGTTGAAGGTGCGAAATACATTACGCCCTTGGTTTTTCTTATCGTATTGGGAACGGTACTGCTTAATGCAACTACGGCAAGACTTTTTGCTCAGTTAGTAGGAGTCTTTTTGAAAAACTCACAGGGGATTTTAATTATAGGAGCTTCTACTATTTCCAGATTGATCGGTTCTTATCTTAAAAAGAATAATCGCCATGTAGTCCTGGTGGATAACAATGGTACCAATATAAAAAAGGCGCGGGAGCTCGGTCTGGATGCGATACAGGATAACGTTTATTCCGATGATCTTATCAATAATATTGAGCTGAATGACGTGGGATATTTAATGGCGATGACGGGAAATAATGAAGTAAACCTTAATGCTATTGAAAAGTTCAGAAAGCATTTTGGTGAGAATGGATCTTTCAGAGTAGTTTCTTCAGATGAAATGTACGATCCTGAAAATAATCCAAAAGAAGGCTTGTTTTCACAGACCGATGATTACATCAAACTTACGAATCTTGCTCGAAAATATCCCTCTATTCATGAGATCGAGCTTAATTCAAAAGAACATTACGAAGGATTGATTGAAATAAGTAAAACCGATCCGGATATAATTCCTCTTTTTGTAAAAAATAATGAAGGAGAATTAAGTATTATCCCTTCAAATAGTATGGAAGTAGATATCGAAGAAGGTTTTATGCTGGTATATCTTGGTAAACAAATGGAACCGGGTGACAGCGAGGAAAAGGAAAATATTGAAGAAAATATAGAACAGGATTAACGTCTATTCATCTTCCATTTCCACGATCAATTCATCAGTAATTTCAAGATTATGATATACGTTTTGAACGTCATCATCGTCTTCGAACTTTTCAACCAGGTTTAAGATCTTTTTCGCGTCCTCTACCGGCAGTTCTAATGTATTTAATGGAATGCGTTGTACTTCTGAATTTTTGGGCTCTATCTCAAGCTCTTCAAGTTTTGAAGACATCAGTCCAAAATCTGTAAAATCTGTAAATACAGTGAGATAATCATCATCTTTTTCAAACTTTGAAGCACCCCCTTCAATAAGTTCCAGTTCAAATTCTTCAAGATCCATCTCGATCTTTTCTTTTTCAAGAATGAATACACCCTTTTTATCAAAGAGAAATTCCAATGAGCCATTCGTACCAAGGCTTCCTCCGTTCTTGGTGAAAATAGATCTAACTGAAGCTACTGTTCTATTAGTATTATCGGTAGTACACTCCACAAAAATGGCAATCCCGTTAGGGCCATAACCTTCAAAAGTTACGGTTTCGTAATTATCGGCATCTGCTCCACTAGCCTTCTTTATCGCCCGTTCAATAGTATCCTTGGGCATATTCACACCCTTGGCATTCTGGATGGCATTTCTTAAAGTAGGATTAGTTTCCGGATCAGAACCTCCACCCTCTTTTACCGCTACAGTGATCTCTTTGATCGCTCTGGTGAACTGCTTGGCTCTTTTCTTATCCTGTGCTCCTTTGCGGTGCTTTATATTCGCCCATTTACTATGTCCGGCCATAATTTAGTCTGTCGTTTTTTAGTTCGTGGTTCGTAGTTTTTAGTTCAGAGAAGAATTTATCATAAAATACAAAAATAAAAAAGTTCAGTAAATTATAAGTTATTGATATTTATTCAGTTGTATAATCAATCCTAACTTGAGTAGTATGAAATTTAATTTTGAAGATCTTGAGGTATACAACAAATCCTTACTCTTTATTGATTTTGTATATAAAATCAATAAAGGTTTTCCTAAAGAAGAAAGCTATGGTCTTATATCTCAGTTCAGGAGAGCTGATATTTCTATAGCATTGAATATCGCTGAAGGTTCAGGAGGATCCAAGAAAGAGTTTTCGAGATATTTAGTAATTGCATAAAACTCTTTAAAAGAATGCGTGGTTTGTATCACAATTGCTAAAAATCAAAATTATATTAATTCTGAAGTTCAGGATAAAATGCGTGCTTATTTAGTCGAAATATCAAAAATGATTTCCGGTCTAAAAAGATATCTATTAAAAGAGTAAATAGAATCTATGAACTCTGAACTAAAAGCTGCTCCGAACTAAAATTAATCATTTAGCTTAAGTACCGCCATAAAAGCTTCCTGCGGAATTTCAACGTTCCCTACCTGGCGCATACGTTTTTTACCTTTTTTCTGCTTTTCAAGAAGCTTTCTCTTACGGGAAATATCACCTCCATAACATTTTGCGGTAACATCTTTACGAAGTGCTTTTACGGTTTCACGTGCAATAATTTTGGCTCCGATTGCTGCCTGAATAGGGATATCGAACTGCTGTCTTGGGATAAGTTCCTTAAGCTTCTCACACATTTTCTTACCTATATCATAAGCATTGTCTACATGTAATAAGGCCGAAAGTGCATCCACGGTATTCCCGTTCAATAGAACGTCTACTTTTACCAGTTTTGACTGTCGCAGTCCAATAGGAGAGTAATCAAAAGAAGCATAACCTCTTGAAACTGTTTTTAGACGGTCATAGAAATCGAAAACAATTTCAGCTAAAGGCATGTCAAAACTTAATTCAACTCGCTCTGTAGTTAAATAAGTCTGATTTGTGATCTCTCCCCTTTTCTCAATACAAAGACCCATTACATTCCCAACATAATCTGCTTTGGTAATGATAGTTGCTTTTATAAAAGGCTCTTCAACCCTGTTTAAACTTGAAGGTTCCGGAAGGTCAGACGGGTTGTTTACCAAAATAACATCATCCGGATTTTTGTTGGTATAGGCGTGATAAGATACGTTAGGAACCGTTGTGATAACGGTCATATCAAACTCACGTTCCAGTCTTTCCTGTATGATCTCCAGGTGGAGCATACCAAGGAATCCACAACGGAAACCAAATCCAAGAGCTGCAGAACTTTCCGGAGTAAATACCAGTGAAGCATCATTCAACTGAAGTTTTTCCATAGAAGCTCTTAACTCCTCGTAATCTTCAGTATCTACAGGATAAATACCTGCGAAAACCATTGGTTTTACATCCTCGAATCCGGCAACTGCCTCGGTCGTAGGGTTTACGGCACTGGTTATAGTATCACCCACTTTTACCTCTCGGGCATCTTTAATTCCGGTTATCAAGTAACCAACGTCACCTGTTTTGATTTCTTTTCTTGGGAATTGCTTCAAACGAAGGGTTCCAACCTCATCGGCATCATAAGTCTTATTAGTGGCTACGAATTTAATTTTCTCACCTTTCTTAATAGAACCGTTGATAACCCTAAAATATGTCTCAACTCCTCTAAACGGGTTGTAAACAGAGTCAAATATCAAAGCTCTCAACGGAGCATCTACTTTCCCGCTTGGAGCAGGAATTCGGTTGATGATCGCATCTAAAATTTCTTTTATTCCCAGTCCTGTTTTGGCACTGGCCGGAATAATATCTGAAGGATCACAACCTAAAAGGTCCACGATATCATCGGTAACTTCTTCAGGATTTGCACTTGGAAGATCCACTTTATTTAAAACCGGAATGATTTCCAGGTCATTTTCTAAGGCAAGGTATAGATTCGAAATAGTTTGTGCCTGTATGCTCTGTGCCGCGTCAACTACTAGTAATGCGCCTTCACAGGCCGCGATTGAACGAGAAACTTCATAAGAAAAATCCACGTGACCGGGAGTATCAATAAGATTCAAAACAAATTCCTCGCCTTCATGAACATAATCCATCTGGATGGCATGAGATTTAATGGTGATCCCACGTTCACGTTCCAGATCCATACTGTCGAGCAACTGTTCCTGCTTCTCTCTTTCAGTCACCGAACCTGTATAGTCAAGCAGTCGATCTGCTAGCGTGCTCTTCCCATGGTCTATATGTGCAATAATGCAAAAGTTTCGAATATTCTTCATCTCCATATTTTGAATCTAATTCCCCTTTTTTAAATGCGGCGAATTTAAGAGTACAAATATAATTCAATTAATAGTCTTACATAAAATTTCAAGTCTATGTTTGTTTTCTTACCAAATTGGCTATAGTTATTGTAATTTAACTATAATTAGCTCTCATATTTAACTTTATATCATAATAAAAATGACATTAAAAAGTTGAGTTCTTCCTTTTTTTACTGTTTGAAAAGAATTTAAAAATTTATAGAAGGTCTCGCTAAACATAATTGAAGATTAGATAATTTAGTGGTGCTAAGTGAATTGGAATGAATCAGTCTTTAATATAATATTCTAACACCTGAAGCTTCCTAAACAATAGAAGAATGAAAAGCAAAAGTCCCGATACCGAAAAAGTTTCAAATTACGATGATCTGGAGAAGATGAGCACTTCAGAGTTATTAAATAATATCAATCAGGAAGATCTCAGTGTTGCAGAAAGTGTCCACAAGATAATTCCTGCAATAGAAAAGTTGGTCGATAAGATCGTTCCGAAGATTGAAACCGGGGGGCGACTGTTTTATATTGGAGCGGGAACCAGCGGAAGACTTGGAGTTCTGGATGCTTCAGAATGCCCACCAACTTTTGGTGTAAGCCCGGGAATTGTCATCGGTTTGATTGCAGGTGGGGACACCGCCCTTAGAAATGCGGTTGAAAATGCCGAAGATGATACCGAAAAAGCATGGAAAGATCTTCAGAAGTATGATATATCAGAAAAAGATGTTTTGATTGGGATCGCAGCTTCAGGAACCACTCCCTATGTGATTGGTGGGATTAAAGATGCGCGGAAAAATGGGATTATTACCGGATGCATCACCTGTAGTTCCAGGAGTCCATTAGCCAAGGCTTCCGAATTTCGAATAGAAGTGATCACGGGGCCCGAATTTGTAACGGGAAGTACCCGAATGAAAGCCGGCACCGCTCAAAAAATGGTGCTGAATATGATCTCCACCTCGGTGATGATAAAACTTGGGCGGGTAAAAGGAAATAAAATGGTAGACATGCAGTTGTCTAATGATAAGCTTGTGGGGCGTGGTACCCGAATGATCGTGGAAGAATTGAATATCAGCGAAGATGAAGCTTCCAAATTATTACTTCAGCATAAAAGTGTTAGAAAAGTACTGGCAGTCTATAAAAATGAGGATTAATTAATGCAAATTATGACAAACAGGTATTTCAGAAATTCAAGGAAACTGATTGTACCTTTTTTGCTGGTTTTATTTTTCAATTCTTGTAAAACCACCAAGCCCACAATTCCCAAACAGCCACCGTCAGACTCAAAGGTTGAGGAAGAAATATCCCCCAGAGCCAACGAAAATGTACCAGAGCCATTAACTGAACAGCCTTCCGAAGAAAATACAGTTGTGGAACCCCCGCTTAACATCGCTGAATTTCGTGCGGCCTGGATTGCGACCGTAGCTAATATTAACTGGCCAAGTGCACCTGGACTTTCTTCTGAAAAACAGAAAAAGGAGGCCTTACATCTCCTGGGTATTTTGGAAAAACAACATTTTAACGCAGTGATACTCCAGGTACGTCCCCAGGCAGATGCTTTTTATAAGAGTAGTGTTGAACCATGGTCTTATTACCTCACTGGAAAGAATGGTAAAGCACCGGAACCCTTTTATGATCCTTTAGAATTCTGGATTTCTGAAGCGCACAAACGAGGGATGGAATTACATGTTTGGTTAAACCCATACCGGGCTCATCATACAACTGCCGGGGAAATAGGGGAGAAGTCGATTGTAAAAAACAATCCCGAAATGGTCGTGGAACTTAAGAACGGGATGTGGTGGATGGATCCGGGAAACGAAAAGGTACAGGACCGTTCGGCTGCCGTTGTGATGGATATCGTAAAAAGATATAATATCGATGGAGTTCATTTTGATGATTATTTCTACCCCTACGCCTCTTATAATGGAAAAAAGGATTTTCCGGATGATAAAAGCTGGCTGAAATATCTCAATGCTGGGGGACAACTTTCCAGAGGAGACTGGCGTAGAAAGAATGTGAATGATTTTATCCAGAGAGTGGCTGATGAGATCAAGGCGGAAAAAAGCTATGTTAAATTTGGGATCAGCCCATTTGGAATATGGAGACCCGATATTCCTGAGGGTATCAAGGGAATGGATCAATATGAAGAACTATATGCCGATGCTAAGCTCTGGCTTAATAAAGGCTGGATAGATTATTTTACGCCACAGTTATACTGGCCCACAAAGCAAATAGGACAAAGCTTTCCCGTACTTTTAGGCTGGTGGCAGTCTGAAAATGTAACCAGCCGGCACCTATGGCCCGGAATTAACTTATCGCTTGAAGAAAATGAAGAAACCAAAGGTGAAATTGCTTCACAGATCATGATTTCAAGAGGTGTTTTAAGAGATGATCCCGGCACCGTACATTGGAATATTGGTCCGCTTACAAAGAATAATGAACTGGTGAATTCTCTGAAAAATGGTCCTTACCGTAAAAATGCACTTGTCCCGTCCAGCCCATGGCTTGATGATGAGACTCCACTCAAACCTATTCTTGATTTCACAAACCATGAGAATAAATTAGGTATTGAATGGAAGCACGCTAATCCAGCAGATGTATTTAGATGGGTGGTCTATTTTAAATATGAAGATTCTCCATGGGATTATAAAATTATGAACAAGTCTCAACATACATTGGAAATCCCGGCGATCAACATGGAAGATAAGAAACTTGAAAAAGTGGGGATCACGGCAGTGGATCGCACAGGAAACCAAAGCAGCTTTCAGAATTATAATATTGAAAATTTAGTAAATTGAACCAAAATTTATATTTATGAATATTAAGAAATATTTCCCCTTTTTGCTTTTCATTTTTATTATGGCTTGTAACACTCAACAAGAAGGTGATGATAATTCTGAAATCTATATAAATGAAGTAAAAGAAGAATTTGCTCCGGATAAAAGAGTGGCTCTTTTTGATATTTCTTCAGAAAAACTGGGAGATAATTATATCCTGAAAGGAGAAACCAATATGCCCGAAGCAAAGGATGCGCTAATAGCGAAACTGGATTCGGCAGAAGTCAAATATTCCGACAGTATTCAGGTTTTACCCGCTTCGAATCTGGAAAATAAATTATACGGAATAATCGATGTTTCTGTGGCAAATCTAAGGGGAGAAGGGAAACACTCTGCTGAGCTGGTTACACAGGCTACTCTTGGAACTCCGCTTAAGATCTGGAAGCGGACTAAGGAATGGTATTATGTGCAAACCCCGGATGGATATTTATCCTGGGTAGACCACGGAGGAATCACTACCATGAATAAGCAGGAATTCCATAACTGGAAATCTTCAGAAAAAGTGATCTATACCAATGCCTTCGGACAGTCTTATACTGAAACTTCCAAAGACTCAAAGCCAGTGTCCGACATTGTTACCGGGGCTATTCTCGAATTGGAAGCCGAAAAAGATAATTTTTATAAAGTTAGATATCCGGATGGTAGGGCTGCATTTGTAAGTAAAGACGAATCTGAAATATATTCAGATTGGCTGGAAGATCTGGATAGCACAGATGCAGGTCTCGTTTCTACCGCAGAGGAATTAATGGGACTTCCTTATCTCTGGGGAGGAACTTCAGCCAAAGGAGTTGATTGCAGTGGATATACAAAAACTATTTATTTCATGAATGGGGTAGTGGTACCAAGAGATGCTTCCCAACAGGTTAGAGAAGGTAAATTGATTGATTCTACTGGCAATTTTAAAAACCTTAAAGTTGGAGATCTCTTATTTTTTGGAAGACCGGCAACCGATTCGACTTCAGAAAAAGTAGTGCATGTAGGAATGTGGATTGGGAATAATGAATTTATTCATTCTTCAGGAGATGTTCACATAAGTAGCATGGATGAGAAAGCAGAGAACTTCGATGATTTCAATAAAGGACGTTACCTGAGAACTAAGCGATATCTTGGCGAAAAATCAAAGGGTTTAACTTATTTAAAAAAGGAACAGATTTTCAAGACAGAGATCACAGACTCTCTTAATAACTAAGATTTTCTACTAATAATTTTTCAGATGGGTGATGGGTAAAATTAATTTTATCTGTAACTGGAGATGCAAAATGGATGGTCTTTTTTGTAACACATCCTGGCGCAATCAGGGACAGGAACCTGTTTAATAACCTAAAATTCATATCTGGTAGTAAAATCCTTCAGGAGTTCAAATTGAATTAACAATTTTATTTTCAGATTGATATAGTATTAAAAACCTTGGTTAAAAATTCATAAACTATATATTTGTTGAAGTTTTGCTGAAAATCTATAATCATCAATGAGAATTAAACCTACTGCGCTGCTTGTATTATTTTTCTGTACAGGCGTAATTTACTCCCAGGGGGATTTACAAGGCGTTATAAAAGATCAAAATAAAGAGCCGGTTCCATATGCAAATGTGATTCTTCTTAATGCCGAAGACTCTACCAGTGTTTATAAAGGGACAATTTCAGAAGAAGACGGATCTTTTTTATTTAAGGACCTGGAGGAAAGTAGCTATCTTTTGAAGGTAACTTACGTTGGCTACAAGGATATTTTACAACGAATCGAAGTAAAAGGTAACACCAGTCTAAAGTCTGTAAGATTAATGGAGTCGGCAGATGCATTGGATGAGGTTACTATTAATGCTCGCAAACCTAAAATAAGCAGAGAAGTTGACCGTCTGGTCTTCGATGTGGAAAACTCCAATCTTTCCTCGGGAAACACCTGGGAAATTCTTAGAAAAGCTCCCGGAGTTATTGAAAGTCAGGGGCAGTTAATGGTTAGAAATTCTTCTGTTCAGATATATTTAAATGATCACAGGATCTATTTATCAGCTTCAGAATTAAAAACACTGCTGGAAAGTTATTCCGCAGAGAATATCAAATCTATTGAAATTATTACCAATCCGCCGGCAAAATATGATGCCGAAGGGGGAGCGATTCTTAGTATACATACCTCCAAGGCTATTGCCGCAGGGTATAAGGGAAGTCTGGAAGGAAATTATACTCAGTCAATTTACCCAAAATTCCAGCTTGGAACCAGTCATTACTTTCAGGGTGAAAAATTGAATGTTTTTGCCAATTATTCCTACTCTCACAGGAGGGAATATAAGAATGATGATAGCTATATAAATTTTATCAGAAACAACGCACTTTATTCCAGATGGGAGACAGATTTCACAAGGAATACCAATTCTGAAGCCCATAATATAAACACAATTTTAGATTACCAGCTAAATGATCACAGTGCATTGAACTTCTCTATGAATGCTAATATTAGCCCTGACACAAGGCTGGATAATAAAGTGAGGACCGAAATTATGAATTCTCAACGTGAATTAGATTCTACTTTGATGACAGAATCCCGTTTGCTTAATGATGAGAGTAATATTGCCTTAAACCTTTCCTATAATAATTCGTTTGATAGCGGAGCAGAACTATCCATCTCCGGGCATTATACAAGGTTTGAGAAAGATAGAACGCAACGTGTTGATTCCAGATATTTTAGTCCTTCTGAAGAACTTTTAAATTCTATTGACTTTCTAACCCAGGCGGCTCAGGATATCAATATTTTCACCGGTCAAATTGATTATGATGGAACTATTGGATCTACAATATTTGATCTTGGGGCCAAGTACTCCGGAATAGATTCTGAAAGCGGAATTGATTATACTAATTCTGGGGATCTCCAGGATTTATATGGTAACCTTTCCAACAACTTTCTTTATAATGAACATATTTTCGCCTTATATACCAGTTTTACTCATGACTGGGAAAAATGGAGTGCGAAGGCCGGTTTAAGAGGAGAATATACCGATAGGGCGGGAGAATCACTCACGATTGAAGAGATAAACGACCGCGAGTATTTTGAATTATTCCCAACCGCCTATTTGCAGTACAGGGCTTCAGATAATCATAGCTTTGCTTTTGATTACAGCCGCAGAATTAACAGGCCACGTTATGAAAGTTTAAATCCGTTCAGATATTTTCTGAATGAAACCAATTATAATGCTGGGAATCCTAATTTGGTGGCTTCCATTAGCAACAATTATAATCTTAATTATACTTTAAAGAATTCGTGGTTCTTTGATTTTTATTACAGAGATCATGGTAAATCTCCGGAAACCCTGTCTTTTCAGGATAATGAAAATTTAAATATCCGAAGAGTAAGTCAGAACCTTTTGGATAGTAAAGGTTATGGACTGGATATTTTTCACAGCCTTTCTATTACTAAATGGTGGTATGCCCAGGCATTCACCTCCCTGTTTCACCAGGAAAACACTTTTCTTACGGAAGAAAGCAATAATGCAGAAGTTACCCGTGAAGTAGATGGGATTCAGGCTTATGCTTACAATATCTTCACCTTATCTCAGGATGGTTCTTTTGAAGGTACCTTGTTCGTACAACATTTAACCGATTTTCTTTCAGGTTCCTATAAATTAGAACCAATGACCACAATTTCTATTGGATTAAGAAAGGAGCTTTGGAATAAAAGAGCTGAACTAAGTGTAAATTTCAATGATATTTTAAACAAAACAAATACAAGACTGACATCGGAATATTTAAACCAGAGCAATAGCTACGCTTCTTTTGAAGAAAATAGGAATATCCAGATAGGGTTTAAATATAACTTCGGAAACTTTAGACTTTCAGACAATGAGAGAACTATTGATGAAGCTGAAAGAGAACGACTTAATCCATAATTTTTACTTCCAACTTATTTCTTAATTTTGCAAACTGAAACAAACTAGGTTGTGGCAAAAATTGGAAATATAGATGTAGGAGACTTCCCGTTGTTATTAGCACCGATGGAAGACGTGAGTGACCCGCCATTTCGTGCACTTTGCAAGGAACAGGGCGCCGATGTGGTGTATACCGAATTTATTTCTTCGGAAGGGCTTATTCGTGACGCCGCGAAAAGCACCATGAAACTTGATATTTACGAAAAAGAGCGTCCGGTTGGGATCCAGATTTTTGGAGCCAATCTTGATTCTATGCTACAATCTGTAGAAATAGTTGAAAAATCGGGCCCCGATATTATTGATATTAATTTTGGATGCCCGGTAAAAAAAGTGGTTTCCAAGGGAGCCGGTGCGGGGATTCTTAAGGATATTGACCTTATGGTTTCGCTAACCAAAGCTATGGTAGAACATACCAAACTTCCGGTTACGGTGAAGACGCGTCTTGGCTGGGATAATGATTCTATTAAGATCGTTGAGGTTGCCGAAAGGCTTCAGGATGTTGGTTGTCAGGCCATTTCAATTCATGGTAGAACGCGCGTACAAATGTATAAGGGAGAAGCAAACTGGAAACCTATTGCTGAGGTGAAAAATAACCAGCGAATGCATATTCCTGTTTTTGGAAATGGCGATGTGGATTCTCCTGAAAAAGCCTTGCAAATGCGTGACGAATTCGGTCTTGATGGCGCAATGATAGGCCGTGCAAGTATAGGATATCCATGGTTTTTTAGAGAAGTAAAGCATTATTTTGACACCGGAAAGCATATAGCTCCTCCAACTCTTGAAGAAAGAGTAGATGCTGCCAGGAGACATCTCCAAATGGCTATCGACTGGAAGGGAGAAAGGCTGGGAGTTTTTGAGACCAGACGCCATTATACCAATTACTTTAAAGGAATTCCCCACTTCAAGGAATATCGTATGAAAATGGTGACAAGTGATGATTCTATTGATGTCTTTAAAGCATTCGATGAAGTGGAAAAAGAATTCGCGGGTTACGAATTTGTGTGAGCCAGTGCTTTTTTACTTCTTCCTGCCGCGATATAAGAAGCGATTAGACCAAGCGTGAAGATAGTCAGTAGTACAATAATAATATTCTTAAATTTCATTTCAACAGGATAAGGTAGATTAGGTGTGATCATCACCAGGTCATAATTCATTTGAAGAAAAATAAGAATTATGGCTACCACGCAAGCCCAATGATTCCACCTAGTGTCGTCATAACATTCCTTGGAGAAAAAAGATATTCTTGATTTGATTTGGGGTGGCCCCAAGGCTGAAAATGTTTTAATATTTTCCCTTTTGTCAAGGATCATTACAATAATAGATCCAACCACATTAAAAAGCGCGATGGTCAGCACCAGGGTGAAAATGAGGTAAACAAAGAGGTTTTCTGAATTCAGCATTTTATTCAGATGCGTCATTTAATTCTGTTCGGGTTTTAATTGAGCACATCACCATCCAAAAGCATCCCTGATTTCTTCTGAAACCTTGATCTGGAGAGGCTTCAGGTTTTAATTTGAATTCTATTGCAGAGTACTCGTTATCCTTCAAACTTAAAAGATCCCTTGCAAATTCAATATTTGAAAAGACATATTTATCATCCAGTTCTTCATTAACGCTATAAATTCCACTCACGATCACCTGCCGGCTATTGAAAGCGCCGGGAAGATTGGTCATTGTGATCTGTCCCTTTCCTGGTTTGGGAACCATGATCTTAAGAAGGTTCTGATAATTGAAAATATCTACATTTAGCAGGCGGGATACTCCATTTCCAACGACTACCTGAGGCTCACTCTTGGTAAGCCAGGTACCATAAACGATAGCACTGTCTATATTATTTACCCGTTGGTAATTTTCATCTACACCTTTGATGAATGCCGTATGATTTTTTGATTTGTAATCCAGAAAAACCCTTTCTTCAATTATTTTGCTGAACTGATCGATCCCTTGAATATTCTGCAGCTTTTGAATTTGAGCCTCAGAAATTTTTAGAATTTTTCCCTCCCGAGGAAAAGCTTTAAGGTCGGGATCAAATTCATTAGAAAAAGAGAGGCTGAAGTCTCTTAGCCCGGAAAATCCGCTTAATACGATAAATAAGGAAAAGGCTCCGGCAAATACTCCAATCGCAGCTATAATCGTGATAATATTGATTGCATTGCTCTTGCTTTTGGTAAATAAATACCGCTTGGCGATGTAGAGAGGGAATTTCAAATTAAGATTTTTTCCGCTTATCCAGAAGATCGGGATTGGCAACCGGATCTTCCTTACCCTTTATAGATTTTTCGATCCCGTCTATATATTCCAGAGAGTCATCAATATAAAAACTTAGATCGGGCATTTTTCTTAATTGATGTCTCGTGCGCTGAGCCATCTCATGTTTAATCTGAGATTTGTTTTCGTTTATCTCTTTTATTACTTCTTCCTGGTGCTTGGCAGGGAATATACTTATGTATGCTTTTGCGATAGAAAGATCGGTAGTCACTCTTACTTTTGAAACAGAAATCAAAATTCCCGTCCTGCCGCTTTCACGTAATGAATTCTGAAGAATATCGGCCAGGTCTTTCTGCAACAATCCACCTATCTTTTTTTGTCTGTTTGTTTCTTCCATGCTACAAAAGTAAAATTTTTAACTGTCATTTGTATTCATATAAATGAATTTGAATCATATAACATTAATTAATGATATTTGTTTTAATAAATTGATGAAAAATGAAAAGAATAGAACATATAGGAATTGCGGTTAAAGACCTTGATGCTGCCAATAAAATTTATAAGGCTGTACTGGGTGCGGAACATTATAAGACTGAAGCCGTTGAAAGCGAAGGCGTGTCAACATCCTTTTTTAAAATAGGCGAAAGTAAAATTGAATTACTGGCCGCTACCAATCCAGAAAGCCCCATTTCCAAATTTATAGAGAAAAGAGGCGAAGGTTTTCACCATATGGCGTTTTATGTAGACGATATTAATGCTGAAATACAAAGGCTTCAAAAAGAAGGCTTCAGATTACTTAATGAATACCCAAAGCCAGGTGCCGATAATAAGCTGGTAGCCTTTATGCATCCTAAAGACGCCAGCGGAGTTCTGGTAGAATTATGCCAGGAAAGCCCCTCCCCAGCCCTCCCCAAAGAGAAGGGAGCATAAACGGTTTGCCGTGTATATTTATTTAAAAATGTTTTGTTCGCTACAAAGCAATTATCTAAATTTGCGCTCGCGATACAAATACGTATCCGGTCCCATAGCTCAGTTGGTTAGAGCACCTGACTCATAATCAGGTGGTCCTTGGTTCGAGCCCAAGTGGGACCACTTTTACACCTTGACAGACCCTATAGACACTACAGTTTATAGGGTTTTTTTATTTCAGGGGACGAATGAGGGGACGAATGATTATTAAATATTTTATTTAATATATTTGAGTTTAACTGGGTATTGCCATAATTCTAAATCCTCTAGATAAGCGAATTTTTAATTTACCCCTTAAAAGTTTGAAATAATTTAAAATCACCAATTTATGGCCAATAGTAATAATGTTTTACATAAGGCAAAAGCTTCCAAAAAAGATGAGTTTTATACACAGTTATCTGATATTGAAAGAGAATTACGTCATTATAGGCATTACTTTACAGGGAAAGTAGTTTATTGTAATTGTGATGATCCCAGGACAAGCAATTTCTTCCACTACTTTTCATATAATTTTGAAAAATTAGGCTTAAAGAAACTTATTACTACTTGCTATAAAAATCAAAACGCTGATTTATTTAGTCAAAACGATTCTGAACAAGCTATTTATTTAGAATATGAGGGTGATCAAAATGGGAATAATATACCTGATCCAAGTGAGATTGGTATAAAACCATTAAAAGGAGATGGAGATTTTAGAAGCAAGGAAAGTATTGAACTTTTAAAAGAAGCCGATATTGTTGTTACTAATCCACCATTTTCACTATTCAGTGAGTATGTTTCTCAATTAATTGAATATGACAAAAAATTTCTAATCATTGGCCATCAAAATTCAATTACTTATAAGGATATTTTCCCTCTATTAAAAGAAAATAAGTTATGGTTAGGCTATGGATTCAAAAGGAATATGGCTCATTTCATAAATAGACATTATGTGGATTACGCTTCAGATGCTGATCATCAAGAAGGAATGATTAGGGTTTCAGGGGTTCAATGGTTTACTAATTTAGATACCAAAAAAAGGCACGAAGAAATAATTCTTTTTAAATCATATAATCCAGAAGAATATCCAGAGTATGATAATTATAAGGCAATTGAAGTAGGTAAGACTAAGAATATTCCCATGGATTATGAAGGTGTTATGGGAGTACCTATTACATTTATGAATAAATACAATCCTGATCAGTTTGAAATAGTCTGGACGACAGATAGAGGTGGAGATGGAATGCTGGATGATATTAAAAAAGATCATACCAGATTTGACGCACCTGTTGTTAATGGTAAGGGAATATATAAAAGGATATTTATTAAGAATAAAAATATATGAAAATTGAATTAAGGGAAATTACTGTTAAAGAACTTACTCAAGATTATCAGGATAATGAAGAAAGTGGGGTAATAGGTTTTGGAGGTAAACTCGATATTCGTCCACCTTATCAAAGAGAATTTATTTATAAGGATAAACAAAGAGATGCAGTAATTCATACTGTTGAAAAGGGCTTTCCATTAAATGTAATGTACTGGGCTGTCAAAGAAGATGGTAATTTCGAAGTTATTGATGGACAACAAAGAACAATTTCTTTATGTCAATACGTAAACGGAGATTTCGCATATATGTTTAAATATTTTCACAATCTTCAAGATGACCAAAAAGAACAAATTTTAAACTACAAACTGATGGTGTATGTTTGTAGTGGTACTGATAGTGAAAAGTTAGAATGGTTTAGGACTATAAATATTGCAGGAGAGAAACTTTACGATCAGGAGTTAAGAAATGCAGTTTATTCTGGAACATGGGTTACTGACGCTAAGCGCTATTTTAGTAAGACTGGTTGTGCGGCTTATCAAATTGGAAGTGATTATCTAACAGGTTCCCCAATAAGACAAGATTATTTAGAAACAGCTATAAAGTGGATTTCAAAAAATAATATTGAGGTATACATGGCTAAGCATCAAAATGATCCTAATGCAAGCGCATTATGGAGATATTTTCAAGATGTAATTTCTTGGGTTGAATCTACTTTTACTAAAAAGCGAGTAAAATTTATGAAAGGTGTTGAATGGGGTCCTCTTTATAATAAATATAAAGATGAAGTTTTTGATGCTGATAAATTAGAAAAAGAGATATACAATTTGCTTCTTGATGATGATGTTACCAAGAAGAAAGGAATATATCCCTACGTTTTGACAAGGAAAGAAAAGTATCTTAATATTCGTTCTTTTACTCCTGCTATGAAACAAAAAGTATATGAACAGCAAGATGGGGTTTGTCCGGAATGTAAAGAGGAATTTGAGTTGTATCAAATGGAAGCAGATCATATAACTCCTTGGCATGAAGGAGGGCAAACTAATGAAGATAATTGTCAGCTATTGTGTAAAGAAGATAATAGAAGAAAGTCTGGAAAATGAATTTAATGAGAGTAAGAGAGTTTCGTTACTCTCATTAAAATTTCAGGATTTACAAAATATATTCTCGATATAAAGAAATACTATGTAAAGCCATTGTTATATACTGAATATAATCTTCAGGTAAATTTCTTTCAGGTATAAATATTAATTCTTTCTCATCGAAGTCTGTTGTAATTAAATACTGAACTTTTGTTCTACCTATAGCTTCTATTGTGATTATTGCAAATTTTCCTATGGTAGATATTGTAACTTCATCTATTGCCTTTATTGAATAGTTCTTGAAATTTAATTTTTGAAATTTTGGATTTATTGTATAGTAAAATCCATTTTTCAATTTAACATCATAGTTGTAATCAGGAAAATTGCTGTATTCTTTTGGTAATTTAGTTTTCATAATTTTTATATCGTTTTGTTTTTTTCGTCTAATCGTTTGTAAAGTGGTAATGTCTGCCTGTTCAGGTCAATCATTTTGATATTTAAAAAAGGTCTTTCAATGTGATCTTTAACCTCAAATTCTTTCAATACTGCATTTAAACGTTTAAAGTTATCTACGAACTCAGTTGTAGTGTAAAAGTCTGTGTAGAGCTCTGAAATTCGTTTTGAACAGTTCCAAACCTGACATTTAAACTTTGGCGTTATTCTTAGTGACATATTTTGTTACGTAAGAAGCAATTGATCGAATGTTATTTGAGTTTAATTGCTCTAACATCAAAGGCTGATGATGGTTTGAAATTTTTTTCTCTTGGTTTGATTCCATTTTTCAATTGGAAGTCTATCCAGTACTTCCACCATTTTTCAATATTCCAGTATTTATTGGTAATCATGTGAAAGTGAACATTTCCTTTGAAAATGTCATTTTTGGTTTGCCTTTCCGCTATCCAGAGATATTGAAAATCTTCATTTCGCTTTTTAGCATTATCCAGAAACTTTCTGAGAATATTTACTGCTTCTTCATCTGTAACTTTATTTAAAAAGGTGAGAGTAACGAAACTTAATCTTTTCTTACTTGATCTGGCGAAGCAGGTTATTTTCTTCCTGATCTTTTGCTTTGATCTTTTGGAGAGAGACCGAAGTTTAATTTCTTTCTTCTGATCTCCCTCCTTTTTAATCTTCTTGGGTTTTTTATCTGGATCTGGTTTTTTACGTTGAAGTGCTGAACCTGCAAACTCATTTTTAGGTATTACCCCGAATTGTCTTGTTGAAAATGCAACACTAATTCCATAAGTATTCTTTACTATCATAATCTGAATCGTTGCACATTAATAAATACCATATAAAGGTTTTTAATCGAGGGTAGATATTAGGGTGCGTAGTTTTAAAGGTTAAAAAAAAAGATGCTACTCTTGAATGAATGGCGGGATGAAAGTGTCTCTATAAAAGCGACGCATAAAAGCTTTTGTTCTGCGATTATAGACGTTCATATATTGCCAATTTGGATAGTCCTTATTCATGAACATTTTAAACCCATTGAGTTTATGTACATAAGTCCATTTCTTTGGCGTAGTGCCATCTTCAAAGTGAACTATAACCGAATAATCATTTTTCTTTTTTAACATGATAGTCCCCTTCCTGTATTAATTTGGTTAAGTGCTTGCTTAACTTCATCTAGTTTGTAGAGAACCCTGTTACCGATTCGGTGAGCTTTTACTGTGCCGTTCTTTGTCCAATCGTGGAGAGTAGGCAGAGAGATACAGAGTAATTGAGCAGTATCTTTGCGAGATAATAGTTTAAGAGAATCCTGTTCTCTTGGAATGAAAGATTTTAGTTTTCTTTCTAGAACTTCTTCAACGACTTTTTGAATGTCGGAGAGTTCAAATGTGTGTAACATTACTTTTGCCATTATTTGATCGTATTTGATTAATGAATGGCACAAATAAAATTCAGATTTTCAAGCACATTTCCAAAATGACCCTTTTTGACCCATTTTTGCACTTTTTTGCACTTTTTTGCACTTTTTGATCTCTTTTGACCTGTTTTGACCCATTTTGATACTTTTCAAAAATTTAAGTACCTGTATTTGAGTTAGTTAAAAAACGGATGATTTAAAAGTTTATCAGCATTTTGTTCCTGAGTTACTCGAATGTATTGTAGAAATGATCTTTCAGATTTATGTCCGGTAATTTTCATTATTGATATTGTTGGAACATCTGCCAGATATAAATTAGTTGCAAAACTTCTCCTTGCCGTATGAGTAGAAACGAGATCAAATTTTGAATTAGTTTCTTTTTCCATTTTTCCAGCTCTTGTAATAGTTGTTTCCACTTTTTCTTTCAAGCCAGATAAAGAAGCGACCTCTTTTAAATATCTATTCATTACCTGATTAGAATATGCTTTTGGCAATCTGTTATTATACTTGGATAAAATACTTCTAACAGTTTTATGAAGTGGAATAGAAACTCTTTCACCAGTCTTTTGAGTTCTTATTTGGATCATATTTTTATCGGTGATAATATTCTCAGGTTTAATTTGGGTGAAATCTGAAAACCTTAAACCAGTAAAGCATCCAACTAAAAACAAATCCCTGACTTTCTCTAAACGAGGACTAGAAGATAGATTTAGTTTTTCAAACTTTTTTAATTCATCTACAGATAGATAAATTGAATCTGATTCTTCCCTTATCGTTTTGAATTTTCTCTTTTTGAAATCTAGGTTTGTGTTATGACCTCGATCTGTAGCTTCATTAAGGAATGACTTTATTGTTTTTATATGCTTACCAACAGTATTAGCAGATAGATTATTTTCTACAGAAAGATAGGCGATGTATTGATTGTAAAATTCAAGGTTTATGTAATCGAAGTCTAAATCTTTATTCATTTTTTCTGAATATGACTTTAAGTATTTTTCAGTAGTCTTATAAACTTTTACCGTTCCCTCTTTTTTATGGAGTTTACTTTCCTCTATATACTTTTCAACGAAATCTAAAAAGGTGATCTTTCTAGGCTGTAGAATATTACCAGATAATTCAGCTTCAAAAACTTCTTTTAGTAATTTATTATTTGGTTGAATGCCGTCATTCAGTAATCTACGGAATGCAGAATTTATAGCTGTTTCAAATTTTGCCAGTCTGGTATTGAACTCAGGATGCTGAGGAAATTGTTTTGTTTCCTTCACTCTCTGCTTATCTTCATTCCAGAATTTTGGAAGTATTTTTTCTCCAGTAGAATATTTAAATCTTTTGTACTGATACCTGAACAGCATATAGATTAAAGTCTCTTCTTTAGACTTTGGTTCTTTAAGTATAAATTTCGCATTTGCCATGCGGTAAATATATTCTAAAAACTCTCAGGGGACGACAGAGGGGACGAATAAATTTAATTTCGTCTTATTATCGGCTATTTTATGCTATTTTGAAAGTGAGTGAATATAGGGGTTAAAGCCTTATAAACTGGTAAGATAGAGTAAAATTTAGTAAAAATAAGGAGTGTCCAAGTGGGACCACTAATAAAAATTAAGCCTTGTAGAGATGCAGGGTTTTCTTTTTTTAAATTCGTTCAGATGTTAAAAATTCGTGCAAAAGCTTAAAAAATAATCCCGAATGCTATACAAAAGGTAATTACAACGAGTTTATTTCACCTTCACCGAATATTTTTTAGCGGCATTATTCTTTACGGTAGTTTCGAATTACCAATCACTACTACTTTAAATAATGAAGCCTCTTATCCTAACCGCTTCAGCATTAATTTTTATGCTGAGTATCTGCTCCTGTAGCACAGACAATTCGGAACTTGAAATTTCTCATGAAGAATTTTCCACATCTGTAGATTCAGGAAAATTTGATGAAACTTTTAATGGATTATACAAGGGAGTTTTTACGACTCTGGAAGGTACAGAGCGTGGAACCATAGAGGTCTATGCTTATCAACCACCCTTCACTCCAGAGGCTAATTTAACAATGGCTGATGGCTCTAATTTTAAAGTTTCCGGAGAGAGGATTAGTTCTACAGAACTGAAGTTTGATGATCCTGCTATTTCATTTAATTTCAAGGCTAGTGGAAAGGGAGGTAGTCCCATCGCTGAAAATGTATTTTTTAACAAAAAGCAATCTAATATCCTTCTCCAAAAACAAACTTCCAAAGCATCACTTACTGTTGTGACCGGTTATTATTATTGTATTGAATGTGGATTTCATCCAGATTTAAATGCGATTACCGCACAAAGTTTAAACTTTATTTTTTCTAATGATGGTGAAGGGACAGATGAAACCATGTCAACTCAACTGGTTTTGAATGGAACTTTATATAGTAATACAATACGTGGTAATGGAGCGTCCCAGATTTCTTGCGTTACCTCAGGGGATTTTACAACCTGTGATATTGCCAGTGGAGGTCCTTCTGGATCTATAGCCTTTTATGGTGGCTCCGGACCGGTTTATATTACAGGAGAGCATATTTATAGTAATACTTCAGAAGCATGTTCTACTGTCACTGGACAATTTCAATATACTTCCACCATATTCGGAACTGTTATCCTTGGTTTTGAAAGTGATGGACCCAAGGAATGTGAGGTTACCAAATTTGAGTCCCTTATCTATGAAAATTTTGAAGATGACGATGAAACCTATCAACTTGTAAAGAGTGCGAACGATCAACTCATAAGTGAAAGTTTTGGTTCTATAACCGACAGGGATTATGGTTATTATGGCAAATTTATTAAGAGAAATCCGGCAAATGTCTATTACGAATATAAACTTGGATATGGGTACTTTGCAGCACAAAACACGAATAAAGCCCCGGACGGACAGGTAGACATTTCGCTGCTATTCGATAATGAGGGATTAGATTATGATATCACTGGAAAGTCAGAAATCAGTATTTCCGGATATTTTGGAACTTTTACCGATTCTTCTATTGGTGGCTGGACGAAGAACAGTAGCGTTGAGGTAGAGTATTCCTTTGATAAAGGAAATACCTGGGAAAAAGCTCTGGTTCTGGCAGCAGGTCCAAATGCCACTAATAAAGAAGAAGATAAAGTATATTTGGATATAAATGGAGATGGAGTGGGAGATACTGATCAAACCCAGATCAAAACCCAGTTTACCAGACTTCAAAAAACAATCGAAAATTCTTCTGGAAGCACGAGCTTTCGAGCGCGGATAGCTATAAAAAAGCTAGATAAATTGAATAGGGATATCGCAATTGATAATTTTATGGTTGAAGTAAAATAAGAGGTTCTCTTCTCCCTTTATTGAAGGGCCATACCCATAAAAATGGCTATTGAAGTCATATTTTTCCTACTATCTCTCCTTTTAGGATTATAATTTTATTACCTAAAATTGAAAACTTTCTTGCCAAAATATTGAAAGGCATCATCTTATTGAATAAATTTGGAATTAGAAATTGCTAGGTTATAAGTATATAAAGCCCCTGAAGCTTATATAAGGTATTTATTTTTAGAACTTTATAGTAAGTAATTGCGTAGATAAATAAAAGGTTTGAGTGAATGTTGAATGGGGATGCATAAATCATTGATTACCTGACATTTGAAAATTCTTACCTTTATAGATTGTATTTTATAGAAAATTCTATATTTATAAACTTTTAGCCGATAATATTAACCTTATATCGAATGGGAAAGTATAAATGTTTGATAGTGGCTTTGATGCTTTTTGTAGGCATCGAGCTTATCTTCGTATGCACTTGCCCAGAAGAGTGGACCGCCACCGCCTCAAGAGAAGAGGCATAAAGGAGGTCCTCCATGCGACCCTGGAAATGGAAATGGAAATGGGAACCCTAACAGACCAGGAGTGCCGCCCCCTGTAGGATTGTGCCTTCCCATTGATGATTATGTTTATTTATTAATGGCAGTGGGAGTAATGTACGGTTGTTATAAGCTTCGTAAGTTCGAAATGAATTAAGACATTTCGGTTATTCTTTTTACATACTTCCCAATAACATCAAATTCCAGATTTGCAATATCTCCTTTCTTAAGATTCTTAAAAGAAGTATTTTCATAGGTATAAGGAATAATAGCCACGCTAAACTCGTCTTTCATTGAATTTACAACGGTTAGGCTTACACCGTTAACCGTTATTGAGCCTTTTTCAATAGTGATATTGCCTATTTTGGGATCATATTCAAAAGTGAAAATCCAGCTTCCACTTTCCACTTTAATATTTCTACAAATAGCGGTTTGATCTACATGTCCCTGAACGATATGGCCATCAAGCCTGCCTCCAAGCTTCATGCCTCTTTCAAGATTAAGGAGGTCACCTAAGCTGAGATTGGAAAAATTGGTTTTATCTAAAGTCTCCTTTATAGCAGTAACCATATAATTTTTTTCACTTGCCGAAACCACGGTAAGACAAATTCCATTATGGGCCACACTCTGATCTATTTTTAATTCGGAAGACATTCTGGCCTCAATTGTAATATTTAGGTTATCTCCCGATTTTTCCAAATTGCTTACTTTTCCTATTTCTTCTATGATTCCGGTGAACATCGTTTTCTATAATAATGGTTACATTTGTGGGTAAAATTAAAATATTATATCGGGAAACTTTATGAAACATGCTGAAATGATCAAATTAGGAATTAGCATTGGTGATCTTAATGGAATTGGAAGTGAAATTGTGCTGAAGACTTTTGACGATTCCCGAATGCTGGATTTTTGTACCCCGATTATTTTCGCTTCTTCCAAGATTATTAACTTTTTAAAGAAGCACTATAATCTTTCCACGCACTTTCAGGGTATTGACGAACCATCTAAAGCGGTTGATGGAAAGATCAATGTGATGAATGTTTGGAAAGAAAATGTAAATATCAATTTTGGAGAGGAAGACACTAAAGTGGGGGAGTATGCATTTAAATCTCTGGAAGCGGCTACCAAAGCCTTAAAAAATGATGAAATAGATGTACTGGTAACTGCTCCAATTAATAAAGCGACTATTCAGTCAGATCAGTTCAACTTTCCGGGTCATACAGATTATCTTGCAAGAGAACTAGAAGGGGAAAGTTTAATGTTTATGATTACCGACAATCTTAAAGTGGGATTATTGACAGATCATGTTGCCTTGAAGGATATTGCTTCTGTAATTACTCCTGAACTTATAGAAAAAAAAATAAATATTATTCAACAGACCTTAAAACAGGATTTTCGGGTAGAAAAACCAAAAATTGCAGTCTTGGGCATCAATCCGCATAGTGGAGATCACGGAGTGATCGGTAAGGAGGATGAAGAGATCTTGAAACCTACCATTCAGAAAATAAGAGAGAAAGGAGATTTGGTCTTTGGGCCTTATTCTGCCGATAGTTTTTTCGGCTCAAAGAATTATAAGAATTTTGATGCAGTGGTGGCTTCTTATCATGACCAGGGATTAATACCTTTTAAAACCTTATCTTTTGGAGGAGGAGTGAACTTTACAGCGGGTCTTAGTAAAGTTAGAACTTCGCCAGACCATGGAACTGCTTTCGAAATCGCCGGAAAGAATGAGGCCAATATCAATTCATTTAAGGAAGCAGTTTTTAAGGCGATTGATATCTATAAAGCCCGCGAGGAATACAAGGTTTTGACCGAAAATCCACTTAAAAAACAAGGCAAAAAGATATAAACAGAAATTTGTTTATAAAAAGCCTTTAATTGATTAATTTTTATATCTTTGCACCCGCCTTTCTGGAAACAGTTGGCACTCAAAACTGAGGATGAGATGAGGAATTTAGAAGAGTTTACAATTCCTTTTAAGGGATTAAAGCTTGGGAAACACCAGTTTGAGTATGAGTTAGATAACGAGTTCTTTGAACATTTTGAGTACGACGAATTCAATAGTGCGAATGTAAAGATCAACCTATTGTTTGAAAAGAAATCTACAATGATGGAATTGACTTTTCAGGCAGGTGGAACAGTAAATGTAAACTGTGATCTTACTAATGAGCCCTACGATCAGCCAATAGAGAGCACATTGTTCCTGGTGATCAAATTCGGAGACGAATTTAATAATGATGATGAAGATCTGCTCATATTACCACATGGTGAATATGAAGTAAATGTTCAGCAATATATTTACGAATTAGTAGTACTTTCGGTGCCTCAAAAAAGGATACATCCGGGAGTAGAAGATGGAACATTGAAGTCTGATGTACTCGATAAGCTTGAAGAGCTAAGTTTGAAAAATCAGAAAAAGAAAAATGAGGAAGAAACAGATCCTCGCTGGGACAAATTAAAAAATTTACTAAACGAATAATTAATAGGAAGCCATGGCACATCCAAAGAGAAAAATCTCGAAAACTAGAAGAGATAAAAGAAGAACACATTATAAAGCTTCAGCTCCAAAAGTGGCTGTAGATTCTGTAACAGGTGAAGCACACCTATACCACAGAGCTCACTGGCATGAAGGTAAATTATATTACCGTGGTCAGGTATTGATTGACAATACGGAAGAAATTGAAGCTTAATTTTATTTAGGAGCCTCACAGAAAAAATAGAAACTCTCACTACGTGGGAGTTTTTTGTTTTTAGTTGAATAAGTCCTAAAAAGACCTTAATTTGCACGCCGGTTCGAATTAATTTTAGTACTTTTCTATGAATGTAGAAATCTTTTGTAGGCCTGATACTGGTGAATTAAATCCAATTTTATGAGTAAAATCACAGCAGCAATTACAGCTGTAGGTGCATATGTGCCTGAAGATGTGTTAACCAACAAGATGTTGGAAGATCTGGTAGATACAACAGATGAATGGATAACCTCCAGAACAGGAATCAAGGAGAGACGAGTTTTAAAAGACCCACGAAAAGGTACTTCATATTTAGCAATTCAGGCGGCAAAAGAACTTTTAAAAAAGGCCAACCTGGATCCCAAAGAAATAGATCTTATAATAATGGCAACTGCAACTCCCGATATGCCTGTGGCATCTACCGGAGTTTATGTGGCCACAGAAATAGGAGCCACCAATGCGTTTTCATATGATCTGCAAGCGGCTTGCTCCGGTTTTTTATATGGGATGTCCACTGCCGCAGCATATATAGAATCCGGTCGCTATAAAAAAGTAGTTTTAATTGGGGCAGATAAGATGTCATCTATTATTGATTATTCAGATAGAACTACCTGTATCATCTTTGGTGATGGAGCGGGAGCAGTTTTGATGGAGCCAAACACAGAAGGATTAGGGCTTCAGGATGAGATACTTAGGAGTGATTCTATTGGCCGAGAATCCCTGAAAATTGAAGCTGGAGGATCTTTAACACCTCCTACGGAAGAAACTGTTGCTAAAAAACTTCATTTTGTGAGACAGGATGGAAAAACGGTATTCAAATTTGCAGTTTCCAATATGGCTGGGGTAAGTGAACAGATCATGAAAAGAAATAACCTTACCAATGAAGATGTAGATTGGCTTGTAGCCCATCAGGCGAATAAAAGAATCATTGATGCTACTGCAAAAAGAATGAACCTTCATGATGAAAATAAAGTATTGATGAATATCGAGAGATATGGCAATACTACTTCAGCAACCTTACCATTATTACTAAGCGATTACGAAAAGAAATTTAAAAAAGGAGATAACTTAATATTTGCCTCTTTTGGGGGTGGCTTCACATGGGGAGCTGCCTACCTTAAATGGGCTTATAACTCATAAAAAACCAACACCAAATATTATGGATTTAAAAGAAATTCAAAATCTTATAAAGTTTGTAGCCAAATCTGGCGCCAGCGAGGTAAAACTTGAAACAGGCGATGTTAAGATCACTATTAAAACAGGTTCCGACGAAAAGGAAACTACTATTGTTCAGCAGGTACCGGTGGGAAATCAAATGCCACAGCAAATGCCGGCACAACCTCAGGGACAGGCTCCTGCTCCCCAACCACAGGAAAGTTCTTCGGAACAAAAAGAAGAAAAAGAGCCAACCGATGATGATTCAAATTATATCACGGTTAAATCTCCCATTATTGGAACTTTCTATAGGAAACCTTCTCCAGACAAGCCTACATTTGCTGAAGTTGGAGATACCGTGAAAGAAGGCGATGTGCTTTGTATCATTGAGGCAATGAAACTTTTCAATGAAATTGAAAGTGAAGTTTCCGGAAAGATAGTAAAGGTACTTGTGGAGGATTCTTCTCCGGTTGAATTTGATCAGCCTTTATTTTTAGTAGATCCATCATAATTTACTACCCGTTTTAACAACTGAAAGCCCATTTATGGGCTTCAGAACTTTAAAAGCAACTAGGTATGTTTAAAAAAATATTGATTGCAAACAGAGGGGAGATCGCATTACGTGTGATTAGAACCTGTAAGGAAATGGGTATAAAAACGGTCGCGGTTTATTCTACCGCAGATGCCGAAAGCCTTCATGTTAGATTTGCTGATGAAGCCGTATGTATTGGGCCTCCACCCAGCAATCTATCTTATCTAAAAATCTCGAATATTATTGCTGCTGCGGAGATCACCAACGCAGACGCAATTCATCCAGGATACGGATTCCTGTCTGAGAATGCTAAGTTCTCTAAGATCTGTGAAGAACATGAAATAAAATTTATCGGTGCTTCTCCAGACATGATTGCGAAAATGGGGGATAAGGCAACTGCTAAAGCGACCATGAGAGCCGCTGGAGTTCCATGTGTTCCGGGATCTGAAGGAATTATAAAAGATTATAAAGAATGCCTTAAGCTGGCCAAGGAGATCAAATTTCCAGTAATGCTTAAAGCTACCGCTGGTGGCGGTGGTAAAGGAATGCGTGCCGTTTGGAAAGAAGAAGAGCTTGAGCCTGCATGGGAATCTGCCCGAAAAGAGGCCGAAGCTTCTTTTGGGAACGACGGGATGTATATGGAAAAGCTTATCGAAGAGCCACGCCATATCGAGATCCAGATCGTTGGAGATAGCAGCGGTAAAGCATGTCACCTTTCTGAAAGAGACTGCTCTATCCAGCGACGTCACCAGAAACTAACTGAAGAAACACCCTCACCATTTATGACCGATACGCTTCGGAAGAAAATGGGGGATGCGGCAGTAAAAGCTGCTGAATATATAAAATATGAAGGTGCGGGAACGGTAGAATTCCTGGTGGATAAACACCGGAATTTCTACTTTATGGAAATGAATACCCGGATCCAGGTAGAGCATCCTATTACCGAGCAGGTGATAGATTATGATCTTATTCGTGAGCAAATATTAGTTGCTTCCGGAGTACCAATTTCCGGAAAAAATTATACTCCGCAACTTCACTCTATTGAGTGCAGGATCAACGCGGAAGATCCCTATCATGGCTTCCGTCCTTCTCCCGGAAAGATTACAAATTTACACGCACCAGGAGGTCACGGAGTTAGAATAGATACTCATGTTTACAGTGGATATATCATCCCGCCTAACTATGATTCTATGATCGCTAAATTGATCACTACTGCTCAAACCAGGGAAGAAGCCATCAATAAAATGAAGCGTGCTCTGGACGAGTTTGTAATAGAAGGAGTGAAAACTACCATTCCATTCCACAGACAATTGATGGAGCATCCTGATTATGTTGAAGGAAATTATACTACGAAATTCATGGAGGATTTCAAAATGAAACCTCAGGAAGAAGAAGCTTAAAAAGGATTATTTTCAAATTCAAACCTCGCAGGTTTTAAAACCTGCGAGGTTTTTTTTGTACATTCAGATTTTAAAGAATCAACTTTTATGAATTTTTCTTTCTGGGAAACCGACTCCTGGTTTTCTGAAATTGATTATACTATTATCGGCAGCGGAATTACCGGGCTTAATTGTGCCCTTCAGTTAAAGCATAATGAACCGGAGGCCAGGATCCTCATTCTTGAGAAAGGAATGCTGCCGGAAGGTGCCAGTACCAAGAATGCTGGTTTTGCCTGTTTTGGAAGTATTTCTGAAGTTATAGACGATCTCAAATCACATTCTGAAGAAGAAGTAGTCCAGCTTATCCAAGAGAGGGTTAACGGCCTGGAATTGCTCCGGGATAATCTGGGAGATCAAACTATAGATTTTCGATCTTATGGGGGCTATGAGCTATTTACATTAGAAGATAAGGCGCTGTATGAAGAATGTCTTCAGAAATTACCTGAGATCAATAATTTACTTTATCCGGTTTTCCACCGGAAGGTGTTTAGTGTTTCAGAAAATAAATTTGGCTTTCAGCAAATACAGAAAAACCTTATTTATAACCAGTTTGAAGCCCAGATCGATACAGGTAAAATGATGCGTGCTCTGGTTAAAAAAGTTATAGAAGAAGACATCCGTATTTTGAATGGTGTTGAGGTAAAATCTTTTGAAAAGGATGCTGAAGGAATTGCAGTGCGAACAGAGGATTTTGAGTTTTCTTCCAGGAAGCTCATTATTGCTACTAATGGTTTTGCTTCCCGATTGGGAATTGAAGGGGTTAAACCTGCAAGAGCCCAGGTTCTGATCACAAAGCCTATTGAAAACCTACCTTTTAAAGGTACTTTTCATCTGGATAAGGGATTCTATTATTTCAGAAATATTGGGGATCGTGTTCTTTTTGGTGGTGGAAGAAACCTGGATTTTAAAGCTGAGGAAACCGATAAAACAGGTTTTACAGATCTTATTCAGAATAGGCTAAAAGAGCTTCTGAAGAATTGTATCCTGCCTGAAACCGAATTTGAAATTGAGCAATCATGGAGCGGAATTATGGGCGTTGGAAATTTGAAGAAACCGGTGGTAAAGGAAATTTCAGAAAATGTATATTGCGGCGTGAGATTAGGAGGCATGGGAATTGCCATTGGTAGCCTGGTAGGAAAAGAAATTGCAGATCTAGCTTCAAAATCATGATAAAACGAATTTTCAGGTTCATTTTTAAGATCCTTTTTGGACTCTTCTTATTCAGTATTTTCATTGTGGTGGTATACAAATGGGTTCCGGTTCCTTTTACGCCTCTCATGGCGATACGTTATTTTGAAAACCCTGAGGAGGAGATACAACATGACTGGGAGCCTATAGAAAATATCTCAAGACACCTTCAATTATCGGTGATCGCAAGTGAAGATCAGAATTTTGTAAATCATAGTGGTTTTGATTTTGAGGCTATTCAAAAGGCTATGGAAGATAATAGATCGGGTCGCAGAATTAGGGGTGCCTCAACCATTTCACAGCAAACGGCGAAAAATGTATTTCTCTGGCCCGGCAGAACCTGGTTTAGAAAAGGAATGGAAGCATATTTTACATTTTTGATAGAAATCCTTTGGAGCAAGGAAAGGATCCTTGAGGTTTATTTAAATAGTATCGAGATGGGCAAAGGGATTTATGGTGCCCAGGCCGCCGCCCGGTATTGGTTTCACAAAGACGCTGCAAAACTTACTCCTTACGAGGCCGCAGCTATAGCTGCAGTTTTACCCAATCCAAGACAATACAGGGCAAATCCTGCTTCTAATTTTATTCAAAGACGAAAGAACTGGATCGTTGGGCAGATGCAGAATTACGGTAAATTTAGCCTTGAATAAAGTGCAGGTAAAAAGAGAGGAACTTATAGAAGCCTGCAGAAGTTACCTTCATAAAAAGATTGTCGTGGTAAAGAATGCTTTAGCGGGTTTAAAAGAAGATCTGGAAAATGAATCCAAGAGCAGTGCCGGGGACAAATATGAAACCGGTCGGGAAATGATCAATATTGAATGGAATAAATTAAGCAATCAGCTTAATGAGTATGATCGCCTGGAACAGATTTTAAATCGAATTGAAAAACACGAATTCCATGGTTCGGTTATACTAGGAAGTATGGTTATAACCTCAAATGCTAACTATTTCATCGCGATTCCTGCAGGAGAGATTCAGTTAAATGAGGAAAAATATTATTCGGTGGGAATCCAATCCCCTGTAGCGCGTCAACTTATTGGAAAGAAAAAAGGTGATTCGTTTAACATTGCAGGTCATACTTATAAGATCGATAAAATTATCTAAGCCTTTTTTCTATCAATTTATCTGCTATTTTCAAAGAAATAACCTCATTTACTCCAAGCTCATTTGGATGATTTACCAGGACAGTTTCACCGTTAAGAACCGCTTCAATTAAAAAGGTTTCTCCCTTAAAATAACACTTTTTAACCTCAGCTTTAATTCCTGAATTCTTCACTATTTTAATTTCATGTGGATAAAGGATCACTCTTTTCCTGCTTGAACTTTCCGGCCGAATATTTTTAAGCATTAAATGATTAACGTCTCCAAATAATGATGCTACATATTTATTTGGGGGATTCTGGAATAATTCCTGGGGAGTCCCTTCCGCATAAATTATAGCATTCTTTAGTACCAGACTTCTGTCAACAAAAGCCAGTGCATCGGTGCTGTCATGTGTGGCTATAATGCAGGTTATATTCTTTTCTTTTAAATAAGCAAAAAGCCTGCGACGGAGGTTATTCTTTCTAAAATGATCTATATGGCTGAATGGTTCATCAAGGAGCAATACTTCCGGTTCGTTGGCCAGAGCTCTGGCCAGGGCAATTCTTTGTTGCTGTCCTCCACTTAAAAATTTGGCTTTCTTATCGGCGAGATCTGTCATTTCTACTACATCCAGCAATTCCCTTATCCTTCTTTTCTTTTTAATAGGGTAGAAGTTACTAAGGTGTTTGCCTACATTATCTGCAGCGCTAAGTGGAAGCATAAGGTCAAAATCCTGTGCCAGATATTTAATAAATGGTTCTCCGGGAACCAGGTTAAAATTTGGACCTAATAGTTCTTTTCCATCCCAGAAGATCTTCCCATCGGTATGCAGCAGTCCGTAAATAAGCTTGAGCAAAGTGCTTTTTCCGCATCCACTTTCACCGATTATAGATACATTCTGGCCTTTTTCAAGACTGAAATTAATATTTTTTAATACCGGGTCTTTATCGTAAGCAAATGAGACTCGTTGAAGTAAAAGCATAAATTTTTCAAAATTCTAAGTTACAATTTTCAAATTTTATAGGAGCTGGATTTGAATTTGCTTAATTTAAGAGTAATTAAAATATACCAATGCAAAAAGTTGTTGTTTATGACTTGAATAAGACTCTTTATGAGAAGTCTTCTAAAGATGAATTTTTTAAATTTATATGTTATAAAAGAGGATACAAGATCATTCGCTTATTACAATTAGCCTGGCTAAAAGGTCTAGGTAAAACTGGAATGATTAGCAAAACACATTTTAAGGAAAATTTTTACGATTATCTGAAAGGTTTACCACCAGAACAGGTAAATAGATACGCAAAAGAGTTCTGGAATATGGAATTTCCGGATAAATTTCGACAAAAAATGATCGAAGATATAAAGCGTTTCAACCATGAAAATGTTAAGGTCTATATTATTACCGGAGGCTTTGAGGTTTACACAAAATATCTGGAAGAGTTGTTGCCGGTGAAAGTTCTTGGAACGAGAACAGAATATAAGAACGGGAATTATGAAGTTATAGGTAAAGCCTGCAATGACCAGGAAAAGGTTAGAAGGCTGAAGGAAGAAGTAGAGGGAAAGTTTAGACTACTGGAAGCATATTCAGATGACAAAGAAGAAATCCTGACACAAGCTGAAAAGGCTTATTTAATTACGGACGATGGGGAAGTAAAAGAAATTAAAAAGAAAGAGGCCGAATGATTTTTGCATTCGGCCTCTCTTAATATTTAACCTTTTAGGTTTGCGTTAATATCTTTAGGAAGGGCTTCATAGCCCATATTATAAAGGGTAAATCCAAAGATATCGGCATATTCTTCAATGATCATACTGGTTGGTTTTCCAGCACCATGTCCGGCTTTAGTTTCTATTCTTATCAATACTGGTTCGTCACCGGCCTGTTTTTCCTGTAATTCTGCAGCGAATTTAAAGGAATGTGCCGGAACCACACGGTCATCATGATCACCGGTGGTTACCAGGGTAGCAGGATACTCAACTCCTTTTTCCACATTATGAACCGGAGAATAATCATAGATATATTTAAACATTTCTTTACTGTCTTCTGATGTTCCATAATCATAAGCCCAACCTGCTCCTGCGGTGAAAGTGTGATAGCGAAGCATATCCATTACTCCTACTGCTGGAAGTGCCACTTTCATAAGGTCTGGTCTCTGTGTCATGGTAGCACCAACAAGTAAACCTCCATTGGATCCACCACGAATTGCGAGGTAATCTTTAGAGGTGTATTTATTTTCAATTAAGTATTCGGCTGCCGCAATAAAGTCATCAAAAACATTCTGTTTTTTCATTTTTATTCCTGCGTCATGCCATTCTCTTCCATATTCTCCACCTCCTCTTAGGTTTGGAACAGCATAGATACCTCCCTGTTCAAGCCAAACGCTCATTGCAGTGCTAAATCCAGGGGTAAGACTGATATTAAAGCCACCATAACCATACAGCATAGTAGGATTTTTACCATTCATTTCAGTTCCTTTTTTATAGGTAATGATCATCGGAATTTTAGTGCCATCCTTAGAATTATAAAAAACCTGTTCACTCTTATAGTCCTCTGAATTAAAATCAATTTTTGGTTTATTATAAACTTTTGAAGTTCCTTCTTCAATATCATATTTATAGATGGTCCCAGGCGTTACATAATTTGTAAAGGAATAATAAAGTACATCTTCATCTTTCTTAGCACCAAACCCATTCGCTGACCCAATTCCGGGTAGGTCCACATCTCTTACAAGATTACCCTCGTAATCATATTGTTTTACCTTGGAAATGGCATCCACCATATACTCCGCAAAGAAATAACCACCTCCAGTGTTTGGACTTAGGACATTTTCAGTCTCAGGAATAAAATCTTTCCAGTTCTCTGGGCTTGGATTAGAAGCATCTACGGTAACCACGCGACGGTTTGGAGCATCCATATTAGTAACTATAAATAGCTTGCTGCCTTCGTTATCAATCACATAAGTATCTGTTTCAAAATTGTCAACAATAGGAACCAGTTTAGAATTCTCCTTAGTAAGATCCATTAGGTAAAGTTCACCTCCGGAAGTAGAATTTCTGGCTGAAATAATAAGGTAATGATTGTCTTCGGTCACACTTCCCCCAACATATCTTCTTTTTTGTTCTTCGGTATCCCCATAGATCACTTTATCATCACTCTGCTTTGTTCCCAGTTTATGATAATATAATTTATGCTGATCGGTTTTCGCCGATAATTCGCTTCCCTCTGGTTTATCATAGCTGGAATAATAGAAGCCATCATTTGCCTTCCATGAAATTCCACTGAATTTTACATCCCGAATGGTATCTTCCATTCTTTCGCGATTTTCAGCATTTAAAACAATAATCTTTCTCCAGTCACTTCCACCTTCAGAAATAGCATAAGCCATTTTCTTACCGTCCTCAGAGAAGCTTAAACCTGCAAGTGAAGTAGTACCGTCTTCGCTAAAAGTATTCGGATTTAAAAATATCTCTGGCTCGCCGTCTTCTCCTTTTTTGCGATACAAAACACTTTGATTTTGCAATCCGTCGTTTTTATAGAAATAGATATAATCTCCTTCGGTAAAGGGAGCGCTTAGTTTTTCATAATTCCATAGCTCGGTGAGGCGCTGTTTAAGCTTATCCCGGTATGGAATATTTTCCAGGTAATTAAAAGTTACTTTGTTCTCGGCCTCAACCCAGTTTTCAGTTTCTTCGCTGCGGTCGTTTTCTAGCCACCGGTATGGATCTTTAACTTTAGTACCGAAGTAATCTGTTACGGTATCAACTTTTTTAGTTTCAGGGTAATTCAATGCGGTAGTTTCAGTTTGATTTTCATCGTTGCAGGCCGTCAATAATCCTGCAGCAACGATTAGGGTAAGTATTTTTTTCATTTTAATATAGCTTTAGATGCTAAAGTTAATATAAAAAAAGCCTGAATGTAACAGTAATTCAGGCTTTTGAATTTATTTATATATTGAAATTTTCTATACCAGGTCATTTGCGACTAAATATTCGGCAATCTGTACAGCGTTGGTAGCCGCTCCTTTACGAAGATTATCGGCCACTATCCACATATTCAATGTATTTGGTTGAGAGTAATCCCTTCTTATCCGGCCTACAAAAACATCATCTTTTCCTTCGGCATAAATAGGCATGGGATAGGTATTTACCGCTGGATTATCCTGTACGGTAATTCCGGGGAAGTCGGCAAGTAACTGGCGAACTTCCACTTCCTCAAAATCCTTTTCGAATTCTAAATTCACCGATTCTGAGTGTCCACCAACCACTGGGATCCTGATCGCGGTGGCCGTCAGTTTTACGGAATCGTCGCCAAGGATCTTTTTAGTTTCATTGCTCAGTTTCATCTCTTCTTTGGTATAGCCATTCTCCTGAAATACATCACAATGTGGTAAGGCATTTCTGTGAATTGGATATGGATAAGCCATTTCTCCTTTTTCGCCTGCATATTCATTTTCCAGCTGTCGAACCGCTTTCACACCTGTTCCTGTAATAGACTGGTAAGTTGAAACAACCACTCTTTTGATATGATAAGCATCGTGCAAGGGTTTTAAGGCCATTAGGAGCTGAATGGTAGAGCAATTTGGATTAGCGATGACCTTATCTTCCTTTGTAAGAAGGCTGGCATTGATTTCAGGAACAATAAGTTTATTAGCGGGATTCATTCTCCAGGCAGAGGAGTTGTCGATAACGGTAGTCCCATTTTCGGCAAATTTAGGTGCCCATTCCAGCGAGGTGTCTCCACCTGCAGAAAAAAGGGCTATATCCGGTTTCATGGAAACAGCCGTTTCAAGACCTACAACCTCATATTCTTTATTAGCGAAAGAAAGTTTTTTACCCACAGATTTTTCGGAAGCTACAGGGATTAATTCCGTTAAAGGGAAATTTCTTTCTTCGAGTACTTTCAGCATTACGGTTCCCACCATCCCGGTGGCACCAACAACAGCTACTTTCATTTTTTCGGTATTAAAAATTTGATTGCAAAGGTATTAGAAGAGCATTAATTGAGCCTTAAATGGATAAAAAAAATACTGATTTTTAAAATTTTAAACGCATTTTACTTTTTTGTTAAAAAAAGACCCCCGCCAAAAGCGGGGGTTTAGTTTACATTTAAGTAGTGTAGTGTAGCGGAAAGCGTACTTCTTTATGAATTTTGTTTTTTCAATTCGTCTCTTATTTCCAATAAGATCTCTTCTTGGGTAGGACCTTTTGGAGCAGGAGCTTCTTCTACATTCTCTTTTTTCTTTGTCTTTTCATAAGACCTTAAAACTAAAAATATAAAAAAGCCAATGATAATAAAATAGATAATAGCCTGGATGAGATTACCATAAGTAATCACGGCCGCTTCTGCTTCTTTTGCGGCTTCCAGAGATTCATATGCCTGACCATTAAGGGAAATAAATTTCTGGGAAAAGTCTACACCTCCAGTAAAAACACCAATTACTGGCATAATAACATCGTTAACTACAGAAGTTACGATCTTATTAAATGCAGCTCCAATTACCACGGCAGTGGCAAGCATCACAATATCCTTCTGAAAAAGAAAGGTCTTAAAGTCTGAAAAAAAGCTCATAATCTTGTAGTAGTTAGTGTTAGTTGAGCCCTAATTTAGTTAAAAAAACTAAAAATCTATTATTATTGATTTTCTGGGATTATTTTTCTTGTAACCCGTCGTTGTATTCCTGTCATCAATTCATAAGAAATGGTTCCTCCTGCTTCGGCGAATTTTACGGGATGTTGCGGTCCGCCAAAAACAATTACCTCGTCCCCTTCTTCACAGTCAATTCCGGTTATATCTATCATGATAATATCCATACACACCTGGCCCACAATAGGAGCATATTGGCCATTTACTATAACGCCTGCTTTTTGTTTTCCGTAGATACGGTTAATCCCATCGGCATGGCCAATTGGCAAAGTAGCGATACGCGTGGGTTTTTCGACTTTAAAAACCCGGTTATAACCTACCGTAGCACCTTTTTCCAGATTTCTTATTTGTGAAATGATTGTTTTTAAGGTCATTACTGGTTTTAATTGCGGGTCGACATTCTCATCATTTCCAAAACCGTACAGACCAATTCCACTTCTAACCATATCAAAAGCGGCTTTGGGGTAATTAATAACTCCTGACGTATTACAAATATGAAGTAGCGGATGATACCCCAGTTTTTCAATAAGTTGCCAGCTCATTTTTCTAAAAAGATCTATCTGACCAACGGTAAAATCCCTTTCCTGCCAGTCTTCACTGGCGGCAAGATGTGAAAATATCGAGGCAACTTTTATGCTAGGAGTACTGGTGATGAGTTTGTGAACCTTGGGAATTTCGTGTTTATCAAAGCCTAAACGATTTAGGCCGGTATTAAGCTTAATATGAACAGGATAGTTTTTCTGATTTAATCGTTCTGCAACCCTTCTAAACGACGTCAGAATCTTTTCGCTATAGAGATTAGGCTCCAGACAGTGTTCGATGATTTTTTCAAAATGGGTGATCTGGGGATGTAATACTAAAATAGGTTTAGTGATCCCGTTATTTCGTAATCTTATCCCTTCTTCAACATATGCCACAGCAAAATAATCGGTACCAAGTTCTTCCAGTTTTTTCGCGATCGCAACAGAATCGCTTCCATATGCATGGGCCTTTACGACCGAAAGGAATTTCACCTCTTTATCTAATTTAGATTTTAAGAAATGGTAGTTATGTGCCAGTGCTCCCAGGTCTATTTCCAGAACGGTTTCTTTGGCTTCAGGCATTCTCTTCTTTAGGTTTTGAATTTAATTCTTCAGGTTCTTTCACATCGAGTTTTTTCACTCTCTCCTTCAACATGGCTTTAAAATAAGCTGCTCTACTCAAAGGTTCATATTCCTCGTTCTCTCCCAGAAAGACCAGATCATCGTTGATGGCTTTTCTATAACTAAATTGGGCCAGGTTTCCGGTTCTGGTACAAACGGCGTGAACCTTGGTCACATAATCTGCGGTAGCCATAAGATTGGGCATTGGACCAAAGGGATTTCCTTTAAAATCCATATCAAGTCCCGCAACGATTACGCGTATCCCCTGATTGGCAAGATCATTACAAACGGTCACAATCTCATCATCAAAGAACTGGGCTTCATCAATTCCAATCACATCACAGCCATCGGCCAGAATACGAATATTGGATGCTGAAGGCACCGGTGTAGATCGAATCTCATTGGAATCATGAGAAACCACCATTTCTTCGTCATAACGAGTATCTATGGCCGGTTTAAAGATTTCAACATTCTGTTTTGCAAATTTTGCACGCTTAAGCCTGCGAATGAGTTCTTCGGTTTTACCGGAGAACATCGAGCCGCAAATTACTTCAATCCAGCCAAATTGCTCTTCGTGATTTACTGTATTTTCGAGAAACATTTTGTATTTTTCAAGTCGAAACGGGGAAATACCTCTTCCGCATAAAGGTGGAACAAATTTATTAAAAATCCAACCCTGTGTAAGGGCTAATCGTTAAAGTTATGAAATAATTGGTCTTAAAATTTCATCATTTTTGAAGAGACTAAGTAGCCAGGAAATAACGTTAATGATCAATAAATAATTATAACAAGATGAAAAAGAAAATCGAAGCTGAACTCATTCATATTGCCGAAACTATCCTCAGTGATAAGGGAAAGATGAATATATCGCAGCTTAAGGAAAAGGCGAAGGTTCTTTATGAAAAACTTACCGTTTTAGATTTTACCGAACAACATCTTGGTGAGATCAAAGAGGAAGAAATTGTTTCTAACCCAAAGAAAAAGGTAAAGCAAAAAAAAGAGATCTCCTATGATGAATTTTATCCTGACGGAACTCAGTACAACCAAGATTCTGATGCTATTACGGAGCCAAATACCGAAAAAATAAAGGATATCGTGGCTCAAATGCCACCGGAAACTGAGAAGGTTGATAGCATGATGAACCATATCAATGATGCACCGGAAGCTCCTAAAAAACAGGAAGCAAAAAAAGAGGAGAAGAAGGATTTTAGGAATATTGGTGTAGACTATGACAATCTTCCCGATTTTGAACCGGTAAATCATGTTGAAAAAAACAATAAGCCAAAATCACTTAACGATCGATTGAAAAAAGGTATCAATATAGGCCTGAATGAACGCTTGGCCTATATAAAGCATCTTTTCGCTGGAAATACGACAGATTATAATCGTGTGCTTTCACAATTAAACACCTTTAACAGTTTGGATGAAGCTGAAAAGTTCATTGAGAAGATCGTAAAGCCAGATTATAATAATTGGGAAGGTAAAGAGGAATACGAAGAGCGGTTTATGGCTCATATTGAGAATAAATTCCAATAATTTCTGCTGAATGTCAAAACTTTTTCTAGTTCCAACTCCTATCGGGAATTTGGAAGATATGACGCTTCGAGCCATTCGTGTGTTAAAAGAAGCCGATTTGATCCTTGCTGAAGATACCAGGAATAGCGGTAAACTCCTAAAGCATTTTGAGATCAATACTCCCATGCAAAGTCATCATATGCATAACGAGCATAAAACCGTAGATAACATAGTTTCCAGAATTAAAGCTGGGGAAACCATTGCGCTTATAAGTGATGCCGGAACTCCGGCAATATCAGATCCCGGTTTTCTGCTTACAAGGGCTTGTGTAGAAGCCGGAGTAGAAGTTGATTGTCTGCCTGGCGCTACGGCATTTGTTCCGGCACTTGTAAACAGTGGCTTACCAAATGATAAGTTTGTTTTTGAAGGATTTCTTCCGGTGAAAAAAGGCAGACAGACAAGATTGAAAATTCTCGCTGAAGAAACCAGGACCATGATCTTTTATGAATCTCCGCACAAACTGATCAAAACACTGGGGAATTTTGCCGAATATTTCGGGGAGGATCGCAGAGTTACTGTTTCCCGGGAAATAACAAAACTTCACGAAGAAACTATACGGGGCACCGCAGTTGAGGTGCGCCAGTATTATACAGATCATCCACCAAAAGGTGAAATTGTTATAATTGTTGAAGGTAAATCCTAATGAACGATCTTTTATGTAAGATTCGAGATTGCCGGATCTGTGAAGATCACTTGCCGCTTGGTCCCAAACCCATAATTGAAGCAACCAAAAGCTCTAAGATCGTCCTTATAAGCCAGGCGCCGGGGAGAATTGTCCATAATACAGGGATTGCCTGGAATGATCAAAGCGGAAAGAAACTAAGAGAATGGCTGGGAGTGGATAAAAAAACCTTTTATGCTCAGGATAATTTTGCCATTTTGCCAATGGGCTTCTGTTATCCCGGAAAGGCTAAAACCGGTGATGTTCCACCCAGGAAAGAATGTGCCCCAATGTGGCATGATGAGGTATGGAGAGAACTGGAAAATGTGGAACTTAAGATTCTTATTGGCTCTTATGCTTCCAACTACTATTTATCAAAAGGAAGAAACCTGACGGAAAAGGTTCAGAATTATCAGCAATATCTACCTGAATTCTGGACTTTACCACATCCCTCCCCCGTTAATCGTTTCTGGAGATCAAAAAATCCATGGTTCGAGGACGAAATTGTTCCTGAACTTCAGCAGAAAATAGCAGAGATATTGAACTGAAAGTTTAAATTTCTGCGACTTTTTTTTATACATTCAATCAAATTATTAAATCCTTATAATATTCATGCGCTGGACCTTAAAACCTAAAGCCGACCCTACAATTGTAAATACCTTATCTAACGAATTAGGAGTCGATTTGCCCGTTGCAAGACTTTTGGCTCAAAGAGGAATTACAACATTTGACCAGGCCAAGAAATTTTTTCGTCCGGACCTGAAGGATCTTCATGATCCTTACCTTATGAAGGATATGGACCTGGCCGTTAAGCGAATCGAGGAGGCCATGGAAACAGAGGAAAATATCCTGGTGTATGGAGATTATGATGTAGATGGAACTACCAGTGTAGCTTTGATGTCTTCCTTTCTGAAATTCAGATATTCAAATGTGGCAACCTATATTCCAGATCGTTATGAAGAAGGTTATGGTGTCTCATACAAGGGCATCGACTATGCCGCCGATAATGATATAAGTCTGATCATCGCACTGGACTGTGGGATAAAAGCTATAGAAAAGGTTGCCTATGCAAACGAAAAAGGAATCGATTTTATTATTTGTGATCACCACAGGCCGGGAAGCGAAATTCCTAAAGCTGTTGCAGTTCTTGATCCTAAACGAGAAGATTGCTCTTATCCATATGATGAGCTTTGCGGTTGTGGAGTTGGATTTAAATTAATCCAGGCCCTGGCACAAAAAAATAATGAACCGGAAGAAGTCCTGTTGCCATATTTAGACCTGGTAGCGACCGCTATTGGTGCCGATATTGTTCCCATAACCGGTGAAAACCGGATACTGGCCTATCATGGATTGCATGTAATTAATGTGGCTCCACGAAAGGGAATTGGGTATCTTTTAGGAGATCGTGAAAATGTTACGATTACCGATGTGGTTTTTATCGTTGCTCCCCGTATAAATGCTGCCGGAAGAATGAAGCATGGACTGCATGCCGTAAACCTTTTAACTGAAGAGGATGAAACAATTGTAGAGAAATATGCTGCCGAAATTGAAGATTTTAATACAGATAGGAGAAGCGCCGATAAACTCATAACAGAAGAAGCCAAAAAACAGATCATTGAGCTCGAGGAAGAAGAACGCTTAACAACAGTGGTATATAGCGAAAACTGGCATAAAGGTGTAATTGGAATAGTGGCTTCCCGGTTAACGGAAACCTGGTACAGGCCAACACTTGTCTTTACAAAAAGCGGTGAAAAGCTGGCTGCCTCGGCAAGGTCGGTGAGAGGTTTTGATGTATATGAGGCTCTGGAAGGCTGTAAAGATCATATTGAGCAGTTTGGCGGACATAAGTACGCTGCCGGGCTTACCCTTTTCGGAATCAGAATATGCTAATTTCAAGCAGAAATTTGAAGAGGTAGTTTCAGAAACCATAGACCGTAAACTGCTTACTCCTGAAGTCTCTATAGATGCTGAAATGGATTTAAAAGATATTACTCCTAAGTTCTTTAGAATCTTAAAACAATTTGCGCCTTTTGGGCCGGGAAATATGTCACCGGTTTTTCTTTCCAGGGGACTTAAAGATACCGGTTATGGGAAATGTGTTGGAGAAGAGAAAACACATCTTAAATGTAAGGTAAAACAGGAATCCGGGCCCGCATTTGATGTTATCGGATTTAATCTGGGGTCAAAGCTGGACCTCATAAAAGATCATAAAAAGTTCGATGCAGTTTATAGTCTGGATGAAAATACCTGGAATGGGAATACCACCATTCAGCTTAAACTGAAAGATATCCGGGAGAGTGATTAAGCTTTAACTCATTACCATCAAATTCAGCATAAGAATAGTGATTGATCCAGTCACCAGTGTTGATATAAACCGATTTGTCGTTAAGGTTTATTTCCAGCGGCAGGTGGCGATGCCCGAAAAGGAAATAGTCGTAGTGTTTTGATTCCAGTTTTCTTTTACAATACTGAATAAGAAACTCTTTGTCTTCTCCAAGGAACTCCATGTCTTCTTCCCCCGAGATCATCTTATTTTTAACTGAAAAATACTGGGCTAAGGGAACTCCAAGATCCGGGTGCAGCCATTTATAAAACCATTTAGCCAAAGGATTGGTAAAGACCTTTTTCATGCGTTTATATCCCGTGTCGCCTGGACCTAATCCATCGCCGTGGCCTATAAGAAAACTTTTTCCATTAAATTCAAATTCCTGAGGCTTATGAAAAACGGGAATATTCAATTCTTTTTCAAAATAATCGTGCATCCACAGATCGTGGTTGCCCACAAAAAAGTAAACCGGAATACCAGAATCCTTAATTTCTGCCAGTTTCCCCAGAGTTCTTACAAAACCTTTAGGAACCACATGTTTGTACTCAAACCAGAAATCAAAAAGATCACCAAGTAGAAAAATAGCTGCGGCATCTTCTTTAATCTCATCCAGCCATTTCACAAAAACCACCTCTCTTTCACGGCTTTCTTCCATGGTTGGGGCGCCCAGGTGATTATCGCTTGAAAAATAAACTTTTTTGCCCTGTGGGATATTCATAATTCTTGTTTCGGGGATAAAGATATAAGTTTTCCCGGAATGAGCTTTAAGCTATAAACGGTAAGCCAAAAGCTTAATAAGGGAGGTCTTACAGGTCTTGTAAATTTTAAATTTAATGAGAAGCTAATACAAGTTCAGCTTGACGGATTAAAAAGATTTTTCACGGAGTTCGAAATTTCATCCCATGGCTTAAAGCCTATATCTTTGGGCTTGCAGCTCAATTATCACTTGCGTACCACTCTGCAAAAGAAGTCTCAGTTTCCTGAAGTTTAAGCGAATGAAGCTGGATGTGATCTGGCAGGTGTTTTTTAATCCTTTCGGAAAAATCTATCACCATATTTTCACTGGTGGGCTGATATTTTACTAAAATTACATGATGGCCTCTGCTTTTTAATTCTTCGGCAAGCTCTACATGGGGAGTGTTCTTATTAAAAACGGTAGCATGGTCAAACTGATCTACAATTTCAGACTTTACGATCTTCTTGAGGTCCCCAAAATCGATCACCATTCCGTATTTCACATTTTTAGCATCGGTAATAGGCTTTCCAATTACCGTAACACTTAATTTATAACTATGGCCATGCACGTTCCGGCATTTTCCGTCGTAACCATACAGGGCATGTCCGGTTTCAAAAGAGAACTGCTTGGTAATTCTAATATTGCTCATTTTGGCATATTTTGATACAAAGATAATCGATTTTTTTAGGCTGTATTTTTAACATTTATGAATTGATATATGATCTATATTTGCGAAATTTTCAGTGAGATGGTACAAACCGATCTTGAATTGTTTGAACAGATTGATTTCAAAGAGAATCCGCTCTTTGAAAGGATTATTAATGATCTAATGGAGCGTAAGTTTAGTATTATTGATAATTTCTTTGAGGAGGCTGAAGTTAATATACTCAGGCAAACATTAATTGAAAAATACGACGAGGATAATTTCAAAAAAGCGGCCATTGGGAATCACACCAACGAAGTAATTGCAAAATCTATTCGCGGTGACTTTATTCTCTGGATCAACGAGGCTGATGCCGGGAAGGCTGAAGCAACTTATTTTGGCAAGATCAATTCGTTGATCGCGTATCTTAACCGAACCTGTTTTATGGGAATTCTTACCAAAGAATTCCATTATGCCGTGTATCCCGAAGGTACTTTTTACAAGAGGCATCTGGATACATTTCAAAATGATGGCCGAAGAAAACTTTCTATGGTGTGCTATTTAAATGACGAAAACTGGAAGCCGGAAAACGGAGGGGAATTAACCATATATTCTCCTTTGGAAAATGGGGAAGAGGAGGAGCTGAATATTTATCCCTTACCAGGCAGGGTTGTGATTTTTGAAAGTCAGGAATTGGAACATGAAGTTAAGCCGGTGAAAGTTCCAAGGCTTAGTATTACCGGCTGGCTAAAGACCCGATGATCATTTTCTAAATTTTTTATAGAGCACTACACCAATTAGTATAAGCGCCATTATAAGCCAGAAGCCTATTCCGCTTAAAAAACTTAAGAATTCCCAGGCCTCCTCATCCATTAGTTCTGGTTTTGTTCATGCCTTTTTCGCCAGCGATAACGAGCAAAGAAGAAAATAAAAAGTATGAATAAAATACCCAGTAAATACCAGAAATTCTCGGTGATAAAATCCTGTATAGACCACCCCCACTGCTCGGTTGCTGTCGCGTCCTTATCTTTAGGTAAATGTGATTGCTGGAACATAAGCTTTATTTTTTGAAATTTGCGAGTGCTTTTTTCGTGAAGGCTGAAAGCACTAGTTCACCAGAAATAGCTGCTCTTTCCTGTAGTAACTCTCCCCAATGCTCGGTATTTTTCCAGAGAATTTTCTTCATTTCATATAAAGCCTTCGGGTTATAAGATGCAAGCTTTTCTGTGAGGATCTCTATTTCCCAATCGAGTTCCTGGGTAGTATCAAAAACATTAGAATAAAGTCCTTTTTCTTTTGCCCAATAGGCATTCTTCCATTCATGGGCGGCCAAAGTGAGTTCAGCCAGCGCATCTACTCCCATTTTTCTCTCCACGGCCGGAGCGATCACAAAGGGACCTATCCCTATACTAAGTTCAGAAAGTTTGATCGCAGCAGCCTCTGTGGCCATAGCATAATCACAGGCAGCGATCAATCCTACACCTCCACCAACAGCCTTTCCCTGAACACGACCAACGATTAATTTCTTACACTTTCGCATAGCGTTGATAACGTTGGCAAAACCTGAAAAGAATAGTTTTCCCGACTGTATATTATCGATCTCGATAAGTTCATTAAAGGAAGCGCCGGCACAAAAAGCCTTTTTACCTTCAGATTTCAATAGAATTACATTCACCGATTCATCTTCTGATAATTTGTTGATCTCTTTTTCAAGTCTTTCCAGTAAAACCGAAGGGAATGAATTGCTGGCAGGATGCCCAAATTCAACAGTAGCGATGTAGTTTTCGATATGTGTATACAGACTTCCTTCTTCACGGGTGGTAGTCATAAATTTCAGGTTTTTATCAAAGTTAATGATAATGAGGAAAAGCTGGGGTCAACTTAACAAAAACTAAACCTCTTTGTTGAGATATTTTCTGCGGAAATAAATTACCAGGGTGCTGCTTCTTATGAGCATCCATACAAAGAAGGCGATCCAGATCGCCTCCAGTTTTAGTCCGAAATAATCTGAGACCAGCAGGGCTGGTGTAAATCCGAGAAATGTTGCTACCAGTAAAACATTTCGAAGATATTTTGCCTCTCCAAGGCCTTTAAAGATTCCATCAAACATAAAAGCGATCGCATTTACGGGCTGCATAAGCAGGACAATCCAGAAAACAGAAGAAAATAATACCAGAACCGCCGCGTCCTTATTAAAAAGTAGCCCAATCTGATTATAAAAAATAGCACAGATCGCCATCAGCATAAGGGCAATCAAAACGGCATACTTACTTATTTTTTTACTTAGCTCCCATAAATTCTTATAATCCCTGGCTCCTAGAAGTTTACCGCCAATTGCGTTTCCTGCGTTGGCATAACCATCAATAAAGAAACTAAAGAACAGCCATATATTCATAAGAATACTCTGTGCTGCGATATAGTTTTTGCCATAATCGGTCGCATAGGCATTGGCAAGGTAAATGGCGAAATTTAATGCCGCGGTCCTGACAAAGAGATTAGCGGCCATTAGTAACAAACCACGCATCCGGGGGTTTATCTTAAAACTCAGTTTTAGATGAAAAGGTGTTTTACGAAAAAAGAACCAGAGAGCCATTATAAGCATAGTTCCCTGGGCTGCAAGACTTGCATAAGCGGCCCCTTTAAGATGCATGGGAGGAATTAGACCCTCAATTCCATATACAAGTAAATAATCCAGGGCTACGTTTACGGCTGCCCCGGTAAGACTGCATTTCATGGCCCAGAGCGTATTCTGAAGACCCCGAAAAACGCCAAAAATGGCAAAAGTGACCAAGGTAAGTGGGTATCCCAATGCACGTATTTGATAATAGTCTTCGGAATACTGAAGAATTAGTCCTTCGGCATTATAAGCGCTGAAGATTGCCCTGGCGAAAAAGGCCGTAGTAGCATAAATAACCAGGCTAAAAATAAAATTGAAAGCGATTGCCTGTGGGATCAGAGTTTTTACAGCATGAAGCCTGCTTGCTCCCAGATGCTGGGAAACAATCGCTGAAATTGCTGTCTTGGTCTGTGCTACGATCCAGATAATAGCGGAAAGAAAAGAACCTACAATTCCTGCAGCTGCAAGAGCCTCTACCGAGTTTTCTTCCACATTTCCAATCACGGCAATGTCGGTAAGAGAGATAAGCGGTTCTGCTATTCCCGCGATTATGGCCGGGATAGCGATCTTGTTTATATTTTTAAAACTAACGGAATTGTCCAATTTCAGATATTGAAGAACAAATATAGAATCCTATGAACTAAATAAGCAATTCATAACAATAAAAAGGAGCTTCGCTTTGCCGGGGGAAGTAAATATTTTCGAGTCTCGTATAACCGCGGGATTCGTAAAAATTTTGATTTCTTTCATTCTGACTGAAGGTATCAAGTCTTATCGATTCGTAATGATTACTTCGGGCAAAATTTTCTGCGAAATTCATCAGTTTCTGGGCATAACCCATGCCCCAGACGGAAGGATGCGTGGCAAGACGATGGATATATAAATTCGAAGTATTTTTACTGAGCCATTTGACTGGAATATATTCGTCATCCATTTTCTCGGTTATTGCGATAATTCCAATAATCTTTTCCTTTTCCAGAAAAACATATAATTCACCTTTTTGGATATCGCTTTCCAGTTTTTCCAGTGAAGGATAATGTTCATTCCACTGAAAAATTCCTTTTTCAATCATGGCTGCAGCACAGGTTTCCGTCAGAGATTTTATACTGGGAAGTTCACCTAATTCAGCTTTTCGGATCATTTTTTCAACTAAAAATAAAGATTTCTTTATTTATTAAAAATTGTTACATTTGCTTCCAGTCGGGGGATTAGCTCAGCTGGCTAGAGCGTTTGGCTGGCAGCCAAAAGGTCATCGGTTCGACTCCGATATTCTCCACAAAAAAAACCACTGTTTCGGCAGTGGTTTTTTTAGTTAATTATCTTCTGAATCGGATTCCCCATATTCGTTCCACAAATCTTTGGCATCAGCTTTCAGGAACTTAATGGTACTATCCAGAGCATATTTGAATTCTTTGGGCAGTTCATCTTTATCCCAGGGATGACTGGTCCCAAAAACATGATCGGCATTTTCTACCAGGAGTAATTTTGGAGCAGGACTCCACTCGAATAAATTTCCTGCTTCTCCAATAGAAACGCTTGTATCACTACTGCCATGCGCAATAAGATGAGGAATCTGTAGTTTCTTGGCAGCTTTTTTAATATTTAGGCGTTCGCGATTCTCACGAAAATTCTTGTAAAATTGATAATGATGAGGTAACTGTTGTTTGGTACGGGAGTTTACTATATACTGGACTCCTTTCTTCTCCCATTTCTCCAGTTTTTTCCCTTCTGGAAAACGTGAAGCAAAATCTGATACTGATGCAAAAGTGATGAGCTTGCTAATTCTATTATCTTCAGAAGCTTTGATTACAGTGATCCCTCCGCCGCGCGAATGACCTATCAGGCTTATATTATTAACATCTATTTGTTGAGCAAATTTAAAATCGGGAATTAAGATCCAGTCAATAACAGATTGAAGATCGTCTAGTTCTATGGTATAGTTATTATCTCCAAATGCTTCAATATCCAAAAATTCAGTTAGATTTTCAGGGGTGGTTCCATTATGGCTAAAATTAAATTTCACGAAAAAGAAACCTTCATTAGCAATTCTTTCTCCCATCATTTCCCAGGCTCCCCAGTCTTTAAATCCTTTAAATCCATGGCAGAATATTACGATAGGTTTAGCCTTGCCATCATCCTTAAAAATAATATCCGCTACTATAGGCTTACCGTGTTTTCCTTCAAGGGAGATATTTTTTTCTTTAGAAATTTCCATAATTTTTTTTGATTTCTTTTTCTATAAATGGAATTTCCGGATTACAGATTTCCATAATGAGTTTTTTTAATTCGGTTTGAAACATAGAAAGAGTTTCTTCGGTGATTAAAGAATCTTTATTCCGGCTATCAGGTTCTTTCTTTTCAAACTTTAAAAAACCGGATTTGAGATTCTTAAAAGAAAGGATTCCTGCTTCGGCGGGGAATTTAAGATGTTTCTTCAGTGCAAGCAAGCTGGTATAAGTTAAAACCTGAAAACTTTTAGAGTATTTGTCATAATCTTTTGTTATTTCCTCCCATTCTGAAACGTTCAAATGGAAATTCTCAACCCTTCCGGTTTTATAATCTATTATTGTAGGCATACCATTCAAAAGCTCATATCGATCTACTTTGCCGCGAAGATGGACCGGGAAGTCAAGACCTTCTATTTGAAAAGGTATTTTAAGATCGGATTCTATCTGTTCAATTTTTATTTCCTTTCCTTCTTTTATCCGCTGAAGCTCGAATTTTAAAAAGTTCTGTAGATATCTTTTAGCTACTTCATAGATTAATAGATTTTTTCCTTTATCCAAGGGTGTTTTGCTGTAGCTATTAGAAAATTCAGTGGCAATTTGTAGATCCACCTGTTTTAGAAAGCTCTCAATTATTTCTTCGGTTATTATTTTACCCTCATAAGGCTTATAAAGTGTTTCAAGACTATTGTGAACTACCGTCCCCAGGGTATTGAAAGCCACAGTCTCTTCTACTTCATCCTGATCGCGGATTCCCAGAACGTATTGTATATAAAAATCCAGTGGATTCCGTATATAGGTGGTAAGGGCAGAAGGAGAGAACCCGGAGATAGCCAAAGACTTTATTTTCTCCATGATTTCCGGGGTTTTTGTAATTTCTTTTAATTCAGATCCTAATACAGGAACTTTTGGATTGATTAATATTTTTTCCAGCTTATGTAAATCTTTATTTTCTACTTCCAGCTGCGTTATAAAACGGCTTTTTTCTCCGGAATTGAGTCCTTCAGCCTCCGTGTTGTATAGTAAATACACATTTTTGGCGCGTTGCAGTAATCTATAGAAGTGATAAGTATAAACCGCGTCTTTTTCTTTGTAAGTTGGCAGCTGGTATTGCTGCTTCAGGTCATAAGGAATAAAGGAGTTATCAGATTTTCCAGCCGGTAATACGCCTTCATTAAGAGAAGTGATGATCACCGTTTCAAAATCAAGAGCCCTTGATTCAAGCATTCCCATAAGTTGAAGTCCTTTAAATGGCCGTCCCTGGAAATCCAGGGTTTGAGTGCTCACCATTTCCTTATAAAAACCATGCAGAGCTTTAATGGTTTTTAAATGAGAATATTGGGTGTTCAGGTTTTCAAGCTTATTAAAAAGTAAATGGAAATGGTAAAGGAACTCCAGACCTAGTTTATCCTCCTCCACCTGGAGTTGAGATTTTAATTGCTGAATAATTTCATGTAAAGCTCCTATAAACTCATCTACAGAATCTGCTTTAGGTTTAAATAATGCTTTAATAAGAACTTCATATTTTTCAGGAAATATTGGAAGGATACGCTTATAATCAAGATAGACCAGATTTTCTGAATGTATCTGGTTAATAAGTTCTTCAGAATGATCTTTCAGAATAGATTGCAAGGAGGGATGGTTCGCTATCTGGATAACCTCTTTAAAATAATAATTTTTAGCTTTCGTCATATGAAGCTGAAATAGTGCCTCGAATAAGGAATTTACAGGAGCATTCTTGACGGGAAACCCCATGGTGATATTCAGGTCTTTTATGGAGGGCGGGAGACTGTTTAAAACGGGAAGCAGCAACTCTTCCTCACCAAGCACTACCGCGGTGTTTTCAAGTTGTTCAGCATCAAGATCGGTTAAAATCTCCCCTAAATATTTAGCCTGACCAATATTTTTTGGGACACCTATAAGTTTAATATCTTTTTCCTCGGAATACCGATTTGAAAATTCCTTGTATGGATGCTCTTGATAGTATTTCCAGTTCTTTAAATATTGACGAAGAAACACGGAAGCGCCATGCGAAGGGTCATTATAAAAAGTTTTATCAAGATCCCAAAAAACCTGGGATTTTCCACTTTCCAGTAAATTCTGAATAATAAACTGCTCGGAAGCATTGAGCGCATTGAAACCTATGAAGACATGATGTGAATGATTCTGATTGATATAATCTTTAATATTCTCTGCAGCCTTCCGATATATTAAGCCCTGATAACCCTGGTCTTTTTTGAGGAGTTGATCACGAAGACCCTCGTAATACTCCGGAAGTTTTTTCCAAAAGGCCAGGTATCTTGTGATGAGTTCGGTTTTCTCATCCTGTAAATACCAGTGGTTAATATCCTGGATTCCGGAGAGGTAATTAAAAAAAGATCTGTAATCTATAAGATACCGGTCGATCTCGTTAAAATCGTGAATCAGGCTTTGGGCCCATGAAATAAAGGTCTCAAAATCTTCTCTCTCCTCTTCGGAAGTTTGATTTTTATAAGCTTCGTAAAATTCAAAAAGGCTTATAGTATTATCGATAGCCTGGAGACCTGAGATTTCCTCAGTAAACTCCTCGATACTAAGTACGGTGGGAGCAAAAATATTGGCTTCTGAAATGGCGGAAAGTTCTTTTAGGAGATAAGATCCTGCTCTTTTGCTGGGAAGTACAAAGACAATTTCAGATAGTTGATGTGATGAATTTTTGAGGTTTAGTAAAACCTCACGAATAAATGATTCCATTCCCCTAAAATAAAAAAACGCCCCACAATGTGGAGCGTTTTTCTATGGATTTATCTAGAAATATTTAGTTCATTTCTTGGTCACCAGATTTGTCTTTCATCTCTTTGTCTTTATCTAAAGAGATTTCAACACGTCTGTTATCCTGTCTTCCAGCAGCCGTACTGTTAGTAGCTATTGGCTGAGTTTCACCATATCCTTCAGAAGTTAATCTGTTCGCAGGAACACCGTGTTCAGATAACCATTGTTCTACAGATGCAGCACGCTCTTTTGAAAGTTTCATGTTATAAGATTCACTACCTATGCTATCTGTATGTCCTCCAACATGGAAGATAGTTTGTGGATATTCATTCATAATATCTACAATAGATTCTAGTGCATCTTCAGATCCTGTACGAATAGTAGCTTTGTTGAAATCGAATAATACAGTTTTAGAATATTCATTCAATTCTTTAATTACCTCTGCAGTTGGTTCTGGACAACCGTTAGATGCGGCAGGACCAGCTTCTTCTGGACAGTCATCATCTTTATCAAGGATTCCGTCACCATCAGTATCAGGCCATGGGCATCCGTCATTTTCAGCAGGACCAGCTTCATCTGGACAATTGTCTTCATCATCTCTTACCCCATCACCGTCAGCATCAGGACAACCGTTCATTTCAGCAATACCAGCAACTTCAGGACAATCATCATCAGGGTCGGCAACGCCATCACCATCAGTATCAGGACATCCATCAAATTCAGCTAAACCAGCTTCATTTGGACATGCATCCTGACGATCTTCGATTCCGTCCCCGTCAGAGTCTGGGCATCCATTAAACTCAGGAAGACCTGGTTGTTCTGGACACTCATCATCTTTGTCATAAATTCCGTCACCATCAGTGTCATTACCTCCAAAAATAAATTTGATCCCTGCCGATGTTTGGAAGTGTTTTGCAGCATCGGTATCAAAGGTGTGTTTATATTTTGATTCAATATTTAATGCAATATTATCAGAGAACCAGAAATTTAATCCAAATTTTCCATTTAAAGTAGCCCCATCAAAATTAGAGATATCTTCTCCTTGCTGATCTCCGATCCAGGTGTATCCACCACCGATACCGATTACGGGATCAATCCATCCATCATTTAATAAAGCTCTAAGACTATAATCAAGAGAAGCGTCGGCTGCGTAGTAAGAAAGATCATTAACTTTTCTATCACCAAATTTATCAATTTGATTAATAGATCCACTAATTTCCCCTACGAATCCAGCTCCAATATATCTGGATACTGTTAATTTAGAAATGGCCGGAATTATGTTCCAATGATCTCCGGTGTTAAAATACTCGTCGAAGTAACCTCCTTGAGGAGCGTCTTCCCCAACGGGATAGAAATCGATGGCATTAGAACCGATTCCGATGGCCCACGGATTGTCAGCATCCTGTGCCTGGACAGTAGTAAAGCCCAATACGAAGATAAAGGCCATTACAATTTTGCTAAGATGTTTCATATTAAATAGTTTAGTTTTAAGTGTTAATCGCTAACAAAAGTATGTGCTTAATGCATATTAACAAAGACAAAAATAATAAAGTTTTCTTAATTAGAGCGACATTCCAAGCGATTTGAGCTTGTTTTAATATCTGATTATCAACAATTTTGGGAATAAATTATCAAATTATAAATCGCCATATTAACATTAAATTACCCCTAATTCCTTCCCTGTTTTTTTGAATGCAGCGATTGCCTTATCTAAATGTTCTTTGGTATGGGCAGCAGAGAGTTGTACCCTTATCCTAGCTTTTCCTTTTGGAACTACCGGATAAAAGAATCCTATAACATAAATACCTTCTTCCAGTAATTTGTCGGCCATTTGCTGAGAAAGCTTGGCGTCGTGGAGCATTACAGGTACTATGGCAGCCTCTCCATCTATAATTTCGAAACCAGCTTCCTTAATTTCTTTTTTAAAGTATGCCGTATTTTCTTTTAGTTTTTTTCTAAGGCTATCGTCGTTTTTCAACATATCAAACACCTTAATTGAAGCTCCAACAATAGCCGGTGCCAGGGAATTTGAGAAAAGATATGGACGGGATCTTTGTCTAAGAATTTCTATGATTTCTTTTTTTGCCGTGGTGTATCCACCCATGGCCCCGCCAAGTGCTTTTCCCAGAGTTCCGGTAATAATATCAACACGATCCATCACTCCTTTTTCTTCAAGTGTTCCGATCCCTTTTTCACCAATAAATCCGGTGGCATGGCATTCATCTATCATTACAAGTGCATCATACTTATCTGCCAGGTCACATATCTTATCAAGGGGTGCTACCAGACCATCCATAGAGAATACCCCATCGGTCACTATAATTTTAAATCTGGCGCCTTTTTCGTTAGCATCCTGTAATTGTTTTTCCAGATCCTCCATATTGCCGTTTTTATAACGATATCTGGAAGCTTTACAAAGTCTAACTCCATCAATAATAGAGGCATGATTTAGTGAATCTGAAATAATAGCATCTTCAGCAGTTAAAAGAGGTTCAAATATTCCTCCATTTGCATCGAACGCTGCCGCATATAAAATAGTGTCTTCCGTTCCGTAGAAATCGGCGATCTTTTGTTCCAGTTCTTTATGAATATCCTGAGTTCCGCAAATAAAGCGAACACTGGACATTCCAAAACCATGGGAATCTAAAGTATCCTTAGCGGCCTGGATCACCTCGGGATGTGAAGACAATCCTAAATAATTGTTTGCACAAAAATTAATCACTTCCTCACCGGTGGATATTTTGATAACCGCATCTTGCGGACTGGTAATAATTCTTTCTCTTTTATATAAACCAGCTTCTTTAATTTCTTCTATTTCTTTTTGCAAATGCTCTTTAATAGCTCCGTACATATTTAATTGTTTTTCGTCTGTTTATTCTAATTGTTTATTATCTGTCACTTCACAAATTTAAGCTTCTTTTACATATCTAATGTTAATTGGATTATGTGTGTATACCAGTAAACATTTTTCTATTTTGTATCCCATGTTTTTAAGTACTACAGCGTAATTCTGGATCTGCCTTTCATGCTTATCCACAAATCCTCCGGTCTTGTAATCTATTACTGTAACTTTGTTTCCCTTAAAATTGAGTCGGTCTGGCCTGAGTCTCTCTCCGGATTTTGATAAAATTTCCTTTTCATTGATAGTTTTCATGTCCGGAGAAAAATAAATGCTAAGTGCTGGATGCTGAATGATCCCGTAAATAACTTCTGAAATCTCTTTTTGAGAATTCTGGGAGATAAGTCCTGTGGAAATTGCCCTTTTAATGGCCTTTTCTAAATCTTCTGTAGATTTGATCCAGGATAAAATTTCGTGAATGATCTCCCCTTTTTCTATAGCCTCCTGTTGTTTGGAATCCCAGAGAGAACCTGACCTTTTGACAATATGTACTGCCTGATTTTGAACTGGCGATGAAAAGAATCTTTGTGAAGTCAAACTTATATTTGAAGCTTCAGATTTGTTAACAGGGCCAACAGGTTCTCCAAATTCTAAAATCCTGTCATTATTCCAGGTTCCGGAAGATTGCAGGTACTCCGCAAGGAGATCAGAAATATTGGGTGAGCTTTTTGGTTTTTCATAATAATTGGAAAGTATATAAAGTCTTTCCGCAGCCCGGGTACAGGCCACATATAATATATTTAGTGTGTCCAATTCGTTCTGGGCAACGAGTTCCCGATATTGGCTGGCTACATGCTCACTCCAGTTGAGCATTTTTCGCGAAGCGCTTATATATGCGACGGGAACATGCTCATCATTAAGCGGTATCCATAAATTGTCATTTCTGGTATTTTGTAATTCAGAATTCGCAAATGGATAGATCACTACCGGAAATTCAAGTCCTTTTGAACTGTGAATGGTCATAATGCGAACCGCATTTTCGGCCTCAGGAACCACGATACTTAACTTATCTTTCTTTTGGTCCCATTTTTCAAGGAAAGAACTTAAACCGGTAACTGTTTTCTGTGTAGTTTCAAAAACAAAGTCCAGAAAAAACTGAATATAGGCATCTGAAGAGGGGACAAGATCAAAACTTCTGATAATATATTCAACAGCTTCATATAGTGAGAGTTTTTTTAGCTCTTCAGGATCAAAATCAATATCAAATTCAAGTAGCCACGTGAAAAGATCTTTTCCTTTTTTTTTTAAGGTAGCTGATAAAATAGAATAAGCCTCTTCTTCCTTTATATATCTATCGGTGAGATAATCCAGAACGAGAAGTTTTATTTTTTCATCTGATGGTTTCAACGATAAGGAAAGTAAATTAATAATAAAATTCACTTTATCTGACTGCGAGAGCAGGAGGGTTTCAGAAGATACAACGGGCACCTCATTCAAACTTAAATATTCCGCTATTTTAACTCCTTCTTTCCTGGTTCTGGTAAGAATGCATACATCCCGGCGTTCAAAATTTTTTTCATCCAGGTCCCTTATTATTTCCAGGATCTTTTCGGGATAAATTTCATATTCCTCTTCACGGTTGGAGCATTCCAGGAAGCTAAGGTTCACATATCCAAAATCACCTTTTTTTGGCGTTTGAGCCGATTTCTGAAAAAGTTCAGCATAAACAGGAAAACTCAGCATGGATGCGGCGTATTTAAAAAAGCTGTTATTAAAATTCACAATAACGGAACCGCTTCTATAATTATCCGGCAAATTAATCAGCTGTTTTTCTGTTTGAAATGGATTTTTGTCGTGGCTGAGTTCTATTAGCTGCTCTGCTCTTCCTCCCCGCCATCTATAAATACTTTGTTTGGCATCTCCAACAATGGTGAGCCCTGAATTCACTTCAGAACCTGTAAGATTATGGCTAATTAAGGGAATTAGGTTTTCCCACTGCATAATGGAGGTATCCTGAAATTCATCGATGAAGTAGTGGTGGTACCGTTCCCCGAGTCTTTCATAAATAAAAGGTGCAGGCTGATCTTTTACCTGTTCGCTTATTTTTGGATTAAATTCTGAAATAAGAACAATATTTCTTTCTTTTTTTATCTCCTCAACTTCATGATTAATTTCATTTAAAAGTGAAAGCTGAACGATGTTTTTTTGAATCTCTTCTAAAAATTCGATTCTGAAAAAGGCCTGTTTTGTGGCCTCAAAAATTTCCACTATATCTGGGTGGACCTGGTCCATCACCGATTTTTTGTTTTCAGTTTCCGTTTTTCGGTATAATGGAGACTCGACAATATTTAATGCCCATTTAGTTTCAAAATTTACAGTGCCAATTCCAGATTGAAGTTTAGTAAAATGCTTTGGAACATAACCGCCGCTAAAATCATTTTCTTCTATTCCATTATTTTGTATCGTTTCAAAGAAAAGATCGGCAAAATTCTTTAAAGTCTTCTTTGCCTCCTTTAGGTTTCCTTTTAATTCCCTCGTGAAAACTTCAAAATCTTCCAGGGTTTTAGATTTTAGCAGCTGAATGGGTTTTTGATTATTTTCATTAACCAGCAGTCTGGAAATTTCGAAAAGATCCCTGCTAATATCCCAGCTTTTATCCTCATCGGTTTTAGAGAGGGTAAAATCTATTAAAACTCGAGTAAGTTTTTCATCTATACCAGCCCTGTTTATAAGACGGTCTACGGCCTCCATCAGGATTTCCTCAGTACTTAGCTCTACTTCAAAATTCATGGGAATACCAAGGTCACGTGCAAAAGTTCTTAAAACCCTGTGGGTAAACCCATCGATGGTAGAAACTTCAAAAGCTGCATAATTATGAATGATACTTTTAAGAATATCAGTCGACTTATTCTTTATTTCTTCCGGATCTATTCCTGTTTCTTCTGAAATGATCCTGAGCATTTGATCATTGAGTGGAGTGATATCGGGCTTGGAGAAATTGGCCAGACTTTCTATAATTCGCTTTTTCATTTCCCCAACAGCCTTATTGGTGAAGGTGATTGCCAGGATATTTTTATAACGATCACTTTTATCTGATTCGAAAAGAAGGATAAGGTATTCCTTTACCAGGGTAAAAGTTTTGCCCGAGCCTGCCGATGCGTTATAAATTGTAAATCTATTATTCAAACAATTAAAGTATGCGCAGTTTTCACCACATAAATAAAAATCTAAATTTAAAATAAAAAGGAGTTTTAAACCCCTATTCCTTTTAAGTATTTTATAACACTAAATAATTTTAAGTATATCCCTGAATAGCTAAATTTGAAGGAGTTTAAGTACTAATCACAAAAAAATCAGAATATTATGTCTTTTGAGTTACCAAAATTAAAATATGCCTTTGATGCATTGGAACCTCATATTGATGCCCGCACCATGGAAATTCACCATGGAAAGCATCATGCCGGGTATACCAAGAAACTTAATGCTGCTATTGAAGGAACCGATATGGAAGGTAAGAATATCGAAAATATCCTTAAAAATCTTGATATGTCTAATAGCGCAGTAAGGAATAATGGGGGCGGTTATTATAATCACAGTCTTTTCTGGGAGATAATGTCTCCTGAAGGTGGTGGTGAACCAGAAGGAGAATTAGCAGAGGCTATTAAAAGCGCCTATGGTTCTTTTGAAGCTTTTAAAGAAGAATTTGCGAAGAAAGCTGCAGGGCAGTTTGGTTCAGGTTGGGCTTGGTTATGTGTTCAGCCGGGAGGTAAAGTTGAAGTTTGCTCAACTCCTAATCAGGATAACCCAATTATGCCGGAAGTTGGATGCGGAGGACAACCAATTCTAGGTATTGATGTTTGGGAGCATGCTTACTATTTGAATTATCAAAATAAGCGTCCTGAATATATTGATGCATTTTTTAATGTTATTGACTGGAAAGAAGTCTCCAGCAGATATGCCAGGGCAAAATAATTATATTTAAATAAATGTAAAAAGGCCGCTAATAGCGGCCTTTTTTATTGCTTTAAAAGCTGAGGGATAAGTTTAATCCATAAAAAAAGGTGGAATATGATTCCACCTTTTTTTGCCCCAAATCTACCATGAACTTAACCTACTTATGCTATGGTCTAATAAAGATAGAAAGAAAGAACGTACCGTGAAGAAATTTTAGATGAAATACTCAAATATTAGTTAAAATACTGGAAGACAGAGTTTTGTTTAAGAAGTCTGGAAAATTGGATAAACAGAAAATAAAAAAAGGCGGAATATGATTCCACCTTTTTTTGCCCCAAATCTACCATGAACTTAACCTACTTATGTTATGGCTTTACTAAAGTAATTAGAAAAACCTTATCACCAAAGATTTTTAGACGAACTGCTCAAATTTTAGATGAAATACAGGTTCTTAGTAAGCCCGATCTTTTTTACCTTCGAAAAAGTTCATAAAAGCACGGTTTACAACCCTATTGCCACCCGGGGTTGGATAGTCTCCCGTAAAATACCAGTCTCCAAGATTTTTCGGGCATGCTCTATGCAAATTATCCACGCTTTGGTAAATAACCTTTACTTCGGCATTAACATCTTGATCACAAAGTAATTCCGAGATTTTATCAGAGATCTGCTCATCTGTATAAGGATCATAAATTTCCTTAACGAAGTTTTGAACTTCATTATCGTCTAAATCTACCTGTTCTTTGCACTTTTTATAAACCTCTTCCACTAAATCGTATTTGCCATCTTCCCTGAGGAGTTCGAGAGCCGCCCTAAAAGCTACTAAATCCTCCAGGCGAGCCATATCGATCCCATAACAATCTGGATATCTTATTTGAGGAGCAGAGGAAACCACAACTATTTTTCTTGGTTTCAGTCTATCCATCATTTTGATGATACTCTTTTTTAAAGTAGTACCTCGTACAATACTATCATCAATAATGACTAGATTATCATCGGGTCTTACCACTCCATAAGTTACATCATATACATGGGCTACCAGGTCATCCCTGCTGCTGTCTTCGGTTATAAAGGTTCGGAGTTTGACATCCTTTATGGCAATTTTCTCTGTTCTTAATCTATGCGAAAGAATTTCCTGAAGCCGGGCATCCGTAAGAGTTTCCTTTTCCTCCAGGATAGCTTCATTTTTTTGTTTATTTAGTTCGTCCTGTGCTGCTTCTACCATTCCATAGAAAGAGGTTTCAGCGGTATTAGGAATAAAGGAGAATACTGTTTTTAAAGTATCGTGATCAATAGATTTAAGAACTTCAGGCATTAGCAGTCTTCCCAGCATCTTTCGCTCCTGATAGATCTCAGCATCGCTTCCCCTTGAAAAATAAATTCGTTCAAAAGAACAGGCTTTTCTTTCCAGAGGTTCAATTATCTCCTTAATGGAGGTCTTTCCATTTTTCTTAGTAATTATGGCGTGTCCCGGTGGAAGTTCAGATACTTTATCAAAATCTACATTAAAAACGGTTTGGATAACCGGTCTTTCTGAAGCAACTACTACCACTTCATCATCTTTATAATAGTAAGCTGGACGGATTCCTGCAGGGTCTCTTAATACAAATGAATCTCCGTGGCCCATCAAGCCAGCCATCGCATAGCCTCCATCCCAGTTCTTCGAAGATTTTCGGAGTATTTTGGCGACGTTTAACTGTTCTGCGATTATAGGTGAAGCTTCGACTTTTGAATAGCCTTCTTTCTTTAATTTTTTATATAGTTTTCGAACTTCTGAATCGAGAAAATGACCAATCTTCTCCATGACGGTAACAGTATCAGCTCTTTCTTTTGGATGCTGACCAAGTTCTACAAGATTATTAAATAAACTATTGACATTGGTCATATTAAAGTTACCTGCTACAATCAGGTTACGGTGCATCCAGTTATTCTGTCTTAAAAAGGGATGAACACTTTCTATGCTGTTTTTTCCGAAAGTCCCGTAACGAACATGGCCCAAAAAAACTTCTCCTAAATAGGGGATATGTCTTTTTTGAAGTTCGGTATCCTCGGCATATTCGGGATTAGCCAGAATCTCTTCATTTATGCGCTGATTGATCTGCTCAAAAATATCCTGAATAGGTTGAGCAGCATTAGACCGCACTCTGCTTATATATCGTTCCCCGGGGATTGTATTGAGTTTGATGCTAGCAAAACCGGCTCCGTCCTGCCCACGGTTGTGCTGTTTCTCCATCATTAAATACATTTTATTAACACCGTAGAAAGCACTTCCATATTTCTCTTTATAATAATCAAGAGGTTTTAGAAGTCTTATAAGTGCAATTCCGCATTCATGTTTTAAAGCATCACTCATAATTGTAGGTCCCTTATTTTGGAGTTATATGTTTTTGTCACAAAAAAAGCCCTGAAATTACAGGGCGTTATTTTAATTAAATTGCGTTTCGTATTGTGTAAGCCTTTTGAAGTCATCCAGGCGCTCATTCATTTGAGACTGTGTGAGTGCCTGCATCCTTTCGGTTCCAAATTTTTCAACACAAAATGAGGCAAGATTAGAACCATAGATAATGGCACTTTTCATATTTTCAAAACTGGTATCACCTGTTCTGGCCAGGTAACCTATGAATCCTCCGGCAAAAGTATCTCCGGCTCCTGTTGGGTCAAAAACCTCTTCCAGCGGTAAAGCCGGAGCGAAGAATATCTGATCCTTATGAAAGAGTAAAGCTCCATGTTCTCCTTTCTTTATCACAACATATTTTGGACCCATTTCTTCGATCTTCCTGGCAGCTTTCACCAAAGAATGTTCTCCTGATAATTGTCTGGCCTCTTCGTCATTGATAGTAATAACATCTACTTTTTCCACAACTTTCATAAGATCTTCCAGGGCATTATCCATCCAGAAATTCATGGTATCAAGAACGACCAGCTGAGGGTTTTCTACCTGTTCCAGTACACTTAACTGAACAAGTGGATGCAGGTTTCCCAGCATAACAAATTCGGCATCTTTATAATCAGCCGGCACTACAGGATTAAAATCCGCAAGTACATTCAACTGGGTATCCAGGGTATCGCGAGTATTAAGGTCATTATGATAACGGCCGCTCCAGAAAAACGTTTTGCCTCCTTTTACAACTTCTATCCCTTCTATATTTATATTGCTTTTTTCAAGCAGATTCAAGTATTTATCAGGAAAATCTTCACCCACAATAGAAACTACAGCGCTGTCCACATTAAAATGAGAAGCTGATAGGCCTATATAGGTGGCCGCGCCTCCCAGGATTTTATCTGTTTTTCCAAATGGGGTTTCAATGGCATCAAAGGCTACAGTTCCTACAATAAGTAATTTGCTCATAATAGTTTTTAAAATTACGCTGCAAATATACAGTTTGTTTTTCAAGGTATAAACCTCAAATTCATGAAGTATTGTTAAGGCTTATAGCCTGAATCCTTTTTCAGATTTTTACTTTTGGAAGCGATCACAGCCAGAACATCGCAGCGTTCATTTTGAGGGTGGTCATTATGCCCCCTAATCCACTGAAATTCCACCGAATGTTTTCGGTATTCCTTAAGAAAGGCTATCCAGAGGTCTGTGTTTTTTCTGTTTATGAATCCTTTTTTCTCCCAGTTGAATACCCAGCATTTGGTTACAGCATCAGCAACATATTTGGAATCGGTGAAAACAGTGACGGTGGTTCCTGGATTTTTTAATTTTCTAAGGCCTACGATCACGGCCAGAAGTTCCATTCGGTTATTGGTAGTGAGCTTGAATCCTTCAGAAAATTCTTTCTTGTATGGCTTACCAACCCATTCCATAATGATCCCATAACCTCCCGGCCCCGGGTTGCCTCTTGCGGCTCCATCGGTATATATATGAACTAAAGATTCCTGCACTATGAATTTTCTTGAAGTAGATGTTCGATCACCTCGGGAAAATGGCGATATTCCAGTTGGTGAATTTTTTGAGCAAGGCTTTCAGGTGTCTCATTGTTTTCCAACGGTATTGTAGCCTGAAAAATGATCTTTCCCTCATCATATTTTTCATTCACATAATGAATACTAATCCCGCTTTCACTGTCATGATTATCAATAACTGCTTCATGTACCCGATTTCCATACATGCCTTTTCCACCGTAATTAGGTAAAAGGGCCGGATGTATATTGATAATGCGATTAGAAAATTGACGAAGAATTCGTTTTGGAAGTAACCATAAGAAACCTGCCAGAACGATAAGATCGGGATCTATATCCTTTAAAATATTTAAAACATCGTGGGAATGGTAGAGAGATTTTTTATCAAAAAGGAGTGGTTTTACATTAAGGTCGTGAGCTTTTTTAAGCGCGCCTGCTGATCGGTTATTGGAAAGCACAGCAACAACACAGATGTTTTCATAATTTTGAAAGTATTTTATTATATTTTCGGCATTAGTACCCGAACCCGAAGCAAATATGACAATCTTTTTTGTGGGACTTTTTGTTTTATCGCTCAAAATAAGGCTCTTAACATTTATTAGGATGTAAAATTAATTGGTTTCAATGAAAATATGTAAATTACAATCACATTTTTGGAGTAAAAATCGGTTTTAAAATAAAGTTTTTTATTTTTGCCACCTAATCAAAATTAAAATAAAAAATTATGTCAGACATTGCATCAAGAGTAAAAGCTATCATCGTTGACAAATTAGGCGTTGACGAGAACGAAGTTGTAAACGAAGCCAGCTTCACCAACGACTTGGGTGCTGATTCACTAGACACAGTGGAATTGATCATGGAATTCGAAAAGGAATTTGACATTCAAATCCCAGACGATCAGGCTGAAAATATCGCCACTGTAGGTCAGGCAATTTCCTATATCGAAGACGCTAAAAAATAAAAATCAACACACCTATATGGAGTTAAAGCGAGTTGTAGTTACGGGCCTTGGTGCCTTAACCCCAATTGGTAACAATATTGAGGAATATTGGGAAGGACTGGTAAATGGGAAAAGTGGTAGCTCGCCTATCACTTATTTTGATACCGAAAAGTTCAAAACTAAATTCGCTTGCGAACTCAAAAATTTCGATCCTTTGGACTTCTTTGATCGTAAAGAAGTGAGAAGACTTGACAGGTTTGCTCAATATGCAATCGTATCTTCCGATGAGGCAATAAAAGATTCCGGAATAGATCTTAATACGGTAGACAAATACCGTGTTGGGGTTATCTGGGGAGCTGGTATTGGAGGTCTTGAAACTTTCCAGGACGAAGTGATCAATTTCGCAAAGGGTGACGGTTCTCCAAGGTTTAATCCATTTTTTATACCTAAGATGATTGCAGATATTGCTCCGGGTAATATCTCTATTCGTCATGGGTTTATGGGCGCGAATTATACCACGGTATCGGCCTGTGCATCTGCTGCGAATGCGATGATCGATGCATTGAACAACATTCGTTTAGGACATAGTGATATTATCGTTTCAGGAGGATCTGAGGCGGCTGTTACCATGGCCGGAATGGGTGGTTTTAATGCTATGCATGCGCTTTCTACCAGAAATGAAAGTCCGGAAACGGCGTCAAGGCCTTTTGACGCTACCCGGGATGGATTTGTATTAGGAGAAGGTGCGGGTGCTCTCATTCTTGAAGAGTATGAGCATGCCAAAGCACGAGGCGCAAAGATCTACGCAGAAGTTCTGGGCGGAGGATTATCATCAGATGCCTATCACATGACGGCACCACATCCTGAAGGGGATGGAGTAGTGGCTGTTATGAAGAATTGTTTGAGAAATGCCGGGATGAAACCGGAGGATGTGGATGCGATCAATACTCACGGAACTTCAACTCCTTTAGGAGATGTGGCTGAACTTAAGGCTATTTCCAAGGTTTTTGGTGAACACGCAAAAAATATCAATATCAATTCTACAAAATCGATGACAGGGCATTTATTGGGAGCAGCAGGAGCCATCGAAGCGATTGCGGCAATCCTTTCTATGAAACATGGAATTGTACCTCCAACGATCAATCACGAAAATGTGGATGAGAATATTGACCCGGAATTAAACTTAACCCTTAACAAAGCTCAAAAAAGAGAAGTTAATGTGGTAATGAGTAATACCTTTGGGTTCGGAGGACACAATGCGTGCGTGTTATTTAAAAATTTAGACGAATAAACCATGAGTGTTATTCGCAACATATTAAATTCCCGCTCTTCTAAAGGCGGGAATTTTTTTAATGTGTTAGTTACAATTCTGGGATTTAAACCTAAGAATATCTCTCATTATAAAAAAGCCTTTACCCATAGGTCTCTTAATAAAAGAGACGAAGAAGGAAATGCTATAAATTTCGAAAGAATGGAATTTCTTGGGGATGCTATGCTTAGCGCTGTGGTGGCCTCACATTTGTTTAAAGCGGTTCCCGGTGGAAATGAAGGTTATCTTACCAAGATGCGATCAAAGGTAGTAAGCCGAAAGCACTTGAATGAACTGGGGAAAGACCTGAATTTATTAGTCCACATAGAAACCAACATTCCAAAGACTCAATTTGGAGTAAATATTCATGGGAATCTTTTTGAAGCTCTTATTGGAGCTATCTACCTGGATCGCGGCTATAAATACTGTCGGAGATTTATCTATGAGAGAGTAATAGATCCTTATGTAGACATTGAGCAACTCGAGGGAAAGGTAATAAGTTATAAAAGTCTTCTCATCGAATGGTGTCAGAAAGAAAAGAAAGAATTCGATTATGAAGTCTATGAAGACACCGGTAACGATGAGCTCAAGCATTTTGCCGTAAAACTGCGTATTAATGAGCGCGTAGTGGCTAAGGCTCGTGCAACTTCCAAGAAAAAAGCCGAAGAAAAAGCCTCAAAAAGAGCCTATTACGCTTTACAGAGTAAAATAGAATAATTTTTGACGATTTAACTTAAACTAAAACGTTTTCGTAAAAAATTATGAATTTTAAGGCACAAAAATCGTCATTTTATTAATCAAATAGTATCTTTAACCTTAAAGTATAGAGTTTATGCAATCGCATAAAATGCTGCTGGAAGTTGAAGAAGAGCACTTTTATTTAATCGCCATTTACTCCTCTCTGGAAGGATATAAAATGGCGTATTTTATAAATAAGTATCTCGGGATCAAACTTGAAAGAGAGCGAAGAGATGTAGATTTTAACCATGCCGATTATCAGGCAGTATACCCTCTTTATTCACATAAAGACCCAAGCACCTATCGAAACTTTTACCTTGTTGCCAATAAGTTTAAAGGGGAGCCTAAAAAAATTTTAAGTTCCGGTTCTCTTTTTGAGGAAGAAGAAGTTCGGCCACAGGAAGTAAATTTAATACCTGAATATAACCGGGTAGATTATTTTCTCAAAATAAGTGAAGAGGTTCCGCAAAAAGAATTTACACGGATACTCACAAAAATCGGGCAGATACCTCAGATACAAACGGCACATGCGGTTGAAATAAACCAATTAAAATCCAAACAAAATCTAATTTTCGAATAATGCCTACCAATAAGAAAACAAAAATTGTCGCTACACTGGGTCCTGCAACCAGTAGTAAGGATGTACTAAGAAAAATGTTGCAGGAAGGTGTGAATGTTTTCAGAATTAATTTTTCTCATGCAAATTATGATGATGTAAAAGAACGCATTAAAATGATACGTGAACTTAATAAGGAAGATGGCTTTAATGCTGCAATCCTCGGGGATCTTCAGGGTCCAAAGTTACGTGTTGGAACCATGAAGGAAGAAGTGGTAGTCAATGAAGGAGATCAAATAGTATTCGCGACAGGAAAAGAGTTCAAGGGAACCTCCAAAAGAGTTTATATGAATTATGATTCTTTTCCACGGGATGTAAAAGCCGGGGAAAGAATTCTATTGGATGATGGAAAACTCATTTTTGAAGTGGTTCATACTAATAAAAAAGATGAGGTAAAAACTAAAGTTATTCAGGGGGGACCTTTAAAATCAAAAAAAGGAGTAAACCTTCCTAATACCAGTATTTCTTTGCCAGCATTGACTGAGAAGGATATCAAGGATGCAATTTTTGCCTGTGAAATAGGAGTAGACTGGATGGCTCTTTCTTTTGTAAGGCATGCTGAAGATCTTATAGAACTTCAAAATCTTATTAAGGAACATACAGAATATAAGATCCCTATTATCGCTAAAATCGAAAAACCTGAAGGTGTAGCAAATATCGATAAGATCGTTGCGTATTGTGATGGACTCATGGTTGCAAGGGGAGATCTGGGAGTGGAAATTCCTGCTCAGGAAGTACCGCTTATTCAGAAAAAACTAGTGCTTACCGCTAAAAAGGCCAGAATTCCTGTGATCATTGCGACTCAAATGATGGAAACCATGATCACCAGTCTTACGCCAACGAGAGCTGAAGTAAATGATGTTGCCAACTCTGTGATGGATGGTGCAGATGCCGTGATGCTTAGTGGAGAAACCTCTGTAGGACAGTATCCTGTGCAGGTGATCCAGAAGATGGCACAGATCCTGGAGAGTGTGGAGAATTCACCCCTAATCAAGGTGCCTCATGAACCACCTCATGTTAGGACGAAAAGATATATTACAAAAGCGGTATGTTATCATGCGGCCCATATGGCAAATGAGATAAAGGCAAAAGCTATTTGTACCCTTACTAATAGTGGGTATACGGCATTTCAGATCTCAGCATGGAGGCCAGAAGCACATATTCTGGTATTTACTTCCAACCACAGAATCTTGAATCAATTAAGTCTGCTATGGGGGGTAAAAGCATTTTTCTATGATAAGTTTGTTAGTACAGATGAGACTATAGAAGATATTAGCCAAATGGCGAAAAAATTCCGATTTGTAGAAGCCGGTGACTTTACTATCAATCTTGCTGCAATGCCAATAACAGCTAAAGGAATGGTAAACACCCTGAGAGTTTCTGAAATAGAATAAATTATCTGATTTTTTTTAAAAAATATAGGCCCTGAAGAAATTCGGGGCTTTTTTAGTGATGGTAATAAGGGTTTCCAATATCAAGATCCTCCCGAACTAGTATATCTTCAATTGTTCTAGATTTATTACCGAACTGTTTATGCTTAAATGAGAGTTTTAAAGTATCGGTCGTCAATTTCAAAATTTTAAAATACTTATAATTTTCATTGGATTATTAAGATATAGACTCTAAAATTTAAATTTCAATTGTACCGAAATTTCCTTTTTTTCTTCTTTATCCTCACCTTTTTCGGTATTTAAATTAGACAATGCTATCCCAAGTAACCTTACCGAATTTTTCATTTTTTCCTGATATAAAAGTTCTTTGGCAATTTCAAGAATCAGTTCCTTTGAAGATATAAAATATGAAATAGTTTTACTCCTGGTTTGCAGTGTAAAATCACTATATTTTATCTTTAAGGTGACTGTTTTACCGGCTACCTGGCTCTTTTTCAGCCTTCGTTCAATCTCTTCGGCAATATTTTCCAATCTTTCCAACATAAATATTTCAGATGAAATATTTTCATTAAATGTTCTTTCAGCTCCAAGTGACTTCCTTATTCGATGTGGTTTTACTTCGCTATGATGTATTCCACGTACCACATTATAAAAATGGGCTCCGCTTTTCCCAAATTTTTCAGTTAAGAATTCCTCGCTTTTTGTCTTAAGATCCTTGCCGCTAAAAATTCCAAGTCGGTACATTTTCTCGGCAGTAACTTTTCCCACCCCATAGAACTTTCTTATATCAAGATCTTCCAAAAAACCGATTATTTCTTCTGGACCAACGGTTTTTTGTCCGTTTGGTTTATTGATGTCACTGGCAACTTTTGCAATAAACTTGTTTATAGAGATCCCTGCAGACGCATTTAGCCCTGTCTTTTCTTTAATCTTATTTCTAATCTCTTTAGCGATAAGGCTTGCACTTGGATTGCCCTTTTTATTCTGAGTTACATCCAGGTAGGCTTCATCCAGCGAGAGAGGCTCAACGAGTTCTGTATATTCAAAAAATATCTGACGTATTTGCTGACTTATTTCTCGGTATCGCTCGAATCTTGGTTTTACAAAAATAAGTTCAGGACAGTTTCTTTTAGCAATAACACTGCTCATAGCACTTCTCACTCCAAATTTCCGGGCTTCATAACTTGCTGCACTAACCACTCCTCGTTGGGAACTCCCTCCAACGGCGACTGCTTTTCCCCGCAATTCAGGATTGTCCAGTTGTTCTACAGATGCATAGAAAGCATCCATGTCTATATGAATTATTTTTCTCTGGATTTCCACCCTACAAAGTTAAGCCGAAAATTTTTCTGGTAAAGAACTAGAATTTATCGGTATATACATTAAAGAAATAAATGCCGATATTTATACTGGTATTGAATTAAATATAGTTTTAGGTACTGTATTGATAAATTTTTCAAGGTATATTCTCATGACATTAATTAAGAAAACAGCGATTATTCTTGGTGCGACCGGTTTAACGGGAAGTATGTTACTGGATAAACTTCTGGAAGACGACAGGTATCGAAAGATTAAGGTATTTACCAGAAACAGGATTGGAAAAACACATCCGCAAGATAGAAGAATACCTGATAGATCTCTTTGAACTTGAAAAACTTTCAGACCTTTTTCAAGCCGATGATGTCTTCTGCTGTATAGGAAGTACCCAGAAAAAGACACCTGATCCAGATATCTACCGCAAAGTCGATTTTGGAATTCCTGCAACTGCGGCAAAATTGAGTAAGCAAAATAAGATTTCAACCTTTGTGGTAATTTCAGCCCTGGGAGCAAAAGAGGATAGCCGTATTTTTTATAATCGTACCAAAGGAGAAATGGAAGGAGCCGTATTGGAACAAAAAATTCCGCGGACTCATATTTTACAGCCCTCTCTTATATCCGGAAATAGGGAAGAAAGTCGACCATTTGAAACCATCTGGAAGAATGTGATGAAAGTTGGAGATTATCTGTTGCCTGGAAAATTAAAAAAATATCAAAGCATCTCTCCAGAATCTATTGTGAAAACAATGATATATGTTGCTAATACAGGTCACCCAAACGTGCGTATAGAATCTAATGAAATTAAAGAACTTGCAGAAAGATCTTAAAATTGAAATGGAAGAAATAGAAAGAAAATTTTTAGTGAATTCAATGGCCTTTAAAAAAATGGCCAAAAAGAAAATATATTTCGAACAGGCCTATCTTAATACACATCCTGAAAGAACTATTCGAATACGGCTGGCAGATGATGAGGCATTTCTTACTATTAAAGGTAAATCTACCAAAAATGGGCTTTCCAGATTTGAATGGGAAAAACAAATCCCTGTAGAGGAAGCAAAAGAACTTTTAAAACTTTGCGAGCCGGGGAAGATCGAGAAATACAGATACCTTGTTCCTGAAGGAAAACATACCTATGAAGTGGACGAATTTCTGGGAGATAACGAAGGACTTTTATTGGCTGAGATCGAATTGGATCACGAAGAGGAAGATTTTAAAAAGCCAGATTGGCTTGGCCGGGAAGTAACAGGAGATCTGAACTATTATAATTCAAAACTTATAACTAATCCTTATAAAAACCGTAAGAAATGAAAAAACTTTTACTTCTTTTCTCAGTGCTTCTGATATTAGGCTGTAATGCTAAATCAGAAAGTGATCCCGTAGAAATTACGGTAACCAAACAAAAGGATTCTACCGATACTTTTGATCTCGACAAAATGGAAGAAAAGTTAAAAAAGGATGGATATAAAACCTTTACCTACCAGGCAGGAGATACCACTTACCTTATGCAACAATATTATCTGGTTTTTCTTAAATCAGGACCTAACCGAAGTCAGGATTCAACAGAAGCAGCCAACCTTCAAAAGCAACATCTTGCATTTTTAGAGCGCATGGGGAAAGAAGGTTTTGCCAGCCTTATAGGACCTCTGGATAGCGAAGGCGACATAAGGGGAATAGCAGTATACAATACGCCAAGTCTTAAGGAAGCCGACAGTCTTGCCCGTATGGATCCTATGGTTAAAGCCGGCAGGCTGGAAGTAGAAGTTCATCCCTGGTGGACGGCTAAAGGAGGAAAACTCAATTAGAAATTATGAAAAAGAGTTTTATTTTAGCAGAATTAAGCTATTTGGGCAATGAAAAGAAAAAGCTTACTCTTCATCTTTTCTTCCAGATAATTGGTAAAATAAGACTGAAGTTAACTCCCCGAAAGAATCACTGGTGGTAAATCACACTTTATGTTAATGAGAAAGGTTTCAATACGGGTGCTATACCCCTTTCCAGAGGCTTCGAAAGTTTTTCCATTAGTTTGAATATTCATGAACCAAGCCTCAAAATATTTAAGAGTACAGGAGAATTGAAATCTTTTGATTTAAAGAAAGGCCTAAGTGTTTCAAAATTTTATAAGAACCTAACCGGGATTCTTAAAGACCTGAATATTGAGGTAAAAATCTTAAGTAAAACTTATGAGCTAAATATCGATAAGGATTTTTCAGAAATTCATGAGTATCATCATTATGATCCTGAATATGTTTTTGATTGCTGGCGACTTTTTTATGGGTGAGTTCAATTTTTGAGGAATTCAGTGGTAGATTTTATGGGAAGACATGTTCTGTACATCTATATTGGCATTCCATGGATCTGGCAGTGACCCGTTTTTCTGGCAAGAAACTTCCAGCAATTCCTAAGGAAGCAAAAATTTCAGATAAAGAAGCTTATAGCCATGTATGTACCAGCTTTGGATTCTGGCTTGGTGATGATAATCTTCAGGAACCAGCTTTCTATTCTTATACATTTCCATCAACTGCTGAAATAAATAAAGAAGTATTGAAACCCGGGAAGGCTCAATGGGTGTTAAACAATGGAAATCACATGGCAGTTTTAAAGTATTCAGATTTAAAAAATGAAAAGGATCCGGGTAAGGCACTGCTTGGATTTATGGAAAGTGCATACCAGGCAGGAGCCAGGCTGGCCGGATGGAATAAAAGAACTTGAAGTACCTCCTTTAAAAGACATCTAATTGAACGAGGTAATTTTATTTTTTATCTCCTCTTTTGATAATACCCCCGATTGTCTCCATAGTTGCTCACCATTTCTGAATAAAATCATTGTGGGGACCCCTCTAACCTGATATTTTGCCGCCAGAGGCTGATTTTTGTCAACATCGATTTTTACGATTTTCACCCCATCACCCAAATCCGCTTTTACCTCTTTCAATATAGGAGCTAGCATTTTACAGGGACCACACCAATCTGCATGGAAGTCGATTAAGACGGGAGTTTTACTTTTTATGATATCGTTAAAATTGCTTTTCATTTTTGTTATGCTTCTTATAAATTTAGTAATTAGAAATTAGATTTTATATAAAGAAAATTTAAAAAGTACCAACGATACCTATTCTTCCTAATCCCATTTGGAACTTCCAACTTATGCCTTTATTTTTTTCTGGTCCATAGTTCCTTTCCTGATTAAGATATTTATCGATCGTATCTACCACAACAATACTTAAAGCGATTCCTACCCCAACATCCGTAAACCAGTGTGCGCCTTCCCAGAGCCGAGAGGCTGGAGAAATAAGTCCTACTCCAATAATTCCAGCCTTAATAAATGGATTGTGGAATTGTTTTGATAAAGCATAGGCAGTAGTAAAAGATAAAATGGTGTGACCGGAAGGAAAGGAATGATAATCTCCCTGCTTGCTAAAGGGTTTAAAACTGGATTTTCCCAGTTCTTTTTTAGGTCTGGCTCTACCGAAGGCAGTTTTAGAGATCGATTGAATAATTCCCGCAGCAGTAGCTGCTGAAATCATCAATACACCGGTCTTCCTTACTTTTTCATTTTTAGTGAATAGTCCAAAAAGGTAAACAGCTCCGTTAATAGCATAATTATTCTGAGGGCTTCCATAATACCACCCAAAATCCTGGAGAAAAGGAGGGATATGATTTTCCTGAGATCTAAACCATTCGTTGGTTTCCTCATCAAAAATATAAAACAAGGCAGTTCCCCCTACGATAGCCCCAGCAGTAATGAAGTCATCTTTTTGCCAGTGCAGGGGCTGGGAATAGGTTTTTTTAATTCCTCTAAAAGCACTCACTCCGTCGTATCTTAAAAGTTTCCAGGTGTTGGGTAAACTATCATTCTTCTTTTTTTCCTGTGAAAAAGAAGGTGCCGAGCTCAATAAAGCAAGCACTAAAATCAGAATAGATCCAGGTAAACATCTCATTTACTTTCTTTTAATAGCATAAGTATTCAGAGGTAAAATGAATCATTATTGCCAGCCCCCACCAAGGGCTTCATAAAGATTAACGATAGATTTAAGCTGACTGTACTTTGCATTTACCAGGTCAAGCCTTGAATTGAGAGCATTTTGGCGTGCCGTGAGTACTTCCAGATAGTTGGCAAGTCCATTATTCAATAATTCCTGTGAATATTCGGTTGCCAAATTGTAGGCATTGAATTCCTTTTCTTTAACCTCTCTTTTGTCTGTAGCCGACTGATAAGTGTACAACGCATCAGAAACCTCTTTTGTAGCGTTTAAAATAGTTTTGCGAAACCTTAATTTAGCCTGTTCCTGTTCGGCTTGTGCTACTTCGTATTGCGTTTTAATCTTTCGGCCGTTTAAAATAGGTTGAGTAAGGCCTCCAATAATTGTAGCGAATAAGGAATTTACATCAAAAAGTTTGCTGACATCTACGGCCTGTAATCCTCCATTGGCTCCAATGGTAAGGGACGGATAAAAATTACTTCGTGCCACATTGGTAAGCTGAAAAGCATTTACCAGCTGATATTCGGCCGAAATCACATCGGGCCTGTTGCGTAATAACTGAACCGGGACACCTATATTTAGATCAGTAGTAATTTCTTGATCTTCAAGTTCTGTTCTTTCAATCTTCATTGCCGATTCTCCCAAAAGAATAGAGAATGTGTTCTCCAGGACATATCTCTGATTTTTTAAATCTATAAGGATTCCCTGAGCATTATATAATTGCGCTACCGTTTGTTGAACTCCAACTTCCGTAAGATTCCCAGCTTCTTTTAATGCCTTAGTTGTTTCAATACTGTTTTCACGAGTCTCAATGGTTTCCCTGGTGATCCGAATTTGTTCATCTAATGCCAGCAGCTGGTAATAAGTTGATGCAATATTAGAAATCAGGGTAGTTTTAACCGCCTGATGAGCTGCCACATTTTGAAGATAACTGGCTTCAAAAGCCTGCTTCTGGCTTTTTATTTTCCCCCATATATCTGCTTCCCAGGATAGATTTCCAGAAATTTCATATAGGTCTATGTGATTTCCAAATGACGAGGTATTGTCTGAAGAATTTAGCTGAAGGCCAAGCTGTCCGTTTTGGGAAAAATAACTTCTTGTAAAACTAGGACCAGCTGACAGGCTTGGTAAAAAACCTGCCTTACCCTGCTTGACGTAAGCCTCGGCAGCAACGACCTGTTGTATCGCAACTCTTATATCAATATTGTTTTCAAGTCCACGCGAAATATATCCCTGAAGAACGGGGTCGGTGAACATTTCTTTCCAGGAAACCTCAGCCATATTTAGGCTATCCTGTTCGATATTATCCGTGCGATAATACTTTTCATTTACCACCTCTGGCTGTTCATAATCTTTAGCCACAAAACAGGATTGCAGGCTTAAAAGTCCGGCAATGGCAAAAATCGCTTTATATTTAATTGCTGATCTCATTTCAGTCTTCTCTATTTATTTTTTTACCAATTCTTTCCTGCAACCACTGGAAAACAATGAACAATACAGGAATCACAAATATTCCGAAAATGGTTCCTATTAAAAGTCCGCCTGCTGCGCCTGTACCAATAGAGCGATTTCCTTCTGCTCCCACTCCATTAGCAAGTACTAGCGGGAGAAGCCCCAGAATAAAAGCAAAAGAAGTCATAAGAATTGGCCGGAGTCTAACTCCCGCGCCTTCTATTGCCGCTTTGGTGATAGACATGCCTTCCTGCCTTCGCTGTCGTGCAAACTCCACGATTAAAATGGCATTTTTCGCTAATAAACCAATAAGCATGATCAATGCAATCTGAAAATAAATATTGTTCTGAAGTCCGGCGAACCAGGTGCTCAGGTAGGCTCCCGCTACCCCTATCGGCAATGAAAAAATCACCGAAAATGGCAATAAATAACTTTCATATTGGGCGGCAAGAAGAAAATACACAAATACAATACTCAACATAAAGATAATCCCGGCCTGTCCTGCAGTAGCGATCTCTTCCCGGGTCAGGCCAGAAAAGGCCACATCAAATCCATTGGGAAGATCATCAGCAACTCTCCTTATCGCTTCGATAGTTCCTCCGGAACTATATCCCGGAGCCGCAGTACCGCTTACAGTAACTGCATTAAAAAGGTTAAAACGGTTAACAGTTTGTGGCCCATAAATTCGGTTTAAGGTAACAAACTGAGAGACCGGGGTCATTTGTCCCTCCGAGGTTCTAACATACATGCTGTTCAGGCTTTCCTTATCAACACGATTTTCAGGCAAGGCCTGAACAAAAACACGATATTGTTTTCCAAAGCGGCTGAAATTTGCGGTATAATATCCCCCAACATATCCTTGAAGTACAGAGAGAATATCGCTAACCGATACACCGGCTTCCTTCGCAGTAGGTACATCAACATCGATGCGAAGCTGCGGATAATTCGTACTGAAAGGGTTGGAAGCATAAGCTACTTCAGGCTGCTGGATAAGATCGTTTACAAAATTATTTGTAGTCTCATCAAGAGCTTCCAGACCATTAGCCCCACGATCAATCAGCTGCATTTCAAATCCGTCGGCACTACCAAAGCCTGGGACACTGGGAGGTGTGAAATAAATGATCTTGGCGTCACTGATGGAAGAAGCTTTTTGAGTGAGTTTTCCAATAATGTTTTCTACCGAAGTTTCGTCGGTTTCCCGATCTTTCCAGTCATCCAGGATAATGAAACCCATGGCGTTTGAGCTTCCCGCGCCGGAGAAGAAATTCCTCCCGGCGATTACTGAAGCGGTTCTAACACCTTCCACGCTTTGCATCTGGTCATAAAGCTGCTGTACCACTTCAAAAGAGCGATCTAGAGAAGAGCCTGGCGGTAATTCGGCATTTACAAAGATTACTCCACGATCCTCTGATGGTACAAAACCGCTAGGAATGGTCCTGTTAATCCAGAAAATTGCCAGACCCGCGATGATCAATATCAGCAGACTTATCCATCGGTGTTTTGTGAGGAACCCGAGTGAATGAGTGTATTTATTTCGAGTAGCTGCAAAACCAGCCTCAAAGGCGATATGAAATCTTTGAAAGAAATTTTTCTTTTTCTCTTTCTCTTCCTCTTTTTTCGGTTTTAGGAAAACGGCACATAGCGCCGGACTCAGCGTAAGGGCATTTACTGCAGAAATCAAAATGGCAATGATCAAGGTCACTCCAAATTGTTCGTAAAATACTCCTGAAGGCCCTTGAATGAAGGTTATAGGGATAAATACTGCAGCCATTACCAAGGTAATGGAAACAATAGCTCCGGCAATTTCATTCATCGCTGAGATTGAGGCTTTTCGGGCACTTTGTGCTCCATCTTCCAATTTCGCATGTACAGCTTCCACTACCACAATCGCATCATCCACCACAATACCAATAGCCAGTACCAAGGCGAAAAGAGTTAACATATTTATAGAATACCCAAGAATATTCAGAAAAAAGAAGGTACCAATGATAGATACGGGGACAGCGAGCGCCGGAATCAAAGTAGATTTGATATCCTGTAAAAAGATAAAGACCACCAGGAATACTAAAATAAAAGCTTCAATAAGTGTAGTTTTCACCTTCTCGATGGAAGCACTCAGGAATTTATTTGTGTCGTAGTTTACAATATAATCTACCCCTTCCGGAAAATCTTTTTTAAGCTCGTCCAGTTTGTCATAAATCTTTTCAATAATCTCCTGTGCATTGGAGCCTGGCGTCTGAAAAACTCCAAAGTTAAGTGCTGGTTGCCCTTTTGAACGGGAGACAGAGGAATAGGATTGTGCTCCCAATTCTACACGGCCTACATCTTTTACTCTTAAAAACTCACCATTATTCTGGGCTTTAATGATGATATTTTCATATTGCTCAGCGGTTTGATAACGACCGCGATATTTTAGAACATATTCAAAAGACTCTCCGGCATTTTGTCCTAGAGAACCTGCGGCCGCTTCCAAACTCTGCTCACCGATGGAAGTGATCACATCGCTGGGAACCAAACCGTAATTCGCCATTTTGGCGGGATCGAGCCAGACCCGCATCGCATAATCTTTACCACCGAAAACATTTACATTCCCCACACCATTGATACGCTGTAATTCAGGTTTTACATTGATGTTGAGGTAATTCTGAATAAAGGTATCGTCATAATCTGGATTCGTAGAATATAAAGCCGCATAGAGCAGGGCTGAATTTTGTTGTTTTGTGGTAGTCACTCCAGAACGGATAACCTCCGCGGGCAATACCGAATTGGCCCTGGCTACTCTATTTTGCACATTCACCGCCGCTATATCGGGATCATAGCCTTGTTCAAAGAATACCTGTATGCTTGCACTACCATTGTTACTGGCGCTGGAAGTAATATACTTCATTCCCTCCACCCCATTGATCTCTTCTTCAATAGGGATGATCACACTTTCTATAATTGTTTCGGCATTCGCTCCGGGATAAGCAGCATTCACCTGAACAGTGGGCGGTGCGATATCAGGATATTGAGTTACCGGAAGCTGGCTAAGTCCCAGTATTCCAAGAATTACAATGATAATGGAAATTACAGTGGAAAGTACAGGACGTTCTATAAATGTCTTTAGCATACTCTATTTATTTGAAAACGGTGTCAAATGATCCAGTGATGCTATCAAGGCTCACTTCCTGAGCTTTTATTTTCATTCCGGGACGAACCTTATTGGCGCCTTTAGCTAAAATGAGTTCGCCTTCCTGAATCCCTTCATTTTCCTGAACCACATAAAGATTTCTGGCTTCCCCAATTATTTTGATAGCTTTTGAGGTGACGGTATCGGCCTGTACTTTATATACAAAAGTTTGCCCCTGGCGCTCATAGGTGGAAAGACTCGGTACAACCAGAGCATTTTCAAAGGTTTGAGGCACCTTGATCGTCCCGCTGCTGCCACTTCTCAGAAGGCCACTATTCTCAAATTTAGCTCTGAAATTAACAGTTCCGGTTTGTTCATCGATATTTCCCGAAACGGTCTCAATAGTTCCTTCCTTATCGTATTCTTTAGAATTCGCCATGACCAGGGACACTTTAGGCATATTTTTAATCTTTTCAGACATTTTTTCGCCTTCAGTAGTCTGCATAAAATCAAGAAAATCCTTTTCGTTCATCGAGAAATTCGCATAGACTTCATCTATGGACGAAACTGTGGTCAAAGGAGTTTGATCCTGCGGACTCACCAGCGCCCCCTTCCTATACTTGATTTTACCAACCACTCCATCAACAGGACTTTTAATATTCGCATAGCAGATATTGGCTACCACGCTGTTATAACCACTTTTTGCCTGTTCCAGCCTGGCTTTGGCAGTTTCAAGCTGCACTTCGCTAATAATGTTCTTTTCTACGAGTGGTTTAAGTTTATCTACTTCTACCTGCGCAGCATTCACATTAGCCTTGGCAGCCCGGGCATCCTGAGAAAGAGATTCGGTTTCCAGCTTAAAAAGAATTTGTCCTTTTTTCACCTCTTCACCTTCTTGCACAAGTACATTGGTGATATACCCTGAAACCTTTGCTCGAACCCCGCTATTGACAGTACCTTCGATAAAAGCGGGATAGGAATTAAAAGTTGTTACAGTCTTTCTGGGAACCTTCAAAACCGGATATGAGGGCACCTGTCCCTGATCTCCAGAACTTTCATTATCGTTACAGGCCAGCATTAAAGTCGCGACACCAATTAAAGCAATGATCCTTATAAATTTCATTTTGGATTGATTAGTTAATTGCCAGGCATTTTTGCAATGGCGGTTTTTAAATTCTTTTTTTGTGCCCTTAGATAGTTACCATAATGATCGGTAAAATCCTTGCTCTTCTGAAACTTCTCGGGATTGTTGTCTTTATTATATTGGGTTAATTTTTCGAATAATTCTAATTCTTTCTGGATCTTATCCAGATGATCCTGTAGCCTCATTTTAACGTATTCCCTGCTGGCTCTGAAAAAGCGTTTACGTTCACCGGGTTTGGTAAAGTACTCGGCACGGTTAAGCTGCAGGAGCAAATTTAGCTGAGTGGAAACCGAACTTTTACTGGCAGCGGTGATCTGTACTATTTCTTCGAAACTATGTCCTTCATTCGGCGAGAGTATCATCATGGCATTGATTCGCGCTGCAAGAGGGGTAAGCTCGTGCGTTTGTTCGAAAAGTACACCTATCTCCTCAATCAGTTTCTTTTTTTCTGCGGAACATTTGTGCATCATTCTGAAAAATTGAGGTGCAAATATACAATAGGTTCGGTGTTTACCGAACTAAACAAACCAAAAAATTCTTATAAATTTTCGATTCAAACCATCTACAGAACTCAGACAAGGTTTAAAAAATAACAAAAAATATGGCTATTATTAAGAATAAAACAAGCCCGAAAAACGGTAAATTTTGAGAAATTATTCGCTGTACATTCCTATTTTGAGATCACCATTTTTGTTCATCGACGCACGATACATACCGGCAGTATTAAATTCCATAGCCACGTTACCTTCATGATCGATGGCGATAATTCCGCCATCGCCACCTAAGGCTGGGAGTTTATTTTGAATTACTTCATGAGCGGCTTCTTCTAAAGAAACGCGTTTGTATTCCATCATTGCAGAAATATCATAGGCAACCACACCACGAATAAAATACTCTCCCCAACCCGTACTGGATACAGCACAAGTCTTATTATTGGCGTAGGTTCCTGCCCCAATAATTGGAGAATCACCTATTCGGTTATACTTTTTATTGCTCATTCCACCAGTAGAGGTTCCGGCCGCAAGATTTCCATTTTTATCAAGCGCTGCACACCCAACGGTACCGAACTTTTCGTCCTTTATGAACGGATCGTAAAAAGCGGTTTTATTAGTAGCTTCGTTTTCTCTATCACGCGCTCTTTCCATTGCTTTATAACGTTTTTCAGTATAGAAATAACTTGGGTCTACAATCTCCAGTCCCTGTTCTTCTGCGAACTGTTCCGCTCCTTTTCCTGAAAGTAAAACATGATCTGAATTTACCATCACTTCATAAGCCAGATTGATCGGGTTTTTCACATTGGTTACTCCGGCTACAGCACCAGCATTAAGACTTTCGCCATCCATTATAGAAGCATCAAGTTCATTTTTTCCTTCATTTGTGAACACAGCTCCTTTTGCTGAATTGAACAGCGGACTGTTCTCCATTACATTAATAGTTCTTTGAACTGCCTCTAATGCTGTACCGCCATTTGCCAGAATCTCATGACCTGTTCTTATGGCCTCTTCCAGTTTTTCTTTATAGGCCAGTTCTAAAGAATCGCTCATGTTCTCTTTACGAATAGTACCGGCACCGCCGTGGATCACAATCCCAAAATTCGGGATACTATCATTAGGAGCTGTGCTTTCAGTTTCAGCTGTATCTGGTTCTTTATTATTTTCAGCAGATTCATTACAGGAAATAAATAATATCAGGCTTAATAGAAGTAGTAGATTTTTCATATAAATGTTTTAATAGCCGAAAGTTAGTTAATTTCAATAAATTTTATTTAGTCCTTTCCAATGCTTTTATTTAATAAGCTTATTTACCTGTCATCTGAAGGATATTGAGTAATTTTAGATAAAATAAAAGTTATGACAGAAGGGCCTTTCAATTTAAATAAATGGATCGAGCAAAACCGTGAGAGTTTAAAGCCACCGGTTGGAAATCGAAATTTATATAAAGAGTCTGGAGATTATATTGTAATGATCGTTGCCGGGCCCAATGCTCGTAAGGATTATCACTACAATGAAACCGAAGAGCTCTTTTACCAGTTAGAAGGTAATATCGAAGTTCATATTCAGGAAGACGGAAAGAAAAAAACTATGAAACTTGGGCCGGGAGATATGTATCTGCATCCGGCAAAGATCCCACATTCTCCGGTTCGTCATGATAATTCGATTGGATTGGTGGTGGAGCGGAAAAGACTGAATAAAGAAGGTAAAGATGGACTTATCTGGTACTGCGACAATTGTAACCATAAGTTACATGAAGTATACTTTCCACTCCACGATATAGAAACCGATTTTTTAAATCATTTTCGGGATTTCTATAATAATAAGGAACTGAGAACCTGCAATAATTGTGGCGAAGTGATGCCTGTAGATTCCAGATTTACCGCAGTTGAGGAATAGCGGTTTATTTTTACTATTTTCGCAATAACTACACAAAATAATAGATAAAAACGCAATTTAATGAGTAAAATCGCTGAAGAATTCGGGATTAAACAAGCCCTGAAAGATTTAGGTCTAAACGAAACGAACAATGGAACATCCACTGGAACCGACTGGTTTAGTAGTGGAGATGTGATAGAATCATATTCGCCGGTAGATGGTGCATTAATTGGTAAAGTAAAATCCACCACGGCTGAAGATTATGAGAAAGTCGTTACCGCGGCAGAGAAAGGTTTTAAAGAATGGAGAACATGGCCTGCCCCACAAAGAGGGGAAGTAGTAAGACAATTTAACGATGAACTTCGCAGACTGAAAGAACCACTTGGGAAGCTTGTTTCTTATGAAATGGGTAAATCTTACCAGGAAGGTTTAGGGGAAGTTCAGGAGATGATAGATATCTGCGATTTCGCAGTAGGTCTTTCCAGACAGCTTCATGGTCTTACCATGCATAGTGAGCGTCCTGGCCATCGTATGTACGAACAATATCACCCGCTTGGAGTTGTTGGGATTATTTCTGCCTTCAACTTTCCTGTGGCCGTTTGGTCATGGAATACTGCTTTAGCATGGGTTTGTGGTGATGCTTGTATCTGGAAAGGATCTGAAAAGACTCCACTTACCTCTGTTGCCTGCCAGAATATCGCGGCAAGGGTATTTGCCGAAAATGATGTTCCTGCTGGAATCTCTTCTTTGATTACCGGAGACTATAAGGTAGGAGAAATGATGACCAATGATGAAAGAGTTCCGCTTATTTCAGCAACCGGATCTATTAGAATGGGTAAAATTGTTGCTCAGGCTGTCGCAAAAAGATTAGGTAAAACTTTACTGGAATTAGGAGGAAATAACGCCATTATTGTTACTCCAGATGCAAATATCAAGAATACCGTAATAGGTGCTGTATTTGGTGCTGTAGGAACCTGTGGCCAACGTTGTACTTCAACAAGAAGGCTAATTGTACATGAAGATATTTACGATAAAGTAAAAGAAGCGATCGTAAATGCCTATAAACAGATAAGAATTGGGAACCCACTGGATGAAAATAATCATGTAGGTCCGCTTATCGATACAGATGCGGTAAAGAATTACCAGGCTGCACTGGATAAGGTGGTTGAAGAAGGTGGAAACATACTGGTTGAAGGTGGTGTTCTTGAAGGTAAAGGTTATGAAAGTGGATGCTATGTAAAACCTGCAATTGCGGAAGCGGAAAACCATTACGCAATTGTTCAGCATGAAACTTTTGCGCCGGTACTTTATATTATGAAATATTCTGGTGACGTTAGTGACGCACTAAAGCTTCAGAATGGTGTGAAACAAGGACTTTCTTCTGCAATTATGACCAATAACCTTAGAGAAGCCGAAAGGTTCCTTTCTTCTGAAGGATCAGATTGTGGTATAGCCAATGTGAACATTGGTACCAGCGGTGCCGAAATTGGTGGAGCTTTTGGTGGTGAAAAAGAAACCGGAGGCGGTAGAGAATCTGGTTCAGATGCGTGGAAAATTTATATGAGAAGACAAACGAATACAATTAATTATACCACCGAGTTACCTCTCGCGCAGGGGATAAAATTCGACCTTTAATTTAGTAATTTAATGTTAGATTAAAACCCGCTTTATTAAGAGCGGGTTTTTTTATTCAAGCAAGTGAAATGTTTATACGAGGTCTAAAATTTTCTCCAATTCAGCATTAAACTTTTTCAGAGTTTCTGAAAGGACTTCGATCTGTTCCTGTGCTTCTTTCCAGTTTTTTTGTTCGATAGCTTCCCGGACTCCAGGTAATGTTTTTACCCCATACCCGGTATAAAAACCAGGAGCATAAATTTGATGCTTGAACCACGGCCTTCTGGGTAATCCTTCTTCTTTGATAAGATAACTTTCCATATCCATCAATTTCTTATTAACCTCTGCTTTTTTACTGTCGTTAAGTTTTAAAAAATTGGCTTCTCCAAATTTTTCGATAGTCGTGTTAAGCTCTGCAAAACTATTTTCCAGGGGAGCAAAATTAAGATAGGGGACCTCTTTCTTTTTCTCTGGTTTTACAAAGGGTTTGGTTGGATCTGCGGCCAGTTCATAGTCGTCTTCGGCAACCATATCGTTATGTTTCTTCACCTCTTTCCGCATCGTTTCTGTCTTCTTCATCACCTCCTCTAAATAGCCGGAAACAGTAGTGTACCAGTCAGAAAATTTAAAAGGAAGAATATCTGCATTTGCCATTCTTAAGGTCAGTCTTCCCGCAGTTTTTGTCAGGGTAATTCCGTAGGCAAAATCGGGATCCTTAAATCTTTTATAATGCGAGTAAGTGTCAAAAATAGTATGATATTCTCCTCCGGAACTTTCTCCCCCAAAACCTAAATTTAGCGAAGCGATACCGGTATGTTGTATAAAGGGCGTATAATCTGAACCAGACCCAAGTGCCGATAATTTAAAATCTGTATCCTCACTTCCATTCACTTTATTTACGGCAATACGTCTTTTAGCTACAGAGACTCCCGTCTCCGGATCTTCAACATTCTCTGCAACCTCTTTTACCATGGCCTGTAAACTGTGAGATCCTCCCACGCCCAAAAAGCCACGGCCGGTTCCATCAGTATTTATATAAACAAGCGCTTTTTCTTTTAGTTCGTTCTGGTGATCTTCCACCCATTCGGTAGATCCTATAAGTCCGGGTTCTTCAGCATCCCAGGCACAATAAATAATAGTTCTTTTTGGCTTGTTTCCGGCTTTAGCCAGTTCACCAACCGCTCTGGCCTCTTCAAGTAAAGCAACCAGACCACTAATAGGATCTGCCGCACCATGAACCCAGGCATCATGATGATTTCCTCGCATAACCCATTGATCGGGAAATTCGCTGCCTTTCAAAACTGCGATCACATCATTTGCTGGTTTCATCTGCCAGTCAAATTCAAGTTTCAAATGAACTTTGGCCGGACCGGGACCTATATGATAAGTGATTGGTAGTCCTCCACGCCAGTTTTCCGGAGCGACAGGCCCCTCTAATGCTTCCAAAAAAGGCTGTGCATCTTCATAAGAAATTGGAAGGACTGGAATTTTCGTGATCGTGGGAGCCTTTTCTCTATCCAAACGCTTTGCATCTTTGGTAGCACCAATCCCAGGTGTCAAAACATCACCCGGGTATAATGGCATATCCATCACTGAACCTCTCTGAACACCGGTTTTATTTTTGAAAGCTCCTTTAGGGTAAACATCGCCCTGTACATATCCATCATCTGCCGGATCTGAATAAATGATACATCCAATAGCCCCTTTTTCTGCGGCAAGCTTAGGTTTTATACCTCTCCAGGATCCATAATATTTAGCAATTACAATTTTTCCTTTTACATCTATCCCCAGCTTTTCAAGTTGCTCATAATCTGCCGGGACCCCATAATTGACATATACGAGTTCTCCTTCCAAATCACCGTCGGTTGAAAAGGCATTATAACCTGGTAGCAAAGCATCGCCCTGCTCCGTATATTTATCACCTTCTATGGGGACGGCTCCCAGTTTCGCTTTATAAGCTTCAGACCCGGTTAATTCTAGTAGACGGGTCTTCGGGTAAGGGAATAAAATCTGGTAGGTTTCTATTCTGGCATCATAACCCCATGATTTGAATTGCTTAAGCATCCATTCTGCATTTTCCTTTCCATATTCGGTACCTACATAATGCGGTTTAGCCGCAAGACGTTGCATCCAGGTATCCAGATTTTCCGCTGAAAGTTTATTGTCAAATTTGGCTTCCAGATCATATTCTTCTTTTGAATTTTCCGGAGTGAAACCAATTATGGGATCCTGCGCATTTACGAGAGAAATGCTGAAGAACATTAATAGAGTAAAATAAATTCGATTCACAATGTTTGATTTTTAAGCTATTAAGATAGGGAAAACAAGCGTGCAATAAATCACATTTAGGTTATATGGCTTCAAATTGATTAAAATGAGAGTTAATTTATCATAAATGAATTATAAGGAGTTGCCCTGCCTCGCGGAATTTTTTATTTTCGGGATTCAGATAAAATTATAGCTAAGAATGAGTTTATTTTCAAAAGATGATGCTAAAGAGCAACTAAGTAAAAAGCAGGAAGAGTTTGAGGAAAAGGATGTGGATGTAGTTATTGAGCAGGAGGAGAAAATTAAATCTAAATTTGAGAATAAGGGGAAACTTCACCGATATATAGATGATGTAAAAATCCTTTTTTCGCTAATCAGGGATTACGCTAATGGAAGTTACCGTGAAGTTCCTTTTAATATTATTGCGGCAATTGGAGGAGCATTGTTATATGTTCTTTCACCAATAGATCTTATTCCAGATTTTATTCCGGTAGTGGGTTACCTGGATGATGCCGCCGTGGTCGCCTTTTGCCTAAACCTAATCGAAAAAGACCTTATAAGTTATAAGGTTTGGAAAGGTCAGGCATAAACCAAAAGTCAGTAAAATCCTTTTAGAAACGGTAACCAATATTTAGTCCTGCATTGAATTCAATTGCGGAAAAACGATCTCGTACTTCTTCACTAAAATTTCTACCGATATTTAAAAAGGGACCTATTACAAATGTATCATTAAAGTTCCAAATGTGGCCTGCACCGAAGCCGATAATAAAGGAATTCATATCGGTAACTTCCACACCCGGAGAACTGCTTCCTTCACGTAAGGTGTCCTGGGTGAATTCACCGCTCCTATATTTTACAAAAGGATTCACATATAATCCGGAAGCCGCGTTATCTTCCCCAAAATAATAATTATACCCAAGTTTAAAGCTGGTAGTATTAAAGTCTCTGGAGCCTTTTTCTGAATGATAGTTCATCCGGTCGTTTATCAGTACAATCCCTTCAATAGACTGGTGATAATCCAAAAATCTCTCATAGCCAAACTCCACAGAAGCAATAGCAATGGTGTTGGCAATATTCAATTTAATTTCGTTCTGTTTTTCAGCACTTTGAGAAAACACTGATTTGCATATCAAAAGTGTGAAACACATAAAAAGTAATTTTTTCATGTAGCAAGTTATTGAAGGTGAAAATACTAATTAATTTGAAGAAAAAAACCCGCGTATATCGCGGGTTTCCTTTTACTTATATTACAATGCAGTTAAACCATGCCATTGGCTTCAACCCATTTAAATTTATGAGGATCCTGTGGCACTGCAATTCTGTCGGCAATCCTAGACATTCTATCAGGAAGATTCATGAGATAATCACGAGCTTTTTCAGCGTCATCAGTAAGAGATCTCATTTTATCAATTTCCCAGTAGGCATTAAGCTTTCTTAGAATATCGATATAATCGTAGGTGGTATAAACTCCAAGTCTTTGTGCGGCATTTGAGAAATTTTCGAAAGCTTCGGCAATTCCCTGGCCTGATTCACGAAGAAACTGTGCAGGCATTACGATCTTTTTCTTCATCATATCCTGGAATGCAAGCATCATTTCACTTGGATCATGCTCAAAGATGGTTTTTACGAATTCCCGGTACGCCATATAATGTCTCATTTCGTCCCCGGCAATGATATTACACATCTTCCCAAGCATTTTATTTCCTTTTTTCTTAGCCAGTTGTCCCACTCTTTTATGCGAGATATTCGTGGCAAGTTCCTGAAAACTGGTATATACGAAATTCTTATAAGGGTCCCGCCCGGTCCCGATATCAAAGCCATCATTAATAAGATGCTGGGTGGTTTTTTCAATTTCTTTCATATCTACCCGTCCGGAGAGATATAAGTATTTATTTAAAGTATCACCATGACGGTTTTCTTCTCCTGTCCACTGGCGTACCCATTTAGCCCAAATATTCTGTTCTCCGCGACTGGCACCATGCTGCTCCACACCTTCCATATCCATAAGCCAGGATTCATAGGTTGGCAGCGCCTCTTCGGTCACCATGTCTGCTACCAGTACTACCCAGAAATCATAGCCAAGCTCCTTGGCTTCTTCCCTGATCTGGTGAACAGTTTCAAATCCTTCTTCATCCTGAAGATTTGGAAGAAGGTCTGTGGGTTGCCATATTTCCTCCACGGGGATAAGGTATTCATCGATAAAACCTTGTACAGATTTTTCGACCGTTTGCATTACTTCTAATCTTATATTGTCTAAAGCCATTGTATATTTTCTTTTTCGAATCCTAAAAGGTAATGATTAACCTATTCTGATTAATTACTCGCAATATGCGGGTAGTTTTTTTAATTCCAAAAAAAGTTTTTGATTTTTTTATTATGGAATGTACTGATTTGTAAAGATATGAATCTGTTTTTAGAGGAGGTTATAAAAAAAACCTAATTTCTACCTTGTTCTTCCGGATATAACTGATGAAGGGGGTCACTTTGAAATACCTCCTTGGTTTTCACATCTATGGCAGATACAGCTCCTTTAAAAGCAGCTCCCGTGTCTATATTCCAAACATTTGCTTTATTGAAAGGTCGCGATTCGCCTATGCGTGTGACCGGGGTATGACCTATGTAAATCTCCTGAAAATGCTGGAGACGTTTTGGATAGAAGGGATTATCTTTTTTAATATCACTATCCAGTGATAGCACCATCTCCCAGAGAGTCCGGTCCCAAAAGAATCCCGTATCGTGATATTCATAATCTGGACCATGTAAATTGGTAAATCCGGCGTGTACAAAAAGCCGCTCTTCATCATCTTTGTAATAATTGAACATCTGTCGGAAAAATTCAATATGCTCTTTTTTCTGCTTCTCGCTAAAGTCCCGGTAAGCATCTATACTGGACTGCCCTCCATGCTCCAGCCATTTTTGATTCAATTCTCCACTTTCAAGCCATCGGTGAGCCAGGTCATCATGATTACCCCTGATAAAGATGCAGGAATTCTGCCTGGCCAGATCGATAAGGTAGCTAACTGTATTGGCAGAATCACTCCAGCCATCAACATAATCACCCAGGAAAATAAGCTGATCTTCCGGAGTAAGATCTATTCTTTCCAGAAGCTGAACCAGTCCCCGTAATCCTCCATGTAAATCACCAATTGCGAGTTTTCTTCCCATATTAATTGTATTTCACCTTTCTTAATATCCTCATAATATCCTTATAGGAATTATAAACTTCAGAATTATAAGCCTTAAGATAAGGTTTGGCTTCTTCGAGTTGGGTTAAAGCTTCTTTAAAATTATTTAAATAACATAATAAATAGGTGGAAGGTAAATTTTTGAGGTCCTTTTTCTCAATATTATTAAGCTCATAGCCTTTCTTTAATTTTTGAATAAGAGCCTTATTGGTATTATAAATATGATAAAGTGTTTTCTTATCAAATTTTGGAGGTTCAAATAAAAGCTGACTTTCTATATCGTAATTTCCGTTTTCCCGAAAGCTTATCACTACTTCTTCCAAAGGATAATATTTAAACTGGTCCTGAAGTCCCAGGTGTACATATTCTACAATTTTAAAGGAATTCTGGTCCTGAATAATACTTACTTCATCAAGATCTGAATAAAATAATTTCACCTGTTCGTTGATAAGTTCAATATCCACCCTGGAGAAATAGGTTTCAGCTTTGATCTTTTTTTCCTTGCCTGCCCAGCAAACCACAAAGTATTCTTTAAACACTTTGTAAGAGGGATTGTAATCTTTCCTTTTCCGCATAAAATCGAAGACTCCATCCAGGGTGTATTCAATATTATTATGCGAATGGTTTTCTATAGAAGCAACAATGGAGGAATTCACATCCCTGATCTCAATATCAAAAACCTTGGGCATACTAATGCTTCCATCTCTAAAAAAGACAGAACCCCCATAATATTTCCAGATATTTTTTCTAAAAGAACAGATCTTGCCATGATTTGGACGAATAGTGACCAGACCTACTACGAGCTCATCCTGCAAGTTGGGAAAGGGAATATTTTCATAAGAGATCAACGGTGGATTAGAGAGGTAAGCGTTGACCAAATTCTGGATCTTGCTATCATCAAAAAAATCGATCCCCACAATTTTACTGTCCTCATCTTCCACTCCAATTACGATATAAGAGTTATTCTCCGGATTGGAGTTAGCAAGAGCGCAGATATGTTTTATAAACTTCGCTTTGCCTTCTTTTTCCCCAATATTCAGCTGTCGCTTCTTGTCATAAAAGCTATTCTCATCGTTATGAGCAAGCAGGTTCTTTATAAGAAGGCGTTTATTAATCATGAGTTGGGAGCTTTATATTTAAAGCCTGTTAATTTTTGTTAATTATCGTACTAGAGGCCTGGGCAGTTGGCATGACTGTAAGGTCTGCAATATTTACATGGTAAGGCCTGGTAACCGTAAAATGAATAATATCAGCAATATCTTCAGGTTGCAATGCTTTAAATCCCTGGTAAACTTTTTCGGCTTTTTCAGAATCTCCTTTAAAACGTACCTGGCTAAATTCAGTATGTACAAGCCCGGGATTGATCGCGCCTACTCTAATTCCATTGCCGTTAAGGTCTATTCGCATACCCTGATTGATGGCATCCACGGCATGTTTGCTCGCACAATAGACATTTCCATTGGGATAAACTTCTTTGCCTGCTGTGGAACCAATATTAATTATATGTCCACTTTGTTTTTCCAGCATTCCCGGAATAATAGCTTTACTAACATATAACAAACCTTTTACATTAATATCCAGCATGGCGTCCCAGTCATCAACATTGCCTGTTTGTATGGGGTCAAGGCCATGGGCATTTCCTGCATTGTTTACTAGAACGTCTATAGTTTTAAAATCTTCAGGTAGAGAAGCGATCTGCTTATCCACATCCTCTCTATTCCTCACATCAAAAGTGAGGATATGCACCTCAGTTTCCACAGATAGTTCTTTTTTTAGCTGCTCAAGTCGGTCTTCCCTTCTTCCGCAAAGGATAAGGCGAAATCCCTCTACTGCGAAACGTATAGCGGTTGATTTTCCAATTCCGCTTGTAGCGCCTGTTATCAAGGCTGTTTTCATAAAAATGGTTTTTTAAATTAGGTATTTAATGTATTAAATGTTGGTCTTCAGCAAGTATTAAAGCAAGGTTAAGTTCCGTTAAAGTTCGTTAATAATATGAGATAAATAAAATCTAGCATAAAGCTTGTCGTTCTTCTCCCAAAACCAATAAATACTACTTATGAAATATTTGAAAAACGTAAACTTAAAAAGTGTAATGATTGCTGTTCTCATCTCAGCCGGATTAGTGGGATGTAGTGAAGACGACAGTTCAGCACCGTCGAATGGAACGGCAAATCTTAGCGTTCGCATGACTGATGCGCCTGGTGATTATGATGCTGTTTTCGTTGATGTGCAGGATGTAGAAATACATGTTGAAACCGCAGCTGAGCTGGAAGAGGATGTAGACGGAGATGGATGGATTAGCGTGGGAGATGTGGAAACCGGAGTTTATGACTTACTTGAATTAACGGGTGGTGTAAGCCAGGTTTTGGCTAATACCGAAGTTCCTGCAGGATATGTAAGCCAGATGCGTCTTATTTTAGGATCTGAAAATTCAGTAGTGATTGATGGTGAATCCAAACCATTGAATACTCCAAGTGCACAACAATCTGGTCTTAAACTTCAATTAAATCAGCAATTTGAAGCTGGAGAGAGCTATGCTTTTTTACTGGATTTTGATGTGGATCAGTCTGTTGTAACTACCGGAAATGGGGGTTATAACCTGAAACCGGTAATTAGAGTTAGCGCTGAGGCTGATGCAGGAGCCGTGGTAGGGACTGTTGTAAAACCAGTAGATCTGGAAATAAACCTTCAAAGTCTTGTGGTATTGAGTAATGAAAATGTAACAATATCTGCATATACCGATGCCAATGGGAATTTTTCACTTAACGGAGTTCCTGCTGGAACCTATAATTTAACGGTAACAGCAGAGGAAGATGCTAACCTGGATGCATTCATGCTTGCCGACGTTGAGGTTAAGCCTAATGAGACTACAGATCTTGGGGAAATAAATCTGTAAATTTCCGATAGAGAATAAATAGCTTAAGGCGGCACTTCTGGTGCCGCTTTTTTTTTAACCTAATTTTAACGTTGCTAACTCAATAAAAATCAAACTTGCGACGCTTACTTCTTGTGTGTATATTCACCCCACAAAAATCTGAAAATCATGATGGAAAACGATTCATCTGTTGATATTGCCAGTATTAACGAAAAAATCGAAAAAGAAAGTGCTTTTGTAGACGTACTTACCCGGGAAATGAATAAAGTGATCGTTGGCCAGAAACATATGGTGGAACGCTTGCTTATTGGTTTACTTGGGCAGGGACATATTCTTCTTGAAGGTGTCCCGGGACTGGCCAAAACACTTGCAATTAACACGCTTTCTCAGGCGGTTCACGGAAGTTTTAGTCGTATACAGTTTACCCCGGATCTTTTACCGGCAGATGTTATTGGTACCCTTATCTATAATATGAAGTTAAATGATTTTAGTATAAAAAAGGGACCTATTTTTGCAAATTTTGTTCTTGCAGATGAGATCAACCGGGCACCGGCTAAAGTGCAGTCAGCATTACTGGAAGCTATGCAGGAAAAGCAGGTGACTATTGGAGATGAAACTTTTATTCTTGATAAGCCGTTTTTGGTAATGGCTACTCAAAACCCGGTGGAGCAGGAAGGAACGTATCCCTTACCTGAAGCACAGGTAGACCGTTTTATGCTTAAAACGGTGATAGAATATCCTAAGATGGCAGAAGAACAGCTTATTATTAGAGCTAATCTTAAAGATGGATTTGAAAAGGTAAATCCCGTAGTAGATATCGAGCAAATTCTTAAAGCTCAAAAAGCCGTAAGGGAGGTGTATATGGATGAAAAGATAGAAAAGTATATCCTGGATATAGTTTTTGCTACCCGTACTCCGGAGAAATATAATCTGGAAGACATAAAACCTCTTATTAGTTTTGGTGCTTCACCAAGGGGTAGTATTAACCTGGCGATCGCTTCAAAATGTTATGCTTTTATCAAACGCCGTGGCTATGTAGTTCCTGAAGACGTGAGAGCAGTGGTTCATGATGTTCTTCGTCATAGAATTGGAATTACCTATGAGGCCGAGGCTGAAAATATCACTTCAGAAGATCTTGTGAATAAGATCGTAAACGAAATTGAAGTACCGTAACAATTGACAATTAACAGTTAACAATGATCAATTTGACAGAGGTTTATTGATCATTGCTAATTGCTCATTGAAAAAAATGGATACAAAAGAACTCCTTAAAAAAGTACGGAAGATAGAGATCAAGACCCGAAGATTGAGCGATCATGTTTTTGGGGGTGAATACCATTCTACATTTAAGGGCCGGGGGATGACCTTCAGTGAAGTGAGGCAGTATCAGTTTGGCGATGATGTAAGAAGTATAGACTGGAACGTAACCGCCCGTTATAACGAACCTTTTGTAAAAGTTTTTGAAGAAGAAAGAGAGCTTACCATGATGCTTATGGTTGATGTTTCTGGTTCAGAGATGTTTGGTACACAAGCACAATTCAAGAAAGATGTTATAACAGAGATTGCCGCTACCTTAGCGTTTTCGGCAACAAAGAATAACGATAAGATCGGGTTGATGTTATTTACAGATAAGATCGAACTATATATTCCGCCCAAAAAAGGAAGGTCACATGTATTAAGGATTATTCGGGAATTACTGGAGTTTAAACCAACCAATAAAGCGACTGATATCGCGGGAGCTTTGAAGTATCTTTCTAACGTGATGAAAAAGAAGGCGATCGTATTTTTACTTTCAGATTTTATGGCAGAGGATTATCAGCACACACTTAAAATCACAGCCGGGAAACATGACGTAACAGGTATAAGGGTTTTCGACAAAATGGAAGAAACTATTCCCAACCTTGGTTTGGTACAAATGTTGGACGAAGAATCTGGCGAATATATTACCGTTAATACAGGTTCAAAGTCTGTAAGACGTTCTTATTCAAATTATTATCATGAAAGGCTTGATTATTTTCATCAGAGCTTCAATTTAAGCGGCGCCGGAGTGATAAATAATCGAACCGACGAGAGTTACGTAAAAAAATTATTAGGCTATTTTAAACGAAGAGCTTAGCATCAAATGAAAAGAAGTAATAAAATCAAATATTCTAATATCAATATCTCAGGATTACTGGGATATCTGTTTTTTATAGGTTTTCTTTTTTCATTCACTGTAGTTTCGGCTCAGACTTCTGTGACTTCGGAAGCCGATTCAACCAATATCAAGATAGGAGAGCAGATCAATTACCGTATTAAGGTGAATACTAAAGAGGGAAATCTGGTTGTATTTCCCGAAGGAGAGGATAGTTTTTCCCCCTTGGAAATTATTGAATCACCAGAGCCTGATACCATTCGCGATAATGGAAATTATCAATTGCTAAAGGAGTACTTTCTTACCAAATTCGATTCAGGAAAGTACGTAATCCCAAGTCAGGAAGTACTTGTCCAGAGTCAAAGCTTCACTACAGATTCTATTCCCGTTGAGGTAAGGGATGTAGTGGTAGACACAACAAAACAAAAATTATATCCTCTTAAACCCTCGGTAGAGGTTCCACCGGGTTTCAGCATACCAGATTGGATATGGTGGCTTCTGGGAATTTTGGGTTTAGCAGGGCTGGTAGCCTTTCTAATTATCAGAAAGAAGAAAAAGGATGAGGCCGAAGAAGAACTTCCTCCCTACGAACAGGCCATGGCAGAGCTTCAGAGCCTTGATAAATCTCACTTACTTGAAAACAGGGAGATAAAGGAATATTATTCCCAGTTGAGTTTTTCGGTTAGGAAATTCCTGGATCGTAAGATCTATGATCATGGGCTGGAAAGTACTACCAACGAATTGATCCTTTACCTTGAAAGGGAGAAAGAAACCGGTCATCTTAACTTACAGGAAAAAACCATTCGGGATTTTCAGAAAATATTACAGAGAGCAGATCTCACGAAATTTGCCAATTCCCGTCCCGATGTGATCACGGCCAGGGAAGACCGTTCCAGAACCCAGTATATTATTGATGAACTTAGTGATTCTGTGCCGGAGCCTACCGAAGAAGAATTGATGCAGGACCAGGCTTTTCTTGAAGAAAGAGCCAGAAAAAGGAAAACGACGCCGTATTATTTTTGGAGTTCTTGCCGGTGTAGCGGTCATTATTATTGGGGTTTCAACCTTAATAGCTACAAAAGGCTATACCTATGTTAAGGATACCTACCTTGGTCATCCTACCAAGGAACTGCTGGAAGGAGAATGGATTAGAAGTGAGTATGGAAATCCTCCGGTTGCGGTGACTACTCCTAAAGTTTTGATACGTGGCGAAATAAATATGCCCGATGAGGTAAAACAAATGATGGCGGGGTCAGAAACTTTTATCTATGGAAGTTTACTAAGTAATTTTTATACCACCGTAAGTACTATCAAATTCAAAGGCGAAGTGAAATTTGATATGCAAAAGGCCATTGATGGAATATATGGTGAACTGGAAAAACAGGGAGCGCGGAACATAGTGATGAAACAGGAAGAATTTACCACCGTAAATGGTACAAAAGGAATGAAAGTATATGGTAGTCTCGATGCCCAAAATCCGGTTACAGGAAAATCAATCCCGAATGAATATGTGATCCTGAATTTTGCCGAAAAAGGCGGTTTTGAACAGGTAACGGTCATTTTTAATGAAAACGACCAATACGCAAAGGAGATTGCTCAAAGGATCGAAAATTCAGTTGAATTAAATAAACTGGACGAATAATGTTTGCAAATTTTAATTTCGAAAATCCGGAATTTTTCTGGTTGTTTTTACTGCTGCCATTAGCTATTGCTTGGTATGTATGGAAACGCCATAAGCAAACTGCCGAATTGCGCATTTCCAGTATCAAAGGTTTTAAAGCTAAATCGAGTTTACTTTCAAAATTCAGGCCTGTACTTTTTGTGTTGAGATTATTGGTTCTTGTTTTTATCATTACGGCAATGGCACGCCCAAGAACAGTAGATGTTTCTACAAAAACCAGCAGCTCAAAAGGGATAGATATCGTGATGGCCATAGATGTTTCTGCCAGTATGCTGGCAAGAGATCTCGAACCTAACCGACTGGATGCCTTAAAAAATGTTGCTGAAGAATTTATTAATGGAAGGCCGGGAGATCGTATTGGACTGGTGGTCTATGCTGGAGAGAGCTTTACAAAAACGCCTATCACCAGTGATAAATCCATTGTACTAAAAGCCCTGGAAGATATTGAATATAATAATGTGCTGGAAAATGGAACGGCGATTGGGTCTGGCCTGGCAACGGCTGTAAACCGAATCAAAGACAGTGAAGCTGAAAGTAAAGTTATTATTCTCTTGACAGACGGGGTGAATAATGCAGGATTTATAGATCCTAAGACCGCTAGTGAACTGGCTAAAGAATTTGGGATAAAAGTATATACCATAGGTGTTGGAAGTAATGGGATGGCACTTTCTCCAATTGCGATCCTTCCGAACGGGAGATTTCAGTTTGGAAATGTTCAGGTAGAAATTGATGAGGATCTTTTAAAACAAATAGCGGCCTCTACCGGTGGTGAATATTTTAGGGCAACGAACAACGAAAAACTGGAAGCTATCTATGAGCAGATAGATTCACTGGAGAAAACAGAAATAGAGGAATTCCGTTATTATAATTATGACGAAAAGTTCAGACCTTTGGTGCTTTTGGCCGGCGGGCTTCTCCTTTTCGAAATCTTTTTGAGATATACATTATTTAGAAGTTTTATATAAATGTTTGTACTGGAAGAAAAAATATGGTTTTGGTTATTGCTGGTAATCCCGGTAATTATCCTGTTGTTCCTTATTTTTAAATTCTGGCAGAAAAGGACGCGCGGGAAATTCGCCAGGAATGATATGCTTAAATATCTGGTGCCTAACCGCTCACGGTCCAAGCCGGTGATCAAACTCATGCTTATTCTTTTGGCGATCGCAAGTATGGTAGTCGCTCTGGTTAACCCTAAAATGGGCACTAAGCTTAAGACGGTTAAAAGAGAAGGCGTGGATATTGTATTTGCGATCGATGTTTCCAAAAGTATGGATGCTGAAGATATTGCACCTTCAAGATTGGAAAAATCGAAACAGCTCGTAAGTCAGATAATTAACGTGCTGGGCAGTGATCGTGTTGGAATTATCGCTTATGCGGGTGGAGCTTTTCCGCAATTGCCTATAACTACAGATTATTCGGCTGCAAAAATGTTCCTGCAAAGCCTGAATACAGATATGATCTCTTCCCAGGGAACAGCAATTAGTGATGCAATAGATCTGGCGACCACTTACTATGATGATGACCAGCAAACTAATCGGGTACTGTTTATTATCAGTGACGGGGAAGATCATGAAGGAAATGTGGAAAGTATTACTGAAGAAGCCGCTAAAAAAGGCATAAGGATATATACCATAGGTGTTGGAACTGAAAAAGGAGGCCCAATTCCTATAAAACGAGGCGGTGTTATTCAGAATTATAAAAAAGACAATCAGGGAGAAACGGTTATTACAAAACTTCATCCTGAAACTTTACAGGAAATTGCAGAATCGGCTAATGGTGCTTATATTCAAGGAAATGTAACCAGCAACGTGACCGAAAGCGTTCAGGAAGAATTGCAGAATATTGAGAAGACAGAATTTGAAGCAAAACAGTTTGCCGACTTCCAATCTCATTTTCAATGGTTCCTTGGATTGGCTTTGGCATTATTATTTCTTGATATTTTTGTACTTCAGCGCAGTACAGCCTGGCTGAAGAAATTAAATTTGTTCAACGAACGCAGGAAGAAAGGAGTTAGAAATGAAATTAAATAATATCAAATACACGGTAATTTCAGTATTTCTGATGCTTATTGGCCATTTAGTAAAAGCTCAGGAGAAACCTGAAAAGCTTAAAAAGGAATCTGATAAATATATCTACGAGGCCCAGGAAGCGCTTTCAGAAAATAATTTTGCGAATGCAGAGGCTTCCTATCGTAAAGCGATCGCTAAGGATCCTTCAAATACCTCAGCAAAATATAATATGGGAAACCTGTATTATGGAAAAGAAAAAAGTGAAACTGCTGGAGGCCGTCTAAAAGAAGCTGCTAAAGTGGCTGCCACAAAAGAAGAAAAGCATCGTATTTTCCATAATCTTGGGAATTCCTATATGCAGCAAAAGAATTATCAGGAAGCCGTTGATGCCTTTAAAAATGCGCTTCGCAATGATCCTACCGATGATGAGACAAGATATAATCTTGCCTTAGCTAAAAAGATGCTGGAAAAAGAAAAGCAGAATAATAAGGACAAAAATAAGGATCAGAACCAGGATCAAAAGGACAATAAGGACCAGAAAGATAAACAGGACCAAAAAGATCAAGAATAAAGAAGGTGAAGGCGGAGATGATCAGAATAAAGATCAGAAACCGAATGATGAAGGAAAGAACGAAAAGGATAAAAAAGAAGGCGACCAGAACAAAGACAAACAAAAGGATAAGGGTGAGGAGAAAAAACAGGACGAGGGGAAAGGTGATGAAAAGAAACAGCAGCAACCGAAGCCTGTGCAGGGGCAGCTTTCACCACAGCAGATAAAAAGTCTTCTGGAAGCTATGAATAATGAAGAAAAGAAAGTGCAGGATAAGATAAATGCGGAAAAAGCCAAAGGAGTAAAAGTGAAATCTGAAAAAGACTGGTAACGACTCTGGTTTTTATACGACCAAACAAAATGAACATCAGTAATTAAGATGAAAATAAAGTATTTAATTTTAAGTTTTTTATTGTTCGCTTCGGGGCTTATGCAGGCTCAGGTGAGGTTTGAAGCCAAGGTGAGCAGAGAAAAGCTGGGAATTAACGAACGGCTTAGAGTAGATTTTGAAATGAATAAGGATGGAGATAATTTCCAGCCTCCTTCATTTGAAGATTTCACGGTAGTAGGCGGGCCAAATCAAAAAATAAGTACCAGCATTCTCAATGGTAAGATGGAGTATTCCAAGACTTATAGTTTTTATCTTCAGCCTAAATCAAGAGGAAAACTGAGCATAGGACAGGCCGAAATTGTTATAGATGATAAGACTTATAAGACTTCTCCTATCACGGTTGAGATCACTGCCGCAGTGGATAAACCCACCGATGGAGATAATACCGAAATGATTGCAGAGGATAATCTTCATCTGGTTGCTGAAGTTTCTAAAGGAGATCCTTACCTGAATGAAGCGATTACCGTTGTTTATAAACTTTATGTTAGTCCGCGAGTGAGCGTAAGCAACTGGCGCGAACTGGATAGCCCAAAATATGCCGATTTCTGGAGTCAGAATATAGATATTCAGCAATTAAGAGTGGAAAACGGGGAATATCAGGGGGAACCTTATCGCTACGTGATATTAAGAAAAACCATTCTATATCCTCAAAAGACCGGTGAATTAAACATCGAGCCTTTAACTTTGTCAATCGCGGTAGACGTGCCGAGTGAGCGGAGGGATATCTTTGGAAGCCGCATCTATAAGACAGTTAATAAAACTGTTGCGGCCGATAATAAGAAGATTAACGTGAAGTCGCTACCCGCCGGGAAACCGGAAGGATTTACCGGTGCCGTGGGTAATTTTGATTTTAAAGTAACCGCAGATAAGAAAGAACTGAACGCAGGAGAAAGTCTCCAGGCCAAAGTTGAGGTTAAAGGAAACGGAAATCTTAAACTTTTTGACCTTCCGGAACTTACTGCACCTCCCTCCCTTGAAATGTACGATCCTGAAAGAAGGGAAAATGTAAATACGAATCTTAATGGTATGCAGGGGAGCATTGCAGAAACCTATACCATAGTTCCTACCAAAACAGGTAAATATCCTATTCCGGCTCTGTCATTTTCTTATTTTGATCCCGAAAGTCAAACCTATAAGAACCAGACTTCGGGTGAAATTCTTATAAATGTAGACAGCGGTCCCTTGGCCGGAAATGAACCTTCAGGGAATTTCCCTGGAGTAAATAAACAAAGTCTGGCCATTGATGGAACCCAGTTCCGATTTATTAAATTAAAGACAAATCTAAGACCTCTTGGCGAGGATAATTTTCTGGGATCTGCAGGATTCTGGTGCGCCCTGGTATTACCACTTGTGGCGATCCCACTTTTTATTCTTTTCGGAAAGAAAAGAGAAGAAAGAGCACGGGATGTTAAAGGAAATCGTCAGCGTAAAGCCGATAGGCTTGCCCGTAAATACCTTTCAGATGCAAAAAGGAATCTGGGAGATCAAAAGGAATTCTATCTGGCTCTTGAACGATGTATGCATAATTATCTAAAGGCGAAACTTCATATTCAGACCAGCGAAATGAGCAAGGAACGTATCGAGCAGACCTTAAAAGAAAAAGAGGTTGAGGAAAAGACTATTTCAGATTTTATTTCTTTACTCGAAAGTTGTGAATTCGCCAGGTACACCCCGGCTTCTTCTGACGCTATGAAACATGATTATGAAAAGGCTGTTCAGGTAATATCAACTCTCGACAAACAATTATAGTGATGAAAAAGTTGGTCTTATTATATTTTTTGGTCCTTACTACTTTAGGCTTTGCACAGAACGAGTCATTGTTTGAGCAGGCCAATAATGCCTATCAAAGTGGAAATTATGAAGATGCAGTTTCCAACTATCAGAAGATTCTGGATAATGGAAAAGTTTCTGCCGAGGTATATTACAATCTAGGGAATGCTCACTATAAGCTTAATCATGTTGCGCCTAGTATCTATTATTACGAAAAAGCACTTCAGTTAAAACCAGGTGATAAGGATATAAAAAACAATATAGAATTTGCCCGTAATATGGCAATTGATGATATTGAAGAAGTAGAACAAACGGGACTTAATCAACGTTTTCATGTTCTAATTGCCAGCCTTTCCTCTGCTACATGGGCATGGTTCGCGATAGGTTTTTCTGTTATTTTCGTTGTTTTATTCTTATTATATTATTTTTCTATAAGACCAGCAACCAAACGAATCTTTTTGGCCATGGCAGTTTTTAGTCTTGTATTTTGTACAGTTTCTATTGTCTTCGCCTTTCAGCAGCAATCTTATATTGAAAATAACCAATATGCCATTGTTTTTAGCGAGGAAGCAGAAGTTCGGGATGAACCAAATCTACGGGGTGATGCCAGTTTTGATTTGCATGAGGGTACCAAGGCCAAAGTGCTTGAAGATTATCAGGAATGGTCTAAGATTGAACTTGCTAATGGGGCACAGGGATGGGTCAATTCTGCTGATCTAAGAAAATTATAGTTTTTCCTGATATAGATTTAAAAATATAGTATCATTTCCAGCTTTCAGAATCGATCAAATTGTATATTTTCGCAGCGTGAAATCATTCTCATACATATTAGCATTTATATTCACAATGTTTCTTTTTACACCTAGCATTATTGCTTTGATAGATCAGGGACGTGGATATATCCTTTGCATATAATGTGAATGAGGAAGAAAACTCTTCTAAGAATCAAATTAGTTTTGAGTTCCATCTTCAGGAAACGAAAAACAACGAAAAGAGCATAAGCTTTTTAAAGGAGCACGAGGACGACCATTATTATCGTGAAAAATCATACTGGGTTGTTTTAAATGTGCTATCTCCACCGCCTAAACAGGCATAATACAGTTTACATATAAGTGATTGCTGCGGCAATCTATCTTTCACCGGTTCCCAGTGTTAGACAATCTATTTTCAATATTTCAAACTATAAATACAGGTTTTAAAACCTGTGTAAATACATGTATTATGTTTAAAAATCTAAATAAAGATTTACCATCCAGTATTGTGGTATTTTTTGTTGCTATTCCTCTATGTCTGGGTATTGCCCTGGCCAGTGGAGCTCCATTATTTTCTGGCCTTATTGCAGGAATCGTAGGGGGTATCGTAGTTGGAGCAATGAGTGGCTCCAGTCTTGGGGTTAGCGGTCCTGCTGCCGGATTAACAGCGATCGTACTTGCTGCGATCACTACACTTGGCGGGTATGAGAACCTTCTTTTAGCGGTAGTATTGGCAGGTGCCATTCAAATAGTGTTTGGCCTATTAAAGGCCGGGATCATTGGGTATTATTTTCCATCTTCAGTAATTAAGGGAATGCTTACGGGTATTGGGATCATAATTATCCTAAAACAGATTCCTTACTTTTTTGGTTACGATGGTGATCCGCAGGGAGACTGGGCGTTTTTCCAGGTAGATGGGGAAAATACTTTCTCTGAAATTTTCAATGTACTGAATGGGATCAATCCGGGCTCCACCTTGATTGCTTTTATAGGCATGATGATCTTAATATTATGGGATTCTGTTCTTTCCAAAAAAGGAAAATTCTTTAAACTGGTTCAGGGTCCTCTAGTGGCCGTGGCAGCCGGAATCGTATTTTTCATGCTTACTCAGGACTCTGCCTTTGTGGTATCAAAGACGCACCTGGTAAGTGTACCTGTTCCAGATAGCTTTGAATCATTCATGGGACAGTTTACCTTTCCATCATTTGGCGGGATACTAGATCCTCAGATATGGATCACTGCCTTTACCATAGCATTGGTGGCGAGCCTGGAAACCTTGTTGTGCGTGGAGGCTACAGATAAGCTAGACCCTCATAAACGGACTACTCCTACCAATCGCGAACTTTTTGCCCAGGGAACAGGAAATATGATCTCCGGGCTTATTGGGGGGTTGCCTGTAACTCAGGTGATCGTAAGAAGTTCGGCAAATATCCAGTCGGGCGGGCAAACAAAGATGTCGGCCATCCTGCATGGATTCTTACTTCTTATTTCAGTGATCATTGTCCCAAATATCCTGAATATGATTCCGCTTTCAGTACTTGCAGCGATCCTTTTTATTGTAGGATATAAACTGGCAAAGCCATCTTTATTTGCACAGATGTACAAAGCAGGATGGAAACAATTTGTGCCTTTTATAATAACTATTGTCGGAATCGTTTTTGGAGATCTTTTAATAGGAATTAGTCTTGGCCTTGGGGTTGGTATTGTCGTGATCCTAATTAAAAGTTACCAGAACTCATTCTTTCTCCATATCGAGAATCAGGATAATGGAAATAAGACGGTAAAGATGACACTTGCCGAAGAAGTAACTTTCATTAATAAGGGTGCAATTATCAAGGAGCTTAATAGACTGGAAAAGGACTCTTACCTCATAATGGATGTCTCAAAGAGCAAATATCTTGATAATGATATTATTGAAATCCTTGATGACTTCAAGATCAAAGCCGAAGAGAAGAATATAAATATCAGGATTATTTCGGAAAGAGGACAGGTGGAAAACCCGGAAAGTTACCAAAGCTTCTTTCAACAGAGAAAAAAATCAGCTTAACCCTAAAAACTTAAAAATGGATAAATTCTATAAACAATTAATAGCGAATAACAGAAAATGGGTACAATCGAAACTGGAAATGGATCCCGAATTCTTTTCTAACCTGGCAAAAGGACAACAACCACCAGTATTATGGATAGGTTGTGCAGATAGTCGTGTGCCAGCGAATGAGATCATAGGGGCAGAGCCTGGAGAAGTATTTGTACACAGAAATATTGCTAATATGGTGGTTCATTCAGATATGAATATGCTTAGTGTATTAGATTATGCGGTAAATGCTTTAAAGGTAAAGCATGTGGTAGTTTGCGGACATTATGGCTGTGGGGGAGTTCAGGCCGCAATGACCAATAAATCTATCGGTTTGATCGATAACTGGATCCGTCATATCAAAGACGTATATCGTTTGCATAAAGATGCCCTTGATGAAATTGAGGATGATCAGGAGAAATGGGATCGTTTCGTAGAACTTAATGTTAAAGAACAGGTGTTCGATCTTGCGAAAACTTCCATAGTTCAGAATGCATGGCACAATAAACAGGAGCTTCACCTGCATGGCTGGGCGTACGGAGTTGGAGACGGATTAATCAAAGATCTGGAAGTGAATGTGAGTAACGATTCACAACTTGACAGCGTTTACCAATTGAATTTTTAAGAGGAGAATTCAATGGTTTTTAGAGTCCGGATTGTGGGCCATATGCCTGCCATCCGGATTTTTATTACTATTCTTCTTCGTGGTTTAAAAGATCCTGTTCTTTAACCTGTTTAATAATGGAAGGTAGGATTATTGGAGCAATAACCTCTACAGGCTCATATAGAATGGAATCTTCCAGAGTTTTGTCTTTTACGACTTCTATTCTTTCGTTGGTAGCTTTAAAGAACATAATAATAACACTGGCTACAAAAGCAGATTTTATCAGGCCAAAGATACCCCCTAATAATTTATTCACAATTCCAAGAGCCGCAAAAGCCGCTATTTTGGTCATCATTTTTCCTGCGAGGGAGATGAGGAATACGATAAGAATAAAGGTCAAGGCAAAAGCCACCAGGTTTAAATATTGTGGTTTCCATTCTATATAATGAGAAAGAAAACTTCCTATAAAATGAGAAAAGTGAACGGCCCCGTATATTCCGGCGACGATCCCAACCAGGGAAGCAAGTTCGGCTAGTAAACCCCGAAAAAAACCTCGTACCAGTCCGTAGAGAAGTACCAGGCTTAAAATAATATCTACAGTATTCATAAATCAAATATAATTATTAAATCTAGATAGTATATTTGCAATATGGCACGAGATGAACAGTTGAAAGAGAGATGGGATAGGGTACAGAAAAAACTATCCGGTCAGTTTGCAGATGGAGAGCTTATGGAGCTGGACGCGATTATTTATTTGATCGGAGTTCAGGAATTAGGGCAACCCCATCGAAAATTTAAGAAAGACCATAAAATAGATCTAATGCATATAGCCATTTGTACTTTACTGGAACCTTACGGTTATTATGAGTTTGACTTTTATGATGAGGACGGCTGGCCCCATTTTAAAACCAGGGAAGAGTTACCGGCTCTGAAAGCTGGGGAACAATCGGTTTTGATGAAGGAAGCTATTGTTAATTATTTTATCCAAAAGGAGTACATATCATAAATGGTCCAACTATTATCTCTACTATCATTTCCTCAGGACAGCGGACCCATTTATCAGGAAACCGTTAATGGAAGGTTCCCGATAGAACCTTATAACACCTACAGTAATATTCTATTCCTGGGGATCATCATCTACTTTGCGTTTAAAGTGTATAAGGATTTCAAGCATCACCGATTTTTAGCTTATTGCCTGCCAGTTCTTTTGCTAAGTTATATAGGAGGCACAGTTTATCATGCTACGCGAAGCCATGACTTCTGGATGTATCTTGACTGGCTTCCCATAATTTTCTTATGTTTTGGGGTATCGGTTTATTTTACCGTGAAATTAAAAACATCCTGGAAGGGTCGTTTCCTGCTTATCCTTATTGTGCTGCTACTGGTAGTGGGTGTAAGATTGATCCCATGGGCTCAAAATGTCAAAACCTCCATCGGTTATGTTGCAACGGCTGTAGGGCTTTTGCTTCCCATATTTGTTTATATGTACACCCAACATCTAAAACACTGGGATATGATACTTTTCGCAGTTCTTAGTTTTATTGCAGCGATTAGTTTCAGGGTTATGGACGGTTTCATTTATATAATGCCTATGGGTAGTCACTGGCTATGGCATAGCTTTGGTGCGTTATCGGTTTTCTTTTTAATGAACTATATCTATAAGGATAAATTAAAATTGAAATCGGAGACAAATCTAATAACTTCGGAATAAGCCCGGGAAAAGAAAGTGTTTAGGAGTAAATTTTATTAAATTTGCGCTTCCGAAAAGAAATCACCTATGATAGATAAAATTAGAGGTCATATTGCTGAAGTTGAAAGCTTTAATGGGACTTCTCATGATGAAATTGAGGCTTTCCGAATAAAATATTTGGGAAAAAAGGGAATTCTTAACGACTTTTTCGCCGAATTCAAAAACGTGCCTAACGAACAAAAGAAGGAGTTTGGTCTGGTAGTAAACGAATTGAAGACCAAGGCGCAGGTAAAGGTAAACACGCTTAAGGAAGAGCTGGAAAATAAGCAGGACGAAAAAGGTGTTTATGGTGATCTTTCCCGTCCGGCTGAGGCCGTGGAAATTGGTTCCCGGCATCCTATTTCAATTGTAAAGAATCAAATAATTGAGATTTTTTCCAATATAGGTTTTAATGTTTCGGAAGGTCCGGAGATGGAAGATGACTGGTATAACTTTACCGCCCTTAACCTTCCGGAATATCATCCTGCCAGAGATATGCAGGACACCTTCTTTATTCAGACAGATCCGGATATTTTACTTAGAACACATACTTCATCGGTACAGGTGAGATATATGGAGAACAATCAGCCTCCAATTAGAACCATTTCACCCGGCAGAGTTTTTAGAAATGAGGCCATCTCGGCAAGGTCACACTGTATCTTTCATCAGGTGGAGGGTTTATATATAGATAAGGATGTTTCTTTTGCAGATCTAAAGCAAACCCTGCTTTATTTTACTAAGCAGTTATTTGGAAATTCAAAGATTCGCTTAAGACCTTCGTATTTTCCGTTTACCGAACCTAGTGCAGAAGTTGATATATACTGGGGACTTGAAACGGAAACCGATTATAGGATCACAAAGGGTACAGGCTGGCTGGAAATTATGGGTTGTGGAATGGTAGATCCTAATGTACTTCGCAATTGTAATATAGATCCAAAAGAATATTCCGGTTTTGCTTTTGGAATGGGGATAGAACGTATTGCCATGCTTTTATATCAGATTGATGATATAAGAATGTTCTACGAGAATGATCTAAGATTTTTAGAACAATTTAAATCTGCTCTTTAATGAAAAAGTACGCAATCATAATCCTGGGAATCATAATACTTGCGGTTATTATTTATGTAACCTTTATAATCGCGGTGATTAAAATTACCCTTGGTTTAATAATTCTTGGCATCGCAGCATTAATATTATGGTTCTTGTGGAATAAGATAAAGGAAAAAGCTGAAGATAAGTTTTGAAGAAGGATATCGAGATACCTCAGGTAGAGAATGTTTATGTAGCTGCCGTTAGGGAGTTTAATGAGGAGTTTCAAACTGAAGAATGGAACGTATATCTTATCAATGCAAGCGATAAAACAGAGCTTGAAATGGTACTTATCGTTTCTAAAGGCTTTGACGAAAAAAGGGAAACTTCGGTTATGAGGCATAAAATGGAAAAACTACCTCCAAAATCTTTTTCGAAAATTGAATTTCTTCAGGATGAGGTTTTAGAATTGAATAATGAATTCAGAATAAGTTACTTCAATGATTCTAAAATGTTCGATAAAAAATTTACTTTCTCGGAGAATAGTCTAAATGAAGATGCTTTAACTGGTATTCCAATTATACCTAAAAGAGGAATTTTGGCTGAATAACAGCAGTCTTATAAAATAAAAATGCCGGCTTAAGAAACCGGCATTTTTATTATTTGGAAAACTTACCTTAATCTTCGTGGTGATCGTATTCGTACTCAATACTTTCCGCGTAGTCTTTTACTGTAATAGTACCTCCTGCACTTATCATGTTGGAACCTTCTTCCCCCATGAATTTAACTCTTGCGCCATCATTAATGATAACATCACCAGTCACATGAATGTGCCCCATAAGGATTAGGTGACCACCATGATTAATTACAAGATCAGCAGGATTTTCTTCAGTCCCAATGGTCATTTCACCAAAGAACTGTAAAACTCCAGCCCATCTTATGTTTACAGTATTTTCTACTGCTACATCCCCGCAAAGGTTTAGGTCGTCTCCAAGAACCAATTTCTTAAGTTCCAGGGTTTCTTCACCGCTTGAATAAGATAGAGTTTCTCCATCATATTTATTCACGATTAGATTTTGTTTTCCTTCATAAACATCACCACATTCAAAAAAGCCTTCTGCTCCAAGAAAAACAGGCTCATGAATATATGCGCCAAGATCTCCATTACGAAATACCGGTTCGTGTATTTTGGAAGTTGATACTGAAATATTTTCCTTTTGTTTTGCTGTAGTTTGGGTTTCTGTCTGTATACTTTCAGATACATCGTCTTTTTGACAACTACTGAATGTTAGGCCGGCAGCAAACGCCAGAATTAAGAATTGCTTGTTCATGATAAATTTGGTTAATTATAGATTTGGTGGTGTAAAATTAGTGTTTATTTCCGTATAAATACATAATTACGCGATAAAATGTATAATAATCAGGCCATTATGTTTACAAATGTAGGAGAATACTTATACTAATCGAGTTTATCGACTAGTTTTTGAAAGACTTTCTTTGGATTCTTTCCTTCGTAGAGAATAGCGTAGACAGCATTAATAATAGGAGTTTTGGCTTTATTGGCTTTATTGATCTTATAAGCACTTTCCGTAGCGTAGTAACCTTCGGCTATCATACTCATCTCCATTTGTGCGCTTTTAACCGTATAACCTTTCCCAATCATATTTCCGAACATTCGGTTACGACTAAAAATTGAATAACCGGTAACCAGGAGATCACCCAAGTAAGCTGAATCATTAATGTTCCTTTTCATCTTATGGACCTTTTTGATGAACTTTTTCATCTCTCTAATCGCATTGCTCATAAGGACACTCTGGAAATTATCTCCGTAGCCAAGTCCGTGGGCTATTCCTGCTGCAATGGCATAAATGTTCTTTAATACGGCGGCATACTCAGTTCCAATGACATCGTCACTAATCTTACAGGTGATATAATCGCTCCCTAAATAACCTGCCACCAGTTCAGCCTTTTTTTCGTCTAAACAAGCGACGGTGAGATAAGATAACCTTTCCAGTGCCACTTCTTCAGCGTGGCAGGGCCCGGTTAATACACCAATATTTTCCATGGGGACATCGAAATACTGATTAAAATGTTCGCCAACAATCAGGCTCGTTTCCGGCACGATTCCCTTGATCGCAGAAAAGATCACTTTATCCTTTAATGGGATGGTTACCGAATCAAGTTCACGTTTTAGGAAAGCGGAAGGAATAGCAAAAATTATATAATCTGAAGCTTCAATAGTTTCGTTAATATCATTGCTTAAATTAAGCTGAGAAACATCAAACTCTACAGAGCTGAGATAGTTAGGATTGTGGTCCTGTTTCTTTATATGTTCAACGGCATAAACACTACGCATATACCAGTTCACCTTGTCCAGGTTTTCACATAACATTTTTACAATGGCCGTAGCCCAGCTACCGCCTCCTATTACACCAAAACTGGGAGTTTTATCCATATTATTACATTCTGCTTTTCAAAAATAGACAAATTTCAAGGTATATAAAGCATTTCTCTTTTTTTAGTGCTTTTTGTTGCGAATTTATCAAATCATATAAGCTCAAAATTTAACAATATAAGCTACTGTTCTGTACAATGTTTAAAGGTCGATTCCCGTTATTAAATTGTTCTTTATGTTTAGTGAAGAACGTTCTTAGTTTTTTTGGTTGGTTATTTAGTTGAAAAAACCGTTTCGAGAGAGGCGGTTTTTTTATTTGAATCCTTTTTGGAAAATTTTAGCAGATAATGGGATAATTAACTAACAGGCCTTTCGTACATTTAAGAAATACAAATCAGTTAAAACATATAAATGGGACTTTTTTCTTTTATTAAGGAGGCCGGAAAGAAAATTTTTGGGATAGATAAAACTAAAAATGATGAGGCTGTCCGAAGTGAAAAAATTAATAGAGAAGAACGAGAAGAGAATGAAAAAGCCGCAAGAAAACTAGAAGAGACAATTTATCGACATAATCTTAAGGTGGATGATCTAAAAATATTTATTGAGAATGATATGGCCATTGTTTCTGGTAAAGCACGGGATCAGTCAACACGTGAAAAGATTATTCTGGTGGTGGGAAATACAGAAGGGATCGCACAGGTGGATGACCGTATGGATGTTGAAAATAAAGAACCCGAAGCCGTTTTTCATACCGTTGAAAGAGGAGATACTTTAAGTGAAATTTCAATGGAGCATTATGGAGATCCAAACCAGTACCCCTTGATTTTTGAAGCCAATAAACCAATGCTGCAGGATCCAGATAAGATATATCCGGGACAGGTATTAAGAATTCCGCCTATGGATGACAAAAGATAAAAAGACTGTTTAAAAATTTTGAGAATTTTAAACTGAGAGCAGTCGACGTTCTAATGTTGTAGTTCCACAATGAAAAAAGTAGGTTCAATCAACGCAAGAGAATATTCGAAACAGATTTTTAAACAGTCTTTTGCTTATTTATAGAAATTCATAAGGTCTATATATTCCCATGCTTTTTCCGGGAGCAATGGTCTTACATTCTTCCCTTCCTTTATTGATTTCCTTATAAATGTTGCCGAGATCTCCATTACAGGGGCATTTACCCTGTGTATTTTAGGATGTTCCGCAAAGGTATTTTCTATTTCTCCTTTAGACATTCTTGGATACACATAAATATCATGATTCTCAAGAATTACGTCATAATTTTTCCACTTATGAAAACTTTTAAGATTGTCTTCTCCCATAATGGGACAAAACTCTTTGTCTGGATATTTTTCCTGTAGATGAATTAATGTATTAGACGTATAATTAGGTTGAGGAAGATCAAATTCTATTTTACTGGGGTGTAATTTTGGATATGTTTCGCAAGCTCTGTAAACGAGCTCGTATCTGTGATGATTTTCAAGAAGGCTATTCTTTTTCTTAAGGGGATTATGAGGAGTAACCACCAGCCATATTTCTTCCAGATCAGAAAACTCAGCCATATGGTTAGCAATGATCAGGTGACCTATATGAATCGGGTTAAAGGTTCCGAAAAACAAGCCAACTTTCTTTTTCATCCTTCTTTCTTTTCGGCGTCCACGTAGTTCGCCACAAGTTCATATGCTTCTTCTAAGGCAATTCCAAGATTATTGTTTTCAATTATAAAGTCGAATTGAGGTGCTGTCGCAAGTTCTATAGAAGCTTTGGCCACGCGCATATTTATCTTGTCCTCACTTTCGGTTTTGCGTTTTTTCAAACGGATCTTTAGTTCTTCTATACTTGGAGGTTTTACAAAAACGGCCAGCGTTCTTTCAGGATAGATATTTTTAATATCCAGGCCGCCAACTACATCAATATCAAAGATCACATGTTTGCCTTCTTTCCAGATACGTTCTACCTCACTTTTTAAAGTTCCGTAGAAATTATCTCGGTAAACTTCTTCCCATTCCAGGAATTCGTCATGTTTTATCTTATGCTTGAAATCTTTAAGAGAGAGAAAATAATAATCCTTACCATCCTTTTCATTTCCCCGAGGTTCCCGCGAAGTTGCCGAAATCGAAAAATCAAGTTTCAATTCCGTATGCTTTAATAAGTGACGTACTATCGTAGTTTTCCCAGATCCCGAAGGAGCTGAAAATACGATAAGTTTCCCTTCGCTCATTTAGAGTATGTTTAGAATTTGTTCTTTTATTTTCTCCAGTTCATCCTTCATCTGTACTACCAATTGCTGCATTGGAGCATAATTGGATTTACTGCCAATAGTATTAATCTCACGACCGATTTCCTGGGAAATAAAAGCCAGTTTTCTTCCGTTAGAATCATGGGTATTGATCGTGGTAAAAAAATAATCCAGGTGATTATCAAGCCGTACTTTCTCCTCGGTGATATCAAATTTTTCGATATAATAAACAATTTCCTGTTCAAACCGGTTTTCGTCAGCCTGTTCTTTGATGTCCTCAATCCCTTTTCTTAAGCGTTCTCTTACCGCGTCTACTCGATCTGGATCCATTGCGATCACCTGTTTCAAAAGATCCTGGATATTGCTTATCCTAAGTTTAAGATCTTTTTCCAGTGCCTTACCTTCATCGTTCCTGAAATTATTTATTTCAGAAAGGGCTTCTTTTACGGCATTTTCAATAATATGAAACTCCTCCTCATCTATTTCTTCACGTTCAGTTTTGATCGCATCAGGCATTTTTACTGCCATTTTCAACAATTCTACCTCGCTGGCATTTACGATATCCCGTAACTGGTCCATATAGGTTTTTACCACTTCGGTATTGACATTGGTTGAGGTTTGTTCTCCGGTATATTCCACATAAATCGAAAGATCTACTTTACCCCGACCCAGGGAATTAGAAATTATATTTCGAAGCTCCAGCTCCTTTTCCCGGTACTGGGAAGGAATGCGCGCATTCAGGTCAAAATTTTTGCTGTTAAGCGACTTTAGCTCAACGGTAATTTTCTTATTGGGAATTTGAGAAATGCTTTTCCCGAAGCCTGTCATAGATTGGATCATACCTGAATTTTAAAAGCTTGCGCAAAGATAATCAATTCTATAGCATCTCCAATTTTGAACCTGCCTATCCTACAGCAGAGATTCTATAAAATCCAGTGTTCGTTTTTCGTGATAATAGGCCGATGTATTAGTTACAAACCCCACATGCCCTCCATAGACAGGAACCTCTAGATAAAGTAACTCTGATGCATTAGCGATCTTATAGGGATAGCAACCTTCAGAAAGAAAACTATCATTTTCAGCACTGATAATAAGGGCTGGCCTTTTTAGACTGGGAAGAAAATTTATTGCGCTGGCCTTAGAATAATAATCATGAGCGTTTTTATAGCCATGAGCTTTCGAGGTATATAGATCGTCAATATCCCGAAGCGACTTGCAGGCAGAGATATCCTTTTGGTTTAATTTTGATGGAAATTTTTTTGCTCTTAACTCTAGTTGTTCCTTAAGATTAAGTTCAAATCTTTTTGAATAGACAAAGTTGCGCATTCTGTTGATGGCACCCAGGGAACCTTCCAGCTCGCAGGGAACAGAAATGCCGGTTCCTCCAATAATTTCATCAGGAAGTTTACGATTTTCACCAAGATATTTCAGTACGATATTTCCACCCAGACTAAAGCCAACAAGGGCGATCTTTTTATACTTGGTCAGGGATAATACATGTTCTATAACTGCTGCCAGATCTTCTGATGCTCCTGCGTGGTAACTTCTATATAGCCGATTCAATTCTTCACTACAACCGCGCAAATTCATTGCTATCGCATCCCATTTGTGCTGATTGAAGATTTTCACCATTCCCTTCATATAAGGGCGGGAGGCATTTCCGGCAAGTCCGTGAAGAAGGATCACTGCTTTATCTATATCGGGTCTTCTGGAATAGCTCCAGTCAATATCCAGAAAATCACCATCCTCAAGTTCAATACGTTCCCTTTCGTAAACCGGTAATTCCACCTTACGCAAAGTTGATGCATAAATGGTCGAGGCATCTGCATTTTTAAAAATGCCATTTGGAATATAATTCCCTGTGATCACTGGCATCTAATCCCTAATTTTAGCATAAACTTAGGGAAAAATTGCTATGCCTGCATAATATTATACTTAGTTTTGAATAAATTATTAGATAATGTATACCAAGAAATTTGAGATACGTTGGAGTGATCTGGATGCGAACCGACATTTGGCAAATTCAGCTTTTATTAATTTCATGAGTCATACCCGTATGGGATTTCTTACCGAAAATGGATTTGGACAAAAAGAGCTTTCCCATTATAACCTGGGACCTATTGTTTTCTATGAGCATATCTATTATTTCAAGGAGATCTTTGCCGGTGAACCGGTAACTGTTACGCTGGAATTAAGCGGACTTTCGGAAGACGGGATGTATTTCGAATTTTTACATAAGATCTATGATCATAATGGAAAAAATTGTGCCAGCTGCGAAATGATGGGCGCCTGGATAGATCTGGAAAAAAGAAAATTAAATGGTTTACCTAAAGATCTTTATAGTCATTTTGATACCGTGCCTAAGTCCAAAGAATTTAGGGTCCTTACCAGGGAAGATACACGCAAATATGGCAAAAGACCTGATGATATAACTCCAGAAGAGTTGAAAGCGCTCAAATAATTTTATGAATAAAGCTATCAACGAGATCTGGTATGCCTGTTATGGTTCGAACATTAGGGAAAGGCGTTTTCTTTGTTATATAAATGGCGGAACTCCACCTGGTGCGGTGAAAAATTTTGTGGGATGTTCAGATAAAAGTCAACCAAAAGACAGTCGCAAGATCAGTATTAAACATGAAATGTACTTCGCCAAGGAATCTGTTACCTGGAATGGAGGTGGGATTTGTTTTTTGAAGGAAGAAGAAGATCCTGAGGTTGAAACTTTGGGCCGAACCTATCTTATAACCGCAGGACAGTTTACCGATCTTGTAAAACAGGAATTGATCGCTGAGGAGGAGGTTAAGATTGATTTTGATGAACTTATGAGAAATGGCTCTTATAGCTGTATGGAGGGCGGCAGGTATGGAGAATTACTTTATCTGGGTAAGATCGATGGAAAACCCGTGGTGACTTTTACAAGTAAGGAATTTCTGAAAACTGAGATCAATTCTCCAAATCCAGCATATTTATCTACGATTATCTCTGGTTTACTGGAAATCTATGATCTTGACGAGAAGAGCCTTGTGGAATATTTTCGGAATAAAACCGGGATAAAAGGAAAACCTATTGAAAAAGAACTGCTAAAAATTGTAAATACTTCTTTTAACAATTGAAAATTTCCATTTCTGTATCGGGATAATTTCACCTCTTAAGTATTAATATATCAGTTAATTACGATGAAAAATAAATTGTAAGAAAGAAGATTGTATATTTAATTTTACTTAATTCTATAATTCTTTCCTCTTAATGAAAAGGATTTAAATATGGGATTTCTATTTTCATAAATTCAGCTTTTATATGAATCGTAAAATTTCATCATCCCTTCAGCTAATATTTTTATCCTTTTTGATGTTATTTCAAAGTTGCACCGTCTATCGGTCCAAGCCTATTAGAATTGAAGAAGCTTCGCAAAAAAATGTCAAGTTTAAGGTATTTACTTCGGATGGACAGAAATTAAAATTCAAAAGAATTGAAGAGCAAAATGACACCTATTTTGGATATGCAAAACCCAATTCTTCTACCGGGAAAATACTAAAACAAAAAATAAAGGAGTTTAAAACGTCAGGCAGGTTTAGCGTATTTAAACTAAATCCGGAAGAAATCAAAGAGATTTATCCCCAAAATAAGCCTGTAACCACTCTGGTAAATATTGGAGCAATTGGTTTGTCTATAATCACGCTTTTGTATATTGTTGCAGCCGCCATAGTTTTATCTAGTTGGGGAAGCTTTTAACCTCTTACTTTCGTTTTTTTCATACTTACCATGTACACTCCTATAAATACAAGGGCTGCGGCAATTCCTTTAACCCAGGAAAGACTATCAGCCCCAACGGCTATTGCAAAACTAATTGCAATAAGGGGTTGTAAATATATAAAAGCACTAATGGTGGAAGCAGATAATTGTTTTAAAGCATAAATATTCAGCAAATAGGTCATAAAAGTGGTTCCCACAACCACATAAGCCATTTTCCAGATAGCTTCGAATGGTAACTGGCTCCATTCAACTTCTCTAAATTCGCCAAGGGTAATAGGTAAATTTATGAATATCGCAATAAGGAAAAGCCATTTCATGAGGGTGATAGCACTGTATTTAGCGGTTAAAGGTTTAACCAGTATAAGGTAAAGGCCATAAGAAAATGCATTTACGATAAAAAGAACATTACCCAGTGGAATATTGGGTGCATTGGTATTCTCTCCTTTACTAAAAAGAATAAGTACAAGAGCGCCGGCCATTCCAATAATGATCCCAAAAGTTTTAAGCAGGGTTATACGTTCTCTTATTAATATGGAAGCGAGGATTAGCACCATCACCGGGGATAGGGTGATAATTACCGAACTGTTTATAGGTGTGGAAAGACTGAGGCCTTTAAAAAAGAAAAGCATATTGATCACCATTCCAAATACGGCACAACCAAAAATTCGGGGCCAGTCTGATGTAGCTATTTTTTCTCTGGGCCCTTTCAGGCTAATAAGCCAGAATAATAATGCCGCTCCGCTAACCCTGAGTAAAATAAATCCGAAAGGTTCAATATAATATGGCATAAGACCTTTGGCCAGCGTATGGTTAATTCCATAGATCGCACTGGCACCAAAAGCTGCAAGGATTGCCAGAATTCTACTATTCGGCATGAATGGATTTTTTGGCCTCTTCTACCGTTTTTTTAGAATTCCCTATAAAGATCTCATCATTATTAATAATTACGGGCCTTTTTAGAAAAGTATAATGCTCAAGAATAAGGTTTTTGTATCGGCCCTCATCGAGATCTTCATTTTTAAGATCCCGTTCTTTATAGAGTCGGGCTCTTTTACTGAAAAGTGCTTCATAACTACCTGAAAGTTCCTGCATCTCATCAAGTTGTTTTTCGCTAATAGCTTCTTCTTTAATGTCCTGAAGTATGAAAGATGAGGGAGGATCAAGTTCTTTTAAAATTCTCTTACAGGTATCGCAGGTAGAAAGATGATAGATTTTTTTCATGGCTTGAAGAATTTTAAAACAAAGAAAGGGTTTTTTGGTTAACCCGTTTAACACTTTGTAAAAGCTTTAGAATTTAAGCCTGAATTTTGTCGTTATTTACTTTAAGGAATTTTTCGATTTCAGATCTCGAATAAGTAATAATAAAATTTCCTGAGGCATAGGGTGCAATTTCGTAGGCATTATAATGTAGAATAACCTTGTCTTTCGTGATCCCTATATTTTGAGGAAGCTGAAATTCATCATTTTCAAAGAACATTCCGGTGCTGTTGATATTTGAATTCATAGGAATATTCTGTTTTTCACGAAAGTCCTGTTCTACAAAGCCTTTAAATTCTGAAGTGAAAAGATCGGCAGCTTTAAGCTTTTCACCTGTTTCAGCGTCAAAATTTAGATAATTTGTACTTCTATATCCATGGGCTCCACCGGTGAACATATCGGTCTTAAATTTAACGCAAATCACTTCCGGACTTTTATATAAAATACTTCCATTAATAGTAGCTTCCCATGGTAGTTCATATTGTGGAAATTCAGCTGCGGTTTCCTTATAGTTTTTAATAAAATTTTCTACCAGATCTTCCGGCTTTTCTACGCCGCCTTCTTCCTGGTAGTCTATCGTTTTCAATAGAAATTCTTCAATAGCCTTGTTGATCTTTTCGGTTTCCAGCAATCCATTTTTAGCAACCGGATAGGTAAGGCTTATAAATGTACATTCACCATTTTCAGGATCACAGTCATTCAGACGTTTTTCAACGGTCCTGGTAGAAAAGGAAAGTTTTTTTTCGGTTGTTTGAGTTTCTTTTTGATCGTCTTTGCATGAAATAAACAAACTCACGCTCAATAGGAAGAAAATTAATTTTTTCACGGAATATAGCGTTAAATAGCAGCATAAAGGTACAGGCAATTTTGTGATTGCCCAACTTGCTCACTACATTTGTTTTTCAAATTTCATAAGCATGAAATTCAACACTAAAACCATTCATGGAGGCCAGGAAAATATAGATCCTGCATACGGTTCTGTAATGCCGCCAATCTATCAAACCAGTACCTATTCACAAAGTACCCCTGGCGGGCATAAAGGATTTGAATATTCCCGCAGTGGAAATCCCACACGTGCTGCTCTGGAAAAATTAATGGCGAGTATTGAAAATGGGAAATTTGGATTGGCATTTGGTTCAGGCCTTGCGGCAATAGATGCGGTGATGAAGTTATTTAAACCCGGAGATGAGATTATTTCAACGAATGATCTTTACGGGGGATCTTATAGATTGTTCACAAAGATCTTCGAGGGTCTGGGTATAAAATTCCATTTTATTGGAATGGGGGAAACGGGAGAGATTGAGGATTATATCAACGATAATACAAAGCTTATTTGGGTGGAGACACCAACCAATCCAATGATGAATATAATAGATATTGAGGCAGTTTCGAAAATTGCCAAAAAGCACAATCTTCTTCTGGCGGTGGATAATACTTTCGCTACCCCTTATCTCCAGAAACCACTGGATCTTGGTGCAGATATTGTGATGCACAGCGCGACCAAATATCTTGGAGGTCATAGTGATGTGGTGATGGGAAATCTGGTGGTTAAAGATGAAAAACTGGCTGAAAAGCTATATTTTATTCAGAATGCAAGCGGGGCTGTTTGTGGACCACAGGATAGTTTTCTTGTTTTACGCGGAATCAAGACACTGCACCTTAGAATGCAGAGGCATTGCGAAAATGGGGAAGCCGTGGCCAGATTTTTAAAATCTCACCCAAAAATTGATAAGGTTTACTGGCCAGGATTTGAGGATCATCCAAATCACGAGATTGCCAAAAAACAAATGATTGGCTTTGGTGGGATGATATCTTTTACTACCATGGAAAATACGTTGGCCAGTGCGACTAAATTTGTTGAGAACCTGAAGGTTTTTACCCTGGCAGAATCACTGGGAGGCGTAGAATCATTGGCAGGACACCCTGCAAGTATGACTCATGCTTCTATTCCTCAGGAAGAAAGAGCGAAGACTGGCGTAGTAGACTCCCTTATTCGTTTAAGCGTGGGGGTAGAAGATGAAGAAGATCTGATCGCCGATCTTAAACAGGCTATTGGCTAATACAAGAATTATAATCCACGAAATTCCGTTGGATTTAATATTCCTAGAATATATTTTTAAAAACTTCAATGAGTTTACCAACCTCTTCCTCTGTATTATAATGTACAAGGCTTACTCTTACAACGCCATTTTTTTCCTCCAGATTTAAAGCCTGAATAAGTTTTTTAGCATAAAAGTCTCCAAAACGAATTCCTAGTCGGTGACCATCTACCTGCTCCACGATCTCATCGCTTTTAAGTTTGGAGTGCACAAACGAGATGGTTGGAACCCTTAGGTGTCTATCAGCCTTTGGGATACCGATAATTCTAATTTCAGGAATTTCATTTAGGTAATCCAGAAGTATTGATGCCAGTATTTCTTCATGCTCTTTAATCAACTCGAAAGTTTCAGAAAGGCGGTCGGCATATTGCAGTTTTTTATCTCCTTTGGCATGATGATTATAGAATTCATCATAATATTCTATGATTCCAAGGGTGCTGTAGGTAAGTTCAAAATTATAATTTCCGGGTTGTAATTTATAAGGCACTTCCTTTTTTCCAATGAAATTATGATTAAGACTATCCAGTTTTAATAACTGATTATATCTCCCATACATCACAGCAAGATGAGGGCCGTAGGTCTTATACCAGCTAAAAGTATAGAAATCTACATCCAATTCCTTTACATCAACTTTTCTATGTGGAGCATAGGCTACTCCATCTACACAAATAAGTGCTCCCGCTTTATGTACTTCCCGGGCTATTTTCTTTATAGGATTGATGCTTCCTAAAACATTAGAAGCATGGGTGACCGCTACAAGCTTCGTGCGGCTGTTCATCAATTTTTTAAGGTCCTTTAATTCCAATTCCAGAGATTGGGGATTCACCTTCCAGGTACGAATCTCGATACCTTTTTCCTGAAGATCGGTCCAGGGAGAAACGTTAGCTTCATGATCTGTATCAGTGACGATTACTTCATCCCCTTTTTTCCATTGTTTGCTTATACTCAGGCTTAATAATCTCAACAACATGGTGGTAGAAGAACCAATTACCACTTCTTCAGTTTTGGAAGTATTTAAAAGTTCGGCGATCCTGGAGGTAGTATATTTTAATTTCTGACCTGCTTCCGCAGATACTTTATACGAAGCGCCTAATTGTACATTGTGATGCACTAAATATCCTGAAATACGTTCTATTACTTTTCCCAGGACCTGTGAGCCACCCGCATTATCCATAAAAGTGAAATCTCTTTGCAGACCCGGAAATTGTTTTCTTACAAATTCTATATCCATTATTTTTCTAGCAAACTTTCATTAAACAATTTAAGTATTCGGCTGTATTCATCAGTCCAGCTGCTGGGTTCAACAAACCCATGACTTTCCACCGGGAAAACAGCCATTTCCCAATCATCTTTTCCCAGCTCAATAAGGCGTTGGGCCAGTCGTACCACATCCTGAAAATGGACATTGGTATCTACCATCCCGTGAGCTATCAGGAGATCTCCTTCAAGACCTTCAGCAAAAAAGATAGGAGAAGATCTTCGGTAAGCGATTGGATCCTGAAAAGGTTCATTTAGGATATTCGAAGTATAACCATGGTTATAATGAGCCCAGTCTGTAACCGATCTCAGGGCTGCACCCGCGTGGAAAGTATCAGCTTCAGTAAACATGGCCATGAGTGTAATAAATCCACCATAACTACCTCCATAGAGCCCAACTTTATTAGGATCGATATTATAGTTTTCAATAAGATATTTAACTCCGTCTACCTGGTCGGTAAGGTCTTTACCTCCCATATGGCGGTAAATACCAGTTCTCCAGTCTCGACCGTAACCCGCGCTTCCTCTATAATCGATATCGATCACCGTATAACCAAGATCGGTTAAAAGATTGTTGAACATATATTCCCTAAAGTAACTAGACCACCATTTGTGAGCATTTTGAAGGTAACCTGCTCCGTGCACAAATACTACCGCCGCATTGTTTTTTACATTGTCTTCCGGAACATAAAGTCGCGCAGGAACCATTGCTCCATCCCTAGCTTCAAAATGAATAAGTTTTGGTTCTCTCCAGTTGTATGCTTTAAATTCTTCAGACTGACCTTTGGTTATTTGCTGAGGTTCTGCATTTGCCCGGGTTTTCTTAAAATATAGTTCCCAGGGTTTATTCATATAAGAATACCTGATGGCCATATATTTTTCGTCCGGTGAAAGAGAAACTGCATTATTTCCGGGCATATTGGTAAGTTTAGTCATTTCTCCGCCCATTAAAGGCATCTTATAAAAATGCCGTTCTCCCGGATCTACTTTAGAGGTAGTCAAATACCAGTTCTTTTTATCGTTTGAGATGAAGGGATCGAAAACTTCATAATCTCCCGGGGTAAGATTCTTTTTTTCCCCAGTTTCTACATTCAGGGTGTAAAGATTGGAATATCCAGTTTCTTCACTCTGGAAATAAATATGTTTATTATCGGGCAGCCATCCAAGCTCTTCACCTCCCCAATAGGTATACCCAATACCAGGGCCTGCAAGCCAGGCTTCGTCACGCTGATGTTCAATAGAAGTAAGACTTCCATCTTCAAAATTCAGAAGTACGATCCACCTATCCTTATTATCAATAGAACGAACATTCACTATTGCTTTTTCGCCATTATCAGAAAAATGAACCTGTGAAGGGATCACCTGTCTAGCTTCCTCCTTCCATTCTTTGTCTGGATAATCTTTGGTATAATCGGGAAGCTTTTCAATTCCTGGAAGGCTTGTAAAATCTGCGATGAATACCGTGTCCCTGGTAAAATTATAAAGAGCAAGCTCAGATTTCATATCCATGTCACCTACCTTGCTTCTTGCCGGAAGATCTACTGTATAACCACTTTTATCCACATAATTGGGGACTGATGTGCTTTTGCCACGCTCACGGGTTATAAGATTGAATGCAGCATATTTTGCGTTTGGAGAAATTACCATAGAACTTAAGCTTCTGTCCTTAAGATAGAATGTAAAATCTTCCTTTTTATTAACTGCCTTTCGATATTCTTTTGAACTTTCTTCTTTCTCTTTACGTTCCCGGACAACTTCTAAAAGCTCCAGGTTTTCTTCCTGAAGCCATGTTTCTTTAGCTGAAGGATCTTTTGCTTTCTTCTCAGATTTTACACCCGATTTAATATGGGTTAGTTGCTTTAAACTTCCATTTTCCAGATCATACAGAAATGCATTTCGTTCACTCTCAAAGGCGACAAGTTTTTCATTCTTTAGAAATTTTGGATCATCTATTTCCTGAGGCAGATCAAGAAGTAATTCTTGTTTTTTGGACCTCATTTCATAAATGAAGAGATTACCATCTTTGGTAAAGAGCTTTTTTGTCCTTGAATCGTTGAAATCTCCTCGACGCGGAATAAGTTTCTTCTCCTCAGCAGCGGGAACTTTTATAATTTCATCATAATTTTTGATGTCCACTTTATATAGCGAATCTGCAGGATTTTTCTCCAGGTTATAATCGAAATAGATATTCTCGCTATGAATACCCCAGTAAACCGATGTTGGGAAAGTACCCATCCATTGAGGGTCCTGCATAATTTTATCTACGCTAAGTTCTGAAGTCTGTGCGGTTAGAATATACGATCCCATGCCAAAAAACATGAGAACAGAAAATCTTTTGATCATATTTAGATTTTATGGTAAAAGTTTAAATGAGTTTAAGCTGGCAGAATAGGCTAACCTAAAGTTTTGCCAAGATAAATAATTTTCACTTGTTTTTAAACTCTTGCGAGTGTCAACCGTTTAAATATGGGAACTATTCAGAAAATATAGCGATATTACATACCAAAATTCCAATTAATAAGATTAATTATGATTCAAAAATTACGTTTTACTGTATGCTTATTCATTTTTTCGGTGGCTATAGTTACTGCTCAGTCGAAGCAGGAAATGATAGACCAAATTGTTAATGAAGTAAACAATAATTCTCAACTTGAGCAGCTTGCTCATGAATTACTGGATGTGGTTGGACCCCGACTGGTAGGAACTCCGCAAATGGAAAATGCTCACAACTGGGCGCAAAAAAAATATGAAAACTGGGGAATCTCTGCCCGAAATGAGGAATGGGGGAAGTGGAAAGGATGGGAACGCGGAATCACTCATGTGGACCTTATTTCTCCACGCCTCCAAAGCCTTGAAGCACGTCAGCTAGCCTGGAGTCCTTCTACCGGAAAAAAAGGAGTAACCGCCGAAGTGGTAATTCTACCTGAAGCAAAAGACTCACTGGATTTTCTTGAAAAGATCAAATCGGTAAAAGGAAAGTTTGTGATGATCTCCATGCCTCAACCTACCGGCAGACCAGATGATAACTGGGAAGAATGGGCTACGCCGGAGTCTTTTGAAAAAATGAAAGCTGAACGTGACAGTCTTGACAAGGAGTGGGATAAACGTCTCGCAAATACGGGACTTTCTAGAAAGGAGCTTCCCAAGGCTCTTGAAAAATCCGGAGCCGAAGGCATCCTGAGTTCCTACTGGTCTCGAGGCTTCGGAGTGAATAAAATATTTGGGGCTTATACGCAAGAAATTCCTACTATCGATATTTCTTTAGAGGATTATGGCCTTTTATACAGGCTAGTAGAATATGGCAATAAACCCGAAATAAAAGTAGTAGCTGAATCTCAGGAGCGTGGTGATGTGCCAACCTTTAATACGATCGCTGAAATTAAAGGTTCTGAAAAGCCGGAAGAATATGTGATCCTCTCAGCCCATTTTGATAGCTGGGATGGAGCCACCGGAGCTACAGATAATGGTACAGGAACACTAGTGATGATGGAAACAATGAGGATTTTAAAAAAGCTTTTTCCTAATCCAAAACGTACGATACTCGTTGGACACTGGGGAAGTGAAGAACAAGGATTGAATGGTTCCAGGGCTTTTGTGAAAGATCATCCTGAGATTGTAGAAAATGTACAGGCAGTATTTAATCAGGATAACGGTACTGGACGCGTTGTGAATATTTCCGGAAATGGATTTTTAAATGCTTACGATTATCTGGGCCAATGGTTGTATGAAGTTCCTGAAAATGTAAGTTCCCAAATAGAGACAAATTTTCCCGGAACTCCCGGTCGGGGAGGTTCAGATTATGCCTCTTTTGTAGCTGCGGGAGCTCCGGCATTTAATTTAAGTTCACTTAGCTGGTCTTACTGGAATTATACCTGGCATACTAACCGTGATACTTATGATAAGATCGTTTTTGATGATGTAAGGAATAATGTCATCCTAACGGCAGTTTTGGCCTATATGGCTAGTGAGGATCCAGAAAAGACTTCAAGAGAAAAGATCAATTTACCTATGAGCCGCAGGACCGGAGAGCAAATGACCTGGCCGGAAGCACGGGATGCTACCAGAGACGGTACGAAAGAATAAGTATGATTCAAAAAAGGCTGGAAATTTTTCCAGCCTTTTTTCTTTAATCCAGTCTCGCTCCCACAGCAACGGAACAATCATGTCCCGGTTGCCCATGTGGAGGATTTATCTTAGGACCGGCCCCTTTTATCCTGAGTGGAGACTCAGTCATTGGCTTCGGTTCGTCAGCATTTGCAAGCGGCGCCCCTACTGGAAGATCACAACGGTGACCCTCTATACCATGCGCAGGATTATATTTTAGATCAGCACTTTTCTTCTCGCTGGTCTTAACTTCTTCAGCTGAAGCAGTTTTAGTGGTTTCTGCAGTATTCTCAGATTTTTCGTCATTTTTACAGGAAAACATAAAAACTGAAATGAGGCATGCCGCAATAAGATATTTGAAAGTAAGATTTTTCATAGCTGTAATTTATTGATATAATGGTAAATATATAAAATTATTCAGTGATACTTTCTATTTCTTCCGGGGTCAATTCCAGTAAACCGGAAGGAGGTAATCTTTTCAGCATAGTTTTCCAATTCTCATTCTTTTCGAATATTTTTTTAAAAATTGGTCGGGCTTCATCAAGGCGATCACTATTTGCCAGTGCCACCGCTTTCCAGAATTTCATTTCGAGATTTTCAGGGAACATTTTTTCCGCGGTACCATATTCCTTTAAAGCCAGTTCAGTATTTCCAGCTTCTACGGCCAGATCCCCTTTGTTCATGTGTTCATAAGCTCTGTTGACTTTTAATAGGCGCTCCAGTTCCTGAATGGGATTTTCATTATCGTCTACCCTAAGATCGATCTTTTTATCCTCCCAGCTTTTATCTGTTCTTTCTGGGCCAACGACAATCAGTGCTGCCGATTGCTTTCCGCGAATATCACCTCCGGCATTTTGAGCTGCTTTAAGTACTTCCATCACGCGTTCTGCGAGAGGATAATCTGCATATTTCATGAAAGCTTCGGCCATAGCCGGAACCACTCTGTCATTAAGCATCATATTGGCCTGAACAGAAAAATTTCTTCCTGTAAGATCTTCTGCTGCCTCAACACATTTATCGCCCGTAAAGGCTGAAACCTTCCCGTTAGCATCCAAAAAAGCGACCTGTCTGAAAGCTCTGCCTTCGTCTTTTTCCACCAGTTGGCTAAGGGCTTCATCGGCGGGTACGCCATTTGCCATAAGGTCTAAACCTTCAGGGCCATATGCAGGATTAACAAAAGACTGGGTGGCCACGACCCCTACTCCGGCTTTTCCCCAGGGAACCAGGGCCCCCACAGAAAACCAATGACTTTGTACTCCTACAGCCATTTCTCCGGTTACCGTATCTAGTGCCACAACTGAGAAGGTATGAGCAAATGCCTCTTTTTTGGCATTGATATTTTGTGATTTTCCCGTCCAGAAGGTTGATAGGGCAAGAAGAAGTAAAATTCTTTTCATAGCATTTAGCTTTAATTAAAGCTAAAGATAATTATTCCGAATAATATTAAAAACTATGGTCTGGTCTTAACTGAAGTTGATTAATGTTGAAATTTACCGTTCTTTTATCTTAGTGACATTCAAATAAACTGGTCCACCATCCACCGGATAACCTTCAATCTTCTCGGCGGTTATAATGACATTCGTGCCTTCATAATTTACAAGATCTATGGAGTCGCTTTTCAAGGCAAAAACATCTTCACCCGCCATAAGCCTGTGTGTACCATATTGATAACTGGTAATTCCGGCAGCTTCTATTGTTCCGGAATACTGGTTAGAATCTGTATTTCCACTGCCACAGGCGGTTGTTACTAAAACTAATACTGTGATCGCAAAGGCTGAAAAGATCTTCATAGAATGAATTTTTTAATGTTTTTTCAAGATAAGTGAAGTTTTGCGTAAGTAAAAATTAAGTTTATATCGTCTGGCTTTTATTTTCTTGATGAAACCACTTATTTTTGTCGGCCATAAGGCCTCATAGTTCAATGGATAGAATAGAAGTTTCCTAAACTTTAGATCCAGGTTCGATTCCTGGTGAGGCTACTAAAATCCAATTGAAAACCCTGAATAATATTCAGGGTTTTCCCCCCATAATACCCATAAAAAATCTCAATGAAAATGGGATAAAGCCAGGCTAAATTCGTAACTTTCTTATGGTAATTAAGCTAAGGTGATTCACCTCATCTTAATTGATATATTCTTCCCCCATTTCACACCTGTACTTTCTTTTTTTTTATTTAAAAAAATGATCACATGGAAGCAGTAGTCCAAGAAAAAACCAGGATTTTCAGGTTCGGAAACAAAACCGCCGACGGAAGTAAGGATATGAAAAACCTTTTAGGCGGAAAAGGCGCCAACCTGGCAGAAATGAATCTGATAGGAATTCCCGTCCCACCGGGGTTTACCATTACCACCGAAGTTTGTACGGAATATCAACAGCTGGGTAAGGAGTCCCTGATAAAGGTTTTAGAAAGAGATGTTGAGAAAGGCATTCGGCATGTTGAAAATATAATGGACCAAAAATATGGGGATTCTAAGAATCCTCTATTGTTATCTGTTCGATCAGGAGCTAGGAAATCCATGCCCGGAATGATGGATACGGTTCTGAACCTGGGCCTGAATGATCAGGTTGTGGCTGGTCTGGTGAAGAAAACTAAAAATGAACGTTTTGTATGGGATTCTTACCGCCGTTTTATTCAGATGTATGGTAGTGTTGTCCTCGGGATGAAACCGGACCATAAAGAGGATGAAGACTCTTTTGAGGAAATTATCAATGATCTTAAAAAGAAAAGGAATATTCAGTTGGATACCGACTTCATGGTTGAAGATCTTAAAGACCTGGTTCGGGATTTTAAGGCTATTGTAAAAAAACGTACCGGAAACGAAATTCCAACCGATCCGCGGCAACAGCTTTGGGAAGCTATCATGGCCGTATTTGACAGCTGGAATGGCAACAGGGCGGTTTACTATAGAAAAATGCACGGTTATCCATCAGATTGGGGTACCGCGGTGAATGTTCAGGCCATGGTATTTGGTAATATGGGCGGCAATTCGGCTACGGGAGTGTGTTTTACAAGAGATGCCGGTAGCGGAGAAAATGTTTTTAACGGTGAATATTTAATGAACGCTCAGGGCGAAGATGTGGTTGCAGGTATCAGGACGCCCCAACAGATCACAAAATTAGGTTCGGAGCGATGGGCAAAGCTGGCAAGAATTGATGAAGCAGAAAGAGTGGAAATATATCCTTCTCTGGAAGAATTACTGCCGTCTTTATATGCTGAACTGAATGGATACCAGAAAAAAATAGAAAATCATTACCGGGATATGCAGGATCTTGAATTCACCATTCAGGAAGGAAAGCTATGGATCCTGCAAACCCGGGATGGAAAACGTACCGGTACTGCCATGATCAAAATTGCGGTCGATCTTTTAAAAGAGGGGCTTATCGATCAAAAAGAAGCAATACTGCGCATAGAACCCATGAAACTGGATGAGTTGCTTCATCCTGTATTTGATATAAATGCATTAAAAAAAGCGCACGTAATTGCCCAGGGGCTACCTGCTTCTCCGGGAGCAGCCACCGGTCAGATCGTTTTCTTCGCAGATGAAGCCGACAAATTTAAGAACTCACTTCTGGTGCGTACAGAAACTTCTCCGGAAGATCTTGAAGGGATGAATATTGCCCGGGGAATTTTGACCGCCCGTGGTGGAATGACCTCCCATGCCGCCGTGGTGGCAAGGGGAATGGGTAAATGCTGTGTTTCAGGGGCCGGCGCTCTTAATATAGATTATAAGGCTCGTCTCATGAAAGTAGGAGAAAAAGAATATCATGAAGGAGATTGGATCTCATTAAATGGAAGTACCGGAAATATTATTGAAGGAAAAGTAGCTACGGTAGAACCGGAATTAAGTGGCGAGCTCGCTGAAATCCTTGAATTATCTGATGCTTTTTCTAAAATGAAAGTCCGTACCAATGCTGATACACCCAAGGATGCTATAGCCGCACGAAATTTTGGTGCTCAGGGAATTGGCCTTACCAGGACTGAACATATGTTCTTTGGTCAGGATCGGATCAGGGCTATGCGCGAAATGATCCTTGCAGATACCCCTAATGGACGAAAAAGAGCGTTACTGGAATTACTTCCAATGCAAAGAGAGGATTTTGAGGGTATTTTTGAAGCTATGCAGGGTCTGCCGGTTACTATCCGGCTTTTAGATCCCCCATTACATGAATTTGTGCCCCATGAACTGGCTCAGCAAAAAGAACTGGCAAAGGATATGCATATATCTGTAAAAGCCGTAAAGAATAAAGTAGACGAGCTTAAAGAATTTAATCCTATGCTGGGGCATAGGGGCTGTAGGCTGGGAAATACCTACCCTGAAATTACCGAGATGCAAACCAGAGCAATTATTGAAGCTGCACTTAATTTGAAGGAACGCGGGATAGAGGTAAAACCTGAAATAATGATTCCTTTGGTTGGAATCCTGAATGAGTTTACGCTTCAGGAAAAAATAATCCGGGATAGTGCAGAGAAAATATTTTCGAAGCGTAATAATCGTATTGATTACCTGGTTGGGACTATGATAGAGATTCCCCGTGCTGCGTTAACGGCTGATAAGATTGCTGAACATGCCGAATTCTTTTCATTCGGCACCAATGATCTTACGCAGATGGTATTTGGTTATTCAAGAGACGATGCCGGGAAATTTCTACCTGTATATTATGAAAAAGGGATACTTACAGGAGATCCATTCGAAAAACTGGATCAGGAAGGAGTGGGACAGATAATAAAAACTGGAATAGAAAAAGGGCGAAGCACCAATCCAAAATTAAAGATCGGAATTTGCGGCGAGCATGGCGGGGAACCTTCGTCTATAGAATTTTGTTACAGGATGGGAATGGATTATGTAAGCTGTTCTCCTTTTAGGGTGCCTATAGCCCGTATCGCTTCAGCTCAGGCTGCTATTAATAATGAGAATTGATATTAGCTTTAAAAATATTTAACAAATAGAATATCAAAAAATTATTTAAGCGACATCTTGCATTCTAATTCAGGTTCAATTCTATGCTGCCTGAGGAATTTGACTACTATTCTTTTGAGGATGTAGGTTAATAGTAAGAGCTTTTTCGTGACCCAGGTAATAATAGACCACAAAGAACATAAAGTACATGATCATGGACTTTTGGCGAATTATTATGCCAAGATTGGACATTATAAAGGTCATGGCAAAAGACGTGATCAGGAACAGGGCAAGGCTGGTTTTTACATGTGCCGGAGCGTTCTTTAAAAATTTAAAAAACTTTAAACGGAAGATTTTGGCAAATATCAATAGATAAATAAGGTTCTCCAGAGAAACAATTATTCCGAAAAAGCCCGGAGCATCAAAGAACAGTGGCCTAAACCAGAAAGTGAAAAACTTCTCAGGCAGAGAATAATTATTCATATTAACTCCCGTACCGCTTTCCGCCAGGGCCTGTGATCTGTGTTTACTAAATTCTATAAAGTCACCTAGAAAATCATTAGAATTATTAAGGTGAACAACCTTTAATATAGGTTCGTGAAAAACCAGTAAACCTATGGTTACCGCAGCAATAAAGGTGGCCTTTTTCTTCCAATCTATACTGTTTCGGCAAAGCAGTATCCCCATTACAGAGCCGGCGGCAATTAATAATAACATATGAGGCCTTATAGCAAATACCAGTAAGGAACCGCCGAGTAACGCCGGCCATCGTACTTTTGGATTTTTAATGGCATATGCAAATACCATTAAACCAAGGAATATTGGAGCACCCTTTCCTAAAGACGCAGTCCAGAAATGCATATTTGGCAGGAACAGAATAAGTAATAGGAAATCTATCTTTTTGAAGATTTTAATTTCCAGTGAAATATTCTCTTTAAAAAATAAATATGCATAAACAAATCCCAGGAAGCCTACCCAGGTAAACAGTAACATGGCCATCTCATAATTAAATCCAAAATATTTGACGAAAGGATAGGATAGGAAATCAATAAATGGAGTTTCAGTTCTAAAAAAGTGCAACCAACCATGTTCGGTTCCAGAAACTCTGCTAAAATATCTTTTAGAGTCCGAAGGATTAAAAAGCGCATAGGCATAATAGATCACTCCGAACACTAGGTGATAAACCGAAAGTATATTCATAAGCCTTTTAGAGAAAAAATCATGTTTCTTCTCCATTGAACTAAAAATATATTGGTTCAGTATATAAAAAAGGGGTACCAGGCATAAAGCCTGGGCTATATTTAAGATATCTATATTAGGATTCATCATTAAGCTTCTTTCTTGAGACAGCTTTTAGCAATTTCCCTTCCCTTTCTGTAATTAAATGATTACCTCATAAACGAATAATTCATAAATATCTGATAAACAGTTATTTATAAATTGTTTATTTAAAATGATGAATGTCAGGGGAAACGAGTTCTATATAAAAACTGTGGAAAATTCACATAAGTGTTGAATTAATTCCACTCTTAAAGGAAATGTGGAATAACAAAACAAGCTTGCTCAGTCACGAATTTAATACGTAGCACCAGAGCTGAAAAGCTGAAAAGCCTATTTCTAGTATACAAAGTATGATAATTAGCATAATTGAAAATTGGGTGTGTATGTAACATATGTTACTTGACAATGAGTTTTTAGATGGTACTTTTATTATCCAATTAAGGATTGATGAATTTTAGTTGGTTGAATGTATTGATTGAGTAAAAAAGGCTGGATGTTTCCGGCCTTTTTTCTGTTCCTTTTGTGTTAACAATCTTTTCACTTAAATGCTAATATCTCGTGAAATAACACTCGGTTAACACTAGGTCATATTTCTAATGGGTAAATTGATATTAGACTTAAAAATTATTTATTATGAATTTTAGAAATAGATTGATGTCTGGAGTACTATTGATGTTTCTCTTTTCGGGATTAGGTCTGACAGCTCAAACTGATGATGACTATGATGACCAACAAGAAGAGCAGTTGGTGAACCAGGAAAAGAAAGCCGACCTTGTAAAAGATGCTGAAGACTCCAGGGAGGCTTTTATTAGAAACAGTGCAAATATGGCTGAATTGTTTGATAAGTCTGAAGCTTATGTGATCTTTCCTAATGTTGGGAAAGGCGCTTATATATTAGGAGGCGCCGCAGGGAACGGAGTACTTTTTGAAAATGGAAAAGTAAAGGGTTTTGCTGAGCTTCGCCAGATAGATGTGGGGCTGCAAATAGGTGGCCAGGCATACAGACAGGCAATCCTTTTCCAAACCAAAAATGAACTGGAACAATTTAAGGAAGGAAACTATCGACTTTCAGGAAATGCTTCGGCGGTAATTCTTGAAAAAGGGAAAGCTAAAAACGTTGAATTTAGTAATGGCCGCGCTATTGTTACTATGCCAAAGGCGGGAGCTATGGTAGAAGTATCGGTTGGCGGTCAGAAATTTGAATATTCCGACGCAAAAGACTGGAATTAATCTTCCTGGATCCTACTTAATTCAAAGCCCTGATTTTCGGGGCTTTTTTAATGCTTAAATAATGAATAACTGAACTTACGGAATTATTTTAATAAAGTACCAGTTTACCTCCTGCGGTTGAAAAGATCAGCAGGGTACCGGCAAGTATAAGTAGATCATAATGCCATCCGAAGCCCTTTTCAGCATAAAATCCGATTTTCCAAACAAAGATCTTTGTAAAAATGGCCCCGAACATAACAATTATGATGATCACGGTACCAATTTGTGTAAAAATTCCGAAGGCTACGGATAAAGCGGCTATTACTTCAGAAATCCCCAAAAATCTTGCTAGTGTTGGAGATATTCCAAGACTTTTCCCCCGCTCTACGGGATTGGTAGCATGACCTCTTCCACTGGAAAATATAATGATAGCAATAATCAGTCGAAGAAGTAAGATCGAAACTCCAATAAGAGATGATGAATTTAAAAGCATAATACAATATTTAGTTTTTTTAAATCTTCTCTCTAACTAACCAATTACAACACGATCTTCTTTTAAAAATTAAAATTAAAGGTGAAATTAAATCGGCCTCCCTCATCACCTACATAATATCCAATATTACCGGTAAAGGCTTTAAAAGCGTTGATGAAGATTGATCCACCCCAGTCCGTATGCCAGTCGTTACTGTTATCGTCATCCAGCCAAACACGTCCATAGTCAAATCCAACACTGGCTCCCATACGAATGGGGACAAAATTGGTTCTGAACTGTGTCACACCACTTCGTATGTCGATATTCTGATAAAAAGCATATTTCCCGTTAAAGCGCTGGTTACGATAGGCCCTGAGGCTATTCTGGTCTCCTCCTCCTAATACAGCGGCGTGGTAGAATTCATAATTATTCCCAATAATTGCTTCACCCCCAATTTTGGTGGCTAATGCGGCGAAACCACTTTCGTGAAGTGGATAATCCATGGATAACATTGGCCTTACGTAAGCGAACTTATTGTTATTTTCATCAATATTTGTTTTATATCCTGCCGTTAAATCCAGTTCAATACCTCTTGAGGGAAAAGCCTCATGGTCTTTATTAAAGTAATTATAATTCAATTCTCCTCCTGCATAAATCTGACTCTCAAATATTGGATTGGAGTGGGCAAAAGCATCTGCCACAAATCTTCCCTCATCGTAGTCTACTTCTATAGATTCTATCATTGGTGTGATGTTGAATGAACTTTTTGGTTCATTTCTCCAAATAAGGGAGGGAGCAAAACGCCATTGTTGAATTTTCACCCTATTATAATCCTTAGCAACATCATCAGGATCATAATCACTATCATTACCATTTCCGAAGTAGTTTAGAGTAAAATTTGGACTGGAATAATATGCATTAAGCCCAAAATTCCAGTTATAGAAAATATGTGCAAATTCTGCTTTATAATCTACATCAAATCCCTGGGTGGCGAAAAAATAATTAGCGGTAACACTCTGCCGGGTAGTAAAAGGATTTCTGGCAAGTCCATAGGTAGTATAGGTATTTTTCAGACCAAGTTTAAAACCCACGTCAGAATTATAATCGCCACTTGGCTTCAAAGTATACTGTCTTATTTTTTTCTTTTTTGGGTCATAATTATTGATATCATAAGAATCTACTAACATCTTATGAGCACCCGGAGTTTTTATCGTATTGTCCTTACTCTTAAAATCATATAGTTTGGCATGTCTTGTATTCTGAAAATCATAAATATCATTTTCTTCACCGCCAATAACTTTGAGAGGTACAAGTTGAGAACCATTGCCAACGATCTGAAATTCATCATCACCATCGAGTCCATAGATCCAAACTTCCCTGGTCAAATCTGAATCATAAGATTTTTCAGCTTTGATCTCTCCATCTTCATTTGTTAATTGAATAGTGGTTATCCCATTCGGTTTTCTGGTGATCAGGAATTTATCATCCTCTTCAGTTCCCGTGAACATATCAAATTCAGCAAGATGCTTATAATATTCCCTGGCAATTTTTTCCAGGTTTCCTCTTCTAGCTTTCAGGGTCTTCTTAATATCATCCACATAGGGGTCGTTGGTGATGCCTTCCGGTAAAACTGTAAAGGCTTCTTGTATAACCTCATTAGTAATATGATCCTGAATATAATTTACCTGTTTTTCCCAATCTTCCCATTGTGCATTTCTAATGAATGCCTTGTCAAGAGGATAACCGGCTATATTGAACCATTTTGGTCTTTTTACCATATCGGTATAATTTTCCAGCGATCTAAACTCCGGAAAACCGGCCTTTAAAAGCGATAAGGCTAAACCATCGTTTTTTGGAAATACCTGGTCTCGATCTTTTGCGATTGGGAGGTATCGTTTTCCTCCATTTTCATCTTCAAACTCGGCCCATTCATACTGGCCCTCATGCCTGTCCCAGTCGCCCAATAGCATATCCAGCAGTCTGGCTCTAATGAACATATCTTCATCTACATAAACATCCTTGGTCTCTCGCATATCGTGCAAGAGATCAGAAGTATTCAGAATATCGTCGGGCTTACCGAAAACCTCAAGATCTTTATTTTCGCCTCCTACATGTTCTTCAAACATATATAATTCATTGCCATACTCGTGATTAAAAATGCCTAATGCCTCCTGCTTTGGGACATAGTAAAGGTGAGAATCCGGATGATAGATATTCAGTTCATCCATTAATTTTCCGGCAGGGAACGTTCCATAGGGGAAAGCCGTAGTATAAAAATCCTGTACATACCTTTCGACCACAGTACTATCAAGAAAATCTTCTACATAATGTGTGGGAACCACAGACGTTTGTAGGTATTGTAATGCACTTTTTTTTATAGCTCTAAGCGTATATTCATGACCCTTATCATCTTTGAAACCAAGAGATCTGGATTGGTGACCGCCTCCGGCACCAAGCACTTCAAGGTTTCCGGGGATGGTGTCCAGATATAGCACCGGAAATTCAAATTTTCTGCTATAAAGAGGTCTGTAGTGTTCTCCCCAGATGGCTTTAAATACTCCATCCTTGTCTGTTTCTTTCTCTGTGTAAACCGAAGTGGTGGTGGTGCTTCCCAACCTTTGTTTAGACCAGTCAACATCTGAAAGTTTAGGTCGTTCACGAGATATTTGCCTGCTGAAGAATTTCTCAGAACCTGAAGGTGAAACCTGGTAAAACTCTACATTAGAACTTCCGTCCTTAAAAACATTCATTTTAGCAAAACCAAAATTATAAGCAGCATAATCATCGTGTCGCTTGATTGGTTTTGCTTTTTCAGGATTCTCAGTGACTCCAGCAATTATTTGCTCCACACCATCATCTTGTACAAATTGGAAATTACGATCCTGACCAGAAAGGAAGATCACATCCTGGTATTGCTGGGCAAGAGTAGCGAGTGTTCCCATTAATTTCTGCAACTGTGGATTTCTTCTGGTTTGCGATCCTGACCCAATCATTCTTTCAAAAAAACTAAGTTTTGTATTTGTCATTATGGGATGATAAACAGCCACTAACACTGTTTTCATCTGGTTATCTTCCAATTCATCATTAAATGCTTCCCTGAATTGAGTTCGGGTTTTTATTTCACATTCATGGTTAATATAGGGGTGATCATCCCAATTTTCAAGATACCATTGGGAGTCTATGATTATAAGCTGGACATCCTCACTTAGACTTTCACTTTCTAAAGGACAGCCATCATTAGGCCGGAATTCTGCATTACTGTTATCCTGAAGGAAGGATTCAAGATCATCAATATTATCCGGAGCATCAAGCTGCCATTCATTTAGCCCTGGGGTAAGAATGATATTACCTTTGAAACCCTTTAAATTGTTTAAAAGGTTATCTTCCAGATAATCCTTCATTTTGTTTCGGCCATTGTCCTTATCCGGGTATCCCTTTTCAGGTACAATATTTCCTATTATTACAAGGCTGGAAGAATCTTCTTTTTTAGAAGCCTCCACTATTCGATTTAATAGTATCTCATTACTTTTCTTGTCTCTTAAACCAGTATTAGATGTAATATAAACCGAATGTGTTATTTCCTTTTCCTCTTGTGCTGAACATTGAATACCTATTAAAAAAGTAAATAGCAGAAAAATAAATTTATTAATGAAGGGTAGGGAAATTCAAGTAACTATTATTGTCCATATAGGATTTACAGTTTGATTGTATTTTTAAAAATAGAATTAGTAGTAGTGATTTTAACTTTCAAAAAAATTTAAATTTCCTTTAATCTCATAGGTCTTTATCATTATTTAACATCTGAAACTAAAAGTTTTACTAATAAGAAATTTGTTTTGAAGGAGAAGAAAATTTCGTAATTTTTCTCTATATGCTTACCTTCCCGCAGGATTTGAAAATTCATCTTTTGCGGGGAACTCTTCTTTTTTTCATTTGTTTATTTGGTTGGATAAATCTGAATGCTCAGGAACTTCCTCCGGTTATAAATTATGGACCTAATGAATATGCTGCGGGAAATCAAAATTGGATGATTGCTCGATCTGATAATAAATATTTCTATTTTGCCAATAGTACAGGACTTTTAGAGTATAATGGAGAGAACTGGAATTTATATCCTGTTCCTAATAAAACCATTGTAAGATCGGTTAAAGTAATTAAGGACCGTATTTATACGGGTGCTTATATGGAAGCCGGTTACTGGGAAAGAGATAATTTTGGTAAGCTCAACTATACCAGTCTGGTTCCTAAGTTCCAGGGGAATATTAATGATGGGGAACAATTCTGGCAGATAGTGAGCCTTAACGGAATTGTTATTTTCAGAAGTTTCGCAGGAATTTATTTTTATAATCCTGAAAATGATACCCTTCGCAAAATGGATAATCCCTATGGAAATCCTATTTCCGGGATTTTCAGATTCAATAACCTAATTTATTTTCAGTTAGTAGAAGAAGGTTTATTCCAGATCAAAAATGGAAAATCAGAATTAGTAATCCCTGCTTCTGAGCTAAAAGAGCGGGCTGTAATGCATCTTTTTACAAAAGATGGAGCGTTAGGATTTGTTTCAGGAACCGCCGAATTCTTCAAGTGGAATGGAAAAGATCTGATGCAATTATATACAGGCACAAGTAGCCAAATGAAAAATCCTAATGTCCTGGCAGGTGTTAATTTACAGGGAGATGGGATGATTCTTGGGACAGTGGGCCAGGGTTTATACCATATTAATGCGGAAGGGAAGATTGTAAATACTTTTAACCAGGAAAATATACTGCTTAATAATACGGTGCTGGATCTTTTTCTAGATGAATCGGGTAATATTTGGGCGGGATTGGATTACGGAATAAGTATGATTGATCTAAATTCAAGGTTTTTATCTTTTCAGGATAAGAAAGGAAAAATAGGATCTGTCTATTCCTCATACGAGAAAGATGAGGATCTATATCTAGGAACAAACCAGGGATTATACTTGAGACGACAAAACGAAACTGATTTTCAGCTGGTAGAAGGTACCAATGGGCAGGTATGGGATATACAGGAGGTAGATGGCAAACTTTTTTGTGGCCATAATCATGGTACATTCCTGATTGAAAATGGAAAAGCTATTAAGCTTAGTGATCGGCTTGGAACCTGGCTGGTGAAAAAATATGGTGTGGATAGTTTTGTACAGGGTCATTACAATGGAATAAGTTTTCTTAAAAAAGAGAATTCCGAGCTCACTGAAATTCCTATGCTGGAAGATTTTCCTCATTCTTCGAAATATATCGAAATAGAATCTGATGGAAGTTTATGGGTAAGCAATGAGCATAAAGGAGTGTTTCATATGAAGATTGATGATTCACTCAACAGAATTACCCAGCTTCATAATTACGAATTTATAGATGAGTCGGGAATTACCTCGAGTATTTTTAAATTTAACGATACTTTGTATTATAGTTCCAAAGAGAATATTTATCAATACAATGAACAAACCGATAAGTTTACTCAGAATAATAAGATCAATAAACTGGTTTGTGGGATAGATCGCGTTTCGGGCAGAATGCTGGTGAAAGGAGAAAACCGTCTTTGGGGATTTGCAAATAATGGTATCTTCTATATTAGTAACGCACAACTTACCGGGGATTATCAGCTTAATTTTATATATGTAGACCAGGCCTTCAGAAATATAGCTATAGGTTACGAAAATATTTCTCAACTCAATGATTCCGAATATTTATTAGGGATCGCCAATGGATATCTTCGATTCAATAATGATCAGGAAATCCATGAAAATCATGAAATACAGATAAATGAGATTAATATAAGTGCTCTCGATTCGGTTTCACAACCTGTAGCAATGAACCACGAGGGAGAATTTCATTATAAAACAAATAATATAAGTTTTCAATTCAGCACTCCTGTATATGAAAAATTTCAGGATGTTTTTTATAGTTACAGGCTTTTGGGATTAAGTTCTGTTTGGAGTGAATGGGACCACGCGTCCAGAGCAAATTTTAAAAATTTACCTTTTGGAGACTATACTTTTGAAGTAAAGGCAAAAGTTGGGGACAAAATCACGGATGTTGTTTCTTACGATTTTTATATTGAAAGACCTTTTTATTTGAGCAATCTTGCTATTGCCATTTATATAATAACTTTTTTAATTATTCTAATCCTCGTCCATTTGCTTAATAAAAGACATCATAAAAAATTAAATGAGAAGAATGAACGGGATCTTAAGCTTAAAAATCTTGAGGCGGAACAGGAAATCGTTAAGTTGAGGAATGAGAGACTAGAACAGGATATGGCCAGTAAAAATAGGGAGCTAGCTGTTTCCACAATGAGTCTTATCAAGAAGAATGAATTTCTTACCAGTATCAAAGACCGTTTAAAGAATAAGAAGAATGAATCTCCTGAAATAAGATCGGTGATCAGGACGATCGATAAGGATATCAATGAAGAAGATAACTGGAAATTTTTTAAAAAGGCATTTAGTAATGCCGATAAAGACTTCTTCAAAAAGGTGAAGGCTCTTCATCCCGATCTTACTTCTAATGATCTTAAGCTATGTGCATATTTACGCTTAAACCTTTCTTCAAAAGAAATTGCGCCATTACTAAATATCTCCGTTAAAAGCGTCGAAATTAAACGATATCGATTGCGTAAAAAGATGAATTTAGACCGTGAAGTTAATCTCACCGATTATATTCTTCAAATTTAGACTTTACAAATTCTTTAAAAAACTCTACATCACCTCTACATAAGTCTAAAGTGTTGAAAATTAATTGTATAGTTTGTTTTTAGTAAAATCCCTTTTAAGTACTGCATTTATTGTAATTCTGATAAAATAATTTCTGGATTTAAAATAATTTTCTCTTTGTAGGTTTTTTGTAAAGGTGAATTCTCTCCATTCTTAATACTCTGTTAATATATTGGTAAGACCAATTTTAATAATTAAAAACATGAAGAAATTTACCTGTCTTGTAATACTTTTTCTAAGCGGGTTGTTTGCGGGATATGCGCAAACCTTTTCGGTTAGTGGAAAGGTTACAGATGAGAATGGAATGCCTCTATTAGGGGTGAATGTAATTGTAAAGGATCAAACAAGAGGTACTACTACCGACTATGACGGAAACTTTACAATTCAAAATTTATCTTCGGGCGATGTCCTTCAGTTTAGTTATCTGGGTTTTGTCCCCAGGGAAGTTACTGTAAGCGAACAGGAGTCTCTAAACATTGTATTAGAAACCGACCAGCAGTCTTTAGATGAGGTCGTGGTTATTGGTTACGGGACTCAAACCAAGAAGGAAATTACCGGTGCCGTTAGTGTAGTAGGGTCAGAGACTATTGAAGAACTTAATCCGGCAAGGGTTGAACAGGCCTTACAAGGTAGGGTGGCTGGTGTAAATATTACCTCCACCTCTGGTTCACCAGGTAGTGGTTCTACTATATCTATTAGAGGTATTAGTACCAATGGAAACAATAGCCCGTTAATTCTTGTAGATGGTAACGTTATTGAGGATCTAAGCGTAATTAACCCTAATGATATTGAAAGCATTAATATATTAAAAGATGCCACTGCTGGTATCTATGGTGTTCGTGCGGCAAATGGGGTTATTCTTATTACTACTAAATCTGGTACGCTGAGTACCGAATTAAAAGTAGAATTAGACGCCTATTCCGGAATGCAGGAAACTACCAGAAAATTACCGGTCTTAAATGCAACCGAGTATGCTGCTATCATAAATGAAGCTTATGCTGCCGGTGGAGAAAATCCTCCTTTTACTAATTTCAGAAATTTAGGGGAAGGCGTAGACTGGCAGGATGAGGTTTTCTCAACTGCACCAATATCAGATATAAACTTAAATATTTCTGGTGGTGGAGATAGATCGAAATATTCTTTTGGGGCCTCGTACTTCAATCAGGATGGGATCGTTGGAAAAGGTAAATCAAACTTTGACAGGCTTACCGCAAGGATGAGTTACAATTTGGAAATTATAGAAAACCTTAAATTAAATTTATCAGGGATATATACTAACAGTAACAGGAAAACACTTGCCGAGAATGCTCTTGGTTCTGTTCTTTTTAACGCTGTGAATATAAATCCTAATTTACCGGTTTTTGATGAAAATGGAGAGTATACAATTGCTGAAGGACTGGGTAACGAAGTTATTAACCCGGTTGCTCAAATAGCGAATACTTTTAATGATACCAAGGTAAATAAAATAAGTGGTGTAGGAGGATTGGAGTACACTTTGTGGGATAAACTAACGGCCAAAACGCAATTTCAATTCAATTATTCTGAAGTAGACGGAAGATATTTCGGGCCTGAAGTATTTTACGGTTCAGGTAAGGTATTCAACATAACCAGAAATACCATTACTGAAAATTTTAATATTTACCGTGATTATACATGGGATAATTTCCTAACCTATAATGATAGTTTTGGAGATCATAATTTAAAATTGCTTTTGGGTATGTCTGTATTCAAAACACAGGGAGAACTTTCTTCTTTAACCGGTTTTGGATTACCAACGAATGATTATGGACTTGCTGATATTGCAGATGCTGATGAGGTTCAGGATGCCTACCAAAATGGAGGTGACTTCTTTGATTCCAGGTTGCTTTCATACTTCAGTAGAATACAGTATAACTATAAAGAGAAGTACTTATTTTCTGGTTTAATTAGGCGTGACGGATCTACTAATTTTGGTCCTGAAAATAAATTTGGATGGTTTCCATCAGCTTCGGTTGGTTGGGTTGTATCAGATGAATTTTTCCTTGAAGATGCAGATTTCTTAAGCTTCCTAAAATTGCGTGGTAGTTACGGGATTATTGGTAACGATAGGATTCCTGGTTATGGATTTACATCCCTTTTGAACGGAGAAGGAACCTATGTTTTCGACAATGAGCTTGTATTTGGTAAAGCAATCGGTGCTTTGGCTAATCCGGAAATTCGATGGGAAAAACAAAAAACACTTGATATTGGTTTAGATGCCAGGTTATTTGATTCCAGAGTGGATATTACGATGGATTATTTCGAAAGAAAGACAGAGGACCTGCTGGTAGCTCCACAAGTTTCCGGAATTCTTGGAGCAGGTGCACCAGGTGCGGCCCCGCCAATTGTTAATGCGGGAATTGTAGAGAACAGAGGATTTGAATTCTCTATTGGTTATAACCAGAATATTAACGATAATTTTAAATTCAATATTAACTATAATATGACTGCTCTGGAGAATGAAGTTCTTTTTGTAGACAGTGATAATGGGTTTCTAACAGGGGGAGTATTTGGTATTGGCCAGGAGCCGCCATCAAGAATGGAAGCTGGTAAACCATTAGGTTACTTCTATGGTCTGGAAACTAACGGACTTTTCCAAACCTCAGAAGATGTTGCGACCAGCGCTCAGCCAGGAGCAGCCCCCGGAGATATTCGTTTTGTAGACCAGAACGGTGATGGAATGATTGATACAGAGGATCGTGTGGATATTGGAAATCCAATTCCAGATTTTACCATGGGTCTTAATTTTGGATTTACTTATAAAAGCTTTGACTTTAACGCATATGCTTTTGCTTCTTTAGGAAATGATATCGTAAGAAATTATGAGCGTAACCAGTTGAATACCAACAGGACAAATTCTTACCTAGGTAGATGGACAGGCGCAGGTTCTACAGATAGTTTCCCAAGAGTATCAATTGGCGCAAATACTAATAATCTGTTTTCAGATTTTTATGTGGAAGATGGGTCTTATTTAAGACTGCAGAATGTACAATTAGGTTATACCCTTGACTCAGGCCTATTGAATAATACAGGAATAGATAAATTCAGAGTATATGCGTCGGTAAATAATGCATTTACACTTACAGAATATCAGGGTTTTGATCCTTCTGCATCTAATGGCGCTCCAATTGGAGGTGGTATAGATCAGGGATTCTATCCTGTACCTAGAGTTTATATGTTAGGAATTAATTTGAAATTTTAATTAGATGAGAACGAAATTATATTCAATCAATTGGATACTTGCCTTTGTTCTATTGGCAGTATCTGGATGTAGTGATGACTTCGTGTATGTAGATAGTCCGGATGAGAATTCTGAAACCTATTTTAATACACCAGAAGAATATGATCTGGCACTAGTTGGAGCTTATGACCTTTTACAGGCAACTTATCTCAACGTAATGCTTGGAGAGATCGCATCAGATAATACTCTTGCGGGTGGTGAGAGTGCAACGGATGTTCCTGGGATCCAGGAAATAGACGATATGGAGCACACTCCCGTTAACCAGCAATTGAGAGACATCTGGAACTGGATGTTTGCCGGAGTAAATCGGGCAAATTATGTCCTGGAGTTTCAGGATAAAATAGATTTTGAAGGTAAGAATGAAATTATAGCCCAGGCTAGATTTTTAAGAGCCTACTATTATTTTGAACTGGTAAAATGGTTCGGAGATGTACCATTGGCTGTAGACAGGCGTATTCAGTTTGGAGAGCAGTTTAATATTCCTAGATCTCCTAAGGAGGAGGTTTATGCGTTAATTGAAGACGACCTTATGTTTGCTGCGGCAAATCTACCTGCGGTTCAGGCTGTAAAAGGTAGAATTACATCAGGAGCTTCACAGGCACTTTTGGGTAAAGCATATTTATATCAGAACAAATTCGCTGAAGCCGCTGCAGCTTTCGAAAAAGTTATTGCCGGGCCTTATACCCTGGAAGATAATTATGACAGCATCTTTGAGCAGGAAGGTGAAAATGGACCTGGTTCTATATTCGAAGTACAATATACCGATAAAGAAGGCGCTGGATTTGGTTGTCTGCAATGTTCTGAAGGGAACGTTGCTGTAGGTTTCAACGGCATAAGAAACTATACCGGTCCTGTTTTCGAATCTGGATTTAGTTTTAATGTTCCGGTACAGGAAGTTGTAGATCTATTTACTGAAGATGACATCAGAAAAGATGTTGCTATCCTGGATATTGAAGCCTGGGCTGCAGAGACTGGAGCTACCTATGCTGAAGGATATGAACATACAGGATATTACAATAGAAAATATATCGCCAGAGAGGGAGACCTTAACACAGGGGATGCCAACCTAACCAACCCTAATAATTATCGTGCTATCCGACTTGCAGATGTTCTTTTAATGGCTGCAGAAGCTAATTATAAAAAAGTTTCTTCAGATGAAGATAAGGCAAGAAATTATCTTAATAGGGTTAGAGAAAGAGCAGGCCTTGATGAGGTTGAGCTTTCAGGATCTGCTCTTTTAGAACAGATCTATGAAGATAGACGCCTAGAGCTTGTTGGAGAAGGACATAGATTTTTTGACCTTGTAAGAACAGGTAGAGCAGCCGAGGAAATCGAAGGTTTCCAGACAGGAAAGCATGAATTATTTCCAATCCCTGCTATAGAAATAGAATTAGCCGGTAATATTTGGGAGCAAAATCCAGGTTATTAAAATATTTTAAAACGAAGAAAAATGAAAATATTTAAAATTTTAGCAATGCTAACCATTTCGTGCCTTGTCTTTACAGGATGCGAAAATGAAGAAATTACGAACTATGCATTTCAGGAGATTTCTGCTCCAGAAAATATAACTGCTGCATTTGATGTTTCTCAGGATGATTCAGGTACAGTGACCATTACTCCTAGTGGTGAAGGAGCACAGGTTTTCCAGGTTGATTTAGGAAATGGTGAGACTGCAGAACTTGCCCCTGGTGAATCTGTAACTACAGTTTATCCTGAAGGTGAGTTTATGGTTAAGATCGTAGCCGTTGGTTCAACAGGTCTGACCAGTGAATACAATCAAATGTTAAATATCTCTTTCAAGGCACCAGAAAATCTTGAGATCATGGTAGATCAACCGGATAGTAATCCTAAAACGATCACTGTTAGCGCTTCTGCTGATTACGCTACGTTGTTCGATGTTTATTTTGGAGATGTAGAGGATGAAGAGCCTACGCAATTGATGCCAGGCGAAAGTATTGAGCACACTTATGACCCAGGAATTTATGAATTAACCGTTATCGCAAGAGGCGCAGGAGCTGCTACTACAGAAGGAGACGAGATTGTCATTATTCCTGAAGCTACAGATCCACTCAAATTGCCAATTACATTTGATAAAGGTACGGTAAGCTATGCTGCTGAAACTTTTAGTGGTGCCAGTTACGAGGTTGTCACCAACCCGGATGCTTCTGGAGCTAACGCCTCAGAATCTAAGGTTGCGGCTGTCACTAACTCAGGTACGGCTTATGAAGGTATTGCTTATACTCTTGGTGAGTCCGTAGATTTTAGTGGAAATAACAAAACCATCACCATGAAAGTATGGTCTGATGTTGCCCTGCCTGTTTTATTAAAATTTGAAGGTGGAGTTAATGATGAAAGACAAACCGAAGTAACTGCCAATCACGGTGGTACGGGATGGGAAGAACTTACTTTCAATTTTGCGACAGATGCTACTAAAAGTTATATAGACGGAAATCAGGGAGTTGGGGAATCTTTTGTGCCCACAGGACAGTATTCCGGAATGGTAATATTTATTGATGGGCCTGGTACCACAGCTGGAACTTTCTATCTTGATGATATCGAACAGAATGCTGGGGTTCCTTTTAAATTACCTATAACTTTTGATGCTTTTGATACTTATACAGAAGGAATGATAACTCCATTTGGAGGAACATTTGAAGTTGTGGCAAACCCAGATACATCTGGTGATAATCCTGCTTCAAGTAATGTAGGATCATTTACTAAAGGCGGGGGACAATATGAAGGATTGACATTCAATCTTGACGAGTCTATGGATTTTTCTATGGATAACAAAACCATGAGTGTAACTTTATGGTCTGATCAGGCTTTTGATGTACTATTCAAATTAGAAACCGGAGTGAATGGTGAGAGATCGAATGAGGTTGTAGCCTCCCACACAGGTTCTGGATGGGAAACGCTTACATTCAATTTCGCTACAGACGCTACCAAGAGTTATATTGACGGTAGCCAGGGAGTTGGAGAGGCGTTCGTGCCAGTAGGTGAATATGCTTCTTTATCTGTATTCTTCGCATATGCAGAAGGGATTTCAGGAACTTTTTACATAGATGATATTATTAGAATTGGTGATGCTGGTTCTGGTGAAGGATCTACTGGAAGTACTACCACAAGTTTCCCGGTAGATTTTGAAACCGCTGCAAATGGTGGAGCAGAGGCAAACTGGTCTGTTTTTGAAAACGCAGATAACCCAGCTTTAGAAGTTATTTCAAACCCTGATATGACTGGGAATACTTCGTCTACCGTGGCTAAGTTTACAGCAAAGCAAGGTGGTCAACCATATGCAGGTACTATCACTCAACTAACAACTCCATTTACTTTAGATGCCTCTAATAGTACAGTGAAGGTATGGGTTTGGAAATCTGTGATCAGTGATGTTGGTATCAAATTTGAAAACGGTGCCAATGGATCTACAGGTGAGATAAAGGTCGCTAATACTAAAACGGATGAATGGGAAGAATTAACTTTTGACTTTTCAGGAGTTATAGGAAATCCTAATAATACTGATATAACAGGTTTGGTAGTATTCCCAGATTTTGATACCAGAACTCAGGATAATGTAGTTTACTTTGATAATATTACCTTAAATCCTTCTTCAGGAGATACTGGTGGAGGTTCTACAGATACTGCTCCAACAACTGCGGCATCAGCTCCAACAGTAGATGCCTCCAATGTAATTTCTTTATTTAGTGATGCGTACACAAATGTTACTGTGGATACCTGGAGAACAGATTGGTCTTCTGTAGATTATACTGAAACCACAGTTGGTGGAAATAATGTAAAACTTTACTCCAATCTTGATTTTGTTGGAATTGAAACGGTTGCCAATCAGGTAGATGCTTCATCGATGACTCATTTTCATGTAGATTATTGGACGGGAGATGCCAGCGTATTTAGAGTGAAGCTAGTAGATTTTGGTCCCGACGAAGGATACGATGGTGGAGATGATACCGAGGATGAGATCGAATTCACAGTAACTCCTAATACCTGGGTTAGTCTTGATATCCCGTTATCAGATTTTACCGGACTTACAAATACTGAAAATATCGCACAATATATATTTTCTGCAGCTACTGCAGGAGAAGCGAATGTATATATAGACAATATATACTTCCATAACTAGGAAAAAATAATACTATGAAATACTTTAAAATAATTTTTAGCTTATTAGTAGTAAGCCTTATGTTTTCCAGCTGCCAGGAGGATGATCTCCAGCTGGAAAACATGACGGTGCCCTCTAATATTGTTGTAAATACAGATATTAGTACAGACGGATCAGGAATTGTGGTTTTTGAGGTTACTGCAGATAATGCTTTTACCTATCAGTTTAATTTTGGAGACGGTACAACCGGAACTTCTCTGGATGGAACCTACACCAAAAGATTCACCAGAAATGGACTTAATACTTACCTGATCACTGTAGTCGCATATGGAAAAGGAGGAATAAGTAGTTCCAGATCTGTAGAAGTGGAGGTGCAAAGTGATTTCTCAGATCCAGACACCAAGCAATTCTTAACCGGTGGAAGCTCTAAAACATGGTATGTGGCAGCTTTCCTTCCCGGGCATTTAGGAGTTGGTCCAACTTTCGATGAGAATTTTGATAATCCTTCCTACTATACCGCTGCTCCTTTTGAAAAGGCAGGAGCCGAAGCCAGTTCATGTTTTTATACTGATGAACTAACTTTCAGTACTACAGGAGAAGATAATCTCACCTATACGCAGAATAATAATGGAGCTACTTTCTTTAACGCAGATTTTGTTGGGGAATTCGGAGGTCCTACAGGTAGTGGTGATCAATGTATAGAATATGATACAGGTGGACAAAAGACGGTATCACTCGCTCCTGCATCTTCAGGTATAGAATCATCTACCGGAACTCAAATAGAGTTTTCTGATAATGGTTTTATGAGTTACTATATTGGATCCAGTTCTTATGAAATACTTTCTATAGATGAGAACAGTATGTATGTAAGAGCAGTAATGGGTAATAATCCAGATCTTGCCTGGTACCTTAAATTTACTACAACTCCATACGATCAACAAGAAGAAGGTGGTGGTGAAGAACAGGAAACTTTCCAAACAGAATACGAAAACCTGATTTGGGAAACAGATTTTGAAGGAGCAACCAGTCTGGATACCGAAATATGGAACTACGAAATAGGTAATAATGATGGCTGGGGAAATGGTGAAGCTCAGTATTACACAGAAAATAATACTTCTATTGTAGACGGAAAACTATTGATAACCGCTAAGAAAGAATCAGAGAGCGGCTTCGATTATACTTCTTCCAGAATTACTACCCAGGATAACTTTGAGTTCACCTACGGTCGGGTTGAGGTGAGGGCTAAATTACCCCAAGGTGGTGGTACCTGGCCGGCGATCTGGATGCTTGGGAGTGATTTTGACGAAGTAGGCTGGCCCGAAACCGGAGAGATTGATATCATGGAGCAAAAAGGGAACGATCCTAATAGCATCCATGGAACTCTACATTACCCAGGGGCTTCCGGAGGTAATGCCAATAGTGAAGTAACTACAATAGAGAATCCAAGCTCAGAATTCCATACCTATTCTATGGAATGGTCTGAGGAAAGAATTGTATTTTTAGTAGATGGCGAGGTCTATCATACTTATGAGAACAGTGCAGATTCACCTTTCAATAAGGATTTCTTCCTGATACTAAACGTGGCCATGGGTGGAACCTTTGGCGGAGAAATAGCCTCAGACTTTACAGAGGCCACTTTGGAAATTGATTACGTAAAAGTTTATCAGTAATCTTGTTTGTTTTAGATTTAAATTCCCGGAACTTATATTCCGGGAATTTATTTAACAACAGGCCTTATGCAAAAACTCCTAGCTTCCATTTTAATATTTCTTGCTTTCCATAGTAATTCTCAGACTCAATCTGATTTTCTACAGGTGCAAGGTCAGAACATAGTGGATAACAATGGAAAAAATATACTTTTAAGAGGAATTGGTTTGGGAGGCTATATGCTGCAGGAAGGATATATGCTAAAAGTTCCATTTTCGGGACAGCAATATGTTTTCAAGGAACATGTTCAGGAACTTATAGGAAAAGAGAAAACCGAGGAATTCTATTCTCGTTGGCGAAAGAATTTCATACAGAAAAAAGATGTGGATTCCCTGAAAAAATGGGGTTTCAATAGCATTCGGCTTCCTATGCATTACAAGCTGTTCACTCTTCCGGTAGATCAGGAACCTGAAAAAGCTAAGAACACCTGGCTGGAAGAAGGTTTTAGATTGATCGATGAATTGGTTTCATGGTGCAGGGATAATGAAATCTATCTTATTTTGGATATGCATGGAGCTCCTGGTGGGCAGGGTCACGATTTGAATATTTCAGACCGCGATCCATCAAAACCTTCACTATGGGAAAGTGAAGAGAATCGGGAAAAGCTATCGGCACTTTGGGTTAAACTTGCTGAACGATATAAAGATGAGCCGGTGATTGGCGCCTATGATCTTATCAATGAGCCTAACTGGACCTTTGAAGAAGGAAAGAATAAAAATGGTACCGAAGATTCTCAAAATACATTGCTTTGGGATTATCAGAAAAAACTTACTGAATCAATCAGGGAAATAGATAACAATCATATAATTATCATTGAAGGAAATGGATGGGGTAATAATTATAATGGCCTTATTAATCTTTGGGATGATAACCTCGTGATGAGTTTTCACAAATACTGGAACTATAATACCATCGAATCCATCCAGAATTTTCTTGACTATCGTGAAAATTTGAATATTCCCATCTGGCTGGGGGAGTCTGGCGAAAATTCCAATGCCTGGTTTGCCGACGCCATCGGTCTTATGGAGGAAAACAATATTGGCTGGTGTTGGTGGCCTTTGAAAAAGATTGGAATCAATAATCCTTTGGAAATAAAGTTAAACGAGGGTTATCAAAATATACTTACCTATTGGAAAGAGGAAGGCTCTAAACCTTCTAAAGAAGAGGCTTATAATGCTTTTATTCAGCTGGCCGAAAATACTAAAATAGAGAACTGCATTATTCATTATGATGTAATAGATGCTATGATGAGACAACCGGGCTCCGATATTTCTTTGCCTTACAGGAAAGTTAGTATTATTGGAAGTACGGAAATTCCGGCTGCAGATTATGATCTTGGAAAGAACGATATTGCATATAAAGATAAGGGAGTAGCCAATTACTGGGTTTCGAATGCCGATGAAAATGCCGATGGAAATCTGGGAAATACTTACCGGAATGATGGAGTGGATATTTTTAAGACTGAAGATATTCTGTACGTTGGAGAATTACAGGAAGGCGAGTGGTTGCAATATACCTATATGACCAAAACCGCTGGGAAATATAATATCTATTTTAGAATTTCTTCTAAAGTAGAGTCGGGCAACGCAATAATATTTATTAATGAGACTAAAGTTGGTGAATTACCAATTCCTGATACTTCCGGCAATTGGACCTGGGTTAGCCTCGATGATATTTCCCTGGAAGAAGGAAAGTCCCGATTGAAATTTTATATTAAAAAAGGAGGTTTCAATTTTGAAAAGATCCGGTTTGAGCCGGTGGAATAAAAAATAAAAGGTTCTGGAGAAATATGATTTCCGTAACTATCAATTTTTAGATTACTAGTCTTATGAAAAAATTCATTTTAAGTGTATTGTTTTTGGGAAGTATTTCAATGTCTGCCCAAAACTCAGGAATAAAGAGCTCCGTTAAAAACGTTGAAGCAAAAGTAGATTCGGTTTTAAACCTGATGACTTTAGAGGAGAAAGTGGGACAGATGATCCAGTACAACGGCAGCTGGGATCTTACTGGTCCTGCTTCCGAAACCGGAAATAAACAAAAGGAAGAAAGACTCAAAAAAGGCTTGGTTGGCTCAATGCTCAACGTACTTTCCCCTGACGCCACTGAAAAAGCGCAGCGCTTGAATATGGAAAATTCCAGAATGAAAATTCCTTTGATGTTTGGCTATGATGTGATTCACGGATATAAAACAATTTTTCCTGTTCCGCTGGGTGAAACAGCCAGCTGGGATATGGAAGCTGCTAAGGAGTCTGCAAGAATAGCAGCTCTGGAATCGGTGGCCGATGGTATTAACTGGACATTTTCACCAATGATCGATATTTCAAGAGATGCCAGATGGGGACGAATTATGGAAGGCTCTGGTGAAGACCCTTATCTTACCTCACAGGTTGCGATTGCAAAAGTAAATGGATACCAGGGAGATGACCTTTCAGATCCAAAAACTATTGCAGCAACGGCAAAACATTTTGCGGGGTACGGATTGGTTGAAGGAGGACGAGATTATAACGCCGTGAATATTGGAGAAAATGAACTTCATAATGTGGTGCTTAAACCATTTAAAGCGGCTGCAGATGCGGGCGTGGCTACTTTTATGAACTCTTTTAATACCATAGACGGGATTCCTGCAACCGGAAGTGAAAGTCTTCAGCGGGAGATCTTAAAAGGAGATTGGAACTGGAAGGGATTTGTAGTATCAGACTGGGGTTCTATTGCTGAAATGATCCCACACGGTTTCGCTCGAGATAAAATTCATGCAGCAGAGATCGCAGTAAAAGCGGGTAGCGATGTGGATATGGAAGGCGGAGCCTATGAAGCCGGACTTGAAAAGCTGGTAGAAGAGGGCAAAATCGATGAAAATTTAATTGATCAGGCGGTACGAAGAATTTTACGGGTCAAGTTTAAAATGGGTCTTTTTGAGGATCCTTATCGTTATTCAAATAAAGAATTAAAGAAGAAAGTTCCCTATGATGAACACCGTAAAACGGCACGTGATATTGCAAAAAAATCGATCGTTCTTCTCAAGAATGAGAATGATGTTTTGCCAATTAAATCTACTTTAAAGAAGATCGCAGTGATTGGTCCATTGGCCGATGATAAGGATTCACCAATAGGAAACTGGAGAGGCCAGGGAGAAAGTAACTCGGCAGTTTCGGTACTTGAAGGAGTGCAAAAAGCCGCCGGTGAAGGTGTTCAGGTAACCTATGCTAAAGGAGTGACTTTAGGAGAAGGAGAACGCAGTTTTCTTATGCCCTTGAAGATCAATGAGACCGATAGATCTGGAATTCCGGATGCCGTAGAGAAGGCTAAAAATGCAGAACTTGTGATAATGGTTCTTGGTGAGGATGCTTTCCAGGACGGTGAAGGTCGTAGCCAGGCGAATGTTGATCTGGCCGGACTTCAGAAGGAACTGCTTCAAGAAGTTTATAAAGTGAATAAAAATATCGCGCTAGTTCTAATTAACGGAAGACCTTTGGAGATCAGCTGGTCTGCAGAAAATCTTCCTGCAATCGTTGAAGCCTGGCAATTAGGAACAGAAAGTGGGAATGCTATTGCTGATGTTCTCTTCGGCAACTATAATCCTTCGGGGAAATTACCGGTTTCCTTTCCAAGAGCGGTAGGTCAGGAACCCCTTTATTATAATCACATGAATACTGGAAGGCCTTACAGCGAGCAGCATGTAACTTATTCACATTATGAGGATGTGGAGGACGGCCCGTTATTTCCTTTCGGATATGGTTTGAGTTATACAGAGTTCGAATACGGAGATCTTCAGATTTCTGCTGAAGAACTAAACGAAAATGGTACTATTTCAGCCAGGGTAGAGCTAACCAATACCGGGAAAGTAGCCGGCCGTGAAGTAGTACAACTTTATTTGCATGATCCGGTAGCAAGTACTACCAGACCTGTTAAGGAGCTTAAAGCTTTTAAATTAGTAAGTCTTGAGCCGGGTGAAACTACCACCGTGGAATTCGAAATTGATGAAAAAATGCTCCAATTTTATTCTGCTCAACATAAATGGGAAGCTGAAGAAGGAGGATTCGAAGTGATGATAGGAGGTAATTCCAAAGATGTTCAAAGCAAAAAATTCAATTTCAGCAAATCATGAGAACTCAATCCTTAATAGGTTTATGCGCATTTTTAATTCTTAATGGCCTTCCTGTAAATGCCCAGAAAGTGATCTTTGAAGAGGATTTTAACGGCGATAGTCTGGACATGAGCGTCTGGAATTATGAAGAAGGAGATGGCTGTCCTAATCTTTGCGGATGGGGAAATAACGAAAGACAGATCTACGACCGTAACTATGTAGAGCTTGAAGCGGGAAATCTTGTGATCACTGCCGTAAAAGATGGTGATAAATACTATTCCGGAAAGATAAACTCAAAAGACAAAGTCGAGTTTAAGTATGGAACCATAGAGATGAGAGCTAAAGTTCCTTCGGGTCATGGAATATGGCCTGCATTCTGGATGCTGGGAACGGATATCGTGGAAGTAAGCTGGCCGGCATCCGGAGAGATCGATATTATGGAATATGTGGGTAGAGAGCCCCATACGTTATACACTACTCTACATACTCCTGCAACCCATGGTGACAGTGCAAGTACAAGGAAGACCTATGTTAAAGATATTGAAGAAGGCTATCATGATTATAAAGTGATTTGGACCGCAGATAATATTGAATTTTTTATAGATGAAAAGTCGGTGTATAATTTTGTGCCGAAGGCTTATGATGATGAACATTACCCTTTTCGAAAGGACTTTTATTTTCTTATAAATATGGCTATAGGTGGTAATTTTGGAGGTCCTGAGGTGGATGATTCAATTTTTCCTGTCAAATATTATGTAGACTATATCAAGGTCACTCAGAAGGATTAATCATTGCGGAACTTTCCCTGGGTTTGAGGCTTAAATGAGCTTTTTTATTTTTGCCTCCGAAGGTTCCGTCTTTTTAATTAAGGTTGCGTTTCTCTATAAAAAATCGCTTAAGAAGGGAACCACATTCTTTTTCCAAAATTCCTGTTATTACCTTGGTTTTAGGATGCAGTTGTACTCCAAATTTGCGGTAGCCTCGTTGAGGATCTTCTGCTCCAAAAACTATTTTTGAGACCTGACTCCAATATAGGGCTCCGGCACACATCTGGCAGGGCTCAAAGGTGATATACATCGTACAATTGGTAAGATATTTTCCTCCTAAAAAATTTGCAGCCGCTGTGATTGCCTGCATTTCCGCATGAGCCGTCACGTCATTTAATGTTTCAGTGAGGTTATGACCCCTGGCAATGATCTTATCATTGATAACTACCACAACCCCCACAGGAATTTCTCCCTTTTCATAGGCTGATTCAGCTTCTTCCAAAGCTTTTTTCATAAAATATTCATCGTCGAAAGGCGAAATCATATCCAGGAATTTTCAGGAAAGATATAAATTTTGAGAATTCCTGATGGCTCAAATATCTCGAATTAAGTTTTCATAATGTAACTTTGCTGGATATGGCCGAAAAAATTTTAGATAGGATTGGGGATCCAGGCGACCTTAGAAATCTGGGTAAAGGAGAGCTGAAGATACTGGCGCAGGAACTCCGTCAATTTATAATTAATATCGTAGCTAGCAAAGAAGGTCATCTGGGTGCAAGTCTTGGGGTGGTAGAACTCACTATCGCTCTTCATTATATATTTAATACACCTGAAGATCTTTTGGTGTGGGATGTGGGTCACCAGGCCTATGGGCATAAGATCCTTACCGGGCGAAAGGATATTTTTCATACCAACAGGCAGCTGGATGGGATTAGCGGTTTTCCGAAACGAAGTGAAAGTATCTATGATACTTTTGGCACAGGTCACTCTTCCACCTCTATTTCTGCTGCTCTGGGAATGGCCATCGCTTCTAATCTTAAAGGTGAATATCAAAGACAACATATCGCTGTTATTGGAGATGCTTCCATCGCCAGCGGAATGGCTTTTGAAGGTCTTAATCACGCAGGAGTGACCAAAGCGAATCTTCTGGTCATACTTAACGATAATTCTATAGGAATAGATCCCAGTGTAGGTGCGCTTAAAGAATATCTTACCAAAGCAAGAGTAGGACATAAACCGGCTAGGGATAATATCATAGAGGCGCTTAATTTTAAATATTTTGGCCCTTTTGACGGCCATGATCTCGAGGGACTCCTGAAGGTTCTTGAGGAAATGAAAGCTATTAAAGGTCCAAAGTTTCTGCATGTGATCACGAAGAAAGGCAAGGGCTTAAAGAAAGCTGAAGAAGATCAGGTAAAATATCACGCTCCTGGGAAATTTCAACCAGATACTGGTGAATTACTAAAATATGATACTGAGGGCCTTCCATTAAAATATCAGGATGTATTTGGCTTGACACTTGTCGAACTTGCCAAAAAGAATGAGAAGATCATCGGGATCACTCCGGCAATGCCCACGGGAAGTTCCCTAAAATATATGATGGACACTTTTCCAGATAGGGCCTTTGATGTGGGTATCGCCGAGCAACATGCCGTAACGCTGTCTGCCGGAATGGCTACCCGGGGATTTACAGTTTTTTGCGCGATCTATTCTACTTTTCTTCAAAGGGCTTATGACCAGCTTATACACGATGTGGCCCTACAAAATTTACCCGTGGTCTTCTGTCTCGATCGTGCCGGGCTGGTTGGTGAAGACGGCGCTACTCATCATGGTGTCTTTGATATAGCCTATTCACGGGCCGTTCCTAATCTTTTAATTGCAGCGCCCAGAAATGAAGTGGAATTAAGAAATTTACTTTATACGGCCCAATTGGGAATCGATGCACCGATGATTATTCGGTATCCAAGAGGGCGTGGTGTACTTTTAGAATGGGAATTGCCTTTTGAAAAAGTTGAGATCGGTAAAGGCGAATGTATAAAAGAAGGTTCAGAAGTCGCTGTACTGAGTATTGGAAATATGGCCGGCAATGTTTCTAAAGCAATTGAAACAATGGCTGAAAAAGATAAAATCGCCCATTATGATATGCGATTTGTTAAACCCCTAGACTATAATATATTAAAAAACATCTTTAAAAAGTTCAGAAAAATAATCACCGTGGAAGATGGGGTAAAAAAGGGCGGTTTTGGTAGCGCCATCCTGGAAAGCGCGTCAGATGCCGGTTTCAAAGGAAAAATTGTCATATTAGGCGTACCAGATACATTTATTCATCAAGGAAGTGTAGACCAATTACAAGAAATCGCGGAAATTCACGTTGAAGGAATAAGGCAAAGGATCAAATCTATTCTTTGATTTTTTTATTTTTGCAATTCCGAAACCCTGAAGACCTAAATGAAGTTACAAATCCTACTCCTGCTTTTTTGCGTTACCTCCTTTAAATCACTAGCCTCTGATTTTAAATATATTGCCGTGAATGATACCACTTCAACCGTATCGAAAGACACCACGGCATCAGATACCATGATGATGTACTGGACAGAAAAAAATACTTTTGGTGTAAACCTTACCGAAGTGGCTTTTGTAAACTGGAATTCCGGAGGTAATAACTCTGTTTCGGCGTTGTTTTATGCCAGTTTTGAAAGGAATTTTAAGAGAGATCTTACCATGTGGAAAAATTCTGCTTCCCTGCGATATGGTATTAATGCCCAGGAAGGAAGGGAAATAAGAAAGACCGATGATGATCTTAGGTTAAGCTCCTCTTTTGGTTTTAGGAGTGATAGCACTGCCAACTGGTATTACTCAGGAAAATTTAGTTTTAATACACAATTCGCCAACGGGTATAAATATCCGGATACAGATAAAGCGATCTCAAGGTTTATGGCTCCCGGCTATACATTCTTAGGGGTTGGTACGGAATATTCAGATCCTAACGAAGATCTTACCGTCTACCTCTCGCCTTTAACTTTCAAGTCTACTTTCGTACTTGACCAACGTCTGGCAAATGAAGGGATGTTTGGAGTGACTCCGGCCAAGAGGGATGAACTTGGGAATATTATAAAAGATGGCGAGAATATGCGAACAGAATTTGGCTTTCTGGTCACCAGTGAATTCTCCAAGGAAGTTTGGGAAAATGTGGACCTTGCCAACCAGCTTAGCTTATATTCTGATTATCTGAATAAGTTCGGAAATGTTGATGTAGACTGGCAATTGAACCTTAATATGAAAGTAAATGATTTTGTGAAGGCCAATGTTGGCTCACATATTCGGTATGATGACGATGTGAAATTCAAGGAGGATACTAATGGGGATGGGAAACTTGAAACTACCGGGCCCCGACTTCAATTAAAACAATTACTTGGAGTAGGTCTGGTTTATGAATTCTAAATTATATACTCTGGCCTTTGTACTTCTTGAAAGAGGCCACCGTCATCCCATCGGTCAACGACGCAGTATATGAACAAATTCCTATTAATTTTCTATAAACGGAGTCGGTCTCACTTAACGATGATAACTGAGGAACAGATTTTAATACCAGCCTTGTAAAGTTTGAATTTTCTTCATTGCTTTCCGGTAGAATGGCTTTTGTATAAATATCCAGCAAATAGGAAAGCATTCTATAGCCTGCAATCTCTTTCCCAATTACTTCCTCACTCTGGTATATCTTTTCAATACTTATTTTAATGATATCCTTGATCTGGGCTTCATAGCTGCTTTTATCAAATAATGACTCATGAAACTCTCCATTAAGGATGGCGTCTTCATTTTTCAAAAATATATCTGCCGCTTCAGTGATTAACGTATTTATAGCAAGAGCACGTAAATAGGCCAGCCTGTCAGCAGTATTCTTCAACTGATTATATTTTGAAGTATTTATATTATCCTTAACCAGTTTAATCAGGTACTCAAGGGCATAATCTTCGTCTATAAGGCCTAGATTGATGCCATCTTCAAAATCGATGATCGTATAACAAATATCATCCGCAGCTTCTACAAGAAAAGCCAGTGGATGCCGGCAATAACCAATGTCTTTGCCTTCTCTTGTTTTTGCCAGTCCAAGTTCTTCTGCAACTTCTTCAAAGGTCTCCCTTTCCCTCTGGAAGAATCCAAACTTTTTATCTTCAATTTTCGCGGAGGGTTTATGCGGAAGGGATTCTTTTGGGTATTTGGTGAAAGCACCAAGCGTGGCAAAAGACAAGCGTAAACCACCTTCTATCCCCGGACGGGTTTCAGTAAGGATTTTAAAACCATTGGCATTACCTTCAAATTTCATCAGATCCTGAAACTCTTTTTCACTTAACTGGTTCTTAAATCGTTTTCCGTTTCCATGGCTAAAATATTCACCAATTGCTTTTTCTCCGGAATGTCCAAAAGGAGGGTTTCCAATATCATGAGCCAGGGCTGCAGCGGCAACGATCGCTCCAAAATCATTCATCTGGTACCCGAAAGTATCTTTGAGGTGTGGATGCTTTTCAAGTAATTTCTGACCTGTTAATCTACCTAAAGAACGTCCTACTACCGATACTTCAAGACTGTGGGTAAGTCGGGTGTGAACGAAATCTGTCTTGGATAACGGAATAACCTGGGTTTTATCCTGGAGACTTCTAAAAGCTGAAGAAAAAATGATACGGTCATAATCCACTTCAAAGCCAAGTCGCGTTTCGTCCTGTTCTTTTCTTAATCTTTTATGTTTGTCTCCAAAACGCTTTAGAGATAATAGTTGTTCCCAGTTCATGATAAGTTTTCCTTGGTATAAATAGTCAGGCTCAAAAATATAAAAAAGGGAAGCAATTATTGCTTCCCCTTTCCGTCAAATTTGAATTAGCCAAATTTTTAAGATCCGCACATTAGGCAGTCGTCGCCTTCACTCTCTTTAGACTGAGCTATAATAGCTCTTAACTCTTCAGGAGTAAGTGCTCCTTCCTCTTCAGCCTGTTTGGAGACTACCGGTTGTGGTTTCTCCTGAATTTTTTCCGCCGCCCTGGCTGGAGCCTGGGATACTTCTTCTTTTACCGGTTCCTTTTTGTTTTCCTTCTGAAGCGTGAATTTAATAGCGTCTACCGCACTCTTGGTTCTCAGGTAATACATGCCGGTTTTAAGTCCACTTTTCCACGCATAGAAATGCATTGAAGTAAGCTTACTAAAGTTGGCGTTTTCCATGAACAGGTTGAGGGATTGTGACTGATCTATAAAATATCCTCGGTGTCTGGACATGTCTATGATATCTTTCATACTCATTTCCCAGACAGTTTTATAAAGTTCTTTCAGATCGGCAGGAATAATGTCTATATCCTGAACAGATCCGTTATTTCGCATAATGGCGTTTTTCACATCTTCGGTCCACAGATCTCGTGCAACAAGATCTTCCAGAAGATGTTTGTTCACTACGATAAACTCACCAGAAAGCACACGTCTTGTATAGATGTTAGAAGTATAAGGTTCGAAAGCCTCATTATTTCCAAGGATCTGTGAAGTGGAAGCCGTGGGCATGGGAGCGAGCAGCAATGAGTTTCTTACCCCATTCTTTTTAACCTGCTTGCGCAATTTTGCCCAGTCCCATCTTCCGCTAAGTTCTTCGTCCTTTATTCCCCAAAGATTGTACTGAAATTCACCTTCGCTGATGGGAGATCCTTTAAATGTTGAATAAGGACCTTCTTCTTTAGCTATTTCCATGGAAGCCGTAACGGCAGCGAAATAAAGCGTTTCGAAGATCTCCTGGTTAAGCTTTTTAGCTTCATCTGAAGTAAAAGGCATTCTTAATTTAATAAAGGTATCGGCAAGTCCCTGCACGCCCAAACCAATAGGTCTGTGCCGCATATTAGAGTTTTCAGCCTCCTTTACCGGATAATAATTGCGATCTATTACTTTGTTCAGGTTTTTGGTGACCCTTTTGGTGATCTTGAAAAGTTCCTTGTGATCAAATTCCTCTCCTTTGATGAACATGGGAAGAGCGATAGATGCAAGGTTACAAACTGCTACTTCGTCCGGACTTGTGTACTCAAGAATCTCGGTACAAAGATTGGATGATCTAATAGTCCCCAGGTTCTTTTGATTGGATTTTCGGTTCGCGGCATCTTTATAAAGCATATAGGGTGTTCCGGTCTCGATTTGGGATTCCATAATTTTCTCCCATAGCTCACGTGCTTTGATGGTTTTACGGCCTTTATCTTCAGCTTCATATTTTTCATAAAGCCTTTCAAAATCTTCGCCGTAAATGTCAAAAAGGCCGGGGCATTCATTCGGACACATGAGAGTCCATTTACCGTCTTCCTGAACGCGTTTCATAAAAAGATCTGGCATCCACATGGCATAGAATAGGTCGCGGGCGCGCATTTCTTCTTTCCCGTGGTTCTTTTTAAGATCCAGGAAATCAAAAATATCAGCATGCCATGGCTCTATATACATGGCGAAAGATCCTTTTCGTTTTCCTCCACCCTGATCCACATAGCGCGCGGTATCATTAAAAACGCGAAGCATGGGTACAATACCGTTGGAAGTTCCATTAGTTCCTGAAATATAGGAACCGGTTGCTCTCACATTATGAATAGAAAGGCCTATTCCTCCTGCAGATTGGGAAATCTTGGCGGTTTGCTTTAAGGTGTCGTAAATCCCGTCAATACTGTCATCCTTCATAGTTAATAGAAAACATGACGACATTTGCGGTTTTGGAGTTCCGGAATTAAAAAGTGTAGGGGTAGCGTGAGTGAAATATTTTTTAGACATCAGCTCATAAGTCTCAATGGCTGCATCCAGATCGTCAACATGAATACCTATGGAAACTCGCATTAGCATGTGCTGAGGACGTTCTGCGATCTCACCGTTTAATTTTAGCAGGTAGGATCTTTCCAATGTTTTGAATCCAAAATAGTCATATCCAAAATCACGGTTATAAATAATGGTCGAATCCAGTTTTTCTTTGTTTTCGTCTATTACTTTGTAGACGTCATCAGAGAGTAAAGGAGCTTTTTCGCCGGTACGTGGATTTACATACTCATAAAGATCTGTCATTACTTCAGAAAAGGTCTTTTTGGTGTTTTTATGCAGGTTGGAAACCGATATCCTGGCGGCAAGTTTGGCATAATCTGGATGTAATGTAGTCATGGTGGCGGCGATCTCTGCGGCAAGATTATCGAGCTCACTGGTAGTCACATTATCGTAAAGTCCTTCTATCACACGCATGGCGACCTTGACCGGGTCCACCAGTTCATTAAGGCCATAACATAATTTTTTCACCCTGGCAGTGATCTTGTCGAACATAACGGGCTCCCTTCTCCCGTCTCTTTTAACTACATACATACGCTACTTTTTTAAAATTGATCAGGATTATTGCTTCAGAAAAGAGACTAGCTTTCCCTTCCGGAGAAATTCCGGTAAAAAATAAACCTAAAGATATTATTAGAAATTATTCAAGTTCAACTTACGCCGCGTTGGGGGACGCGGCGCAGTTGCGCTTTAGAAATCAGCGTCAAAACTAATTTCGTCAGATTCTTTGTCTTTATTCATAACTCCTGCTTTCTGGTATTCGCTTACGCGTTTCTCGAAGAAATTGGTTTTACCCTGCAGGTTGATCATATCCATAAAATCGAATGGATTAGAGACATTATATTCTTTTTCGCATTCCAGTTCTACTAAAAGCCTGTCTGTTACGAACTCAAGATATTGAGTCATAAGTTTGGCGTTCATTCCTATCAAACTTACCGGAAGCGATTCGGTAACGAATTCACGTTCTATATTTAGAGCATCAACAATGATCTCTCTTATTTTTTCTTTTGGCACCTTGTTTACAAGATGGTTGTTGTGTAGATGTACTGCAAAATCACAGTGCATGCCTTCGTCTCTTGAGATTAGTTCGTTGGAGAAGGTAAGCCCTGGCATTAATCCGCGTTTTTTCAACCAGAAGATCGAGCAAAAAGCTCCGGAGAAGAAAATACCCTCTACGGCCGCAAAAGCGATAAGTCTTTCAGCAAAAGAATCAGATTCTATCCACTTCAAAGCCCAGTCGGCTTTTTTCTTTATCGCTGGGAAAACTTCAATCGCCTTGAACAATTGATCTTTTTCCTTTTCGTTTTTCACATACGTATCAATAAGCAGCGAATAGGTTTCAGAATGAATATTCTCCATCATGATCTGGAAACCATAGAAAAACTTGGCTTCAGAATACTGAACTTCGTTCACGAAATTCTCGGCCAGGTTTTCATTGACGATCCCGTCTGAAGCGGCGAAAAAAGCAAGTATATGTTTTAGAAAATAGCGCTCGTCAGAATTCAGCTTATTGTTCCAGTCGTTCGTATCCTGGTGAAGATCGATCTCTTCGGCAGTCCAGAAACAAGCTTCCATCTTTTTATACCAGTCCCAAATATCATGATGTTTAATCGGAAAGATCACAAAGCGGTCTTTGTTATCCTGCAAAATGGGTTCTGTCTGCGCCATGCTGTTTGTTAAATTTTCGGTCTTATGAGCTTTATTGAATTGTCTTTAACAAATATTTAAAAATGAGAGGGATAATGAAAGATTTACACGCAAACGTTTTCAACAAAGTTGTCAACACGTTAAATCTTTTGTTTTTAATAGGGTTTTGTTAAATAATGATTTTAAAGTACTGAAAATCAAGATTGTGTAAATTGTTAATAATTTTATAACCAAAAAAGCTGGTTGTGGATTTCCAAAAGTTAACAAGCTAATAAAACGCCTCGAAAAGGGCTAATATGTGGGTGTGGCGGGACTATTTTGTTATTAGTTTTTTACTTGAAATAAGAAAACCGGCAATTATAATTGCCGGTTCTCAGAAAACAGAATTACCTAATTTTTTGGTTGGTCCACCTATAAAAAATCTTGGATGAGAAGAACCTAAAAGATTCTTCTCGCTCTGTTTTAATTTAATAACCATTCATTTCGCCACAAGCGAAATTGATAAGCCTTTATTTAGCTTAAAAAAATATTTAAAGGGGGGATTAGTAGGATTTTAAAAGCGGATGCTTTTTAGATTCTAAAGACGGATAAATATAAGGAGTTTTATTTGTTTAATCAATTGGGGTTGAGTTAAATAAATCTTATTTTTTCGTGATATTTTGTGCAACGAGTTCCAGTTCTTGATACCAGTTATCACCATATTTTCTAATGAGGGCTTCCTTTACAAATTTATAGATGGGAACCTGCAATTCTGCACCAAGACTGCAGGCGTCATCGCATATTTCCCATTTGTGGTAATTAACTGCTGAAAAGGAAGAGTATTCTTCTATTCTAACGGGGTATAAATGACAGGAAACAGGTTTTTTCCACTCAATTTCTCCGGCATTATATGCTTCTTCAATGCCACAAAGGGCTGTTCCTTTATCATCGAAGGTCACATAGGCACAATCGGCGCCATCTATCAGCGGCGTCTCGATTTCACCATTTTCACGAACAATATATTTTCCCTGTTCTTCAATAGCTTTAATTCCTTCTTCTCTAAGAAAAGGTTTAACCTTTGAGTAAATATCTTCTAAGATTGAAGTTTCGCTTTCTTCTACGGGGGCTCCGGCTTCGCCGTCTATACAGCAGGCTCCTTTGCAAGCTGAAAGGTTGCAAACAAAATCTTTTTTTATGATCTCCTCAGAGACTAAAGTCTTACCTATTTGAAACATGCGGCAAAGATAATTTGCCCAATCATCTTTCCGAAGATAATACCGTAAAAATTTACACAAATTTAACTTGAAGAGGTATTTAAATATCGGAAAGGAAAAAGTACTTTTGCCGGCAATTTTTAACGAAGTGGAGTTATGTTTAACTTATTAAATTTCAGACAGATATTTACTGCTGGTATGGTTCTTTTTGCGGTAATAGATATAATAGGGAGTATTCCTATTATTATCGATCTTAGAAAGAAGACGGGACATATACAAAGTGAAAAAGCGTCCATCGTGGCGGGGATTATAATGATTGTTTTTCTATTTTTAGGAAAGGAGATCCTCAACCTTATTGGGATTGATGTTAATTCATTTGCAGTGGCAGGTGCTTTTATTCTATTTTTCCTTGCCCTTGAAATGATCCTGGGGATAAGTCTTTACAAGGATGATGCGCCTGAGACAGCTTCGGTAGTGCCGCTGGCGTTTCCTTTGATCGCTGGAGCGGGAACAATGACCTCGCTGGTTTCTTTACAGGCTGAATATGAAACGGTAAATATCATTGTCGCTATAATTATCAATATTATATTTGTATTCCTGGTTCTAAAATCTTCTTCGAAAATTGAAAAGATACTTGGTAGCCAGGGGATCAATGTTATTAGAAAAGTTTTCGGCGTGATCTTACTTGCCATAGCGGTAAAACTGTTCGCTGCCAATATTCAGAGTTTATTCACATGAAGTATTTTATTTATACCGTTATTTTTCTGGCCGTTGTTTTTATTGGAGTAAGTGCAACGGCCCTGGATTTTCAGAATTTATTTGATGGTGATAGCGCCAATGCTCTTATTGTGATCATCTCAAGCCTTTGTGTGATCGCATTAATGAGTATTTTGCTAGTTTCCCGTCGAATTTCCAGTAAAGCCAAATAAATGGATTTTGATGTTCTTATTGTGGGGGGTGGAGCTGCCGGGATTTCCTGTGCACTGGTTCTTGGATCGGCTTTGGAAAAACCTTTTGCAGAAAACAAAAAAGCAGGAATTATCCTTCATCAAAGGAACTCCCATTTACAGTCTGCTTTGCTAAATAATGCCCTTGGAATTGAGCCAGGTACTAAAGGAATGGACCTGCTTAAAAATGGCGCTCTTCAACTGCAAAATCTATACCCCAGATTGCGACAGATCAATAAGGAGAAGGTGAAAGAAATTGCGGAGATAAAGGAAGGTTTCAGGGTCATTACCAATAAAGGGGAATATATGGCAACATCAGTAGTGGTTGCTGTGGGCTATACAAATCCTATCAGAATAAATGGGCTGGAAGAATATCTAATTCCACACGAAAAGACCAAATTATCTAAAAACAGGGTTCAATTGAAGAATGACGATCATCTTGTAAAACCCGGCCTATATGTAGCGGGGACTCTCGCAGGGTGGCGCAGCCAGTTTGCGATCGCCAGCGGAAGTGGCGCAGCCGTTGCGACCGATATACTTACCACCTGGAACGATGGCGAACATACTAAGGTTCACGATAAATTAAGCTAGGTAATAATAAGCCACGCTTAACAGGAGGCTTAAAAATGCTGCGGTAAGAAAACTTTGCTGTAAATTTCTAAATAATAAAGCTCTTTTGAGTTTACGGGTGAAAACAGGATCCTCATTTTTCCTGATCTGTTCTTTTAAAAGGCTTCGGGAAACGTTCGATGAATTTACCAGGATGTCTTTTTGAAGAAATAAGAGTGTGCTATTATCCATTAGTCTAAAAGTTACTGCTATTATAAAAAAAAGCAGTGGCATAAATGGCCACAAAGAAGATAGATATATGGATACAGAATTCACTGGAAATCCAAATTATTATTTTTGTTTGGACAATTCTACGACTTTTTCAATTATTCGATCATCTTCATTTAAATACCGTTCAAATATATTCGTTCCGAAAAGTTGTTGGGCCATTTCGGCCTTCAAATATTTCTTTAGCAAAGGTTTGTGCTCTTCAAATGTAAGATTGAATCTTACATCCCTTTGATAGATATAACGGTTAAAATCCTTCAACATCTCATCGGTGATTTCGATTTCTTTTTTGAAATCTTCCTTAGAGATAGAATTATAATATTCACGGTTTCTTTCCAACAATTCAAAAACAAATGGGCTCATATAACCTCCCCGAAGTAATAAGGTAAGTTTTTCCTTTTCTGAATCGGTATTTTTTGGAACAAATACATCGGGAATAATCCCACCTCCGCCATAAACAATTTTTCCCGCAGGTGTTTTATAGCGTAAAGAGTCATTTACATGGATACTGTCTTCATTATTGAGCTCCCCATTTTTATATCTCCGCATATAATCATTAAAATAGGCATCGTTTCCATTGGCATAAGGCTTTTGAATAGACCGCCCTGTAGGGGTGTAATATCTTGCGATGGTAAGTCTTACCGCACTGCCATCTCCAAGTCCCATTTCCCGTTGTACCAGCCCTTTTCCGTAGGAGCGCCTTCCTACGATGGTGCCTACATCATTATCCTGAAGAGCTCCGGCAACTACTTCACTGGCAGAAGCTGAATTCTCATCGATAAGTACAAAGACTTTTCCATTCTCAAAACCCCCTTCTCTCTGGGCATAAGTCTCTTCGATCGCTCCGCTCTTGTTTTTGGTGAAAAGTATCAGTTTATCGTCTTTTATGAATTCATCGGCAATATTGATAGCCTCTGAAAGGTAGCCACCAGGATTTCCACGCAAATCCAGAGCAATCTGGGTGGCACCCTTATCCTTTAAGGCATTGATAGATTTTTTAAATTCTTTGTAGGTGGTTTCGGCAAAGCGATTGACTTTAATATATCCCAGATCTTCGGTAAGCATATAAGCCGCATCCACACTTTTTAAAGGCACTTTACCTCTTTTTACTTTAAAGGTGAGTAGATCTTCAATCCCTTTCCGAAGTATTTTAAGGGTGACCTTAGTATTCTCCTTTCCTTTTAACTGGCCGGTAATTGAGTCGTTGCTAATGCCCTGGTTAAAAAGCTGAGTGCCATCGGCATAAAGAATACGGTCTCCTCCGCGAATCCCAAGTTTTTCACTAGGGCCGCCTTCAAGGGCTTTTATTACAACAATCGTGTCCTGTACTTTATAAAAGCTGACTCCAATCCCAACAAAATCACCTTTCATATTTTCGGTGACCTGCGCATATTCTTCTTTTGAAATATAGACCGAGTGTGGATCCAGGTTCTCCAGGATCTTATTCACAGTAACATCCACTATACTATCGGTGTTTACATCATCTACATATTCGTAGTCGATATAGTCGATTAGCCGGTTTAATTTCTGTTTTTGGGGATTTGAGGAGAATAGTTGATCGGTAGTATCAAAGTTCAGCCTCGCTCCAAGAATGATTCCAAGTGCGCATGCGATACTCAATAAGAGCGGAGTGTATATTTTATTTCTTCCTTTCAATCTTCAAGTTCTATTATTTGCTCCAGTTCAACCCCGGCTTTTTCTAAAAAATTTAATCCTGAATTGTCTTTATAATCTATTTGATAAACCAGTCTTTTAATACCAGATTGGTGGATTAATTTACTGCATTCCTTACAGGGGGACATCGTAATATATAACGTAGCATCCTTACAAGATTGTGTAGAGCCCGCTACTTTTAAAATCGCGTTGGCTTCTGCGTGCAATACATACCATTTCGTATAGCCTTCGTCATCTTCACAATAATTTTCAAATCCCGTTGGAGTTCCATTATAACCGTCGGAAATTATCATTCTGTCTTTTACAATTAATGCGCCAACCTGTTTTCTATTACATTGGGATAATTTACTCCATTCCCTGGCAATTCTCAAATATGCCTTGTCGTATTTAATTTGTTTTTTCTTATTCATTAATCCTAAAAAAGTCTGTGCAGAGGTCATTTATAATCATATGCAAATTAAAAGATTATTGTGAATACTGAAGGTTAAAATAAGTAATTCTAAAGTGCGAGATAACTTTTTTGGAGAATGGGCAGCATAATACCTATTACAATCGAAGCCGTTACAAGGATCCAGTCACGCTTGGAGATATGGAAAATATTGAGCGCTACAAATCCTACAATCATTACAGCCAGCACCACAATTCCCTGTGCTGTTTCAATTCCAAGAGCAAATTCTATAAGAGGCCAGAACTTACTTTCGCTGCCGGCTGCTATCATCTTGAAATAGGAGGAAAAGCCAAGTCCATGGATGAGACCGAAGAAAACAGTGGTAAAATAAAGAAGATTGAAATTTGTGTTTTTTAGTTTCTTTCCTGCTGTCGCAATATCAAATATGGCCGTAATTACTATAGTTACCGGGATAAGGAATTCTACATAGTTAATATCAACCTTTACGATCTCATATACCGAAAGAAACAGGGCCAGGGTATGTCCAAGGGTAAATAGGGTTACCAGCCAGAGTACCTGCTTCCAGGTTGAGAAGGTATATGAAGCTACGAGAACAACTAAAAAGAGTATATGATCATATGCCTGCCAGTCGAGCACATGATCCAGACCCAGTCTTAGGTAGAGCCAAAATTGAGACATATCTTTATTTATCTTAGGAAAAGCCCAAAGTACAACTTATTGCCAAATTTGCCAATACGCTTTTATCCAGCAATCCTTCATATTTTTTAAAAAGAATTTTTTCCTCATTAAATACCTTTTTTTAGGTATTGCCAAAAATTGAAATTGGTGATATATTTGAGAAATTGGTGGTGATTTCTTTATTTCGAAATTAGTGTAGGGCTTAATTCGAAAGCTATAAAGACTTCAGCTCAAAATAAAACTTATGCACCATGAACGAAACCTCTGAGAACAGAAATGGGCTCAGAGGTTTTATGTTTTATAAAAATGAAAAAGCAATCTCAAAATCATCTAATTGTTATACTTTAAGATTGGGAATTAAATACTGCCAAATGTTAGAAGAGATCAACAGGATTGCAAAATTCTGGAAAGAAGAGTATTCCGATTATGTTCCTATTTATTCACCCTATGAAGCGAGTGAGCAATTAAAAAAATTCGCTTCTTTTTTCGCTGCAGGTAAATCATATTTCTATATTCTTAACCTACATAACCTCCAGTTGGATTACCTTTCTCCAGAGGTAGAGAACTTTATAGATAAACCCCTGGCAGATATTACAATTAAAGATTTACTTGCAAGCGTTATGCCTTCAGAAATTGAATCTATAGAAAAAAAGGAAGCCGTTATGGCTGATTTTTTTAACAGATATCTGGATAAGGAGGTAAGGACCGATTATAAAATTATTTACTCTTACAAAATGCAAAAATCTAACGGGGAAGAAAGGGTCATGCTTCATCAGGCTACTTTACTTTCTCTAACAGAAAACGGTAAAATTCAACATACTTTAAGTCAGCATATGGATATTTCTCATCTTAAGGTGATCAGTACCACGGATATTTCTTTTATAAGTATGAATAAGAATAGGAAATCATACTATAACATTAATCCAGAGAAAGGAATATTCGACCCGGCGTTCACCGAATTTAAAGAAGCAGATCTGACACTTCAACTTTCTGACCGGGAGAAAGAGATCATCAATCAACTTGCAGAGGGCTATAGTGCCGATGAAATTGCGGTAAGCTTAAATCTATCTGTACATACCATACGTACCCATAGAAAGAATATTCTTCAAAAAAGCGGCTGTAATAATACAGCACAATTGATAGCAAAATGTATTACGGCAGGAGTAATATCCCTGGATCATGAATAAACAGAGCATACTTTGCCGCGAATTCCGGGATTTAGATATCTAAAATAAAAAGCCGACCTTTTAAAGTCGGCTTAGCCCTTTTGTGCTCGAGGCGGGAGTGTCTTAATTAAAAAATTTGCGAGTATTTAAAGGGTTTCCAAAGGTACGATTTAGGAGTGTCTCCGAATTCCCGCCTTTAACTTTTTGTTAACATAAAATTTAACAGCAATCGCTCGAACAGCTCAGGCTTTTGGTTTTGGCATTCTGAAAAGCCTCCCGGCCCTCCTTAAACGCATACCATGCAATTCCAAGACTTCCTATGGCATCGATGTAAGGAATATGCCAAAACTCATAAAGGAGACTGGAGCCTAAAAGGATAAATAAAAGATAAAAACAGGTTTTCGTGCACTTTGCATCTGAAATGATAGGCTGACTATCAAGTTTTTCTCCCACCTTCATCTTTTCCCTATACAGGAAATACATGGTCAAAATTGATACCACAGCTACGATTATTCCGGCCAAAGTGCTTTGAGGTTCAGATTGGTTGAAAACTGCAATGACTGAACCAACCACCAAACCTGCGGCCAAAATATAAAGAGCTGTTCCCGTAATTCTTAGCGCTGTTATTTCAAATTTATCTCTTTCCTGAATATCGCTGCGTTTCATTCTGTAGATCATATGGGCTATACCTACGCCTGACAACACTTCTACAAAGGAATCCACACCAAACCCGAATAACGCCAGAGTTTCATCACTGGCTCCGAAAAAGGTAGAAAAAAAGCCTTCTGCGAGATTATAAAAAATGGTAATAAAACTTAGTATTAGGGCATATTTCAGTTTTTTGTTATATAGCTTGCTCTTTATTTGATCCATCATATCAGTTGGTTTCAGAGAGATTTTTATGACTGCAATAACCCTCATCGCCGAAATCATTTTCAATTTGAAGGGTAGTATGGGTTATCTCAAACCTATCGTGGAGCTCTTCCCGGATCTTGTACAGAAATTCATCGCTTTGTCCTTCCGGAACGACCAAATGTGCCGTAAGAGCAGTTTCAGTAGTACTCATTGCCCAGACGTGGAGGTCATGAACTTCTTCCACACCTTCAATAGACTTTAGGTAAGAATTTACATCCTTTAGATCAATCTCCTCTGGAACTGCATCCAAAGCTAACTTTACGGAATCTCTCAAAAGTCCCCAGGCACTATAAACAATAACAGCCACAATAATAAAGCTAAGAATAGGGTCAATCCACGTTATGCCTGTTAATTTTATTATGAGACCACCAAGAACAACACCCAGGGAAACACCAGCATCTGCTGCCATGTGAAGAAAAGCTCCTTTAATATTAAGATCTCCTTTTTGACCTTTCATGAACAATAAGGCAGTAATTGTATTTATGACCACTCCTATTCCTGCAACAATCATTATAATGTTTCCTGGAATTTCTACCGGATTTTGAAGTTTCAAAATAGCGTCATAAACAATTATTCCTCCGGCAGCAATTATTAAAACGCCATTTATTAAGGAGGCCATAATGGTAGTTTTTCTATAACCATATGTGTAATCTCCCGAAGGTCGTTTTCTCGCCGCCCAGGTAGCGGCCCATGCTAATACCAAACTTAAAACATCACTGGTATTATGGCCTGCATCTGCCAACAAGGCAGAAGAATCTACAGATAAACCATAAAAAACTTCTACAACTACGTAAATAACATTTAAACCAATACCAATGGCAAATGCTTTACCAAAGTTTTTTACTCCGTGTGAATGCTCGTGTGCCATAATTTTTTATTTTTTTTGCTGCGGTCAATATTGGTGGAAAAGCGGATGATCTTTTTTCGATCTTTTTTCAATTTTCCAGATGCTTCTGTTTGAATGTTTTTTCTTTTAATTTAGCCTTCGAGATCGTAATACCATTCTTCAGCTTTTATGATAGCTTCTGCGATAGCCTTTTTTTCTGTATAACTCTTTTCTTTGATCAAATAACTGGCAATTTCAAGCGCTTTTTTCCTTATGGTCGGATTAAGGGAATCGAGATCTGTCCTAAAATTTTCAAACTTCCAATCCATTTAATTTTACTTTTGAAAGAACAATTCCTTTTCCTTTTCCGGGATTTAAATTCCAGAGCCCAAAGCTGCAAATTTCCAGAGCGATTGGTTCATAATCAATTTACAGATTTCTTCTTTCCAATTCAGCTTTCGCAATAGCCTTGTCAATGGCCTTTGCCTTCCTGGTCGTAAAATTCTTTGGCATATTTTAAAACCAGACTGCGAATGTTCTTATCAAGTGCATTAAGACGATGTTTATATTCTTTGAATAAATGCTCTTCCATACATTAAAAAGTTTTTAAAAAAAGGTTATTATCAATAAACTTGTAAATCTTTGATCTGGCACTTTTTGCAGAAAAGTTTTCAGGTTTATTCGTGTTTTTCCATTAGGATTATTTTTCAATAGTCGTTTTAATGTAAACCAACTCCTTCATGGCATGATCGTACCTTTGTATGCCATTCATAATGTTTTTAAACAAGAACCACAGGAACCTGTAACCATATCCTTTTGGAAAATCAGTCCATACATTTGCCATTAAAGAACTTGTACTTTCATTTATTGCTCTTAGCTTCCATCTCACACCGGCATATACTTGAATCCTTTTCACATTCAGCAAATTGTAAATAGCCCGCCATTCTACCAGTTTTTTTTGGTTCGAATTTTGTTATTTCTCCCGTGGCTGTACAAGGAATGCCGGCAATTTTTTCTCTAAAGAGTTATTTTTGTTCCTATTCCGATGTTTTTTTCAGCATTATCAATTACAAGCGACACATGCTCAGGATTGGATTTCACCCACCAGCTTTCAATATCAATAATAAAATTCCAGACTGTAGGGGGCGGCTGTATTGATTTCAACAAGCGGATTAATTTCATAACTACATTTACTTTTCACCTTTGTTTCAATCACAACTTATTGTCATTCTTTATATGTTCATTCCTAATATCAACCGGCATCACTCAATGCTTCAATTGTTTTTTGAACCCTTTTAGGTTTTATAAATGCTTTAATTTCTTTCATTTTTTTGGTTTTATGCGTTAAACTTTTTTTAAAACCGAACTTGCCAACTTTCTTATTAACCAATTGACAAACAGTTTTTGGCAAGCCCGGAGTATAACTTAGAAATTACTCCCTTCGGAAACAAGGAAGTTTAATGTCCGTGTTCGGTTTCCCCTTTTTTCATTTCGGAGATAAGGTAATAAGCCTTGTTCCAGACCACCATTTGTCCTTCTTTCAGCGGTTGTAGCAATTTGATTTCCACCCAGCCATCATCTTCTTGGCCGGTTAAAATCTTTACAGGACTTAAAGCCCATTTTTCTTCTCCAGCTTCGCTTACCTTTTTGGCCGTAAAGATGTAGGGTTCCCCGTTTTCAGTTATGATTGCTTCTTCGGGGAGTGCATTTACTTTATTTTCGGAAGTGGCTATTTTTGCGGAAAGGTACATACCTGGGAACAGGTTTCCTTGTTTGTTCTCAATCTCGGCGTGTACGTGAACCGCTTTGGGATTCTGCTCAAATGTTTTTCCTACGGAGTAGATTTTTGCACTCAAATCTGATTCAGGAAGGGATTCAACATTGAAATTTACTGTTTGTCCCTCTTTTACCTTACTCACGTCTTTTTCATATACCATAAGATCAGCATGAATATGTTCCGTATTTATTATCTCGAACATTTCAGTTTGGGGTTGTACAAATTGCCCTACTTTAATATTTACCTTTTCTACATAGCCGTCGATTGGGCTTACAATAGGCACTTGGTTGTAGACATTGCCGTTTCTAATTCTATCCATGTTTAAGCCGAGTAAGCGCAATTGGGATTTCAATCCGTTGACCATACCTTTTATACTGTTGTATTCAGATTCAATCTCCTGAAATTGCCTTCCGGAAGCTACTTCTGCTTCATAGAGGCGTTCCTGACGCTTGTATTCTTTTTCTAAAAAATTCATCCGGTTATAGGCATTGGAATAGTCAGTTTGTAGTTTAACAAGATCTGGGTGGCTCAAATATCCCAGTACATTTCCCTTACTTACTTTATCGCCTTCAATTACTTTAATGCTTGTAACATTGGCACCAATAATGGCTGTAACGGCGGCCTCATTCTGTGGCGGTACTTTCAGTTGGCCATTGGTCTCCACAAGATCTGTAAGGCTTTTGGTAGGCAGTCTGTCCACCTTCAGTCCTAGTGCATTAAATTTTTGTTGGGATAGGTGCAGTTTTTTGCCTTCCAGGCCTGTGATTTCTTGATTTCCCCCGTTGTTTTCGGCGGATTCTGTTTTATCATTGTATTCTTGCCCGTTTCCATCGGCCTTTTCCTGTTTACAGGCACTTAAACTGAATACGAAAAGGGCTGTGAAAAAAATTTGTTTTATATAGAAATGCATAACTTTTAGATTATTGTTTAGCGGAATTAAGAAAAAATTCCAGTTCGTATTTTGACTTTAGGTAGTTATTGAGCGCATCCCAGGATTCGCTCTGGATGCCTATGGCATCACGTACCATTTGAAGGAAAGTAGTGTAATCGATACCGCCTTCTTTGTAGGCAAATACCGCCCCATCCCGCTGTTCTTTTGCCAGTGGAAGAGCTTCCTCTTCATAGTACTGCCAGGATTCTAACCATTTTAGGTATTGCTGTCGCAAATCCTGATATTTTGAATTTACCTGAAGCTGTTTTTTCCTGAAATTCTGCTCGGCAATTTGAGATTGGATTTTGGCCGATTGCGCCTGTCCCAGCTCAGGGCCGAAAAACAGCGGAATGGATATCCCGACCTGAAAATTGAAAAAACCATCCTGGCCCGAAATTTTCTGTCGGCCATATTGCGCATTCAGCTTTGGAAAAAATGCCTTTGTGCTCAAATTATGTTCCGCATCAGCCACTTCAATCTGCTGCCGATAATATTGCAACATCGGGTGGTTGGTAACTGAATCTTTGCCTTTTATTATGGGCGTATCCAAATCATTAATATCCGCATCAGCAACGGTATAGGGCATATCGCTTACCAACCAAAGGTTCAGTTTCTGAAGATTCCTTAGGTAATCCCGGTAAACCTGTTTCTTTTGAAGATTTACCTGCCGTGCCTGATTGGTGGCCGCCAAATATTCCAATTTTGAAGAGGCCTCGGTTTCATAACGTATGCGTGCTGCCCGTTCAAAATCGCTGAAAATAGAATCAAGCTCCACATATAAATGATACTTTCTTTTTGAGGTGTAGGCATCGCTCCAGGCTTTTCTCACTTCACGTTCCACCTGAAGGAAATTAAGATTGAGTGCCGTTTTATTCAAAGCAACTTTCTCATTTTGCAGCTTATTTTTAGCACCTATACTGAACACATCAATATTTTGCTGCTGGACACCAATTGTTTGATATATCCCTTCATCACTTGTTCTATTGTCCGGCAGTTCTTCACCTCCTGTAAAAATTTGAGTAGTCCCTAGATCCCAGGCTGTTTTTTTTAGGGCCTTTTGGTTTTCAATTTCCAGTTGAGCCGCCTTTAAACTGGGATAATTCTCTTTAGCCCTTTCTACAGCATTCTCTAAAGAAATCGGGGTAAAGTTTTGTTTAACTAAATTATTCTCTTGTACAGATTTTTGTTGCAGATGATCCTGCGTTTGCGCAATTGCTCTTGCCGGAAAAGCCATTGATCCAAGACACAGTAAAATGGTAATCAGAGCAGGATTTACTGCAACTCTTCCCGACTTGTCACTACTGTCTTTTGTAGGTTTTTCTACAAAGCTGTACAATATTGGCACCACAATAAGCGTAAGCAAAGTTGCGGTTATTAATCCGCCAATTACTACAGTTGCCAACGGACGTTGCACCGATGCACCCGCCCCGTGAGAAAGCGCCATGGGAAAAAAGCCCATTATCGCTGCCAGTGCGGTCAATAAAATAGGACGAATCCGCTCCCGTGTTCCTATTAAAATACGTTCCTGTATATCCATAACCCCTTCTTCTTTTAGTGAATTTAATCTGCTGATGAGCACCAAACCATTTAAGACCGCAACCCCAAAGAGCACAATAAAGCCAACGCCCGCCGAAATACTAAAAGGCATTCCCCGCACGGCAAGGGCAAAAATTCCACCAATGGCCGCTAAAGGAACTGCCATATAGATCATAACAGACTGCGAGATAGAGCCCAGAGCGAAATAAAGCAATAAGAAAATAAGTGCCAGCGCGATGGGAACGACTATGGTCAAACGATCTTTCGCCCGTTGCAGGTTTTCAAAAGCACCACCGTATTCTATATGATAACCGGTAGGCAGGTCTAAATTAGCATTCAGTTTATCCTGAATATCATTCACCATAGATTCTACATCGCGCCCTCGTACATTTACCCCGACATAAATCCTACGTGAAGTATTGTCCCGGGAAATCTGCATTGGCCCAGGCTGATAACTTATATCGGCCACCTCTTTAATAGGAATCTGATTTCCGCCAGGTAAATCGATCAACAGGTTTTTTAGGTTTTTTATATCCTGCCGATGTTCCTCATCCAGTCGTACCGCCATATCAAAGCGTTTTTCCCCTTCAAAAATCACCCCGGCAGTACCACCAGCAAATGCGGTACTAACGTACTGGTTCAGTTTCCGAACGTTCAGGCCGTATTGAGCAACTTTTCTCCGGTTGAAGCGGACTGTCATCTGTGGTAGTCCTGAAGTAGCCTCCAAATTTACATCACCTGCACCAGGGACTGTTTTAATAATTCTGGCCATTTTAGCAGCTTTTTTCGAAAGCACATCCAGGTCTTCCCCATAAAGTTTGATGGCCACATCTTCCCGAACACCTGTCAACAGTTCATTAAAACGTAGCTCCACGGGCTGGCTAAAAACAAAATTGACTCCGGGAACTACTGATAATTTCTCTTTTATTTTTTCAATTAGTTCCTCTTTGGTTTCCGCAGAAACCCAGTTATCCTTGTTCTTTTCCAAAATAATATAGGTGTCTGCAATATCCATGGGCATTGGGTCAGTTGGAATATCTGCCACTCCAATCCTTGCCACCATAGTTTCCACCTCCGGAAAATTTTTCAACACGATGTTTTCAATTTTCTTTGAGGTTTCTATTGATTCGCTCAAAGAACTCCCGGGTCTTAATAATGCCTGCATCGCGATATCACCTTCATCGATACTTGGAATAAATTCCCCACCCATTTTGCTAAATGTAAATCCTGCAACTATAAATAAAACAACGGCTATAACCAGGACGACAATGCGGTGGTTCAGGGATTTTAAAATAACTGGTCGGTAACCGTTGTTGATACGGTTCATCATCCCGTTGCTAAAGCCCGAAATTTTGTCTTCCACTTTATGGAACCAGTTTTTCCTTTTGATGGCCGGCTTCATAGAAAGAGAAGTGATCATGGGGACGTATGTAAGACAGAGCATTATTGCGCCTAGTACGGCAAATCCAAAGGTAAAGGCCATTGGCCGAAACATCTTTCCTTCAATCCCTGTCAGGAACAAAATCGGGGTAAAAACTATAAGAATAATGATCTGCCCGAAAAATGCGGAATTCATCACCGTACTACTTGCATCATAAACCACTTCATCCATTTGCGGCTGATCGAATTTCTGTTTTCCGGCCTTAATGCGTTTCTCAATTTCGTGTACCGTTCCTTCCACAATAATTACGGCGCCATCGACAATAATACCAAAGTCAATTGCACCAAGAGACATCAAATTTGCCCAGACGCCAAAAGCTTTCATCAAAATAAAAGCAAACAATAGTGAAAGCGGAATCAAGGAAGCGGTAACCAGCCCTCCGCGGAAACTACCAAGGAGCAGCACCAGCACAAAAATCACGATGAGTGCACCCTCGATAAGATTTTTCTCAATAGTTGCCGTAGTTCTTCCAATAAGCTCACTTCGATCTAAAAATGGAACGATCTTTAATCCTACCGGTAGCGATTTTTGAACTACCTGTATTCGCTCTCTTACAGTATTGACTACAGAATTTGGATTGTCGCCACGCAACATCAAAACCATACCACCCACGGCTTCGTGGCCATCCTGGGTAAAGGCTCCATAGCGTACCTGATTTCCAAAATGAACTTTTTCAGCTACATCTTTAACTAAAATTGGGAGTCCATTTTCGTTTTTGATCACGATTTGCCGGATATCGTCCAGCGAACGTGCCAGGCCTTCACCGCGGATGAAATTGGCCATCTTATTTTTTTCTATGTAAGCACCGCCAGTGTTTACATTGTTTTCCTGAAGCGCATCGAAAACTTCGGACATTGTAACACCCATTGCGTTTAATTTAGCGGGATCAATAGCGATTTCGTACTGCTTGATCTTTCCTCCAAAGGCATTGACTTCAACAACTCCTTCAGTAAGTGCCAGTTGACGTTTTACGATCCAGTCCTGAATTGTCCTTAATTCGGTAGGGGAATATTTGTCCTCGTAGCCTTCTTCTGCTTTAAGGGTATATTGGTAGATTTCCCCCAATCCGGTAGTAATCGGCCCCATCCCGGGACTCCCAAATTGTTCGGGAATTTCAGATTTTACTTCATTCAGTTTTTCTGAAACAAGTTGTCTGGGAAGATATGTACCCATATCGTCTTTAAAGACAATGGTAACTACCGAAAGTCCAAAACGGGAAACCGAACGTATCTCGTTAACACCCGGTAGGTTGGCCATAGCCAGCTCCACGGGATAGGTTACAAATTGCTCAATATCTTCGGTAGCCAGGTTAGGGGATTGTGTGATTACCTGTACCTGGTTATTTGTAATATCAGGCTGTGCACCCAGGTTGATGGTGGACATTGAATACAGGCCTACACCTATGAGGGCGAGCACCAGAAGTCCAATGATTAGCTTGTTCCGTATGGAAAAAGCTATGATTTTGTTAATCATAAAAAGAAAAAAATTTAATTCAGATTAAATATTAAAAGAGGTCAAATATGGGTTTGACCAAAAGAGAATTGGATATAGCTATCCTAAAAATCGGAATTAAACTCTTGGGGGATCTAAAAGGGAAAAGATAGGTTCTTCATTTACATTATCGAAATGGAGAAATTCTTTAGAAGAAATTTCAGAATCGATAGGTTTAAAATTGATGGAACCAAAATCTACGGTATGGACGTGACAGCAATGGCATGTACAGAAAGGAGGACACAGATCTCCGGTTTTGGTATGAGAATGATCTGTATCAAATTTTTTTATAAATGAAGTAATGAGAGGACTATTTTGAAAATCATCTTTATTGACTTTTACAGAACTATCATTACAAGGTATGAAAGTTAAACCCAAAAGATAAAAGGAAAATATGTATATGATTATTTTCACAATGCGAATATAAAAAATTAAATATGCACAGGAATTGCAATATCAAAAAAATCCGTCGGCATACTTTAGATCTTGCCTTTGGTTTAAATTTTGACCTGAAGAAAGAAAAAAAGAATACAATAAATCTCGTAAGACTTTATTTAACAGTCACTTGCAAGCCATTCGGGGGACACCTAATTGAATTTCCTAAGTGTCCCCGAATTAGACCCCTTTTTGATGCATATAGGTGGTGTTATTTGAATTCTATAAAAATTAAAAACCCCGTAAACACTGAGATTTACGGGGTTTTAGTTCGATTTGATGTTTAAAAAGTACTCGAGGCGGGAATCGAACCCGCACTCCCGAAAGAACTGGATTTTGAATCCAGCGCGTCTACCAATTCCGCCACTCGAGCAAGTGGAGGGCAAAAGTATAAAAATTTTCGGTTTCCAAAATGGAATTTAAATGATTTTAAATATTCGCTCTTAGCTTTTATCATAGATCCATTCCCATACAAGTCCATCTTCCTCATCCATCAGTTCCCCATTGATTTTAAAATTATTTCTTTCCAGTACCTTGGTGCAAGCATTTTTCTCGCGCAAAGTTCGTGCTGTGATAATTAAATCAGGATTTGTTTTTAAAGCGATCCCCACCAGCTCTTTGCAGGCCTCAGTGGCAATGCCTTCTCCTTCAAATTCGTTATAAGTGTTAATGACGATTTCTACTTTCCCGTTAACTGGCTTCGATTTAAAAGCACAATTTCCCACTATGTCATTCCCTTTGCTTATTAGGTAATCCGTCCAGGGTTGATCTTTTTTTACTTCTGGTAAGAGTTTAAGATATGTTTTTATCATTTTCTTTCCTTTTAAATTGAACGCCTATGTGCTGACTTTTTAGATACTATTGGGGAATTGTGTTCCAAGGTCAGAACTTTATTTTCGTCATCAATAATTAAGAAAGTGTATGGGGATAATACTAGCTTAAATTTAAGAAATTTTTTATTAAGTAGTGTTCACCGTTAGTCGAAAGTCTTCTATATGTTAATGAGTAAGGGGATAATTCGAAATTTATAATAGTATCTTTAGGCTATTAACTTAATAAAATTATGATCTCACGTCTTATCTTTTTCATTTGTAGTATTTTCATTTTTACGTCTTCTTATGCTCAGTCTGAAATCTATGAACTTAGGGTATATGATATGAAATTTGCTAACCCGGAGGCTGTTTTGCATGATTATTTTAAGAATGCCCTTATTCCGGCTTTGAACCATCATGGAGTAAATAATGTTGGAGCTTTTCAAGAAAGTGGTGAAGCTTTGCCAAAAAAGATCTATCTCCTGATCCCGTATAAGAATATTCAGGAGTATCTTAAAGTTGCAGATAGGCTTGCACAGGACGATGAGTTCAAAGCTAATGCGAGTGCATATTGGAACACAACACCCAAAAAAATCCCTTTTGAGAGATACGAAAGCAGGATTATTAGATCTTCCTGGGGCTTTCCGAAACTGGTGAAACCTTCAGATGATTTAGATCAATTTGAATTAAGGATCTATGAAAGTTATAATGAAGATGCCCTGCGCAGAAAACTAAAAATGTTCAATGACAATGAATTTGAGATATTCGAAAATGTGGGGTTGAATACGGTTTTCTTCGGAAAAAATATTTCGGGAGATCAGATGCCTTCATTAACCTATATGCTGGCCTTTAAGAATAAAGCTGAACATGAAAAAGCCTGGTCAAAGTTCGGTCAGGATCCCGATTGGCAGCGCATTGCAAATATGGAAGAATATGCTAATACGGTTTCAGATATTACCAGGGTATTTTTAAGATCCCTGCCTTATTCTCAACTGTAATTCGGTTAATTTAAAAAGTTTTAGGTTCTCATTTTTTTCTGAAAACTGACTTTTCTAATTCCATGGTCGGTTTCATATTGTTTCACTTCCGTGAAATTCAATTTTCGGTACAACTTAGAAGCCGGCCCATTTGCTGCTCCGGTTTCAACCGTGAATAGTTCAGATTCGTAAGTATTGAAAACGAATTCTATTAATTCTTGCGCTATTCCCTGTCGGAAAAATTCTGGATCTACTACTAAACTTTGGATATGAGTGGAATCCTTTTTATGATCTATTTCGATTACCGCAACCAGTTCCTGATCTTTATAATAGCCGAAAAAATCGTTGATACTATTTACAAAATCTTCAAGCTTTCTATGTAGTGGTGGGAAATAAGTAGCCTTTAATAATTCTGCTTCAATGGGATAAGAGATTTGGAATACACGACGTATTTTTTTTGCGGTTTCTATTTCATTATTGGGGATTTTCTTGATCATGGAAGTTCTCTTTCAAAAGCTTTCAAAGATAAACAACACAGGACATATTCATAAAATGATTTTCCAGATCATTGGATCAGCTGCTTTAACGGTAAGGGATATGAATACGAGAATATGACTTTCTTTATTTTTCCGCACCTATTTTGAATTATCGAATTATGAATTTAAAGTTTAACCTCAGGATGGCAGTCAACCATAGGTTTTACCTCTATTAAGAATAGTTTTTAATTATAAAAAGACAAAACTTATAAGAGAAGATTATCGTATTTTTAAGTTGTTAATTAATTAAAACTTTCCAATATGTCAAATAATAATCATTCTAACCATTCAGATAACCACAAAGTCTGGGAAGTAAATGAATCAAGCAAATGCCCATTTATGGGGGGGGCTTTAAAATACACCGCCGGTACCGGAACATCAAATCGTGACTGGTGGCCCAATCAGCTTAATCTGGGAATCCTCAGGCAGAACTCGGCATTAACCAATCCGATGGATGAGGATTTTGATTATGCAGAAGAATTTAAAAAACTGGATCTAAAGGCTGTAAAAAATGAAATTTATAATCTCATGACCGATTCGCAAGATTGGTGGCCGGCAGATTACGGTCACTACGGACCTTTCTTTATTCGTATGGCCTGGCACAGTGCGGGAACCTATCGTATTGGTGACGGCCGTGGTGGAGCAGGTTCAGGTCAGCAAAGATTTGCACCTTTAAACAGCTGGCCCGATAATGCGAATCTTGATAAGGCAAGACTATTATTATGGCCTATAAAAAAGAAATACGGTAAAAAATTGTCCTGGGCAGATCTTTTGATCCTTGCTGGAAACTGTGCCCATGAATCTATGGGATTAAAGATGTTTGGATTTGCAGGAGGTAGAAAGGATGTCTGGGAGCCGGAAAATGATGTTTACTGGGGAGCAGAATCTGAATGGCTTGAAAACGAAGCCCGGTATGAAGGAGGAAAATTGGAGAATCCACTTGGTGCTGCCCACATGGGCCTTATTTATGTAAATCCTGAAGGTCACAATGGAAATCCTGATCCTGTAGAATCGGCTTCCTATATTCGTGAGACCTTTGGCCGTATGGCGATGAACGATTATGAAACCGTTGCGCTTATTGCCGGGGGGCATACTTTTGGTAAAACTCATGGAGCTGCCGATGCTGAAAAATATGTAGGTGCCGAACCGGCTGCTGCAGACATTGAGATGCAGGGAATGGGATGGAAGAACAGCTTTGGAACAGGTAAGGGTGCAGACACCATCACCAGTGGTATAGAAGGAGCCTGGACCGATACGCCTACCAAATGGAGCAACAAATATTTAGACAATCTTTTTAAATATGACTGGGAATGTATCAAAGGACCCGGAGGCGCATATCAGTGGCAGCCAAAAAATGGGGAGGGAGCTGGCACGGTGCCGGATGCTCATGACCCAGATAAGAAACACGCTCCTTTTATGCTTACCACAGATATTTCCCTAAAAATGGATCCTGAATATGAAAAGATCGCCAGACATTTCTATGAAAATCCAGATGAGTTTGCTGATGCCTATTCACGTGCCTGGTTTAAACTGACTCACCGTGATATGGGCCCAATAGAGCGTTATCTTGGTCCTGAAGTGCCAGAGGAAGAATTATTATGGCAGGATAGAATTCCAAAAGTAGATCATGAACTGGTTAATGATAGTGATGTCGCATCGCTGAAATCTAAGATTCTTGATTCAGGATTATCTATTTCAGAACTGGTTTCAACTGCCTGGGCTTCCGCTTCTACTTTCCGTGGATCAGATAAACGCGGTGGTGCCAATGGAGCAAGAATTCGTTTAGCTCCGCAAAATGGCTGGGAAGTTAACAATCCTAAGCAACTTGGGAAGGTGATCGAGACCCTGGAAGGAATTCAAAATGAATTTAATGAAGCCCAATCTGGAAATAAAAAAGTTTCTATAGCCGATCTTATTGTTCTTGCCGGCTGTGCTGGAGTAGAAAAAGCAGCCAAAGATGCCGGACAGGATATTAAAGTTCCTTTTACACCAGGACGTGCAGATGCATCTCAGGAACAGACGGATGTGGAAGCCTTTGAACCGCTTGAACCTAGTGCTGATGGCTTCAGAAATTTTTATAGAAATAGAGATGATATATCAGCATCTTCGGAAGAATTACTGGTAGACCGTGCGCAGTTGTTAACCTTAACCGCTCCGGAAATGACAGTTCTTATTGGTGGAATGCGAGCTATGGGAACAAACTATGATGGTTCTAAACATGGTGTGTTCACAGATCGTCCGGGACAGCTTACCAACGATTTCTTTAAAAATATCCTGGATCTTGGAATAACCTGGAAAGCGACTTCCGACTCCCAAAATGAATTTGAAGCTCGTGACCGCAAAACCGGTGATGTTAAATGGACCGGTACCCGTGCAGATCTTATATTCGGATCTAATTCTGAACTAAGAGCCCTTGCTGAGGTATATGGAACCGACGATGTTGAAGCGAAATTTGTAAAGGATTTTGTAAAAGCATGGGATAAGGTGATGAATCTAGATCGTTTTGATCTTCATTGATCCTTCGATAATAAACCGAAAGGCGTGATATTATAAAAAGGTTGGTCTGTACAGACCAGCCTTTTTATTTTAATTAGAAATCGTAAGAAACTATGTTCATGAAGGCAGTGATTTTGATAAAAACTGGTATGGTCTTGCGGTAAAGATTGAAGATGATTTTGAAATTCCTTAATTGAATTAGGCCAGATAGGATTAATTATTTCGGTTTTAGGGGATTAGGGTTTTAGCTAAAGAAAAGCTCAAAATTGTGAATATCTATTTGCAGGTTCGCTTTCATGGATTTTTTTAAAATCTATATTTGGCACCCTCAAAAAAATAAAAGATATGAGCGTAATTTGGTATGAGTGCAAAGTAAAATATAGAAAGACACATGAAACAGGCGAAAGCAAGGTGACTACAGAAAACTATTTATTAGATGCCGTTTCCTATACCGAGGCAGAATCCAGAATCACCGAGGAGATGGCGGCTTACACCAGTGAAGAATTTAAGATCAACAGCATAAAAGTGGCGAATCTTTCTGAAGTACATCCTTTTGAAAATTCAGATCGTTGGTTTAAATCTAAAGTTTCTTTGATCAGCTATGACGATGAGAGTGGTAAGGAAAGAAAATCCAACCACTATATGCTTGTTCAGGCAAACGACGTAAAGGAAGCCTACGAGAATACAGAGCTGGCGATGCAGGGTACTACCGGTGATTATACAATTCCTGCGATCACTGAGTCACCAATCCTGGATGTCTTCCTATATTTTACGGGAGACGAGGAGGAAGAGAATATAGATCATCCGGAAAATAAAGAGGCTTCTGAAGAGAAGGTTCCTGAAGAAAGTGAAGCCGTTTAGATCAGGCTGTTTCGGTATCGGCGCGGTTGCAGAAGGATCTTTAATCCGGTCTTAATCTGTAATTATTTTCAGCCTGAACAGGATTAATTAGTCCTTATTTTTATCATTACTATCAATAAATTTTTTGATTGCAGAAAGAGCTTCTTCAGGATTGTCATTTAAAGTGGCATGTCCTGAGTTGCTTATTTCTACAAATTCGGCATTGGGAACCAGACTTTGATAGTATTTTACGGTTGAAGGTCTTGCTTCATCGTATTCTCCCGTGATGAATAAAACCGGGACTTTTATTTCTGATAGTTTATCGATCCTATCGTAGTTAAGAAGAGTTCCCGTAGCCGTAAATTCACTTGGCCCCCACATGTATTCATAAACATTGGTCCCAAAATATTTTCTGGCCGTATCTTTTCTGGCCTGAGGCCTTTCTTTTCTTCTCAGAAATTTACTATAAAATAAAGTGACCGCATCCTGATATTCCTGGTTGCTAAAGGTTTTATTCTTTTCGTTAGTCCTAATGATTGTTTGAATGGAATCCGGCAAGGTACTTACCAGTTCGTTGGCATCCTCGATCCATCGTTTTGTGCTGAAATAGGGACTGCTAAAAATGATCCCCTTTACATGATCCGGGTATTTCAGATAATATTCCAGCCCCAGTGCCGTACCCCAGGATTGCCCATGTAAAAATAATTTTTCAAGGTCCAGTTCTTTTCTAACTTGTTCTACTTCTTCCACATATCTTTCAACGGTCATAAGTGTAGTATCGGTAATCCTGTCTGATCTTCCACTTCCCAGTTGGTCAAAAAATATGATTGGACGGCCCTGGCTTAATTTTTTATAAGGATCAAATCCATAACTCGATGAACCTGGACCTCCATGAAGTAATAGGACCGGAGTGTTGTCTCCTCTTCCGTTTATCCTGTACCAAACCTTACCTCCCGTAACTTCAACATAACCTTCCCGGGCTTTTGTTTCTTCGTTTTTACAGGAAGTTATTAAAAATATTCCAAGAAAGACCGCTATTAGAATTACGGAATATTTTGTCCGGATATGTTTCATTCTGTATTGATTTTTTATTTCAAAGAAGGTTATTAATCTTATAGTTATTTTTTAGTAGTAACTGGCGGTTTTCTATGTTTAGTAGCCTGTTCGTAGGAAAATGCCAGTTTGATCAATGTGGGTTCTGCATACATTCTTCCCAGAAACTGAAGGCCCGCAGGCAGGTTACCCGAACTATACCCCATGGGAACTGTAAAGGCAGGTTGTCCCGTGTGTGGTGCAATGACCTGACTATTATCACCTTTATAATCCTTTTCGAAAGCGGCTATTCTGGCAGGTTTATTATTCCATGAAGGATAGACGATCGCGGCTAATTTTAAAGAATCCATCACCTTTTCAATTGCTTCTCTAAAGGCTATCCTCCTTTCATCATGATAAGCATCCAGGCATTTGGCTTCTTTATCACCATATCTGCCACTAAAGTCGGCAGACTCTTTAAGCCTTTGCCTTGCGAAATTAGAATTAGTACCAATTCTTATAATATCGTCTATAGTTTTGAGCGTGTCATTCTTAACATAGGTATGCAAGAAATCTTCTACATCCTCTTTAAAATTTGAGCACCACTGGTTCTGCCTTAAGCTTTCAAAATTCGGAATTACAACCGGATCAATTATTTCTGCCCCAAGCGAATCCAGGTCCAGAATCGCTTTCTCAAACAAAGCTTTTATATCCGGGTCTGTATGGTGATCACTCAATTCTCTTAACACACCTATTCTTGCACCTTCCAGGCCGTTATTAACCAGAAACTGCTGGTAGTTGTCCGGCGTTTTGCCCACAGAATTTTTTGTGATCGGATCTTTTGGGTCATATCCCGCCATAACTTCCATGATACGGGTAGCGTCTTCTACGCTACGGCACATAGGCCCCACCACATCATTCCTTAGGTATAATGGGACAATTCCCTCCCTGCTTATAAGTCCGAGGGTGGTTCTAAATCCTACCAGGGAGCAATGGGACGAGGGGCCCCGGATAGAATTCCCGGTATCGGTGCCTAAGCCTGCAACGCCAAGGTTATCGGCGATTGCTGCGGCGGTTCCTCCACTGGATCCTGCAGGAACATAATCGAGATTATAGGGATTGTGAGTGGTCCCGGCAGTGGAACTTTCAGTATGCATTGGAGAAAAAGCCCATTCGGCCATATTCGATTTTGCCAGGATGATAGCTCCGGCTTCCACTAATTTATTGATAACAAAAGCATTCTCTTCAGGAATAAAATTCTGAAGCGCCAGGGAGCCCGCGGTGGTTGGAAGCCCTTTAGTGTTGATATTATCTTTTACGATAATAGGGATTCCATGAAGCGGACGTAATTTGCCAGTCTTCTCGTATTCTTTATCCAGTTTTTCGGCAATGGAAAGGGCCTCAGGGTTTAGGATGGTTAGAGCATTGATCTCTTCATTTTTTTCTGAAATAGCTGTGATATAAGCCGCTACCAGGTCTCTGCTATTGTAGTTTCCATTTCTATAAGCAGTATGGACCTCATCGATACTTAATTCTTCCAGATCTATATTTTGGGAGATATCAGTTTCCTGGCAGCTTGTTAGGCAAAGAACTAAAAGTGCCCAGATCAAAATGCTTTTAATTTTTTTCATCTTATGCGGTTATATTAGGTCCCCCTGGTATTTTCAGGAAAACCTATTAAAGGGAAAGTTACTTATTTTCTTTGGAATTTAACCGCCTAAGCTTAGTTCACAATATACTTAACAGCACTTTCAGACATTTTTTATAGTCGTGTCCAACCTTCATAACCGTATCGATTTTCCAGTTAAACTGCCGTGATTTATTATTTGCTATTTGGGTGGTTAAAGGCAAATTTGAAATAAAATAACAGGGAAAAAAAGCCCGCCATGCTCAATTGTTAATTTTGATGGCTGAATTGTATTAGGAATAAAACTAAGTCCACGGCTTAAACAGGATTTTCACCGAATGCTGTTAAATTGAGTTTTGTCTTTTTTGATATGAAAAAACAATTCCGATAATTAATCCAAAAATGATCATGGAAGAAGTCGTTTCAATAAAATGAGATATTCTAACCATTTCAGGAAAAATAGGATTGGGTAAAATTAATTGAAATCCAAATCCGCCAAAAATAAGGGCAAGTATGAGTAACTTTTTATTTTTTGAACAAGCAAGCATTGAGTAAAAAAGATAGCCGGATAATCCAAATAATATTCCTCTAACCAATTGGACGATCATGAACTTTGCATCACTTACGTTTTGAAAAATCATAGGGAAAAAACCTTTTAGCTCGGAATCACCGGTATAATAAATTCGGGTAGCTTCAAATTGCCAGGCAACGAAATATCCAAACAGATTATAAAGAATGATATAAATGATCGCTATTAAAAATATCTTCTGGCTAATTAGTTTATAATTAATAGAAGATTGTTCCTTTATACCAGGATTAGTTTTGTTCTTAGAAATTAGTGCCAAATAAGCTGAAAATAGTGTAAAAGTGATCAGGAATCTGAAGAAGATTTTTATGTATTCATTGCTATCTATCATTTCTAGCGGCTCCAGCCAAAAAACAGATTCAATGTATATCATTATGGGATACAGCAAAAAATTTGCTGCCGATAATTTTACAAAAGTCACTATTTTATTCTGATTAATATTTTTAATCAGTAACCAATAGGCACTTGTGAGATACAGAGCTACAAGAAGTAACAGTGGAAAAAACGATTTCATTTCTTCGGGATTTATCTTTTCCAGAAGAGATGGCGATACGGGCAATAAAATAGTTGGGATAATAAACAAGACAATAAATACCAGAAAAACCGATAAATATTTAATTGAGGAAGTTAAATTCTTTTTCATTGTCTTTTGCGATCCCGTTTCATACTTTTTATCAATGGGCCCGATAACTATCAGGAGTCTGTTAAATAGTATTTCTAAACGATACCAGGCTCTTTGTTGGCGATGTTAGGTGCCATTATTAATAGTACTAAAAAACTTTAAAAGATAATCTAAAGTTTTTCCCTGTTGTTTTTCTAAACTAATAGCCGGACTATTATCTGTAAGAAGTTGACCTAAATACCCAAACTGTGAATGATTTCCCCCTTTTATCATGATTAAATTTGTGTTTTGTGGAAGCATTTCTTTGTTTTCAATTACTTCATCTACACTGGCTAATCCGTCATTCTCAGCATATAATTTGATCGTTGGGATCTTTAATTGGGACATATCAATATCTCTAGGGTGGGATGTCCCTATTAAAAATAAGCCATTTAATTTGGTTGGATTTTCATAAACAAATTGTGCAGCCATTTTTGCTCCTTGAGAATGCCCGCCAATTATATATTTACCGGTTTTAAAATTGAACATTTTTGAAATCTTCTTATAGTCGTTCTGTGGAAGTCTCCACGCCATTTTAATTAAATGACAAGTGTATCCATTTTCTGCAAATTTTCTACACAGCGGAGCATATGCTTTCGGATCTGTTAATCCTCCCTGAAAGAAAATAATTTCTGACGTCTTATTTGGAGATCGTGCTTCAAAAGTAATTTCGTCCTTATTTTCTATAACCGATACTTTTTGTTCATTTTTAAAGGTATCAGCCGGTAGATCTCTGGATTGAAAAGTAGTAAAATTCCAGATCAGAAAAATTCCAACTAAAGTGAACCAGATAATTCTGAAAACCTTTCGCTTTTTTTTAATCATAGGGTTCAATTTAAGGCATTTAGAATTATTATGCCTCAATTTAATAATCGCCGGAAAGTAGTTTCGCAGCTGTATTTGTGGATTAAGTTAAATATTTTCTTTTGAAAAGCTAAAAGCTATCTATTATTAATGGCCTCTGTTAGAAAGGCTAATATTGAAATTGGTTTTTTATGCTTATGCCTTTGTTCTCCAATTGATATTTCGGTTTAGTTGTACTATTCAAAATAGTTGTGAAATTCTTTAAACTGATTTTTTAACTCTGTCAATTGTTTTTCTGCCTCAGCTATGGATTCTGTAGCTATTAAATTGTGCATATTCTGTTCTATACCACTGAAGAAAATATGTATCTGATCAAATAATTCACCGGTATATGAATCGTCCAGCATTATAAATTTTGCATCATTAAATATATCTTTTCCTAATTGCTGGTAATCTGAAATATCGGTTGATTTAAAATTGTTTATTTTTTTAATAATTGCATTTATTTGCTCCATAGATTCTTTATTTAGAACCCACTTTTCACCATTATTCAATTGCAGCTTTCCACTCATCATTTGCATTCTCATATTGGGGGCAGAACCAAAATCATACTCATACATAGATTCTGCCATTAAGCGCAATTCTGCTTCGTCATAGATAAGTTTAGGCATTAATTCAAATTTCTTTACAGCTCCTGGCATTAATGTTTTTTCTTGCGAAGGATTTTTGATAAATGACACCATGGCATTTACAAATTCATCTTTATTTGGATAGATTGGTTTATAATGCTGCTGAACCTGTAACATTGGTGGGGCGATCATTTGATCTCTTTTTGATGGATCTGGTTTTTCAATATGGCAGATATAACACTTTTGCTGGATAAGCTCATAGCCTTTTGAATGGGCTACCATTTTTTGTTCAGCTTCCTCATTTAGAGATACATTTTCTTCAATTGAGTCGCCAGTTTTTAAATCTGGCTTGTTTTCTTTTTGACCTGTATTACAGCTTATTAAACTAATAAGAAGTATGACGATAAATAGAGTTGTTCTCATATTATTATTTATTTACTTTTTAATTTGTGCTAAAGTTTTTGGGTATGGAAAGCTGCGATCATAGGTATGAATATATTCCGAAGGAAAATCGGACCTCACAAAATTGCGACTGTCTTTGATTAAGTTTAAAATGATCAATTTTTTATATAGGTTGAGATCCATTGGCTTTATTAGCTTATAAAATTAGATTAAACAGGTACCCCGAAATTATTATACAGAGTGTTACTACCCCAAAAAAAGTGGCAATAAGTCTTAAGGTCATTACTTTTTTTAATAGCATTGCTTCCGGGAAGGATAAGCCAACAACGCCCATCATAAAAGCGATTGCAGTACCTAAAGGAATTCCTTTGGAAACCAATACCTGAACTACCGGAAGTATACCTGAGGCGTTAGAGTACATAGGAATAGCTAAAATAGTCGCAATTGGAACTGCAAACAGATTGTCTTTGGCCATATATTTTTCAAAAAATCCTTCAGGAATGTAACCGTGCATCAATCCTCCAATGGCGATTCCTACCAATACATATGGAAGAATACCTTTCAGGATCTTAAATACTTCATTCCAAATTATGGGTAACCTTTGATTTAAGGATTGTTTTTCGGCAATAAAAATATTCTGTTCTTTTTGCGCGGTTGCCAAAACTTCTTTTACCCAGGGTGTCAAATAAGATTCTAATTTTAATTTTTGAAGGATAGTGCCGGAAACAGTTCCTAACAATACACCACTGATCACATAAATCAGAGTCGTTTTAAGTCCGAACAAGCCAACAAAGAGTCCAATAGCAACTTCATTCACTAAAGGCGAAGTGATCAAAAATGAAAAGGTTACACCTAAAGGAATTCCACCTCTCACAAAACCTATAAATAATGGAACCGACGAACATGAACAGAAAGGCGTTACCACCCCAAAAAGACTGGCTATAAGGTATTCCAACCCGTATAATTTATTTCTAGACAGGTAATTTTTAACCTTGTCAATGGGAAAATAACTGTTGACGATTCCCATCAAAAATATAACAAGAAAAAGTAGGATTAATATCTTTGTGGTATCATAAATAAAGAAGTTCAGGGCTTCAGCTAAATGTTGCCCTTTGTTCAGGTTCAGGACATCATAGACGAACCAATCGGCAATATTTTGTACCCACTCAAACATTCTCTATCCTTATAATTGTGCCTGAAATACTACAGGACAATTTTACGGTATTGTAGATTGTGCCAAACTTTTCAATGTTTTTTTTTAATAGGGCTGTATTTAGTTTTTTATCCTTGCTATAAATTGTCATTTCATAAGCTATGCTGTCTAACCTGGGAGGATTTTCAAAACGTGTTGCATTGACTTCAAGATAGGCTTTAGTATAGCTGAATTTCATCATCTCAGAAAACCGTTCAACATTCTTCAGCATGCAGGCAGAAAAAGCACCCAGGAATAATTCGGCAGGATTTGGCAAGCTTTCAGAAGTCTTTGAAGTCGTTCCAAAATCTATATTTGACTGCTTAATATGAACCAGGGCATCCTGATTTGAAATAGATGAAGCTTTGATATGGTAATTCATAGAATTTGTTTTTATCAGGTTAAAAGTGCCAGTACTTCATCTCTTGAAGGTACTCTGCCTTTTATGGTAATAATATCATCTATTACCAATGCAGGTGTGGTCATTACGTTGAGCTTCATGATTTCCATTATATCATCCACTTTTTCAATGCTTGCATCTATATTGTTTTCTGATACCACATTTTTAACAACACCTGTCATTGACTGGCATTTTGGACAACCTGTTCCTAATATTTTAATGATTCTGGTCATAATGTTGATATTTGTTTGTCGTCAATAAACGATACGTTTATTATTAAAATGTCAGTCAAAAAATTGCTGAAATAATGTTTTTGCAACCTTCCAGTTTTCCTGGTTGATACAGTACTTTATTTTAGGGGGGGTTAATTCTCCTTTAATAAGACCGGCATTCTTTAATTCTTTTAAATGTTGTGAGACTGTAGATTGAGCAAGAGGGAATTCATCTACCAGATCGCCAGTGAAGCAACAGGACTGGTTTTCAAGGTGCATTAAAATAGCAATACGAGTAGGATGGATTAAAGCTTTGGCGAATTTTGCCAAAGCTTCGGTATCTTTCTTATTTTCTATCTTTCTTTTCATCTTTCCTATCGTAAAAATACGATAGGTTTTGAAGTTGAAATGTAACTTTTATCACACTTAACTGATATTTTTGGGAGCAGTGGGAAGAGAAATTTCCGGGTCGCGAGCCAGGAGCATTCGGAAGCTCGGCTTAGAGCCGGTTGCAGAAGCTAATAATTATTAACCTATCACGCTGTTTGTAGAGAATTAAGCCTCTACCTTTCCTTTTCGGGGTCTCATTTCCTATTTTAAGCACTTCCTTCAAGATCCTTTTCGGAGGTAAAAGTTGAGTTCCGCAAAAAATGAGAAATAGTATAAAAAACCTCCTGCTTAGCTGTAGGACAAATTACTGAGGGTAATTTCAATGGTTTATGACTTTTGTCATATTAAAATTCGCTACAGTATTCGCTATAGTCACTAAATTTATAAATCTTTTTAACTTCCCAGATCATGACAATATTAAGAGGTGTTGTTTGTGCCTTTGTTTTGATTACTACCTTCTCTTTCGTTTCCTGTAGCACCGAAGATGATAAAGATTCGGATGCAGGGAATGAATTTACAGGAAATATTTTTGTCGAGGACCAAACTTTGCAGAATAATACACTGATTATTAAAAGTGTCAATATGAGTCTGCCGGGCTGGGTGGTTCTATACTCAGACAGCGGAAATGCCTCACCAGACATGACCAAATTAATTTCAGCGCCAAAATTGGTGGCAAAAGGTTATTCCAGCAATTTGATCTTACCGCTTTTACCTGGCATTGAGATTACCGGAGAGAAGACGTTTTGGGCGATGCTGCACCACGATAACGGTCAGCTTAATACTTTTGAGTTTACAGGTAATAACAACCTTGATAATCCTTTGCTAACTTCAGGGAACCAAAGAGTCATGGCTTCTTTCAAAGCAATTAAGCCGGATGAGAATACGGGAAGTGCACAACAACCTGGAAGTCTGGTATGGCAGGATGAATTTAACAGTGGCCAGCTCGATACTTCTAAATGGAACTATGAAACAGGTACCGGAATAAATGGAGATTGGGGAACAGGCCAGCTCGATAGAGCTACATCTCGTGAAAAAAATGTAAGCTTCCAAAGTAGTGTGAGTGGTGCTGATGGTGGATGTCTTGTTATTACCACCCATAAAGAAAGTTACATGGACAGAAGTTATACGAGTGGAAGGATCAATACCTCTGGAAAAGCATCCTGGGGTCCGGCGCATAGAATTGTGGCCCGGGTAATGCCGAAAGGAGTAAGACATCAGGGACAGGGTTTCGCATTCTGGATGATGCCTGCCGAGAAACCTGCAGGTTATGATCATATCATGTGGCCACAGGGAGGGGAGGTCGATATCATGGAATATGTAGGATCTATTCCTTATAATAATCTGGGAACTGTTCATTATGCCTGGTTCTGGGAGAATAATGAATATAAAGACTGGAACCACGGACATTTAGGTGCATACTACAATTATGAGAACCATGAGGTGCCAAATCCTGCAGAACCTGGATACGGGAATTTTCCGCCTCCTGCCAATGCGACCTATTCCGGGAGTTCAGGATTTCACACCTATGGAATCGACTGGTATATGGACAGGCTCGAGTTTTTTGTGGATGACAATGTATACCATGTTCATTATTTCAATGACGGCGACGGTTTTTTAAAAGATGAGGAAGATGAAATTGCCTTCCAGGATATTGACGGAAGGCGAGTAGGTGTTTCTGAATATTCAAATCACTTTGAAGAATGGTCTCCTTTTGAACATAAAATGTTTGCAATCTTAAGTGCAGGAGTAGGAGGTTCTGATCTTACTTACGGAGGACCTATTGTTCCTGAAGCTCAATTTCCTGCTGCAGTTTATATTGACTGGATAAGGGTTTATAAGCTGGAATAAAAATATCAGAAATGAATACTCCAACTTCTAGGGTTAAAATTCCAAATTAAAATGGAATTTAATAGGGTGCTTCTGCTTATGATAATTCATAGAATTTGTTTCTAATAGTTTAAAAGTGCCACTACTTTATCTTTTGAGATTGGCATTTTGGACAATCTGTTCCTGGTATTTTAATTTTTTATAACCGGGGAACTACTATATTATATGGTAAAACATCAAAACTATCCACTATGGTCCTATGCTTTCTGAGATTTATAAATTGAATTATAATTATCAGAATAAAGGGTATTATGGCTATAGTAAAAAAGACGGTTTCCCAATTGAAATTGGTCTTTAAAACCCCAAGCAGGCCCGCACCGGCCGCACGGCCCATATTAGACAATGCCATATAAAGTGTAAATTGAGTAGCAGCAACAGTTTTCCAGCATAAATGCATTGCAGATGCAAAAACGGCTATACATAAAAAAGTATATAGAGTGGAATAAGATAAGATGAAGGTACAGATAACAAAAAGGCTGCTCCATAAATTAGTCACAAAAGCAAATATTGCTATTACGATGGTTATTAAGATCAGGTAAAGACTAAGCATTTTAATTTTACCAAAATAATCTACCAAATAGCCCCCCACTAACATCCCTAAAAAACCTCCTATTACCGTAGTTATGGACAGTATATTAGAGAAATATGAATTTGTCCAGCCTAATTCCTGAATACTAAAAATAGGCAGCAGGGTATCTACCAGACCGAACATTATGCCTAAAACAAAAATTCCAATACACAAGACTACGCTAGATTTCAATATCACCACTTTGTAGAGACTTTTAAAGATTTGTTTCCAACTTTTTAATTGTGTATGTTTCGAGTGTAAGGAGGCCTTACCCGGGGCTCCAGGGAAGAAGCTTTTCACCCGGGCGTTCCTTAAAATAGATCGGTAAGATCATGATGGTGGCTACTGCTATTGACAACGAGGAAACAGCTATTGAAAACCCAAAATTATTGATAAGCCATGTGCCAATAATTAAAGACAATGAAATGCCTATTGTTTTTGATCCCCACATTAAGCCATTAGCTCTTGCCTGCTCCTTGCCAGGAATCACCTCTACAGCCATTCCATCTGTGGCTACATCCTGAAATGCTCCGAAGAAATTGACAAAAAATCCGGCAACCATCAATCCGCTTAGATTATTTACAGGATCGGGGACCAGCCCAAGATTCAAAAAGCTGATTATTAAACCTAGTTGGCCAAAGATCACCCACGGCCGTTTTCTTCCCATAGATAAAACTGTAAAGCGGTCCATCAGGGGAGCTATTAAAATTTTAAAGCTCCAGGGAATTAGCATCACACTAACCAAAGCAGCAATATCCATTGCCGATTTTCCATTCATGGCTAACCAGGCAGGTAAGGCTAAATAAGTAATACCCTCCGGAATTCCCTGTGCAATATAAAGTGCTGAAAAGGTAAGGTATCGTGTTAATGCATTGTCTGTAAGATTTCTACCCAATCTATTTTTTGGACTAAATGTTTTATTTTTCATAACCAGGATTTTAAGATAAGTGGATTGAAATCTGCATCCCTAGGGGGGCTCTTCGACTTTTATATCAAATACTCTCTGCCTTTCGATAATTATCCTAATTTTAAAATTGATGAATGACCCTTTTAAAAACTCGAATCTAACTGGCAAAATGTTGAAAGGCTAATACATGAAAGACAGAGCTTGTATTTGAGCTTTCGTGATGAATGCAAAAGCTTTATCTCAGTCGATTGAAGTTTTTAGTAAAAGAGAATACTGAAAAGATGTAGGTAAAAAAGCTTGCCAGTAGTATAGACAAGCTTCTTTGAATGGCTAATTATTACTTATTTCCGTATTCAATTTAAAGATATAAGACCAGCTGTTTTCCAGAGTATCAAACCAGACTTCCCACAGTTCAGCTGCTTTTTCTTCTCCTACAAGATCTGTATAGATCTTCGCCGGGCTATCTCTTTTAATATCCATATCTGAATATTTTTCGAATGGTTCGGCAACTAAGAAATCCGGAGTATCCGGGCCACCAAGTTCGATATTATACCAAACTCCACGGGCATCACCTTCTTTGTCTTTTATAGCTTTTGTGACCTTGTTTAGAACATCCATAAAAGCATACTCTTTATGAACCTCGTAATAAGTGACACGGATGTATTTTGCATCTTCTGAACTGGTTCTGCTAACATCCGGTAAGCTTCGTGCAATTCTGGAATTCACTTTTTCAATATGTGGCATAATAAAATTCAATAGAACCAGGTAACATTCTTTACTAGCCGGATCTTCTTTATCCATTTCAGCCCAATTTGGCATCGCCCCAGACATAATATAAAAGTTGCCAACTCCTTGCTGTCTGCTCCACATATTCCATTTATCTTCCCCATTATTTTCCAGGTAACATGTTTTCCATTTTTTAACACCTTCCATAAACGCAGCATTGTGTCCTTGTTTGACTGTAATTTCAGTTGAAGTTAGAATTTCACTTTCATTGTTTTGTGCAGTGAGCATAACAGTGCTAAAAATCGTTATGATCACTGTAGTAATAATAATTTTAATTGTTTTCATGAGTTATTTTTTTTGGCTAATTATATTTACCTAAATAACTAATGTTCAAAACATAAAAGAAACGATGAAGGACGAAAGCACCAATACACTGTCCGAAGGAGGGAGATTAATTAACCAAGGAATTAAAAGGTTTGTAATCGCTTAAGCAATTCTTTTTTTAAGGATTTACTAATAGGGATCGCTTTCCTGCCAATTACAATATGGGTAGTTGCTATTTCTTTGATCTGGGAGATATTGATAATATAGGATCTGTGAATCCTTAGAAAGTGCCGGGCAGGCAATTTTCTATCCATCTCTTTTAGCGTCATGACCAGTAAATATTCCTTATCATTAGAGAATATCCGGCAGTAGTTACGTTCGGCTTCAATGTAAAGAATGTCTTTAATATTTACTTTCACCATTGAATTTAAATGCCTCACAAAAATACAATCACTTAAAATAAAGGCCTCATCATGCTGAGATTCGACATTGGTATTAGGATCATCCTTAATGCCTATTTGAGTTATAGTCAATTCAATGGCGCGTTTCAGATCCAGTTTTTTAAATGGCTTGCCAATAAAACCGTAAGGATGCGTGTCTTTGGCTTTATTGAAATGGGCATCATCAACATTCGCAGTTAAATAGATAATAGGAATATCGTGGGTTTTTTGCATAGCCAATGCTGTTTCAATGCCATCTAAAGTGCCTTTGAGGTTGATATCGAGCAGTAATATATCTGGAATTTCAGATTTAATATGCATTAATGCCTCCTCTCCTCTGGGAACTATGCCGGTAACTTCGTATCCCAATTCATTTAATTGTAATGAAATATTTGCCGCAATAAGCATTTCATCTTCAACAATGAGTATTTTGATCTTTTCGCTCATTATGCGCTTTTTCTGATTAAAAAGTCAAATTCAATATGAGTTCCTTCATCGTTATGCTCTGTCATCTTTCCATTAAGTTGCTGGGTTAGTAATTTCACCAATTGTGCACCAAATCCAGTCCCTTTTGGAGCAAGACCTTCTGTTTTACCAACACCATTATCCCTAACCTGTAGTTTTAAATTATCATTAGTGTCTTTTTTTAAACTGATATTAATGATGCCTTGTTGATGTTCAGGGAAAGCGTATTTAAGTGCATTGGTAAGAAGCTCGTTTACAATAAGGCCAATGGGAACAGCCGTATCTACATCCAGGTCTAAATTATCCATTGCGCACTCAATTTTCACCTGATCTTCAGCATCAAAGGTGTCAAGAATACCTTCGCTTAGATTGATGAAATAATCTTTCATTTCAATACTTCCCAGATTTTCGCCTTGATATAATTTTTGATGAATGATCCCCATAGATTGCACTCGATTTTGACTGGCGACCATGGCTTCCTTAGTGGCGGGATCTTCTATTTGAGCCGATTGCAAGGCGATCAGGCTTTTTACCATTTCCAGATTATTTTTCACCCGATGGTGTATCTCCTTCAGCAATAATTCGTTTTCAGCATTTTTGGCCCGAATAATTCTGGTGGCTTTTTTGCTCTTCTGCAAGAAATACAGCATAGATAGTAAAAACACAAACAACAGTGAGGCAATCAATATTATGAGTTTTTGTGTCTTACTTTTTTGATCGAGTAAAGCGGCTTGAGATGCCAGGGCCTCATCCTTTTTGCCGGTTTCGTATTTAATGGCCATTTCAGATTCAATACTACTTGATCTTATCTTCCAGCATCTTTTCTGAATTGGAATGGGCTTTCTCTTTATAGAACAGGGCATTTTTGTAATCCCCTAATTGCCTGTAAGCTTCTGCCAGATCTAAATAGGGCTGTATGATGCCAATCTGTCCCTTATCTTCATAAGCGTTTACACCTGCCAGAAGATGATCCAAAGCCGGCTCGAACTTTTCCTGTAACAGGTAAATGTGTCCTATTTCAGTGCGATAGGTGGCGCAACGTTCTTCACCAACATGCTGTATGCACAATTCCCATGCTGTTATATAATCTTTTAATGCACTTTCATAATTTTTTGCTTTTGTATAGACTTCCCCCCGGTAGGAGTATGCCCTAACAGGTATAAAAATTTCTTCAGGAACTTTTGTTCTAACAATTTCCAGGCAATATTCTGTTGCTTTGTAGGCTCTTTCATAGTCTCCCAGTTTCCCATAACCGATTATTAAATTAAATTGAGCGATGGCCAATTCGCTGTAATTTTCGGTTTTTTCCAATAGTGGGATCGCCTGAATAGTATATGCTATAGATTTTTCAAAATCTTCGGTCACTCGGTATTTAACACCTAAAGTGCGGAAGGCACTTCCCAGACCGGCATCGTCATTTAGATCTTCGTACAACTCAATAGACTTGAACAATACCTCTTGAGCTTTTTCTAATTGCCCGGTATTTAAATAGTCTATGGAAAGAGATCTATAGGTATCGGCAATTTTCTTTTTGTCATTAGCCCTTAAATAATAACCTAATGCCTTCTCCGCATGATATACAACGGAGTCTGGTGAAAACAACCCATTATAAGAATGCCAGGCAGCTAATGATTCGTGAATTTGAGCAGTTAAAGTATCGTTTCCTGTTTTTAAACTTCGTTTTAAAGTGTTTAGGCCAATCTCATGAAATTTTTCTAAATTTTCTTCCGTAGTTACATTAGCACGCATCCATGAAAGGCTGGAGTCTATAGGTTGATCTTTTAGATCTTGAGCGCTCACATTGCCGGACTGCGAAAAACACAATCCTGAATAAACACAAACCAGTATAATTGCGGAAATTACTCTATACATATCTCTTGAAAAAACCGGGTGTAAAAAACTTTTTAATAGTTTTAAATATACAGAATTTACTTATTAAAACAGCTTGTATAATTTTATAAGTACCTGAAAAACAATTTATTTAAAATATGTATCGAGTGTAGCGGTAAGGGTCTAGAATTGCGACCACACGTGAATATTTCCTGTCAGTGGCTCTATTTATTTCTAAATAGTAGCCGTAAATAAAGACGCGGTTCCTAAGAATTAAAATGCCAGTCCGGAATTAAACCTTTTCAATAAGTTGATCTAATTCCGGACCGGAGATATGGGAAGGCTTGTAGCCCCTTCCTTGATTTTAAATTTGTGCTACAAAATCTGAAAAGACTTTTTTATGTAGTTCCAGATCGAGATCTGGTGATACAGAGACACGGGCAATATAATCCTTGTCATCTTCCTTCGTAGTCCCTTGAGTTGATGTTGCAGGAATTGTCCAGTAACAGCCTTTTAACTGCCCATAGCTCACGCAGTATTTGCTTTCATTGGGGATCTCACTGATCATCATATCGATCAGTTTTTGGTTTAATGCTCTTTTATAAGCTTCTCTTTCTTCATCGGAATTTCCTTTAGTGGGAAGATCTAATGAAAACACCGAAGGGGTAAATCCTTCTTCAGCCAATTCTACGGAAACAAAATTGATCCTGGCTGCCGGCAGAGTAGCTTCGATGAAGCTTACAAATTCACGGGTATTCTTGTATGCATCTTTGATCCTTTGATTCATGGAAGGCAGTTGTGCTGCTAATATTTCAACCTGAAGTGCGGTAGCCTCGTTATCGCAAAGTCTCAGATGCTTTTCTATTTTTTCCATCAAAGCTTCTGCTTTTTTATTTGCTACACAGTAGCCGGCAGTACATTTTCCGCCACTGGGAAATTTCGATCCGCTAACATAAGAGATGGTCCTGATAGAGGAGAGTATCCCCTCTTCCCCACAAAATTGAACGTTCGGACAAAAGGTTTGATCTAAAATAAAAACAGGATCTATAGCCACTTCCCCGGAGGCAGTTTTGCGCTCTTTACTCAATACCTTTCTTAGTTTTTCCAGATCTGGAACTTCTACTCGTGGGTTGGTGGGAATTTCTGCGATAATGTAAGGAACCGCACCTTCTTTCGCCACCTGATCCAACACTTTATCTGTGCTTTGAACCATATTGTTATCTCCATCTACCGGTAGATCCATGATCTCTACATTTTCTACACAGGCCGCAACTCGCCTCGCCTGGTCGTTCGTTCCGCCATAGCAATTTGGAGGAACAATAATTTTAATGGCCTTGCCTTTATGCTTTTCCAATGCTTCGTCTATAAGACCCATCATGATGGCATATTGAACCGACAGTCCGCAGGAACCAAGCAGCACTTTTGAGTTTGTGGCGGTGATCTTTTTCACAGAATCCACCACACTCGCTTTGTTGGCCTCATATTTACTTTTTTCCGGAGCAGAATTAGACCTGCCTAATAATTCTTGCAAGGCGGTAAAGCAATCGGTCGGGGTCATGGCAATGGTCTCTCTTCTTCTTACATGCTGAATTTCGGATATATAAAACTCATTCTGCGCTCCATTCACCAGTAAGATACTTCCCAGCTCCTCCTGAAGACAGATAAAAAAATCAATATTTGAGTTGAGGTTGAGATCAGTCATATCATCCTCCTGGGAAATAAAAATGCAACTGCCGTCAAAACTGGAAATATCTTCAGCTTTCGTTACCTGTTTTAATATAAAATTGTAACCGTATACACGTTCCAGGGCTTCGAAGTCAAAACATTCCGGCAATTTATCCTTATAAACGATTTGGGTGTTTTTATGATCGAATAAATTCTTTCTTAGCACGGCCAGAACCGGAGCCACCTTTGATGAAAAACCGATGATATTATCCGGTTTGAGATCATTCAATTTGGCAATTGACCATTCCAGAACAGAAGATAATGGATGCCCTAACCGAATATAGTCGAAAGCAGTAGGTAATTCAATGAAGGCTGAGGTTGAAGCATTATTGTCTTTATATAAGTTTTCAAACCGTTCCAGGAATTCAGTTTTGGCCAGTTCTTCATTATAAATATCCAGGCGATGGGTGGTTAGGCTCAACCAATCTTTGGGCATATTTTCCAATACCTCTTTTAAATACCCTGGTACATTATTCTCTTGCATGATCTTTAATTTTCTATCGGCAGGGAATATAGATGAATTAGATTATTATAAAAAGTAAGAATGCCTGTTTTCTTATATACCAGATAAGGTTTGGTGGAAGAAGAAATAAATTTACCGGGAAAATGTATTTTATAAATAGATAATTTTTGGGAAGTTATTTTAAAACATTTAAATATTTATACGTCAGTTAAAACAGTTAATCCCTCTACTGTAAATTATTCGTTAATAATTTTCTCGAGAACATAATCATCCATGACGTAGCCCTGGCCAATATCCTGTACAATATCATCGATATTGATAAAGCCCATTTTTTCATAAGCCTTTATAGAATTGGCGTTATACTTGTTTACCGTTAATTGGATCTTTTTTAGCCCGAGTTCCCGAACCTGATCTTCCATAAACGAAATCCCTGCTTTCCCAATCCCTTTTCCTCTCTCCGAATTTAGAATATAGATCTTGCTTAAGAACAGGGAGTCATCTTTTCTGGAGTAGGAAAAATATCCAACAGGCTTATTTTCATGGAGTAAAAGGTAGTAGGAGAACCCCTGGTTAGTCTGGTCTTCAATGGCAGGAACAGACTGAAATTTTCCAAGCATATAAGCAACCTGAGCCTCCCCTATTATGGGAGTATAATGTTCAGTCCAAATGCTATTTGCCAGTTTGGCAATTATCCGGTGATCTTTTTCCGATCGCGCCAGTTTTATTTCTGTCATATTTTAATAGAAGAGCCAGATAATATTATCAAAAAAATCGAAAACCTGAGTTAATAAGGCCGAAAATATGAAAAACCTTTCTTTTATTTCTTTCTAATTCTTGATTCAAACAAATAATATCCGTTATTAAATTGATTCGAAATTCCTTGATTTTTTCAAAATCATATTTCAATTAGTCCTTTAAGTTAAGTCGGATCCCTTGTATATCACCAGCTTCATTTTGATTATAACTTTGCCCAAATAATAGATTTTTGTATTCTATAGTATGCTCATATTTATAAATCTCAACCTCTAAGGAATAAAAGGTATTCATTAATCCAGGCTTGGTAACAAAGCCTTTTTGGTCAAAAATTATTTGTACATCATCTGGAATCACAAAGTCATTGAATGGAATTTTTTTCTCATTCGATTTTTTATAATAGAAATCCCATACAAAATAAATATTTGAATTTGAAACTGAACTTTGAGGATTAAAACGAAATTTAGTAAAGGCATAAGCTCCCGTATAAACAACAGTTTCTTCGTTCTTCTCAATATTGAGTGAATTAACAATTGGTTCATTCAGATTTTTCTGATAAGAAAGAAATGTCTTTTTATTATCTAAATATTCAAAATATCTTAGAACATACATATCGAATAGTTCATTGAATACGGGGATATTTATGATATTATTTTCAGAAAATCGTGTTGAACTTTTAAGTTCAAAAATGCTGTTAAATTTGTGGAGATCATATTCTTCTTCGCTCTTATACCCTTGTACCAAAATGGAATAGTCGGGTTTATCGGGCAAATGAATTTCTAGAAAGTTAGTGGGCTGAACAAAATCATTTTGGTCATAGGAAGTCTTGTTAATATCGTTTATGATGGTGTATCTATAATCGTTTAGAGGATTGCCGCCCTCTGGCATGCTATACATGAAAAAATTCGGAGTAACCTCTGAGCTAAAATGTAAGAATGGTGAACAATTATCAAATGAATTGATTTTAGGGTTTTCTACCTCACTTATCTCAATTAATTGTGATTGATTTCTATTGAGATTCCCCGGATTGAATAAACCCACTTGTTCAGCATTGGTTAATAACTGTGTCCCGGGTTCTATATCTCCATAGGAATAAATTAGAATTCCCTTACTTGGATGATCATCATCTACAACAATCCTATATTTTGTAACTGTAAATTGTTGCCGTTCAAAGTCATTATCTGCGTAAAATAATCCATCTTCCTCCTGTTCAATTTTTTTACTCTTATATAATTGACCATTGGAATAATTTACTGCTAAGTAAACTTTACTTTCAATATATCCGGGATCGGGGTCCTTAAATAATAACTTTTTCAACTCAAATTCTACTTCTAATTTACTCTCGTTATTATTGGCATCTTTAGAAATGATTTCTAAAATTTTATCCCCTGTTTTGAATTCAAAGGGATCAATAGTAAATTCAATATTCTTGTTCGAGCTCTCAGTAATTACTTCTCAATTTATCAATATTTGGCTGGAAACTGATGATTCATCTGTAATACTTATTTGAAGATTAGTTTGTTTATATAGTAATTCTGGAACAGCTGAACTATTTATTACTGGCGTCTCTGTGTCCTTAGAAGCTGGATTCTCTATCGGCCCGTCATCATTTCCGGTACTGCATGCACTAAGAAATAATAAAATCAGGAGAACTATAAGGGATTGTTTCATGTTAAAAGGGGGACTGGTTAGACAATTTATATTTAAAACTTGTGAATTAATTTATAAAATGGGAGATGTATCTTTTAGCATTGAAGAATAGTCCAGATTAATACTTGTTCCGCCTTAGGAACGGTCCCCATAGCTATCGGGATGTAGGCTTAACGGTTTAGTTTGTTATAAATACGAATGTAGTTCTTTTCCTTCTAACGTTACCGCCTATTTGGGTTATATGTGGTTAGGTTCATTTTGTTTACACATCATATTATCATCTTTTCTATATTAAAAAATGATAGGGAAGACATTATCTAATTAGATGATAGCAAAATCATCTATCAAACAGGGCGTAAATAACTAATTAATAGTTATTTAATATGATTTATGTCATAATGAATATAATATATATAGCATAATTTTAACAGGCTAAATCATATTCAAAATAGATGAAAAATTTAAAAAACTTTGTGGTTGCAACCATATTAATAATGCTTACCTCAACTATTCTGGCTCAAGAAAAATGGGCGCTGGAGTTACGACCTAACCTCAATTTTCCAACAGATAAAATTGGCGATACAGACCTAAAAACGGGCTTTGGGTTTGAAGTAGCCATTAACTACAATTTTATAGAACACGTTGGAGTATATGCTGGTTGGGGATGGAATCAGTTTAAATCTGATACCTCTGGTGGCGTGGAGGATTTTGACTTCGAAGAAACAGGATATACGTTTGGATTGCAATTTATTCATCCTATCGGTACCTCAGATAATCTATCCTATTTAGTAAGAGCGGGAGGAATATATAACCACCTGGAAAAAGAAAATGAAGGTGGCGACATTACAGGAGATTCTGGTCACGGCCTAGGCTGGGAATTGGGAGTGGGCATGCAATATGACCTTGGTAATAGTTGGCTTTTGCGGCCGCAATTGGGTTATCGGGCGCTATCTGGAGATTTTGATGGGGAAGGTTTTATGATATATTTTGACTTCAACTACTTCGCTTTTGGTGTGGGAATAGCAAAAGGTTTTTAGGTTCGAATGGGCCATCCTGATACGGCGTTTGTGTAGAGATAGTTCTATGTTTTAGATATAAAGTATTAATAAAATACCACAATGAATAGAAACTATCGCATAGGATTTATTGCTGGGATGCTTGCATTTACGGCAAACGCACTTTTTGTGATTGCTCAAATCCTGCAGCTTTTAGGATTATTTACCTATCCCTATGACGAAATTTCAATCTATGGATTTTCTCTCTGTATCGTGATTCCGTTTTTATTGGAAATGTTAGCGCTTCATTATGTAACACCAAACCAGAAAAAATTCTGGAGCCATGCTGCGCTCCTCTTCACGGTGATCTACGCAATTTTTGTAACAGCAAATTATGTGGTGCAGCTCGCAACGGTTATTCCTTTTACGTTACAGGACAAAGCTGACCAAATTGAAGTGCTCGTACAATATCCACATTCCCTGTTTTGGAATTTTGATGCCATAGGCTATATCGCAATGGGATTGGCGTCTCTATTTGTTCTTCCTATTTTTAAAAATAAAGGGTTTGACAAGTGGGTTCGAGCGGTATTTTTGGCAAATGCACTGGTCACACCGCTTATTGCGTTTGTATATTTCTACCCATATTTTTCTGAAAAAATATTATTACTTGGCATTCCCTGGGTAATTACCGCTCCATTAATGATGCTTTTACTTGCGCTGCGCTTCAGGAAACAAAAAAATAAAACAGGGAGAGAGCCGGGTTTACAGCGCGTTTAAAAAATTGCCAGTACCGAACCAGCGAAGTTGTTGTTCGAAGAACCGGAAAAATTGAAACAAATTTTGCGGGAGGATGTTTTAAAGGAGGAAAACACTTTGGCGGATAAGCAATGACTAAAAATGAAATTATTCACCTTTCAAAAACATTGAGTAAGGCCCAATTATCGTAACCTGCTTATCATGTAGTAGTCTTGCTTTCTCAAAAATATTTTCACCAATTTCCGGATAACTAACTATTGCAACACTTAATCCATATCCTAAACTTTTTTTAAGAACTCTAAACGATTCGCTTGTTCTATCAGAAATGAATTTAACCGATTCGATAATTTCATTCAATATTTCGAGAACTTTTTTGGCATTATCTCGATCTTTCAATAAACCTGGCTCGCAAAGTCCAGCTACAACAGCTCGTTTCTCATAATCATTCCCATTGATCCATTCTTGAATTCCACAAATTAATTTATCGAAATTCCTTTTTCCGATTATTTGTAATCCAAAAGCGACACCTTCTCGCACTCTCCATCTGCTATCATTTGCAAATTTCCTGAGGGAATTAAAATTATCAAGTTTTCCCTTATTTACTAATTTACCCAATCCTGCCACACCGCAAATAGCAACAAATTCTCCCGGCGTATTAGTTGGAGCAATTTTCTCATTGAATTTTAAACACGACATGAAAAAATGCTCATCTCCCAGATCGGTAGCAATCTTTAATATTTCAAGTTTTGCTCTTTTTCCAGGAAGTCCTGAATTTTCTTTTAAATAATCAATCCAGTTATCTTTCCTGTTCAAATTCTCAATATATTGGTTTCGGTCTGTCATGTTTGTTTATGCCTAACGGCTTCGTATAGCGGCAAGTGGCGCGGATTCTGGATACGGCTTTCCCGCCTTATCGAATTTTTTTTGATATGAAAACTAATCTACTTCTTTCTACCAAATCCGCCATTGGGGTTATATGTTGTTGAAAAACGTTTTTATTCATCAAACATTCCACGAGCGGGCACACAACTTTTCGCTTACTTGAACTCCAGAGCTATCAGACTATCAATATAGGTTTGTTGAAGTCGTTTAACCTCATTAGTTTTTCTGGTTCTTATGGTGTATCTGTAATGGATGGAATCGCCTTTATAAAAATAGTTTCCGGAAGATTCACCAGTGCGCAGCCAATTATCCGGAGGAAAGATGCGTATATCGTATTTAGAGATGAGTGATGGATTTAAATGCACGATGTTATCGGTAATAAGTAACTCTTTGTTAAAGAGACCTTTTTTACTAAACCTGCCCATAGAGTTTTCATTGGTATCATACAGGACTAAAATATAATCTTCATCGGTAGCCATATGAATGGTGGCCGTGCTAGTGGTATAACTATACAGTAAATAACCGCCCAGGACCAGTACTAGTTCTGCCAGCATAAGTTTATAATAAGCGATATGTTTTATAAGGCGTCGATCTATAACATACATGGCTATAATAAAGGCTGAAATAGGAACAACGATAATAGGATATATAATCGCGGGACTCTCAAGAGTAAAACCAAGATAAATAGCATAAATGCTAAGAACAATACTTAACAGACTTACAACTGTTAGCAGAGTAACAGGGTAAACCAGATTTTTAAGTGTTTTTAGAGTAGCCATGCTTTACTAAAAGTAAGATTGAACTAGCTTAACCTAATTTACGTAATATTAAGCTGTTTAGCTTTGGTAACCGAAACTTATTTATCATGGATAAATCAATTTTAAATTTGAAAGATTTACTGTATCGTCTAATTACTTTTTAATTTTTGCACATAATTTTTGAAATTTTGTAACCTTTATTCAGGACGGCGCAAAATGTTTTAAAATGGTCCCGGTTCGTATGTTGGCGGAGTAAGGGACGCCTACCCGGTAACTATCGGGAGGTCGTTATAGCCCTGGTTTATTATGGAAACTATGTTAGTTCTTTGCTAAGAAACCCGCCATTTGCGTTATACGTTGTTTCGGTATATTTTTGAATCTGCGTTCTATTTTGATGATACGTTGAAGACTAATAATTATAAAAATCATATTTCTGCAGTGAAATTTATACAATCCAAATAGTCGGGATCATTTATTCTCGGCTGGCACGAATTAATTTTTAAATTTGTATGCACAAGACAAACACACAACAAACAACAACACGACATGCCAATCACAGAAGCCAAGATTTTTAACTGTACCCAAAGTCGGGAACTTGCCGAGAAGATCGCCGAACATTATGGAAGTAAACTGGGAAATGTGATCACCTCTACTTATAGCGATGGTGAATTTCAGCCTTCCTTTGAAGAATCGGTCCGCGGATCCCGTGTTTTTATTATCGGCTCCACGCATCCGGGTTCAGATCACCTTATGGAAATGCTGCTGATGCTGGATGCCGCTAAAAGGGCTTCGGCAAGACATATCACCGCAGTAATGCCTTATTTTGGATGGGCAAGACAGGACAGGAAAGATAAACCCCGGGTGCCTATCGCCGCCAAAATGATCGCCAGTATCCTCGAGACCGCAGGTGCCACTCGTATCATTACCATGGACCTTCACGCCGACCAGATCCAGGGATTTTTTGAAAAACCGGTGGACCATCTTTTCGCGAGTACCGTTTTTCTACCTTATTTAAGAAGCCTAAATCTCGATAATCTTACGATCGCCTCTCCCGATATGGGTGGTTCTAAAAGAGCCTATGCCTATTCGAAAGCATTGGAAAGCGATGTGGTGATCTGTTACAAGCAACGCGCGAAAGCCAATGTGATCTCCCATATGGAACTCATTGGGGATGTGACCGGAAAGAACGTAGTACTGGTGGATGATATGGTAGACACTGCCGGAACACTTACCAGAGCTGCCGATCTTATGATGGAACGCGGAGCGATAAGCGTACGTGCCATCTGTACACACCCCGTACTTTCGGGAGATGCCTACGACAGGATCGCGAAATCTAAACTTCAGGAACTTATTGTAACCGACTCCATTCCGCTAAGGCAGGAAAGTGAAAAAATAAGAGTGGTAAGTTGCGCCGCACTTTTCGCCGATGTGATGAAAAGAGTGCATGACAATCGTTCCATCAGTTCTAAATTCATCATGTAAGTTAGAAGGACCAAGTAAGAATTACGAAGTACGAGGTACGAATTTCATTTGTCACACAGAGCTTGTCACACTGAGCCTGTCGAAGTGTGATCCTAATGTAGCTTCGCTGCTATAAATACTTTTCCACAGCGTAGATCTCCAGTTCTTTCCCGGTGACTTTTTCAAAAAGATTCGATTTTCTTTCGGCACCCCAGATCTCCAGTTCGGGATCACTCTGGGTGGTGAGTACGAACTTCACTTTTTTCTTGCCATTTTTGATCTCCAGTTTTGTCACATTTTGATAATGGCTGCGGTCGAGTCCGTCGGCCACTCTCAATATCGCTGATAATTTCATCACCCTTTTCTTTAGCGGTTTGTCCAGTTTCTTATATCGAAAATGCCTTTTCTTGGGAGTGGATCGGCGGTGATATCTCGCCACGTTGGCCATTATATTGATCTCATCTTCCGAAAATCCACGTAGGTCTGAAAACCTGATGAGGTAAAGCGCGTGTTTATGATGTTTGCTATAGGAGATATAATAACCAATATCGTGCATCAGGCTTGCGTAATTAAGCAGTTCGCGGTCATTTTCGGTAAGGCTCAGCTCTTCCTGGAATTCATCAAAGATCTGTAGCCCCAGGTTGGCAACATGGGTGGAATGTTGCTCCATCCAGTTGGTTTTTCGAAGTAATTCATAGATACTCCGCTTCCGCGGATCGGGAAAATTCGCCACCAGGGAAAGTTGAGATCTCTCTTTATTGATAAAGTCCAGGATCATCCCGTCCCGAAGTGCGGCTTCTGATATTTTTATGTTCTGAATATTGAATTCATCCAGCAAGAATTCAAGTAACACCATCCCCGGATTGATAATATCTACCCTTTTATCTTCCAGTTCCTTTTCCTTTAACCGCTCCTTGCGATCCATTTTAATGAATTTCTTATAGAACTGATGGAACTCATCATCGTGAAATACCATTTCGTTTAAGGTGATGGAAGCATTGATGGAATTTCGGCTTGCCACCATCGCGGCGATATTCTCCATGGTTCCGGAAGAACCTATAATGGTCTTCACCGAATGTTCTTGCAGGATCTCACCAACTTCGGTTAAAGTTTTTCGGTAATGTTCTCGCAGTGCTTCTTTCTCATTATTGGTAATGGGATCCTGACTTACAAATTTCGCCGCCATTCTCGCCACCCCAAGTTTCAGACTGTTGTAATATATAAACTCGTCTACATTACCAACAATAAATTCAACGCTTCCGCCACCAATATCCACCATCAGCACCATCTCTTCATCCATGGCAATGCTGTGGCGTATCGCAAAACCTATCATTTCGGCTTCCATTTTACCCGAGATCGCGCGGGCCTTGATACCTACCTCGTCGATCATACGCTGAATAAAATCACCCCCATTCCTGGCTTCACGTATGGCGCTGGTAGCAAAGGCCAGAATTTCTTCCACATTCTGACTGTCACATAGAAATTTTATTCTTTGCAGCGCCTCCAGCCCACGTTGCATGGCATCTTCACTAAGATGGTTATCCATCCCTTTTTCGGCCAGGATCACCATTTCCTTGAGCTTATCGATAGTTCGGAAACTGCCGTCGGGATAGATATCCACCAGAACGGCATGGAAAGAATTAGTACCAAGGTCTATCGCGGCAATACGTTTTGTGGGTGATTCGTTATCAGAAAAATTTGTCATGATCTTACATATTCTGCCAAAACTGGCTAATCACTTCAATTTAATCATTTTTACGCGGACAGGTTAATAAGACTTTGTGAAAAAACGAGTATTGAGATATTAGAATTGAGAATTAGGAAGTAAGAGGTTTTCTGCCAGTCATGTTGAGGGCGGAGGAATTTAGAAGTCCGAGTTACGAGGTACGAATTTCATCTGTCACACTGAGCCTGTCGAAGTGTGGTATGGAATTAAGTGTTAGATCCTGAACTTATTTCAACATCTTCTAAATATCTATTGTCTCATATCTCAGATCTCACTTCTAAATACCAACACCTCAAATCCATCAAACTTTTCTTCTTCAGGATTTTATAGATAACAAAAAAGGCTTACTTTTGCAGCCAGAAAATTTTTACGCAAATGAAGGCGGTTCATACTAGAGCTTGACAACATTTGTTAACTAAAATCATTTATAATGAAATCAATTACGATCAACGGATCTAAAAGAGAAAGCGTAGGCAAGAAGGCAACGAAAGCACTACGTAATGCTGGACAGGTTCCTTGCGTATTGTACGGGGTAGAAGGTGATCCACTACACTTTGCAGCAGAGGAAATCGCATTCCAGAACTTAGTGTTCACCCCAGATGTACACACTGTAAAAATCAAATTAAAAAGTGGAGAGTCTTACGCCGCGATCCTTCAGGATATCCAATTCCATCCTGTAACCGATGCTATCCTGCACATGGATTTCTATCAGATCTTTGAAGACAAACCTATTACTATGGAAATTCCAATTCATACCGAAGGTATCGCAAGAGGGGTTAAGAACGGTGGTGTACTACGTTACAACCTTCGTCGTCTTAAGGTAAGAGGATTGCCAGGAGATCTTCCGGATTACATCGTGGCTAACGTGACCAAACTTAAGATCGGTCAGAAGCTTTATGTAACTGGTGTAGATAGTAAAGACTACGTGATCCAGCATCCAGATAATACTGTAATTTGTCAGGTTAGAACTTCACGTAACTTAGTTGAGTTAGAAGATGAAGAAGAAGACGAAGATGAAGTAGCAGCAGATGAAGTACCAGCTACTGAAGTTGATGATGAAGCAGCAGTAAAAGAAGGAGAAGATACTAAAGAGTAATTTTTAGTCTTTTATAATAAAAAAGCATTCCTTTCCGGTTCATCCCGGAATTCGGAATGCTTTTTTATTTGAATAAATTAAAGTTGCCCGGTGATTTTTTTTCTGATTTAAAAAGTATCTGATAAATTTTATCTTTACCAAAACTAATTTGTATGCTTTCATTCTTCGGAAGGATATTACGAAAAAAAGAAACCGCGGAGAAAATAGATCCCATGAAGAAATTTTTGATCGTTGGTCTGGGGAATATTGGCCCTAAATATGAAAATACCCGGCATAATATAGGATTTAAGGTACTGGATGAACTTGCTCGCGAAAAGGGAGTTACATTTGAAACGCAGAAGCTTGGTGATATCGCGAACTTTAAATTTAAAGGCAGAACATTTATCATGCTTAAGCCCAGCACTTATATGAATCTAAGCGGCAAAGCGGTGAACTACTGGATGCAAAAAGAGAAGATATCTCTAGATAATTTACTTGTGGTGACAGATGATCTTAATTTAGCCTTTGGAACCCTCAGGTTAAAGCCCAAAGGTAGTGACGGAGGCCATAACGGTCTCAAGGATATTCAAACACAACTTAATACCACTAAATATAACAGGTTTAGGTTTGGAATAAGTGATGAATTTTCCAAGGGCCGGCAGATAGATTATGTGCTCAGCGAGTGGGATGAAGAGGAAGAAAAAAAGTTGCCGGAACGTCTAAAAACTTCTGTAGAACTTATTTTATCTTTCGGGACTGCAGGGGTGAACAATACCATGAATGCATTCAACGGAAAATAATAAGAATCAAAGAATAGATATCAGTTTATGTAGACATTAAATGAGTCTGTGACTGGTAAATTTTATTTAAATGAAAGAATATAAAGGAGCCAATTCATTCTATAGTGAGCGGCAAACTGTGGTTACTATAGGAACTTTTGACGGTGTACATGCAGGTCACCGCAAGATCATAGAAAGGCTGGTGAATTCTGCCAAAGCCAATAACCTGGATTCTGTGGTACTCACTTTTTTTCCGCATCCGCGAATGGTGCTGCAAAAAGAAAGCGGCATCCTGCTTATCAATACCATCGAAGAACGTAAGCAGCTCCTGGAGCAAACAGGCATAGATCATCTGGTAATTCATCCTTTTACCCATCAGTTTTCAAGGCTTACCGCCCTGGAATTTGTACGCGATATTCTTGTAAATAAATTAAAAGCCAAAAAGATCATTATTGGTTATGACCATCGTTTTGGCCGTAATCGTACTGCAGATATCAACGATCTGAAGCAATTCGGCGAGGATTTTGGATTTGAGGTGGAAGAGATCAATCAGCAGGAAATCGAAGAAGTAGCGGTAAGTTCCACCAAGATCAGGAATGCCCTGCTGGAGGGGCGTGTAGAAAGAGCAAATCTCTATCTTCAGCATCCTTTTACCCTTACAGGAGCCATTGTCAAGGGCCGCGGGATTGGTAAAGACCTTGGCTTCCCAACCGCTAATTTACAGGTGGAAGAAGAATATAAGCTTATTCCCAAAAATGGTGTGTATGTGGTGCGTTGTAAGATCGACGGGGAAACAGTATTCGGGATGATGAATATTGGAACTAATCCTACCGTTGGGGGAAAATCAAAGACTATCGAGAGCTATTTCTTTGATCTTGATAAGGATCTTTATGACAAGCATCTTCAAATAGAATTACTGGTTAGGATCAGGGATGAGAAGAAATTTGATTCTGTTCGCGATCTAAAGATCGCAATGAAACAGGACCGGGCATTTTCGGAACAGTACATAAAGGATAACTATGCTTGATCGATGGCTTTTTAAAAGGATCGATAATTCTGCACTGGTAGTTTTTCGTGCACTTTTCGGTTTATTACTTGCCATTGAAGCTTTTGGAGCTATTTTTTCAGGTTGGGTGAGACGCACCATGCTCGAACCTGATTTCACTTTCAATTTTATAGGTTTTGAATTTTTGCAACCACTTCCGGGAAATGGCATGATCTGGTATTATGCGATCATGGGAACTTTCGGAATTATGATCATGCTGGGTTTCAAATACCGGCTGAGCATCATCGTCTATACCATCATGTGGTCGGCGGTTTATCTCATGCAAAAATCCTCCTATAATAATCATTATTACCTGTTAATGTTACTTTGCTTTCTCTTTAGTTTCCTGCCGGCGAACCGCTGGTTTTCCCTAGATGCGAAAATAAAGCCCAAGATCAGCAGGATCTCCATGCCCCGCTGGGTCTGGCTCGTTATTGTTCTCCAGTTATGGCTCGTTTATACCTACGCTTCAGTGGCAAAAATATATCCCGACTGGCTGGATGGTAGTTTCCCGGCATTGTTGATGAAATCTAAAGACGATTACTGGCTGGTGGGCGACTTTCTTCAGAATTGGTGGGTTAGGTATGTGATCGCCTATTTTGGATTGCTTTTCGACCTGTTGATCATTCCCTTGCTGCTTTGGAAAAAAACAAGACTACCTGCATTTATCGCGGCCATTTTCTTTCATCTTTTCAATAGCTTTATCTTCCATATTGGTATTTTTCCTTATCTCTCTCTGGCCTTCATCATTTTCTTTTTCCCTGCGGAAAAGGTCAATCAAGTGGTACTCCGAGGAAAAAAGGAATTCTATAATAAAGGAGAAGTGATCATCCCAAAATGGAAAAATACTTTTCTAATTATCACTGCCGTCTGGTTTACTATTCAGTTAAGCCTTCCTCTAAGACACTGGTTCTTTAAGGATGATGTACTGTGGACAGAAGAGGGTCATCGACTTAGCTGGCGAATGATGCTGCGAGGTAAGAGCGGAAGGATCAACTTTAAGGTGGTAGAAAAAGGAACTACCGATACTATTTCTATTGAAAAGGAAAAATATCTATCCCGCAAACAGTTGCGAGCCATCCCTTCAAAACCCGATATGATCTGGCAGTTCGCCCAGAGACTCGAACAGGAATATGCCGAAAAAGGTCAGGAGGTAGAGGTGTATACTAAAGGTAAGGTGAGCGTGAATGGAAAAGCCTACCAACCTCTTATTGATCCCAGCGTAGATCTGGCTGCCGAAAAATGGCACCATTTTAAACATAACGATTGGATCTTACCTTCTCAGCAGGAGTGATTTATTTATGTTGTTTATTTTTATGATAATGAATAAGTTAATACAAAACTAATCAATCATGAAAATCAAACTCCTTTTTATTCTATCCTTCCTTTGTGTACAATTATACGCGCAGGATGATATTGTTATAGGTAAAACATACAATATCGAATCTAAAATTCTGAAAGAAGTTAGAACGATAGATGTAAGTCTTCCATCTGGTTATGAAGGTGGAATTTCCAAATATCCGGTTTTATATTTACTGGATAGCGGTACTCATTTCAATCATACTACAAGTTTGGTTGAATACCTTGCTGCAAATGAGCGAATCCCTCAAATGATCGTGGTTGGGATCAGGAATACAGATAGGACCCGTGATCTTACGCCGGTGGCCATGGAACTGGATGAAGAGAGTTCAAAAAATATGATCACCAGAGGTGGAGCCGATAATTTTCTTGCTTTTATTGAAAAAGAGTTAATACCGCACATCGAGACCAATTATCGAACGGCTCCTTACAGGGTTCTGGTAGGACATTCTTTTGGAGGTTTACTTGCCGCTTACAGTCTTTTTAATAACCCGGGACTTTTTAATGCCGAAATTGTCATAAGTCCCAGTCTTTGGTATAAAAATGAAAAAATAAGTGTAAATGCCTCAAAATTCCTGGATAATCATAAAGTCCTTGAAAACACTTTTTTTATGACCATGGCAAGTGAAGGAGGAGAAATGCTGGGTGGTGCTTATCAACTGGCTAGTGAGTTTGAAAATCACATTGAAAGGAACGAAGCCAAAGATTTTAGATTTGATTTTCAAATTATGCCAGAACAAGATCATGGTTCTGTACCGCACCTTTCAACATATTATGGGCTGGAGTTTATATTCAAGGGATTTAAGCCGGAAATTCCTCATTCCAAAGAAGAGGTGTTAGAAACCGGAGGGTCAAGGGCAATGATCGACAGACTTGTTGAGCATTATAAAGATATCTCAAAAAAATATGGTTATGAGATAAGTAGTGAAGCTGTGCTCAATCAATGGGGTTATGTTTTTGTGAATGAGGCGGAAGACAATTTTAAGGAAGCCGGGATGTACGCGTTCAGGTTGAATGTAAAGAACCATCCTGAATCTGCTAATGTTTACGACAGCCTTGGCGATGGATATCTTATTATGAAAAAGAAGGATGAAGCCAGGAAATCATTTGAAAAAGCGGTAGAAATAGCAAAAAAAACCGGCCATCCTGTGCTGGAAACCTCACAACAAAAATTAAAGGAATTAAACGGCCGCGGTTAACGACAAGTGGCGTGGAGTAGGGGACACGGATTTGTCGGTTTAAACACTTTTGTTTGTTATGGAAACTAATTTAGTTCTTTTTCTAAAACCCGGCATTTGCGATAACCGCTGTTAGCCTTTCGTTATTTTCGCTTTGTAAACTTGTATTCTCCCCCTTCTTGTTTCCAAATAAGATATTTTCTATCGCTACTATTTTCATTCCCAAATTTAAATGTGACCCCGCCTTCAAGAATAAAAAATTTATTATTTGATAGTGGATGTAAAACAGTATACAAAGTATCTTTCATTTGATAAATAACTTGATTAAGTCTGTCGTTTTTTAATATAATATCTGTTTTACTTCCCTTGTTGTATTGATAATTTCCAACATAACAATTTAAAATATCTTTATCAACGGAAAAATCTAAAGTGTCCGGAATATCTATATTTTTTAATTTCAGTAAAGAATTAATTTTATTATAAGCATCTATAGCAAAAACTCTATATTCTTTTATTTTTTCAAGATGATCTCTAGACAACTTAAAGTACTCTGCAAGTTTGTTTTTATAAATCGGATCATTTATAAAATAAAATGCACCTTCATCTGTAATTTTATTTTTAGCCAAATATTCATAGAACCAAGGTTCGGATTTTGTTATTTCACGTACATTTTCAATCGCCAAAGTAGAAAGTCTACCATCCCAGTCCAGCAATTCTTTTTCTTTAATTAAGTAGAGGCTATCTAGTTTAAAAATCAATGGATTGTAAGATTCATCTAAATTGTTTAATGCGGTTAATCTTCTAAAACTATTATTGGAAATTGTGGATTCAAAACTATTCCATAACATATTTCCTAAATAATATCCATCATCTGTTTGAAAATCTGCTATTTCTAAAGTATCTGACATAGCAGCACCAAATAGAGAATCTGTTCTTTCATATTCAATTATTCCTTTTTTAGTGTTCTGGATATTGGCTTTTAATTCACTTCTTAACTGAATAAGATTAAAAATGAATCTTTTTTCATTTTTATTAATCTCATTTCTATTATTAATGTTTAAAGCTATCAAAATCCCAATGATTACAAGTATAATCTCTCCAATAGCATATAGAAGATATTTGGAGTATTTATTTTCTGCAACTAGTTGTTGGCGAAATTTTCGAAATAGACTTTTCATTAATGTTCCAGTTTTTATTTAAATATATAATATCTATCTGATTAACAGAACAATAATGAAATTTTTGAAAATGAATCTTTTTTGAAAATAATGAAGGCTAACGCGGGATAATACTCAGTTCCTGAACTTAAAATAGAATTAAAAGGCGGGCTTCAGGTTTGCCGTATTTCACTTAAAAAGCAGGCTGCTTTTGTTGCCTGCTTTTGTTACATTTGCTCCTCAGAGAAAATATAACGGAAAATAAATATATAACCTCATGTTACAGGTTTCTAATATTGCAGAGCATAAAGAAGCATACATCCAAGCCCTTAAAAAAAGGAATTATGATGCTTCTGAAATTTTTGAACAGGTTTTAAATCTGGATGAGACCAGGAGGACTACTCAGGCCCAGCTGGACGATACCCTGGCGAGCTCCAATAAGCTTTCCAAAGAAATAGGTCTGCTCTTTAAGAATGGGGAACATCAAAAGGCTAATTTGCTAAAGGAAAAGACCGGCAGGCTTAAAGAAGAATCTAAAGAACTTTCTGAAAAACTGAACAAAACAGTTGAGGAACTTCAGGATCTTATGTATACCATTCCTAATATTCCGCACGGTTCAGTTCCTGCGGGAGTTTCCGAAGAAGATAATGAAGAGATATTTCGCGATGGCGATATTCCAAAGCTGGCAGAAGGTTCAATGCCTCACTGGGAGCTTGCGAAAAAATATGATATTATAGATTTTGAATTGGGTAATAAGATCACCGGGGCAGGTTTTCCTGTTTATAAAGGTAAAGGGGCAAGGTTGCAACGAGCCCTGATCACCTGGTTCCTGGATAAAGCGACCGATGCGGGTTATACTGAATTCCAGGTTCCGCTGATGGTAAATGAGTCTTCAGGATTCGGAACGGGGCAGCTTCCCGATAAGGAAGGCCAGATGTATCATGTAACCGAAGATGATCTTTACCTGATCCCAACTGCCGAAGTACCTATCACCAATATGTTTCGCGATAATCTGATGAACGAGAAGGACTTTCCTGTGCTATGTACCGGGTATACTCCTTGTTTTAGAAGAGAAGCCGGATCTTACGGGGCTCATGTTCGTGGTCTTAATCGATTGCATCAATTCGATAAAGTGGAGATCGTAAGACTGGAGACACCTGAAAATTCTTATAAGGCTCTGGAGAATATGGTTGAGCATATTAAAAACCTGCTTAAGGAACTAAAATTACCTTACAGAATTCTTCGCCTTTGTGGGGGAGATCTTACATTTACTTCAGCGCTGACTTATGATTTTGAGGTATTTTCAACAGCTCAGGATCGCTGGCTAGAAGTTAGTTCAGTATCTAATTTTGAGACTTATCAGGCTAACAGATTAAAGCTTCGTTTCAGGAATAAGGAGAATCAAAAAGAGCTGGCACATACCCTTAATGGTAGTGCTTTGGCGCTTCCACGAATTCTTGCCGGTATCCTTGAGAATTATCAAACAGAGGATGGGATTAATATTCCGGAGGTGCTTCGTCCTTACTGCGGCTTCGACAAAATAGACTAAAAACATTCCAAAATAAGGTCATTTTCTAATATTTGAAAAACTGCGCAAATGTTTATATTTACATATGCGCGGTTTTATTTTTTTAGCACTTTGGTTGATAGCTGGTTGTGTTGGGTTTGCACAAAATGAGCAACTGGCAAAGAATTTTTTTGACCATGGGGAATATGAGAAGGCATTGAAGATTTATCAGCGCCTTTACGAAGAGAGCCCCGGGAATCCTATTTATTTTAACGGGTTGGTTTCTTCTTATCAGCAACTGGAAGATTTCGCTTCTGCGGAAAAAATGCTGATGGATAAACTTAATAATTCAGCGAATAATCCTTCAATTCTTATCGATCTTGGCCATAATTTTGAACTTCAGAACAAATCTGAAAGAGCTACCCAATTCTACGATGAAGCGCTACAGTCTATAGAAGGCAGGCCTAATTTTGCCTATTCCATCGCACGGGGGTTTGAGCAGTATAATCTCCTTGAATACGCAGCAAAGGCCTACGAGCGTGCCATGGATATTAATAGCGATCGAAATTATAATTTACAGCTGGCCAGGATCTATGGAGAGCAGGGAAAAGTGGAGGAAATGTTCAGTAACTATCTCGATCTTATCGAAGATGATATGAAATTCTACGGCATGGCAAACCGGGAGTTCGGCCGGTATATTACCGAAGATCCCGAAAGTGAACCCAATGTGATTTTCAGAAAATTGTTGCTGAAAAGAACCCAGGAGAATCCGTCCCTTTTGTATAACGAAATGCTGAGCTGGCTTTTTGTTCAGCAAAAACAATTTGACAAAGCCTTTGCCCAGGAACGTGCTATTTTTAAAAGAGGAAACAATAGCCTGCAGGGAATTCTTAACCTTGCCCTTATGGCCAAAGATGCGAAAGCCTATGAAGATGCCGAGGAGATCATTGGGTACGCCATAGAAGAGTCTCCATCACCGACCTTTAATTTACAGGCCCGGCATTTTCTTATTAATCTAAAACTGGAAACCGCCAATCCTCAGGAATATTCACAAATTGAAAAGGATTTTGAAACCTTGCTTGGTGAATTTGGCTATACCTCAGAGACTTTAGACCTGCAGATAGATTATGCCAATTTTATAGCTTTTAAACTTGATATGAAGGATAAAGCGGTGGACCTGTTAAAAAATACAGCCAGGATCACCCCCTCAAAATTTGAACTGGCACAGGTAAAAATGGCCTTGGCCGATATCCTGGTGATGCAGGAAAAATTCAATGAGGCTTTGATCTACTATTCCCAGATCCAGAATCTGGTTAAGAATGACGAGATCTCCCAGGATGCGAGATTTAAGGTTGCCAAGACCAGTTATTATAAAGGAGATTTTAAATGGGCCAAAACACAGCTTGATATTCTTAAAACATCAACCTCTCAGCTTATTGCCAATGATGCGATGGAACTAAGCTTATTGATCCAGGATAACTCGCTGGAAGACTCTACCCAAACAGCTCTTAAGGAATACGCGAATGCCGATCTGCTGGCTTTTCAGAAAAAGAACAGGGAAGCGATCCAGGCTTTGGACTCTTTGCTCGTTAAGCACAAAGGAGAAAAGATAGAGGATGAAGCATTATTTTCACAGGCTAAATTGTTTGAAGCGGAAAAGGAATATAAAAAAGCGGAAGGCAATTACCTTGAGATCATCAATACCTATGGGCAGGATATCCTTGCCGATAATGCTCATTATTTTCTGGCTGAATTGTATGCAAATAAGTTAAATGAGCCTGAAAAGGCAAAAACCTATTACGAGCAAATTATCTTTAACTTTGCCGACAGTATCTATTTTGTGGAAGCCAGAAAAAAATTCCGGATGCTCCGGGGCGATAGCATTGAATAGTTTCACCAATTAAAATTTCAAAGATGTATATATACAACGTTACCATCAACGTTCAGGAAGATATTCATGACGACTGGTTGAATTGGATGAAAAATGAACATATTCCTGATATGTTGAAGACCGAAAAATTCACCAAGGCTTTGATGACCAAAGTAATGGTGAATGAACCTATGGGTGGGATCACCTATTCGGTTCAATACACTACCGATAGTGCTGAAATGTTGGAGAAATACTATATGGAAAATGCAGAAGCTATGCGGGCCCGGTCTAAAGCCTTCGAAGGTAAAATTGTCGCTTTCAGAACCGAACTGGAAGTGATCACCGAGCAGTAATTCCCTTACTTTTTCCTTCTTCAGAAGGAAATAATTCAGATTTATGAAAAAATACAAAGCCTCTTTCAATAAACATTCACAGGATGACAGGAATAATGTAAGGGCCAAAAAACATCTTGGACAGCATTTCCTTACCGATGAGAACATTGCTTCCAAAATAGCCGATACTTTAAGCTATTCAGGTTACGATAAGGTTCTTGAAATTGGCCCCGGAATGGGAGTTTTGACCAAATATCTGTTGGAAAAAGAAACAGAGGTACATGTGATCGAGATAGATACCGAAAGTGTTGAATATCTCCGGAGCAATTATCTGCATCTTCATGGAAGGATTCATGAAAAGGATTTTTTAAAGTATGATCTTTCAGAGATATTTAAACAGGAACAGTTTGCCATCATAGGTAATTTCCCATATAATATTTCTACCCAGATCGTTTTTAAGGTGCTCCAGTTGCGAGACCAGATCCCTGAATTTTCAGGAATGTTCCAAAAAGAAGTGGCTAAGCGCATCTGTGAAAAAGAGGGTAATAAAACTTATGGAATTCTTAGTGTTTTGGTACAGGCTTATTACGAAGCTGAATATCTTTTTACCGTGCCGCCTTCGGTATTTAATCCCCCGCCAAAAGTAGATAGTGGAGTGTTGCGATTGACCAGAAAGGAAAACTATGTGCTTCCCTGTAATGAGAAATTATTTTTCAGAATAGTAAAAACAGCATTTAATCAACGCCGTAAGACATTGCGAAATAGTTTAAAAAGTCTTAATCTTCCTGATAATTTAAGGGAAGATGCTATATTTGGCCTTCGGCCGGAACAACTCAGTTTCCAGCAGTTTATAGAACTGACCTTAAAAATTGAGCCGTATGCAGTTTCAAATAAGTGAAGAATTAGTTGACAAAATAAAGTTTCTCGTCGAAGAACGAAACGATGAGGAATTGCTGCTGCACCTTGAAGAGGTACACCATGCTGATATTGCCGAAATTATCACAGAGCTTAGTCTGGAGGAGGCAACCTATATCATTAAACTCCTCGACAGTGAAAAGACGGCCGAAGCTCTTATGGAACTGGAAGAAGGAGTGCGGGAAGGCATCCTGGAAAATCTTTCTCCCAAAGAGATCGCCGACGAGCTTAACGAGATGGATACCGATGACGCCGCGGATATCATCTCTGAACTTTCTCCGGAATTACAGCAGAATGTAATAGCCGAAATTGAAGACGAAGAGCATGCCGACCATATCGTGGAGCTGCTTCGTTATGATGAAGATTCTGCCGGTGGTTTGATGGCAAAAGAGCTGGTAAAGGTCAACGAGAACTGGAGCGTTACCGGTTGTATGACCGAAATGAGACAACAAGCCGAAAATGTGACCCGCGTTCACTCGATCTATGTGGTGGATGACAGGAATAAACTTAAAGGAAGACTCTCGCTTAAGGACCTGCTCACCGCACCTAGCCATGCGAATATCAGTGACGTTTATATCCCGAATGTAGATTATGTAAATGTGCATACAGAAGGGGAAGAAGTTGCACGTATTATGCAGAAATATGACCTTGAAGCGATCCCTGTTGTAGACGAAATGGGCCGGCTGGTTGGTCGCATTACTGTAGATGATATCCTTGATTTTATCAGGGAAGAAGCTGAAAAGGATTACCAGATGGCTGCGGGTATCTCGGAAGATGTAGAAGCCGATGATAATATTTTCAAACAAACCCGTGCACGCTTACCATGGTTGCTCATTGGAATGTTTGGTGGTCTGGGAGCGGCGAGTATTATCTCTGGTTTTGGGACTATTATGAGCACCTTTCCAAAACTTCTTATTTTCGTTCCGCTTATCCAGGCGACTGCCGGGAATGTGGGAGTACAGTCCAGTGCGATCGTGGTACAGGGACTTGCGAATGGAACTTTAAAAGGAAATATCATTAGTCGCTTATTAAAAGAATCTTCCCTTGCGATACTTAATGGACTTTCCATAGCAATTATCGTCTTTTTGATCAGTAGCTTCTGGTTTGAGACCTCCTACAGTGAATCTTTAAGCATTGGGATAGCACTTATATCGGTGATCTTACTTGCCGCACTTATAGGTACTTTTATTCCCATTATCCTGGATAAGAATAATATAGATCCGGCAGTGGCTACAGGACCATTTATTACAACCAGTAATGATGTCTTCGGGATCTTGACTTATTTCCTTATCGCGAAAGCTATTCTAGGTTTTTAACCTCATTTTTACAGTCGGTAAAAATCATTCTTTAACTTTGCAAACTGGATTTTCAGAAAAATTCTGAAGGTTCAGGATAACTGAATTGCTAATTAATTAGAAAAGAAATGATTATTCTTCACGCCGATACCAACCACCCTACTTTGATGAAAAAGCTGGAAGAGGCGGGACACCACAATATCGAAGGTTACGAACAAACAAGAGAAGAAACACTGCAAAATCAGCATCTGTATGATGGAATTGTAATAAGGAGCCGGTACAAGATCGATAAGGAATTTATCGATGCGGCGCCGAATTTAAAATTCATAGCCCGAGTAGGAGCCGGTCTTGAGAGTATAGATGTGGAATATGCCGAAAAACATAGAATTAAATTATTTTCGGCCCCGGAAGGGAATAGAAATGCAGTAGGTGAGCATTCGCTGGGGATGTTACTTTCACTTTTCAATAAACTTAATAAAGCCGATAAAGAGGTCCGTGAAGGCTTATGGCACCGGGAAGAGAATCGTGGGGTCGAGCTGGATGGAAAAACAGTGGGACTTATAGGTTACGGAAATATGGGAAAAGCATTCGCTAAAAAACTTCGTGGTTTTGATGTGGATGTAATTTTTTACGATATCAAGGAAGGAATTGCCGATGATAATGCGAGACAGGTTGATTATGAAGAACTTTTTGAAAAAGCAGATGTTTTGAGTCTGCATATTCCATGGACCGAAGATACAAACCAGATGATCAATAAAGAATTTATAGCTAAATTCAAAAAGCCTTTCTGGTTCATCAATACCGCAAGAGGTAAGATAGTGGTCACGGCAGATGTGGTAGAAGCGCTTAAACAGGAAAAGATATATGGAGCGGCCCTGGATGTACTGGAATATGAGAAATCTTCTTTTGAGAGCCTTTTCTCTAATCCCAATAATGTGGCGGTGCGAGCAGCAGATCCGATTCCTGAGGCATTACGGGAACTCATGTTTATGCCTCATACTTTATTGAGTCCGCATGTTGCCGGCTGGACAAAGGAATCCCATCAAAAACTCGCCGAAGTGATTGCCGATAAGATCATTGCCGAGTTTGGAGAAGGAGAGTTTAAACAATAAAACCATACATTATGAAGAACAGGGTCACCGGATTGGGCGGTTTCTTCTTTAAATCGAAGGATCCCAATAAAACAAAAAGCTGGTATAATAAACATCTGGGGCTGAATACAGATCAGTACGGCTGTACATTCTGGTGGAAAGATAAAGACGGGAACGACTGTTCTACCCAGTGGAGCCCTATGGATCAAAAAACTGAATACTTCAAACCTTCAGAAAAACCATTTATGATGAATTTCAGGGTAGAAAACCTGGAAGAATTATTGAAAGTTCTAAAAGAAGAAGGGGTTGAGGTAGTGGGTGAAATGGAAACTTACGACTATGGGAAGTTTGGTTGGATCATGGATCCTGAAGGCAATAAAATAGAGCTCTGGGAGCCGTTAGATAAAGTTTTTTTGGACCAGTAAATTAAATTTATAAATAAAAAAACCATACAAATAGCATGGTTTTTTTATTTATAAAATAGAGGATGTTACTATCCTAGAGAACTTAAATCAATTAATGCAGATTTTATAGACTCTTCACCTTCAATGGCTTCAAAAGTCATATTTTTCACTAGTGGATCTGCCAGGGACATCACCAGAATAAAGGCAACATCATCTCGGGATATTTCACCTCTTTCATTCAATGATCCTTTGGCAACCTTAACTTTTGCAAGTCCAAGATCATCGGTTAGAGCTCCCGGCCGAACAATGGTATAATTTAATCCACTTTCTCTAAGATACTCATCTGCTTCTTTTTTCGCTTCCAGATAATCCTTAAGTTCTTCATTTTTTGATGGATCGTCTGCACCCATGGAGCTAAGCATAACGAATTTTTTCACATTCGCTGCTTTGGCTGCATCAATCAGTTTTTTGGCACCTTCCAGATCTACGGCAATGGTTTTATCTTTTCCTGTACTTCCTCCTGAACCGGCAGCGAAGATCACTTTGTCAATACCTTTCATAGTATGACTCACATCTCCTTCAAGGTCACCCATTACGGCTTCCACCTCCATGTCTTCAAATTGCTGTCTTTGTTCTTCCTTTCTAATAAGAGCAAGGGGATTAAAACTTTCTGAATTATTCAGGATCTCGATAACTCTTTTTCCTGTATCTCCGGTAGCTCCGGCAATCAATATATTTTCCATAAAATTTCTTTTTCAATATTCAAACAAGATAAGAAGGAATAAGAGAAATGCCCAGCCAGAAGAAGGGAATAACAGTATATTAACGAAATGTTTAGAAGCTTATTTAGATGGCTTGATTGCAAATTTATCTAAAAAAGAAACTATAGGTAATAAAGATATTTGTTAGGCTTAGCAAAATGAAACTTAGGATAAATAAAGCAGTAGGTTTGGGTTTTATCAATCGCAAAAAGCCCAGGATAAAAAAATAAAGGCAGCCATTAAAATGCTTAAACTTAAGAGCTCATGTAAAAAATCGATTACCGGATTAGAATATTTAAAATAAATCAGAAGATAAATAATAAGAAAATATAGTGTAATTGAGAAATTACCTATAATTAATATTTTTTCCTGGCTAGATATTTTCATTTGCTTGTATTACTCCTTTCTTCCAGTTCTTTCTGAAATTCTTCCATAACCGGTTTTACGGTGCTTTCCGGTAGATCGGCAATTTTTATATACATAAGGCCATCTACGGCATCATTAAACAGTGGGTCTACGTTAAAGGCTACCACCTTCGCATTCTGTTTAATGTATTTTTTTATGAGTACGGGCAGACGTAGGTTTTCAGGTTCCAGTTCATCTATGATCTTATCAAATTTGTTAAGATCGGCTTCACTTTCGTCAAAAACAAGGTCCTTATCCGCATCTTCTAGTTTTACCTTGAATTCCTTTTTTGGATGCACATATTGGGCAACATATGGATCGTAATAATTCGATTTCATGAACTCGATCATCAGTGATTTGGAGAAATTGCTGAATTTATCACTAATGGTCACGCCGCCAATAAGGTATTTATGTTCCGGGAACCTTAATGTACAATGCACAATACCTTTCCAAAGTAAAAACAGCGGCATTGGTTTTAGCTGATAGGCTTTAATAATAAATGCACGTCCCATCTCAATGGACTGGCTCATCATTTTGTATAATTCTGGTTCGAACCTGAAAAGGTCCTGCAAATAAAATCCGTCGATGCCGTGTTCGGCAAAGATCTCATTTCCCATTCCCATCCGGTAGGCCCCGGCAATTTTTTGAGCTTCATTATCCCAAAGGAAAAGATGATGGTAATAATTATCAAATGGATCCAGATCTATACTGTTGTTGGTACCTTCTCCCACTTCCCGGAAGGTGATCTCTCTAAGGCGCCCAATTTCATTAAGTATGTTCGGAATCACTTCCCGTTTGGCCAGAAAAACCTCATAGTTCTTGCTTACAAGAAGACGTTTATCCATCTTCCGGCAGTTTTCAATTTCCTCTACCATCGCCTCGCTGCTGGTCTCGTGTGCGATCTCTTTGGGTGAACGTGGAATCTTAAGCGTTTTAGGTAATTTTCCCAGCAATTTTTTTCGTTCAAAAACATTCGCCAGCATATATGTTTTTCTTCTTAGAAATGCAGTGTATGCTTCTAAATTCCCATGTTCTTGCTGGTCTTCTACCGATATTGCATGTCCTACCCTTACTTTTATTTTTCTTCTGCGCTGGGATAACATTTCACTGGGTAATTTCGCTGTTCTTAAAATATCGCTCATAGAAGCAAGCCGATAAAAGAATAAACTATTCTTGGCATGAAAATATATAGGAACCACCGGGACTTTCGATTTTTGAATCAGCTTCATGGCGGAAGGTTCCCAGGCTTTATCTACAATATGATTGTTATCCCTGTCGGTAGAAACTTCACCGGCGGGAAAAATACCAAGTGCATTCCCTTCTTTTAAATGGGCAATGGCTTTTTTCATTCCTGAAATACTCGACTGTGCTTCCCTGTGATCTTCAAAGGGATTCACTGGTAGGATATAAGGTCTTAAAGGATCCAGTCTGTGCAATAGAAAATTGGCGATCACTTTAAAGTCAGATCGCTGTTCCAAAACCAGTTTCATTAAGATCATCCCGTCAATACCTCCAAGGGGATGGTTAGAAATTGTGATAAAAGGTCCTGTTTTTGGGATTCTCTTCAGGTCTTTCTCGGGAATCTCATAATCTATTTCAAATTCTTTAAATATAGAGGTTATGAATTCCGGACCCTTAAGATTCTTCCGCTTATCGTATTCCTTATTAATTCTTGAGAGTTTGGTGGACTTCATTACCAGCCACCCGAGACCCGTACCCAGGAATCCAAGCTTTTTGAGGTTCATTACATTCGCCACTTCTTTAGCGCTTACGATTCCCATAGTTGGTTGGTTTGTTTATAAAAATAAGAAATCAAAATTTAGTTTTCGGTTACCAGTTGTACCGTATTTTGAGTAAGTTGTTTAAGGAGAACCTTTTTATCCTTCTCCAGTTCCTTAATTGCTTCCTCATTAAAATGCCTGATGGTATAAAGTGAAACGTCTGTTTTAAAGTCTACTTTGAACCTTGCTTTGAGATGCTGGATAAGTTTTTCCAGCTGATTGAATTTGTTATCCACGCATACGCGGAAGCTGATCGCTGAATTCTGAATTAGGTCTACCTTCATTTGATATAGATGAAAAAGCCTGAAAATCTCTGAAATATTCTCCTCTACCATAAATGAAAAATCCAGTGAAGAAAGTGAGATGAGTACCTGTTGTTTTTTAACAATAAAACAGGGTATGGAAGGAATAATAGGATGACCCTTGCTAACCGCCGTCCCTTCATTTTCAGGATTTATAAAAGAGCGAACAAAAAGAGGAATTTCCTTTCGCTGTAGAGGCTGAAGTGTTTTTGGGTGGATCACAGATGCTCCATAAAAAGCAAGTTCGATCGCTTCTTCATAAGAAATTTGATTCAGCAACTGTGGCTGTTCAAAATAACGAGGGTCTGCATTTAAAACTCCGGGGACATCTTTCCAGATGGTTACATTTTCAGCATTTAGGCAATACGCCAGAATCGCCGCGGAATAATCTGAACCTTCCCTTCCCAGGGTAGTGGTAAAATTATTAGCATCGGAGGCGATAAAACCCTGGATGATATTTAATTTTTTAGGATCTATATTTTGCTGAACAAGCTCCTGTGTTTTAGTCCAGTTTACCTGCGCATCACGATAGGTACTGTCGGTTTTTATAATATTACGAGCGTCAAGCCAGGTAGAATCGATGTGCTTAGACTTAAGGTATTCGCTAACGATAGTTGTCGAAAATAATTCTCCAAAAGAGACGACCTGGTCGTACACAAAATCATATTGTGTAGACTTATTATGCTGAAGGAAATTCTCAAGTTCAGTAAAAAGTCTTTTGATCTTATGATATACCGGTCTGTCTTTATGATCGAAAAGTTCGTCCATGATCGCCAGGTGATATTCCTTCACCATTCCCAGGCTTTCGGGGATTGCAGCAATATTCAGATAGTCTTTTATCACTACTTCCAGGGCATTGGTAGTTTTTCCCATTGCCGAGATCACAATGAGTTTTTTCTCACTGCCAGTTGTATTTAGTACTTTGATAAGATTCTTTACACCTTCGGCATCTTTTATCGAAGCGCCACCAAACTTAAAGACTTTTATCACTTTTTCTTAATATTTTTTTTGATTCCGCTTTCTTCCATATGTACCGTTTTCCAGCTTTCCTTGATCTCTGCACCGGTATTCTCATAGAATTCTATAGCGTTCTTATTGCCTTCAGAAACTACCCACTCAATACGTTTAACTCCGTTTTCGTGACCATATTTTACCACTTGTTTGTAAAGTGCACCTCCAAGTCCCGTTCCACGCATGCTTTCCCGTACAATGAGATCTTCCAAATGAACGGTTCTTCCTTTCCATGTTGAAAATCTGAAATATACCAAAGCCATTCCTTCAATTTTTCCAGAAACGTCGGCCACAAAACATTTAAAGTTACCATGATCAAATCCTTCTTTTTCAAGATCGGCTACGCTTACTTCAACATCATCCAGGTGATTTTCATGTTCGGCAAGTTCTTTTATTAGTTCCAGAACTTCATTCATATCTTCCCTTCTGGCTTCTCTTATTGTATATTTCATCACTTTATATTTATTTGTTTTTTAGCGGACTGATACAATTCGCCAATAATCATTTTGGTTGGTTTCAAATTTTATTTTAGCTCACTTCATAATTAAGAGTTTTAACAAAAATAAGCATTGCGTTTCAGAAGGCTATTAATACCATCTTAAAGGATGCCTTTATTTTGGAGATAAGCTTCCATTGCCTTTTCGTCCATTTGAACTGTATCCCAGTCTTCAAGTACATCTGCTCCGCTACGGCGATAAAAATCTGCCGCTCCTTTGTTCCAATTGAGCACAACCCATTCAGTTCGTTTTACTTTTTCATCTGCGCCAAATTTGATCACCGTTGTGTAAAGAGCAGAACCTAAACCTTTCCCCCGGTAGTTTTCCCTGACAATAAGATCTTCCAGGTGTACGGTCTTTCCTTTCCATGTAGAATATCTAAAATAAATAAGCGCCATCCCCTGGATGCTCCCATCAGCCTCGGCCACAAAACAATGGAACGCGGGATTAGGCCCGAACCCGTCTCTTATAAGATCCTCTTCATTAATAATAACTGCTTCCGGTTCTTTTTCAAACACAGCAAGTTCATTGATAAGCTCAAGAACCGCTGCCATGTCTTCTTTTTGCGCCTTTCGAATGTTAATTTCCATGTAAATTGTTTTAAACAAATGTAAACATTGCTATAGATTGTTACGAAAACGTTGTAGTAAAACTAATTTTTAAATACTTTAGCCGCCAGAAAATAAAAAATCCATGCCTAAACCAAATCAAACTCTCGGGGAATTTATCATTGAAAATCAGGCAGATTTTCCTGGTTCTTCCGGAGAGCTCTCCAGATTGATCAATTCGTTAAGATTAGCTGCTAAAGTGGTAAATCATGAGGTTAATAAAGCCGGACTTGTAGATATTATCGGGGCTTATGGGGAGACTAATATTCAGGGTGAAGATCAGCAGAAGCTTGATGTATATGCGAATAAAAAATTCATTCAAACCCTGACGAACAGGGAGATCGTTTGTGGGATAGCTTCTGAAGAGAATGATGATTTTATCCAGATCAAAGGGCATAATGGAGATAATAAGAATAAATATGTGGTTCTTATGGATCCCCTGGACGGGAGCTCTAATATAGATGTAAATGTTTCAGTAGGCACAATCTTTTCAATTTATCAGAGAGTAACCCCAGTGGGAACTCCTGTGCAAATGGAAGATTTTCTGCAGCCAGGTAATAAACAGGTAGCTGCGGGATACATTATCTATGGCACTTCTACTATGCTGGTTTATACAACCGGTCATGGCGTAAATGGATTTACACTAAACCCTGCACTGGGTTCATGGTACTTATCACATCCTGATATGAAATTTCCGGAAAACGGAAATATCTACTCGATAAACGAAGGGAATTATGTGCATTTTCCACAGGGAGTGAAAGATTATATCAAATACTGCCAGGAAGAAAAAGAAGACCGTCCCTATACCTCCCGTTATATTGGATCTATGGTTTCAGATATTCACAGAAATATGATCAAGGGCGGGATATTTATGTATCCTAAAAGTTCCAAGGCCAGCAACGGAAAGCTAAGGTTGTTATATGAATGTAACCCCATGGCCTTTCTTACCGAGCAGGCTGGAGGAAAAGCCAGTGACGGATTTCAGAGAATTCTTGATATAAAACCTGAAGAACTGCATCAGCGTGTTCCTTTCTTCTGCGGAAGTAAAAAAATGGTAAAGAAGGCAGAAGAATTTATGAAAGAAGCCGAATCGGAAAATCAGCCTCAGTCGGTCTCTTTTTCGAGCAAATAGCGGTAATCTTCAAAATTAAGCTGACCACTAAAGATTTGTATAGATCTTCTAATGATACCTTCTGAAGCCTGGCTTGAGAATCCAAGGCCAATGGCGTAACGCTTTACAAGTTCACTTTCTTCTGCATCTATACCATGATCGGCGTATATAATGCGAAAAAGATCATGCAGGCGTTCGAGCCTTTTCTCGATACTATTATATCCGGTAAGAGGGAATAGCTTGGGATTTTCAATAACCTTCTCATATTCTTCTTCGCTAATATCAAGTTTTCGGGCGAAGTTTCTTAATAAGGCCTCTTCCTTCTCGTTAATCTCACCATCGATAGCGGCAAGGTTTACGATTGAAGCAAAATGACTTAAATTTCTTAAATGCTCTCCTGAGCCAAACAAATCTGAAAACGACATTAATATGGTATTTATTAATACAAATATATATAAACCCATAAGTTTTCATCCCAAAGAATAATTAAATTAGGTTTTATCAATCGCTAATCTTTTCTTAATCCTTTCTGGTTAAGATTCCATTTATTTAAATTAAGGAATCTTGAGACGGAATTTATGAAAACACCATTACTGGTTTTTAATGAAAAGGGAATTTACTGTAAAGTGGCAGATGTTTATTTAGACCCCTGGAAGCCAGTAGATAAAGCGATAATTTCACATGGTCATGCCGATCATTCCCGCTGGGGGCATAAAAAATATATCACCCATCATAGTAATGTTCCCATCATTAAACATCGCCTCGGAGAAATAGAAGTTGCCGGTAAAGAATGGAATGAGACCTTTACTATCAACGGAGTGAAATTTTCCCTTCATCCCGCTGGCCATATTATAGGTTCTTCCCAAATCAGAGTAGAATATAAAAACGAAATATGGGTATTCACCGGGGATTATAAAACTGAAAATGACGGAGTTGCCGTACCCTATGAGCCGGTAAAATGTGACACTTTTATAACCGAATGTACTTTTGGATTACCTGCTTTTAAATGGACACCCCAGGAACAGGTAATGAGCGATATTAATAACTGGTGGCAACAAAACAAGGATAATGGGCAAACCTCTGTTCTCTTTGGATATTCTCTGGGAAAAGCTCAAAGACTTCTGAAACATCTTGATACTTCCATAGGAAAGATTTACACCCATGGAGCCATCGAAAATATGACCGAAGTCCTGCGGGCGCAGGTCGATTTTCCTGAAACAACAAGGATCACCAAAGAGATAAAAAAAGAGGAAATAAAGGGCAATATGGTATTGGCTCCTCCCAGCGCCCATGGGTCTACCTGGATAAGGAAAATGTTGCCCTATGTTACCGCTGCAGCCAGCGGATGGATGACGTTTCGGGGAGCCAGGCGCAGAAGGGCCATAGATAAAGGTTTTGTCCTTAGCGACCACTGCGACTGGCAGGGATTGCTTAGTTCCATCAGGGAAACGGGTTGTGAAAAGGTGATCTGTACCCACGGTTATACCGATATTTTCAGCAGATTTTTAAATGAGCAGGGATATGATGCCAGGACTGTGGAAACTCAGTATGAAGGAGAAACCGGCCAGCTTGAAAGCGATAATGAAAAGGAATCCTGATGAAATTATTTGCCGAACTCATAAGAAACCTGGATAGTACTAATAAAACTACTTTGAAAGTAGAGGCCCTTACTGAATATTTCCAAAAAGCGCCACCGGAAGATAAAGTTTGGACCATTGCAATCCTTAGCCACCGGAGACCACCAAGACCTGTAAATACTACTTTGATGCGGGAATGGGCCTCTCAGCTTGCAAAAATACCTTTGTGGTTATTTGAAGAATCTTATCATATAGTCGGCGATCTTGCTGAAACGATCGCTCTGGTAATCCCTCCCGCTCAGAATTCTACTGAAAAAAGTCTGAGCCAGTTTCTTCAGGAAATAATAGACCTAAAACCAAAATCTGAAGAAGAAAAAAAGGAATATCTATTCGAAAACTGGCTGAATCTGAATTATTATGAGCGCTTTGTCTTTACCAAGCTTATAACCGGAAGTTTCAGGATTGGGGTGAGCCAGAAGCTTATGACCAGGGCTCTTTCTAAAGCGACCGAAATAGATGAGGACATCCTTGCCTATAAGCTAATGGGAAATTGGGAACCTTCGAAGATCAGTTTTAATAAGCTGATATTAGAAGAAAATGAAGAGGATTTTCTTTCTAAACCCTATCCCTTCTACCTGGCTTACGCTATCGAGGATGAGCCTCACTCACTTGGAGATGTTAAGGAATGGAGCGCTGAACATAAATGGGATGGGATACGCTCGCAGGTGATCATTCGCAACGATGAATTATTCGTCTGGAGTCGCGGGGAAGAACTGGTCACCGATAAATATCCCGAATTTGAGGCTTTTACTGAAGTGATTCCCAACGGTACCGTACTGGATGGTGAGATTTTACCTTTTCCTCAAGGACTAATAGGAACTTTCAAGGATCTGCAAACCCGAATCGGGAGAAAAAATATCAGCAAGAAATTATTGGAGAAAACACCGGTGATCCTCAAAGCCTATGATCTACTGGAATGGCAGGGTGAAGATATAAGAGATATGGCCTTTGGGGATCGACGAAAAATTCTGGAAAACCTGCATAAGACAGTGGCTTCAGAAGAAATTCCGTTGCATTTATCAGAAACCATAAGTTTTGAAACCTGGCAGGAGGCCGCGGCAGAAAGAGAAAACGCAAGGGAAGTAATGTCTGAAGGGCTTATGCTGAAGCGATTGGATTCACCTTATCTGGTGGGAAGGAAGAAAGGAGACTGGTGGAAATGGAAAGTAGATCCATTAACTATCGACGCGGTTTTGACCTATGCCATGCGCGGACATGGTCGCAGAAGTAACCTTTTTACCGATTATACTTTCGGGCTTTGGGATGAAGAAAAACAGGAACTGGTGACCTTCGCAAAGGCATATTCCGGATTAACCGATAAGGAGTTTAGACAGTTAGATGCGTGGATCAAAAAGAATACTCTCGAAAGATATGGCCCGGTGCGTAGTGTTACGCCTCATCACGTTTTTGAGATCGCTTTTGAAGGAATTGCCGAATCAAAGAGACATAAAAGCGGAGTGGCGACGAGGTTTCCAAGGATTTTGAGATGGCGAACCGATAAAAAGATAGAAGAAGCGAATACGCTGGATGATTTGAAAGCGCTTATTCCATAGTTATTTTAGAATTTTTTTAATAGTAGAAAGTTAAGTTTGGTATTTATATTGCAGATTTTCTGAAGTAAAATTTAACTGTTTTGTTTAACTAAAATCAAAAGTAAAATGAATGCGAAAATTCTTCTGCTATCGGCTTTCCTTTTGAGCCTTAGCAGCTGCAATGCACAGGATAAAAAGGAAAAGGACAGCGCAATGAATGCTGAAAAGAGTCAGGAAACTGTTCGTCCTAAAGGGAACTGGAAGGTTGACCGCGCGTTTGATGAAAACGGGAATCTAATTAGCTATGATTCCACTTATGTGTATTCTTACAGCAGCATAAATGGAGACACCATTTCTGACGCTCATATGGATGAAATACAGAAAAATTTCCGGCAGTTTTTCAGAAATAATGGAATGGGATCGCAATCAGATCTTATGGATTCATTTATGAATGATAGTACAGGCACAGGGAATTTCTTTAATAATGGCTTTTTCAGTCATCATATGATGTCCGACGATTTTCAGGAGCAGATTAGAAGGATGGATTCCGTACACCAAAAATTTTTAAGACAATATTACCCTCAGTTGTATCAGAATAATCAGAAGATCATTCCGAGAGAAAAGGGATCGGATGAGAAAAGGATTTAAGTTATCCAATAAGAGTTTTATAAAAAGCCTTCAAAGCATTGCTTTTGAAGGTTATTTTTTATTTTCAATTTTAAAAAGATCTGTGATAGGTAGGATAGAATAAAGTATGAGAAGAGAAGAACTTTTAGGACTTGCTGAAGACTGGTTTTCTAATCAGGACTGGAAACCATTCAAATTTCAGAAGGATACCTGGAAGGCATATCTACAAAAAAAGAATGGCTTACTCAACGCACCTACCGGAAGCGGTAAAACCTATGCTTTATGGATCCCGATCGTACTGGATTACATCAGGAAAAATCCCGACTATAGTACGAAGCATAAAAAAGGTCTGAAAGCCATCTGGATCACTCCCCTAAGAGCTCTTTCTGTAGAAATAGAACAGGCGGCCAGCCGTTTTGCTGAAGAAATGGGCACGCAATTCACCGTGGGAATAAGAACTGGAGATACTACGCAAAAAGAGCGCGCCGCCCAGAAAAGATCTATGCCCGATCTTCTTATTACCACTCCCGAAAGTCTGCATTTGTTACTTTCTTCAAAGAATTATGCCAAAACCTTTAAAGATCTCAATGCGATCGTGATAGATGAATGGCATGAACTTCTAGGTAGTAAACGCGGAGTTCAGGTGGAACTGGCCTTATCAAGATTAAAGACAGTTTCTAAAGACTTAAGAATTTGGGGAATATCGGCAACCATTGGAAATCTTCAACAAGCAAGGGAAGTTCTTCTTGGTCCCAATTCAGAAGCTTTTAAAAATTCGGTGATGATAAAGGCCGATCTTAAAAAGAAGATCGAGGTTAAGTCTATCATTCCCGGAACGATGGAAAAATTTCCGTGGAGAGGCCACCTGGGTCTGCATCTGTTGGATGAGGTAGTGCCTATTATCAAAAATTCCAGGACTACGCTGCTTTTTACCAATACCAGGTCACAGTGCGAGATCTGGTTTCAGAAACTCATCAATAAATATCCAGAATTTGCCGGGGAACTGGCTATGCATCATGGGAGTATCAATAAAGAAACCAGGTTATGGGTGGAACAGGCGATCAGGAACGAAAGTCTAAAAGCTGTGGTTTGTACTTCAAGCCTTGATCTGGGAGTAGATTTTGCTCCGGTAGAAACCATAGTTCAGATTGGTGGCCCTAAAGGGGTGGCGCGTTTTTTACAACGAGCGGGACGTAGTGGTCACCAGCCGGGAAAAGTGAGTCTTATTTATTTTCTTCCTACCCATGCGATTGAACTGGTGGAAGCTTCTGCCCTGCAAAAGGCCGTCGAAAAAAAGGCGGTGGAAGACAGGATTCCTTATCTCATGAGCTTTGATGTTCTGGTTCAGTATTTAAACTCACTAGCAGTTTCCGATGGATTTTATCCCGAAGAAATATTTCCGGAAATAGCCTCCACCTTCTGTTTCCAGGGAATTACCAAAGAGGAATGGATTTGGATCCTGAATTTTATTACCAGGGGGAGTCAGAGTCTGCAGGCCTATGACGAATATAAAAAAGTGGAGATCGAAGAAGATGGGAAATTCAAAATAAACGACCGCGGCATTGCCATGCGACACCGTCTGCAAATAGGGACAATTGTGAGCGATGCCATGCTTACGGTAAAATATATAAAGGGAGGATATATTGGCACTATTGAGGAATGGTTTATATCAAAACTGAATCCAGGTGATACTTTCACTTTTGCTGGTAGGATCCTGGAGTTGGTCCGCATTAAAGGAATGCAGGTGCTGGTTAGAAAATCCAGTAAAAAGACTTCTAAAATTCCGAGCTGGCAGGGCGGGAGAATGACCTTTTCAGCCCAGATGAGTGAATTGCTTAGGGAAGAGATGTATCTCGCTTCGACCTTGCAGAAAGGAGACAAAAGATCGAAGGAGCTTAAAGCTTTGGAACCAATTTTTCAAAGGCAAAAAAAGGAATCTGTGATTCCCAAAAATGATGAATTCCTGATTGAAACCTTTAAAACAAGGGAAGGATATCATGCTATTTTTTATCCTTTTGAAGGGAGGTTTGTACACGAAGCACTGGGAAGTTTGCTGGCCTACAGAATAAGTCTGCTTTCTCCTATAAGTTTTTCTATCGCCTTTAATGATTATGGTTTTGAATTGCTTTCAGACCAGGAAATAGATATGCAACAGGTACTGGACAACGACCTTTTTACTTCCCATTACCTTATGGATGATTTGTATAAAAGTTTGAATGCGACTGAAATGGCCAGAAGAAAATTTCGGGATATTGCGGTGATTGCGGGATTAGTATTTACAGGTTATCCAAACAAACTGGTGAAAAGCAAGCACCTTCAGTCTAATTCACAGTTGCTTTTTAGCGTTTTCAGGGATTATGAAGAGAATAATCTGCTTTATCAGCAGGCATTTCGGGAAACATTTGAACATCAATTGGAAGAAGGTCGTTTGAGGATTGCTATGGAAAGGATTGGCAGTATGAAGATCATCTGGAAAAAATGTGAAAAACCAACGCCTTTTTCATTTCCTATTATAACCGACCGTTTGAGGGAAAAGCTTTCTTCAGAAAAGGTGGAAGACAGAATTCGAAAAATGCTTCAGCAATTGGAGAAATAGTTATTCTCGCAGTTGCTTATCCATATAATCTCTAACCAGTTCTGTTGTCACACCAAAGGCGATATGAGCAAATAATTCATTCAGTTGCATTCTAACCGGAGTATCCGTGGGTTTGGCTTCGAGGCCAAGAATAGGAAGAGAAGTTTCATGGGTTGAGGTCCAGGTGGTCATTCCAAAGATAACCCCATCTGTTGGTCTTAGGCCGGGGCGGTGTTTTTTGCCATACCCATAAGCCGCACCCAGAGCACCTCCAAAAGGAACATTCACCAGTTGCTCGGCCAGGGCTTCATTTTGAGTACTTATAGGCGTACCGGTAATTTTTGTGGAAAGATCATCGATGATCTTTATCTGTGCCGATCTATCTTCCATTTTCCGAACCGGTAAAAATTGCTCAATAATAGTTTTTACTGCGGTACCGGCCAGGCCACCAATAAATCCTGACACTAAACTTCGGCTGGTATTTGAGAAAGTAGAATCTTTTTTTAAAAATGTGGTAAGGCTCATAATCTTTTCATTTTCATCTTAAAACTATCCATTCAATTACTGTTCTCCAATCATTTAACACGGATTTGACATAGCCTGCTGAAAATTTAATATTTTTGAATATGAGCGAAAAACTGAACATAGCCTTTATTCAGGCGAATCTGAATTGGGAATATTCTGAAGCCAATCGGGATCTTTTTTCAAAAGAAATAGATAAGGTTTCCTCCAATACAGACCTTATCATTCTCCCTGAAATGTTTACCACAGGATTTAGTATGAACGCCGAAAATCTGGCGGAACCAACCGATGGTCCTAGCCTGGAATGGATGCGGGAAAAAGCTAAATTGAAAAGCTCCGCAATAACCGGAAGTGTGATAATTACCGAAAATGGTAACTATTACAATCGTTTATTTTTTGTCTTTCCCGATGGCTCTTATAAGCTTTATGATAAACGACATACTTTCACCCTGGCAAAAGAGGACGAAACCTATACTGCGGGAACCGAAAGGTTAATTGTGGATTATAAAGGCTGGAAAATTTGTCCGCTTGTTTGTTATGATCTGCGTTTCCCGGTATGGTCCAGGAATACTGAGGATTATGATCTCTTGATATATGTTGCCAACTGGCCCGAAAAAAGAGTAAATGCATGGGATGCGCTCCTGAAAGCACGCGCTATTGAAAATATGGCTTACTGCATTGGGTTGAACCGCACCGGTACAGATGGTGATGGGTATGTTTATAATGGCCATTCTGCAGCCTATGATTATCTGGGAAAAGAATTAACAGAGCCGAATCTCGAGAAAGAATTTATAAAAGAGGTCACTTTGGAAAAAGAGAGCCTTTATGAAACCAGATCGAAATTAAAATTTCTCCAGGATCGCGACAAGTTTACTCTATATTAATCGTTTCATTTAGGTCCCAGTTGGGTCTTACATTCAGGGTATCTGAAAAATAACGGATACGTTCCGGTTGTATTTTTTTCAGAAAATTACCGGTGTCCCATTTTCGATTTTCATTCGTATCATAAATGATCCTAACCAGAAAATCTCCCGGAGAAAGATACTGGAAACTGAAATTGCTGGATGCTTCTGAATATTGTTCTGCCTTTACAACTCCTTTGGTATCTGTGAGCTGAACAATTATAGGATAAGATCTAATATTCTGAAGATTTAGAGCGATACTTCCGTATTCCGATAGGGCTTTCGTCCTTAATGTGACTTGAAGTGAATCATTGGTGGCTTCAAAAAGATCTTTGAGCGCACCGGGAAAGGCTGTAAGGTTGTATTTGTCCTCTGGTTTCTTCTCAAATTTTAGAATTACTTCATTTTTAAGAGGATCGAATTCAGCCGTAAAAGAAACTTCCAAAGAATCCTGATCTATAATTTGGATCATTTCTTCTGAATATTCTACAAGAGGAGTATTGGCCTTGAATTTAAAATCCTGGGTTAAACCTATTACTCCAGAGGGTTCCGACGTTACTTTTAAAGAATCTCTATCCTGCGCCGATACTCTTGCCATGATCGTGTCACGGGTGGTTGGAGAAACAATTTCAAAAGATAAACTATCGCTTTCAGGTTGTATATTATACCAGTAATGCAGGCTGTCTTTATCGGCCACCTTAACCATACGGGATTTATAAGCTTCGGGTTTGGAATTAAGGAGGTTTATAGACAGGCTATCCAGAATAGGCGTTCCTTCATATCCAAATAAGATCTGATTGCCCTTAATCTGGCTGGGTCTTTTTGGATTGAATTCGAGTTCTTCTTTAAAAACGGTTAACTCGTAGGTGCTGTCTGTTGGGATAGTAACAGGTTGGGCTACGAAACCTATTTTTTCACTCTTGGGATTATACAGATAATTGTCGTTTTTATCAAGAATTGCAACCATTTGATAAGTACCTTTCTTTAGATTTTCAAGGGAAAATGTATAGGTGCTATCCTGGGAATAGGTTACGTAACGGGGAGTTTTCTTAAAGACTAAAGAATCGGTGTAAGCAGAATCAATTTCATAGAGCATTACAGAAATAGCTTCTGAAGGTTCTTTTAATTTTGCATCCCTAACAGTTCCTGAAACTGCCAGCGAATCGATGTAGTCACCAGTAGAAAAAACATATTTAAAATAATTATATGGATTTCCTTCATTGTTATCGACAATACTTTTTCCAAAGTTTATGGTGTAGGTAGTATTTTCTTCAAGAGTATCAGAAATTTCAATTTTTATATCCTTTCTCGCGGTTCCCAGTGGCATGATATTCGGTTTAGGATCCATTGGCGGAGATATGATGATTTGCTGGGTAGGCTTATCGAGCTTGATATATTCATCGAAGAAAATGCGAATTTCCTTTGCCTTGAAATGGGTAGAATAATTCTCGGGATTAGCTTTAATAAATTTTGGTGGATCCTCATCTATAGGCCCTCCCTCGGGCATTCCTTTTTTGGCGCACTGGATTAGAGTGAACATTAAGAATAAAGACTATTACATAACCTGGAACTCTCTTTTTCATAGACACTAAATGAAATGCTTAAGCAAAGAAACAATTATTTTGAATTACAACGCAATGCTTAATCGGTAATTGCCATAGTTGCCAAACTAACTTTTACATTTGGAATTTCCTGAAGCTTATGTGCGCAGGCTTCGAGGGTAGCTCCGGTCGTCACCAGATCGTCTACCAGTAAAATATGTTTGTTTTCAGCTTTAGCCGTATTTTGAATTTCCAGAGTTTCTTCCAGTTTTCCCCATCGTGAAATGCGACCTTTTAGAGTCTGGGTTTGAGTTGCGGTAGTTTTTAGGAGAAGATCATCCAGATATTCGGCATTTATGGCCCGGGCTATTTCTTTCCCAAAATCTTCAACCTGGTTAAAGCCGCGCTGCTTAAGTTTTGAGGGGTGTAAGGGAACGGGAATCACCAGGTCGATCCTTCTATAATCCTCAATTTGTGCTAATTCTTCACCCAGCCATTTTCCTAAAAATACTCCTATCTCCCGGTGGCCTCTATATTTAAGTTCATGGATGAGATGCTGTACACCCGCTTTTTTTCTAAAATGCAGTAATGCCGTGGCTTTTTCTATCTTTACACGGCCATAAAATACTTTTTTTACAGGGTTCTCGTTATCAAGATGATAACTTGTAACCGGCAGGTCGTGCATACAGGAAGTGCAAATTATAGTTTCATTTTTCAGCAATTCAGCCTCACATATGTGACAAACGCGGGGATAAAGAAGATCTATAAATTCGTGAAACATTTGTTAAGGCCTTGTAGCAGACTTGTTTAAACCACTAAATTTACAAACTAAATCAAACTTATGATGACAGAAAAGAAAAACAATACCGCATTGAAGATATTAACCGGTATTCTGGCTGTAGCCCTGGTTGCGCTTAGTATTTATACCATTAAATTCTACAATGAGGAGAAAGAAAATAAAGAAATTCTCCAAAAAGAAAAGTCGGTTATCGAAGATGAGTTAAATGAACTCATTGTGAAATACGATGAAGCCATACAGGAAAATGATGTAATGGATCAAAATCTTGTAAATGCCAGGGATCGGATTTCACGTTTACTGGATTCAGTAAAAGATAACGAGGCTAATCTTGTTTTAATTTCAAGATATCGTAGAGAAATTGGTAACCTAAAGGAAGAAAAAAATCGTCTTTTCAGGGTAGTTGATAGTTTAAGTGCCCAGAATCAACTGTTAACCACTTCCCTAGACAGTACAAGTGTAGCATTGCAGGAGAGAACACAACTTTCTGACTCCTTGAAAACCACCAACCAAAGTCTTAGTACAAAAGTAGATAAGGCTTCAAGGTTAAAGGTGACAAGTTTAAAAGGAGAAGGAGTGATTGTTCGTAACAGTGGAAAGATCGTTGAAAATGATAATAATCGACGAGTAGACCAGATTAGAACCTGTTTTACCATTACTGCTAATGATCTTGCTGAGGCAGGTGAAAAGAATATGTATGTACAGGTATATAATCCGGAAAACGAACTTGTTGGTGACGGAATCGTTATTCAGCATGAAGGTGGAACAATGGTTTACAGTGCATCTTCAAAAGTTTATTACGAAAATGAGGAACTGGATGTTTGTATTCTGGCCGAAGCTAATGATGATAAACTTCTGGAAGGAACCTATAAGGTGTACGTTTATAACGATACTATTTTACTGGGAACTGCAAGTTTCAGTCTTAAATAAGCTTTAATCATAAATTACAGACCGCCTTGGAGATAATTCAGGGCGGTTTTTTTATTTTTGCGCCATGGCAAAACAAGAAGACCTTTTTAAAAACGTAATATCCCATGCGAAAGAGTATGGGTATATTTTCGCATCCAGTGAGATATACGACGGGCTAAGTGCCGTTTATGACTATGGACAGAATGGAGCAGAATTAAAGAAAAATATTAAAGAGTACTGGTGGAAAAGCATGACCCAGCTACATCAGAATATCGTGGGGATAGATGCCGCGATCCTGATGCATCCTACCACCTGGAAAGCCTCGGGACACGTAGATGCTTTTAACGATCCTCTTATTGATAATAAAGATTCTAAAAAACGTTACAGAGCTGATGTCCTTGTGGAAGATCATGCTGAAAAATTATTACAAAAGGCTGAAAAGGAAATTGCTAAGGCAATGAAGCGTTTTGGAGAAGATTTCGATGAGGAAATGTATAAGGAAACCAATCCACGGGTAAAGCGATATCTTGGTGACCGAAAAGGAATTCTTGAACGACTCGCAAGATCTCTTACCAATGAGGATCTTGCTGATGTAAAAGCGCTTATCGAAGAACTGGAAATTGCCGATCCGGAAACTGGCTCTAAGAATTGGACAGAAGTAAGACAATTCAACCTTATGTTCGGTACTAAATTAGGTGCTTCGGCAGATACTGCTACAGATCTTTATCTTCGGCCTGAGACTGCTCAGGGGATTTTTGTCAATTTTCTTAATGTTCAAAAAACCGGAAGAATGAAGATCCCATTTGGGATTGCACAAATAGGTAAAGCCTTCAGGAATGAGATTGTCGCACGACAGTTCATATTCAGAATGCGGGAATTCGAACAAATGGAAATGCAGTTTTTTGTTCGTCCCGGCGAAGAGCTTGGTTGGTATGAAAAATGGAAAGAAACCAGGTTAAAATGGCATAAATCACTGGGGCTTGGAGAAGAAAATTATCGTTTCCATGATCACGAAAAGTTAGCACACTACGCCAATGCAGCGGCAGATATAGAATTCGATTTTCCCTTTGGATTTAAAGAATTGGAAGGAATTCATTCGCGAACAGATTTCGATCTTAAAGCCCATGAGGAGCATTCAGGAAAGAAACTACGTTTCTACGATCCGGAATTGAAGGAAAACTATGTGCCTTATGTTATAGAGACTTCCATTGGTCTGGACAGGATGTTTTTAGCGGTACTTTCGGCCTCTTTGAAAGAAGAACAACTGGAAGATGGAAATACCAGAACGGTATTAAAATTACCTGCGGTTCTCGCACCAACTAAAGCGGCTATTCTGCCTTTGGTCAAAAAAGATGGCTTGCCGGAAATGGCTCAAAAACTTGTAGACGAGCTTAAGTGGGATTTCAAGGTTCAGTATGATGAAAAGGATGCTATTGGTAGAAGATATCGTCGTCAGGATGCTGCCGGAACGCCTCTTTGTATAACAATAGACCATGATTCATTAGAAGATAATTCGGTTACGGTGAGGTTTAGAGATAGTATGGAACAAAAACGGGTTGCAATAAGTGAACTGGATACGATCATACGAAAAGAGACCGATTTCAAAACATGGATGAGGAATTTTGCTGAATAAAGAAAAAAATAAATTATGAAAATTATAAGAGGGGCAATTGATATTCATTTATTAATTGCCTTTTTTATTCCTAATCTGTCGATAATCCCTATTTTTAATAAATTTATCTAGAAGCCCCTTTAAATGATGAAGAAATTATTTTCCCTATTTATATTTAGTTTTATTTTCCATCTTGGTGTTATTGCTCAGCAAGAGGAGATAGCTAAACCAATCACGGTAACAAAAGCCGTGGCGGTTCCTTCTGGGCCATTATCAAAAGCTAAGATTATTCCAGCTGAAACTGAGTTCGAAGCTTTTGAAGAAGATAGAGAAGAGGAACATCATAGGAATAAAATAATTCCGGGAAAAGGTCTACCTAAACATAAGGATCCTGCACTGCAGTCCAAAATGGGCAAGTTACAAACCAAAGCTGCTATAAGAACCTTTAATGCTGCAGAAACGAGGTCTACTCCTAGTGATCCAACCGGTGCCGTTGGACCCAATCATTATGTAAATGCGTGGAACAGGGCATTTTCAATATGGGATAAAAGTGGAAATCAATTAGTGCCACCGGCCTCCCTTTTTACTATTGGAGGTGAATTCAATACAGATAAGGTTACCGATCCTAATGTAGTCTATGATGAAGCTGCAGACAGGTTTATTATTATGCAATGGGCCTATTCTCCTAACCGGCTTCTTTTGGCGGTATCGCAGGGACCCAATCCAGTTACAGATGGCTGGTATACTTATGCCTTTGATATAGGTACTATAGATCCCGATTATCCTAAAATATCTGTCTGGAGTGATGGTTACTATATCACTACCAATTCAAATCCAGTCTCGGTAGAAACAGATAACAATCCTTCAGTTTTTGTTATTGAACGGGATAAGGTGCTTCTGGGTGAGAACGCATCCATGATTTCATTTCCGCTACCAGGAATAAATAGCTATGGATTTTATAGTCCGGCAGGCTTTCACTCGGTTGGACCGGAATTGCCTCCGCCGGGAGATGCACCTATTGTTTATTTTCAGGATGATGCCTGGCAGGGAATAAGTGAAGATCATCTAAAATTATGGTTAATAAACGTCAACTGGAAATTTCCAATGACCTCAACTATCGAGTTAAGTCAGAAATTAGGAAGTGACGATGGTGTTTCCCCTTTTGAGTCAAATTTTGATGAGGGAGATTTTGCGAATCTTACACAGCCCAGCGGTCCGGATGTAGATGCATTGCAGGGAGCTATGATGTATATGACTCAGTTTAGGAGATTTAGAGATCACAACTCAGTTGTAATGAACTTTGTGGTAGATACGGAACCAGGTATAGCTGAACATGCCGGAATACGTTGGTATGAATTGAGGCAATCTAAGTATGGACAGCCATGGACAGTATATCAGGAAGGAACCTATGCTCCGGACGGAAGCGATAGATTTTGCGGTAGTATTGCACTAGATATTAGGGGGAATATTGGTCTTGGATTTACAATTCTTGATGACAGCCAGGATAGTCCAATTTTTCCTTCCCTGCGTTATACCGGTCGTTATGCAGATGATCCATTGGGCCAGATGACCATAGAAGAACAGGTGATACATGAGGGAACAAGTCCCGATCCTTCCAGTAGATATGGCGATTATGCCCATTTATATGTAGACCCTGATGACGGGATCACATTCTGGCATAATGGAGAGGTTTTTAATGGACTTCAGCGAATAAATAAAGTGGGCTTATTCCAGATAGGGGTTGAAGATCCTTTTGATCTTGGAGTAGTGGCTTTGGTGTCACCACAGAACGCGACTCTTACCAATGCAGAACCTATCACAGTAAGAGTAAGAAATTATGGGACTACCGCCCAATCTAATTATCAACTTAGTTATTCGATAAATGGAGGACCTGCGGTAACTCAGACTTTTAATGAAAATATAAACCCCACAGAGTCGGTAGAACTTACCTTTGACCAGACAGCAGACCTATCTGATGGAGATATTTTTGAAATAACAGTAACGGTGATTCTTCCAAATGATGTAAATGATTATAATGATGCGTTAACCGAAGAAATTAAGAATTTCCTTCCCAAGGATGTTGGAGTTACCTTGATCGTTGCACCGGAATCTGGTTTGGTTAATAATGCCCCCGAAGATGTAACGGTAATAATTGAAAATCTTGGAGGTCTGCCACAGCAAGACATACCTGTGAATTACCGGGTTGATCTCCGATCTCCTGTAACCGAAATTTATAATGGAACTATTGGTGTGGGTGAGGAAGCGATCTATAGTTTTTCTCAGCGGGTAGATCTTTCTTCTCCCGGGAGGTATTATATTAAATCCAGCACAGAGCTGGATGGCGATATGGATACCTCTAATGATGCAACTTCCAAATCTTTTGCAAAACTGGATTGTATTCCTGAGGGATCAGATTGTAGTCTTGGCGACGGGATCACTTATTTTGAACTTGAAGAGCTTATTAACGAAAGGATTCCCTGTACCACCGGATATATCGATTTTTTGGGTGAACCTTCGGCAACTTTAGATCGTGCAGATCAAACATATACGGTTACCATAAAATCTGGTTTTGCTGAAGCAGATGCTGAGCAATTTTCCATGTGGATAGATATTAATGATAATGGTCTATTCGAGGATAGTGAGCGAGTGATCACTTCCGAAGTGATTACTGAAGAAGATACTGCGCTTTCATATGAATTTAGTTTACCGGCAGATGTTCCCCTGGGAGAACATTTATTAAGGATAAGAGCTGGAGATACCAGGTATGCTGGAGATATCAATGATCCCTGTGCAGTAATTTCATATGGTACTACCCATGATTATACTATAGCAATCACCGACAGTAAACTGGATCTTGAGGATTCTATTTTAAATGATTCAAATCTTTTGGTGGTTTCTGAAGGTGATGACCAATACCGGATAATTCTTGAAACTTCTATTCAGGAGCCCTTGGAAATAAGTATATACAATCTTTTAGGTCAAAGAATGGTGTATGGCGAAATGGAATTTGAAAGTGGCCTGGCGCAGGAATATGTTCTTGATATGTCTTATGCGGCCCGAGGCGTATATCTTGTTCGCGTTGGAACAGAAAAATTTGGGAAGGTTAAAAGATTTATCGTAAAATAATACATAGAAACCCCGACTTTCAATAAGAACTTTTTAAGTTGGGTAAAATTAAATTTTAATGACAATAATTTCCTATAATGTTAATGGCATCCGTGCCGCCATCAGAAAAGGTTTTTTAGATTGGGTACAACAGGCAGATCCAGATGTGGTATGTCTTCAGGAAATAAAAGCTCATCCTGAGCAATTGAATCTTTCAGATTTCGCAGATGCAGGTTATCCTTATCATTACTGGCATCCTGCCCAGAAAAAAGGGTATAGCGGAGTAGCTATTCTCAGTAAATACGAACCCAAAAATGTGGAATATGGTACGGGAATAGACTATATGGATTTTGAGGGGAGAACGATTCGTGCCGATTTTGAAGACTTTTCAATAATGAGTCTCTATCTTCCTTCTGGAACCAATATTGCCAGGCTGGAGCATAAATTTAAGTTTATGGATGATTTTCAGGAATATATTAATGAGCTTAAAACAGAAATTCCTAATCTCATCATTGGGGGAGATTATAATATTTGTCATGAGGCTATAGATATACACGATCCGGTTCGGCTTAAGAACGTTTCCGGTTTCCTGCCCGAAGAAAGGGCCTGGATAGATAGTTTTATGAAAAGTGGATTCATAGATTCTTTCAGACATTTTAATGAAGAACCAGACAATTATTCCTGGTGGAGCTATAGAGCAAATGCCCGGAATAATAATAAAGGCTGGCGCATAGATTATAATCTGGTTGCACAACCCCTTAAAGACCGATTAAAACGGGCGGTTATTTTGCCAGAAGCATACCATAGTGATCACTGTCCCGTTTTAGTAGAAATAGAATAAATCAATTATGAAATTTAAATTAATAGCAGTTTTAAGTGTGCTTATACTAATGAGCTCATGTGTCTCTTCTAAAAAGTATAAGGACCTCGAGAGTCGAAATGCAGATCTTCAAAGGGAAAACCGGCAGATGTTGGGTGACCTCGATAAATACAGGCAATCTTCAGAAGAACTTCAGAAAGAATTATCAGTTCTGCGAACAGATTTTGAAACGATCACCACAGAACGCAATGATCTTATGCAAAATTTAAACACACTTAAAAAGAATTATGAAAGTCTCGAAAAGTCTTATGACGCTTTAGCGAAGAACAGTTCTGCAGCTATTGCTGAAAATTCTAAGCAAAACCGTGAATTACTTGCTCAGCTGGATGAAAAAGAAGCAGCATTGGTTCAGGAGAACAACCGTCTTAAAAAGCTGGAAAGAGATCTGGCCCTTAGATCACAGCGAATTGATGAACTTGAAAAAGTGATCGCAGCTAAAGATGCGAAAATGAATGCCCTTAAGGAGGCGGTATCTAATGCCCTGACCAATTTTGAAGGTAAAGGACTTAGTGTAGAACAGCGAAACGGGAAGGTTTATGTTTCTATGGAGAATAAACTTCTTTTTGATTCGGGGAGCTGGGCTGTAAATTCTGAAGGCCGAAAAGCAGTACTACAATTAGGTTCTGTGCTTGCTCAGAATCCTGACATTGCCGTATTGATAGAAGGGCATACAGATAATGTACCTTATGGTGGAAGTGGACAGCTTAAAGATAACTGGGATCTCTCTACAAAAAGAGCGACTTCGATCGTTCAGATCCTTAGGGAGAATTCCGGGATTGATCCGCAGAATCTTACCGCAGCAGGGAGAGGAGAATATGCGCCCGTTGCATCGAATAATACTGAAACAGGAAAAGCGAAAAACCGAAGAATAGAAGTGATACTTACTCCAAAACTGGATGAGGTCACCAAACTTCTAAATGATATAGACTAGATTATATGAAGTATAGTAAACTTCCGGGAACGGATGTGAAAGTTAGTAAAATATGCCTTGGATCAATGACCTGGGGAGAGCAGAATACAGAAGCTGAAGGTCATGAACAAATTGACTATGCTCTTGACCAGGGAGTGAATTTTATAGATACCGCAGAGATGTATGCGGTCCCTGCGAAACCGGAAACTCAGGGTAGTACTGAAAAAGTTATTGGAAGCTGGTTGAAAAAGACGGGAAAAAGGGATGATATCGTTCTGGCGTCTAAAGTTGCCGGTCCCGCAGAAATGGTATCCCATATTAGAGAAGATCTTGGGTTTCATAAAGAGGCAATTTCAGATGCCATTCATAAAAGTTTAAAAAGATTACAGACAGATTATATCGATCTCTATCAGCTGCACTGGCCGGATAGGAATACCAATTTTTTCGGGAAGAGAGGATATGATCATTCAGAAGATGAAGAGTGGGGAGATAATTTCCGTGAAATTCTTGAAGTGCTGGACGGTTTTATCAAGGAAGGAAAAATAAGGCATATAGGACTTTCCAATGAAACGGCCTATGGCCTGATGAGATTTCTTGAAGAGAGTAAGAATGGACTTCCCAGGGTAAGTACTGTGCAGAATCCATATAACTTGCTTAATCGAAAGGATGAAATTGGACTTACCGAGATCTATCATCGCGAAAATATTGGTTTATTGTCTTATTCTCCTTTGGGAATGGGAACTTTAAGCGGAAAGCATTTAGATGGAATTAAGGAGAATACCAGATTGAGTCTTTTTCCTCAATATAAAAGATATACGAATCATCAGGCGGTTGAGGCTACCAGGAAGTATAATCAACTTGCTGCAAAATATAATATAAGTCTTACCCATCTGGCGCTTGCTTTTGTAAATGCACAGCCTTTCGTTACCAGTAATATTATTGGAGCGACTAGTATGCAACAGTTAAAAGAGAATATTGCAAGTATAGATGTGGAACTTTCAGATGAAATTATTCATGAGATCAATGAGATCCATAATGCCATTCCTAATCCGGCTCCTTAATCGGCGGGCCGTACCAGGCTTTCATGAATAAATAAGGACCTGTCCAGACTGTCTCTCACATGAAACCAGTCTTCAGATTTTCCCTGTACATATAATCTTTCACCGGCATTTCCCTTTCTGATAATTTCAGAATTTGAGGATGCCGGTTTGTTTCTAAAAGTTGCCCTGCTGCTTTCAATCAACAACCTGGAAGGTAACTGGGAAGCTTTTGTATTTTTCTCTTCTTTTTCAACCCGGTAAACATACCCAAGTGGATCTATAGAACCCTGAGGTCTTTTATAAATTCCAAAGTGTAAATGTGAAGGTGTTGTTCTTGCATTTCCGGTATTTCCAACGAACCCAAGCGTATCACCGGGTTTTACTTTTTTGAGGTTCGGGACGATACTGTCCAGATGTGCATAGTAAAGAGACTGTTTTCGTTGTCTGTCGCGCAGCCACACCTGCTTTCCTCCAAGCCCTTTTTCTCCCGTAAAAGCTATTCTTCCTGCAGCTGCAGCTACCGCCGGCGCCCCCTTTTTAGCGAAAATATCTATTCCCTTGTGATATCTTTTTCCTCCATCCCGCATATCCCCGTAATAACTTCCAATATCGGCATTCCTGCCATCTACCACCGGGAAAAGGTAGGCGGGGGATTTTTCAATTTGAAATTCAAATTTGGAGTTGGCTTCAATTTCCGGCTGAAGAAGGAGCTTATAAAGTCCGGACTCTTTTATCTCAAATTTTAAAGAATTCTCTGCGGGTTCGCCGGCAACGAGTTTTTGAAATTCTTTATCAGTTTTATTGAATTTATATAATTCTGGAAAGATCTTTACACCGCTATCTGTTTTCATTTTTGCTTCCAGGACCTCGCCGGGCATCAGGTAGATATTATAGGAATAAATGAAAAAATTTCGAGGTCTTAACTGGCCATTTTCGAAATAAGGCAGATCAACTTCCAGGCTGTCTTCAAGCCCTTTTTGAATTCTGGATTCCCATAGCTCAAAGAGTTCATCAGAAATATTAGCCTCTTTTTTATAGCGTTCCTTATCTGATAGACCACTAAGGCTATCAGCTACTTCTTTCACTTTTGAACAGGAAGTAAGAAGGATAATAAATAAAAAGAAGAATACTTTATCAGAATTCATAGTCTGCTATAATTCAGTCAAATATAAGCAGCAATTATGTCTTTTTAACCAAAAAGATGACTCACAACATCTTCAATTTTAGCAACTTTAATGATCCTAATCTTAAAATTACTTTTTGGGATCTTACTTTGTTTAGAAACCATAATGGACGCGAAACCCAGTTTTTCAGCTTCGAGAATACGTTGTTCTATTTTGGTTACTGGCCTGATTTCTCCGGCAAGACCCACTTCGGCTGCAAAACAGGTATCCTTTTCAAGGGAAATATCTTCATTAGAAGAAAGTATAGCTGCGATTACGGCAAGATCTATGGCCGGATCATCCACACTAATCCCACCCGTTACATTTAAAAATACATCTTTGGCTCCAAGACGAAATCCCGCTCTCTTCTCGAGGACTGCCAGTAACATGTTGAGTCTTTTTGCATTATACCCGGTAGTAGAACGTTGAGGAGTGCCATAAACGGCGGTGCTCACCAACGCCTGTATTTCTATCATTAAGGGGCGCATTCCTTCCAGGGTAGATGCTATAGCTGTCCCACTAAGATCTTCTTCATTCTTTGAAATAAGAATTTCAGAAGGATTGGTAACCTCTCTGAGTCCGCTTCCCTGCATTTCATAGATTCCCAGTTCATGGGTAGATCCAAAACGATTCTTATGAGCTCTAAGGATACGATAAACGTGATTTCGATCACCTTCGAACTGAAGGACTGTATCTACCATATGTTCAAGAACCTTTGGGCCTGCAATACTTCCTTCCTTGGTGATATGGCCAATTAGGATCACCGGCGTATTACTTTCCTTAGCAAATTTGATAAGTTCGGCAGTACACTCTCTTATTTGTGAAATACTTCCCGGAGAACTTTCAATATAATCGCTGTGAAGCGTCTGAATGGAATCTATAATAACTACCTCTGGTTCTACATCTTCTACCTGCCTGAATATATTTTGAGTTTTGGTTTCGGTAAGGATAAAGCAGTTGGCCGGATTAGGATTGATACGCTCTGCGCGCATTTTTATTTGCTGCTGACTTTCTTCTCCTGAAACATATAGAACACGATAGCGCAGGCCAAGAGAAATTTGAAGCAGGAGTGTACTTTTCCCAATTCCGGGTTCTCCTCCCAGAAGGGTTAAAGAACCGGGAACAAGTCCGCCGCCAAGTACGCGGTCCAACTCATTATTCCCGGTATTCATTCTATTTTGTGGTGTATTCTCAATTTCAGCGATCAGCAGAGGTTTCGCGGCCTTTTTGGCTTCTTTCTTTGCTGATGTTTTCCAGTCTTTTGGATCAGGTTTTTGAACGAGTTCCTCTACGATCGTATTCCAGTCGCCGCAGGAGTTACATTTTCCCTGCCATTTGGAATATTGAGCTCCACATTTCTGACAATAATAGGTAGTTTTTACCTTGGCCATTTAAGCTTTTAATTTTTTGCTAATAACCGAAATCTTTTTTGATCGCATCGGCTTTTGCTAACATATAATCGGTATCCAGGAAAGCGATTTTTTGTTGTCCATAAGCATTTTGATAGATCCTCATAGCACGTTTGGGGTTTCCGGTTTCCTCTTCATACCTAGCTTCAAAGAAGGTTCCCAGCATAGTTCCAGGGAAGTTGTCCTGAGCCATTTTATAAAGCGGCTTGTATTCTTCCCAGTTTCTGGTTTTTTCAATCGCATTATAAACAGCGAGAAAATCGTTAAGGCGTATTTTCTTTTTTACGCCATATAACTCGTTGATGGAGTTGTACTTTTCTTCAAGATACTGTGTAGGAGAAACAGAAGTCTGAAGCAAAATCTCATTATAATCCTTTCTGCTGATAGGTCTATATATTTTGAACATATCTTCAATGGCTGAAGGGATCGCTTTCCCTACCAGGGTATAGTGAGTGGCATTTTCAAAATTGTCGAACTTATATTGAAGAAGCTTGTTATCAATTGTCTTTAACTGATTATCGAAGCTTAGAATTACCTTTTTAAGAGCGGGAACATCCTCACTGGAAGTGGCCAGATAAAACCACTTCCTGGTTTCTGCCTGGGCCAGGGAATTTACAATTCTGTCTGCCATTTGAGGTGCGAGATCGGGACTTAGGTTAATATATCCCTGGAAAATAGGATTCTCCTTAAGCAGGTAGTAATTAATAAAATTCGAGGTAAAATCATGACCCACAATTATTCTGAAATTAGCCGTTCTGTATTTTTCATCCAGCTGAGCAAGAAGTTCCATGCCAATAAATTCAAAGAATTTTGCGCCTTTATCAACAGGTAAATAATTTTGTTCATCGTAGGCGGTATCTTCAGAACGTATGCCATCCTGGTTGATACCCACTACGATCATTTCTGGTACATCTTCCCAATAGGAGTAATAATCTATCATTCCTGCTACGGGTTCAAAAAGATAATCGGCATCCAGTACTATCACCACCGGATAGCTTTTATCGGTGTTTTCATCATAATCTCTGGGAAGCTGAATTTTAAGTTGTCTGGTTTCGCCCAGCTTTTCGGAAGAAATATTTTCATATTTCACCTGGGAATAATTGATTATAGGCAATAGCATGGCCACAATCATTAGTAATAATCGTTTCATAGGTGTAGGTATTGATTCGGACCTACAATATAGATATTATTTCCTATTGTTTAAAAGAGGGAGAAAAATAAAGGATAAACCTCCAAAAAGCAGAACCACAAAGGTTTGTGTGGCCCAGGAGATCCAGCCAAAGGCTTCGGCAGCCTGTGGTTCTATTCCGAAAAAGATCAAAATACCACCTACGGCAAGAGGGTAAACACCTATGCCTCCGTTAGTTGCAGAAACTGCAAAAGATCCTACTACAAATGCCGCCATGATGGTTCCTAAGGCAGCATCCGCTGTTTCTGGGAGACTGAGCTTGATCACGAAAGACATCAAAATATACATTGACCAAATAAAGACGGTATGAATTAAAAATCCTGTTTTATTCTTCATTTTCAGGATACTTTTCATTCCTTCCAGTAGTCCTTTGGCCAGTGACCTTAGCTTAATAAAAGGCTTCCAGGTGGATCTTCTCACCAGATTGAGCCCAAGTATGATTATACCTACAAGACCGATGAAAATTAAAAAAGTGTAAAGCGGATCTATTTTTTGATCATGTAGATAGGAGATAAGATCATCTGTTTGCAGGAGCATTGTGGTTCCCACGATAAGCATTAGAATAACCAGATCTGCTACTCTTTCTGAAATTATGGTTCCGAAACCTTTTTCAAAAGGAATCCCGTCATAGGTAGATAAGGTTACAGCCCGTAAGACTTCTCCTGAACGTGGAATTCCCAAATTGGCAAGGTAGGCCACCATCACAGCCATAAACCGGTTCTTAAAAGACGCTTTATAGCCCATGGGTTCTAATAAGTACTTCCATCGGTAGGCGCGGGAAAGATGTGAAAGAGTGCCTAAAATAAAAGAGACAAGTATCCAGAATTTATTTGCCTCGAGGATACTTTGCCATAACTCGTTTCTTTCTTTAGGACTGGCAGTGCCAAGGGAATACCAGATTAAAAAAACCCCCAGAAGTAGGGGAATACTTATTTTTAATATTCTGGTTAGTCTTTTATTCAATTAATTACTTGAGTAAATTGGTTTCTTCGTCAGGGAAGACCAGGGCTGGTTTAAAGCTTTTTCCTTCTTCCAGTTCCATTATCCCATATGCAATGATAATCAAAATATCACCTTTAGCAACTTTTCTTGCGGCGGCACCATTTAAAGTGATCTCTCCTGAGTTTCTCGCTCCCGGGATCACATAGGTTTCAAGTCGCTCCCCGTTATTATTGTTTACGATCTGAACCTTTTCCCCCTCAATGATGTTCGCGGCGTCCATTAGGTCTTCGTCGATTGTAACACTCCCAATATAGTTTAAATCGGCACCAGTAACTTTTACACGGTGAATTTTTGATTTTACTACGTGAATCTGCATTTCCTGATTTTAATTATCCAGAGCGATATTGTCTATCAGCCGAATGTCCTCTGCATAGACTGCGATAAAAGCTCTGTATTGATTTCCTTTTCTTTTTCGGTTTATTTTTTCTAAAGTTCTGGAATTGGCAATTTCAAAATATTCCAGTTCCAAATATGGGTAATTTTCAAACCTCTTCATTTACCCAATTCTGGATATAATCTGCACTTTTTGTGCCAAATAGTTCTCTGGCTTTTTGCAGCGTTTCATAAATATAAGCTGCTTTTTCCCGATGCTGGGAACTTAGACGTTCGTTCCTGGAAGATCTTGCAAGTCCTGAATCCTCACGTAAAATAGGGCATCCCACTATTTCTACAGGAAGTCCGGTCTTTTCGATTAATTTCCTTACTATCTGAAGTTGTTGATAATCTTTTTCCCCAAAGAAAGCCTTATCGGGACTAACAGTTTCAAATAATTTCTTTACCACGGTGCCTACTCCGTCAAAGTGGCCGCTTCTATATTTGCCTTCCATAAGATTTTCCAGACCATCGAAATCAAAATGTTCAGGGATAACATTCTCGCCGTAGAGTTCGTGAGCAGTTGGGAACAAAAACCCAAATATTGCCCTCGGTTTTTTCTAAAAGAGCAAGATCCTTTTCAAGGTTACGCGGGTATTTTTCAAGGTCTTCAGAATTGTCAAACTGAGTGGGATTTACAAAAACACTCACAATTACCTGGTCTGATTCTTGCAAAGCATTATTCACCAGAGAAATATGACCGTCATGCAAGGCGCCCATGGTAGGGACCAATCCAATGGTATTCCCATTAGATTTTTCCTTGTGAATAGCTTCTATTAGTGGTCTTTTCTCCTTAAAAACCTGCATTTTATTATAAAATTAACAGCGTGCAAACTTAATATATCTCAGGCAATCTGCATAAAATTTTGTAATTTTGCGTGTTTTTTATTCGGAAACGCAACCTAAAGCAAAGAATCTATGAAAGATAAGAGAGTTTTATACGTCTCATCTGAAGTTATACCCTACTTACCTGAAACCGAAATCTCATCCACCTCATTCGAAGCTGCCAAAATGATAAATAACATTGGTGGCCAAATTAGAATATTCATGCCGCGGTTTGGAAATATAAATGAACGCCGGCATCAGTTGCATGAAGTGATTAGACTTTCGGGGATGAATCTTGTGATTAACGACCTTGATATGCCACTTATTATAAAAGTAGCCTCTATTCCAAAGGAAAGAATGCAGGTTTATTTTATAGATAATGAAGATTATTTCAAAAGAAAAGCGACTCTTTCCGATGAGGACGGGAATCTTTTTCAAGACAATGATGAGAGGGCCATATTCTTTGCAAAAGGAGTAATTGAAACCGTCAAAAAACTAAACTGGTCGCCAGATATTATCCATGTGCACGGATGGCTGTCTTCCCTGCTTCCTCTATATCTTAGAAACTATTATGGGAATGAACCTCTCTTCAGGGACTCCAAAATAATTACTTCCGTTTACAATCAAAGCTTTGATGAAACGTTAGATAAAGAAATGCATAAAAAGATATTGTTTGACGGTCTCGAAACTTCGAATGTAAAGCATTTGAAAAATCCTACTTTTGTCAATCTTATTAAAACGGCCGTGGATAATTCAGATGCAGTCGTGATAGGAGGAGATAATGTGCCTGATGAATTGAAGAAATATATAGATAAACTAGATAAACCGGTACTTCCATATACCGAAAAGGAAAATTTCGCACAGGCCTACCAGGATTTTTACACCACTAAAGTATTATCTGAATAGTAAGTAACAGCATTAAATGAAATTAAACAAATTGATTAAAGTAACAGCCGCTATGGTTGTTGTTTTCGTTTTTACTGGATGTGATGAAGATTACACCGAAATTGGAGGAGAAATTATAAATAACCCTACAGATGTAAAATTGCGTGAATTTGAGGTTAACTCTTACTCGGAAAAAATAAATTCCATACAAACCAATAACCTTACAAATTATTTTCTCGGCGTAAATAATAACCCGGTTTATGGGGAAAGTACCGCCAGTATTGTAACTCAATTAATTTATCCAAAAGCGATCCTGAGTTTGGGGAAAATGTAGAGCTGGATAGTGTAGTAATGACAATTCCTTATTTCTCTAAAGAAACTGAGGTGAGTACTGCAGAGGACCTGCAATATGAATTGGATTCTATATACGGAGATGGATCTTTTAAACTTTCGGTTTATGAGACTTCGTATTTCTTAAACGATCTGGATCCGGCTGCAAATTTTGAGCAACGACAGAAGTATTATTCAGATCAACAGGGCGAGGTTGAGGAAAATATAGTTGGAGAAGCAGTTTATCAGGATGATAACTTTATTCCTTCTGCAGGGACTTATACTACTTATGGTGTAAATGATAAAGGTGAAAATGACACTCTAGTGAATCCTCCAGCATTCAGGATCAAGCTTCCTTTGGAATATTTTCAGCAAAAGATCATTGATAAAGAGGGCGATGATGTACTATTGAATAATAATAATTTCAAAAATTATTTCAGAAGCCTTTTACTTAAAGCAGAACCAAATGGCTCAGAAGGAAGTCAGATTTTATTTAGTCTTTCAGATCCTAAGGCAAAAATAAGCCTTTATTATACTCATGAAACTGAAGAAGAGGTTGACGGAGAGACTTCTACGGTGAGAATAAAAGATAGTTTTGATCTTACCCTTTCTGGCGCTAACCATTTCAATACCTATACAGGTGCCTTTAAGGAAAGTGTTTTACAGACCATTAATGCTCAAGCCGAGTCCGGCTCTGAAAATCTTTATTTGAAAGGCCAGGAAGGAAGTATTGCTATAATTGAATTGTTTCCAGATGAAGCGGTCCTTGAAGAGTTGAGGGCGAATAACTGGCTGATCAATGAGGCTAATCTTATATTTTATGTAAATCAAGATTTAATGAATGGCGCCACTGAACCAGAAAGATTATTCTTATATAATATTGATAACAATATTATACTGGCTGATTATAACGCTGATTTAGGTGTAATTGAAGGGAACCCTCTAAATTCCAAGCTTACTTTTGCACCAAGGTTGGAACGAGGCGAAGACGATAAGGGAGTCTTCTATAAAATTAGAATTACAGAACATTTAAAATATGTATTAAATCAAGATTCCGATAATGTTCGATTAGGACTTGCAGTTACCGGAAATATTAATAATACAAACCTTTCAGCAGTAAAAGGCCTAGAAAACCTTAATCGGGCACCAGCTTCTACTTTATTAACTCCGCACGGTACAGTGTTATATGGAGATGAAAGTTCTAACGAAGACAAGAGACTTAAGCTAAGAATTTATTATACAGACTATTAATCCATAGAATATTATGTGCGGGATTGTTGGATATATTGGACATAGGGATGCGTATCCTATAGTGTTGAAAGGCCTTCAGAGATTGGAATATCGTGGTTATGATAGCGCGGGAATTGCGCTGTATGACGGGCAAGATTTGAAAATGAGCAAGACTAAAGGTAAAGTCGCAGACCTTAAAGAACGTCTTGAAAGTGAAATATCTACCGATGGTACGGTAGGAATAGGGCATACGAGATGGGCCACACACGGAGAACCTAATGATGTGAATTCACATCCTCATTATTCAAATTCAGGAGATCTGGTGATCATCCATAACGGGATAATAGAAAATTATGATTCCCTAAAAAAAGAATTGAAAAAAAGGGGCTATACCTTTAAAAGTGATACGGATACAGAAGTTCTTGTAAACCTTATAGAGGATGTAATCAGGAAAGAAGATGTTAAGCTTGGAAAGGCGGTTCAGATCGCTCTGAATCAGACAGTAGGAGCTTATGCTATTGCCGTGTTCAATAAGAAGAAACCAGACGAAATTGTAGTTGCAAGGTTAGGTAGCCCACTTGCGATTGGCGTGGGTGAGGATGAATTCTTTGTAGCATCTGATGCGTCTCCTTTTATTGAATTTACCAATAATGCTATTTACCTGGAAGATGGAGAAATGGCGGTGGTAAGACGTCATAAAGATGTAAAGATCAGAAAAATAAAAGATGATACTCTTGTAGATCCTTATATGCATGAGTTACAGCTTAATCTTGAGCAGATCGAGAAAAGCGGTTATGATCACTTTATGCTTAAAGAGATCCATGAACAGCCCAATGCTATTAGTGACACCTTTAGGGGTAGAATGCTGGTAGAACAAGGTATTATCAGGATGGCTGGGGTAGATGATAATATGGAACGTATTGCAAATGCAAAACGATTTATTATTGTGGCTTGTGGAACTTCATGGCATGCCGGTCTTGTTGCCGAATATATATTTGAAGATATTGCCCGTATTCCTGTAGAAGTTGAATATGCTTCTGAATTTAGATATCGTAACCCGGTAATTTCAGAAAATGATGTGGTAATCGCTATTTCTCAAAGTGGGGAAACTGCCGATACCATGGCCGCGATTAAGCTGGCAAAGGAAAAAGGAGCTTTTGCTTTTGGAGTTTGTAATGTCGTAGGTTCCTCTATTTCCAGGGAAACTAACGCCGGTGCATATACTCATGCCGGTCCCGAAATTGGGGTTGCTTCAACAAAGGCCTTTACCACTCAGATCACTGTTCTTACTTTGATGGCTCTTAAACTGGGGAAATTTAAAGGAACAATTTCCAATACGGACTTTCAGTTTCATTTGCAGGAGATGGAAAGAATTCCCGGTAAGATTAAAAAAGCTCTGGAATCTGATGAACTTATTCAAAAAATAGCTTATACCTATAAAGATGCGCCTAACTGCCTTTATTTAGGTAGGGGGTATAATTTCCCTGTGGCGCTGGAAGGTGCTTTAAAACTTAAAGAAATTTCCTATATACATGCTGAAGGTTATCCTGCGGCTGAGATGAAACATGGCCCTATTGCGCTTATAGATGAGCAAATGCCGGTTGTGGTAATTGCTACTAAAAAAGGGCATTATGAAAAAGTCGTGAGTAATATTCAGGAGATCAAATCCAGAAAAGGAAAAATTATAGCGGTAGTTACCGAAGGAGATGAAGAAGTAAGAGAACTTGCTGATCACGTGATCGAAGTTCCTGAAACTATCGAATCACTTACCCCGCTTTTAACAACGATCCCGTTACAGTTGCTTTCTTATCACATAGCCGTGATGCTTGGAAAGAATGTAGATCAGCCAAGAAACCTTGCGAAGTCGGTTACGGTAGAATAATAATATTTCTTATTTAAATCATAAAACCTTTCGATTTCTTCGGAAGGTTTTTTTGTTTTAGTAGCTGCAGGATGGTCCCTTTTGTGATAATTTTTACCTGAAAACAGTTAGATTTTCATCTCTGAAAAAGTTCTCAAATTTTCAATATGATTTTTGACAGAAAAATTTATCTTTGCAGCCTGAAAACAGCCTGTTTCTTTTTTATGAAATTTTAAATCAGGGAAATAGGTTTTTTGAAATTGTACATATTAAAAATTAAAGAATTAGATAAATGTCTAAAGTCACAGGTAAAGTTGCCCAGATTATTGGTCCTGTAGTTGACGTTGTGTTCGACTCAGAAAATGCTGAATTACCAAAGATCTATGATTCTTTGGAGATTACCAGAAAAGATGGATCTATTTTGGTTCTTGAGGTGCAGTCGCACATTGGTGAAGATACTGTAAGAACTGTTTCGATGGATTCTACCGACGGTTTGAGTCGTGGGGTTGAAGTTCTTTCTACTGGAAATCCAATTCAGATGCCCGTTGGGAAAGATGTCTACGGACGATTGTTCAATGTAGTTGGAGATGCGATTGATGGATTAGGAAATCTTCCAAAGGCCGGAAAAGACGGACTTCCAATTCACCGTCAGGCACCTAAATTTGAGGATTTATCTGTGTCTACGGAAGTACTTTTTACAGGTATAAAAGTAATTGACCTTATTGAGCCTTATGCAAAAGGTGGTAAGATTGGTCTTTTTGGAGGTGCCGGTGTAGGTAAAACAGTACTTATTCAGGAATTGATTAACAATATCGCTAAAGGTCACGGTGGACTTTCTGTATTTGCAGGAGTTGGTGAAAGAACTCGTGAAGGGAATGACCTTCTTAGAGAGATGTTGGAATCTGGAATTATTAAATACGGTGACGATTTCATGCACTCTATGGAAAATGGAGGATGGGATCTTCAAAAAGTTGATAAAGAAGGAATGAAAGAATCGAAAGCGACTTTCGTTTTCGGTCAGATGAACGAACCTCCTGGAGCCCGTGCTCGTGTGGCTCTTTCTGGTCTTACAATTGCGGAATACTTTCGTGATGGTGCTGGAGAAGGTCAGGGGAAAGACGTTCTTTTCTTCGTGGATAATATTTTCCGTTTTACACAGGCTGGTTCAGAGGTGTCTGCACTTCTTGGACGTATGCCTTCTGCGGTTGGTTATCAGCCAACACTTGCTACCGAAATGGGGGCTATGCAGGAGCGTATTACTTCTACTAAAAATGGATCTATTACATCTGTACAGGCGGTTTACGTTCCTGCGGATGACTTGACTGACCCGGCGCCGGCAACAACATTTGCCCACCTGGATGCAACAACCGTACTTTCACGTAAGATTGCCGAGCTAGGTATTTATCCAGCGGTGGATCCATTGGATTCCACTTCAAGGATTCTTGCTCCGGATATTCTTGGAAATGAGCATTACGATTGTGCACAAAGAGTAAAAGAGTTGCTTCAAAGATATAAGGAACTTCAGGATATTATCGCGATTCTAGGTATGGAAGAGCTTTCTGAAGAAGATAAACTTGCGGTATCACGTGCAAGACGTGTTCAGCGTTTCCTTTCACAACCATTCCACGTTGCTGAGCAGTTTACTGGTCTTAAAGGCACACTTGTAGATATCAAGGATACGATCAAAGGTTTCAATATGATCATGGATGGAGAACTGGATAAATATCCTGAAGCTGCATTCAACCTTAAAGGTACCATAGAAGAAGCGATCGAGGCAGGAGATAAAATGCTAGCTGAAAATTAAGTAAGTAATGAGTTTTGAGAGGTTAGAAGTGAGGGAATATTCCAGGGCTAATTACTCAATACTTAATACTCAATACTAAAAAAAGAATATGTATTTAGAGATAGTAACTCCTGAAGCAGTGGTTTTCAAAGCCGAAGTACAGGCGGTGAAAGTACCAGGTCATGATGGTGAATTCCAGATGCTTAATAATCACGCACCAATTGTTTCTACCCTAGTTAAGGGAGAGGTTAAGATCAATCTAACTTCTGGTGCAAAGAATGAAGTGAAAACAAAAAGCGATCTTTTCAGAGAATCATCTGAAGCAGATACCATGTATTTCCATATTAAAGGAGGAGTGCTTGAAATGAAAGATAATAAAGCGATTATTCTGGCAGATTAGGAAATTTGCAGAAATCAAATAAAAAAAGGCCTTTCGTGAGAAAGGCCTTTTTGTTTTATAGCTGGAATCTTTACTTAGATTCCAGCCAGTCTGTTCTTTTTCTCACAGCTTCTTTAGAGGCATCCTCTTTAAGGCTTATAGTGTAATTCGGATTTTCTCCTAGTTTTACAGTTGTATCTTTTTCCTGTTCATTTCTCAAATAGCTTACTTTTAATTCTGCGTGGGCATCACTGGTTTCAATCAATTGGTTAAAGGCATCGGTATCTGTTACGGGTGTGCCATTAACTTCCGTAATGATATCTCCTGAATCCAGGCCTGCTTTATAAGCAGGAGTGCCTTTAAAAGTGTTTCTAACTATTTTTAGTCCGTCTTCCGTTTTTCTAAGGCTTGCTCCTAAATAATTTTTTCCACTCCTTTTGAGATCTACACCCACACTGGCTAGAAGTTTCTCATAATCTGGCATTTTGCTTTGGTAGATATAATTTTTGAAGAAGTTTTCAGCGAATTCAGCGCCAGCATATACTTTAAGTGTCTCTTCAATATCCTTTACATTGTAAGCAACTTCAGTCTTTCCGTATTTCTCCCACATTCTTTTCATGAAATCATCTAAACTGAGATTTTTTTCACGAAGCGACAGATCAAGGGCAAGGCCCAGGACGCTTCCGTAGGAATAGTATGATATAAAAGTGTTTTCACGGTTTACAGGATCTATTGAAGCAGCGGCATCTACAAAAGGAGCCTGGTAACTCATTTCTATAGGGTTAAAGTATTCATGCGCCGGAGAGTTCCAAACATAATTAAAGGTGCCGTCAAGTCCTTCTACATATTCTTTTTCGGTATTTATTTTCGCCCTGCAAAGCATCAAACCAGTATAATAACTGGTAAATCCTTCGGCAAACCAGAGCGCTTCGCTCATATTAACTTGCGAAAAATCAAATGGTTCCAGGTCATCAGGTCTTATCCTTTCCACATTCCAGGAATGAAAATATTCATGAGCTACAGTACCAATATTTCCTTCCATTCCACCTTCAGCTAAGCTTCTTGTGGAGGTAATCACGGTGCTGTTTCTATGTTCCATTCCGTCGCCGGAAGCATTAATTAGATAACAGGCAAGAAAAGTATATTTTCCATAATCATAATTGGGAAGCTCGCTGTAGACTGCTTTTTCCTGTTTTACAATTTTTTGTACCTGATCAAAATACTGGTCAAATTCTTCTTGTGTTCCTCTATGATGCAGAACAAATCGAATTTTCTCGCCATCCAATTCAAATTCTTTCATTTGATAGTCGCTAATCTCTGTTGGGCTATCCATAAAATAATAGAGATCGGGAGCAGAATATCGGGTGGCAGAAAGTTCTTTAAGCTGGGTGGCAACTTTCCAGTTCAGGTCTTTTCTTACGTCAAAATTTACTTCAATAGGTCGGTGCTGATAATCTTCAGCATACATAAAAGTGGCTGGCATATTGAGATGGGCATGAGTTTCGTCTACCTGTGAATAAGTCCCGTCACCGCGGTTTGCAAATAGGAGATATTCTATATTTACCATGCCATCATGACCTGTGATCTCCCAGGAATAAGGATCGGGTCTTTTTATCATAAGGGGTTCTCCTTTGCTGTTGGTTGCTTTAAAACCATAGACGTTTTTTGCGAATTCATGTAGCGCATAACGTCCCGGAGAGCTTCTGCTCATTCTAAATATCACTGTTTTATCTTTAAGTTCAGGAAATGTAGCTTTTATTTTTGCCTCGTGATGAACGGCATTTTCGAAGGAAACAGAATAAGTATTTGTCTGGGCCTTAGCATAATAATTGCTGATAAACAGCAGGAGTAAGAGTATTCTTTTCATAATAAATTTTTGAAAGAGCTTCTAAAGTAAATAATTATCGTGGGAAACTTTAATTTTGGGCCTGGTATTCCAGAATATCACCGGGTTGACAATCGAGAGCATTGCAAATAGCTTCAAGGGTTGAAAATCGAACGGCTTTAGCCTTGCCTGTTTTAAGAATAGAAAGGTTAGCGGTGGTAATTCCTATAATTTCAGCCAGCTCATTGCTTTTCATATTTCTTTCCTGCAGGATTGCTTCCAGATTTATAATGATGGCCATACCTAAACGGTTAATTCGTTTTCTTCTTTGAGAAGTTTCGCTCTTTCGAACACTTTTGCTAAAACAATGAAAAAGGCTCCTAATGCTATGTATAACCAAAAGTCAGAAAAACTGATTGTAAGCTGTATTTTTGAATTAAAAATGGCTTTTAAAATAAATTCGGTCATTGCTTTTAAAACGGTTGCCCAAATTATTAACTGGCCAATTAAGTTCAATGCAGCTATCTGAAATCTGGTAAATAATAATCCCTGATCAAGACTATTAACGACTCTTTTAAGTAGATAGACTATATAAATAATAAATCCGTACAGAAATATAGAATAGATAAGCATCGTAATTGCGGCTACATTTGAATCTATCGGGAAAAGAAAGGAAATTTGATCCATTGGATAGTCAAGGCTGCCGATAAATCCCAAATAAATTGAGGTTGCAATTAGTGCAATGCAAATTAGAATTGAAAATATGAATGTGATATTTAGTATTATTTTGAGAATTTGAATCGATTCTGATTTCATATTTATTATTGTTTATCGATAACAAATATAATTGTAATTATTGATAAACGATAATAAAATTAAATATTCTTCATTTATCTAATTTATTCTATTGATGTATCTACAGGAAATTAAGAATATCCGTAAATATTACTCTTAATTTATTTTTGAGCATTGAGAAGCTTTCAAAAGCTAGTTTCTGATCAATATTTAAGTAAAAATCTAGAAGGTTATCTTAAATAATAACTATTATATTTGCCTAGAACGGATTTAACTAAGTATGCTTACCGCAATTCTTACAGGATTTTTATTTGCAGTCTTTCTCGTGTTTACGGGGAGATTTTTTAAAGGTAAGCTCTCCGTACTCGTCTCTATCATACCTTTAGGGCTGTTTCTCTATTTTGCTCAGTTTATCAATAGCATCGCTGATGGAGAGGTAATAAACAGAACCTATCAATGGGTTCCTTCTTTTGGGGTTGATCTTGCATTTAAACTTGATGGGCTCTCGCTTTTATTTTCATTAATGATCACCGGGATTGGATTCCTGGTTTTTGCATATACTTCGTCTTATTTAAAGGGACATGAATACCTGGATCGCTTTTATGGCTACCTGAGTTTATTCATGGCTGCGATGTTGGGCCTTGTGCTCTCAGATAACATGATTTCCCTTTTTACTTTTTGGGAATTAACGAGTATTAGTTCATTCTTTCTAATTGGATTTAATAATACAAAAGGGCCGTCCAGAAAATCTGCGCTGATGGCCCTGGGGATCACAGGAATAGGAGGCCTGTTGCTTCTGGCGGCGGCCTTACTTTTTAATAATATTATTGGAACCTATAGTATTTCGGAAATGCTCAGCATGACTGAAGCCATTAAAGGAAATCAATATTACTGGCTTGGAGTTATCCTGGTCTTTGGTGCGGCATTTACTAAATCTGCGCAGTTTCCATTTCATTTTTGGTTGCCGGGAGCTATGAAAGCTCCAACACCGGTTTCTACCTATCTGCACTCTGCTACGATGGTAAAAGCCGGGATTTATCTTCTCATGCGATTTACGCCCGTTCTTGGAGGTGAAGATATCTGGAATACAACTTTGATTATAGTAGGAGCGATCACGATGTTATACTCGGCGGTTCATACTGTATTCCGGACAGATCTTAAAGGAATACTCGCATATTCAACAATATCTGCATTGGGTATTTTAGTTTTTTTAATTGGTTTAGGAACAGAAGAAGCCTATGTAGCTGCGGCAGTCTTTATTATTGTTCACGCATTATATAAAGCCACGTTATTCCTGGTTACTGGTATTATTGATCATCAGGCTCATACCAGGGATGTTACCAAGTTAGCCGGTTTAAATAAAGTAATGCTTCCCGTGGGGATCGCGGCAGTATTAGCGGCTATTTCCAGTGGAGGTATTCCTCCGAGTATAGGATTTGTTGGAAAAGAACTTATTTATGATGCGACCCAACATTCAGAGCTTATCGTCATTATCTTGATAGTGGCTATTGTTCTTACAAAGATATTCTTGCTTTACGCAGGTTTTGTGGCGGGAATAAAACCTTTTACGGGGAAATTACCTGAAGGAATTTCTGAAGCCAGAATGCCTGATTTTATAATGTGGGCGCCTCCTTTATTACTTGGGACGCTTGGAATTTTATTTGGATTGATGCCTTTTCTTGTTGAAGGTCCTATAGTAAAGCCTTTGGTTTCTGCGTTAGGGGAGAATACCGAGGAAATACATTTGGGACTCTGGCATGGATTCAATATGACCTTGGTCCTTAGTGCTATCACTATTGGGGTAGGAACCACTCTTTATTTTATTCTGAAGCCTTCTTATAAACTGGAAGCGGCGATTGGAAAACTGGAATTTATATCTCCAGAATCATTGTTAAAAAAATTCATCAGAGGTTTTCAGTGGGTATCATCTTACTGGACTCGATTCTTCCAAAATGGATATTTGCGAAATTATGTTTCAATGATCATTCTATTTACAGTGCTGCTGGTGGGCTATGTGATGCTTGGGAAAACCCGTTTCGTTATAGATTATAACAGCCTTACCAAACTTACTATTTCAGAGATCATAGTTACTTTGGTCCTTATTGCCGGAATTTTTTATACGATCTTCACCAGGTCAAGGCTGGCGGCCGTAGTTGCCATGGGAGTTATAGGCTGGTCTATATGTTTGATATTTGTATTTTACAGTGCACCCGATCTTGCCATGACCCAGTTTTCTATCGATACGCTTACGGTAATACTTTTTGTACTGGTATTGTATAAATTACCAAAGTATCTGAAACTTTCAGATTACAGGATAAGGATTAGAGATGGAATTTTATCTGCTATTTTTGGGATCATAATAGCCGCTCTTGCCCTTCAGGTACTGGCGGAGCCGGTAAATAATGAAATTGGAAATTATTATGCTGAAAATGCCTATCTCGAAGCACATGGTAAGAATGTGGTGAATGTTATCCTGGTAGATTTCAGGGGTGCTGATACCATGATAGAGATTTCAGTATTATCTATTGCTGCTATTGGAGTTTTTGGACTCATGAAACTAAGGCTAAGAATGTCTGACAGAAAAAGATATCTGGATAAGTAGAATAAAATATGATGCGAACGACTATTATATTAAAAACAGCTTCAAACTACCTATTACCGGTATTGTTGTTGTTTTCGATCTTTATCCTTCTTCGTGGGCACTATTTGCCCGGGGGCGGATTTGTTGGCGGACTTATTGCCTCAATTGCGTTTATTCTGCATTCTTTCGCCAATGGATTAAAGAAGACAAAAGAGCTTATAGTGTTACATCCTGGATATCTTATCCCACTTGGACTTTCAATTTCATTTCTAAGCGGTTTAGCACCAGTTATCCTGAATGACCTGCCATTTATGACCGGTTTATGGTCACACGACTCTGTGGCAATTCTGGGGCATGTTGGATCGGCATTATTTTTTGATATGGGGGTCTATCTTGTAGTAAACGGAGTGACCCTAACAATAATTTTTACAATTTCTGAATCAGCCTGATAAATGGAGATCCTTTTAGCATTAATGATTGGAGTTTTGTATGCCGCCGGCATATATATGATGCTGCGCCGGAGTCTTGTAAAACTAATTATCGGCATTATTCTAATTGGGAATGGTGCAAACCTGCTGATCTTTCTCCTGGGAAGAATCACAAAGGGATCCCCACCAATTATCCCGGGGGACGCAAATGTGCTTACAGAAGCTTTTGCCGATCCTGTTCCGCAGGCGTTGATATTGACTGCCATTGTAATAAGTTTTGGCCTTCAGTCTTTCGCAATTGTACTGGTTAAAAGGGCACATACGGTGGTTAAGACGGATGACCTTGATGAAATGAACGCAACCGACGAAGATTCATGACACAACAACTAATTATATACCCTCTGTTTTTGCAGATTGCAATCAGTATTATTCTAATGTTTTCGTGGAATAATATTCGGTTTCAAAAGATTTTTAGCGTTTTTGGAAGTTTTGTGGGTGTAGCTTTAGCCGGGTGGGTATTCTATTATGTCTGGACTACCGGTACACATACTGTTCAGGCCGCCAATTGGTCAGCTCCTTTTGGAATTACCTTTGTCGCAGATACTTTTGCGGCCACCCTTGTAGTTCTTACCTCCCTTGCAGGACTAGCAGTTTCAATATTTTCAGCAGCTACGGTTTTAAATGACAGATTGAGATTCGGGTATTTTCCAATTTTTCATTTTCTGTTATTAGGATTGAACGGGGCCTTCCTCACAGGTGATATTTTTAATCTATATGTATGGTTTGAGATTATTATAATAAGCTCTTTCGTATTAATAACTATAGGTGGGGAGAAAGCCCAGCTAGAGGGGGCCGTAAAATACTTTACTTTAAATATCCTGGCGTCAATCATATTTTTAACGGCTATAGCGGTTTTATACGGACTGACCGGAAGCCTAAATATGGCCGACCTTGCCGGTAAAATAGCGGCGGTGGAAAACAGAGGGCTGGTAGAAATTACTGCGATTCTGTTCTTAATAGGCTTCGGGATAAAAGCCGGGGTTTTCCCTCTTTATTTCTGGTTACCCGCCTCCTATCACACTCCTCCTTTTGCGGTTTCAGCGATCTTTGGAGGCTTGTTGACAAAAGTGGGAGTCTATGCCCTCATCAGGGTTTTTACCCTCATTTTCACCGAGGATGTGTTTCTGGATCAGGTGCTTATCGTAGTTGCCATTTTCACCCTGGTAAGCGGAGGTGTTGGTGCACTTGTTCAGAATAATATCAGAAAAGTATTTTCATATCTCATCATCTGTCATATTGGGTATATGATAGCCGGTTTGGGGATGTTTACCGAAGTAGCGGTTGCAGGGGCCATTTTTTATCTTATTCATGATATTGTGGTTAAAACCAACCTGTTTATGATTAGCGGATTGATATTTCGGTTTAAAGGAACTAATAGCATGAGGGCCCTCGGCGGTCTTTATGCTGAATGGCCCAAGATAAGTTTGTTGTTATTTATTCCACTTTTTTCTTTAGTGGGAATTCCTCCCTTATCTGGCTTCTGGCCTAAGATAAATCTTATCAAAGCCGGATTTGCAGAAGGTAATTATGTCACCGTGGCGGCTATTATCTTTGCGAGTTTTATTACTCTGATTATCATTGCAAAATTATGGGCAGAGGTATTCTGGAAAGAGCCTAAAGAATTAAAGCTTAAGGAAAATTTCAAGTTTTTTGCAAAGTCTACTAACTTTAAAAAGACACAAATCGTACTTCCAATAGCACTTTTGAGTATCGTATCTTTGTATATTGGATTTGGTGCAGAACATATACAGGAACTTTCGACAAGAATCGCCGATGAACTTATAAATAATCAGGGTTATATTGATACTGTCCTGCACACAACGAAATAATTGAAAAATGAAGAATAAATTTCTTTCAAATATACTTTTGACTTTTGTTTGGGTAGCCCTTACAGGAGACTTCTCATTTGAAAATTATGTATTCGGATTTTTCCTGAACTTTCATATCTTATGGCTTATCACTTATGGAAGGAACAAGTCTAAATATTTTATAATAGTTCCAAAGCTTATTTTGCTGCTGGTAACTTTCCTTTATGAACTTGTGAAGGCTAACCTTGAAGTAGCTTATGAAGTGATCACACCCGATCTTAAAATGACCCCAGGGATCATTATGGTGCCTCTGGATGTAAAGTCAGATATAGCGATAACACTTTTGGCGAATATGATCTCGCTTACACCCGGGACTTTAAGTATAGATGTTTCAAACGATCGTAGGGTACTTTTTGTTCACGCGATGTATATCAAGGATAGAGATCAGTTCATACGCGGTATAAAAAATGGTTTTGAACGTAGAATTTTGGAGATAATGCAATGACGTTATTTGAATATTTATATTATGTTATAATGCCAATCCTTGTAATATCGGCTATTTTGATATTCTGGAGATTGCTTAAGGGACCAAGCATAGCCGATAAGGTAATTGCACTGGATCTCCTAATAACTACTGGTATTGGAGTTATAGGTGTTTATAGCATCATATATAATCACGCTACTCTATTGGATACTGCTCTTATTCTGGCGCTAATCGCATTCCTGAGTACGGTGGCCTTATCTTATTATCTTGAAAAAAGGAGAAGAAAATGATATCAATAATTATAGGCATATTTGTGACTTTTGGAGCCCTTTTCGTGTTGTTTGCAGCAATTGGATTAGTTAGAATGCCAGATACGTATCTAAGGATCTCGGTAACCACCAAGGCTGCTACACTAGGCGTGGGACTTGTATTGATGGGAACTGCGCTTTTCTTTAGTAATTCAGATGTTACTTCTCAAGCTTTCGTGATCATACTTTTTATTTTTCTTACCGCTCCTGTAAGTGCCCACCTTATTGGCCGGGCTTCATATTTTATCGGAATAAAATTATGGGATAAATCGGTTATGGATGATCTCCGTGGGAAATATCAGAAGAATTCACATATTCTGAAAAGTATTGTCGATGATACTCCGGAAGATAATATAGATCATAGCCGTATTGAGAAGAAGGAAAAGCGTGATTAATCTTCGTCTTCTACATTTTTTTTCTTTTTTAATCGATGTTCCAGATAACCGAAAACAAGGTTGATAATTAGAATTATCCCGCTTACGATTGCCAGTTCCGTAAACATTCCAAATCCTGCCAGACATCCGCTTGCGGCACTGCACCACACGGTAGCGGCAGTAGTAAGTCCTTTTATGTGCCTGCCTTTTTGAAGAATTGTTCCAGCACCAATAAAACCTATTCCTACTACGATCTGACCCAAAACCCTCGTAATATCTACATATTTGTCGCCCTCAAATTCCAGGGACATCAAAATAAATAGGGAAGACCCAAGAGCCACTAAGGCATTCGTTTTTAACCCGGCATTTTTTCCCTGGGTCTCACGTTCCAACCCTATAATTAGCCCTGCCACGGTGGCAAGGCCGGCTCTTAATGCAAATAATTTCCATTCCATGTTAATACTTACTGAATGTTTACTTTTGTAATATGCGAAACTTCCCATTAAAATTAGCGAAAAGACTTCAGAAAAGGAAGGATAGTAACTCCTTTCGGGAATTAAGCACCAGATCAACCGGGGTGGACTTTTTTTCTAACGACTATCTTGGGTTTTCAAAAAGTCAGGCTATTTACGAGGATTCATTAGTTATTATTTCGGAATTTGAAGATATTAATGGCGCTACAGGTTCTCGATTGCTTTCGGGGAATCATCCGTTATTTGAAAAAGCTGAAAATATTCTTGCCCATTTTCATCATTCTGAAGCAGCACTGATTTTTAATTCCGGGTTTGATGCCAATATTGGTTTATTTTCTTCTGTTCCGCAAAAAGGCGATTTCTTATTCTACGATGAGTTTTCTCATGCTTCTATCCGGGAGGGTTTAAAGTTAAGTCATGCAAAAACCTATAAATTCCGCCATAATGATATTCAGGATCTTATTTTTAAATTAGAGAAATTAAAGGATAAAGATGCCGCAGTTTATGTGATTACCGAATCGGTTTTCTCTATGGACGGAGATTCTCCAGATTTGCAAAAACTGGTAGCTCTTTCTGAAGAAATGAATTTTAGGTTGATAATTGATGAAGCCCATGCCACCGGTGTTTTTGGGAAAAGTGGGAAAGGCCTTCTTCAGCAGTTAGGCCTTCAGGAGAAGGTTTTTGCCCGGGTGCATACTTTTGGCAAAGCGATTGGCTGTCATGGTGCTGTTGTTCTCGGCAGTATAGAACTTAAAGATTACCTGGTAAATTTTGCGCGAAGTTTTATTTATACTACGGCGCTGTCACCACATTCGATGGCTACTGTCATTTCTGTTTACAAGCAGTTAGAAAAAGACCAAAATACCTTACAGGAACTGAAAAGTAATATTAATCATTTCAGAGCTGAAATAGCTAAAAATGGACTTAAACAGAAATTTATCGAAAGTGAATCGGCGATTCAGAGTTGTATTGTTTCCGGTAATGATGAAGTAAAAAGAATTGCTGAAAAGCTTCAGAAAAAAAAGTTTGTTGTAAAACCAATTTTATCCCCTACGGTGCCGGCAGGAGAAGAAAGGTTAAGATTTTGTATACATTCTTATAATTCATTCGAGGAAATCTCGCAGGTCTTAAAAGTCTTGGGTAATTTTGTCAACAAATAAAAAATATGTCAAAGACTTATTTTATTACCGGAATAGGAACTGAAGTGGGAAAAACAGTCGTTGCGGCCATTGTGGTCAAAGCTCTAAAAGCTGATTACTGGAAACCTATACAGGCCGGGGATCTTGATAATTCTGACACCCATAAAGTACAAAAACTCATAAACGACGAGACTACAGTTTATCATGACAATAGCTATGCATTAAAGACTCCTATGAGTCCACATGCTGCGGCTGAAATAGACGGGATATCCATTGATATCAAAAAAATAAACCCTCCAAAGACAGAAAAAGATCTGGTAATTGAAGGTGCTGGCGGACTAATGGTGCCTCTAAATAATAAGAATACGATTCTGGACCTGATTTCTAAAGAATATTCGGTTATTCTGGTTTCCCGGCATTATCTGGGAAGCATCAATCATACTTTATTGAGTATTGAAGCGATTAAAAATCGTGGGATCGAAAAGATCGGTGTCATTTTTAGCGGGGAAGAAAATAGGAGTACTGAAGCTATTATTAAAAAAATGGCAGGAGTTCACATCATTGGAAGAATAGAGGAAGAACCTTATTTTGATGAAATGGTAGTAAATGAATATGCCGAAAAATTCAGAAATAAATTATGCGAGATATAGATGTTGAAAATCCAAATCTGGGCTTAAGGGACAAGAAACATCTTTGGCACCCTCTCACTCAGCATAAGGTTTCACCCGATATGTTGCCTATTGTTAAAGCTAAAGCTGCTATACTTACCGATGATAAAGGGAATGATTATATCGATGCAATTTCATCCTGGTATACCGCGGTTTATGGACATTGTAATGAATTTATTACTCAAAGGGTAGTGCAGCAAATGCTAAATCTTGATCAGGTGGTCTTCAGCGGATTCACTCACAAGCCTGCAATAGAATTATCTGAGGCGCTTATAGAGATCCTTCCAGAAGCTCAGCAAAAGCTGTTTTTTAACGATAATGGATCAACGGCTACCGAGATCGGGATCAAAATGGCTTTGCAGTATCATCACAATCTGGGTCATGATCGTAAAGTTATGCTGGCTTTTGAAGAAGGTTTTCATGGAGATACCTTCGGCGCAATGTCGGTTTCCGGGTTATCGGTTTATAATGGGGCTTTTGAAGATCACTTTATTCGGGTAGAAAGAATACCGGTTCCTACGGGCAAAAATAATAATGAGGTGATTTCCATATTGAAGGAGACCATTAATAATCATAATATCGCCGGCTTTATCTACGAGCCGCTTATTCAGGGAGCTGCGGCAATGAAATTTCATGATGCAGATGGCCTGAATGAAATTCTGAAGATCTGTAGACAAAATGATATAGTTTTGGTTGCCGATGAGGTAATGACAGGATTTGGAAAGACCGGGAAGTATTTTGCTTCAGAGTATATGGGGGAAAAGCCTGATGTGATATGCCTGTCCAAGGCTTTAACGGCCGGACTTCTCCCAATGGGAATCACCTCTTGCAGTGAGAAGATTTATAATGCCTTTTATTCAGATGATATTGCTAAAGGTCTGTTTCATGGGCATACTTATACCGCGAATCCTCTGGCCTGTGTTGCGGCACTGGCGGGAATAGAATTGTTAAAGTCTGAAGAAATTCAGCAAAATATTCAATGGATTTCAAATGAGAATAGAAGTTTTTTGAATAAAATTTCTGGAAATCCAAAGGTCAAAAATGCAAGGTCTCTTGGAGTGATCCTGGCTTTTGAACTCGATGTGGAAACCGATCGCTATGGACAGCTTCGGGATAAACTCTTTCAGTATTTTATGGATAATGGGATCTCTCTTAGACCGCTTGGAAATACAATTTATATAGTTCCTCCATATGTGATCTCAAAACATCAGCTTCAAAAAGTGTATAAGGTTATAGAAAACTCGTTATCAGAATTTTAAAATTATCCTATAGCGTTAATAATTTTTAATTTCGGAATCGTTTTTTATATAACTTAGATTCTAAATCTGAGTAATATGATGCATCCCGATACGAAATTAAAATGGATAAGTGAGGAAATTGGATTTGGTGTCGTGACCACGAAATTTATTCCAAAAGGCACGATCACCTGGGTGCAGGATGAAATGGATGGAATATTCCCACCAGATAGTCCGGAATACTTTAATCCGCTTACCCGAAGCCTACTCGAGAAATATAGTTTTAGAAATAGTAAGGGGGAGCATATTCTTTGCTGGGATATTGCCAAATATGTAAATCACAGTTTTCGTTCAAATTGCCTTTCCACGGCTTATAATTTTGAAGTTGCGATCAGGGATATTCCAAAAGGTGAAGAGCTTACCGATGATTATGGTTATTTGAATCTTACAGAGTCTTTTATTCCCAAGGACGAGGGCACAGAGCGGAAGGTAGTGGAACCGGATGATATTCTTAGATGCTATAAAGACTGGGATTTGAAACTGGAGAAATTGTTTCCCGTTCTTGAGAATGTAGATCAGCCTTTAATGCAGCTGCTTTCTGAGGAAATTACTAAAGAAATAAGTGCTATTTGTGAAGGCAGGAGTAAAATGAAGTCGGTCAGGACATTATACTTCCAGCCGGAAAATAGTAGAATTTAGCTTTTTAAATTTAGAGAGTACACCAGGCAGTCTTATTTTTGAAAAAAATGAGGCCTTGAAAAATCCTGTTTCTATTACTGCTATAAGTACTGTTTCTCCTCTTGGAAAAACTTCTGAAGAGATCTGGAAAAATTATAAGACTCCTAATCATTTCTTCACGAAAACAGAAATTGGGGGATCACCTTCCTGGGCTGGATTTCTGCCCGAATATTTAAAACTCGACGCAGAAGAACTTCGTTCAGAAAATTCAAAATACCGCAATCTTGATGATTCTGTATTATATGCCATTCTCGCTGCAAGAAATATCAATTCAGATTTTCATATCGAAAAAGGAACCGGAATAAATATCGGTAGTAGTCGGGGAGCGACTGGATTATTTGAAAAATATCATTCAGAATATATAAAAACAGGGAAATCTTCAACCTATGCATCTCCAACCACGACCTTAGGGAATATATCTTCCTGGGTCGCCCAGGATCTGCAGCTTGACGGCCCGGAATTTTCGCATAGCGTGACCTGTTCTACTGGAATGCATTCTATTTTGAACGGTATTGCCTGGATCAAAAGCGGGATGTCTAAAAGTTTTCTGGTGGGGGGAAGTGAAGCCCCCCTTACGGGATTTACCCTTGCCCAAATGAAGGCGATGAAAATTTATGCTTCTGGGAACAGTGATTTTCCCTGCCGGTCTCTTGATGTGCAGAAAAGGAAGAACTCCATGTTGCTTAGTGAAGCAGCAGGCTTGATAAATATTAAGGATGGAATTCATGACAATTCGGTAGCGATCATTAAGGGTATTGGCTTTGCAAATGAAAAATTGAAGCATGGAGCCTCGCTTTCAAAAAAAGGGAATTGTCTTCAGAAATCGATGAAGAAGGCGATTCAGGGTATAGATCCTTATGAAGTTGACGCGGCGGTTTTGCATGCCCCGGGAACCATTGGCGGTGACCTTTCTGAAGTAAAGGCTATGAAGGCGGTATTTGGAGAAAGGCTTCCGGCTATAACAAGCAACAAATGGAAGGCAGGACACAGTTTTGCAGCTTCGGGAATTCTAAGCCTGCAGATGGCGATTTTGATGCTTCAGAACCAGCGATTTTTAAGCGTTCCTTTTTCAGAATATCAGCGCAAACCGGAAAAATTGGAAAATATATTGGTGAATTCAGTAGGTTTTGGTGGGAATGCTGTTTCACTTCTTATTAGCCTGAAATAAAGTTATTAGCATATTGAGTTGGAAAACTTCCGGCCAGCTTTTCTTAATAAGTCCGAGTTTTCGTTATTTTTGAATACAAATCATATTACATGGCATTAAAACACGATTGGACCAAAGAAGAGATCCTGGAGATATACAATAAGCCTTTTATGGAACTGCTTTACGAAGCAGCAACCGTTCACCGGCAGCATCATGACCCGAATACCGTTCAGGTTTCCACGCTACTATCCATTAAAACAGGAGGTTGTCCCGAAGATTGTGGGTACTGTCCTCAGGCAGCGCGTTACCATACAGATCTGGAAGGGAATGATTTAATGAGCGTACCCCAGGTGAAGGCTCAGGCTATGCGTGCCAAGGCTGCAGGTAGTTCCCGTGTTTGCATGGGCGCAGCATGGAGAAATGTAAAGGATGGGGATGAATTTGATAATGTGCTGGAAATGGTGAGAACCATCAACAAACTGGATATGGAAGTTTGTTGTACGCTGGGAATGCTTACCGAAAATCAGGCGCACAGGCTGGCAGAAGCAGGGCTTTACGCTTACAATCATAACCTGGATTCTTCGGAAGAATATTATAAAGAAGTTATTTCCACCCGTGGCTACCAGGATAGACTGGATACTATTGGAAATGTTAGAAAAACAAATGTCACCGTTTGCAGTGGTGGAATTATTGGAATGGGAGAAAGTGAGGGAGATCGTGCAGGTATGCTGGTCGCTCTTTCTACTTTGAATCCTCAACCAGAATCTGTGCCTATCAATGCTCTTGTTCCGGTAGAAGGGACGCCAATGGAAGAACAGGAGCCTGTTTCTATCTGGGAAATGGTACGAATGGTAGCTACGGCAAGAATAGTAATGCCCGAGACTCAGGTAAGACTTTCAGCCGGAAGAACTCAAATGAGCAGGGAAGGGCAGGCTATGTGTTTTTTTGCAGGAGCTAATTCTATTTTTGCCGGTGATAAATTATTAACGACACCTAACCCTGATGTAAATGAGGATATGGAAATGTTTAAAATGTTAGGATTAAATCCGCAGAAGGCATTTGAGAAAAAAGCTCAGCCTCAAAGTGTAGATGCTGAAAGTTCTCAATATCAGCCAATAGGTGAAAAACCAAAATGGTCTCGTCCAGGACACAAAATTGAACGTAATCTGGAGGCTCAGGAAAAGGCTAAAACCAAGGCATAGTTTAATTTCAAAAATATTGAAACTCGATCTTCAAAATATTCCAAGACGTAAGAATCTGTCGAAAGAAGATTTTCTGAAGGAGTATTTTATCCCAAAACGACCGGTGGTAATAGAAGATCTTACCAAAAAATGGCCGGCTTATAAAAAATGGGATTTTGATTATTTCAGAAAAAAAGCCGGGGAGGTGGTGGTCCCACTGTACGATGGGAAACCGGCAAAAGGAAGGCAAAGTTCTCATGGACCTGCGATGAAAATTCCTTTAAAGGAATATATTGATATTCTTGAAAAGGGTCCCACAGATCTTAGAATGTTCTTTTTTAACCTGCTTCAAAATTGTCCGGAGTTGGTGGATGATTTTCAATATCCCGATCTGGGAGTGAAATTCTTTAAAAAGCTACCCGTTCTGTTTGTTGGGGGAGAAGGCTCAAAAGTGATAATGCATTATGATATGGATCTGGCCAATAATTTCCATTTCAATTTTACAGGGACAAAAAGGGTTATTCTCTATTCACCAGATCAAACCGGATTGCTCTATAAAGTTCCATATTCGATAGTGAGCATGGAAATTATCGATATGGATGATCCCGATTTTGAGACTTATCCTGCTTTGGCAAGGGCCAAGGGATTTGAAACCCATTTAAAACATGGGGATACTTTATTTATTCCCAGTAAATGGTGGCACTTTATTAAATATGAATCCCCCAGTTTATCCTTAACTTTACGTTCATTGCCTAAAACGCCTGCAAAGATTGCAGAAGTGCTTAATAATCTTTTATTTATCCGTAACTATGATAACCTTATGCGTAAGCTACAGGGTCAGAAATGGATAGATCATAAGAATAAAATGGCCATAAGAAAAACGCATAGAAATGCCGGAATAGAATGACGAAGGAAAAACAAATGAACTTAAAACCAATTCCACGGGTAAAGACTATCTCCAGAGAGAATTTTCTCCGGGACTATGTGCAGCCACAGAAACCGGTGGTTATTGAAAGATTGATAGAAGACTGGCCCGCTTATAAAAAATGGAACCTTGACTATATAAAGAAATTAGCAGGAGAGAAAAAGGTGCCTTTATATGATGATCGTCCCATTACTTCTAAATTCAAGTTCAATGAGCCTCATACAGAAATGAAAATGGCTGACTATATTGAACTTTTAGAGTCAGAGCCAACCAACTATCGTATTTTTCTTTATCATTTAATGAAAGAAGTGCCTGCACTTCAGAAAGATTTTAGATTCCCAGATGTTGGCCTTCGCTTTTTGAAACAGTTGCCAATGCTATTCTTTGGTGGAGAAAAGTCACAGGTTTTTATGCATTATGATATAGATTATGCAAACATCCTGCATTTCCATTTCCATGGAAAGAAGCAGTGTATCCTGTTCCCGCCTTCAGAAAGTAAATATCTCTATAAGGTTCCGCATGCGCTTATTAGCCGGGAAGACATAAATTTCAATGAGCCTGATTTTGAAAAATTTCCGGTGCTTACAAAAGCAAGTGGATATATTACAGAGTTAAATCACGGGGAAACGTTATACATGCCGGAGGGGTACTGGCATCAAATGACCTATCTTACGGCTGGTTTCTCGATGAGTTTAAGGGCCACGCCTCGTACGCTCACCAATTTGTCCAAAGCAGTTTACAACCTTGTATTTATGCGGCATTTTGATAACTATATGAGAAAGCTTAGAGGTCAAAAGTGGATCGACTATAAAAATGAGCAGGCGATCAAACGCACCCACAAAAAGAATGAATTTAGTCTATAAGATCATTAACGCAGTCAAAGACAAGCCCTGACTCATAGCCTTTTCTTAAAAGGTGATCTGCGAGTTTCTTTTTCTTTTTAAAAGAGTTGGATTCGTTGATATGCTCAATTTTCTTTTCGGCGAGTTCGTAAAGTGTTTTGATATAATTCTTACGGGCAATCTCCGTAAGGCCGAGTTTGATAATGGGAGCAGAGATCTGTCTTTTTTTTAACTCCTGGGTAATCTTTATTTTACCCCATTTTTTTATTCTGAATTTACCTCTCACAAAACTTCTGGCAAAACGTTCTTCATTCAAGAAATTTTCCTGCATTAAAGATATGATGATTTTCTCTTTAGCTTCAGGGATCATCCTCATTTCGGTGAGCTTGTCTTCCACTTCTTTATGGGAACGATCACGATAGGCACAGAAATGCATCAGCTTCTGAAGGGCTTCGTCAACGGTGAAAGATTTTCCTTTGGAATTATTCATATTAAAAGGTGATTCACAGTTTTTAGTTTCACTGGATAAAAATTTCTCTTAAGCTCAAAAATATCCTAATTTTAGGAAAATCTGTTTCATTCAGCAACCTCTTTATTTTTTAATTATGCAGAAAATCTTACTTTTTAGTTTATTAAGTCTTCTCGGCTTTCAAGATTTTGCTCAATCTAAGGACTCTATAGATCCCGAAATTTACAAAATCGTGGATGTGTGGTTGGACGCCCAGCGAGATTATGATAAGCTGCCAGGCATTACCGTGGCGGTGGTGAAAGATCAGGATATAATTTGGGATGGCGCTTATGGTTTGGCCAATGCAGAAGAAAATGTTCCTGCCCGACCTAATACTATTTGCAGTATTTGTTCAATTTCCAAGCTTTTTACCTCTGTAGCGATCATGAAACTTGTGGAGGAAGGAAAATTAAGACTTGATGACAAAATTGAAGATTTACTTCCCTGGTTTGATCTCAAGCAGAAATATGATGACAGCTGGCCAATCACCGTTAGATCGGTACTTACCCATTCTTCAGGTTTGCCTCGAGAAGCGAACTTTCCATATTGGACAGCTCCCGATTTTCCGTTTCCTACTAAAAAGGAGATCGATGTAAACCTTAAAAATCAGGAAACTTTATATCCTTCTTCGGAATATTTTCAATACAGTAACCTGGGTCTAACCTTGTTGGGAGAGGTCGTAGAAGAAGTCTCTGGAAAGCCTTATGAAGAATATGTTGATCAGAATATTTTAAAACCGCTACGCCTTGCAGATACCCGAACTGAGTTACCGGAAGATCTGTACGGAAACCAACTGGCCATTGGATACTCCCCTCAGTATCGTGATGGCAGCCGAAAAAAGATAAACTTCTTCCAGGCAAAAGGAATTAAACCAGCAGCCGGTTTCTCGTCAACTGCGCTGGACCTTGCGAAATTTGCTTCCTGGCAGTTTCGGCTTTTAGATACTACGCGCACTGAAATTTTGAAATCTTCAACCCTAAAATATATGCAGAATGTGCATTGGACAGATCCCGATTTCGAAACCACCTGGGGATTAGGCTTTGCCGTTTATAAAGGTCCTGATGGAAGTAAGTGGGTAGGCCATGGAGGCAGTTGTCCCGGCTATCGCACCTCTATTCAGCTAAATCCGAAATCAAAAATGGCATATGTTGTTATGGTTAATGCCGGGGGGGAAAATCCAAATAAATATGCTTCTGGTATTCGATCAATTTTAGATCAGAAGAAGGCTAAAAAAGATACCAGTTCTGAGGTTAATTTAGAGGATTACACCGGTTATTATGACTTGAAACCCTGGTATAACGAAATGTATATAGGAAAATGGGGCGATAAATTGGTTAGTATTGACCTGCCCGGTTCAGATCCTGGCAAGTCCATGACCTATTTTAAACATATTGAAGGAGATACCTTTAGAAGGATTCGGGACAATAAAGAGTTAGGAGAAACTATCCAATTTGAAAGGGATGATAATGGAAAGGTTTACCGGCTGAAACAGCATAATAATTATATGACGAAGATAAAGAGGTAAAGGTTCTTAATGTGAAAAATGGCAGTCTCATTCCAGAAGAGAATCCGGCTAAAATAAATGGAACAGGAGTGACAGAAATAAATTTCATTAACAGGAGTAACTTCTTATAATTATTGAAAATAAAAAAAACGCCCTCAAAAGAGCGTTTTTTACTAAGCTTTAATCGCGATTAAATTGCTTTCTCATTTAACCTGCCTTCGGCAATTTTATCAAGTTTATTATCGGCATTATATTCCTCATCCAAAGTTTGCTGAAGTTTAGTGGCTATTTCTTTATGGCCGAGTTCTTTTGCATACCGTACCAAAGTTCCATACCCCGAAATTTCATAATGTTCCACTCTCTGTGCATCGGCAATAATACCGGCATCGCGAACGTCTTCTTCAGCATCCTCCTTTAAGAAACTTTCAGCCTCCTTAATAAGGCCTTTCATGGCTTTGCATTCTTCGCCTCCTGGTTTAATTCCCAGATCATCACAGATTTCTTTGATTCGCTTTTTGTGTTCTTTGGTTTCCTCAAGGTGACTCTCAAATGCTTCTTTCAGTTGCCTGTCATGGGCAGCTTTAACCATTTTAGGCAGGGCTTTGATCAACTGGTCTTCGGCACTATAAAGATCTTTTAATTGATGCTCGAAAAGCTCTTTTAAATTTTTCATGATTTTATATTTACTGGTTAATAAACCTAAATCTACTTCGGGAAATAAAACCATTGAGTTAAAGCTGTACTAAAGCTTTGTTGGCTAAAGATTAAAATATCGAAGATATAGTAATGAATTGTATACCAGGCATAAAGTCTTATATAACAGCGGATTTCAGAAATAAAAAACGCCTCCCGGAAATAAAGGTGTTCATTTATAAAAACAAGTGGGGTTTCACCGGCTTCCTACTTTTCATCCAGGATTGTACACTAGCTTAACTGAAAATTGAACCTTTACTTGCAGTTATCTCAATAATTTACCTCAATTTAAAATTTGGATTTTAAAAGAATTTAATTAAATTAAAAATTCTTGCCATAAATTATCTTCCCTACAACATAAGAAGCAAGACTTAAATACAACTTCGTAGTCCAAAATTAGTTTTATTATGAAAATTTCAAAAAGATTTTCCTTAGTAGGTCTTGTTCTATTTATAAGTCTCAATATAGAAGCACAAGGCAATAAACAAGAAGCGCTTAATAAAATGATCATTACCGGAATGCAAGACTGGAAGGTTCCGGGCCTTGCAGCTGTAGTAGTCAAGAATGGCGAAGTGGTCTTCAAAAATGTTTATGGCGTCAAAAATCTGCAAACTAGGGAACAGGTTGACGAGAACACCTTATTCGGAATGGCTTCCACAACCAAGGCGATAACCGGTATGGCGCTGGGAATACTCGTTGACAAAGGAAAGCTCAACTGGGATGATAAAGTAAAAAAACATCTCCCTGATTTCCGACTTTCAGATCCCTATATAGCTGAAGAATTACGCATTCAAGATTTGCTTACCCATAATTCCGGAATAAATTCAGCTGACCTTTTGTGGTTGTTCGACCCCCTTTCCACTAAGGAAACCATTGATCATTTCGAGTTAGCTAAAAAAGTGGATCCCATAAGAGGTGGTTTTCACTACAACAACCTCATGTATGCTATTGCCGGGCAAGTTGTAAAAGAAGTCAGCGGGCAGCCCTGGAGCGATTTTGTAGAACAGGAGATCTTAACACCTCTTGAAATGGCCAATACCAAAACAGGGGAAAAACAGGTTCTTCAATACGAAAACCGTATTACCCCTTACAGGAATGATCTTGAAGCAGGCATAATAAACGTAAACCTGACGTTTTTAGACCAGATTGGAGCTGCAGGCTCTATGTGGTCAACTGCCAATGATATTAGCCATTATTTGGAATTTCTTGTCAATGACGGAGTGTACAAAGGAGATACCATTATTCAACCAAAGACCTTTCAATACTTGTTTGAACCACATGCAATTATCCCGTTCTATATGTATCCGGTTCAAAACCTCATCCAGCCAAACTGGAATACCTATAGTATCGGATGGTTCCAGGAAGATTACAGGGGTGAAAAACTGGATTTCCATTCCGGAAGCCTCGACGGTTTTGTGGCCATTGCCGGAGTACTTCATGATAAAAATGTAGCCGTCTACGTCTTTGCCAACATGGACCATGCGGAGTTGCGACATGCCATTTTACTAAAGGCAATGGATCTTTATGCCTTTGACGATCTAAATGGCCGGAATTGGCATCAGGAAATATTTGAACTTTATGATAATAAACGGGAAAAGGTGCTGGAGAAAATCAATAAATTCAAAGCAAACAGAAAGGAAAACACCTCTCCTTCTTTGGCTTTGGAAAAATATGCTGGCAAGTACCACAATGATATGCTCGGAGAGATCGAGGTAACCACAAAGAAAGATAGCTTAAAGGTCAATATCAATGATTACCTCAACCTACAGGTAGGACATTGGCATTATAACACTTTTGACTCTGATATGAACAATAGAGCAAAAAGGAGGTTTTTTGTTAACTTTAACCTTGATGGCTTTGGAAAGATAGAGGAGTTAGAAATATTTGGAAGACCTTTTCGAAAATTAGAATAACCAATGAAATACATTTTCATAAACCAGCGCACAACAACAAAGAACTAAGCTAACTTCCAAGAAATTTCACCCCAATTTAGACACATAATTTTCATCATAGGGAAGGCCTGACTTTGCCACTGCAAATGCCTGTTTAAGCAGCTTATTACACACAGCGATCAAAGCCAGCTTCTTGCTCTTGCCTTTAGCTATTATGCGTTCATAGATCTCTCTGCAGGCTTTATTATGTTTACAAGCTGTAAAACTGCACATGAACAGCAAATTCCGCAGTTTTGCGTTACCCATTTTACTGATTCTACTTCTCCCCTTCACACTGGTTCCAGATTCTCTAATTGTGGGTGTGATTCCGGCGTAGCAGCATAATTGCCGGGCATTCTCGAAACTTGAGAAACCGTCTGTCAGTACCAATAACATTATTGCTGTTTTATTACCCATTCCTGGAATACTTTTAAGAAGGGTCAGCTGTTTTTGTTGTTCTTCTTTGACAATCTCCGTCAGGCGGTCTTCTAGAGTCTTGATCTCTTTCTGCACTACTTTGAGGGAACGATTTAGAGAGTGGTAAACGGTTTTAGATGGCTTTCCCAAAATCTTCTCGCCATGAAGCTTATTTTTTAATGCGGTGCTTTGTTTGGTGTAAATTTCTATCAAACGTAGTAATTGAAGTGACTCGGCCTGATTCTCATCTTTAGCAGTATACAACGGAACTTCATTAACTGTGGCGTATTCACAGATCGCCTTGGCATCAGATTTATCGGTCTTTACTTTGGAAAGTTTCATTTGAATAAAACGTTTTACCGACAAAGGATTGACTACAGAGACCTTAATCCCCTGCTCTTAAAGAAACTGCGCTAACCTGTAATGATAATAGCCCGTAGCTTCCATTACAACCAGATCTCTATTAGAAAGAGATTTCAGAAAGCTTTTAAAGCCCTAGCCGTCATTTGGGAATTGAACATGTTTCCCTTCAGAGTTGACCACATCAAAGACATTTTTGCTAATGTCTACTCCGTGAATTTGTGTATTTTTATTCATTAGATATTGATTAGGAAAGGACACCTACTTTGTTTTCATCGACTTAAAAACGAGATCCAGGTCTCATAGAACTAAACGAAATTGAAGTAGAAAAGAGAGGGGATTATCAATGTTGACGGAATCTCAAGTTCCCACGGTTCATTTAATCTTATTCCTCTCTTTTGTTCTTTCTGGTTAGTGGGTAAAAGTTAGGAAATCAAACTTAAGACGGTTGAGGCAAATAGCCGGGAAATTGCGAAAATTGATATTTTTAAAGACCAACTATTTTTTCGGTAAGCCGACAAATCTGTATCCCTTACTCCCGCAACATACGATAAACCATTTCCTTCAGCTTTTTGACAATGTGCTTATTCCTAAATATAATAAAGCATTAGAAACAGCAATTTTAAGACATAAAAAAAACGCCTTCCAATTGCTTGAAAGGCGTTTTTTATTTATTTGATCACTTTCCCGTCTTTATCGTGAAAGTGGTACTCTAAATACGTGTAAGCATCTCGAGGTAAAATTTTCACCCAACGTTTGTGGTCTACAAACCACTTCGATCGGGGAGATGGAAAGCCTTTAGTTAAAAAGGCTGCAATAAATGGATGAGCACTAAGCGTGATCTTTTTATGTTCTTTTTTGATCAGTTTTTCAAGGTCAGTCTTGATTTTATTTATCAAACTTATTGGTGCTTCAATTTCACCATTTCCGTTAGGATTATCCTCACGGGTTTTGATATTCATTTCTGGCCTTACGCGCTGCCTCGTAATTTGAACCAATCCGAATTTACTCGGTGGCAAAATCTTATGTTTTGCCCGGTCATCACTCATTTCCTGACGAAGGTGGTCATAGAGCTTCTTTCGATTTTCAGCTCTGTTCATATCTATGAAGTCTACTACAATTATGCCTCCCATATCACGTAGTCGTAACTGGCGGGCGATTTCGGTAGCACTTATCATATTTACCTCCAATGCGGTATCTTCCTGGTTTTTGGATTTGTTAGAACGATTCCCGCTGTTCACGTCTATAACGTGCATAGCTTCTGTATGTTCTATTACCAGGTAGGCGCCTTTACTCATAGAAACAGTGCGCCCGAAGGAAGTTTTAATTTGTCTTTCGATACCATTCTTTTCGAAAATGGGTTGGTTGGATTGATGCAATTTTACGATTGATTCTTTTTCTGGAGCAATTTCGCTCACGTAATCTTTAATTTGGGTATAAAGCGTTTCATCATCTACGCATATAGAAGTAAAGGAGTCATTAAAAATGTCTCTTAGCAGGGAAGATGCCCTGTTCAATTCTCCCAACACTTTAGATGGATGATGCGGCTTATACAATTTTTTACACATTGCTGTCCAGCGACCTACTAAATTTTGGAGGTCTCTATCCAGTTCTGCTACTTTTTTGCCTTCTGCTACGGTTCGTATAATAACCCCAAAACCTTTGGGTTTAATACTTTTCACCAATCTCTTTAGGCGTTCCTTTTCGTCTTTGCTTTCGATTTTCTGAGAAACCGAAATTCGATTTGAAAAAGGTACTAACACAATATAACGTCCTGGCAACGAAAGCTCGGAGCTTATGCGCGGACCTTTGGTAGAGATAGGTTCTTTTACAATTTGAACCAGTAGCGACTGATTAGATTTTAAGACATCGGTGATAACACCGTTTTTGTCTATATCTTTGTCAAAAGAAAAATTCTTTAAAGAATAATCTTTTAATTTACCTGTGCTTACACGTTTTATGAACTTTAATAATGAAGAAACCTGGGGGCCCAGATCATGATAGTGTAAAAAACCATCTTTTTCGTAGCCAACATTAACAAATGCGGCATTTAACCCGGGAACAGCCTTTCTAATTTTGGCGATATAAACATCACCAACGTTAAATTTGTTGCTGTCTTCTTCCTTGTTGAGTTCAATAAGTTTTCCATCTTTTAATAAGGCAAAATCTACAGCAGAAGGTTCGGACCGGATAATTAATTCTTTGTCCACACTTCCAGATTTTTTATCTATATCTGTAAACAGACACAGATGGATTAAACATTATTTTTTTCACAGGTTTTGAATCCTGAAGAAACCTTATCGGCATAGAAATTATGTCGGGGGTTTCGATTTCAAAGAACGGTTTAAATAAAAAAAGTAGTTGTCACACTACTTTTTCTTGTGGCGATTAGCTCTTCTTCTTTTCTTACGCTTGTGCGTGGCCACCTTATGTCTTTTTCTTTTCTTACCACTTGGCATAGTGCAATATTGTTTAAAATTATTAAATATTTTTTTGAATACCCGACGGGAGTCGGGATTCAATTATTTTACTTCCACGTTAGACTTTACGCCTTCAACAAAAATCTTGGCAGGTTTAAATGCTGGAATATTGTGCGCAGGAATTTTAATGGTAGTGTTTTTAGAAATGTTTCTACCGGTTTTTTCAGCTCTTGTTTTAACTACAAAACTTCCAAAACCTCTTAGGTAAACGTTGTCTCCACTCTCAAGAGAAGTTTTTACTTCATCCATAAAAGATTCGATAGTAGCTTGTACGTCTCCTTTTTCCATTCCTAATTTTTCTGAAATGTTTGCTACGATATCTGCTTTCGTCATTTTCGTGCTATTTAAATTTTATAAATTTGGGTTTCTAATTTTCAAGGGGGCAAATATAAGAATTAAATCTACAATATTTCAAACCTAATTCACTAATAATAACGGAATAAACTCCTATTATTGCAGACCTTCACTATTAATTATGGTTTTTTCCAATATACTGAGACCTTGGTATTTGCAAAATAAGCGCGATCTTCCATGGCGAAATACGCATGAACCGTACCAAATCTGGCTCTGTGAAATCATGCTTCAGCAAACGCGTATAGAGCAGGGATTACCTTACTTTTATAAGTTTACAAAAGTATATCCTACTGTTTTTGATCTGGCCAATGCTTCTGTAGAAGAGGTTCTAAAACTATGGCAGGGACTTGGTTATTATTCCAGGGCTAGAAACCTGCATACAACCGCCAAATATGTTGCGAATGAGTTGGACGGCAAATTTCCCGATACCTATAAAGGTCTTTTAAAATTAAAGGGTGTTGGAGATTATACAGCCAGCGCCATCGCTTCCATTTGTTATGATGAACCTGTGGCAGTCGTAGATGGAAATGTCTATCGTGTTCTCTCCAGAGTATTTGGAATAGAGACTCCTATTAATAGTAGCGCAGGAATCAAAGAATTTAAAAATCTTGCTCAGGAATTACTGGATCCTGAAGATCCAGCGACATTTAATCAGGCGATCATGGAATTTGGGGCGCTACACTGCAAACCGCAGAATCCGGCCTGTCATATTTGTCCTTTTAATGATAAATGTATTGCTCTAAAGGAGCATAAGGTTAAAGAGTTACCTGTGAAGCTGAAAAAGACAAAGATCAAAAAAAGATATTTTAATTATCTCGTCTTCGATCTGGAAAATGAGAAGACCATCCTGGAACAACGAAAGGGAAAAGGTATCTGGAATGGTTTATATCAATTTCCTTTAATCGAATCTGAAAAAGCTTTGAGCGAGGAAGAGCTGCTTACTTCAAAAGCTTTCAGGAAAAAATTACCTGTTGAAGATTTTTCAGTAGAATTGTTTAATGAGGATCCTATAGTGCATAAGCTTTCCCATCAGCATTTATATACCCGTTTCTGGAGAATTAATTCTGAAGCAGGAATCGAAACATCAATACCATTAGAAAAAATCAGGGAATATCCGGTGCCGGTGCTTATAGATAATTTTTTGAATGAATATCTTCCCGATGCTTACAAATAGATACTTGTTTATATCTTTGCCTCTTTTTGCTTAAACAGGTGAAATTTTTTAGTATTTTAGAATAAATTTTAGTTGAAATAACCGAATTTCGGTAATAAATAATTAGAGAAATGACAGGTACATTAAACAAGGTAATGTTAATAGGGCACACAGGAGATGACGTGAAAATGCATTATTTTGATGGAGGCAATTCAATAGGTCGTTTCCCGCTTGCTACCAACGAAAGTTATACCAATAGAACTACTGGGGAGCGAGTGACAAATACAGAATGGCATAATATCGTAGTGCGGAATAAAGCTGCTGAAGTTTGTGAAAAATACCTAAAAAAGGGAGATAAAGTGTATATCGAAGGTCGTATCAAGACCAGAAAATGGCAGGATGACCAGGGAAATGAAAGATATCAAACGGAGATCCAATGTACTGAATTTACTTTTTTAACTCCTAAAGATGCTTCAGGATCTGAGCCTTCTGGAAATAATTCACAAGCTCCAGCTAATAAAGCACCTAAGTCTAAAAATGACAGCTTTGCAAATAAGAATGAGTCTTTCTCTCAGGAAGAAGAGGAAGATGATTTACCATTCTAAGTTTAATTAAAATTATTGCCTTTGGATTCGGAACCTCCCAGTTTGCTTTTGTTTTGGGCCACTATGGGATTCACCCAGCTTATCAGCTTGATATTTTTGTTCGTGCTATTGTTATGTTCTGCCCTAATTTCGGGGGCAGAAGTAGCTTTCTTTTCGCTTACTCCGGCTAATTTCATTACTGAAGATGGGAAGCGTTCCAAAACCCAGAACATCGTAATTAATCTTCTTGAAAAACCCAAAAAGCTGCTGGCCACAATCCTGGTGGCTAATAACTTTATTAATATCGCGATCGTTCTCTTATTCGATAATATCGCAGATGATATTTTTGAAGGGGTTAATACAGAATTCTTTGGGATAGACCTGCGGTTTATTTTTGAAGTGGTTATTGTAACTTTCCTTATTCTGCTCTTTGGGGAAATACTTCCTAAGGTTTATGCAAGTAGGAATAAAGTCAAGTTTTCAAACTTTATGGCTTACCCTATCAATTTTCTGGATAGTTTTTTCTCTCCATTGAGTACTCCTATGCGGGCTGTGACCTTATATTTTCATGAGAAATTTGGTAAGCAGCGTTCCTTTATAAGCATAGATCATTTATCACAGGCGCTGGAGCTAACCAGCGAAGAGGATACCACCCGGGAAGAGCAAAAGATCCTTCAGGGAATTGTAAGTTTTGGGAATACAGATACCAAACAGGTGATGCGCCCGCGTATGGATATTTTTGCGTTGAATGAGGAAAGTGCGTATTCAAATATTCTTCCTACTATTATTGAAAATGGCTATTCTCGAATTCCAGTTTTTCGGGAAAATGTAGATAATGTAATTGGAATTCTATATATCAAAGACCTTCTCCCATATCTGGATCGTAAGAATTTTGACTGGGTAAGTTTGATAAGGGAGCCTTATTTTGTTCCTGAAAATAAGAAGCTGGATGATCTTTTAAATGAATTTAAAGATAAGAAAAACCACCTGGCGATCGTTGTTGATGAGTATGGTGGTACAAGCGGCCTTATCTCCCTTGAAGATATTATAGAGGAGATCGTGGGGGATATTAGTGACGAATTTGATGATGAGGATCTTATTTATTCTAAACTGGATGAAAATAACTTTGTGTTTGAAGGTAAGACTCCCTTGAAAGACTTTTATAAGATCGCGAAAATTGAAGATTCAGAATCATTTGAAGAGCAAAAAGGAGAGGCCGATACCCTTGCGGGTTTTCTACTGGAAATTTCCGGAGGTTTTCCGAAGAAGAATGATCAGATCACTTTTCAGAAATTTACCTTCACCATAGAAGTCATAGACGATAAAAGAATCAAACAAATAAAGCTGAATATTGGTGCTTTATGAGAAAACTGATAATGTTCTTTATTTTGATCGTTACTTTCACAGCCTGTAAGGACGATGTGAGACCAAAACCGAAAGCTTTTCTTTCTCTTGAATATCCTGAGGCCTCTTATGAACCCCTGGATCTGGGTTGTCCCTATACCTTTGAAAAGAATAAAATGGCTACGATCTCTCCTTCCAGAAATCATATTCCATGCTGGATAGATCTGGACTATAAGCTTTTAAATGCTTCCATATTTCTCACCTATATGCCGGTAAAAAACAACCTGGACTCACTACTGGCAGATGCTCAGAAATTACCTCTGAGACATACCATTAAAGCCGATGCTATTGAAGGTGATATCTATACCAACGAATTCCATAAAACCTACGGCATGTTTTATGAAGTATCGGGAGACGCTGCTTCTCAGGCACAATTTTATTTAACCGATAGTACCGATCATTTTATTACGGGTTCGGTATATTTTAATAGCCTTCCAAATTACGATTCTATTATTCCGGCTGCTGCTTATCTTAAGAAGGATATTCGGCACTTGATGGAAAGTCTGCAATGGAACGATAAAAAATAAATATGTTTTCCTTATTTCAAAGTTCTTAAGAATGCCGAATTTTGGCTCTTCCTAATTACTATCTATGGCTAATATAAAATGGGTCTATTTAATAATTCTTTCCCTTGTCTGGGGAAGTAGCTTTATTTTGATAAAAAAAGCACTGGTGGGATTGACGGCTCCACAGGTAGGATCATTTCGTATTATTTTTGCGGCCTTATTCCTTATTCTGGTGGGATTTAAAAGTATTAGCCGACTTAATAAAAGTCAGTGGAAATGGATCATAATCTCCGGATTTCTGGGCTCTTTTTTTCCCGTCTATCTATTTGCCTTTGCCGAAACCGAAATAGACAGTGCGATCGCATCTATTTTAAATGCTACCACACCATTACTTACCTTAATTTTTGGGGCCTTCTTCTTCCGTTCAGTTTTTACACAGAATAAAATTACAGGAGTTGTGATTGGCCTTATCGGAACAGCAGGTTTGGTGCTTACTGGGGCCAGTATAAATCCGGGTCAAAATTACTGGTATTCTTTATTCGTGATACTGGCCGCGGCTTGTTACGGATTTAATGTAAATATTCTGAAAACTAAAATGAGTGATATTTCACCTCTTGGAATTGCGGCGGGAAATTTCGCAGTATTACTCATTCCGGCACTTTTGATTCTTTATTTAACCGGTTTTTTTGAATTACCTCAGTATGGTTTTGAGATAAAATTATCAATTATTTTTGTTGCTATGCTTGGAATCGTGGGTACCGGCCTTGCAATGATCATCTTTAATAAACTGGTTCAAATATCAGATCCGGTTTTTACCACTTCGGTAACTTATATGATACCGGTAGTAGCTCTGGGGTGGGGAATCCTGGATGGTGAGGTTTTTAGTTTGCTTCAATTAATATCAGCGGTAATTATATTAATAGGAGTGTTTATTGTTAACCGGTCTAAAGACCTGATCACAAAATTCAGAAAAAATGCAACATAAAAAAAGGCCGGTTTTAAACCGGCCTTTTATATTTTATGATGACTAGTTGTTATTCAACTTTAAAGTCTTCTTCTGATATTCCTTCATTTACAAGAATTTCAGATACTTTAAATTCAAAGCTCTGGGGTCCCATTGACTGAGAGATCATAAAAGGAAATTTAACTCCTTTTACTTCCTGGTAATCACTATATCCCGTTGGGATGGTCATTGTTTGACCTCCCTGACTCACAGTTTTTACCGACTTAATCTTCAATCCAGATTCAACCGCGTAGTAATTCTTGTTATTCTCATCTATGGATACCACGTAGGCATCTTCACCATTTACATTTTCCATTCCGGTTACTTCGGCATCACCCACCGTAAGTTCCGGGAAAAGTTGTGCATCGGTTTTGGCCATGGCGATTTGCTCTTCATTATAAGGCATTTTTTGTCCTTGAGCCATAACATAACCAGTTTCACCATTGAAGACCTGTTTATTCATTACGTTCCCACCCATTGAAACAGACTGGTTCATTTTTCCGTCTGTTGTTCTCTTCATTTCAAGGTCTAATTTCATCCCCTGAATTTCAGCTTGAGCGAGCATTACCATGCTTTCTATATCATTTACAGCCTCTTTACCTCCAATAGCATCGATGTATTTAGAAAAGACCTTATCTGCAGTAACCGATGGATCTAATTTTTTATCAAAATCAGGTTTTTCGACGGTATTTGCTTGTTTGTCGTAATACTTTACCGGGATGGTTTTACCATTATATTTAATATTCTGCAGACCTTTTAATACTTCACTTCCTTTACCGGCAACCACGATTCTAGCTTCATCGATCTTGAAATATTTCTTTGCAACTCTTTGCACATCTTCCACAGTGACATCATTTATTTTCTGAAGATAGGTTTCGTAAAAGTTATCTGGGAGATCTTCGGTCTCGATTTCCAGTGCATAACCTGCAACAGTAGATGGCTGCTCTAATGAAAGAACAAAATTGCCGATATATTTATTTTTAGCATTTGATAATTCTTCTTGGGAAACTTTTTCATTTCTAATTCTATGGATCTCGTCAAGAAAAGCTACCACCGCACTATCGGTTACTTCATTTCGTACTTCAGCCCTGGCGGTAAATGCAGCAACGTATTTGTCATTTCCCAAGGTAGAATAAGCTCCGTAAGTATAACCTTTATCTTCTCGTAGATTATTGAAAAGCCTGGCGTCACTTCCTCCTCCAAGGATTTTATTTGCGATAAGAGCAGGGAAGTAATCAGGATTATTCTTTTTAAGTTTTACCGTGTTTACAACAGCAATCTGGCTCTGTACAGCATTAGACATATCCAGGAAGTCAATTTGTGTATTATCAACATTTTTAACTTCAGGTAATTTAGCTTCCGGAAGCTGTTTTGCATTCCAGTCAGAGAAATTATTTTTTACCAGTTTTTTGGCTTCAGCAAACTTAACGTCTCCAATGATCGCCAGGTAGGCATTATCTGGCGCAAAATATTCCTTATAATAAGATTTAACTTCGTCCAGGCTTACATTCTTAAGACCTTCGGAAGTACTAAATTCACCATATGGATGATCTTTTCCATACGTAAGTGCGCCTCTAACACGACTCGCATTAAAAGCAACATCTTTCTCATTACTCTCAAGGTTCTCGATCTGGCGCTGTTGAAGTTTATCGAATTCCTCCTGAGTAAATTTTGGTTCCAAAGCACCTTCAGCCATTAGTTCCAGTACTCTTGGGAAGAATTTAGAAAGCGTATTAGCTCTTGCGCTGGAAGAACTGAAATTAAGGTTTGCCCCCAGGTAATCTACCTCTTCATTGAACTTGTCTTTCGAAGTTTTGTTGGTTCCTGTGCCGAGTAGACCTCCGGTTAATCCTGCAACTCCTACATTGTCTCCTTCAGAATGAGGCGGGTTGTCAAGTAATAAAACCATACTTACGCGAGGTAGTTTATGATTTTCCACGACCATCACTTCCAGTCCATTGTCCAGTGTGAAAGTCTGAGGTTTTTTGAGGTTAATTTTTGGAGAAGGTCCAGGTTCCGGTGGTGTGCTCCTGTCTATTTGTGCAACTGCTGAAAAAGCCAGAAATAAGATTGCATTTAATGCTATTATATATTTTTTCATTTTGATTTTTTTAAAAGATTTATTCAACATCTTCAGTTTTTGGAAGATAGTAGATCTCCGCTCTTTGGTTTTCTTTAAGATACTCATTGGCAACCCTTTTGATATCTTCTGGAGTAATTGAACGATAGATTTCAATCTCTTTATTAATAAGGTTGGTGTTGCCGTAAAGTACATTATCAGTAGCCAGAGATTCTGCTATTCCCGAAACACTGCTGTTTGAATTCACATACCTGTTTTCAAAAGTATTCTGCAATTTCTGGAATTCTCTTTCTGATATTTTTTCATTCTGAAGTTTGCTAATTTCTTCATCAATAGATTTTGTAAGTGTCTCTAAAGAAGTATCACCCATGGGAAGGCTGTAAATGGCATAACCTCCATAATCCTCCATAGGCAGGTTAAAGGCTGCGACCTGTAGGGCTTGTTTTTTGTCATCCACCATTTTCTTATAAAGACGGGATGATTTCCCTTCAGAAAGTACAGTGGAGATCATATCCAGAACATAGGCGTCTTTCTCCTTCATTCCTGGCGTACGCCATGCCAGTATCATCATTGGTAACTGAATATTTGGATCATAAAAAGTATCGGTTACAGTCTCTTTAATAGGCTCTTCTTTAACCCTTGTTCTTGTAACTTCATTTCCTTTTGGAATGGGTCCGAAATAATCTTTAATAAGTTTCTTTGTTTTTTCAATATTAATATCTCCGGCAACCACCATGGTGGCATTATTCGGAGCATAATATTCATCAAAATATTCATTGAATTCCTCTAAAGTTGCAGCATCAAGATCTTTCATATAACCAATATTGGGATCTTTATAAGGATGATTTTTGAAGAGGTTCGCCTGAATTACCTGAAGTACATTTCCGTAAGGACGGTTATCATAACTTCTTCTTCTTTCTTCCTTTACCACTTCATTCTGAGTTTCTACACCAGTTTCCCCGATGATTGGGTGAAGCATTCTTTCAGATTCCAGCCAAAGGCCAAGCTCTAGTTTATTAGAGGGGAAAGTTTCGTAATAATAGGTTCTATCTAAAGAGGTGGTGGCATTGAAAGTGCCTCCGTTGGAACTTATAATGGACATGAACTCTCCTTTTCCAATATTTTCTGTTCCTTCAAAAAGAAGGTGTTCAAAAAAGTGAGCAAATCCGGTTTTGTTATTTTTGAGGTCCTTTCCTCCTACATGGTACATAACAGATGTTGAAACAACCGGCGCGGTATTATCCTGATGCAAAATTACATGCAGACCATTGTCCAAATCGTACTCAGTAAATTCTACTTCCTGAGCAAAACCTACCACTCCCATAAAAAAGAAGCAGGCTATTAGTTTTAGTTTGTGAATCATTCTAGTGGTTTTTTCGTTTAATCTTCTTATAAGTATTTAATAGTTTTAAATGTTACAAATTCTTTGCCTAAAAATTGAGATTATGTCAAATGTGTTAAAATTAACAAGCATTTAAGGTAAAAACCGCCGTAATTTTTGGAAATTTACTGCTAAACTTGCTATCTATGCGTAACTTTAAAATACCAATCGTTTATGGATTTCTTATTGCTATAGGTCTTATTGCCTATTTTTTGATATTATCTATTTTTGGACTTCACGTAAATCCTGTTTACAGTATTTTTAATGGGGTGATTATGGCAATAGGCCTTTTTCTGGCTGTGAAAGCCTACAGAAAGAGCAAAGGAAATAAATTTAAATTTGAAAAGGGATTTTCAGTTGTATTTATAACAGGGATAAACGCTACTTTAATATTTCTTGTATTCTTTGCATTATATTCAACAGAATTAAATCCTAAATTTTTGGATCAGTTAATTTCCATGTGGGCGACTTTTTATAGTACAGACCTCGCCAGTGTTTTATTTACGATTGCCTTAATGGGCTTTTCTACAAGTATAGTCCTAGCTCTTACTTTTATGCAACTTTTCAAGGATTCCTGGAATGTAAAGGGCACTACAAATACAACACCTGGACAAAATCTGAAAAAGTAAAAAACCTTTGTCAATTAATTAATTAGAAGTATATTTGCACCCGCTTGCGTGAAAACGCGGCTTGTATTTTGTATCTAATTAATTAATAATACGCTATGTACGCAATTGTAGAGATAGCAGGGCAGCAATTTAAAGTTGCAAAAGACCAGAAGGTATTTGTTCACCGTTTGGAAGGTAAAGAAGGAGATAATGTTTCTTTTGACAAAGTTCTTCTTACCGGCGATGGAGACAATGTAACCGTTGGCGCCCCGGCTATAGATGGTGCTCTTGTAGGAGCAAAAATCAACCGTCACCTAAAAGGTGATAAAGTAATCGTTTTCAAAAAGAAAAGACGTAAAGGATACCGAGTGAAAAACGGTCATCGCCAGGCGTTAACTGAAATCCTAATTGAGGATATCAGTCTGGATGGAAAGAAAAAACCTGCAGCTAAGAAAGAGGCTAAAAAAGCAGATGCTGAACCTAAGAAAACAGCAGCTAAGAAAACAGCGAAACCCGCAGAGGAAACTGAGGTTAGTGAAAACCTTGTTACCCGTGCGGAACACAGAGCTGATGATAGTAAGATTGAAATCAATCTGGATAAGCTTCTTCACAGTATTGGTACAGCTGCAAAAGCAGATGCTGATGATTTAAAGGAAATCAATGGTATTGGTCCGGCTTACGAAAAAAGACTAAATGAGGTAGGTATTTATACTTATGAGCAGATTAGTAAACTAAAAGCTGCGGATAGAGATGAGCTTTCAGCTCTAGAAGGAATTACCCGTGAAAAGATTGAATCTGAAGAATGGGTTAAGCAGGCAAAAGCTCTTCTTAAAGACAAAAAATAATCTGAAAAAATTTTAAACCATGGCACACAAAAAAGGAGTCGGTAGTTCCAAGAACGGTAGAGAATCAGAATCGAAACGATTAGGAGTTAAGATCTTTGGAGGTCAGGCTGCCGTTGCAGGAAATATTATCGTTAGACAAAGAGGTACTGCTCATCGTCCAGGTGACAATGTTTATGCAGGAAAAGATCATACTTTACATGCTAAAGTAGATGGCCTTGTAAAGTTTACAAAAAAGAAAGATGATAAATCTTATGTTTCAATTGAGCCTTTTGATGCTTAATTAAACGCTTTTTAAATATATAAAGAACCCTTTCCTTTTGTGGATAGGGTTTTTTTAGTGCTTTGCTTAAAAATGTTTAATTTTAAATAAAAAAAATTAAACAAAATATGATTTCAGAAGATTTTGATCTTAGCGAAAGGCAAATAGACCGCATTATCTCTATGGCCTGGGAAGACCGCACACCTTTGGAAGCAATTGAATATCAGTTTGGGCTTAATGAGAAGCAGGTTATAAAATTTATGAAAGAACAAATGCATCCGCGTAACTGGAGAAAATGGAGAGCAAGAGTTCAGGGTCGTAAAACAAAACATGCTCAATTGCGAAAGGCTGAGATAAAGAGATTCAAAAGTTCTGCTCAAAGACAGATCACAGGTAATCGTATCTCTAAAAGAAAATATTGATTTATATTTATAAGCTTTTCCCTTATATAATATTTATCCTATGTCACGATCATCGCTTCTTAAGGTCTTTAATTTATTATTTGTCTTCATTATTAGTTATTCATTTTGTCAGTCTCCTGTTCAGGTTGAGACCGATTATGGCATCCTGGAAGGCTACCATGACAAGACAAAAGATCTGGATCTATTTCTGGGGGTTCCGTTCGCTCAGCCTCCGGTTAATGATCTACGATGGAAAGCTCCGCAACCGCTAATTGAATGGGAAGGAATTAAATCCACCAAAGAGTTTGCTCCCGCCGCTGTACAGACCAATGTTTTTGGGGATATGATCTACCGTGGGAAGGGAACCACCGAAGATTGCCTTTACCTGAATGTCTGGACTCCAGGAGCCAATGAAAATGAAGAGCTTCCGGTCCTGGTGTATTTTTACGGAGGTGGTTTTGTGGCTGGGGATGGTTCTGAGCCACGTTATGATGGTGCATCGATGGCCCAAAAAGGAATTGTCTCGGTTACGGTTAATTACCGCCTTAATATCTTCGGTTTTTTTGCTCATCCTGCTTTAAGCGCAGAATCACCTTATCATGCCTCCGGAAATTATGGTTTGCTTGACCAGAATGCTGCACTCAAATGGGTATATGAAAATATTGAGAAATTTGGCGGTGATCCGGAGAAAATTACTATCGCCGGGGAATCGGCAGGTTCAATTTCTGTTAGTGCCCATATGGCCTCTCCCTTATCTAAAGATCTTCTGGCGGGTGCTATTGGTGAAAGTGGAGCATCAATCAAACCTACGCTTGCACCCGTCCCACTTCAGGAAGCAGAAAAACTGGGAGAGCAATTTGTTGCAAAGGTGGGGTATTCGTCTCTTGCCGAATTACAGGCCCTGGATACAGATGAACTTTTCAAGCTTTATAATGAATCGGGAAGATTTGGTTTTCCCACGGTTATAGATTCTTATTTTTTACCCAAACCTGTTCCGGAAATTTTTAACGAAGGAGAACAGGCACAGATTCCTTTATTGGTCGGTTGGAATTCGGCCGAAGTTGGTTCTGGCGGATTTATGCAGGGGATGGAGATGAATAGAGAGAACTACCAGGAGCGATTAAAAGAATATTATGGAGACAATTATGAGGAAGTGCTGGGATTATATCCGGCTGGCTCCGCGGAAGAGCTAAGACAGTCGGCTACGGCTTTGGCTTCAGACCGATTTATCGCGTACAGCACCTGGAAGTGGTTCGATCTTCACCGGAAAAATTCAGAAGAACCTGTATATAGATATTTATTCAGTAGAATACGTCCACTGGCTCAAAAAAATCCTGATTATCATCCTGAAGGTGCGGGACATGCTACCGAAATAGAATACTTCATGGGGAATTTAAAACTTATCGGGAACCCTAATTTTACAGAAGAAGATTTTCAGATCTCTTCAACTATCCAGGAATATCTTGTAAATTTCATCAAAACAGGAAATCCTAATTCAAAAGACCTGGTGCCGTGGCCAGCGGCTAAAGCCTCTGATGTTAATCCGCCAGTTTTAATTATGGATGCTGATTTTGAAGTTATCCCTGCGAAGAATGACGATAGATACAGATTTCTTGACAGATCTTATGGAAATGATTAAATAAAAAATCCCCGTGGGAACGGGGATTCTTAAAAAACCAAACAAAAAGAAAATCAATTTATGGCAAAACTGCTTATTAAACTGATCTCATTACCCTTATAGGAATACTGGTAAAGTGTATTGTCCCCGACCATAAGCAGCATATCCTCTAAAGGGATAACGTCATAGGTGTTGATGTTGCTGAATTGATCTATTAACCTTAGGTCGGGGGTGTCTTTAATATCGAATACTTTTAAACCGGCATCATCATCACAAACAAAAAGCCAGTCGTCTTTAACGCCTAATCCATAAGGATTATTCATTTCGAATGATCCTACAATCACGGGATTCTGCTTATCTGAAATATCTACGACGTCCAGCTGGTTAAAATCCTGGCCACAGGCATTTCCTCCACGAATGGTGACATAGGCGAAGTTGTCTTTAACAACAACCGGATCGCAACCCCTAACATGCTGTAAATAGGATAGTTGATGAGGTGCTGTTGGATCTTCAAGACTGAAAATGAACATTCCCCTGGAACTTCCCAGATAAAGATGATTATCGTAATGGAAGATTGTTTCTATTTGCCATCCAACCTGTTCTGAGGTTAAGAGAGAAGGATCATTATTAGTGATATCAAAAACCGAAAGCTTGGATTCATCGGCTATATAAAGATAATCATTTACAATACTGAATCTTGCCATGGAACCACCAGTACCCGTTCTTCCTCCCCCTTCGGCGGCAGCATTATTAAACATATCCAAAGTTTGCCAGGTCATCATTCTATCCTGTTCCTTCTTTTTGGTTTCCATTACATAACCAATGATCACCTGATTAGTGGCGTCAAAATCCTGAAGATCTATATAAGTAGCGCCTTCAGGTGCTGCCTGATAATAATAAGGGAATACATCTTTTATGCGTCCCGTTTCCTTGATATTATTCATATCGCTTAGTTCAAAAACCACAAGGTCCATCCCATTGTTGGCATATAATTTTTCGTCTTTAATAGCGATATCTGTATTTCTTGGGATCTTAAGGAAACTTATTTTTTTTGGGGAATATCGATCTGTATTATCTATAATATGAACACCTTCATTTTTATCATTGATGAAAATATAATCTTTCCAGACATAAATTTTACCCGATTCTCTAATACTCCTTGCTTCCTGTATTTCCACAGAAGCACGAAATTCAGATAAGGACTGAGTGACCGGTATGGCTACAGTGGTAGTTTCTACATCTGAATCTTTTTCACAGGAAGTGAAAATTAAACTCAGTACCAGGATTGGAAGAAAAGGTAGTCTTTTCATAATTTTTTAGAAAGCTTAGTTACTAATTAGATGCGTAAGAAGAAAAAAGGTTGCGTGAAGTTGTAGAAATTTTTTTCTGTCACTTTGTCAGAACAGTCTTTAGCCCTATCTTTGCCAGTCTATAAACCGACAGGTTATTAAGGAATTATGGAGAAGATAATAGATGAAAAGCAACAGGGTAATACCCTGGTGATGGAGCCTCAGGCGAATAACGACCGTAAATTATTTATTGAAAGTTACGGCTGTGCAATGAATTTTAGTGATTCGGAGATCGTAGCTTCCATACTATCCAAAGAAGGATTTAATACTACCCAGAATCTCGAGGAAGCCGATCTTGTATTGGTGAATACCTGTTCCATTAGGGACAAGGCTGAGCAAACGGTAAGAAAACGCCTGGAAAAATATAATGCCGTAAAAAGGATTAATCCGGGAATGAAAGTGGGAGTCCTTGGCTGTATGGCCGAGCGGTTAAAAAATAAATTCCTGGAAGAGGAAAAAATCGTAGACCTGGTTGTTGGGCCGGATGCCTATAAAGATCTTCCTAATCTAATCAATGAAGTTGAAGCAGGGCGTGATGCAATAAACGTTATCCTTAGTAAGGAAGAGACTTATGGTGATATTTCACCGGTAAGACTTCAAACCAATGGAGTTTCTGCTTTTGTTTCCATCACGCGTGGTTGTGATAATATGTGTACGTTTTGTGTGGTTCCTTTTACCAGAGGTCGTGAGCGTAGTCGTGATCCGCAAAGTATCGTGGAGGAGGTGAATGACCTGGCCACAAAGGGGTACAAAGAAATTACACTTTTGGGCCAGAATGTGGATAGTTACTTATGGTATGGTGGGGGTCTTAAGAAAGATTTTAAAGATGCTACCGAAATCCAGAAAGCGACTGCAACAAATTTTGCCGCACTTCTTAGAATGGTTGCTGAAGCCCAGCCTAAAATGCGAATTCGTTTCTCTACTTCCAATCCTCAGGATATGACGTTAGACGTGATCGAAATGATGGCTAAATACCGAAATATTTGTAATTATATTCATCTTCCTGTGCAAAGCGGAAGCGACAGGATCCTTAAAAAAATGAATCGTCTTCATACGCGTGAAGAATATTTCACCCTGATAGATAATATCAAAAAAATGATCCCGGATTGTGGAATTTCGCATGATCTTATCACGGGATTCCCCACAGAGACTGAAGAAGATCATCAGGATACTTTGTCTTTAATGGAATACGTGAAATATGATTTTGGTTATATGTTCGCTTATTCTGAAAGGCCCGGAACGATGGCTGCCAGAAAACTTGAAGATGATGTAGCTGAAAAGGATAAGAAAAGACGATTGCAGGAGATTGTAGATCTTCAGCAAAAACATAGCAAAATAAGGACAGAAAGATTCCTGGGACAAACAGTAGAGGTTTTAATCGAAAAAGAGTCTAAGAAATCTGATGCTCACTGGAGCGGAAGGAATTCTCAAAATACTGTGACCGTATTTCCAAAAGAGGGATATAAGGTAGGCGATTTTGTAAACGTAAAGATTGAAGATTGTACAAGTGCCACACTTATTGGTACTCCAGTTGGATATAGTGATAATAACTAATTAAAAATTCGAGTACATAGTCTTTAGTTTTTTAAAACTGAATGCTGTTTACTAAATACTGAATACTTGTAAATGGAATCAGTCCAGGCAATAAAGCAAAGATTTGGAATTATAGGAGATGATCCTAAATTGAATCGCGCCATAGAAAAGGCGATTCAGGTGGCGCCAACTGATATTTCGGTTCTGGTCACCGGAGAAAGTGGTGTGGGAAAAGAAAGCCTTCCCAAAATCATTCATTCCCTTTCACATAGAAAGCATGGAAAATATATCGCTGTGAACTGTGGAGCTATTCCGGAAGGGACAATAGACAGTGAATTATTTGGACATGAAAAGGGGGCTTTTACGGGAGCCACCCAGACCAGGAATGGATATTTTGAGGTAGCAGATGGAGGAACTATTTTCCTTGATGAAGTCGGAGAGCTTCCTTTACCAACACAGGTACGGTTACTTCGTGTACTGGAAAACGGGGAATTTATTAAAGTAGGTTCTTCTAAAGTTCAGAAAACCGATGTGCGTATCGTTGCAGCCACAAACGTAAGTATGTTTGAGGCCATCAAAAAGGAAAAGTTCAGAGAAGATCTATATTATCGTTTGAGCACGGTGGAAATAAACCTTCCCCCGTTACGTGACAGGCAGGGAGATATTCATTTACTTTTTAGAAAATTTGCGTCAGATTTCGGTTTGAAGTATAAGATGCCTACCATCAAGCTGGAAGATGAAGCGGTGAAAATACTTCTTAACTATCGCTGGGGAGGTAACATCCGTCAGTTAAGGAATATCGCTGAGCAAATTTCGGTGCTGGAACAGAACAGGAACATTACTGGCGAAGATCTTAAACATTATCTTCCTGATGTAGGAAGTAATCTTCCCGCAGTGATCTCAGATAAGAAAAAAGACACCGATTTCAGCAATGAAAGAGAAATTCTTTACAAGGTTCTTTTTGATATGAAGAATGACCTAAACGACCTTAAAAAGCTCACTTTAAAGTTAATGCAGGAAGGTAATAGTAAGGATGTTCAGGATGAAAATGAAGGACTTATCCAAAAAATATACGGAGACAGCGGGGAGGATATAGATGAAGCTGATATAGATAATGATAAGCTGGAGGTACTTCAGATCCCTCAGGAAAATTCAGCGAAAAAGCAGGAGGAGAAAGACAAGTATTATTTTGCTGAAGAAATTGAGGAAGAAGAAACACTTTCATTACAGGATAAAGAACTGGAGCTTATAAAAAAGTCTCTCGAGAGGCATAATGGTAAACGAAAAGCGGCAGCCGATGAACTGGGAATTAGCGAACGTACCCTTTACCGAAAGATCAAACAATATAATTTATAGCAATTAGCCCTCAGCTATAAGCAAGAATTTATTATTGGAAAAATTAAGGCTTATTGCTTAGAGCCTAAAGCTTTCAAAGGATATGAAAAAACTATTTTTAATATTTTGCTCTTCATTATTGTTAACCTTGCAATCTTGCGGTATCTATTCATTTACCGGAGCCGATACCGGAGATGCGGAAACCTTTCAGGTGAACTTTTTTCAGAATAATGCCGATCTGGTGGAGCCGGGTATAGACAGAGCTTTTACAAATTCATTGCAGGATCTTATTCAGAATCAAACCAGCCTGAGCCTGGTGAACAATAATGGAGATCTTATCTTTGAAGGTGAGATCATTGAATATTATATCTCTCCAATGTCGGCTACCGCACAAAATACCGCGGCCCAAAACAGGCTAACGGTAGCGATAAATGTTCGTTATTATAATACGCTCGAGCCGGAAAAAGATTTCGAAAACCGGTTTTCATTCTATTATGACTATCCTGCCACTACCCAGTTAGTGGGAGCAAAACTTGAAACGGCGATCGATGAGATCTATAATAGGATCACGCAGGACGTTTTCAATAAAGCATTGACCGACTGGTAATGGACGTAAAATCGCTTACATATTTGCTGGAACATCCCGGAAATATTTCTTCGGAACAGACCCGGGAGCTGGAAGATATTCTAGTTCAGGCACCCTATTTTCAGGCGGCGAGAGCGATTCGATTAAAAGGATTAAAAGAGCATCAGGAATTCAGTTATAATGACTCTCTAAAAAAGACGGCAGCTTATACTACAGATCGCAGTATTCTTTTTGATTTTATTACTTCTGAAGAATTCAATCAAAACCAGATCGCTAAACAAATTCGTGAACAGGAAGAAAGACTAAAGGAGATCACGGTTTATGAAGCTGAAGAGGTCTTTGGAAGGAGAAGCATAGATATCAATGAAGCGATCAAGATGAAGCAGTCTGAATCGGAACGGGTGATGGATCCTGCCTTATTTGAACGTGCATCTGAACCTGAAATTCCGGAGAAGACAGAAACCGGGTCCTCGAAAGAGGTCGCTTCTAAAGATGAGCTTGGAATTGGGAAACCAATTGAGTTTAATCCTAAAGAGGCCCACTCATTTTCGGAATGGTTAAAACTCACTACCGCAAAACCGGTGGAAAGAGAAGAAGAAAACCAGGAACCCGACAACAATGAAACCAGGCTGAGGAAATTTGAATTAATTGAGGAGTTTATTTCTAAAAATCCGAAGATCAAACCTGGAAAAATTCCTGCTAAAACAAACCTTGCCGAACAGAGCATGACCGGGCCGGAATCACTGATGACAGAGACTTTAGCCAAGGTTTATCTGGAACAAAAAAATTATAAAAAAGCCATTCAGGCTTATAAAATATTAATTTTGAAAAATCCCGAAAAAAGTGGTTTCTTTGCAGACCAAATTCGGGCAATAGAGAAATTACAAGATAATAATAACGAATAAGAATGAGTACATTCACTATTTTTTTAGCTTTAATAATTATCGTAGCATTTTTGCTGGTAGTTGTAATAATGGTACAGAATCCTAAAGGAGGAGGACTTTCTTCATCTTTTGGAGGTGGCGGACAGCAAATGGGAGGTGTTAAGAAAACTACAGATTTTCTTGACAAAAGTACCTGGACACTTGCTACTTTATTACTGGTTTTGATCTTACTTTCTAACGTAACGATCATGGACAGTCCTGCAGATGTGGAAAATAGAATTTTTGAAAGTGATGAACCGGTAAATACCCAAGTTCCCGCACGATCTACTCCGGCAACTCAGCCTATAGAGACTGACAGCGCGCAGTAGATTTTAATATAATTACCTATACAAAAATGCCAGCTTATGACAAGCTGGCATTTTTTGTTTGGTATTGGCAGAAATAAGGTGATGGCATAATTTTAGAAATATCATTTACCAAATTAAAAATTAATTAACCTAAAAATAAATTTGTAAAAAATGGGACTAAACATTAAACCGCTTTCAGACAGGGTAGTTATTGAACCTGTTGCCGCAGAAAATAAAACTGCTTCCGGTATTATTATTCCTGAAACTGCTAAAGAGAAGCCACAAAGAGGTAAAGTAGTAGCTGTAGGAAAAGGAACAAAAGATCATGATATGACCGTAAAGGAAGGCGATATGGTATTGTATGGTAAATATGCAGGTACCGAGCTTAAACTTGAAGGTACAGATTACCTTATCATGCGGGAAGATGATATACTTGCTATAGTATAAGTTTCACTTTAATAAACTTTTCGGCAATCAGTCGGAATCAATTTTCAACAAAATTAATTAACCAGTATTTTCAAGGCTTATAGAAGCTTTTGAAAAATAAAAATTTAATAAAATGGCAAAAGATATAAAATTTGACATCCAGGCCCGTAACGGAATTAAACGTGGGGTAGATGCTTTGGCTAATGCTGTAAAAGTAACTTTAGGTCCTAAAGGGCGTAATGTTATTATCAGTAAGTCCTTTGGTGCACCTACTGTAACCAAGGATGGTGTGACCGTAGCAAAAGAAATTGAATTAGAAGATGCTCTTGAGAACATGGGGGCTCAGATGGTGAAGGAAGTTGCTTCCAAAACTAATGATCTTGCAGGTGATGGAACTACTACCGCAACTGTACTGGCTCAGGCGATCGTAAAAGAAGGTCTTAAGAACGTAGCCGCCGGTGCTAATCCAATGGATCTTAAGAGAGGGATCGATAAAGCGGTTGAAGCTATTACTGCAGATCTTGTTAAGCAGACAAAAGAAGTTGGAGACTCATCCGAAAAGATCAAGCAGGTTGCGGCTATTTCAGCTAATAACGATGATAAAATTGGTGATCTTATCGCCCAGGCTTTTGGAAAAGTTGGTAAAGAAGGAGTAATTACTGTTGAAGAAGCAAAAGGTACCGAAACTCATGTAGATGTAGTGGAAGGTATGCAGTTTGACAGAGGATATCTTTCTCCTTACTTTGTGACCAATTCAGAAAAAATGACCGCAGATCTTGAAGATCCTTATATTCTTCTTTTTGACAAGAAGATATCTTCAATGAAAGATCTACTTCCGGTACTTGAGCCAGTAGCTCAGTCTGGAAAACCACTATTGATCATTGCTGAAGATGTGGACGGAGAAGCACTTGCTACCCTTGTAGTAAATAAACTTCGTGGATCTCTTAAAATTGCGGCAGTAAAAGCTCCAGGCTTTGGAGACCGCAGAAAAGCGATGCTTGAAGATATCGCAATTCTAACAGGCGGTACGGTAATTTCTGAAGAAAGAGGATTTACTTTAGAAAATGCAACTATCGATATGTTGGGTACTGCTGAAAAAGTAGCCATCGATAAGGATAATACAACTATCGTAAACGGCGCTGGAAATAATGAAGATATCCATAACAGGGTAAATCAGATCAAAGCTCAGATCGAGTCTACCACTTCAGATTACGATAAAGAAAAACTTCAGGAACGTCTTGCTAAGCTTGCAGGTGGTGTTGCTGTACTTTATGTAGGTGCAGCTTCAGAAGTTGAGATGAAAGAGAAAAAAGACCGGGTGGATGATGCCCTTCATGCAACCAGAGCGGCTGTTGAAGAAGGAATCGTTGCCGGTGGTGGTGTTGCGTTTGTTAGAGCCCAGGCTGTACTTAGCAATATCAAAACCGAAAATGCTGATGAGGCTACAGGTGTTCAGATCGTTTCCCGTGCAATCGAATCTCCATTAAGGACCATTGTTGAGAATGCAGGTGGTGAAGGTTCTGTGGTGATTAATAAAGTACTGGAAGGTAAGAAAGACTTTGGATATGATGCGAAGACCGATACGTTTGTAGATATGATGAAGGCTGGTATTATAGATCCTAAGAAAGTAACAAGAGTCGCGCTGGAAAATGCAGCATCTGTTGCCGGAATGATCCTTACTACCGAGTGTGCCTTGATAGATCTTCCAGAAGAAAATTCCGGAGGCGGTGGAATGCCTCAAGGAATGGGAGGCGGAATGCCAGGAATGATGTAAAATCTGAAATTAGATTTTTAGAAGTTAGAACTGAGAAATTGGTTCACTTCGATCCAAATAAAAGCCCGCTTCGATCGAAGCGGGCTTTTTCTATTTCGTAAAATGATCTTCAGAACCTCATTTTTTCATAAAATCAAAGGCTCCTTTGCGAAGGTTAATACCATATTCCATAAAAGCTTTAAGGCAATCAAGAAAATTAGCCCAGCCACCCGTATTTCTGCCGTACCATAAAATTCCTTCTTCATTATTTTTCATTTTTCCTTCGGTGATCTTTACAACGGTGTTGCCTGCATGATCTTCAATATCCATAGCAACTGTGAGCATTTTTCCATCTGCGCCCTCCCATTTAAAAGATATAAATTCTGAAGGTCTGGTCTTTAGAACCTCTATTTTAAATTTGTCATCAAATTCGGGAAATTTCCATTCGACGGTCTTTCCTTCCCGCATCGTTCCGCTTCCTTCAGCTATAAAATAATTAGACATTTTTAGCGGATCTACAATAGCCTCATATACTTCGTTCCTGGGTTTTAAAATTTGAATACTAACTTCGATTTTCAGTTGTTCCATAGGTCTCAGGATTTAATTTCATATATTAAATATCGTAAAATTATTGGTCTTAACTTCAGGAGATATAAGGACTATTATTTTAATTATCTTGTATAGGAAAACCATTTGACTTAATGAATCAAAAAATCAAAGGAGCAATACTTTTAGCGGGACCACTTTTATATAGTGTTTTGCAAACTATCGGGAAGCCTGCATCCATGCCCGATGCTGCTTATGATGTGTTGTGCGTGACCTTATGGATGGCACTTTGGTGGGTGACAGAGGCGATACCAATCTCGGTGACGGCCTTGCTTCCTATTATTTTATTTCCAATAAGTGGAGCTCTGGATATAGAAACTACTACCGCGGCATATGGTCATAAATATGTTTTTCTGTATCTGGGAGGTTTTATTCTTGCCGCTGCCATAGAAAAATGGAAACTACATCGCCGAATAGCCTTATCTATAATTAATCTTATCGGGACTAATCTCCAGTCTATTATTCTTGGTTTTATGGTAGCCACTGCCTTTCTTTCTATGTGGATTTCCAATACGGCTACTTCGGTAATGATGCTGCCTATAGGGACTGCAATTATTATCCAGCTTAAAGACAGTCCCAGATACAGACCAGTTAGAAACCAAGACCTTTGGAAAGGCCCTGATGCTGGCAATTGCTTATAGCGCTTCGATTGGTGGAATGGCTACTTTGATAGGAACACCTCCAAACCTTGTTTTCGCCGGAATCGTAGAAGAGCTGTATGGTATTGAAATCAGTTTTTCAAAATGGATCATTCTGGGATTACCAATATCGGTGATTTTACTTTTTATCAGCTGGAAATACCTTACTACCAAAGCCTTTAATTTTTACCATAAGAAGTTTCCCGGAGGCAGGGAAGAGATTAGACGATTGTTATCAGAGCTTGGAAAATTAAGTAAACCGGAAAAAAGGGTATTGCTTGTTTTTGCGCTAACCGCTTTTTGCTGGATCACTCGCAGTTACTTACTCCAGCCAATTTTACCATTTCTCGACGATACGATCATTGCAATCACTGCGGCCGCCTTTCTCTTTGTGATCCCATCTGGAAAACCCAAAGAAAAACTTATCACCTGGGAAGAAGCCGTAAAGATACCATGGGGAATTATTTTACTCTTTGGTGGGGGAATGGCCCTGGCAAAAGGCTTTAACGATACAGGTCTGGCAGAATGGATCGGCGGGCAGATCACTAATCTTGAGAACCTGCCGCTTTTCATTTTTGTTTTAATTCTTATTGCTTCGGTAAATTTTTTAACGGAAGTTACTTCCAACCTGGCAACTACAGCCATGCTTTTGCCTATTCTTGCACCCATGGCCATTGTACTCGATCTACATCCTTATTTTTTAATGGTAGGCGCCACCCTTGCGGCCTCCTGCGCCTTTATGCTTCCCGTCGCAACCCCTCCCAATGCGGTAGTTTTTGGGTCTGGCTATTTAAGAATACCCGATATGATCAGGACAGGGATCTGGATGAATATAATTTCAATTATCATCCTGAGTGTAGTAGTCTATTTTATCCTGCCTTATTTGTGGGATTTTGATCCGGAAATAATTCCGGAGAAGTTTGAAATGAAAGGACTTTAGCGGGACTTTTATTTGTCTATTTCTTCAGTAGTTTCTTCCTCTTTTGATTTCTTGCTTGTCCTAAGAAAATATTTTGGACTTACCCCATACTTTTCCCTGAAAATTTTTGAGAAATAGCTTCGGTTGTTAAGGCCAATGGCGGTTACAATTTCCGAAATATTCTTTTCTGAAAGGTGCAGCATTTCTTTAGCAGCTTCCAGTTTAATATGCTGCATATATTTATTTACGGTGAGATCGTAAACATATTTAAATCCTTCCTGCAATTTATTGACGTTGGTACCCGCTTCCTTGGCAAGGGACTCAACAGTATGATTAGTAGCTAAGATCGCCCTGTATACGTTTTGCAACGTAGTCTACTTTTTGAATATCAGATTTCCTCAAGATCTTTGGGAGATTTTCACCATTCTCATCGTCTTCATATTGAGCGATCTGTATTACAAGCATTTCGAGGGCTTTTCCTTCCAGAAAGAGGTTCCTTAAAAAGCCGGTATAATTCTTTGCGTCAATATCGTCCATGAGATCTGCTGCCTTGATGCTGTAATTCCCCTGATAGAAGAATTGTTTCTTGGAAACGGAATCTGTGAACAGTTCTTTTAAAGTAGGATCCAGATCCTTAAAACCATGATTAGGACGGTGTGAAAATACGGACCTTATTATCTCCAGACTGGAAACATGTGATGGGACATTTTTTTTGAAGTATAAAACATGACCATCATAACCATTACTGCTTACCACAATATTTTGATAGGTGTCTATATTATGGATTTTCTCACTTTTTTGGAAAGAATGCCCCACCTGTCCATTAGAACAGAAAATAAACTTTAATGGGTGTACTGTATTTAATGAAAAATGTATTTCAACATCTTCAAAGAATTTACAGTTATAGGTAACATATCCAATTCCCGAATCAAAACTACAGCCTCTTATATAGCCATCACCTACGTCGCCAGGTAAATCAACAGTATATTCTCCGGTACTGTTTTTAACCTCTGTGTTTAAGGATTCTGCAATGTCTTCCAGGATCTCATTTACCGGTAAAGTCTTGACATCTATTCTCATAATCGAAAAAGGCTAAACTCTAGTAAAGTTAAGCGTTTTAACAGGTTTTTAAAGTAAAAAATGTAAAATTATAATTAGTTAAGAATAACTACGAATTTGATGATAATATATCATTTAATAAGGTAATTCTAATGCGAAAAACGTTATTATTACTTGATTTGTTCTTTCAAAATAGCTTTTTTACAGCCGGTATAATTATTATGCCTTGAAAAAAGGCTTCTTTAATCAATTGTTAAAACTTCCAGTATCTTTTCAAAAGCTTTAATTTTAGCTATTTTCAGGCATCATCTATATGTTGTATTTCTGGAAACTGAATGTTAAGGGAATAAAACTGGGTAACATTTAATTTCGTAAATATTTCAAGAGGCCGATTAACACTACAAACTAAATTTTATGTCTAAAAATTATTATGATCCTGCCGATCTCCGAAAATTTGGAGAGATCACAGAATGGAGTGAAGAACTGGGAACTAAATTCTTTGATTACTATGGGAAGGTATTTGAAGAAGGTGCTCTCTCAGCGCGGGAGAAGTCTTTAATAGCACTTGCAGTGTCGCATGTTGTAAAATGCCCTTACTGCATAGATGCTTATACAAAAGATGGACTCCAGCGTGGGATCACCAAGGAGGAAATGATGGAAGCTGTTCATGCCGGAGCCGCGATCGAAAGTGGTGCTACTTTAGTACATGGTGTGCAAATGATGAATAAGTACAAAAAACTGAGCATGTAAGTTTAGGCCTGTTTACTGTACTAATTAAACAAATGAAAATTTTTTATGCTCACAAAATCGCTTAAAGCCAGGAAGGATGACCTTTCCAGCCCTAAAAAGCAACTCGAATTTCTGGATAAAGGAATTTTTGCAGAAGGAGAACTTCCAAGGTTTAAGGAAAAAATTTCTGAATCTGGTAAATTTCCCCTGAAACCAAAAAAACTGGAAATACTTCAAATCAATCTTGGTTATATGTGTAACCAGGTGTGCTCTCACTGTCATGTTGATGCTGGGCCCGATAGAAAGGAGATTATGACCATTGAGACCATGGAGCAATGCCTGGAGGTAATTAGAAATACGGGAGCCCATACACTCGATCTAACCGGTGGAGCGCCCGAGATGAATCCAAATTTCAGGTGGTTTGTAGAGGAAGCCTCCAGGGCAGGAATTAAAGATTTTATTGTTCGATCTAATCTTACCATTATTCTGGCCAATAAGAAATATCATGATCTGCCGGAATTCTTTGAAAAACATAATATTCATGTAGTTTCATCCCTGCCCTTCTATAAGAGGGAGAAGACAGATAAACAACGTGGAAGTGGAGTATTCGATAAGTCGATTAAAGCGCTTCAAATGCTGAATAAGGTTGGTTACGCACAGGAAGGCTCTAATTTGAAACTGGATTTGGTCTATAATCCATCGGGAGCATTTTTACCCACCAACCAGGAAGCTATGCAGCATGATTTTAAGGTGGCTTTAAAGGAAGATTTCAATATAGATTTTGACAATCTTTTTGCGATCACCAATTTGCCTATCAGTCGTTTTCTGGAATATCTCATTGCTTCAGATAATTATGAAGATTATATGTATGCCCTTGTGGATGCCTATAATCCTGCGGCCGTTGAAAATGTAATGTGTACCAATACCATTTCAATTAGCTGGGATGGATGGCTGTATGATTGTGATTTCAACCAAATGCTGGAACTAAAGGTAGATAGCAAAGTGAAACATATTAGTGATTATAATGAAGATATACTCAATGACCGAAACATTATTATTTCCCAGCATTGCTATGGTTGTACTGCCGGCGCAGGAAGTAGTTGCCAGGGAAGTGTTGCATAATTTTAAACTTAAAGCTGTTTTTTTCCTGTTACTCATATTTTCCATTAGCAATATAAATGCTCAGAATGATATTGATGCAATCCTTTCAAAATATAATGATGGCAGTATTCCTTATGTTTCGACAGAGGAGCTTAGGATGTTTCAGCTAAATAATGAGGTGGTGATCCTTGATTCCCGTGAATCCGAAGAATTTAAAGTGAGTCACCTGCAAAACTCTATCTGTGTTGGATACGATCACTTTAGCGACAAAGCATTAAAGGATTTTAAGAAAGATCAGCTTATTGTTGTTTACTGTTCAGTTGGGGTCCGTTCTGAAAATATCGCAAAAAAACTTAAACAGGCAGGTTTTACCAATGTCAAAAATCTTTACGGCGGCATATTTCAATGGAAGAATAAAGATTTTCCGGTAATAGATTCCACCGGAAATACCACCCAGAGAGTACATGCATATTCCAGGCACTGGGGAAAATATTTGCATAAGGCCGAAAAAGTATATTAAATGTGTAAAGAAAATTTACTTCTCATATTTGCTAAAAATCCTGAGTTCGGTAAGGTGAAAACCAGGATAGCGAAGGATCTGGGAAAGGAAAAAGCACTGGCGCTCTATAATTTTCTTTTAAAGCGTTCGGTGGAGATAACCACTCCTGTTGATGTTGTAAAACACGTTTATTATTCTGATGAAATAATGCAAAACGATATCTGGGATAATGAGATCTATTCAAAAAGAACTCAAACAGGACAGGGTCTGGGAGAAAGAATGTTTAATGCTTTTAAGGATGGTTTTAAAGAAGGCTTCAGTAATATTATCATTATTGGTAGTGATATTTATGACCTGAACTCGGCTATTCTTGAAGATGCCTATAGACAGCTGGAGAATCACGATTATGTTATAGGTCCGGCATTGGATGGTGGATACTATTTATTAGGGATGAAATCCTTAAATTCGGAGGTATTTAAAAATAAAGTTTGGGGAACGTCCAGTGTACTTAAAGACACCCTCAATAGCCTGCAGGGAAAAGATCTAAAATTGCTGGAAACCCTTAGCGATGTGGATGTTCTTGAAGATATCAAAGAACATCCTGCATTTCAAAATATTATAAATTTATGACAGATAGAATTAGTGAATCTGTAGAATATCTTCGGGCTAAAGGTTTCGGAGAGCCGGAAGTGGGAATTATTTTAGGAACTGGCCTGGGTAAACTGCTGGACGATATAAAAATTGAAGAAGAATCCAGTTATAATCATATCCCCTATTTTCCAACTGCGACGGTAGAATTTCATAAAGGGAAACTTATTTATGGAACCCTGGAAGGGAAGAAAGTGGTGGTAATGCAGGGCAGATTTCATCTTTATGAAGGTTATAACCTTTTTGATGTGACCTATCCGGTAAGGGTCATGAAACGTCTTGGCATTAAAAAACTTCTTGTTTCTAATGCAGCTGGAGCGATTAATCTGAATTTTAAAAAGGCCGAATTAATGCTGATAGAAGATCATATAAATCTTCAGGGAGGCTCTCCTCTGGCTTTTCATGGAGTGGACAAACTCGGGGAACGCTTTGTGGATATGAGCGAGCCTTATGATTCTGAAATGAATTCGGTTTTTGAAGAAGCGGCAAAGAAGCATAATATCACTTTACATAAAGGAGTCTATGCTTCGGTTTTAGGGCCGCAGCTTGAAACTAAGGCTGAGTATCGATATCTTAAAATTATTGGTGCTGATGCCGTGGGAATGAGTACGGTGCCCGAAGTTGTCGTTGCCAATCACCTTGGAATACCCGTCTCGGCGATCTCGGTGATCACAGACCAGGGAGATCCTGATAATCTTGAAAAAGTAGAAATTCAGGATATCCTGGATAATGCGGCGAAGGCTGAACCGAACATGGTGAAATTATTTAAAGAATTACTTCAGAAAATATAAAATGAGTTATCTAGAGACCACAAAAGATGTGTACAGGCAGGCTGCTTTGACTCCAGATGTTGGATTATGCTGTACCACCAATCCTATATGGGAATTACCGGGATTAAAGATCCCAAAGGTCATGCAGGAAATGAATTATGGTTGTGGCACTACCGTTCACGCCAGGGATCTTACCAATAGCCCGCGAACTTTGTATGTGGGTGTGGGTGGTGGAATGGAATTATTGCAATTCGCTTACTTCTCCAGGCAAAAATCCGGAGTAGTGGGAATAGATGTGGTAGATGAAATGCTGGAAGCATCAAGAAAAAATTTCCGGGAAGCCGAAAAGCTGAATCCCTGGTTCAAATCTGAATTCGTAGATCTTAAAAAAGGAAATGCGACCGATCTTCCTGTGAAGGATAACTCTATAGATGTGGCCGCGCAGAATTGTCTTTTCAATATTTTTAAAACCGAAGAACTCACAAAAGCTCTCAAGGAAATGTACCGGGTTTTGAAGCCACATGGGAGGCTGGTGATGAGCGATCCCACCTGTGAACAGGAGATGAATGAGGAGCTTAGAAATGATGAAAGGCTGCGTGCATTATGTCTTAGCGGGAGTTTGTCTATCGCAGATTATGTGAAGGCGCTTACCGATGTAGGTTTTGGGACTATTGAAATTCGCGCCAGAAAACCTTATCGTATCCTCGATCCTAAAAACTATCCTACTGAAGAACTCGTATATATTGAGTCTATTGAAGTTGCTGCGATAAAGGATCCTATGCCTGAGGACGGGCCCTGTATTTTTACCGGTAAAGCCGCGATCTATTATGGAGCTCAGGATTATTTTGATGATGGGAAGGGACATGTTCTTTTAAAGAATCAGCCTCTGGCGGTTTGTGATAAAACTGCAGCCTCGCTGACTTCATTAGGCAGAGATGATATTTTTATAAGTGAATCCACCTTTCATTATGACGGTGGAGGTTGCTGTTAATTGTGCCAGAATGTTTGAAGTTTCAAGCACGATACCTAAAAAACTAATATGATGAAAAAGCTGATTTTAAGTTTTGCTATTTTGATATCGGGGGCCTGTATGTTCGCATCCTGTAATCTTATTTCCAGTGCCGGATTTAACAGTAAAGGCCTACCTTCTCCAGATGCGGGTAAGAGGTCTTCAGCAACTCAGAAGGTAGAAATCGATCATGGTATTTGGGATCAACTTCTTCAGGATCATGTGAAGGCGAATGGACGTGTAGATTATAAAGGCTTTCAAAATGACCGGGAAAAGCTCGATAATTACTTAAAAATGATTTCTTCTCAAAAGCCTTCTAAAGATTGGGGTACCGATGAATTACTGGCCTATTATATCAATCTTTACAATGCTTATACCGTAGACCTAATTCTTCGGAATTATCCCGTAAATAGTATTAAGGATATAAATGGACCTTGGACGAAAGAGTTCGTAAAAATTGGAGATACTGAAATTTCACTTGGGGGAATTGAAAATAGTATTCTCCGGAAAATGAATGAACCCAGGATACATTTTGCTATAAACTGTGCATCAATCTCCTGTCCTAAACTTATGAACCAGGCTTATACTGCAGAAAAAATTGACGAGCAGCTGGAAAAGGCCGCCAGGGAATTTATCAATTCAGATAAAAATGAAATCTCCGGAAATTTGGCCAGGCTTTCTTCAATTTTCGACTGGTATAAAAAGGATTTCACAAGAACTGCAAAGACTTTGGTAGAATATATTAACCAGTATTCTGATACAAAATTGAACAGCAAGGCGAAAATATCCTATATGGATTACAACTGGAATCTGAATGATGTAAAGTAGTTGCGCATGATCAGTATTATTATTCCGGCACATAACGAAGCGGCTCAATTACCGTATTTACTGAAACATTTAGCAAAGGTGTCTTCAGGGAATATCGCAGAAATTATTATTGTGGACGGTGAAAGTAGCGACGGGACTGCGGGGATTGTCAATAAACATGAGGAGGTGGTTTATATAAGGTCTGAAAAAGGACGTGCTATCCAAATGAATAAAGGGGCAAAAATTGCTAAGGCAGATATTCTATATTTTCTTCATGCTGACAGTCTCCCTCCCGAAAATTTCGATTCTCTTATTGTTAATGAAGTAGAGAAAGGCAATAAAGCGGGTTGTTTCCAGATGAAATTTGATAAGGATCACTGGTGGCTTAATTTAATGGGATACTTTACAAAAGTGAACCATATTTCCTGTCGAGGCGGTGATCAATCGCTTTTTATTCAGAAGAATTTATTTCTTGAGATAGGTGGTTTTGATGAGTCTTACAGGATTTATGAAGACAACGAAATTATTTGCCGGCTTTATATGAAAAAGCAATTTGTAATCATTAAAAGCTGGTTAATTACTTCTGCCCGTCTCTACGAAAAAAGGGGACTTTGGAATACTCAGCTGCTTTTTGCTGAAATTTACTGGAAACGCAGGTTGGGTGCTTCGGCAGAAGAACTCTACGATCACTACTACAAACGAATTAGTTCCTGAATTTTTTATAGTATTCCCTAACCACCTTTTCGGCAGGTTTATTCTGGGGTGTGAAGCGGTCATTTTCCAGTCCGCCGGATGTTTCGTGTTGATGCCACTTCCATAGAAAGCCCCCCGCAAACCAGTTTTCCGGCCAGAATTCTTCGTATAAAACCGAAAGAGCCCGGGACTGTAAGCCATGATTTGTGACGAAATTCTCTCTTTCTGAATTCCATGGTTTCCTTAACGCGTAATCAACGCTCCGGTAGCCATATTCAGTAAACAAAACCGGTTTATTATATTCCCCGGAAAGTTCCTGCAGCATTTGCTTATATTTTTTCCAGCCAGCTCTAATTTTTTCTTCGTTGGGAGCGGCTTCATCACTTAGCGGAAAATAAGCGTCGGCACCTATATAATCAAGATTTTGCCAAATATCGACCTTGTCAACTTTATCCCAGTTTTCGGCATATACCAGGTGGCCTTTATAAAATCCCCTGATCTCGGTGATCAGGTTTTTCCAGAATTCAGGCCTTTCGTTTACAAAATTGTAGAGTTCGGTTCCAATGCATAACATTTCACTATTATTTTCCTGAGCGATTTTGGCATACAGAAGTATGTATTCCCTATAAGAGCCTTCAAATTTCTGCCACTCTTCTTCCGTATTAAAATTCATATCGCCGGTAAATTCCCCGTTTCTAAGCCAAATCTGCGGCTTTATCATCACTTTGATATTCTCTTTATGCAAAAGTGAAATGGCCTGCTCAATACCTTCTTTACGTTCGCCAAACCACTGGCGTTTCATATTAAAGAATAGTTCGGGTTCAGAAATATTTCTCATAAAAGCGAAAGGCATAAGCGCAACTGCATTCGAGTTTATTTCTACTATTTTGGAGACCTGCTCTTTGGAAAGACTATCCCTGGATGCTACGAGACTTATTCCGTTGATCTTTTTGGTATTCATGGGAATTTCTGCCTGGCAGGAGCAAAGCATTATAAACAGGCCTATCATAATCATCTGGATAGTCGTTTTTATATTTAAGCCTTTAATCATATAGAATACTTGTTTATTTAGGTGCCTGCTTGTGATTCTGCCTATTTTCTGCGTACTTTACTTGACGGCATCATAGTCTGAATGTTAGCCTCTCTACCAAATTATAAAAAATTAATGGAGCATATCGTCATTATCGGAAACGGAATTTCGGGGATTACTGCTGCCCGTCACATTCGTAAAAGGTCTGATCTTAAAATTACAGTTATTTCAGGCGAGTCTGATTATTTTTTTTCACGTACTGCTCTTATGTATGTCTATATGGGCCATATGAAATGGGATCACCTAAAGCCCTATGAGGATTGGTTCTGGGAGAAAAACAGAATTGAACTTAAAAAAGCCTGGGTAGAACAGGTAGATTTTGAAAACAAGGAATTGAGATTCTCATCGGGAGAACCTATGGCGTATGATAAACTTGTAATAGCAACCGGATCTGTTCATAATAAATTTGGCTGGGAGGGTGAAGAGCTTAAAGGAGTGCAGGGTCTGGTAACCAAGCAGGACCTGGAACAACTGGAGGCAAACACTCCTTTTACGAGGAAAGCGGTTATTATAGGCGGCGGACTTATAGGCGTTGAATTTACTGAAATGCTGAGAACCCGGAATATTGATGTTACCATTCTGGTTCGGGAAGATGGTTTTTGGGGGAATATACTTCCACATCAGGACGCTAAGATGATTTCGGAACATATAAGATCGCACGGAGTGGATGTGAGACATTCTACAGATTTAAAAAAGATAATACCAGATACCAACGGAAGAGTAAAATCAGTTATGACGGCAACAGGAGAGGAAATTGAATGTCAACTGGTTGGCCTATGTGCAGGGGTGAGACCTAAGATTGATCTTCTCAAAGGTTCTGAACTCGAAACAGATAAGGGAATCCTGGTGAACAATTACCTGGAAACCAATATTCCTGATATATATGCGATTGGTGACTGTGCGCAGCAACGCAAAGTGATAGGTCAGAGAAAATCTGTAGAAGCCGTTTGGTATACCGGCCGTATCATGGGAGAAACTCTTGCTAAAACCCTTACCGGAGAAAGAACAAAATACGATCCCGGGAACTGGTTCAACTCAGCCAAATTTTTCGATGTGGAATATCAAACCTATGGATGGGTATGGCCAGAACCAAAAGAAAATGAACAACATTTTCACTGGCAACATCCCGAAGAACCAAAAGCGATCACTATTGCTTTTAATACAGAAACGAAGAAATTTCTAGGGATCAATACTTTTGGAATAAGAATGAGGCATGAAGTCTTTGATAGGTGGCTGACAGAAAAACGCAATATAGACCATGTACTGTCAAATTTAAAAATGGCCAATTTCGACCCGGAATTCTATGACAGGCATGAAAAGGAAATTTTCAGAAGCTTTAAAAATAGTCTTGTTAAATAAACCTCACAGGTTTCCAAAACCTGTGAGGTCTGATAATAAAAAAATATGAGCAAAATTGAACATAATATGGCCATGACGGGAGATGCTCCCGCAGCGCTTTCTACCATGCAAAAGTTTGCTTCGGCTATAGGTCTCATGGGCCTTTTTATTTTGATCCTTGCCCTGGTAAATGTCAATTTTCCGAATAAGACCTTATTTCTAAGTATTTCACTGGGATTGATTACTGTGGGAACTATCATATTTGCCAATGATGCTTACCGGGGTAAAAATGTTGGTATCAAAAATGATGGAGTATGGTTCAAATCCATGACTAACCGTGGGGTGCTTGCCTGGATTATGGGGATCATACTTACGCTTTTTTATGTGGTACTTTACTGGTATCCGCAATATCTGGGATTGAATCCCGAAGGTTCCAATACGGGTATAATTTCACTTTTTGATCCTTTAAGTAATGTTCTGAATGGTGGTCCCGCCAGCCAGTGGTTTGTTTACGGAACTCTTTATAGTCTTGCTATCCTCATCTTTGGATATAAATTTATTCTGAAATACAGGCATAATCGCTATGAGATCATTCGTACCTGCTCGGTAATGTTCTTTCAGTTGGGATTCGCTTTTTTGATCCCTGAAATTCTAATCAGGCTGAATAAACCTTATTACGATTTTAAAAATATATGGCCGCTCAACTACGATCTGTTTGCCGGTTACAGGATAGAGGAGTTCCTGTCCTCCGGTAACCTGGGAATGTTTATGCTTGTTTTCGGGATCATTTCCATCTTTGTGATCACGCCTATTCTGACCTATAAATACGGAAAACGCTGGTATTGTTCATGGGTATGTGGTTGCGGGGGACTGGCCGAAACAGCGGGGGATCCGTACCGCCATTTGTCTGATAAATCGCTTTTTGCCTGGAAAGTGGAGCGCTGGGTGATCCATAGCGTTCTGGTGTTTGTGACAGTTATGACCATAGCCGTGGTATATTCTTTTTTAGGTGATAATTCCGGAAATTTCTGGCTTACCAAGGATGTTTTCCTTTGGGGTTCTGCATTGATACTTACTGTGGTTTTCGCATTGATCATGATCTTTAAGCGGGAGGAACTGGCTAAAGACGCAAAGATTGGCGCGATCTCATATTTTGCCATTATCATCGCAATTATAGGAATTAATTTTTTTAGTGGAAATTATAAGATCTTTTTCTTCGATGCCTATAAACTCCGAGAGTGGTATGGATTTTTGATCGGAGCCGTTTTTTCGGGAGTAATAGGAGTAGGTTTTTATCCGATTTTTGGTAGTCGGGTCTGGTGCCGATTTGGTTGTCCTATGGCTGCAGTTCTTGGGATGCAGCAACGCCTGTTTTCTAAATTCAGAATTACTACCAACGGCGGGCAGTGTATCTCCTGCGGGAACTGTTCGGTTTATTGTGAAATGGGAATCGATGTTCGTGCTTATGCTCAAAAGGGAGAGAATATTGTGCGTTCCAGTTGTGTGGGCTGCGGAATCTGCTCTGCCGTTTGTCCGCGCGGAGTCTTAAAACTTGAGAACGGACCGCGGAATAACAGGATAAAATCTGATGAAGCTGTGGTGACCGATGATATGGATCTGCTTGATTTAATCAACCAGAAAAGTAAATAGTCTGTAAGTATGTGCTTAATTTAGCAACCAATAAAACCACTTAAAATTCCGGTTCCTGAATGCCTCAAACTATAAAAGTTATAATCCCTGCTTTTAATGAAGCCGATTCCATAGCACATGTAATAAAGGAGATTCCGGAAATAGTTAATGAAATTATTGTGGTGAACAATAATTCTACCGATGCTACTGAAAAGAACGCCAGAGAAGCTGGTGCTTCAGTATTATCAGAATCCAGGAAAGGCTACGGATATGCCTGTTTAAAAGGCATGGAGTATATAGCATCTCAAGATCAATTACCCGATATTATCGTATTTCTGGATGGTGATTTTTCCGATTATTCAGAGGAGCTCACACAGGTGGTGAAACCTATCATCGAAAAAAATTTAGATTTTGTAGTAGGAGCAAGAGTAGATAAATGGAGAGAAAAAGGCTCGATGACCTTTCCGCAGATCTTTGGGAATTGGCTGGCTACAACCCTCATGAAACTGATTTTTAATTCCAGGTTTACCGATCTGGGGCCTTTCCGTGCGATCAGGTATGAAAAATTGCTTCAGCTGGAAATGCAGGACAAAACTTATGGGTGGACTGTTGAAATGCAACTCAAGGCTTTACGACAAAATCTAAGCTATACCGAAGTGCCCGTACATTATAGAAACAGGATTGGTGTTTCCAAAGTTTCCGGAACCATCAAAGGTGCTATCTTTGCAGGAGTAAAGATCCTCGGTTGGATTTTTAAATATAGTTTTAAATGATAGACTTAACGATAATAACAATTTATACCCTCGCGTTAATCGTTATCTTTATTTACAGCCTTTCCCAGCTTCAATTGCTTTTGAATTATCTCAAGGCAACCAAAACTACCGATACTTCTGAAAAATTTGACTTTACAGAAGATGAATTTCCCGAGGTGACTATACAGCTGCCACTATATAATGAATATTATGTGGTAGAGCGACTCTTGAAGAATATCGCAAAGATCGATTATCCAAAGCAAAAACTCGAGATCCAGGTCCTTGATGATTCTACCGATCATTCACTGGAGAAAACTTCTAAGCTTATATCAGAAATTCAGCAAAAGGGAATCAACATTAAACATATAAAACGTGAAAACCGAAGTGGTTTTAAAGCTGGCGCATTAAAGGAAGGATTAAAGATCGCAAAAGGTGAATTTATCGCTGTTTTTGATTCCGATTTTATGCCCGGAGAAAACTGGCTTATGGAAACCCTTCCATATTTTAAAAATCCCGAAATAGGCGTGGTCCAGACCCGCTGGGGACATCTTAATCGTGATTATTCGCTGCTCACCAGAATACAGGCATTCGCGCTGGATTTTCATTTTATACTGGAACAAACAGGAAGGAATTTCGGGCGGAATTTTATCAATTTTAATGGAACGGCGGGTATCTGGAGAAAAGAATGCATCCTTGATGCCGGAAACTGGAGCGGAGATACCTTAACCGAAGATCTGGACCTGAGCTACAGGGCACAGATGAAGAAATGGAAATTCAAGTATCTCGAAAATGTGGAAACTCCGGCTGAATTACCCGTAGTAATTAGCGCTGCAAGGAGTCAGCAGTTTCGATGGAACAAAGGAGCGGCTGAAAATTTCAGAAAAAACTATGGTAAGCTCCTGCGGGATAGATCGGTTTCCTTTAGCACCAAATTTCATGGTTTCTTTCATTTGCTTAATTCTAGTATGTTTTTGATCGTTTTGTTGCTTGCCGTATTAAGCGTGCCCATGCTTTATATTAAGGATCAGAATCCTGAGATGAACTGGTATTTTAACGGATTGGCCGCTTTTGCGATAAGTACGGTAATTTTCTTTTTCTGTTATTATGTGGCTTATGCCAGGGTGCACGGGAAAGGCCTGACCAGTTTTTTTAAGTTTATCGGGATGTTCTTCACTTTCTTTTCTATTGCGATGGGATTTTCTGTCCATAACTCGCTTGCCGTTCTGGAAGGCCATTTTGGAAAAAGGTCGGAATTTATCAGAACCCCTAAGTTCAATATCAATGGATTGAAAGATTCGTGGAAGGGAAATAAATATTTACAAAATCGCTTCTCTAAAAATATCATTATTGAAGGACTGCTCTTTCTCTATTTTGGTTTCGCGATCTGGAGTGCTTTTAAATTGAACGACTACGCCTTATTGATTTTTCATTTAATGTTATTCAGCGGCTTTGGTTTCGTGGTCTTTAAAAGTCTGAAAGCAGAAGTTTGATTAAATTAGCGATTAGCTGATAAGATTAAATGGATTTTAGAAAACTCAAACTCTACCAGACACCCATTATTTTTTTCCTTTCCTGTGTGGCTTTTTATGTCGCATTTGCCTATGACCTGGAACGAACAGACTTTATAAAGCTTGCAGGCCTGTATCTGGCATCGTTTTTCCTAAGTTTTAAACTCATCCAGATACAGAAACATAACTTCTGGTTTCTGGCAGGGGCAGCCTTACTTTTCAGGCTGATATTTTTATTCGCGCTTCCCAATCTTTCACAGGATTTCTTTCGTTTTATCTGGGATGGAAGATTGATCGCCGAAGGCTGGAATCCCTATCAGTTTATTCCGGATGAGCTCATTTCGAATCCCGATTTCCACATATCCCAGGCGAATAAATTACTGGAAGGAATGGGTAGTTTGAGTGTCGGTCATTTTTCAAATTATCCTCCCTTAAATCAGCTAATATTTGCTGTTGGAGGCTGGCTGGCTAAAAACAGCATTCTGGGTTCGGTTATTATTTTCAGGCTGGTTATTATCCTTGCCGATCTGGGGACACTTTTCTTCGGAAGAAAACTTCTGAAATCTTTAGGCATCGAGGAATACAGGATCTTCTGGTACATCCTGAATCCATTTATCATAATAGAAATGACCGGAAATCTTCATTTTGAAGCGGTGATGGTTTTCTTTTTGGTCTGGGCGCTTTATTTGCTTCATCAGCGAAAATGGATTTGGAGTGCGGTCATTTTTGGACTTTCTATTTCCGTAAAATTATTGCCATTGTTAATGCTTCCGCTGTTTTTCAAATATTTTGGTTTTGAACGGAAAAAAGAGGGTGAACCGGGTCTGAGTTTCTGGAAGTTGCTGGGTTATTATCTCCTCGTTTTTGCTGTAGTTATCATTTCTTTCCTCCCATTCTATTCGGAAGCGTTGGCTTCCAACTTTTTTAGCAGTGTGGGTCTCTGGTTTAATAAATTCGAATTCAATGCCAGTATTTATTATATCATTCGCTGGTTCGGCTTTCAGTCTAAAGGCTATAATATTATTGAAAGTGCCGGAACAGCCCTGGCAATTTCAACTTTTCTATTGATCATGATTCTCACTTTTTTAAGAAAATACGATTCCACTAGAAAGCTGATTACAAATATGCTTATTGCGGTGAGTATCTACCTGATATTTTCAACCACTGTGCATCCCTGGTATCTCGCCGTACCCCTTATACTTTCAATTTTTACCGAATTTAAATATATAATCGCCTGGACGGCCGTTATTATCTTTAGCTACTATACCTATTCCAATCGGGAATTCCAGGAGAATTTATGGTTTGTAGTCCTCGAATATTTTATTGTTCTGGGTTACTTTATTTATGAAGTTTTATTGAAAAAGAAGAGGTCTGCAATATTACCTTAAAGGCTCGGGAGACTCTTTGTCTTCCCGGGAACTTTTCAGAAGATATATATCTCTAATATAAATAAGCGCTCCAAAGAAGTGGGCCGATATGAGGACGGGATCATTTCTGAAAATTCCATAACTAAATAATAGGCAGGAACCTAATAGGCTAAGGATCCAGAATCCCCGGGGGAGGATTGATTCATGATGTTGTTCAGAATAATACCATTGATAAAAAAAGCGGGAGGTATATACCATCTGTCCAAAAATACCCAATATGATAAGCCATGTAGAAAGGTTTTCTCCTATCACCAGTTCTGACCATTCCAGGGATCCAAAGAAAAGAATATAAGCTGTTATAATAACAGGGAACACGGTAACCAGGACCTTAAAGAAGATATTTCGGTTATGCCATTCTCCCTGTATCCTGAGATTTCTCCAATAGACTCCATAAGTTAGAAACTGGCCTAGCATTATAGCAAGGTCTTCTCTCAGGTAACCATAAGTGAAAAGTAGAATAGCAGCAAGCAGGCTGAGTTTCCAGAAGAGGACTGGTGTTTCGACTTTTTTTGCTTTTTCAGATAAGAACCACTGGGTTACCAGCCGGGCTGAAAATAAGAGCTGGGCCAAAAAACCTATTCCAAAAACTATCCAGTTATTCATACAGTCCTAATTTCAAAAATCCACCAACAAAAAAAAGCTGTTCAATAGTCATTTTTGTAATAAACAAAAAATTGAACAGCCTTCAATACTTAGTTTAAGTATTTATCACATATCTAAGAGATATGCAAAAATAAGAGGCGCAACTATGGTCGCATCACTTTCGATAATATGTTTTGGAGTTTTAATATCCAGTTTTCCCCAGGTGATCTTTTCGTTTGGCACTGCTCCGGAATATGAACCATAACTCGTTGTGGAATCTGAGATCTGGCAGAAGTAACTCCAGAAAGGAGTATCGGTTCTTTCAAGATCCTGATACAACATTGGCACCACGCAAATTGGGAAATCTCCTGCGATCCCTCCACCTATCTGGAAGAAACCGATTCCGTTTTCAGAATTATCGGTATACCAGTCGGCAAGGAAGGTCATGTATTCAATTCCAGATTTCATCGTGCTGGTTTTCAGTTCACCTTTAATGCAGTAAGAAGCAAAAATATTTCCCAGCGTGCTGTCTTCCCATCCCGGAACTACCATTGGGAGGTTTTTTTCGGCCGCGGCATACATCCATGAATCCTTCAGATCAATTTCATAATGCTCTTCCAGCACTCCGCTTAAAAGCAGTTTGTATAAATATTCATGTGGCAGGTATCTTTCACCTTTCTTTTCGGCATCTTTCCAGATCTTAAAAATATGTTCCTGGATTCTTCTAAAAGCTTCTTCCTCGGGGATACAAGTGTCTGTAACGCGATTAAGGCCTTTTTCCAGAAGATCCCATTCTTCCTGTGGAGTAAGGTCTCTGTAATGAGGTACTCTTTTATAATGTGAGTGTGCTACCAGGTTCATTACATCCTCTTCCAGGTTTGCCCCGGTACAGGAAATGATATCCACTTTTCCCTGGCGAATCATTTCAGCAAAGATCTTCCCAAGCTCGGCGGTACTCATGGCGCCTGCCAGAGAAACCAGCATTTTTGAACCCTGGTTCAGTTGCTTTTCATAGTCCTTCGCGGCATCTACCAGCGCGGCAGCATTAAAGTGCCTGTAATATTTCTCAATGAACTGTGATATTTGTCCTTTATTCATCTTCGTCTTCTTCGTTGTAATTTTGATATTTGAATTTATAGCTTAACATTTTATAGTAGAGTTTAGCCGCAAGAAAATCTGAAGATTTCTCATCTGGATTTGGGCAAAGTTCTACAATATCAAAGCCTACTACATTTTTCTTTTTGAACATCATTTTCAGGAATTCAAGGGTTTCATACCAGAATAATCCTCCTGGTTCCGGAGTTCCTGTTGATGGCATGATGCTGGGATCAAATGCATCAAGATCTATGGTAATAAAGACGTTGGGAGTCATTTGCCCAATGGCGTCATCCTGCCAGTCTTCATATAGATCATGAGCAAAATACACCTGATTCTCGTCCATATGATCCAGTTCTGAAATATCCATAGAACGTATTCCAACCTGTATCAGGTTTGTTGTTTTGCTGGCCTCATGCACCGCGCAGGCGTGGTTGCAGGTTGAACCTTCGTATTCGGGTCTTAGGTCGGCATGAGCATCTATCTGAACTACTGTGAGATCTTCAAAAGATTCATTAAAAGCTTTTATACTTCCAATAGAAACAGAATGTTCCCCTCCAAAAAGAGTTACGAACTTATCCTGTTTGATATAATTCTTTGTGGTCTTATAAACGGCTTCTACCATTTTTTCAGGGGAAGAATCCTCAGTCACGGGTGGTGCGAGATAGATTCCCTTCCTGTAAACTTCACTTCGGGTTTCAATATCAAATAGCTCCATATTTTCAGAAGCATCTAAAAAAGCATCCGGACCCTTATCGGATCCTTTTTGCCAGGTACTGGTACCATCGTAAGGAACAGGAATCAATACCACCTTAGCCTCGTCTATTCGGGCATATTTATCGGGTATCCCAGCGTAATTCTTTCTACTCATAACTTAATTGATTGGTTATTAGTTTTTTAAAGTTATAAAAATTTAATTGCTTGTATCATATCCCAGAATATTCAGCATATCATCAGCATTCTGTTGTTCGCTGAACAATTTGGTCGTGAGTTTTCCATTTTCCTCCTTATCTATTAGGATATGTTTAGGTTGTGGGATAAGGCAGTGTTGTAAACCTCCAAAACCACCAATAGTATCCTGGTAGGCTCCGGTATTAAAGAATCCTATATATAAAGGTTTTTCCTTTTTGAACTTTGGCAGATAGATCGCATTCGTATGTTGCTCAGAGTTATAATAGTCATCACTGTCACAGGTGAGGCCTCCAAGTAAAACCCTTTCATATTCATCATTCCAGCGGTTGATCGCCAGCATGACGAATTTTTTACTTATCGCCCAGGTATCTGGTAAAGTGGTAATAAAAGAGGAGTTTATCATATTCCATTTTTCGCGATCGTTCTGTTGTTTTTGATATAGTATTTCATAGATCGCACCTCCACTTTCTCCAACGGTAAAACTTCCGAATTCTGTAAAGATATGAGGGACTTCCACTTCGGCATCTTCACAGGTTAGCTTGATTTGGTTGATGATCTCTTCCACCATATACTGGTAGTCATAATCAAATGCCAGTGAATTCTTCACCGGGAAACCACCTCCAATATTCAAACTATCCAGGCTGGGACAGATTCTTTTAAGATTGATATAAACTTTTAAACACTTATTAAGTTCATTCCAGTAATAGGCCGTATCACGAATTCCCGTATTGATAAAGAAATGAAGCATCTTAAGATCTACCTGCTCATTATCTTTAAGTTGTTTATTATAAAATGGTACAATGTTTTTGTAACCAATTCCAAGCCGGGAGGTATAGAATTCAAATTTAGGTTCTTCCTCGGAAGCAATACGAATTCCAACCTGGAATTTTCCATTTATATTTTCTGAAAGCAATTCTATCTCCTCGTAATTATCTATGATGGGAATACAGTTGCGGTGACCATTGTTCAATAATCTGCTAATGTTCTGTATATATTGATCTCTTTTGAATCCGTTACATAATATCCAGGTGTCATTAGTGATCTTTCCCGTCTTCTTTAGTTTTTCTACAATATTAATATCAAATGCCGAGGAGGTCTCGATATGAATATCATTTTTCAATGCTTCATTAAGAACATGTTCAAAATGAGAACTTTTGGTGCAATAACAATAATTGTAAGACCCGGGATAATCATGCTTTTCTATGGCATTCTTAAACCAAATCTTCGCACGGGAGATATTTTCTGAAATTTTAGGCAGATAGGTGAACTTTAAAGGGGCGCCATAATTTCTTACGAGTTCCATTAGATCGATGTCGTGGAATCGCAGTTCGCTGCCTTCTAGGGTGAATTCTTCCTGTGGAAAGTAATAGGTCTGGTCAATTAAATCGCTGTACTTGGTATTCAATTTATGGTATAAATTTTAAGGCTAAAAATTAGAGAATAATTTAAAGGGTCAAAAGAATCAACTGGTAAATTAATGTTAAGAATGCATTCCGGAATTGTGGGTTTAGACCAAAAGGGCTTTGATCACCGCTAATATTAAAAGCTGAAGAAGCATCAGACTGAAAAAATAAAATTCTGTTCAATTACATAAAAATCGAAAAGAAGCTGATTGTTCAGCCCCGTTCTTTGACGTAGTAAATGTATAAAAAAACAATATGAAATCCCTAAAAAATTAATTAGTGCATTCCCAGGTTGATAACCTCCTGTTCGGTGAGATTTCTATATCTGCCGCGAGGAAGATCTTTTTTGGTGAGTCCTCCAAAAACCACGCGATCCAAGCTCTCTACGTCGTATCCTAAACTTTTAAAAATACGGGCAACGATATGTTCTTTTATGCTTTTTAATTCCAGGCCTACTTCGGTATGCGGTTTATCCTCGATAAAGCTGACATCGGTAATGGTCACTTTAGACCCTTCTATATAAACACCTTTCTTAATAGTCTCAAGATCTTCCTGACTAAGGTTCTTACTGAGACTCACCTGGTAGATCTGGCGAATACCGTTCTTAGGTTTGGCCAGTTTTTTAGCAAGGGTGCCGTCATTAGTAAAAAGTAACAGGCCTCTAGCCTGGTTATCCAGTTTACCTACAGGACTTACTTTGGCCTGCGTAGCTTTAGAAACAAGCTCCATAACGGTTCTCCCGCCTTTTTCCGGGTTTCCGGTCACAAAAAATCCAGCAGGTTTATTTAGAAGTATATATTCAGGTTTTTCAGGATTTAAACGTCGGCCGTCAAACCTAACGTCGTCGCTTAATTTTACACGGTATCCCATTTCGGTAATGGTTTCACCATTCACCGTTACGTTCCCGGCGGCGATATACATATCGGCTTCACGACGTGAACAGACTCCTGAATTAGCGATGTATTTATTAAGTCGTATCCCTTCGGTATTAGAAAGAGGACTTTTCTCTATTTTCTTTTTAATGGGAGCATTCCCGCGGGCATATGATTTCTTTCTATTACCGTCACCCTGTCTTCTGCTTGATTTTCCATGTGAAGATCTGCCGTTTCTACTCATCGCTTAATTTTTTGCAAAGATACAGTTTAGCCTGTGAGGAAGCCAAGTATTTAGAAAAAGTTTTAGAATGAAGGATTTAGCGCTATATATTAAAAGACACGGTTAAGAACTTCATCAATATCTATAAGAAGAATTCCAAAGACACCACCAACAATGATCAGCTTTAAAATATTATGTAATAATAAGTACTGCCATTTGGCCTTACTAAAATAGAGTAGCAGCAGGAAGATAAATAATAAGAGCAGGGATACATAAAAATAATAATCCATATGACCTATTTCAAACCTCGTGATAAGAAGTATAGTTGGAATAATTGCTAGTACCGCGCACACTGAAAGAAAAAATTTACTCCACTTTTCACCATATACAATAGGAATCGTATGATAATCCTGAGCCATATCGCCCTGTATATTCTCAAGATCCTTAACCAGTTCTCTCATTACGATCATTAGGTACAAAAAGGTCGCATGTATAAAGATAACCGTCTCGAAATTCTTGTAATAGACAAAGATCACAAAGAACGGGGTGATGGTAAGTATCGAGGCGACGAGGTTTCCTAAAAAAAGTATCCTTTTTAATCGGTGAGAATAAAGCCATATCACAAAAATATAGATCGAAAAGAAAACCACGGCACGAAAGGAAACATAACTGGCAAAAAATATGGCCGCAAAATTCAGAATAAAGTAGCCTGAAAGTTTAGTTCGCTGACTTAGGACCCTGTCCAGCATTGTCTTATTCGGACGGTTAATCAAATCTTTCTCACTGTCGTAAAAGTTGTTGATAATATAACCTGAAGCAATCACACTTGCAGAAGCAAGGATTAAAAAGAAAAGCTTAGGATCAAATAAAACCTGTCTTAGCGGGAGATCATGGGCCAGAATAAAAGTAGAGGTAAGATACTGGGCAATTACAAGTACCAGAATATTATAACCTCTTACTACAGAAAAAAGACTGAGTATTTTCAGTAGAAAGCGCTTGTTAGCAATAGATGCCATGAATTTATTTTAGAAGTTATAGACCACTTCTAAGTTATAATCTTTCAAAGCTTTTCTGGCTTTATCAATATCTTCGGTAAAGCCAAGAATATAACCACCACCACCAGAACCACAAAGTTTAAGATAGTAGTCGTTAGTGTCTATACCCTTTTTCCAGAGTTTGTGAAACTGTGCAGGGATCATAGGTTTAAAATTATCAAGCACCGTATGAGAAAGTTTTTTGACATTTTTGAAAAGTGACTTTACATCACCTTTAAGGAAATCGTCCACACAGGCATCGGTATGTTTTACAAACTGGTTTTTCAGCATTTTTCTGAAAGGTTCCTGCTTCATATTCTCCATGAATATGCTCACCATAGGCCCGGTTTCACCCGTTATACCGCTGTCCAGTAAAAATACTGCACCAGTACCGTTTTCAGTTTGAGAAGGAATTCCGGCAGGTTCAATGTTTTCTTTAGAATTTATAAGGATAGGGATACTCAAATAAGAGTTCAATGGATCCAGTCCTGACGATTTCCCATGGAAGAAAGATTCCATTTCTCCGAATATCTTCTTGAGTTTTAAAAGTTTATCCCTGGTTAGGTTTTCAAGGACGGTTATTTTATCAGTCGCGTATTTGTCATAGATAGCTGCCACTAATGCTCCACTGCTTCCAACGCCATAACCCTGTGGAATACTGGAATCGAAATACATCCCATTGGCAATATCTTCTCTAAGATCATCCAGGTCAAAATGAACCAAATTTGGATTGTTCTCCTGAAGAGCTTCCAGATAGGAGGCGAATTTCCTTAAATTTTCATTAGATTTCGTAGCCTCTTCCCCCAGATTTTCGTCCAGTTTCAAAGCACCATTATAAAAGTTATAAGGGATGGATAAACCTTTGGAATCCTTAATGATCCCATATTCTCCGAAGAGAAGGATTTTCGAATAAAATAGAGGTCCTTTCATAGTATTTTCAAATTGACAATGGATAATTGAAAATTGACAATTATTTTGATTTTGAGGTCTTGATAATCTTAGTAAGTAATTTTAATATATCCCAAATGTCATTTTTTATTTCATTGTATTCCAGATCACTAATATAGTCAGATTCTTTTAAAAGGTCTAACCAATAATCAGTTTCATTGGCCTTTTTCAGCGCTATAGCCAGTTTATGAATGAAATCTGCCCGACTCTCTGCCTGTTCAGATTCTCTCACCATGGCCCCAATAGAAGTACCAGAACGTAACAATTGGCGCGAAAGTACAAACTCTTTATGAGTGACGATAATTGATTTATATAAATTGACAATTTTCACAGAGAAATTAAAACTTTTTGTTCTAATCACGTTCTATTTCATAATTATCAATTATCAATTATCAATTTTCAGTGCTCCCTCACCAACTAGGTCGCAAATATAGTGCCCGTTTTGACAATACGCAACTAACTCATTATTAATGAATTCTAAAACTTTCTTTTCATGATCTGCAGGGTAGAGCAAATGTACGTTTGCCCCAGCATCCAGGGTAAAACAAACAGGGATGTTATTTTTATTCCTGTACTCCCATATCAGATTAATGATTTCCAGGGTGTTAGGTTTTATAAGGATGAAGTAAGGGATACTCATCATCATCATAGCATGCAGACTCAAAGCTTCGCTTTCTACAATTTTGATAAATTTTTCAATATTTCCCGATTCCAAGACGGGGATTAGTTTTTCCAGATTCTCATTAGCCTGTTTAAAACGATCCTCCGCGAAAGGATGCCCATGCATAAGATCATGCCCCACACTACTACTAACGGTTTTCTCTCCCTTATCTACTAAAAGGATAGTATCCCGGTACTTCTGGAATTTTTCATGCACATTATATGGGTATGAAACCCCGTATAGATCAGATGATTTTTCTATAGCTTTATGCTCTCCCCAAACCACAAGCGGGCCTTCGATACTTCGGCTTGCGCTTCCCGACCCCAGCCTGGCAAGAAAAGAAGCTTTTTGCTTAAAGTAATCTTCTGAAATTTCAGAGAACAATTTCCTTTCCAGGTCCATGATGCAAAGGGCTAGGGCGCTCATTCCACTGGCAGAGGAAGCGATTCCACTGCTATGAGGGAATGAATTTTCACTACTGATCTCTATTTGATAATCCCTAAGATAGGGACAGTAAACCTCTATTCGCTCAAAGAATTTCCGGATCTTGGGTTTAAAATCTTCTTTTTTCTTTCCTTCAAAAAAGAATTCGAAGTCAAATTCTGTATTCTCAACAGTGTTTTTCTTTTTTCTAAACTTAAAAGAAGTGGTACTTCTGCAATGATCCAGTGTAAAACTTAAAGACGGATTGGCAGGAATCTGGTTTTCCCTTTTACCCCAATATTTCACTAGTGCTATGTTGCTGGGAGATTGCCAGCTCACTTCTCCAGATTCTATATTTTGTGCCGTTTCTTTCGGAATAAATTCCTGGTGGTACATCCTGAAAATTTTTTATCAAAGTTAAGTTTTATGTTCTGTAATTATACAGAAACAATCCAAATAAATTCCTATTTTAGTGAAGTAAACCCAGCCAATTATGACCAGGAAACTTTTCATAAGGAGTTCTTTCGCGATAGGCATTTGTCTCCTATTTGGTTTTATGGGAGTGGTTGCAACTCAAACGGGTATAGAGAACTGGTATCCAGCACTTGAGAAGCCATGGTTTGATGTTCCATCAAATATTTTTAGCCCTGTCTGGATACTTATGTATGTGCTTATGGGTATATCTGCGGGGATCGTATGGAGTAAAGGTTTTTACCATAAATGGGTCAAAACCGCACTTTATCATTTCGGATTTCAGTTATTCCTTAACGGTTTCTGGTTCCTTCTTTTCTTCGCTTTTCAGAAACCGTTTCTGGCGCTGGTAGATATCGTGATATTATTTATTGTAATCCTGGTAACCATAAGATGGTTTAAGATAGTAAGTCTTACTGCTGCCTATCTGTTAGTGCCTTATGCCATTTGGGTTCTCTTCGCGATCGCACTTAATTTTGAGATTTTAAGACTTAATTATTAACTCATGGCATGGGCGGCCAGAAAAGCCCCGGTCCAGGCATTCTGAAAATTAAAACCACCTGTAATAGCATCGATATTTAGAATCTCACCCGCGAAAAACAGGTTTTTGTGAAGTTTGCTTTCAAAGCTCTTAAAATCTACTTCCTTAAGATCAATGCCTCCGGCCGTTACAAATTCTTCCTTAAAAGTACTTTTTCCTTTCACCTCAAAAACTGCTGAGGTAAGTTCATTAGCCAGCTTTGTAAGTTGCTCTTTGTTCAAATCGGCCCATTTGGTTTCAGTATTAATTTTTGAGGCTTTCATAATGCTGTGCCATAGTCGCTTCGGAAGTTCAAATTGAGGGCGGGTAGAAACCTGTTGTTTCGAAATTGAAAATTTAAGTTGTTTAAGCTCTTTTGAAATTTCTTCGGAAGTTTTGCCCGGTAACCAGTTGATCTGAATTTTAAATTCATAATTGAGCTCATTGAGCTCTCTTGCTCCCCAGGCCGAAAGTTTAAGTATCGCCGGCCCGCTCATACCCCAGTGCGTGATAAGAAGGGGTCCGCTGCTTTCCAGCTTTTGGCCAGGAAGCTTCACTTCGGCATCGGTAGCGATTCCGGCAAGATCTTCGATTCTTTTATCCTTTATATTGAAGGTAAAAAGCGAGGGGACAGCAGGAACGATCGTATGTCCCATTTTTTCCAGTATATTCCATATTTTGGAATTGCTTCCCGTGGCAAGCATGACTTTTTCAGTTCTAAATTCGGAAGTATTTGTGCTAATTAACCAGGAATTATTTTCCGGCTTAAGTATTTTCAGGCTTTGGCCTTTCTGCACTTTAATATCATACTTTCGACATTCGTTTAGAAAACAGTCGATAATAGTTTGGGAAGAATCGGTTACCGGGAACATCCTTCCGTCTTCTTCCGTTTTGAGTTCTATACCACGATCTTCAAACCACTGGATGGTATCACCGGTCATGAATTTATGAAAGGGTCCGCGCAGTTCTTTTTCTCCGCGTGGATATTTTTTTACAAGTTCTGAAGGAATAAATTCGGCATGGGTGACATTACATCTTCCTCCTCCCGAGACTTTTACTTTGGTAAGCACTTCCTTACCGCGTTCCAGAATAAGAATACGCAGTTTAGGATTGTTTTCTGCAGCATTGATAGCCGTAAAAAATCCTGCTGCTCCGCCTCCTACTATTATAATGTTGTAACTATCCAAATCCAATACTCTTTTTCTAAGACTTCAAAAGTAATCAGATTTTAAGGATTGAGATTTAATACTGGATTATGCAGACGGTTAGGATAATCGGAAATGATCCCGTCTACCCCAAATTCTATCATCCGGCGAATATCCTCTCTTTCGTTTACTGTCCATACATTCACCTTAAAACCATTATCCTGACAAAGTTTTGTATTGTCTCTGGTAATAATCCCGAGGGAAGGATGGATCGCAAAAGCATTTAATTTTTCGCCGAGTTCAATAGCCTCAGGAACACTGGCTTTACTTAAAACCGCCAGGGGAATATGCTCATCTAACTGTCTTACCTTGAAAAGCTCATTTTGCTGAAAGCTGGAAATAATAAAGTCTGAATATTTCCATTTTCCCGTGGCCACCCTTTCCTGCACCTCCTTGCATACGCCTTCTGCAGTATTTAATCCTTTCAATTCAATATTTATAGTACATTTTCCCTGGATGAGATCCAGCACTTCGGTTAGTAAAGGGATCTTATAATTACCTTCCACTTTTAATTTCCGAATAACCTCAGCGGGGCGTTTCGCGATCTCTCCGCTTCCGTCGGTAGTACGGTCAAGAGTGAAATCATGGATCACCCATAACTCCCCGCTGGCACATTTATGCACATCTATTTCAATAGCATCCACCCCAATATCGAGAGCTTTTTGAATACTTTCTAAAGTGTTTTCGGCCACATGGCCTTTTGCACCACGATGACCTATTTTAAAGAGTTTGTCCATTCCTTTTGATATTTGAATTAACCCATTACAACTATGTTTTGACACAGCTGCCCTAAGTTCGTAAAATTTACAAAGGCTTAAGATTGCTTAACATTTATTTGGCTCAAAACCTTTGTAATTTAAGGCTCTCACAAAAGGTTGAGGTTACGAGAACATTATTTTATAGCAGTTGTTTAATTAATTATATCTGGGGAATAAATTGAACTTATGGAAAAATGGTTTAAATGGGATTGGACTTCCCTCTTGGCGATAATTATTACAGCAATCGGGATCTATGTGGCGGTCATCATTTTTACAAGGCTTGCGGGAAAGCGCAGTTTTTCTAAAATGTCCAGTTTTGACTTTGCCATGACCGTGGCTGTGGGTTCTATAATAGCCACCACCGTACTATCAAAAAGTGTGAGCCTGTGGGATGGTGTTATAGGCTTAGCCGCTATTTATTTTCTGCAGATCTCGGTAGCGCTTTTGAGAAGGTTTAAATGGATCAAAAAAGCGGTGGATAATTCGCCGCTATTATTGATGGATGGGAGGAATATTCTGCATAAAAACCTAAAAAAAGCCAGAGTTAGCGAGGGAGATTTGCGATCTAAATTACGCGAAGCAAATGTGATAAAACTCGATCAGGTAAGGGCGGTAATTTTTGAAACTACCGGGGATATATCGGTATTGCATACGGAAGATCCAAACGAGGAGCTTGAAGATTGGTTGTTGAAAGATGTTGAACGCTAATTTTTATGAATTTGAGTTGGGAAGACATACTGGGACTTGTAGCCGGGATATGTACTACGGTAGCAGTGATCCCACAAATAAAAAAAGCCTGGAAGACAAAAAAAGTAAAGGATATCTCTCCGGGGATGTTCGCTATCCTAATGCTGGGGGTTGGTTTATGGGTGGTCTATGGTTTTACTCAGAATGACCTTCCTATTATAGCAACCAATGGGATCTCCCTGGGTCTTAATTCCCTGATGCTATATCTTATGATAAGATACCGGCATAATGATGATAAATAAATTGAAGAAGAAAAAATATGAAAATGACTAACGAAGTCCTTTCACCAAAGGGTGGAAGAAAGAAACTGCAAAAGGAATTTAGATCTTTTATTCTAGAAGAAGATCATCCCTGCATCATGGCTCAAACCGTTTTTAGTATGGATGACGTGGAGTTACATAGTTATGAGGATTTCGGCTCTCTTGAAACTACCAGAAAGATTATTGCAGATCTGGACGCTTATGTAAAGAATTATGATTTTGAATCTAATGATTTCAGAACTTTTCTTGCGGTATTTCCAGATTCCCCCGAATATTCCGAAATTGAATTTGAAAAGCAGCTTTGGGAACAGCTTCAGAATTTGCATGAAGTAGATAAAGCTGATTGGGATAAAGAGGTAAGCCCGGATCCGGCAAATGAACATTTTAGTTTCAGTCTTTCAGGAAAGGCCTTTTATATTGTGGGAATGCATCCCGGAGCTTCCAGGAAAGCAAGACAAAGTCCCTATACTGCCATCGCCTTTAATCTGCACTGGCAGTTTGAAAAGCTAAGGGAAATGGGTACCTATGAAAATGTAAGAGATAAGATCCGGGAACGGGATGAAGAACTGCAGGGGAATATTAATCCCATGCTGGAAGATTTCGGAAAGAAAAGTGAAGCAAAACAGTATAGTGGAAGAGCTGTGGATGAAGAATGGAAGTGTCCATTTCATAAAAAATAATTAACATACTTATATGTACCGACCGCCAAAATATCAAAAAGACGATAAGCAATTTATCTTTTCGTTTATACAGGAGAACCCGTTTGCGAGTTTTGTTTTAAATGGTAAACGACTGCTGGCAACTCATATTCCGGTTTTGGTGGAAGGCGATGCTGAAAATTTCAGACTGTATTCTCATATCGCTCAGCATAATGAAATGGCTGATTTTCTAAAAGAAGATGCAGAAGCTTTACTTATTTTCCATGGGCCTCATGCTTATATTTCGTCTTCCTGGTATAAGGAAAAGGATATTAGCACCTGGGATTATACTGCCGTGCATATAAATGTGAAGATAAGGCTTCAAAGCAGGGAAGAGCTGGAAACATCTCTTAATAAACTGGTGGAAAGATTTGAAAAAGAACAGAGCGATCCTCTGTATTACGATGATATTCCTGAAGAAATGCTAAGAACCCATTTGCCCCAGATCACCGGGTTTTGGCTGGACTCCTTCAAAATAGAAGGGATCGCGAAACTGCATCAAAAATATTCAGATGAAAATATTCATAATGTGGTAACACAGTTGGAAAAGAGTGAAGACTATATGGATAGAGAAGTAGGAAGGGCTATAAAAAAGGAGAATCATAAGAAATAAAAATTTTTAGTGATGGCAGATAAAGGATTTTTAAAGAAATATCACGAGAAGCGTGATTTTGATATTTCTTCGGAACCTTTTAGAGAAGAAGTAAATAAGAAGGATGAGGATAAACAGATTTTTGTAATTCAAAAACATGACGCCTCCCATTTACATTTTGATTTCAGATTGCTGGTTGATGGCGTGTTGAAGAGTTGGGCAGTGCCTAAAGGCCCTTCTACAGATCCCGACATAAAACGTCTCGCCGTTCCCACTGAAGATCATCCGGTACGCTATGCAGATTTTGAAGGAACCATTCCCCAGGATCAGTATGGTGGGGGAACAGTGATGGTATGGGATGCTGGCACCTATGAAAATGACAGGAAAGATGATACTGGAAATCTTATTCCCATGGGAGAACAGCTCAAAAATGGTCATTCTACATTTATTTTAAATGGAAAAAAACTGAAAGGCGGTTTCACACTCATTAGGACCCAGCAGGGAAAAGATGAAAAATGGCTTCTGAAAAAAGTAGATGACGATAAAGCCGATGCCCGCAGGAATCCCGTGAATACTGAAAACAAATCGGTTCTTACCGGCAGGACCATGGAGCAGATTCGAAAAGAAGCAAATAAAGATGACTGATTTGCTGAAAAAAATACCCGAATCGCTTCAGAAGAAACTGAAGAAGAAAAAGCAGCCGGACTGGATGAATCCTATGCTGGCTAAACTTACTCATGATGTTTTTTCCAGTGAAGAATGGATCTATGAAAGAAAACTGGACGGGGAGCGCTGTCTTATTTTTAAAAAGGGCGATACGGTAAATATAATGTCCCGGAACAGGAAAGATCTCAATATTACCTATCCCGAAATAATAAAGGCCTTTAAGAAACAGAATTCAGATTTTATAATGGATGGAGAAATGGTGGCCTTTAAAGGTAAGATCACCAGTTTTTCTGAGCTTCAAAAACGAATGCACCTCAAGAATAAAAAAGATGTTGAAAACAGAGATACCAAAGTGTTCTTTTACATCTTCGATGTGATGTATTATGAAAATCACGAACTAACAGGACTTCCACTTGTAGAGAGAAAAAAGATCCTTAAAAAGGTCATCGATTATAACGATCCGCTGAGGTTCACTGCTCATCGCACAGAGAATGGAGTGGATTATTTTAAAGAAGCCTGCGAGAAAGAATGGGAAGGCCTGATCGCTAAAAAGGCTAATAGTACTTATGCTCACAGCCGCTCCTCGAACTGGCTTAAATTCAAATGCGAGAATCATCAGGAATTCGTGATTGGGGGTTATACAGATCCGCAAGGCGAAAGAAAGGGGTTTGGTTCCCTGCTTATAGGATTTTATGAAGACGGGAAATTACGATATGCCGGGAAAGTAGGAACGGGTTATACCGAAGAAGTCCTTGAAGATCTGCATGATAAAATGTCGAAAATTGAAGTTGATAAGCCCGTTTTTGAAAAGAATAAAGACCTGCCGACAAAAGATGTCCACTGGATAAAACCTGAGTTGGTAGGAGAGGTAGGCTTTACAGAATGGACAAATTCTAATAAACTAAGACATCCCAGATATCTGGGTTTAAGAAGAGATAAAGAGGCTAAAGAAGTAGTTAAAGAATCATAGGTATGGGGACAGAAAAGCAATTTGGCGATCATAGTTTTGAAGTAAGCAACCTGGATAAGATCTTTTTTCCAAAAGAAAAATATACCAAAGGAGATCTTATTGAATATTATGAAAAAATAGCCGGGACCATGCTTCCCTATATGAAAGACCGGCCAGTCACTATGATCAGGTTTCCAAATGGCATAGATGATAAACGATTTTATCAAAAAGATGCGCCCGATTATTTTCCGGCATGGATAGAGACCAAAGCTATTAAAAAGGAAGATGGCGGCACTACGGATTATGTGATCTGTAACGATAAGGAAACACTGGTTTATTTAGCTAATCAGGCTTGTATCACACCGCATGTCTGGCTTAGCCGAAAAGATAAGATCGATCATCCGGACAGGATGATCTTTGATCTAGATCCTTCTAAGGATAATTTTTATGAAGTAAAATCGGCCGCAAAAAAGATCAGGGAAATGCTGGAAGGGGAGCTGGGATTACCGGTTTATATTATGACGACCGGCTCCAGAGGCCTGCATTTGGTAGTACCTTTAAAGAGGAACCATAACTTTGATGAGGTAAGATCTTTTGCTCAGAAAGCCGCGCGCTATCTCGAGAATAAGTATCCTGAAAAATTGACCACCGCGGTAAGAAAGAATAAGCGAGAAGAGAAACTTTTTCTGGATGTTGCCCGTAATGGCAAAGGTCAAACCGCGGTAACTCCCTATGCCGTAAGACCCATTGCCGGAGCTCCGGTGTCGACTCCGCTGGATTGGGATGAATTAGACCGGTCCTCACTTTCGGCACAGAGCTACAATATTAAAAATATTTTCAGAAGGTTGGGAGGCAAGGCTGATCCATGGAAAGATATAGATTCCAGGGCTACCAAATTAGATACAGCCATCGAGAAACTAGACAAACTTTTTAAAGAATAAAATTCAGAAAAAATAAATGACACAGGTAATAGAAAAACAAAGCGGCACGGCATTTCGAATAAAAAAAGGTCAGAAACTAAAGGTGATTGATCCAAAAGGAGAGCAGGTGAGCGATATGGTTTTGTTCAATTCTGCCGATACCAGGGAAAAGATCTCCAGTGGGAAAACCCTGGATTTCGAAGAGAATATTCTCATTACCAAAGGTGATTTTCTATGGAGTAACCGTAGCAATAAAATGATGAAGATCCTGGAAGATACCAATGGGCGTAATGACTTTCTTCTTGCCCCCTGCAGTCCGGAAACCTTTAAGATCATGTATAATACCGACAAATATCATCCCAGCTGTTTTGAGAACCTTTACACCAATCTTGAAAAATTCGGGATAGAACCCGATGATATTCCCACGGCTTTCAACATCTTTATGAACGTTCAGTTTTCACTGGACGGGAAACTGAGCGTGGATCCGCCATTAAGCAAGCCAGGGGATTTTGTTCTATTTGAGGCACAGATGGACCTTATCGTAGGTCTTACTGCCTGCTCTGCTGAGGATAGTAACGGCGGAAGCTTTAAGCCTATACATTATGAAATTCTGGATTGATTAGTTCTTTTTCCGGTACCGCATATTCAGCATTTCTATCGCTAAAGAGAAGAATACCGCGAAGTAGATATAGCCTTTTGGCACATGATAATGCGCTCCTTCTACTATAAGCATAACCCCAATCAGGATTAGGAAAGAAAGCGCGAGGATCTGTATCGTAGGATGGTCATTCACAAATTCACCTACAGGTTTGGCAAATATCATCATGACGATAATGGCGATGATCACAGCTATGATCATAAGTATTATTTGGTTTGTAAGTCCAACAGCGGTAAGAATAGAGTCAAAAGAGAAAACGATGTCCAGCAATACGATCTGTATGATCGCCGAGGGAAAGCTCAAATTAGGCTTGACTTTTTCTCCGGTTTGTTGTTCTTCTTCCTGGCCTTCTACCTTATGGTGGATCTCCAGGGTACTTTTTATAAGTAGAAAAATCCCACCGCTTATAAGGATAATATCTCTCCAGCTCAGTTCAAAATCATATAAAGTAAGTACAGGTTCTGTAAGGCCTATGATCCAGGTAATACTAAGAAGTAAAAGTATTCTCATGACAAGAGCTATACTTAAGCCCCCAAGTCGTGCTTTTTTCTGATTTTCTTCCGGTACTTTTCCGGCAACAAGAGAAATGAAAATAATATTATCAATTCCCAATACGATTTCCAGGAAGGTTAGAGTTAATAAAGCTACCCAGGTATCGGGCTGTAAAAATATCTCCATATTCAGTATCTACGCTAAGGGCCCAAAATTATAGAATTTTGATCTTGGTCTCCGTTAAACTTTTCGCAATTCCGGCAAAATTTTTATTCAAAACCAAACTTAAAACTAATTCCTCCGTACAGGGAAGCCTGGAAAAAATCGTAATCGGTACGCCAGCGGTATTCACCGCGCAAATAGATAAAAAACCGATCGAAATGATATTCCAGCCTGGTATTAAGAGCGAGGGATGGGTAAATATTCCAGGGTCTGCGGATAAAGGATAGTGATATATCGGCTACTGGTACGAGCATGCGCCCCGGCCGGAACACATATCCGGGATTAACTCCAAAGGATTCATATCTAATGGCTTTAAAGGTTTCGTAATATGCCAGCAGACTAAAAGTATGATTGCGGTAGCCAAAAGTATAGCTTCCATCATAGGCTGCCGGATTCACCGTACCTCCAAGTGTGGCATTGCGCAGATCTAAACCGGTAGAAATAAAAAAATAATTCTCTTCCTCCGTAAACCAGTACTGCGCTACAGAGCGTAGGGGCAAAATTAGCAGCATTAGCAGGAGCAATTTTTTCATGCCTTATATAATAAGCCGGTTCGTAGGGCAGCCTGGAATCCGGTGATGAGATATCCTTTTTAAACTGTTGATTTTTGGGGGTTTATGAAGATACTACAATAATGAGAAAGCGAAATTGATTTTTTAGGAATATGTTCCTGGAGAAACTTTTTTCTGGTTTTTTTTCTGTGATCTGGATACTTGCCAGAGGATTCTCAATAAGAAAGTTTTAAAGAGATCTTCAAAAAAGTATTTTAATCCTAAAGTAAAGCTCCGCGGCTAATTCTCGGTGCCTTTTTGTATTTTTAAACTTAATTAATTTTACTCCTAAACATTAAAAAATACATGAATCTACGATCATTTTTTAAGGCAGGCCTGTTTCTTATAATACTAAGTTTACCATTTACTTCTTTTTCTCAGGTTTCCAGAACCGAAAAGAAGATCGTAAAAGCGGTGGATAAACATACCGAAGAATCTTTGGAGCTGCTTAAAAAAACCGTGAATATAAACAGTGGCACCATGAATTTTGTAGGAGTAAGGCAGGTGGGAGAACTTTTTAAGACCGAATTGGATAAGCTTGGTTTTAGAACTCAGTTGACTTCAGGAGAAGCTTTTGGCCGGGCCGGGCATCTGGTTGCGACCCGGGAGGGAAAGCCGGGTTTGAAATTACTTTTAATTGGCCATTTAGATACCGTTTTTGAAACCGATAGTCCTTTTCAAAGTTCATCGATGCAAAACGATTCTATTATGAATGCACCAGGGGTGGCCGATATGAAAGGCGGGGATGTGATCATCATTCTTGCCATGCAGGCTCTAAAAGAAGCCGGGGTGCTGGATAATATGTCGGTGGAGATCGTGATGACCGGCGACGAGGAAAAAAGTGGTTCTCCAATAGAGCTTTCCAAAAAGGCATTGGTGGAAGCTGCGAAAACAGCCGATGTCGCCCTGGGATTTGAGAATGGTGACGGAAATCCTGAAACTATTGTGATCTCCAGAAGAGGCTCAGCAGGATGGCAACTTGAAGTGGAAGGGAATGCGGCCCATTCTTCACAGGTATTTTCAGATAAAGTTGGAACAGGCTCGATCTATGAGACCTCCCGTATACTGAATGAATTTTTTAAGCAGCTTTCTACCGAAGAAAACCTGACCTTTAATCCCGGTTTTATAGTTGGTGGGACTTCCGTAGATATCAAAGAAGATCTTACTGGCGGTGCGGCCTTAGGGAAAACAAATGTGGTGGCACAAAAAACCATAGTGAGGGGAGATATCAGGGCCATCTCCCTGGAACAGCTTGAAAAAGCAAAGCAGATCATGACCGGGATAGCTTCCAAAAATTATCCGGGGACTAGCGCAAAACTAAGTTTTGAAGAAGGAGGTTATCCTCCTTTAGGCGTGTCTGACGGAAATAAGGAACTGCTTAATTATTACAACCAGATAAGTCAGGATCTCGGTTTTGGAAAAGTTTATGCGGTAGACCCAAGAAATGCCGGCGCGGCTGATATCTCTTTTACCTCGGGTCACGTAGAAATGGCGGTGGATGGATTGGGTCTTAGCGGTGATGATGACCATACTATTCATGAGACCGGTGATATAAGTAAGCTTTCCGTGCAGGCGAAAAGAGCAGCTATTCTAATGTACCGTCTTTCCCTAAAGGATCGTTTTAAAAAATAATTCTATGATTGATAAGATCAAAGAACTGGAGCAATTGTCAAAGCTCCTAAGCCCGTCAGAAGATCAAAGACAGCAATGGAATACTGAGGTACTTGACTATTCCAGAACTTTCCTCAATAAGTTAGATTCGGCTAAAGCCTATTCGCCCACTACAGAAAAAGGAATTGGGATCTACGATTTCGATATCGGTGAAGAACCTACCGAATTAGCCGGTTTACTGAAAGGAGTAGAGAACAATATAGATAAGCCGGGAATAAACGCTGCCTCGGGAGGATATCTGGGATATATACCCGGCGGCGGATTATATCCTTCTGCCCTTGGTGATTACCTGGCAGCGGTGACCAATAATTATGCAGGAGTTTTCTTTGCCGCTCCCGGCGCGGTAAGACTGGAAAATATGCTTCTTGGATGGATGTGCCGGCTGATGGGCTTTCCGGGAAGTTCTGCCGGGAACCTAACTTCAGGAGGTTCCATAGCCAATTTAATCGCGATCGTTACGGCCCGGGAGGCACATGACCTTAAAGCCAGGGATTTTGATAAGGTGGTCATTTACCTTTCAGAACAGGCGCATCATTCGGTTCAAAAAGCCATACGTATCGCAGGTCTTTCTGAAGCTCATTTAAGCTATGTTCCGCTGGACGAAAAATTAAGACTTTCGGCCCCGGAACTGGAAAAAGCGATCATTCGGGATAAAGAAAACGGACTCATCCCTTTCTTTATTAATGCTTCTATCGGCACCACCAATACGGGAGCGATAGATCCAATTGAAGATATCGCCAGGATTGCGATGAAACATGATCTATGGTTTCATATTGATGCGGCTTATGGTGGATTCTTTAAGCTGGTACCCGGAATGGAACCTGCTTTTAAGGGAGTTGAAAATGCCGATTCCATTACCCTGGATCCGCATAAGGCCCTGTTCCTTCCCTTTGGTACCGGTGCTGTTCTTGTAAAGGATAAAGAAGCACTTTTGAAAGTACATCATTATCTGGCAGATTATATGCAGGATACCCGAACGGCCGACGAAGAAATATCGCCTGCAGATATATCCCCTGAACTCACCAAACACTTCCGGGGGATGAGGTTATGGATGCCTTTAAAACTATTCGGACTCAAACCTTTCCGGGCTGCCCTGGAAGAAAAACTTTATCTGGCACGTTATTTCCAGGCTGAAATTCAGAAAATTGATGGCTTTCAGGCCGGTCCCGAGCCCGAACTGTCTGTAGCCATGTTTCGATATATTCCTGAAAATGGAGATGCAAATGATTTTAATAAAGCGCTTATTAAGGAAGTTCAGAATGATGGAAGGATCTTCCTGTCTACAACTACTATTAACGGCGTCTTCTGGATACGGGTCGCAGTTTTGATATCCAGGACTCACCTGGAAAAAATAGAACTTTTACTTAAGATCCTGAAAGAGAAATCGGAAGAAATCTCTGCAATAGAACCATCTAATAAGCCTTAACTACTAGTAGTTTGAAAAAAAGCAATTCCTTACCCGAACTTCATGCCGGAGACCTTCTCCTGAGACAACTCAGACATTCAGATGTTGAAAGTATTATTTATCTGCGTTCTGATGAGGTGGTTAACAGGTATGTGCAAAGGCCCAAAGCCGAAAATAAAGAACAGGCCCTGGCATTTATAGACCGGATAGGGAATGAGGTGGCGGCCGGTAAAAGTTTTTACTGGTGTATTTCGGAAAAAGGATCTCCTGAAATGATTGGAAGTATAAGCCTCTGGAATTTTTCGGAAGATCGTAAAACGGCCGAAGTTGGTTATGACCTTTCTGTTAAATTCCACGGAAAGGGGATCATGGATACAAGTTTAAAAGAAGTGCTGAAATTTGGATTTGAGAAACTGGATTTGAATAAGATCGAAGCCTTTACTCAAAAGAACAATAAGACCTCCATACGACTGCTGGAGCGGAATGATTTTAAACTTAACTCTAAACGTTCAGATCCCGATAATCCCGAGAACAGCATTTTTGAACTCTTCAGCAAGGGCAAATAATACCAAGGTTTATATTTTTAAACAGTACCGTTATATTGAAATATTTTGATCTAAAGACTTTTTTTGATAGTAGAAATAGATTTATTTATCAAAGGACTGATTAAAATCATATAATTTTCAGTAAAAATTTCTGAATATTTCAAAATAAAAAATAATTTAGCTTTCTAACTATCAATCAATAACATTCCAATGACTCAGTTTTTACGAGGATTACTAGTGCTGATCCTTTTTTCTGCCTGGACAGTTCATGCTCAAAAACATGTGGCTCCCCCCGAAAAGGATAAGGCTATCGCCCGCGATCTCAAAGAAAAGTTTCCCGATGATAACGTCGCTATCGTAGAAAGTAAGGTGCATGTCAGTTTCGATATCGATAAAAGAAATGAGCTGGTCACCGTAAACGAGCAAGAAATTACCGATCTTATAAACCTTGATTCACGTGCAGACATTCAATTATATAGTTTTTATGATGGCGAAACTGAAATTGAATACTTCGATATATTTACCAAGAATCAGAAGAAAGCCTATTTTGCGGTTAAGGATGAGGCCTATAAATCTGATGACCTTTTCCATAATGACGTAAGGGTGAAATATGCCCACCTGGATTTTCCGGTAAACGCTTTTACCTATACGACCACGGTCGAAAAGGAATATAAAGACCTTAAATATTTCACCAGTATCTACTTTATCGATGATTATCCCATCGCCTCAAAGACTATAGAGATCGAGGTGCCGGACTGGCTGGACATGGATTTCAAAGAAAAGAATTTTGAGGGGTATAAGGTGAAAAAAGAGATCACAGAAGGAAAAAATGGGAGCAGGATCTTTACCTATCATTTTGAAGATATGCCAGCAGTCTTTAAAGAAGAAAATACACCTGGCCCCAGTTATGTGTATCCCCATATCCTGATCCTGCCCAAATCATTTAAGTTGAACGGCGAGGAACTGGTGATTTTTAAATCTACGCAGGACCTCTACAACTGGTATCGATCTTTAGTGGATGAACTGGAAAATGACAACCAGAGCCTGAAAGAAAAAGTGGCCGAGCTTACCATGAATGCTCCAACCGATGAGGAGAAGATCAGGAATATTTATTACTGGATCCAGGATAACATACGATATATCGCTTTTGAAGATGGGATTGCTGGTTTTAAACCAGACGAAGCTTCCAATGTATACCATAAACGTTATGGAGACTGTAAAGGAATGGCAAATCTCACCAAACAAATGCTTCTGGAAGCCGGCTTCGATGCCCGACTTACCTGGATTGGAACCAAACACATCGCTTACGACTATTCAACGCCCAATCTTTCAGTAGATAATCATATGATCTGTACGGTTATAAAAGACCAGGACACTCTTTTTCTAGATGGAACCGAAAAGTTCAATTCTATGGGAGAATATGCCGACAGGATCCAGGGGAAACAGGTGCTTATTGAAAATGGAAACGACTTTTTACTAAAATATATACCTGTTCATAAAGCCGAATTCAATGCCCAGAAATTCAATTACCATATGAAGCTTGTGAAAGACCAGATTGTGGGAGAAGTGAGTAAAAAGTACTTTGGCGAGAGCCGCTCCGGTTTGCTCTACTATTTCCATTCTTTAAAAAATGATAAAAAAGGAGAGTTCCTGGAATGGTATTTAAACAATGGGAATAGTAATATCAAGGTTTCTAATATAGAGACTTCAGATCTTAGCAACAGGGACCTTAACGTAGATATCGAATATGATATTGAGATCAAAAATGCCGTTTCCCAGTTTGATGATGTCATCTATGTAGATCTTGATCTGGACAAGGAATTTTCGGGATATAAACTGGATAAGAGGGAAACAGATTATATTTTCGGTTCCAAAAAAGATATTCATTCGGTCTTTGAGCTGGAGATTCCCAAAGGCTATAAGATCTCACATCTTCCGGAAAACCTTTCTCTAAGCAGTGACAATTACGAGCTCTCGGTAAATTTCTCTAAAAAAGAAGGGCAACTTATCTATGAAAAACAATTCAGGATCAAAAATGCGAAGATAGAGACCACAGATTTTGGTGAATGGAATGAGTTTATTGATCGGTTAAACAATATTTACAGTGAACAAATTATCCTAACCAAAAAATCATGAAATTAAAACTATTAAGTATTAGCCTGTTTTTAACATGCCTTACGGCGATTTCCCAAACCAAAAAGGAAGAGGAAGTCAAAGAATTCTTCTGGGGTGCCAATGATCCCTATAAAGACATGACAGAGATTCCTGAGAAATGGGCCAATGAATCTGCCGTGATCATCGTAAGGAATTTGAATCATGATTACCACAACTTTATCAAAAATGTGAAGTATGCGCGCTCCACCCGGGAACGTATCAAATTACTGGATAAAGCGGCGGTAGAGGTATTTTCAGAATTCACCTTTAATAGTGATGTCAAGTCGAGCAAGGGCTTCTCTCTTTGGAATTTTGATCCTACTTCTATAGTAGGTCTAAAGGTTATAAAACCCGATGGCACCGAGAGGGAAATAGATATAAAAGCCGATGCGGTTAACGTGGACGGCAAAACCAACCTCGCTATTTCCAATCTTGAAGTAGGTGATATCCTGGATTATTATTCATATAAAGAAACCCCTTACAGCTGGTATAATTATGTGAATTTTGATGTGAACGAAGTGGTGCTGGCCGAAGAATATCCTATCATGAATTACAGGTTCTACCTGGAGACCGAAAATGATTTTTTCGTCAGTTTTCAACCCTTGAACGGCGCGCCCGGGCTAAAACAGATAAAGACCGATAAAAATAATTTCAGAAAATATGAAATGACGGCTCAAGATCTTGAGAAACGTGATTTTCCGCTTTGGTTCTACCCCATGGTGGCCATGCCCTCTTATAAATTCCATGTGGTCTATGCCAGCAGGGGGAAATTTGAGAAAGAAGCCGCCGATTTTATTCCGGAAGATGAAGATATCATAAAGAACAGTGTTTCCCAGGAAGAGGTCCTGGAATATTATAGTGATATCCTGGAACCTTATAACAAAGATAAAGACGTGCTGGATTATCTTGAAGATAATGGGATTACCGGTGATGCCGAAAAAGCCAAAGCAGCCTATTATTATATGCGTCATCACTATTTTAGCAGGTATATTGAAGCCTCTTATTTAAGCGAAGCCGATATTGTAGGTTATCCTTTTGAATATTATAAGCATGTATATATCTATGATGGCACTTATGAATTTATAAAAGCCTACACCAGTCTTTTAAAGGAACTGGAAATAGATTACGACATTGTCGTAGGGAAGATGCGCTATGATGGCCCCCTGGATGAGCTGTTGTTAAGAAAAAATATAAACCTATTGGTTAGAGCGAATACCCAACCGGTGGTCTATGCCGCGCCTTTTGGGCCACATACCAGTATCAATGAGTTTTCGGCAGATATGGAAGGGGCCGAGGTATATCTTTTATCTTCCAGTAAGAGAAAAATAGACGAGATCAAAAAAGGAAAGCTTCCGGTTAGCACCGCGGCAGATAATATCTCCTTTAGTGAAATGACCGTGGAGGTTAATGATGATTTTTCCATGCTCTCTATAAACACCACCAACAGTCTTAATGGGAACCAGAAAAGGGAGGCCCAGACGGATAAGATGTTCTATAAGGATTATGTGTATGAAGATTATAAGAAATACGGGACCGAATCATTCCTTGAAACGGTAAGGAAGAAAAAAGACCGTGCCCGTATTGAAAAGGAAATGGATGCGCTTGCGATCAAGATCAAAGAGAAGCAAAAGGAACATTTTGAAAAGATGGCCGCGGCTAGCCTGGATATCCCCGAGGTAGAAAATTACGATTTCAGGATCCTGGAAACGGGAAGATATGGAGCCGATGAATTTTTCAAATTTTCAGAAAGTTACGACGCCAAAGACGCGCTTATCAAGAAAGCGGGCCCCAATTATATCCTTGAGATCGGAAAACTTATTGGCGGGCAGGTAGATCTGGATGAGAAAGCCCGCAAGAGAACCGAGGATGTCTATATGGACTATCCCCGTACTTATAAAAACAGGATCGTGCTCAATATTCCTGAAGGTTATAGCCTTACGGGGATCGAAAATCTTAAGATGGCGGTAGATAATGCTACCGGTTCTTTTAAAAGCGAGGCCAGGCTGGAAGGTAATACCCTGGTGGTGGAAGCTTCTAAAGAATATAAACTTAATTATGTGCCAAATGAGAACTGGCCTAAAATGATAGAGTTCCTCGACCTTGCCAATCAATTCACCAACGAAAAAGTGCTGCTTAAAAAGACCTAGAGACCTGACTATAGATTTGGAAAATGAAGACAGCTTTTACCGGCTGTCTTTCTTTTTTTGATAGGAAAATCAGTGCTTAAACCGGTAATTTTTAGAAATCCCTAAGAATTTTTGTGCAAAGATTAACGAGCTGGCATTGAGGATATATGGCCTGATTTGTAAATTTAGGTTATGAAATACTTCCTCATATTAACCATGCTGATCTTTGCGGGATGCACCTATCCCAAAGATCCCAAAAATTCATTTGAAAACGCCAAAAAAGAGAAGCTGAAAGTTGGGCTTGTCGTAAATCCTCCTTTTACCACTTTTGAAAATGGCCAAGCCGGTGGGGACGAAGTTGAAATGCTTCGGAATTTTGCCAAAGCTGAAAATCTTCAGATCAGTTTTGAGGAAGGTTCTGAGAGCGACCTTATCGAAAAACTGGAGCATTATGAGATTCATGTCATCGCCGGTGGCTTTAATAAAAAGACCATCTGGATAAAGAAAGCGGGCCCTTCCGCCTCCTACGACAAGAAACACGTGTTCCTCGTGCCCAATGGGGAGAACAGGCTTTTACAAGAGTTGGAAACTTTTATTTTTAAAAAGGATAGTAAATCATGAGAGGGATAGAAAAGTTCGAATTACCGGAAAATCTTAAAAAAGAACTCAAATCTGCTACAAAACTCGAGTGGATCACGGTGGTCTATCTACTCTCGGTCGTGGTAGTGATGTATATTACTATGGGGTCCTCACAGGCTATGAAGTCGGCATGGCTGGAAGATGTGCTGGGACTGATCCCCTCGGTGTCATTTTTGATCGCCAATAAAATAAATAAGAAAAAACCAGATGAGAAATTCCGCTATGGTTATCACCGGGTTTTTTCGATCTCGTTCCTTATAGGAGCGGCGGCATTACTGTTCATGGGAGTTTTTATGGTGTACGATTCTTCCATGTCGCTTATAAAAGTCGAACATCCCACTATTGGAAATAAGATGATCTTCGGAAAACAGATCTGGATGGGCTGGCTTATGATCGCCGCCCTGATATATTCTTCGGTGCCCGCCATGATCCTGGGATTCAAGAAACTTCCGAAAGCTAAAAAGCTTCACAATAAGATCCTCTATGTAGATGCGCAAGCACAAAAAGCCGATTATATGACGGCCTTTGCCGCCATGGTCGGGATCGTAGGTCTGGGAGCAGGTCTATGGTGGGCAGACTCCGTGGCAGCACTTTTTATCGCGGTTTCGGTTGTGAAAGACGGCTGGAATTATATCAGCACGGCGGTGAAAGATCTTATGGATCGCTATCCGGTTACCCTCAAGAAGGAGAAAAAGGATTCTCTTGTAGATGAGGTTACCTCTATGATACAGGCCTGGAGCTGGGTAGATGAGGTGAAAGTAAGATTCCGTGAGAACGGTCAGGTGTATATGGGAGAGGTGATCGTGATCCCCAAAGAGAAACTGGATCTTTCAAAACTGGAAGACGCCTATAACCGTATTCTGGATTTTCACTGGAAAATAAATGATGTCACCATCGCCCCGGTAAAGAAACTTCCCGAATGGTAGAGACTTCATAAAATTGGCCGGATTTTACTAAATTTAAATAATAGAAATACGGCTTATGAAATATGTAGCGATTTTAAGAGGTATAAATGTAGGGGGCAAACGCAAGATCCTTATGAAAGATCTTAGGGAACAACTTACCGACGCCGGTTTCCAGAATGTGACTACCTATATACAGAGCGGGAATGTGGTATTTGATTATTCCGGACCCGAAAGCACCAGTGAAATTGCTGACAGGATAGAAAGGATCATCGATGAGATCTACGGCTTTAAGGTCCCGGTGATTGTGTGGACTTCTGAAGAACTTCATAGTGCTATTAATTCCAATCCCTACCATGGAGATTACAGGGCAGACCATCTACATCTCACTTTCCTAAAAGATAGTCCGGGGCCGGGGGCACTGGAAGAGATCGAAGATTACGATTTTCCACCAGACCATTACCGTATTAGTGGGAAACGGGTTTTCATCTTTATTGCCGGACGATACAGCGATTCCAAACTTAGCAATAACTTCTTTGAGAAAAAACTTAAGGTGAATGCCACCACCCGTAACTGGAAAACGGTGCTGGAACTTGGCGATCTTACCCGGGATTAGAATTGCCGTTAAAGTAGATCTTCCACCAGAAAATCTGGTTAAATTAGTGGAAAACTACAAAAATGAAGCTATCCCGTATAATTTTGGTGATCTATTCCCTCACCTGCTGCATTCTTCTGATTTCCTGCAATCCTAAGCAAGAAGATTCTCAGCAAAATATGGAAAAATGGAAAAAAGAGATTCTTAAGGCCGAAGAGGACTTCGCCGCGATGGCAGAAGAAAAAGGGATCCCCAGGGCATTTCTGGCCTATGCCGCCAGTGATGCAGTTTTGCTAAGAAACGATACCCTTATCAAAGGCCGGGAAGCATTGAAAAACAGTTATACTTCGCTGGAAAAGTCAGAAAAGGTAAAACTTACCTGGAAACCGGATTTTGTAGACGTATCGGTTTCGGGAGATCTCGGTTATACCTATGGGAAATATACCTATACGGTCCAGGATTCCCCGGGAGGCGAAAGGACTTCCGAAGGTATTTTTCATACCGTCTGGAAAAGACAAAAGAACGGAAACTGGAAATTTGTGTGGGATTAAGAAATATTTACCAAAGTTCGAATTAGGGAATAGCTTAGGTTTTTCTATTTTTAAGCTTCAAAAACAGGAAGCATGGACATACAGCAGATCTTTAAGAACAATCGAGAGTGGGTAGGCGAAAAGCTAAAACAGGATCCAGAATATTTCAAGAATCTTTCTATGGGCCAGAATCCTGATATTCTTTATATAGGTTGCAGCGACAGCCGGGTAAGTGCCGAGGAACTTATGGGCATCTCTCCCGGGGAGGCCTTTGTACACCGTAATATCGCCAATATGGTTCCTAATACAGATCTCAGCGCAATGTCTGTGATAGAATACGCAGTGCTGAACCTTAAAGTGGACCATGTGGTGGTGTGCGGCCATTATTACTGTGGCGGGGTGAAAGCCGCAATGGAGTCGGCAGATCTTGGGATCCTGAATCCCTGGCTTAGAAATATCAGGGATGTTTATCGTATCCATAAAGAAGAACTCGACCAGATCCACGACGAGGAAGGTAAATATAAACGCCTGGTGGAGCTCAACGTTCGCGAGCAGTGTATCAATGTGATCAAGACCGCCGTGGTGCAGCGCGCTTATAAGGATAGGAATATCACCGTTCACGGATGGGTTTTCGATATACATTCGGGAAAATTATTAGACCTGGAGATCGATTATAAAAAGGTCATGGAGAATGTGATGGAGATCTACCGTCTGGATTAGTTCCGGATAAAATTCCGTAAATTAAAAGCATGACTAAAAAAGTAAAAGCCGTCTGTTTTGGCGAGATCCTGTGGGATGTCTTTCCCGATAGAGTGCATATTGGTGGGGCGCCGCTTAATGTGGCCAGCCGTCTAAGCAGTATGGGAATAGATACTGAAATGATTAGCCGGGTAGGCACCGATAAAGAAGGAGATGAACTGCTGGCGTACCTGCAGTGCAAAAAGGTGGCCACCGGAAATATTCTTAAAGATGACGAGCATCCAACCGGGAGGGTGAATATAAAACTATCTGAAGCTGGTTCGGCGACCTATGATATCGTCTATCCTTCGGCATGGGACAGGATAGAGCTTACCGAAGCGATGAAAAGCTCGGTAGAGAATGCCGACGCATTTATCTACGGAAGCCTGGCCTGCCGGGACCAGGTGAGCAGAAAGACACTTTTTGAGCTGCTGGCCAAAGCGAAATATAAGGTCCTGGATCTTAATCTCCGGCCTCCGCATTACAGCGAGGAGCTTTTACTGAAACTTATTGAGACCGCCGATCTTATAAAGATCAATGACGAGGAGTTGTTCGAGATCGCCGAAATAATGGGCTCGCCCTATCATTCCCTGGAGCAGAATCTCCTGTTTTTGGCCGTAAAATCTGGCACGCAGTCCATTTGCGTGACCAAGGGCAGCCATGGCGCGGTATTTATGAACGGAAAGAAACTTTATTACAATAGCGGCTATAAGGTGAAGGTAAAAGATACCGTGGGCGCGGGCGATTCATTTTTAGGAACCCTTATTGCCAGGCTGTTGCTGGGAGATGAACCCCAAAGAGCACTGGATATTGCCTGCGCGGTGGGAGCACTGGTAGCGGCGAAAGAAGGAGCCAATCCCGATCTTAGCGAAGAGCTTATCCATAGGTTTATGGATCCCATGGCCCACCGGAAAGCATCCAAATAGGGAAATCCGCAGGGATTTTATATACCGACGCGTTAGGCCTGTTTAAATGAAAGTGCTAGCTTTATGGGCCAAATACTACCAATGAAAAAATTATTCCTGGCCCTCTTGATTTTTACAGGCCTTTTTACTGCCACCGCCCAGCAGAGCAGAGAGCAGGGTGTAACAGATCTTGCCAATAAGGTCGCGCCCAATTTTTGCGGCTGTTTTGAAAAATACAAGTTTGACGATGCCCGGAAAGGCTTCGAGCAATGTTTCCTGGAGAACTTCGTCAAACATGAGGAGCAGCTTGTGGCTCTTATGGCCATGGATAGCATAGGAGATGAGCAGGCCAAAAACGACAGGATCGCTATGGAAATTATGGTGAAAATGCAGGGAAAACTTTTTCAGGATTGCGATAGCTATTACGAGTACTTCAAGACCATAAGAAATAGGGGGCTTTCCTTGCTACTGGAGCAGGATATAGATAAAAAGATGGATTCCATTATGGCGATCGAAGCCGAAAAACGCGATAGCGAGTGGTACTTTAAAAAGGCTTCCTTCGAGTTTGCCGGGGAAAAGCTCAACGAGGCCGAAAAAGACCTGCTGAAGGGATTTGAAAAGGAGCCGGATAATGCCAAATATAAGATGCTGCTGGCCTGGGTCTATGAAAAACAGGAGCGGGAAGAAGACGCGCTGGCGGTCTATGACCAGATGATCGGGAATACGGGTAATATCGAGTTCGTGATGATGAAAGAATTCACCAAAAGGCAGTTCAGGCAACAGGAAAAAAAGGCACCGGACTGCCGGCGATTCGCTACCGGAAAATTTAAGATCGTGGACGATATAAGCGGAACGGTGATCCTGGTAAAGCGCACCAAGACCATGCAGACTGAAAAGAACACCAGCAATAACACCCAAACCAAAGCAAAGGTGGAATGGCTGGACGATTGTACGTATATTGTGGAGTATGCTGAAACTACCGACCCTGACATAGAGCAATGGATAGGCAAAAAGTTAAAGGTGGAGATCCTTTCCTCCAGTGAGGATTCTTACGATTTTAAGGCCACGATGGATGGTTATGACCTGATGTATTTTGACCAGATGGAACTACGCTAGTTTATAAGCGGTTTAATGAGTGTTCGTAAACTAATAAGTTTACTTTTTGTAAACAGATATATTGACTTATTTATATATTTGTAAATAAATACATTTACAAAATAAATATATTGTAAAGTTAAAAGATTACAAAAATGAGAAATAAACACTCACTTTTAATAGAACAGTTGGACCAAAAAATGCAACCATTTGCTCAAACTAAAAAAGCCCTGGTACCAGAACGTGGATGGATTAATACAATTCGGACCACGTTAAATATGACTATGGCCCAACTTGGGACCAAATTGAATATTACGCGACAGGGTGTCAAAAACCTTGAAGAAAGTGAGGCTAATGGCACTATCACATTAAATTCTCTCAGGGATGTATCTAATGCAATGGACCTAAAATTGGTCTATGCAATGGTCCCAAAGGATGGTACCATAAATGATTTAGTAAATGTAAAAGCAGAGAAATTGGCCCGAAAAATTGTGATGCGGACCAATCAAAATATGAAATTAGAGGACCAAGGAATTGAAGAAAAAAAATTAGCCAAAACCATACAAGAACTTGCTAATGAGATTAAGCGCGAGATGAGAAAATCACTATGGGACTAGAATTTGATTACAAAGATGGACAAACACCTTTAGATGATGATGAAAAGGAAGGTCTAAAAATAAAGTCAATTACTACTCAAGGCGAATTGGACGAATTTGAGCAACTTAATATTGAAAAAGCAGTTGAATGGACTATTCATACAAAATTAAGACTTGAAAAGATTTTAACTGAAAAGTTTATAAAAGACTTACACAAAAGGATGTATGGTGATGTATGGAAATGGGCCGGGGAATTTCGAAAAACTGAAAAAAACATTGGAATTCCTTGGACAAAAATTGGGATCGAACTAAAGATTTTACTGGACGATTCGAAATATTGGATTGATAATGAAACCTTTCCTCCGGAAGAAATAGCAATCCGATTCAAACATCGAATAGTATCAATTCATTGCTTTCCGAACGGCAATGGAAGACATTCAAGAATGATGGCCGATATAATTATGGAATCGATATTTGGTGGAGAAATATTTTCGTGGCATCAATCAAATATGGTAAAAGCTAATGAAACTCGAAAAAAATATATAAGTTCTTTAAAAGAAGCCGATAATGGAAATTATAATAACTTAATTGAGTTTGCAAAAAACTAAAGCCAACAATGGTTGATCGCCAATAGGAGGCAGCCTTAGAAAGAAAATAATTAACTTGATCTACGAAGCAGGTCTAACCTGCCTTCCGGCAGGCAGGGCCCACATCCCGATAGCTATTGGGACCAGCTTCCAAAACTCCGCACCTCTTTTTGTTAACCAGGACCGTTATGCTCTATTATTTAAAAAATATAATTACCTAAAAATCATATCTTTAGAGAAACCAAACTCTAATGATAAAATTCTTTAGAAAAATCAGGCAAAATTTACTTTCCGAGGGAAAAACCGGAAGGTATTTGAAATATGCGGTTGGTGAAATTGTTCTTGTGGTTATAGGGATCTTAATTGCATTGCAGATAAATAATTTAAATCAAAATTATCGGGATAGAAAACAGGAACAACAAATCCTCGCCCAGTTGTTAAAAGAATACAATAGTAATCTCAATCAGATCAATGATAAAATAGCACTTAGAAGTGAGACCTTGAATTCTTGTTTCAAGTTTTTGGAATATAAAAGATTAGATTATAATGAGATTTCTACTGATTCTATTGATGCTCATTTGTTCAGAATTTCGATAAGACCAACTTTTGATCCTGAACTTGGTGTAAGTAATGAACTTATAAATTCCGGGAAACTTTATTTACTGGAAAATGAAGAATTACGAAATTATATCTCTTCCTATTCAAGCTTTCTAAGTGAATTAAGCGAAGAAGAACAGGTTATTCTGAATATTACAGAGGATCAACTCATTCCATTTCTTTCAGAAAACTATCAGATAGGAAGAATGATGATGATTTTGCTCGATGATAAAGATCTAAGAGCCAGAATTTCCATGAGTAAAATTAAGGATTACGAAACAATGAAAACCTTAGTTCCAAAATCAGACTTTAGTCAATTATTAAAACATCCCGATTTTGAAGATTATTTATTACGTTTAATCAGCTATACTTCCTATACCAATGAACAATCCGTCGGTGTGAAGGATAAAACCACTAAGATGATAGATATAATAAAAAGTGAAATAAACAGATAAAAGCTCGTACTCCCGGCATTGGCTGTAAGCAGTGGTGTTAGAAAGAAAATAATTAACTTGATCAATAAACCAGGTTTAACCTGCCTGCCGGCAGCCGGGGCCTACATCCCGATAGCAATTGGGACCAGCTTCCAAAACTCCACACCTCTTTTTGTCAACCAGGACCGTTGTGCCTTATAATTTAAAAAATATAATTACCTAAAAACCATACCTTTAGATAAACCAAACTCTAATGATAAAGTTCTTTAGAAAAATCAGGCAAAATTTACTTTCCGAGGGAAAAACCGGAAGGTATTTGAAATATGCGGTTGGTGAAATTGTTCTTGTCGTGATTGGAATTTTAATTGCTCTATCAATAAACAATTGGAATCAAGAACGGCAACAAAAAGAAGTGTTGAATAATATCTATGCAACCATAAAAGCAGATTTACTACAAGACATAGTAAATATTGATAAAATTGTAAATTCTTCACAATCTATAGAAAAAGATTATTTGGCAATTATTAACAAAACAAGAAAAAAAGATGACTTTATAAACTGTATAAATTGTAGGTATGTAAATTTCGGATTCCCAAATATTAAATTAAGAAAAAACGGCAGTGAACTTTTACAAAACTACAACCAACAAAACAACACATCTAGTGATTCTTTATCAATTAAACTAAATAATTTGTATTTAGATTTGGCGAATAACATTTCTGTTGATTTAGAGGAATTAGCTACAAACTCAAATTCCTTTTTAGAAATTGTAAAATACACACAACCTTGGTTTGCCGACCTTGACTTTAGAGGTACTGGTGCTTATAGTGATGCTTTCATAGAATTCGCCTTAACCGATTTTCGTTACAGAAATACAGCTAAAGTTATCTATGAAATGTATTTCAATAATTATATCCTACACTTAAAAGAGTATAGAACCACAAGTTTAGAAATCATTGCTTTAATTGATGAAAAATTGGTGGATGAATAAACCATTGAAAAATAACGAAAGCACAACAATGGTTGATCGCCAATAGACGGCAGCCTTAGAAAGTAAATAATTAACTTGACCAACAAACCAATAATAGGCCTACAAATCCGTGTCCCTTACTCCGCCACTGGCGATAATCGGGACCGTTGTGAGCAATTATATTTTTAAGATTTCGTATTAAATGGGTATAGGAAGACGACAATTTTTACAACTTTCTAGTTTAGCATTAGCGCATGTAGTTGTAGATCCATTTCAAGCTGTTGTTACAAATGAAAGCTTGTATTTAAACAGACAATTAGGGATCCTTTTTTACAAACCAAAAGATTGGGGTTTCATTAAAGTTAAAGACTTCAAGAATCTACAAAACAAACAAATTTTAGGCAACGGCTTTGAAGAAATTAAAGACGAAGTATACGATGAATTAGGTCAACCTATTCTAATAGTCACAAAATATTTTGAAGATAAACCTCAATATAAAAATACATTTTCACCGACTATCACTCTACATATAACTCCAAAGGAGGAATTTGAAGAATTTGAAAATTTTGAAGAGGTAATGGAAATGTCTGCTTATGGAACATCTATGATTTTAAAAGATTTTGAAGTAAGGAGAAGATATGAGCCATACACAATTTCAGGATGCAAAATATATGAATATGATTCAACTTATACTTTTGAACATATCGATTTGGAAAAACCTACAAAAGTTGAATTAAAAGTTCTTAAAGCAGAACATAATGGATTTTATTATGATTTTAATTTACATCAATCCCAAGAACAAAATCAGACAGCAATTGAAGAATTTAATGATTTCAAAAACTCAATTAAGCTAATATAACAGCTCACAACAACGGTTCCTATGAAAAGCAATAATCGCTTCTCTCAAATTTAATATTTTAATTTCTCTTATCTCATTATGATGATGATTTTGTAGTGTTGAATTGGTTGACAAGCCTTTTCACTCCTCGAGTTGCTTGTCAATAATTCAATACTTAATAACCTGCCCGGGCTCCTATTTGTGGTCATTTTCTTTTGAAACGCCACCTGCATCGCTATGATTCCGGTTATATAATCCTGTCCACTTGCTCATAAAAATGTGATCCACTATGGTCACCACCGTTGTTGTGTGATACAGGATAAGTTTGTCTAGGGCTTGGTCATTTATATTATTTTCATGCTACCACTCCTATTTCATAAGGAGTTTCTGTTTTTATAACTGCTAAAGTCCGACTCAGTAATTTATGGGCCACCTTTATGATAATCTTCTTACTATCTTTTCCAACATGCTTACGGTAATAGGCCTGCATGATAGGATCTGTTCGTACAGCCTGCCAGGAGGCTTCTACAAAATAGGATCGCATTAAACGCTGAGCCCTGGGGGTCATCCCGGTGGTTCGAGAAGTAGTCCCACTCTGATAGATACCAGGTGCTATTCCAACATAACCAGCCAGATGCTTCAGGGTATTGAAACGTCGCAGGTCACCTAATTCGGCTAGAATACCAGCTGCCACGATACCACCGATCCCAGGAACACTCTTTAGCAAATAATAATCCTTTTTATAGTATTTGCGAGCATAAGACCGAAGCTGATTTGAAATATGACGAAATTCCTGATCCAGAAATCGAAAACTCCGAAGTTTGCTAGCAAGACTCTCGTTAGCCGTCCCATGAGAGAATTCCTGAACTTCTAACCAATTGCGAAAGGCATGGCTCCAGTGATCGTTATCAAATTCCCGAGGAAGCTTTACTCCAAAATACAAGAGTTGCATCTTGATCATGCTTTTAATACGACGAAGATCTTTACTAAGACTATACCGTCTTCTAAATAAGCTTCGAAAACATTCTCGCTCTTCCCCAACAATTCCGATACTCTCCAGACGCCCATCTTTAAGTTCCCGGCTAATGAGCTGGGCATCGATACGATCGGTCTTGGTATACTGTTCTTTACCCTTACGATGTATATCTGCTGGATTTACTACCAGGGACTGCCATCCAAAAGATTCAAACTTCCGGTGGGCAGCATAGCCAAAGCATCCTGCTTCGTAGGCAATACTAACCTGGTGATCCGGGTAATGCTTCTGGACATATTTATAAAGGATCTCGCAATGTGGCTCCATACTGAAAGATTTACCGGAAAAAAGATCGGTACTACAATGAATCTTCCAGCTTGACTTGTGCATATCAAGGCCAATGAATAACTTTGGTAAGGCAGTAACTCGGGTTTCCATATCTTTAATGTTTTAGTGAATTTTAAAGATAACCGATTACTGCTTTTTCATTGATGCTCATCGCAAATAACGGGTATTGTAGAAAAAGTGTAATTTTAGAAACCAGGAAAGAAAATAGTTAACCCCCCTGCCTATAACTTGGGATAAGCCTGAGCCCTATGCCTAAAAACCGCCTGCCCGTTTGAGCAGATAAATTAGAATTTTCTAGAAGAGTGTTACTAAGTTTGAAAAATTAAATCCGTGCATTTCAAATCTCCAAATACACATGTATAGTTAGAAAAATTATTAACTTGGTTCAAAGATAATTCTGGTATTAAAATTATAAGAGTATGAAAAATAATGAAGGATAGTATAATAGTTCAATGGTTGGTCTTTTATTGATTTTTTTTCCGCCAGTTGGAATTTATGGGGTATACAAAAGTGAGACTATAAAGCCAACCTGGAAAAGAGTGCTTTATGCCGCTATTGCTTTAGTTCTAATCATATTTTTAGGTGCTTATTTTAGGTAAGATTTTAATGCCACTCAAATTTCGATTTAAAATTAAATTTTCAGAAAATTAAGCATTGAATTAAAATAATAATAAATGAAAACCTGTCAGAAAAAATTTACGATTAGAAGATATCTATTGGGAGCGATCTTTTTCATCTTAACTATTCATCTTAATGCTCAAAACCACCACCAACAAACTGCTCCTGTTAGTTTGCCTGGAAATGACATTTTTGGTGCTATTCAGGAAGTGGTTGCCAAATTAGAAGCTGATCCTTCCACCAACTGGTCCAATATCGACCTGGAATCTTTACGACAACATTTGCTTGACATGAAGGCCTTTACAGAAGAAGTATCCGTTATATCAAAAAAACCATATGAAAACGGAGTAGAGATTAAAGTTCAACCGGAAACCAAAAGAGCTGAGAATTCCTTAAAAAGAGTCTTTAACATGCATCCTGCCATGCTAAAAAAAGAAAAAGGATGGGATATGATTACTAAAGAGGATGATGGTAAATGGACCATAATAGTAACTACCACGAAGACAGCTGAGGTAGAAAAAATAAGGGCATTGGGGTATATCGGTATTTTATCAGAAGGTGCACATCACCAACTTCATCACTGGATGATTGCTACTGGAAATATGAAAATGAAATAGAAAAAGTTAGTAAGGCCTTAGAGCATTGAACGATGCTTCTATTTTTAAAGATAAGAAGGAACAGGAAATTCATTCTTCGATTTATAAATATGAACATACAGGTTTACCTTATTACGGGCAACATACCAACCGGGAGCGTTGCCAAAAATACTCAAGGAATATTCGTCTTAGCAACTCTCTACTTAATTAATTATCCTTTTTTTACAATTTAATTCCAGGATTTGATAAAAAGAGGAATACTAAAAATGATTTTAAATGCTGACGAGTAATATTCTTGATAAAATTCTATGGTGAAATTATTCTTTACTTTTGAACCTGACTGAAAAAAGAGCTTTTAATTCATGAGTACAACACAACCAACCAAGAGTACACCAAAAACAGCATGGCATACATTTATTAGTGGTTCTGCATGGCGTTGGTTTCAGAAAGCAATGGTATTGATGATTTTCTTTTTAGGGGTAAATCATTTAGCAACACGCGATAATTTTCCAGATAGTGAGTCGTATAGATTCCCCATAGAAGGTTTCCTGTCGTCTATGGCTTTATGTATTCTCATTGGAATCATAACGGATCTTAATTTTAAATTTTACAAGAAAAAGCATTTCTCTAAAAAAGTAGAAATGGTCACTATTGTATGGTTTATGGCTTCTACACTAGCATACATTACAATCATGTATATTCCTATAAATATTATTTTTAATATTGTTGCAGGTGGAAATACAGAGTTCTATTATTTATTAATCGGTTTGCTAATTACCTTATTATTGAGTTTTATTCTCATAGGCTTAATGTATGCACAAGATATATACAATTTATATAAGTTATCCATAAAAGATGCTGAACTTACCATTGAAAGCGGCGTAAAAATGACAAAACTTAGCTATGAAAATATTGCGTGCTTTTACAGCGAAAATAAGATTGTGTATACTGTTAAAAAGGATGGCACATCAATGAACACCGATTTCACATTGAATGAGCTCGAAGCAAAAATAAACGATCAATTATTTTTTAGAGCCAACCGGCAAATTATCATTCACAAAGCTTCTGTAGACCAAATTGAAAAGATTGAAAATGGCAAGTTGCGTATTCGGTTAAAAGTTTCCATTGAAAACGATGCGATTGCCGAAATCAATATCAGTCGTTACAAGCGAAAAGCATTTATGAATTGGTTACAATAAAAGAAGCCAAAAAAGACCGACTATTCAGTTATAATTTTAAGACCATTCAGTAAAAACATTAGTATTTAAAAGGATTTTTAAAGGTTTTGTTCATTATTTCGGTTAGAATTTAAAATCAAAAAAATGAACAAAATCACATTACGACAAACTTTTACTCCATTAATTACCACTGCAATCATCTGCTTTTTATGGTTTGGACCAATCCGTATAAGTTATATAGAAAATATTATTATTTCTATATTAATTATTATAGCGAATTATATAGAATACAAAGGCAAACCATTTTCAGCACTTGGATTTCAACGTGAAAAATTCACAGTTAAAAACATCTTCGTACTTGCTCCATTAGTTGCCCTGGGACTCTTTGTTTTTTATGTCTTTGCCTTGGTTCCTGGAATTACAAAATTAACAGGAGCTCCTATAGATTATTCAAGTTTTGATCAATTGAAAGGAAATCTTCCAGCATGTTTAATTGCTTTATTATTAGTGTGGGTTTCTGCGGGATTTGGAGAAGAAATTATCTTTCGCGGTTATTTTATGCGACAATTTGTAAAATTCTTTGGAGATAGCAAAGTTAGTATTGTACTTAATATTGTCCTTTTTGCATTCCTTTTTGGCTTTTTACATAGTTATCAAGGAATTACAGGACAACTTGTAACAGGTTTTGTCGGAGCGCTCATAGCCCTGATATTCTACTTGCGTAAATACGATTTGTGGTTTATTATTGCTGTACACGGTTTTTTTGATACTATTGCTTTAATTTGTGTTTACTTTGGTTTGGCGTAACGATATCAAGTAATAATAATTAAACCTTGAAATCACCCAATAATATATGTCTTTTCTCACTATATTTTTTTAAAAGAAATGAAACAGAAATATGGCGATGCTCGATATGTTTTTGAGATTTAGAATACTATGATTTGCTGAATTTGACTATCAAAATTTAGAGAAATTAAACTTAAGTCGGTTGATAGCAAATAGCGGGTTTTGCTGAAAAAGTGTAATTTTAGTAACCAGGAGACAAAAGCTTATGCCGACCTCCCGATAACTTTTGGGACAGTTCATAACTCCGAGCCACTTGTGGTTATACTGGACCGTTGCCAACAAGTGTTATGAAAAATTCTGCCAGGAAGAAGCTTTAAAACACCGACAAACATAGATAAAAAAAATATTATGAGGAAAATAATTTCATTTATGCATATATCACTTGACGGTTTTGTTGCAGGGCCGAACGGAGAAATGAACTGGATTAAAGTGGATGAAGAAATTTTTGATTATGTAGGCAAGCGCATAAGCAAAAGTGATACTGCATTATATGGACGAGTAACCTATGAGATGATGGAAAATTACTGGCCTTCGGCTGCAGACAAACCTAAAGCGTCCAAACACGACATTGAACATTCCAAGTGGTATAGCAAAACGCACAAAATTGTTTTATCAACGACAATGAAAGAAGAGAATTTAGCTAATACAAAAATTATTAGCGATAATCTTTCAGATAGAATAAATGAAATAAAGGAACAACCAGGTAAAGAAATCTTGCTTTTTGGGAGTCCCACAGCAACACATTCCCTTTTGAAACGGAACTTAATTGATGGCTTCTGGTTATTTGTTAATCCGATTATTCTCGGAAAAGGGATTCCATTGTTTGAAAATATCAAGGACAAAATAGAATTAAAACAATTGCCGACTACTCGACCCTTTAATTGCGGGGTAACTGAACTGAATTATATAGTGGGTAGAAAATAAAATAATTAACTTGTGGAACAAACCGGGTCTAACCACGCGTGTGGCGTGGCAGGCTTTACAAGTACGTGTCCCTAATCTCTCACTAATTATCGTTATTCGAGGCGGTTATGGCCAATACGCACAAAAATATTTATAAATGCAAAAGTCAATATTTGTAATTTCTAAGATGGATTGTCCTTCAGAAGAAAATCTAATTAGGATGAAATTAGATGGAATTTCAGGTATTAAAAATCTCGATTTCGATATTCCTAATAGAAAACTAACCGTATTCCATAAGGGTGATATTCAAATTATAGAGGAGTCCATACATACATTGAATTTAGGAGATAAAAAGCTGGTTACTGAGGAATCTAACCAAACCGAGTTTAAAGAAAACTCACATCAAAAAAAGTTGCTGTGGTCCGTGCTGGTAATAAATTTCGCTTTTTTCATCATAGAAATGACCACGGGCTTAATTTCGAAATCCATGGGATTAGTTGCTGATAGTTTAGATATGTTGGCAGATTCTTTTGTTTATGGAATAAGTCTCCTTGCTGTTGGAGGTTCCGTTGTAAAGAAGAAAAAGATTGCCAATTTGGCCGGCTATTTCCAAATTCTACTAGCGATCATTGGATTTGCAGAAGTACTAAGAAGATTTTTTGGGGATGAAAAACTGCCCGATTTCTCAACGATGATTATCGTTTCAATTTTTGCCTTAATTGCAAATGGAATTTGTTTATTTCTACTTCAAAAATCAAAAAGTAAAAAAGAAGCTCATATGAAAGCAAGTATGATCTTCACCTCAAATGATGTAATAATAAACTTAGGAGTTATAATTGCTGCTCTACTTGTTTATTGGTTAAATTCAAGTAAACCCGACTTAATTATTGGAACAATAGTTTTTATTTTAGTAGTTCAGGGTGCAATAAGAATTTTAAAAATAGGCAAGTAGCCGCACTGGCAACCACCGTGGGTTAAAACCACTAAGGGGTAGCTTACCTGGGACGAAAATAATTATCTTGTTCAACAAAACCAGGTCTAAGTAGAATCCAACCTGGGGTAATCTTTAGCCTTAACCAAAATTAAAAAAATGAAAATAATTCTATTTATTATTTACCTATCTGGAGTGACATTATTTGCACAAAATTCAAGTGAAAACTCTCAAATTGACCAAAGTCAGGCCGATAAATTATCTATACCCGCAGATGAATCTGCTATTGAAGTAAGAATTTATAATTCACTTGAAAATGAAGATTTGCAAACCCTGTTTGATTTCGAAAATATAAATCAATCTGAATTTAGCTTTAGCGGAGAATTCATAAAAGGTAAATTTTATGTGGTAAGAGTAAAGGAGTTTTTGAACGGAGAAATAATCAATACTGAAACTTTATTTGATGAAAGAGGAACCGAGTTTTTTAGAGTTGATTCTACTCAGACTTCTTTCAAGCTATTAACCAAAGTAGATAAAAACGAAATAAAGGTGTGGATTAGAGGGAATAGATTCGGAAGTAAACAATCCTACTTCCCAACAATTCAAGGAAATGGTAAATATGTTGCTAAAGACTTTTTTGGGGCAAAAAAAGTTCTAAAAGAAAATTCAAAAGAACCATTTCACTTGATGTCCGTGATTACACCAAATAGGTCTGAAGATGGTTCTGGTTCTTATTGCAGGGTGGCCCAATCGGAAATTGATCCCGAAGACTTCGGAAAGGTTTTTAATATTCCTCATTACTTTTTAATTGAAATAGAATTCACTGAATAAAAGATTGCCACTAGGTTTGACATCATTTGTCGCATTGAGAATTTTTGATTGTCATTCTTTTTAAGGACAAGGTATTTCAAAAGATAAATTAGATTCCTTAGGATTCACAAACGAACCTGGAACATCCTCTTTAATGATTTTATTAGATGGGGAAAAAGGGTATACAATGGGCTAATACCAATAAAAAATTAAAACAAAATAAATATAGTAAAACATAGTTCTATTTCATACTGGTGTTGGTATCCATATGCTGGGAATATACCCAGGATCTAATTTGGTTGTATTACACAGGGTAAGTACAGTGAAAAAATATAAATTTCATCAAGGCAACTTTTATTATATGATTTCCTTGGTTTGGAACTTTAAAGAAGTTAGCACCAAGACAAACTAAGCCTTAAATTGCTTCAATGCAAATAACGGGTTTCATCGAGATAATGTATTTTTAGAATCATAAAAAATAAAATAGTTAATCAAACAAGTATGTATCTTTTCCTATGCCAGCTTGCGTTATGGGAGATCCTTATCAAAAATTTAGTACAGAAAATCAACTATGAAACACTTTAAATTATTAATCCTTCTTTTAGTCATATTTACGGCCGAAAACTTTTATCCTCAAGGCGATACCAACATTGAAAATAAAATAGATTCTTTCCTGACAAATTTAACTGGAGAAGAATTTTCCGGGACAATTTTAGTTGCAAAAAATGGTGAGATTCTTCAAAAACGAGCTTATGGATTAGCCAGTAAAGAACTAGATGTAAAAAATAAAATTGATACAAAATTCAATATCGCTTCTATAACAAAAACATTTACTGCCGTGGCCATACTTCAATTGTATGAAGAAGGAAAAATTGATCTAACTACACCCATAGGTAAATATTTAAAAGAATATCCAAATGAGAAGGTTAGAAATTCTGTTACCATTTCTCAGTTACTAACTCATACAGCAGGATTATCCAACTTTTACGTAACTAGTTTTTTAGATAAATGTAAATTTGAATTTAAAGAAGTAGAAGACTTTGTTCCTTTATTTGTAAATGATTCCTTGCTTTCAGAACCAGGAACAGAATATAATTATGATGCCGCGGGATATGTATTACTTGGCTTAATTATAGAAGAAATTACCGGAACTAATTACTATGACTATCTGCAAGAAAATATTTTTAGAAAAGCTAAAATGACAAATACTGCGGCCTATGAAATAGACGCTATAATAGAAAATAAAGCAAACGGTTATACTTTTGCAGAAGGTGACAGCGGGACATTAAAGAATAATATTTTTTACCTGTCAAAAGCATCCCCCGGAGGTTTTCACTATTCTACCGTAGAAGATTTATTTAATTTTAATAAGGCTCTTTTCAGTTATAAATTAATAAGTAAAAAAACTGTAGATCTTATGATAAAGCCAAGGGTTAAAGGATATAATACCCATTTAGGTTACGGCATAGATGTAGACAATAGGTATAAAGAAACTATTTTAGGTCATAGTGGTGGATGGTATGGAATAAGTGGTGAGATAATCTACTTACCAGCGTCTCATTATACTATTACTATTTTATCAAATGTAGATTCGAGTATGGATTCAGGTACATCAATGGTAACGGTCTTTTTTAAAGTATTACTGGCAGGTAAGATTGAGGAAAAATAACTTTAAGATTTATTCCGAAACTAGGTGGTACCGTTAGAAAGAAAATAATTAACTTCACGCCCCAAACCAGGTCTAGGCTGAGTAGTTAGCTTCTCTTCTAACTTGAGTTATAAATGGTTTATAGCAAACAGTGAATAAATTAAAAATAAGATACAAGAAGAAACGGTTAAAAAACAACCTGATCTTTGGAATATTCTGGACTGGATTAGGACTCCTGAATTTAAAATATTCTGGAGAAAATGAATGGAAAGATTACGGATATTTATTCATTGCTATACTTTATTGGAGTAGTTATTTTTATGAAAAAATAAATCAGTATTTGACCATCGAAAATGAAGGGATCAAAAAAAATTCCCCATTCGGAAAAAAGATCAATTTTTCAGAAATTAATAGAATTAAAAAATTTTCTGGTGACTATATCTTAAAAACAGACAAAGAGGAATTAACCATCAACACTCAAATTATTGAAAATAAATCTCTCACGGAACTCGACCGGATCCTTAGTCAATTAAATTTACCATCGAACAAAACACCCTTTGCTAACAATCCATAAAAAGAATGCTATGTTCAGTGCCAGCTTGAAGTTATTGCGTGTCACGCACGAGATTCCGCAGGAAATACCCTCGTAATCTAATATTCATTTTATACCAAACCTTGACCAGCCCTGGAAAAACAGAAGTATGAAAATTAAATTTAACGAAAACGAAAAGTCGCTTGAAATAAAGGATGGATTAAAAACACAGTATTTTTTGATAAAAATGTCATTGATATTGACTCTTATTAATTCTATTCTTTTTCCTGTTTTTGTTTTGGACAAAAAGCAATTAGAATGGATGGCATTTATTTGGATAATTCTTGGATTAGCATCAATAGGGATTTTGATTTATCAAATACTGAAAAAATCGGCAGCTGAAAAACTGAACTTATCTGATATCTGTTCGCTTACCGAAAAGCAAGTTTTTGGTCGAAAAAGATTCAGCCTGAAACTGAAAAATGGTAAGATGAGAGATTTAATGGAAATGAATAATAAACCTGATATTATAGAAATTAAAAAGTTGTTTGAAAATATCGGGATTGAAACATGCTGAATAAATAAAAAATGAATTGCCAACACCCTACAATAAAATAAACAGGTGATCTCTAAAAATTAATTGAACCCCAAACCTAAAAATTAAAATTTAATGAAGAAGTTATCAATTCTAGCTCTTTTAGCTTTATTTACAATTAGCACTAATGCACAGGAAGAAAAAGAATATCATACAGAAAAAGTCTGGAGAATTAACTTTCTAAATCCAGGTGCGGAACTAGAATTACCTACTGGAGAATATTCAACATTTTCAGCCGGATTAGGAATCGGATATGGAGGTGGATATCCTGACTTGACTTCGGGGGCAAATGGGTTTATTTATATAATCGCTCCATTTGTAGATCTACAGCAAAAGTGGTTTTATAACCTCAACAAGAGAATTAGAAAGAGCAAAACGGTAGAAAATAATTCAGGGAATTTTATTTCTATGAGGATAATTAGTAGAGGTCCTTCAATTGCAGACAATGTATTTAGAACTTCAGATTATGATTGGGCAATAGGGCCAACCTGGGGAATTCAAAGAAATTATAGAGAAAAAATTCATTTACTATTTGATATTGGACCTCAATATTATGTAGGAGTGGAAGGAAGAGGAAATATTTTTCCATTTATTTTTCAACTTAATTTAGGATTTGATCTATAATTACTTGGTATCGCAAATAAGCGGTGAATTTTATATTAATTAAATTCACCAACGAACCGTGTTTTAAAAGGGTATCCATACCCCCAATCTGGGTTAAAAAGGAGCCTTATAGTGCTTTTGATTTTAAAAATTCATTTATAATGAACAAATTAATAATTGATAGAAGATCCGAATGGACAAATAGAGGGAGAAAAATTGGATTATATCTAAATCAAGAAAAAATTGGAACCATAGAAAATGGGGAAACCAAAGAATTTGACCTCAAACCTGGTAGTTATAATTTGAAAGCGAAGATAGATTGGTGTGGGAGCCAGGAGCACAAATTAACTTTTAATGAAAACGAGATAAAAATCGTTGAATTATCTGGTTTCCCAAAAAATAAATGGACAATCCCACTATTAATTTTAGCTCAGTTTACGCTGCTCGGTATATCTTATTTTATTTATTTTAATCAATACTTGATGATAGCGTTTTCGTTCAGCTTATTGATTTATATTTTCTATCCCATTACCTTTGGACGAAATCATTATTTAAAACTTTACCAGAGGTAATTAAACTTAAGACGACTATGGCAATTAATGGGTTTAATCGAATAAGTTTTGAGTCCTAAAGAAAAAATTGTTTAAGCCTATAAATCTTAATTTTTAATTCCGCCCCTTCTATTAACCGGGACCGTAGTGGTTAAATACATATCATAATTATGAAAAAGATCTATTTTATTATTCTCTCATTTAGCCTCATCAGCAATTGTTTTGCTCAAAAGGAAAAGGAAATCTTGTCAGAAATAAATGCTATTGAAAATAGCCTGGTTGAGAATATTCAAATAAAAGGAGATTCTATTCAGAAATTTAACCTCCAGGAAAGAATGGATTTTTATAAAGTTCCCGGAATGAGTATAGCCATTGTAGAAAACGGGAAAATAAAATGGGCTAGAGGATATGGATATGCCTATACCGAAAGCGGAAAAAAAGTGGATACTCATACACTTTTTCAGGCGGGTTCTATAAGTAAACCTGTAGCTGCCTTGGCTGCTTTAAAACTATATGAGAATGATAGTTTAGAATTAAAAAAGGATGTCAACTATTATCTAAAAAACTGGCAGATTCCGGAAAATGAGTTTACTAAAACTGAAAAAGTAAGCCTCGAAAAATTATTATCCCATACCGCAGGAATGACCGTTCATGGTTTTCCAGGTTACCGGCAAACTGATAATTTTCCTGAGATAATTGATGTTTTAAATGGTAAGGGAAATACTGCTAAAATAGTGGTAGACACAATACCAGGAAGCATTTGGCGATATTCTGGAGGAGGTTATACCGTAATGGAAAAAGTTGTGGAGGACGTAAGTGGAGTGCCTTTTGAGACCTATATGTCTAAGAACATTCTGCTTCCAATTGGGATGAAAAACAGCACCTATCAGCAACCAATAGGCAAAGAGTTTCAAAGCAACATTAGTGCTGCTTACGACGGAAATGGAAATTTAATAGAAGGCTTATGGCATAATTACCCGGAACAGGCAGCTGCTGGTTTATGGACTACGCCATCAGATTTAGCGTTGTATTGTATAGAAATACAGGATATCTTAAAAGGTAAAAAAGAGGGTGTTCTAACCAAAGAAACCATTGAAAGAATGCTCACAAAGCATAAAAATAATTGGGGACTTGGGCTTTCTTTACGCTATGAGAGAGATTCCTTAATATTTTCTCATGGAGGTAAAAATGCTGGCTTCACTAATGATTTGGTTGCTTACGCTTATCAAGGTAAAGCTTTGATTGTAATGACAAATGCCGATAATGGAGGAAAGTTAATATCAGAAATCAAAAATGCAGTATCCGAATATTATAATTGGTCAATAAGCCAGCCTGAAACCATTGATGTTATTGAATTATCAGACACAGCTTTAAAACAATTTTTGGGAAAATATGAACTTAAAGAGCAAGGTCTAGTTCTTGAAGTTCAATTAAAAGAGAATAACCTGTATTTAACCAATACACCTATTGGTGATTTAAGTCTTGTCCCAATGACCGAAACACAATTTATTAATATAGAAAGTGGCACCGTCATTGAATTTTTATTCGATGAAAAAGTCATTGGATTTACAGTAAATAATGGCGTAAAATTGGCAAAAATAGAATAATTGTTGCCTCCAACAATGCCTTAAAAACGCTGCGTATTGCCGGAATAGTACGAATGACTGCTTCCCCAGCGTATGTAACCCTTCAAAGTGGAGTTTCCATATTGAGTAATGCATGGAAATCACTATCAAATTTAAATCCTTAGTGTCTTAATTAATTTTTTATCATAGATTTAATGCAATCAACTGATTTTCAATGATGAAAATATTTAGTAAGGGTCGCCAAAAAAATTACTAACGGAAAACAAGTTCAGTAAATATTTGCTATATGCTATTGGTGAAATTATTGTTGCATAACCTTTATTAACTGTATCTTACTTTTACAAGTAACTAAAAATTCAACATTCATCAAAATTATGAAACTCGCAGTAGCTCAATTTCAACCAAAAGACGGAGATAAAACTTACAATTTGTCTGTGATCAGGGAACTTGCGGAAAGAGCAAAATCCAGGGGAGCAGATCTAATTAGTTTTCATGAAATGTCTGTTACCGCTTACACGCATACCAGGGATCTAAGTCTGGAACAATTAACAGAGCTGGCGGAGGAAGTGCCAGATGGGAAATCCACCCAGGAATTGATCGCGATTTCCCATAAATTGGATATCCCGATCCTGGCAGGTCTGGTGGAAAAATCGGACGGAAAAATATATAATACTTATATCTGCGTTACCGGCAAGGGTATTGTGGCAAAGCATCGAAAAATACACCCTTTTATTAGTGAATATATGTCTCCGGGCAATGAATTTTGTGTATTTGACCTACTGGGCTGGAAATGTGGAATTTTGATCTGCTATGATAATAATGTCATTGAAAATGTGCGGGCAACAAGTCTCCTGGGAGCGGAATTAATTTTCGCGCCTCACGTTACTTGCTGCACGCCATCGGCCATGCCACATCGAGGTTATGTCGCTGATAAATATTGGCAGAATCGCGAAGACGACCCGGTTTCATTGCGCATGGAATTTGACGGCCCGAAAGGTAGAGGCTGGTTAATGCGCTGGTTACCGGCAAGAGCATACGATAATGGAGTCTATTATGCCTTTACAAATCCAATTGGCTACGACGGAGAACATTTAAAAAATGGTAATTCTATGATCATCGACCCATACGGAGAGGTTTTATCTGAAATAAGATCTTTTGAAAACGAGATTACAGTTTCAAAATTAACCAAAGAAAAAATTAAACTTTCCGGGGGGTGGAGATATAAAAATGCTCGAAGACCGGAACTTTACAAGGACATTATTGGCAGAGATCATAAATCGGACACAAGACCGGTATGGGTGAAAAATAAAACGGGAGAGCATTGATAGGCACGTAGAGAGATTAGAATAAATATATAGGCCTTTCCACATATACCATTGAAATTTTTAAACAGAATTAATGATTTTTGATAAAGGCTTAAGAATAAATAGAAAGGAAAACATTAAAACAAAATGACAATTGTCATTTTGTTATCAAATAGCAATACGGATATTTAGATATAAATAAATCAAAATGGATCTTACTCATGTACATTTGCTTATCACCCACCTCCCCATTTACGGTTCTATTTTAGGAGGAGTTGTATTAGCTTACGGGCTTTGGACAAATAGCTCTCATACTATGATCGCTGCTTATCTTCTCTTTATTATTTCTGCCGTGGGGGCCGGGATTGCCTATTCCACAGGAGAAGCCGCAGAAGAAACCGTAGAAGGAATTCAGTCGATTATCAAAGGTAAACTGGACCAACATGAAGATTTCGCGATCTACGCTTTATGGGCATTTATAATCCTGGGTATAGCTTCTCTTGTTGGCTTGCTCTTCACCTTCAAAAAATGGACAGGTATTAAATCCGTAGGTCTTGTGACCCTAATTTTGGCATTTATTAGTTTTGGCTTAAGCTCATATACCGGGTATTTAGGTGGGCAAATCCGTCACACAGAAATAGTTGACTCTAATTCTTCCACCGGGATACAGAGCCAGCAAACTGATGATCATGATTGATGTCTTAACTCCAGATGGGTATAAAGAACTTCAAGATGAGGTAGAGGAAGCTAGGATATAACACTTTGTATCCGCCTAAAAAAGGTTTTGGGATATTTCAGCATAAGGCCTTACTCAAGTAGCAGCTAGCTTTAAAGAAAATATTAACTTTACCCAAGTATCAGGGCTAAGTAGGATATTCTTTTCCTGCAATTAATTTTAATCGGAACCCATGATGAATATTTTAAAAGTTGAATTACAAAAACTAGATATGGAATGGACCTATAAAAACTTTTTCAGCAACACTTATTACAAATAGCAGATGGCATTCCAGAGAAATTTTTGACTACACTAACAACCAAATCTAAGTGATCCTAGTCTGATACCCACTTTTAAGCGAGACCCTTTATATTATTTTTTCGGAGGAAAAAACCATTTTAGTTAACTTTCAAATTTTCTTTCACTTTTACCAAGTAGAATAGTTATTCCAAATCAAATCATGAAAAAAATCTTTATTTCAATCTTAGTATTAATTCCCGTAATCTTAAGTGCTCAGGAAATTAAAACCATCGAACTTCTTCCTCCACAAACCAGTACACACACAGACTTAAATTTTCTGAAAGAAGAATTACAAGGAAAAGATATAGTTATGCTTGGTGAGTATACGCATATGTATGGGAATATCTTTGAAATGAAAGCTCGTATTATTGAGTACCTGCATGAGGAATTAGGTTTTAATACCATTGCGATCGAATCACCCATCTATGATATTTGGAAAATGAATCAAAAGGGATTCAATCCTGAAATATTTAATAATGCGATTTGGGGAATTTGGGGCAAAAATGATGAATTTCAGCGCCTGGTAAAATATATCCAGAAGAACAATTTAAAAGTGATTGGGTTTGATTCACAGATAATGAATAGCTCAGCGTTTATTGATGACTTCTTTGATTACTGTGAAGAAAAGAATATTCCTATTAAACTTGATGAAGATGAAATGGGAATTGTAATAGAAGGGGTCTTAGAAACTTTTTCCTATGAAGATTATGACATCAAATTTGATCGATTTGAAAAGGAGTTAGAGGGAATCCTCAGGAAAATTGAAAAATTAGAGCAAACTGATGAGAATTATCACTGGAAACAATTTACCCACAACCTTCTGGTTGCTTCAATTGATGCTAATACCAACCCCGAACCTATTTTAACTCCTGGATTTATTTCAAAAGATCTCAATAATAGGGACCAGGAAATGGCTAGCAATTTATTATCCTATATAGAGCGCAATGAAGATGAAAAAATTATGGTTTGGGCAGATAATATTCATGTAATGAATAACAATTCCAGCATAAACGGAGCTTTCAAAAAGGGTTTCATTTCTATGGGGAATCATATAAAAGAAGCCCTGGGTGCAAAAGTTTATAGCCTGGCTACTATACATGCAAATGATTCGCTTTATGATAAAAAATGGGAGTCTACACCAGTTCTAAAAGGATCTTTTGAAGATAAACTAGATGAAACCAACAAAGCCTATTTGTTTGTAAGTTCGAATCAGGACGCAATGAATAGACTTTACAATACTAGGCTTCTAAGTTTTGAAGACTTTTCTGAGCTTAGACTCGACCAGCTTCATGACGGGTATATATTTTTAGAACATGCAACCTTGCCCAGGAAAAAACAGGATTTTTTGGCAGATGTTAATAAAACAACTAAAAAGAAGGAAGAAGAGGAGATACAGAAGCTGGTTCAAAAAAACTTAATTACTCTCAAAGGGAGGATATTAGATTCAGATACCAATGAGCCGGTTTCCTTTGCTAATATCATTTTAAAAGAACAGGAATTATATAGAGTTGCAGATAGGGAAGGATTTTTTGAATTAACGGTTAATAAAAGAATGTTTGATAATGCCTCAGCCACCATATCTTCTATGGGTTTTGAAGGTAAAACCATTCGATTGAATGAACTTAAGGGTAAAACTTTTCTGTCGCCAAGTTTTGAAAGTTTAAATGAAGTGGTGATTACGGCGCACTTAACACCCTTATCAGTCTTAAAGAAGGCAGTGAAAAGTAAATATAAAAATCATACTGAAGAGCCTTTTAATTATTACAGGTATAGTAATTCAATTATCAATGTAAATGACGTCACTAAAGTAGATGTGGACCTGATAACCAGGAATAATGATCGTGGTTTTTCATCTGGTCTTGTTACTACAAAAAGAGTAGAGCAGATAAGATGGAATAAGAATTTTTTAGAAGGAAAGTTAAAGTTCACAAAACAACTTTTTCGTCATAGAGAAGATGCCATCAGGTATTCGAATATTTTGCATAAAAGAAAATATAAAAAGTTTGATCTTGAATTTGTGAGTTCGAATCTTGCGGAGAACAAAGATCTTTATATCATCTCCTTTAAAACAGATAGGGATAGGTGGAATTATACCAATCGTGGATACCCTACCGAATATTCCGGGAAAGTTTATATAGACAAGAAAAATTTTGCGATTATTAAAGTAGAAGAAAACTGGAAAACGTATTTAGATGAAAAGGAGGTTAAAAAATATTACAGGGATCGTGGAACCTATGAGGGAGAGTTAAGTGTAACCATTAAAGAAGAAAATATTTGCTTTTATGATAAGAAGGAAAATGGTAAATATTATCCGTCAAGATACTTTAAAAGAATATATAAAGAAGGGGATAGGAAAAACGGAAAAACAACCTATAGTACTTTTGAAAATGATTCTTATTTATATGACTATGAGTTTGAGGATGTAGAGGAAATAGAGTATGAATACTATGGTGACGAAAAACAAACCGTTTTAGATAGGGTAGTGTATGATCCGGATTTTTGGAATAATTTTAATATGACTTCCCGCTCCATATTAGAATAGATTATGGATTAACCAATCAAAGAAATTTGCAAAATTATGAGTGAAAACTTATTACCTAATTACTTCAAAAAAATTGGACTAATTACCGGGATACTATCCTTTATATTTCTAATATTAGTTCAATTCAATCAGGACTGGGACTTCGTTTTGATAAAGCAAGAAGTTTTTAAATGGATCTTTAAGGATCTCTTTTTAATCTCTCTTTTGTTCGTTTCATTTTCCAAAGAAAAAAGTGAAACAGATCAAATCTATAAATTAAGATTTCAAAGATTAAAGCAATCTGTGATTTTTGGAGGAGCAGTTTTGATTTTAGATTCGATTTCAGAATTAGTATTTAACTATGGAGATATTGTAATGAAAAGTGGTTATGAAATAATGCTGATGATACTTTTCTTCTATATTGTTACATTCAATTTTGGAAAAAATAAATAACGCCAAAACTGGGGCATTGGCGGGTCCCTTTTCTCTGCCAGGATGTGTTATGCGAGATTGATCTCGTGCAATATTATACAATGAAAGTTAAGTATCCCGTATTCTTAGTAATTATAATCGGTTTTATATTAATACTTATCCTTGATAAATCCTCAAGAAAAGATGATGGTGAAAGGCTTTTGGTTAAAGAGGATTCTATGAATGTCGAGGTATACAAAACATATGTCAATCATGCTATTGTGGAAATAAATAATAGTAAATTAATTCCTCCAAGTACTTACAAGAATAGCACAACGCCAAAGTGGCTTCATAGAGAATCTAAAGGAGTAGAAGTATATGATATAAGTCCACCATTTAAAATTTTAAAAGAAAAGAATTCCTTTGAATTTTTAATTATTAAAAAAGAAGATACTTTAATTTTTGAGTTGCCTGATCCACAATATAAAAATCCAAATGATCCAACATTTAAAGAATTTTTTGATAGATATTTTAATTAAAATATGTTTATAGAAAGCACAAAGGCATAGAGATTAACTTCCCTGGTTGCGCCCGAGGAGTGGTAAATTAAACTCAACGAGAGTCCTTATCAGGAATTGCGAGAACTTTCTCTAAATGTTATGCAAAATTCTCACTTTAAAAATTTAAAATGAAGGAAATCGATATTCTTATCAAATCATTAAAAATGATCGCGAGTTTTTCAGACAATTTTGAAATGGTAAATTCTGCTCTCGAATATTTAAAGATTCACCACAGGAATATCTCTATGTTAGAAGAATTAGCTGCTGAAAGAAATTCAGTTTTTATCAAGAAAAAAATTGAGGAGTATCCTGCTATTTCGAAAACAGAAATTGAACATTATATTTCCAAAGAAAGAAAAGATAGAAGCTTATTAAGCGCCACCGGGGGAATTATTATCGACGGGATATATAGCCTGATCAGGAATAAAGGTTTGTCAACCTCACAAATTAGGCAGAAGATCAAAAGAATAAAATCATTGAATGAAACACTTATTAAAGTAGTTGACAATCCGTATTTAGAAGAATTATAGCCACAACCAATTCATGACAAAGCTTAACTCAAATTCCGGGGGAGTTCTTAAAAAATAAAAGTATTAATTTCATTAAAAATAAACACATACCTATAGTTTCCGCTTAGGAATGTTGAACTAACCGATGAAAGATCAAATACATATTGCCACCTTTACCTACCCATCTGATCTTGCCGTGGTAAGAGCAAAATTAGAAGCTAATGATATTGAATGTTATGTTAGAGATGAAATGACGGTCCAGGTGCATAATTTCCTTTCTAATGCCATTGGAGGAATACGTTTGGAAGTTTCAGAAGATAATTATGAAGATGCCTTAAAGATTTTGAATGAATCCGGGTTTGAAAATTATATTTCCGGTGAGCCTCCATCTGATGCCGTCGACACAAAAAATACGAACAGGATTTTAAAAATAGTGATCAAAGTAGTTTTGGGAATTTGTCTCCTCTGGATCCTTCTGACGATTTATTTTATGGTTTTAAATGGATAAATTCAAATGTCCATATTGTAAAAGTACAAATGCTAGCAAGTCTCAATATTTCCGAATATTTTTTGCAATTTCCTTACTGTTGCTGGAATTTCCACTTTTCTTTATGAGCAAATCAAGATCTTGTTTTAAGTGTTCAACAGAGTTTCAGGTATAAGAATTAGGGATATGATAAACCGAAATAATGGGTATGGAAGAAGTCTTAAATGGATCATTCCTGTAATTATAGTTTTGACTATAGGTGTTTATTTGTTCTCGTCTTCGGGAATGGGAAAAATAGCTGGCGATCTAACACAAGCTTATGCAGATGAGGATCTTTATACAAAGGCCATTGAAAAAGCGAACGCCAACCGGGAAGTTATAGAAATGATAGGTGAGATTGAACCGATAGATAAAATGACGATCCTAAATGGCGAAGTAATCTTTAGCGAAGATGATCAAATTGTAAGTTCCACCATACAAGTGAAAGGCACAAAAACACGGGCCAAAATGGATTTTACTGCAAACAGAGTTAATGAAAACTGGCAGTATGAAAAGATAAATATCCGCATTAAGGAGACGGAAAAGAACAAACGGACGATCGAGATCGTTGATGTTCCTTAAAGCTCAGGATCCAAAAAATTTAACCTGCTTAAGAAAGTTTTTAATTTGAATATACAAATACTGATTCCCTAAAAGATGAATTATAAAAGGCTAACTTGAAATGGAAAATTTAAGCTTTGACCATCTCTTTCATATGGTTAATTACATGGGTATGTTCTTTTTGAGGACTGAACATAACAATCTCAGCATCATCATCCACCCTTACATTATGTCCTGGTGGCCAGTAAAAGAGATCTTTCGCGTTCACGCTCTCCTCGACACCTTCAGCATCAGTAGCAATAAGATGACCACTAATAAGATATCCCCAATGTGGGCACTGGCATAAATTATCTTCCAGCCCTATAAAAAGCGGAGTGGTGTCTACTCCTGCCGACAAACTAAAATATTCCCCGCTAATTTTACCTAATCCACTGGCATCACCAAAATTAGTATGTTGGCGAACAATAGCTCCGGGAATCTCCATTTTGACTTCAATCTTGTCTTTTGAAATTTTCATATTATATCTATTTGGTTAATCCGTATGGAATTTTAACCCGGGGAGCGGTTGGAAAAATCAATTAGGTAATTTTATAAACGAAATTAATTACCGAATAAAAGATACTCAAATTATACCTTATTTTAATAATTAACTTTATTAAATAACAAAAGTATAGGAAGAGTAAGATATTTTCTCCCGGTTCAAAATGAGCTAAAATAAAATTAGGTATCTTTACTTTTAGTCCAACTATCACAATAGATAGTGCCTTAACCGGACTTTGAGACCATAGTTTTATACTTATTTTTCAATTGCATATTATGAAGAAAATTTTATTACTGTGCCTGCTTACCTGGGGAATGTTTAGTCAGGCACAGAATATGCCGGAAGATGTGAAAACTTTCACGCTTCAAAACGGCATGAAGATCCTGGTACTCGAGGATCATTCCATACCCAACGCCAATATGTATATCTTCTGGAAAGTGGGTAGCCGTAATGAATATCCCGGGATCACAGGTTTGAGCCATTTTTTTGAACATATGATGTTTAATGGCAGCAAGAAATACGGTCCTAAAATGTTCGATCGTACCATGGAAGCTGCAGGTGGAAGCAATAACGCCTATACTACGGAAGATGTTACCGTATATACAGATTGGTTTCCGAGTAGCGCTATAGAGACCATCTTTGATCTGGAAGCAGACAGGATAGAAAGTCTGGCCCTAGACGATGAGATGGTAGAAAGTGAAAGGGGAGTAGTGTTAAGTGAACGTAGCACCGGACTTGAAAATAGCAATTTCCGTATGTTGCATGAGCAGGTGAAATCCTCGGCTTTCATGGCCCACCCTTACCGTTGGTCAGTAATTGGATATGAATCTGATATTAAGAATTGGACGAAAAATGATCTGCAACAATATTTTGACACCTATTATGCGCCCAATAATGCAGTGGTGGTAATCACGGGAGATGTGACCCTGGAGAAGGTTAAGCAACTTACCGGAGAATATTTTGAACCCATTGCACCTGCTGAGCCGGCACGTGAAGTACATACCGTAGAGCCTGTTCAACAGGGGGAAAAACGGGTGATGGTCCATAAAGTAGTGAGCACACCTAATCTTTTGATGGCCTGGCATGTTCCGGCCACAGATAATGAAGATTATTTTGCGATTAGCCTGATGAATAGTATTCTTAGTGAAGGTAATAGTAGCCGTCTCAATAAAGCCTTAGTTGATGAACAGCAGGTTGCCACAGATGTTTTTACTTATATTCCCGAAAGCTTCAATCCCAACCTAATGTATCTCTATACAATAGCCAGCGCGGATGCAGATGAGACTAAATTAGAAAACGCAATCGATGAGGTACTGGCAAAATTTGTGGAAGAAGGTCCCACTGAAAGAGAACTTCAAAAAGCTAAGAACAATAAATTGATGGAGCTATACTATAGTCTTGAAACCATCAACGGAAAGGCAAATACGCTGGGAACATACGAATTGTACCTGGGTGACTATAAAAAAATGTTCGAAGCTCCTGAACTCTACGAAAAGGTAACTGCGGCAGATATACAGCGGGTAGCAAAAAAATATCTTATTCGTAGCAATCGTACTGTTGGAATACTAAAAGACTTATCTCAAGAATTGACTCAAGATGAAAAAAAATAGATTCTTCACGTTTATAGTCGGCTTCATTATGCTTGGCTTTTCAATACATACCTATGCTCAGGAATTTAAGCTTCCTGAATATCAAAAAACTGTTTTATCGAATGGTCTCACGCTTTATCTGATGGAGCAGCATGAGGTCCCATTAATAAGTTTATCTGCTGTAATGCCTGCAGGAACAGTCTTTGAAGATAAGAAGCCTGGACTGGCAGCAGTAACCGCCGATGCCTTGATGTTTGGTGCTGGAGACAGAACTAAACAGGAGTTGGAAGAAGAACTTGACTTTGTGGGAGCTTCTGTATATACCTCAGCCGATAAGGAAAAAGCTAATCTGATTGCATCTTTTGCTAAAAAAGACGCCGGGCTGGTGTTGAGTATTGTGAGGGATCTTTTGGTTAATCCTAAATTTGATGCCGGCGAATGGGAGAAGCTACAAAGCCGACTCCTTGTTCAGTATGATCAGGCAAAAGAAAGTCCGCGAAGTGTTATTTCTTCTTATTATGATTCCTTCGTATGGAAGGATCATCCTTATGGCCGCTCTTCAATGGGTTCAAAGGAAGGACTTAAGAGTATAGAAATCGCGGATATTCGTTCGTTTTACGGGGAACATTACCAACCGGGAGCAACCGCGATGGCAATTGTTGGTGATTTCAACGCCAATGAGATGAAAAGCCAGATCGAGAGTCTTTTCAGGAATTGGAAAGGAAACGGGGATGCGCAAACCGCCCAAATTCCAACACTTTCTAAACAGGATAAGTCAAGGGTTTTACTGGTGAATAAACCAGATGCTACCGAAACTACTTTTTATATTGGAGGTACGGGGATTGCACGTAATAATCCCGATTTTGTGCCTATTCAGGTGGTGAATACTATTTTAGGAGGGCGTTTTACCTCCTGGTTGAATGATGAGTTAAGAATAAATAGCGGACTTACCTATGGAGCCAGGAGCAGTTTTGACACTTATCGGAATGGTGGAAGCTTTAGAATTTCAACCTTTACTAAAAATAGCAGTACAGAGGAAGCTGTAGACCTTGCTTTGAAGACTTACAGGAAATTACATGAAAAGGGACTTGATGAAGAAATACTGGCCTCAGCAAAAAATTATGTACAGGGACAGTTTCCCCCAAGATATGAGACCACCCGATCGCTTTCAGGTTTACTAACCGATATGTACTGGTATGATTTTGACGAAGAGTTCATCAATACTTTTTCAAGCAAAGTTGGAGAACTGGATGTGGAAAAGGCCAATGCTATAATCAGCAAATATTTTCCGGAAGATAAGCTTCAATTTGTGCTTATAGGAAAGGCCGATGAACTTCGCGATATGGCAAAGAAATGGGGTGAGGTTACCGAAGTGGAGATCAAGCAGGATGGTTTTAATTAAAGTCCTGGAATAGGAATTCAGCTTTAAAACAAAGAAAAATATTGCGGTTTTCCGGAAAGTTTTGGGGGTAATCCCTCCTTTTTGTAAAATTAATTCTCAGTTTTATGTTTATACTCCCGGGACTACTGCCCATATTGCATCAAACTTACCGGGCTTTTGTTCGGATTTAGACAAACCAATCTTATTAGAAGATGTTCTCACCAGGCATCCTAAACTGAGGATCTTTGTGGAAAATTTCGATCATTATCTCGACGAAATGCTGACTAGGTGTACCAGTATCCGCAGCATTATGGGGATCTATTTACTATCCCCGGGATCATTCCTCAAAGTGCATTTTACGATTAGCTGGAAAGACTTAAAGCAGCGAGATTAGGAAAAGCCTGATGCTACTCCACGGAGTAGCTGTTTTATGAGTTTAATGAATGCGCAGTTTGTCCATCAGATCTATCCCAGATATCCCGTAGTTTCAATTTAAAGGTCCATTATAAGCCATTAATAAAAAATTACATAACTTTAAGAACATCAGCAATACCTTGAAGGTCATTTATTTATAATTTCTTAAACTTTATAAAGCTATAATATGTCAGTTGAAAGAGGTCCCAGAAGTCTTCATGAACACAATAAATCACTCCTGTATTCCAACCGGCCAAAGTTCAAGGAAGATATCCGTGACAATATTTATGTTGACCGCCTTCGTGACGACGGAATAATGTTCAATAAAATTTCCGAAGAAGAACTTCAAAAGGTATTGACAAAAATAAGAATGAATGCCCGAAAAGAATTTTTCAGGCAACTAAAAATGCTGGCAGTATCAATAGTAATTACCATCATAATTTTAATATATCTCAAAGATTACCTCGACCAGAGTTTTATATAAAGAGGTTTTCGGAAATCTGAAAACGCGTGAAATTCACATAAAATTTAAAGAGTTTCACAATTAAGGCCTGGTATATACCTAACTCATAATTACCTATCTTCAATATCATATTTCTAAATTATGAAAAACTTACTTCTACTCGTGCTATGCCTTCCATATTTTATGACTTGCCAGTCTTCTTCTGAAAAGCCGCAAAATTTTTCCATAGACGTGTCCTTTTCCGAAGCCATTGGTAATAAAAGTCTGGATGGGCGGTTACTTTTGATGTTATCTAATAATGATGGGCAGGAACCGCGTTTCCAGATCAACGACGGGCTCGATACCCAAATTATTTTCGGGCAGAATGTAGAAGGAATGAAACCAGGCGAGAAAATAAAGTTTGGTCCTGAGATCTTTGGTTATCCCTATGCCAGTATGAACGAAATTCCTGTGGGAGAATACCAGGTGCAGGCCCTGTTGCATGTATATGAAATTTTTAATCTGTCTACCGGACAAACGGTTAAACTGCCAATGGATAATGGAGAAGGGCAGCAATGGAACCAGTCTCCAGGCAATCTATACAGCAAGCCTTTTAAAATTAAGATCACCAAAGATGGGGTCCGGGATGTCGATGTGGTCATGACCGAAAAAATACCTCCTATAGAGGAGCCTGAGGATACCGAATGGATTAAACACATCAGAATAAAATCTGAAAAATTATCTGAATTCTGGGGAAGGGATATGTATCTGGGAGCCCATATTTTATTACCTAAAGGTTTTAAAGAACATCCCGAAGCTAAATATCCTCTAATGGTTTTTCACGGTCATTTTCCTTCAGACTTTGGTGGCTTCAGAACCACGCCTCCAGATCCCGATCTAAAACCTGAATATTCAGAACGTTTTGGGGTGGAAGGATACAATATCTATTCAGCAAAAAGAGGCTTATGATTTCTATAAAAGATGGAATGAACCGGATTTTCCCCGTTTTGTTATTATCGAGATTCAACATCCAACACCTTACTACGATGATTCGTACGCGGTAAATTCGGCCAGTCAGGGGCCTTATGGCGACGCGATCACCTATGAGCTCATCCCTTATATAGAAAAAGAATTCAGAGGTATAGGAGAAGGCTGGGCGCGATTTTTATACGGAGGCTCAACCGGAGGCTGGGAAGCTCTTGCCGTACAGGTTAAATACCCCGATGAATATAACGGCTGTTTTGCTGCCTGTCCCGATCCAATTGATTTTAGAGCCTATTGCCTAACCAATATTTATGAAGACGAGAACGCTTATTATTATCCGAGCCCTCATAAGAATCTGGAAGTTCCAAGCCATAGGAATTATCTGGGGCAGATACAAAGTACACTGCTACAGGGAAATCATCTGGAGCTGGTGCTGGGAGATAAATCCCGCTCGGGGCAGCAATGGGATATTTGGGAAGCGACCTATTCGCCACAAGGGGATGATGGTTATCCAATTAGAATATGGGATAAAAAAACCGGAGAAATCAATCATGAAGTTGCCGAATTCTGGAAAGAAAACTATGACCTGAGATATATTCTGGAAAGAGACTGGGATAAATTAGGAGATAAGCTAAAAGGCAAAATCCATATTTACTGCGGCGATATGGATAATTATTATTTAAACAACGCGGTTTATTTGATGGAAGATTTTTTAGAAAGTACCACAAGTCCTTATTATGAAGGCGAGGTATTATATGGTGATCGTGCAGAACATTGCTGGAATGGAGATCCCGAAGAACCTAATCACATTAGCAGATTAAGATATAACACGATGTATGTTCCAAAAATTATGAAACGCATTGCTGAAAGTGCCCCGGAAGGAGCCGATCTAACCAGCTGGAGATATAAATAGTACAGAATTTGGACAAAAATTATATATTTTAAGCGCCTGATCACGATTTTAGGCGTGCAAATTATATTTACCTTTTATGAATCCGGTTCAGCTGTTTCCTTTTTTAAAAAATAAGGAATCTTCTGGTTTCCAGGCTTGAACATTTTGTGCTTTAAAAAGTGGGAATTTTTTAAGAAATGATCTATTTCAGATAAAGAAGAAGCAGGATTACTCCAGCCTGAATTTCTATTATTTCTCAAAATAAATAATTAACTTCACCAAACGAAATCAGGTTTAATCCAATTAGCTTGCATTCCCTACTTCCGCAGCTTTTTAAACCTTATAATTACTATAGTTCATTTATAGAACCCTTTCAATAGTTTTTATAATGAAAAGCTTAAAATATACTTTGCTGGCTGTACTTCTGCCATTTTGCCTCAAGGCTCAGGAGCTCAAAAAAGTAGATATTGTAGAATATATACAGGAATTACAGAAATGGAAAAAAGAAGACAATTCAATGTCTTTATCCTGGGTGTTGCCTGAAGAATACTGGGGAGTCGCTCTAAGAGATCAGAAACAATTTCCCGAAGAGATTATTCAGGAATTTGAGGATGTTTTTAAGGGAAAGATCCTGGTAGGAACGATCCATATGGCCATTGAAAATTTTGGATATCCCAGGTTTAAAACCAAAGACAACATACAAGAATCCATGGTCCTGGTTGATAAAAATGGGGATAAACATTATCCCCTGGAAGAGGATCTTATCAATGATGATATTCAAAATAAACTTGAGATGATAAAACCTTACTTATCTCAAAATATGGGAAGATTAGGCGAAGGATTAAGTTTTTTTGTTTTTGAAAATAAACTGGCAAATGGCGATGGAGATCTTTTCCAGTCAGATGAGGAAGGTAGTTTTGTGTTAAATCATCCCGGGGAAGAATTCGATTATTTTTTCCCGCTGTCTTCTATGGTGCCTCCTAAATATTGTCCCATAGATGAACGGAAAATGAAAGGAAACTGGAATTATTGTCCGGTACATGGTGAGGTACTAAACATGATGATCAATAATTAAAATAGACTAAAAAACTGTTAGATAAATTTAAAGACCGGTTGGTTATGAAATTCTACACTTCTATTCCACCACGCCTGAAGCAATTCTATAATGTGGAATTACAAAAGTACAGGAAAGAATATTCAAATGGCAACCTGGAGGTTGCCTGGCATCACCTGGAAAGAGCCCACATCATCGGGCAGCGATATCCATACACTCATAGCTATGTACACTGGAAAATGCTACGATTCGGCATTAAGATCCAATGTCCCCGCGAGGTATTGGGGCAGATACCAAGAATCATCTTTGGAGGCGTAAAATCCTTCGTTGGTAAAGTTCCGATTGGAAATCCTGGGGGCTCGAATGTTCCTCCTTTTAAGTCATTTCCAATTGATAAAGATCTACAGAAGATCTTTGAGAAAGAAGGAGTGGACGAATCTTTTCCAAGAAGTAATTAGTACTGCCTGAGGGAAATCATTCCCGGGAGCTCGGCTTTATCAATATCCTATTCAACCAACTGTAGAACAAAACAATAATTAGTAGGCTGTTTTCAAGAATAGCTAATTTACCTTAGCTTTATACAGAAATGGAAGCATGGATCTAACCGACTGGATTGGGACTCTTGGAGTTTTTCAGATATTATTAGCCTATATTTTAAACCTAACCGGAGTATTGAGCAATAAGGACCTGATCTTTATTCTACTCAACCTTATCGGTGCCGCCATGGCGTGCCTGGCTTCTGTACTTTTGCTGTACTGGCCATTTATTATTCTGGAAGGAGCATGGACCCTGGTTTCTCTAATCTCTCTAATTAACTTCATTAGACCTTCCCGAAAAACCACACCTTGAAAGCATTTATAATAAGGCTCAATTAATATAAAATGAATAGATTTTTACTTTTTTTACTGGTAGTAATGGTTTGTAGGTTGTCAGCAAAATAAGGAGCCTGAAATTAGATCTGGCAAAACTGAAAACCCAACTGGATAGTATCCAGAAGAAAGATCAAAAATACAGAAGAATTATTGGCGACAGTATGCAAAAATACGACTGGAATTCACCACAAATACAAAACCTGTGGCAAAAACAGGCCAGATTGGATTCTTTAAACCTAATAAGCGTCCTGGAAATTATTGACGAAATAGATGGCTACCCCGGAGATTCCCTCGTGGGTTACCCCACCCGTAAGGCGGCATTTTTTGTATTACAGCATGCACCCGATAGTATTCAGGAGAAATATCTTAATATGATCCTTACTGCCGCAAAGAACGGACAATTGGACGAAAATTTGGCAGCCATGTATCATGACAGGTATTTAATGCACAGAGGTCTCCCTCAACTATACGGAAGCCAGATAAGGGTGAGAACCAAAACCGATTCTGTAACCGGAGAACAAAGAGAGGTACATGAACTTTATAAGCTTGCCGATAGTTCTAAAGTAGATTCCCTAAGAAGGGCTAGTGGAATGATCCCTCTCGAGGAATATTTAAGTATGAATGGAGTAAAGTTAGACGAAAGTTGCCCTGATTAAGAATTTGCCTAATAGTAGTTAATTGATTTATTTTTGATAATTTAGGTATACGGCAATGTGTCGCCATTATCCAATTGCGTTCCCTACCCGTAGTTAACAAATTCCTTATTTCCTTTTTTCAATTTTAATTGTCATTATGAGAAATTTTATTTTATTACTATGCATAGGTAGCCTGAATCTAATGCACGCTCAGATCTCCCAGCCACCTGCCATATCGGTTAAAAAAGATTCAAAAGAGGAATTTTCTGTTGCTGAACTGGATTCCTTAAGAAAAGAATATTCCGTGCTAAATACAAGGTCTATGTATGGATCTGAGGAATATGTAGAAGATCTTAAGTTTCTCAATAAAGGGCTTTCTTATTTTCCTGAGGATCCTTATTTATACAGTTTCCGGGGCAATCTATATATGAAATTCAGAGAATTTGATAAGGCCATAGATGATTTTACCATTTCAATAAACTTAACCGATAATGACACCTTAAAAGTAGAGGCTCTTTCAAATCGTGCGGCGGCAAAAATTAATAAAAGGGATTTTGAAGGTGGGTATAACGATCTAATTGAGGCTTATAATATTGATCCAGTGAATGTTCCTGTACTATCAAACCTGGGTGCGGTTTGTGATGAGATTGGAAAGGATGAGGAAACGCTTGAATATCTAAAGAAAGCGATTGAGATCGACCCCGATTTTTATCCTGCTTACGGAAATATCGGCTTTAAATACCAGGAAATGGGCGAGCATACAAAGGCAATTGAATATTTCAATAAAGTACTTGAGTTTAAACCAAACGAACCATTAGGATATAGTAACCGAAGCTTTAATAAGTATAAAACCGGCGATCTTAATGGAGCTTTAGCAGACATAAATAAGTCACTTAGTATCTATCCGTCTAATTCTTATGCCTATAAAGTCCGGGCTCTTATTTATATCGAACAGGGAGATATGGAAAAAGCCTGTGATGATATCAATATTTCACTGGCTGAAGGTTATACCAAAATGTACGGTGATGAGGTAGAGAAACTGAATGAAAAATATTGTGAAAGCAAATAGCATTTCAAGTGAAATCAACTAGTAAAGCCTTAAAATTTGAGAAACTAAAGGCTAAGATTCAGGAACTAACTGCTATTTCTTTTTGTTCCTTTACATAATACATTTTAAGTGTGCCTTTATGTTTTGCGGGTATTTCTCCGCGGTATTCGCAATAATAGGTGTCGTTAAGAAGTTCGCATGTGCTTTCAGAAATATTGATCTTTCCAGGTTCGCAGTTTTCTTCCATTCTTGCAGCCACATTTACGGTATCACCCCAAATGTCATAAGCGAACTTTTTAGTACCTACCACGCCTGCTACCACGGGACCAGAATGTATCCCAATTCGTACTTCAAAGTGCACCTTATTCTTGGATTCTTTCACAAACTGAGACATTTCTTTGGCGGCAGTTAACATGCGTTGAGCATGATCTTCTGCCGGGTGAGGTAGACCGCAAGCGGCCATATAACTATCTCCAATGGTTTTTATCTTTTCAATTCCATTCTTTTCGATGATCTCATCAAAACTGGAAAAATAAAAGTCGATAGTCTCGATAAGTTCTTCCGGGCTTAATTTTTCAGAGAACTGAGTGAACCCTTTGAAATCGGCAAAAAGCACCGTAACGCTTTCGAATCTTTTAGCTTTTACCTTACCACTGTCTTTTAACTCAAGGGCGGTTTGTTCCGGAAGAATGTTTAATAATAAACGGTCAGACCTGTCTCTTTCTCTTTCAATGATGCTGCTGGTACGTTTTATAAACCGGTTGCGACGGAAGAGTCCGAAGGCCAGCAGGCCAATGAGCGTCAAGGCGGCACTGGTAAATATTAAGGTCAGTTTTTGATTCTTATCCTTCTCATTAAGAAGATCTACTTCCATTTGTTTCTGGGAAATATCATAATCTGCACGTAAACCTGCGATTTCCTGAACCGATACAATATTATTCACACTATCCCGGTAAGTGATATATTCTTTATAATATTGATATGAATGGGGAAGGTCCCCTTTCTTCTCATAGAGTTGAGAAAGTTTTAAGGAAGCTTCACTGATCTCATTCTTGAATCCATAAGTTTCGGCAATATCAAGGCTCATTAGAGAAAAATCGATAGCTTTATCTAGGTTATCTTTATTGATATAAACTTCAGACATATCTGTTAGATATTCAGCGATCGCGAAATATAATTCCTCTCTTTTCAAGAATTTGTACCGCCTGGTAGAGGTATTCTCTCCGCTTTGTCATTTTCACCCATCCCCGCATAGATCACGCCTTTACTTCCCATATTATATGCTATGCCAATTTCATTGTTCATCCTTCTGATAGATTTCCTGGGATTCCTGAAAATATGTTAGAGCAGAATCTGGTTTATTGCGTTTCAAGTAATGATCTCCAAGATTAAAAAGGCTTGGAGCGAGTGACACCGAATCTTTTATTTTTCTGAAGGTGGAGATCGCCTCTCCGTAATATTCTTTTGCTCTGTTATGATTATTCATTAAAGAGTAAATATCTCCAATGGTAATATTTGTTAGTCCCAGGTTTCTTTGATCATTACTTTCAGAGGCGAGCTGCGCGGCTAAAAAATAATTTTGTTGCGCCGTGCTAAGGTCTCCAGTAATCCTGTATGCATTTCCTTTTTGCAAGAGCCCGGAGAATATATAGCGGGATGAATCTAGCTGAGTAGCTATTTTAATAAGTTTTTCACTATAATAAAGTTTTTTGGAAGGCTCCGATTCATTTCCTACAATTTCTTCCAGAAGATATAATTCTTCCTGCGGGGATAAGAGTCCCTTTCTCATAAATGATCTCTACACTATCGGCCACTGCCTGGCTTCTGTGAATAAATCCTTCCGTAAAACGAGAGGAAAATACCCGCATATATAAATAACCTACTCCGTTTAACGAAGAATAATGCAGTAAAGAAACTCATAAAATTCTGCTATTAAGGGGGGTTCACTTACATTTTCACAACAATTTTGGGATCTATATGAAAGGTGCCATTTCGTTGGGTGTCACCGTTGTAAACTTTAAAAGATAAAGTGTATTTTTCTTCATTTCCATCTTTACCATTGGTAACGGTACCCATTACAACCCCGGGATTGGCCCTGGTATCTCTAAGGGTATTTCTTTCGAAGATCTCATCGCCCCCCTCATGATTGATCATGACTATCATCACCTTATCTCTGTCTGGCGCCGAGGTGGAGACCCCTGTCCATACTATTACATCACCTGGTTTTACTGTTAGGGTAAAGTCTTTATTTTTAACTCCCTGTCCCTGCCCTTGAAAATGAGCGGTTTCATCCACATTCGTATTCGTAATGGCGTCTGTGTCGACATCCAGAATAATATTATGAACTTTTGGAGGATTGGCAGTACTGCCAAATGAAAGCAATACAGCGGCGATCAACACGAAAAATTTACTTTTTGTCTTCATAATTGTTTGGTTGGATTAATAGTTGTAGTAAAATTCTTATAAAAAACTGGTAACCAGTTATTTAATTCAATTTTAATCTAAGTTAGTATTTTTTCGTGAAATGGATATAATTCTTTGATAACAAGGTGTTTATGTCCATGGCTAAGTTTCTATCTAACCCTTATCATCTTACTGGTTAATTAAAATGCGTATTTCTCCGCTATCAAAGGCTTTCAAAGAATAAAAGTCTGATGAAATCAATTAATATTAAAGGAATACAATCAATATTATTCCTCCTAATTCCAGTCCATACACTACTGCTTTTTATATTGTATATATCCTTAACTGAAACCTTTTTAAACGAGAAAAAAGTTTTGAAGTAAAATAATTTTAATATTTTAGTTGCTGAAATTAAACTGTTTACGTTCGCAATTTAGCAAACCCTACTTCGCAGTTTGCCGTAGACACTAGCCTTAAAAGGCATATTATGAAAAAACTGTTACTCATGCAGTTCCCGTAAAATTGCGGTAAGATTAATTTCTACCAGGCCATATTCACCTTTCACTTCAGCGCAAAAGCTGATAGTAAAAACTGTTATTCAATACCGGTATTTTATTGAAAATTTTAATTTTCAAAGGCTGAGTTATGCTGTTGAACTAATCCCAGTAAAAACTGGTGAACCAGGTTTTTACTCTGTTAAATTGTATGAAAACAGAATTAAATGAAGAATGTTTTTAGTCCCAAATCGAAGAACAATCTATTTATAAACCAAACCTATCACAATGAATCGAATTCAACTACTAGGGATCATAACGATCATCGCTGGAATTACTGTTGCCTATTTCAGTGAACGAAGTGACTATGAGTTTTTAAGCTGGATTATGGCAGCTTTTGGTGTTGGCTGGGCCTTTACCGGAAAATTTACCGTATCCAAAAAGAAGAATTATTCAGAAACCTCTTCTGAGTCGTAAATAAGCTGAAAGGCTTATAGTTGAATTTTTTATACGGCACCCAAAAAAAATTGAGAAATTTCTTTCTATTTCAGGAAAGGAAAATGCGATATATTCATTTTTCCCGAGATTTTTATTTCCCGATATATTTAAGATTTTTCAATAGAAATGAGTTCAACGGCTACCACGATCCCAATACCCAGACGGATTAGTGTAAAAATGAGCTCTCCCTTTTCATCCAGGTTCAAGGGGGTAGGCAACATTCACCATTAGATGTAATAAAATTACAGCCAGAATGCTTTTTCCTGTTTTATAATATACCAGCGTGAAGATTAATGAAATTACGATTAACTGAAATGCGCACGACCAGAAGGCAGGACCAAAACCTTTTTGGAACTCCGTCGTTCCCTCAATAAAAAACAGTGGTAGATGCCAAAGTACCCAGTTGACCCCAAGAATAATACTTCCCATAAGCATTCCCCATCTTTGCTGAAGCCTGTCCAGTGCATAACCCCGCCACCCCAGTTCTTCTGCCAGGGGCCCTCCGAGTAACATTATGAACAACAGGATTAACCCATCTGATATGTTTTCAATTCCCTCAAAATAAACCGCAGGACTGGGATAGCTGCCTCCAATTAAAGAATAAAGTGAATATCTTAATATAAGGATCACGGGGAAAATTAATAAAATAGATAGAAACCATTTAAGGCCTATCCTTTTTACGCTGACCAATCTTTTCCAAAAACTCTTTTTTTCTTCAGTACTCCCATATCTTATTAACATAAATATTGCTGTGAGGCTTGGCCCAAAAGCTCCAAGGAATAGTAGAGGTAAAAAATAGACAGCGCCGGGATTAAATAATATCATCGAGATCCATACCAGCCAGGAAACCGCAAAGCTTAAAAGGAAAAATCGTCGGAGTTTATAATCATCACGAAGGGATGGGGTGGGTGTCGTCATCTTAAGTATTTTGTAAAAAGAACCTGCCGGAACCAAATTGTTACATTTCAATTAAGAAAAACTTGCTTATAGAAGCATACCTAGGTTTTAAATAGGATTTATTTTTATTCACATTCGATAGTACCCGTTAGGTTTAAATTAAAGGCGATGGGGGATGATAGATTACTGGAAATATTCACCTCTGGAAGGATAAGAACCTTTATATTAAATCAGGTTTTAATTAATTTGAACCTTGCATAGTAAGTCATTCAAATTTTGTATTTATACTTTTACAGGTTTAAAACAGGATTTGTGGCAGGACTTATAAAATTTTTCAGAAAGAATAGAAAGGAAGTAGGATTTGGATGGGTGCTTACCTTTCTATCCAGTTTTGGACAAACCTTTCTTATCTCTATTTATGTCCCTGAGATCCTGAAAACCTTTTCTATTTCTAATGGTCTTTTTGGAAGTATTTATGCTGTGGCCACGGTAACATCTTCCGTCATCATGCTTTCCGTAGGACATTTGGTAGACCATAAACCTGTTAAGAAAATCACTGCCTTTACAGTCGCAGGGTTGGCAGTTTCGTCATTTCTCCTGGGAATCTCCCATGTAAGTATCGCTATTCTGATAATTGCTCTTATAGGTCTTAGGTTAACCGGTCAGGGGTTAATGAGTCATATTAGTCTTACGGTAATGTCCAGACATTATGATCTGGATCGGGGAAAGGCTCTTAGCATTGCGTCACTTGGCTATGCAATTGGGGAGGCCATCTTTCCTATTTGTATTTCCACCCTAATTCTGTGGTATGATTATGAAGTTGCAGCAATGGCCAGTGCTGCCTTTCTTTTGCTCTATCTTTTCAGGTTGTACTTTTCAGACCTTGATCATTTTGATAAAAACCTGAAAATGGCCAATAAACCTTCCGCAATTTCTTTAATGAAGCAGTATAAAGATCTCCTTAAAACTAAGGTTTTTTATATCCTGATGCCGGTAAGCTTTGCGCTTAGTTTTACGATCACAGCAGTTTTTTTCTATCAATATGTAGTGGTAGAAGATAAGGGCTGGTCGGTTTCTCTCTACGCAAGTTTCTTTACGGTCTATGCATTAACCAGAGTCGTGTTCTCGATCTTCGGTGGAGTCCTGGTTGATAAATTTTCCGGAAAACAGATGTTCCGGGTCTACCTGATCCCATTCACTCTGGGGCTTATTCCCTTCGCATTCTTTAATAATATTTTTGGAGCTCTGGCATTCCTTATCCTTGCAGGGATAAGCGTTGGAATGGCCGGAACCGTAAAATCTGCTGTCCTGGCCGAAGTCTTCGGAACCGAAAAGCTGGGAACTATTAGAAGTGTTTTTACCATGTTTATGGTACTAAGTACTGCTTTGGGACCATTAATTTTCGGAACTTTAATGGATATGGGAATTCAGTTTGAGTCTATTTTACTGGTTACCGCAATAATCCTGGGGCTTATCATTCTTAATGCCCAGCGAATCCAGAATATTCACCACACCTGAGAGTATTTTTATTTTGAAAGCATTCTGGTTTTCAAAAAAATGGTACCGGATGTTTGTTTTTAGTTAAGCTATCGATAGTTGATCGATCCCGAGTTTGGGAGCTTGCCATTAACATTCCTACTTCTGGCGGAAACCATAGCTTTATATCTTCTTTAGAATAACTTTAGAAAGCGGTATTAATTTTAAGATCAAAATTTATGCGGTGAAGAAGCAACTGATCTTAATAGCACTTCTGTTTTTTATAAAATTTAGTGTTGGACAGGAAGTTTCCCTGGATTACTTTTTAAATGCTGCCGAAAAGAATAATCCTGCCCTGCTTCAAAATGAAAACCTTAAGGAGATTGGTAAATTTGAAAACCAGCTTATCCATGCCGAAAACTCTTCTTTTCAGGTAGGTGTGTCTTCTGAAGTCATGGTGGCGCCATACTTCCATAATAAGGGCCGGTTTCTCACTATTACTACCAATCCTTCACCCGATGCCTATGGTTATGCCGAACCTGTGAGTAACGGGGCTCTTTATTCGGCGCAGCTGAATATTACCAAAGAGATCTTTAACCGCTCGAAAGTACAGAATCTTCTCTTCCAGAATAAATTAAATAATAAAGCTATCCGATTATCCAGTGAGGAGGTAAGACATCAACTTCAGAAAAATGTGACGGAGGCTTATATCAGGGTATATCAGTTTCAAACTAAGCAGGAAATCAGCAAAGAAATTATTTCTGATCTTGAGAATCGTCTGAAAGTCGTGGAAATTTTAGTGAAAAAGGGTATTTTAATGCAGAGTGATTATCTCCTGTTGCAACTGGAGATTGAAAACAAAAAGCTCGAACTACTACAAAGTAGAAATAACCTTAATTCTAACTTGCTTAACCTTAGTAACGCTGTTGGGATTAAAAATATGGAAGTAGTAAAATTAAATAAACCATCTCTTCAATTAGGTCCTTCTTTGGAGCTGTATCTCTCTACTATTTCTTCAGCAGAAAAGAAGCCCTTCTACTCAAAGGACAGCCTTAGGAAAAATAAAGTCTATGGCGCAAATGAATTCCAGCCCGTCCTGCCTAAGGACTCTATTTATTATGAACGAAAATTCAAAAATGACAGTTTACAACTAGAGGTAGCTCAACAGGTTTTCGAAAACAAATATAAACCTCAGCTAACAGCTTACGGAAATACAGGACTCAATGCTGTGGAAGTGGGCCGCATTTCTCATAATGTTGGTTTCAGTGCAGGTTTAAAGCTGAGTGTGCCTATTTATGATGGCGGGCAGAAGAAGATCAAAGAACTTCAGAATGAACTTAAATATGAAAATCTGGAGTACCAGCGCGAAAATGAGGAGTTGAAAAGACAGAATACATTAAAAAGCCTTCGGGAGCAAATGGCCTCCATTGGAAAAGGACTCCAACTAATAAATGCACAGCTCGAAAAACAGGAAAATATCCTGGAAATCTATAAAGGAAAAATGCTGCAGGGACAGGTTTCCATTATTGACTACCTGAAAGTAGTCGAGAATTATAAAATGAATGTAGAAACCCAACTTCAAATGAAGGTGAATCTTTGGTTGCTGCAGAATGAGTATAAAGCTACAAACTGGTAAGAGATGCGAAAGACATATTTATTTTGGCTTGGTTTTATTCTGATGATCGGCGGGATTTTTTCCTGCAGAAATAAAACTGCGGAAAATCCGGAGGTGTCGGCTCCTGTTAAAGTAAAAACAGCGCTCGTCAGCAGGCAGGAGATCAAAAAATATCTCACTTTTAACGGAGTTACCAGGTATCAAAAAAGGGAAAATATCAGGGCGAATGTAACCGGTTATATTTCCTGGATGCCGCATGAAATTGGAGATGATATCAGGAAAGGGCAGGTTTTTGCGACGATACGAACCAAAGAACAGGACGCTTTAAATGATGCTGTCAAAATTGACAGCAGCCTGGCGAAATTCACAAAACCGCTGCAGCTGGTAAGCAATGCCAGCGGGATCATATCAAATTTGAAAATTGTACAAAATGATTATGTTTCCGAAGGGGATGTGCTGGCAACGGTTTCCCAGCCAAAAACCCTGGTGGTCCTGGTGAGTGTTCCATTTGAAGTATCAGGAAAAGTAAATATTGGTACTCCTTGTCGTGTGATCATTCAGGGACATCCGGAGATTGAAACTCAAATAATTAGTGTGCTTACCAGCACCGATTCTATTGGCCAGGCCCAACAGTACCTTGTAAGGTTACCTGATTCAAATCTTCCTGAAAACCTGAATGTACAGGTGCGTATAATTTCAGAAAAATCGGAAAATGGTTTAACCATTCCCCACGAGGCTTTGCAAACCAATGAACTTCTCACCGATTTCTGGGTTTTTAAAGTTCAGGATGATACCCTGGCTATAAAAAAAATAGTGAAACCTTTACTGCAATCTGACTCTCTGGTTCAGATAGCTGCTGATGAGGTTGGCGAAAATGATAAAGTGATCATACAAGGCGGTTATCAAATGCAGGATTCAACCAGGGTTAGGATCGAAAAAGAATGAAAAATCTTCACTCAAAATATAGATATCCTTTAATTGCGCTAGGGATCCTGCTGCTCGCCGCGGGCGGTTTCACTTATCAGAAAATGCAGACAGGCCTTTTCCCTAATATCACTTTTCCAAAGATCAAGGTGATTGCTGATGCCGGTCAGCAGCCGGTAGATAAAATGATGACGACGGTGACTATTCCTCTTGAAAATATAATCAGGCGCACCGAAGGTCTAAATTATATTAGAAGTATCACTTCCCGTGGAAGCTGTGAGATCTCTGTTTTCCTGGATTGGGATATGGATATCAACACCGCCAGGGCTCAAATAGAATCCTATATTCAGCAGTCTAAAGAAGATATACTTCCTGGAACGACTTTTAAAGTGGAAAAGATGAATCCTTCTATCTTGCCAGTGATGGGGTATTCGGTTGAAGGAGACTCCAGTTTATCTCAGGTAGACCTAAAGAAAATAGCAAAATATCGAATAAAGCCTTATTTACTTGCTACGGAAGGAGTTTCCGATATTGCCGTGATTGGAGGGAAAGACAAAGAATATGAAATAATTCTGAAACCTTATGCGATTCAGAACCTTGGAATTTCATTGCAATCTATTCAGGAAGCGATAAATAATTCGAATATCCTTAAATCTAACGGGAATATTACCGATTATAACCGTATGTACCTGAGTCTTACTAATAATGCGGTTAACGACTTAAAAGATCTTCAGAATATAGTGGTGAAAAGCTCTGCTACACGTGTGATCCAGCTCAAAGATATAGCCGAAGTCAGGGTACACGAAGCGAAAGAATATGTAAAAGTGCTGGCCAACGGAAAGAATGTTCCCTTACTTGCTATCATCAAGCAGCCAAATGCGAACCTGATAGAGGTAAATAACAGCATCGAGAAAAAAATTGACGAAATAGGGCAGATTTTACCCGAAAATGTAAAGCTGGTACCCTTTTATAAGCAGGCCAATTTTGTGAATTCCAGTATTAAAAGTATTAAGGACGTGCTCTGGATTGGCCTGGTACTGGCTATTCTGGTAGTAATTATTTTTCTAAGATCCTTTTCCTCCAGCATGGTCGTGGTAGTTTGCATTCCTGTTAGTCTTGCTTTAAGCCTCATTATAATGGATGCGGTTGGCTACACCTTTAATATTATGACGCTCGGAGCTATTGCGGCCGCGATAGGATTGATGATAGATGATGTGGTGATAGTCATTGAACAGATCCATAAAATTAGAGAAGAAAATAAGCAGGAGTCTATGATCTGGTCTGCCAGAGAAGCGATTACTCAACTTTTTCCCGCGATGGTGGGATCCTCTCTAAGCACCCTGGTGATCTTTATTCCCTTTGTATTAATGACAGGGGTTGCGGGGGCATATTTTCAGGTGATGGCATACAGTATGATCATCGCCTTGGCCTCCTCTTTTTTTGTTACCTGGATCCTGGTACCGGTATTAGCGGTTTTATTTTCCAGAGGAAAATCTATAGAAAGAAAGCACAATCCAAAAACGAAATGGATCCATAAAGTTCTGGCTACTCCCTTGATCGGGATAATATTTGCGCTTATCTGTATCTTTATTATTGTCTTTATACCTTCAAAATTAGCATCAGGATTTCTTCCAGAAATGGATGAGGGAAGTATTGTGCTCGATTACCAGAGTCCGGGCGGTACTACTTTAGAGGAAACTTCCAGAATGTTAGACATTGTAAACGGCATTCTGGATAAACAGCCCGAAGTGGAAGCTTACTCCGCAAGACTTGGAACAGAACTTGGATTTTTTATCACCGAACCTAACAGTGGGGACTACCTGATTAAATTGAAAAATGATCGTTCTCAATCTACAATGGAGGTCGCCGATGAGATTCGCCAAAAAATTGAGGCATCGCTCCCCCAACTTCAGGTTGATTTCGGCCAGGTGATAGGAGATATGCTTGGAGATTTGATGAGTTCTGCCCAGCCTATTGAGATCAAGGTATTTGGAGATGATATAAATAAACTGGAAAAGCTTTCGAAGAATATTGCATTAGAAGTAGAACAGGTTAAAGGCACGGCTGATGTTAACAATGGAATCATTGTTTCGGGACCGGAGATTATTGTGGAACCCAAAAACGAGATTCTGGCCAGGCTTGGCTTAACGGCTTCAGACCTTCAGCTGCAAATGCAAACACGCATAGAAGGTATTGTAGTGAGTACGATGATAGACAATGAACAAATCATCAATATAAGGATGATGTATCCTGAAACTTATCAGAACTCTATTCACCAGCTCCGAAATTTCTCTGTGGTGCTTCCTGATGGCTCGATGCAACCTGTAGAAAATCTTGCCAGTATCGAAATGCGAAAAGGAGTAGCCCAGGTAAACCGTGAGAATCTCAAATCTATGGGGGTAATTACTGCCCGACTAGATAACCGTGATCTTGGATCTACCTTATCAGAAATTAAAAAAAGCCTTTCAAAAAATATAAGTTTACCTTCGAGCTATCATATTGAATATGGGGGTTCCTATAAAGAGCAACAACAGGCCTTTAGTGAATTATTAATGATTCTAATCTCTGCGATCTTACTCGTTTTTCTGGTAATTCTTTTCCTTTTCAGAAGGATCAAGATCGCTGTGACGATTGTGGGGATTGCCATTTTGGGTGTTGCTGGCAGTTTGTTGAGCCTTTTTATAACAGGTACTCCTCTAAATGTTGGAAGCTATATGGGAATAATTATGATCGTAGGAATCATAGGGGAGAATTCTATTTTTACCTACCGTCAATATCAGGAAATTGACGAGACCAAAAGTCATAAGGAGAAGATAGAATACTCTATTGCTGCCCGCCTGCGTCCCAAACTTATGACAGCATTTGCCGCGATAATGGCCCTGATTCCCTTAGCCCTTGGAGTTGGGGCTGGAGCACAGTTGCATCAGCCTCTGGCGATTGCGGTAATTGGCGGGATGATCTTTGCCTTACCCTTATTGCTTGTTGTTTTGCCAACGATTTTAAAACTGATAAAAGAATAAATCTGCTGTATTTATGATGCTTCACTTATCTTTAAATTACCAGAACAGAATTACCACAAAATATTTTGGTTAATTAGGCTGAATGAAATTATGAAAATACTGATTGCAGAAGACGAAAAATCTCTTCAGAAATCGATAAAAACATTTCTGGAGAAAGATCATAATATTTGTGAAACAGCTTCAGATTTTGAGGAGGCTTCCTATCGTGTTTCCTTATATGAATATGATATTGTTCTCTTGGATATTAATTTAATAAGTGGCAACGGTCTGGATATTCTTAAAAAGCTGCGGAATAATAATAGCAATGCAGGCGTCATAATTATTTCGGCCAACAATTCACTGGATGATAAATTATTGGGACTGGATCTTGGAGCGGATGATTATCTCACCAAACCCTTTCATCTAGCCGAATTAAATTCCCGGATCAAGGCAGTTTTGCGAAGAGGTAAATTTGGTGGGAACGATTTTATCACCTTCCACGAGATACAGGTAGATACAAAATCCAAATCGGTTTTTATTAATGAAACAGCCATTGATCTTACCCGAAAAGAATACGATCTGCTGGTATTTTTTATCACCAATGAAGGGCGTGTGCTTTCAAAAGAAATTATCGCGGAACATCTTTGGGGAGACCATAGTGATATGCTGGATAATTTCGACTTTATTTATGTTCATATGAATAATCTGAGAAAAAAATTAACCGCGTCGGGAGCAAAATATATTAAGACTGCTTACGGCAGTGGTTATATTTTTACCAATGAATAACCTAATTTGAAAGAGCGCTCAAAAATATCATTACTGCATAAAACCTCCCGGGTTTTTATATTTATTAGCGCGATCTTGATCCTTTCCAGTATTCCTCTTTCCTATTTCTACATCAGTAGATTAATGCAGAAAGAAGTAGAAGAAGAACTCTATTCCCGAAGTTTCAGGCTGGAACACTATGTGTCTGAAAATGGAGAATTACTGGAATTACCACCGGTCTTTGAGGTTATTGAAGTTAAAGATTTAAGGGCGGAAGTTTTAAAGGACACCCTTATCTATGATCCTTCCCAGGATGAGATGGAGCTCTTTAGAGAACTTAATAGCTACAGGAAGATAAATGGAAATAATTATCGGGTGACGGTAAGGAGTATGGTGGTTGAAACTCAGGAAATTATTCTGGTCACTTCGGCTTCTTTCCTCATAAGTTTGCTCCTGGTATTTTTATTACAGTTTTATTTAAGCCGTACCTGGAATCGAAAAATATGGATGCCTTTTTTCCATAATTTGGAAGAAATGAAATCTTTTTCACTTAAATCGGAAAAACCCATAAATCTGAGAGATAGTAAAATAAGAGAATTCAGTGAACTTAAAGAGGAGATTCAAGCCCTTACTAATAAGGTGACTTCAGATTATCAGAATTTGAAGCAATTCACTGAAAATATTTCCCACGAATTACAAACCTCTTTAGCCATAATGCTGGCCAAACTGGAAAATTTTCTGAATGAATCCCCGATTACCAATGAGCAGTTTAGCCAGCTTTCTTCTCTCCAAAAAGATATTCAACGCTTGGGGAAATTAAACAAGAAGTTGGTTTTTCTAACCACTCTTGAAAATAAAGAACTTGGAGATCCCGAAATCATCAATTTTAATGAGCGGGTGTCTGAAGCGGTAGAAAATTTTAAAGAATTAAGTACCATGCCGATTAAGTTAGTTGAAAATGATAAAATCAACATTAAGGGCGACCGGGAGTTAATCCAGGTACTGGTGAATAATCTTATTAGTAATGCTATTAAATACTGTGAGGGAGAACAGGGAGTGAAAATTCTGATAAATAAACATTCTTTTATAGTAATTAATCCGGGAATTAAGGAGCTTGAAGATAGTGAACGTGTTTTTAATCGTTTCTACAAGGCAAAGAATAATAAGCATCCCGGTAGCGGATTAGGCCTTGCAATAGTTAAGAAAATTTGTGATATCTATGGCTATAAATTGTCTTATTCCTTCGTAGATTACGGACACAGCTTTAAAGTGATCTTTAACTAAAAATCTAATATACTTAAGAGGAACTTTAGAATTCAGCAATATATTTGAGGTTAATAATCCCAAAATATTAGTTATGAATAATTTTTTAAAAATAATTTTTGCGGTTATTGGATTTACTATAATCGCATGTGCTCAAAAAAGTGAAGTGTCCCAAAAGGCCAGGCAGGCTTTGGAAATTAAATTTCCAAATGCACAAAAGGTTTCCTGGGAAAAGGAAGATGCGAATGTTTGGGAAGCAGAATTTAAAATGGATGGAGAACCCTATTCGGCCAATTTCACCGAAAATGGAGATTGGGTAGAGACCGAAATAGAAATTGAAGCCAATGAGGTCCCTATGGCAGTTTCAAATTCAATGAAAACCAAATATGCTGAAGTAGAAATAGAAGAAGTCTCTAAAATTGAATCTGATAAAGGAACTTCCTATGAATATGAATTTAAGGAGGGTGAAAAAACCCGGGAAGTGGTTTTTGATCCTTCTGGAAAAATAATAAAATCAGTCACTTCAGACGACGATCATGAGGATGATGACGGTGAATGAAGATAATTAGTAAATAGTTTAATTAGTTGGTAAGAAGGAGAAAAAAATGAGGCCAATTTTACTAAAGTAGAAATAGTATGTAATTCCCTTTATTATTTTCTCCTTTTTTATTTTTAAAAGTACATACGCTATGAATCCTGAGCTTAAGAAGATATTCTTATCCTTATTATTTATTTTATTTTTAACATTTCAGGGACAGGCACAGCTAATTGAACCAAAAAATGCGGCCATTAAAACAAGCGGAGATGTTTTACTGGTAGCTATGCCGGTTGCGGCATTAACTACTACGCTTATTTTAAAGGATAAGCAAGGCGCCTGGCAATTCACCAAAAGTTTTTTATTTAATGCTGCGGTAACCTATGGATTGAAGGTTACATTAAATAAACCACGCCCTTACCATAATGGAGATAATGCTTTCCCTTCTGGACATACATCAACTGCTTTTCAAAGTGCCTCATTTATTCATAGAAGATATGGTTTTAAGTATAGTATTCCCGCCTATGCTTTGGCAGGATTTACTGCCTTTAGCCGTATAAATGCCCAGAAACATGATGGATATGATATTCTGGCCGGGGCTGTGGTGGGAATTGGAAGTACCTTAATATTCACTACCCCCTATGAGCAGAAACATATGGAATTAAGTTTTAGCAGTTACGATAACCAGTATTTACTGGGTTTTAAATATCGATTTTAAAGGAGCATAGCGCTTCATCAAAATCTTAACTCAATTATATTTTGAATAATTTACTCGACTTTTTTTTGCATCTGGACAGCCACCTGTTTACAATGATCCTTGATTATGGGGTGTGGATATACGCAATCCTGTTTGCATTCATTTTTATTGAAACCGGGCTGGTAGTAATGCCTTTTCTTCCGGGTGATTCTCTTCTTTTCGCAGCTGGTACTTTTTGTGCGGGAGTTGAAAATGAAATGGGAAAGACCGCGGAATTAAATCTTTGGATAATTCTTTTAAGCCTTACAATCGCTGCAGTGCTGGGTGATAGTTTAAATTATTATCTAGGAAAAACCGTGGGTCTTAAAGTACTTGGTTGGAATATTTTCGGGAAACAGCTTGTTAGTCAAAAACATATTGATAAAACCCATGATTTCTATGAGAAACATGGTTCAAAAACGATCATTCTTGCGCGCTTTGTACCAATAGTCAGGACGTTTGCTCCTTTTGTTGCGGGGATTGGCGATATGCATTTTGGAAAATTTGTTCGCTTTAATATTGTAGGCGCTTTAGGCTGGGTATTATTATTGGTATTGGTAGGCTACTTTTTCGGAAACCTTGAGTTTGTGAAAAACAATTTTGAACTGGTGATTCTAGGGATTGTAGTTTTATCCTTAGTGCCGGTATTCATTGAGTTTGTTAAGGGCAAGCGCAAAAAACGAAAATCCCAGGAATAAGGCTCAGGTTTTTGGTGCTATAATAAGCGCAAGGGATGGTTTGAAAATAATAAAAAAAGCTTCAGATTTCTCTGAAGCTTTTTGTTGTGGCCTGCACTGAGCCTGCCGAAGTGCGGGCGAAAGGACTCGAACCTTCACACCTTGCGGCACTAGATCCTAAGTCTAGCGTGTCTACCAATTCCACCACGCCCGCATTTAAATTTTACAACACTTAGGACTCGTTGTAAAACCTGCTTAATTACCTAAGCGGGTGCAAATATAAACATTAGTTTTAAATATCAAATAACATCACAAAAAATTATCTTCTTAACTTTACCAAAATTCGAAATAACTTAATGGACACAATAAAAGACTATCTCGATCAAAATCGGGAACGCTTTCTTACCGAATTAAAACAACTCCTAAAATTACCTTCCATCAGTGCAGATCCAGCTTATAAAGACGATATGCTGAAAACTGCGGAGGCCGTGAAGACCAGTTTACTTGAAGCGGGCTGTGATCTTGCCGAAGTTTGTGAAACGCCAGGTCATCCAGTGGTATATGCTGAAAAAATCATCGATAAAAACCTGCCTACTGTGCTGGTTTATGGTCATTACGATGTGCAACCACCAGATCCGCTGGATCTTTGGGATTCACCGCCATTTGAACCGGTGATCAAGGCAACAAAAATTCATCCTGAAGGTGCGATATTCGCTCGTGGGGCTTGTGATGATAAGGGCCAGATGTTCATGCACGTGAAAGCCATGGAATATATGACCAAAAATGATGAGCTTCCCTGTAATGTGAAGTTTATGATCGAAGGTGAAGAAGAAGTTGGAAGTGAACATCTTGAATGGTTCATCAAAGAATACAAAGAACGACTTGAGAATAATGTGATCCTGATCTCTGATACTGGAATGATCGCCAAGGATGTGCCATCTATAACAACCGGTCTAAGAGGGCTTGCCTATATGGAAGTGGAGGTTACAGGAGCAAACCGTGATCTGCATTCAGGTCTTTATGGAGGAGCAGTTGCCAATCCGTTAAATATTCTAAGTAAAATGATCGCCCAGTTAACCGATGAAAATAACCATATCACCATTCCAGGATTTTATGATAAGGTTGAAAATCTAAGTGACGAGGAAAGGGCTAAAATGGCAGAAGCTCCTTTCAGTCTGGAGGAGTACAAAGAAAAGCTGGATATAAATGATGTTCATGGTGAAAAAGGATATTCTACCCTGGAGCGAGGCTCAATAAGACCCACTCTGGATGTGAACGGAATGTGGGGAGGATACATTGGTGAAGGAGCAAAAACAGTACTCCCATCAAAGGCGTACGCGAAGATATCCATGAGGCTGGTTCCAAATCAGGACTGGAAAGAAATAACTGAATTGTTCAAAAAGCATTTTGAAAGTCTTGCTCCCGATAGCGTAAAAGTAAAGGTGAAATCACATCACGGAGGCTATCCATATGTAACACCAATTGATACTATTGGTTTCCAGGCAGCCAGTAAGGCTTATGAAGAGACCTTCGGAAAAACACCTATCCCGCAACGAAGCGGTGGAAGTATTCCAATTGTATCTCTATTTGAAAAGGAATTAAAGAGTAAGATCATTTTGATGGGCTTTGGTTTGGATACCGATGCGATACATTCTCCAAATGAACATTTTGGGATCTGGAACTATCTGAAAGGAATTGAAACAATTCCATGGTTTTACAAGCATTTTACTGAAATGAGCAAGTAACATAATCATTTTGCCATTTCTGAGCTATGCGAAGAATCTCAAAGGTTTCTGGAAATAAAATTGTATAAAAACTGGGAATCAGTTTTTTAAGAATTGATTCCCCGTTTTGCTATATTAGCACCTCAAATTTTTCAAAAACATGAACAAAATATTAAGTACTTGTCTGTTAGTTACAGCACTTACTTTTGTATCCTGTGATCAGGATAAAAAAGATGCCGAGCCGGCTCAGACAGAAACGACTTCACAGGAAGATTTCAATTACAAAGCAGAGGAATTTGCAGATCTTAAGATCTTACGTTATGAGATCCCGGGATGGGAAAACTTAAGCTTAAAGGAGCAAAAATTGGTTTATTATCTAACTCAGGCAGGACTTTCAGGTCGTGATATTATCTGGGATCAGAACTATCGTCACAACCTAAAAATTCGTGAAGCTCTAGAGAACATCTACGCGAACTTTAACGGAGATACTTCAACTGAAGACTGGAAAGCCTTTGAAACTTACGTGAAAAGAGTATGGTTCAGTAATGGTATTCACCACCATTATTCCAATGCGAAACTTAAGCCTGGCTTCAGCAAAGACTATTTCGATACTTTATTGAAAGAAACTAATACTGAATTAACCGGCGAAGCTTATGATGTCATCTTTAATGACAAGGATGCGAAAAAAGTTAACCTTAAGGAGGCCGATGGGCTTATAAAAGGATCTGCTATAAATATGTATGGTGAAGATGTGACTTCTGCTGAGGTAGATGCATTTTATGCAAACAAGAAATCACCAAATCCAGAAAAGCCACTTGCTTATGGAATAAACACTAAGCTGGTTAAGGAGGATGGTAAACTGGTAGAGAAAGTTTACAAAAGCGGCGGACTTTATGGAGACGCTATCGATGAGATCGTAAAATGGCTGGAGAAAGCAAAAGGTGTTGCTGAAAACGAAAAGCAAGCCAATGCTCTTGGTCTTTTGATCGATTATTACAACACAGGAGATCTTCAAACATGGGATGAATACAACGTTGCCTGGGTAGAAGCTACGGAAGGGAATATAGATTATATCAACTCTTTTATTGAAGTTTACAACGATCCTAAAGGTTATACCGGTTCTTACGAAAGCATTATCCAGATCAAGGATTTTGATATGTCTGAAAAGATGAGCAAGGTAGAGCAGAACGTTCAGTGGTTTGAGGATAATTCTCCTATCATGGATGAGCACAAAAAAGATTCTGTTGTAGGGGTTACTTATAAAACAGTGATCGTTGCCGGTGAAGCTGGAGATGCTTCTCCAAGTACTCCAATTGGGGTAAACCTTCCAAACTCAAGCTGGATAAGAAAACAGCATGGTAGTAAATCGGTTTCTCTTGGAAACATCATCAATGCTTACGAAAATGCTGGTGGATCTGACAGGTTAAAGGAGTTTGCTCACGATGAAGAGGAAATTGCACTTTCAGAAAAATACGGAAAGCAGGCAGATAAAATACATACGGCACTTCATGAGGTAGTGGGTCATGCATCTGGTCAATTAAACCAGGGAGTTGGAACTACAAAGGAAACTTTGAAGAGCTATGCATCTACTTTGGAAGAAGGACGTGCAGATCTTGTTGGTCTTTACTACCTGATGGATCCAAAACTTGAGGAGCTTGGACTTACAGATAATTCTGAAGAGCTGGGAAAAGCTGCTTACAACGATTACATCCGTAACGGACTAATGACTCAGTTAGTGAGATTAGAGCTTGGAGATGATGTTGAAGAAGCTCACATGAGAAACCGTCAGTGGGTGAGTGCATGGGTATTTGAAAAAGGCAAGGAAGATGGCGTGATCGAAAAAGTGGAGAAAGATGGTAAAACGTATTACGACATTAAAGATTACCAGAAATTGAGAGAGCTTTTCGGTGAGCTTTTAAGAGAAACTCAGAGAATTAAATCTGAAGGAGATTACGAAGCTGCCAAAAACCTTGTGGAGAACTACGGAGTTAAAGTGGATCAGGATCTTCATAAAGAGGTGCTTGAAAGAAACGCGAAATTCAAGTCTGCGCCTTATAGCGGATTTATTAATCCGGTTTTGGTTCCTGAAATGGATGAGAATGGAGAGATTACTGCTATTAAAGTGACTCAACCAGAATCTTTTGAAAAGCAAATGATGAACTATTCAGAAAACTATAGCTTTTTAACCGAAAAGGAAGAAGCTAAAAAAGAAGAAACTGCCGAGGCAGCTGAGATGCAATAATCTTAGTTCTGAAATAAAAAAAGCGTGGCAATTGCCGCGCTTTTTTGTTTTCCATAAAACTGGAAAGAGACTGTTTTGTTCATTTCATTTCCTTGCCTTGACAAAAGATAACTTTATTTAAAAATCCGTCTTCAAATAAAGTCTCTCCACCTTTTCCCTGGCCCAGGGAGTTCTCCTTAAAAACTTAAGACTGGATTTTATGGATGGGTCGCTTTTAAAACAGTTGATATCGATGCGGTCGGCAAGGCCATCCCAGCCATAATAATCTACCAGCTTTTCCATGATGGTGGCCAGTTTTACTCCGTGTAAAGGATTATTTGGTTGTGATTCCATAATTATTTTATAATGTGTCATTCCGAACGAAGTGAAGGAATCTCACAGTAGATTATCAATTCTAAATTGAAAACTTAAACTTTTTTCACAAACTTGGTGAGGATCACGATCTGCTGCCCTTCAACTTTCCCTTCTATCTGTTCAGGGTTATCGTGAACCAGAGAAATTCTTCTAACCGCAGTGCCACGTTTTGCTGTAAGACTGGATCCTTTTACATTAAGATCTTTTGTTAGAACAACCGTATCTCCCGCTTCCAGAGTAGCACCGTTGCTGTCTTTATGAGCCACGGCATTTTCAGTTTTCTCTTCCTGAATTCCCGCTTTTGCCCATTGTCTTACGGCATCTTCCATATACATCATATCCAACAAATCCTGGGGCCAGCCTTCAGCTTTCAACCTGTTAAGCATTCTCCAGGCCATTACCTGAACCGCCGGGATCGTGCTCCACATACTATCGTTCAAACAACGCCAATGATTTGGCTCCACTTTCTCGGGATCTTCGATCTGTTCTTTACAGGTTTCACAAAGCAGGATGCTACTTTTAAGCCCTTCCTCCGGTGATTTTGGAACTTCAAAAACAATTAGGTTTTCTTTATTTGTACACAATTCACAGGTAGAATCACTGCGTTCTCTTAAGCTTTCTTCTATGGTCATTAAACTAAATTTGGGTGCAAAGATATATTAAACTCGAGGTTCCTCGGCTCTCTTTCATTATTATTACCTGGCCTTCATTTCTTTAGCTCCTCGAAAAGAAACGAAGCAAAGAAAAGGACCTAAAAAAATTAGTTTATGGTTAGTTTTGATTCCTTGAATTGATATAATTCAGCACTCTTTCCTCAAGAATTGGCAAAGTAACTACCCCTTCCTCCAGGATCACTTCGTGAAATTTTCTGATATCAAATTCAGTTCCCAGAGCTTCTACCGTCTTTTTACGAAGTTCCTTTATCTTAAGTTCCCCGATCTTATAGGAAAGTGCCTGTCCCGGCCAGGATATATAACGGTCTACTTCAGTATTGATCTCATGAAGTGAAAGCGCGGTATTCTCTTTCATAAAATTCACGGCTTTTTCTCTGGTCCAGCCTTTGGAATGAATTCCGGTGTCCACGACTAGCCTGCAGGCACGCCATTGTTCGTAGGTAAGTTTTCCGAATAATTCATAAGGATTGCGATAGATTCCCATTTCTTCTGCCAGAGATTCTGAATAAAGGCCCCAGCCTTCACCAAAGGCTGATATATAAAAATTTCTTCTGAATTCAGGAATATTATCGCCAAGTTCGTTGTTCAGGGAGATCTGTAAATGATGTCCAGGTACTGCCTCATGGGCTGCCAGCGAAGGTAAAACGTATTTGGGTCTGCTTGAAAGGTCATAGGTATTCACCCAGAAATATCCGGGCTGCGTATCACTGGATGCCCCAATATAGCGCCCGCTGGTGTATTTTGGAGCGATGGCATCTGGAACTTTGGCGACCCCGTAAGGTTTTCTAGGGAGTTTATTAAAAAATGCCGGCAGTTTGGCATCGATCCTTTTGGAAATATCCCTGGCAAAGACCAGCAATTCTTCGGGTGTTCGGGCATAGAATTGTTTATCGGTCCGTAGAAAATCAATAAATTCTGCAAAACTCCCTTCAAAACCTGATTGCTTCATCACCTCATTCATTTCCTTATTGATCCTTTCCACTTCACTGAGACCTATCTGGTGGACTTCATCTGCACTAAGGTCCAGGGTAGTGTAATATTCTATGAGGTAGTCATAATATTCCCGTCCATTAGGAATTTCAGAAACACCTATGGCGGTTCTTGTTTTGGGTAGATATTCAGTTTCAAAGAATTCTTTGATACGCCGGAACTGAGGAATTACCTTTTGATAAATAGCATTTTCAGCAGCATTTAAAACCGAATCTTTTTGTTCCGAAGTAAGTGTGGATGGGAGCTCGAGGAATGGAGTGTAGTAATAACTGTCTTTAAAGTTATCTACGATCTGGCTGTTATAAGTATTCTCATAACCTTTAAATATAACCCGAGGCTGATTAATCCCTTTGGCCAGCCCTTTACGTAAAAGCGCCAGGTGCTGATCTACAAAAACCGGCAGTGCATTAAGCTTATTCAGATAATTCTTAACCTGGTCATAATTATTAAGGTCGCGAACATTATAAGTAAGGCTTACATGAAAACCGGCGTCTGAAAGAAGCGGATTAAGATAGGCCCCAAATTCGTAGTTTTTGATCCTGTTCGTAAGAGCATATTTTAATAGCTGCGCTGAAATCCTTTGAGTCTCGGTGAGCCTGCTTTTATCGATATCCTCGAGGTCATGAAGCATTCTTTTTGCAAATTGTGCTTCGTCTTTATAATGATCTTCGGTATATAGACCTAATGGAAACTCTGAACGTTCATAGGGTTTATGATTTTCAAATGTTCTGATGATCTGGGTTAGCTCATCAGATTCATTCTGTGCCAAAACAGTAGTGGAGAAAAGTAAAAAAATGACTTGAATCACCAGAGAAAATCGCATAAATAGAATTTTCTCTAAATATAATTAATTACCCTTAATGCGCTCCCATAGTCTGGGAAGAAGCTTTTTCGCGTTGGACATTTCCTTTTCGGTTTCAGTAGCGGTCAATTCACCGTGTTCCTCTGATAATTTATAGCTGAAGATGAATTCAGAATCCGGATCTTCGATATCCATATGCCCAAACCTGAGATCGTTGAAATATAGGTCGCCTTTCCTTTCAGAAAATGTGTACCAGCCCTTGCTTATCTTAATTAGCCTGTTGAGGTTTGGATCACCTGCAAGATCTCCAGCCAGATTATAATTTTTAGGAACACTGTAATAACTAATGGCCTGCGTATCGAATATGGAATAGTTACCAATTAAAAAGGCATCTTCAGTTTCAATATTTGCGGTCCATAGAATTGAATTCATAGGAGTTGGTCTGGTATCCATTCTTTCATATTGAATATTTTGACTTTTAAGTGCATTTTCAAATTTTTGAAAAGTATAAAATTTTAGGGCAGGGGTTATGAGAAGCAAATAAATACTGCTAATAATGAGGCCCAGACGATTATATTTTTTCCGTTTGGGATCTGTTCTTTTTAGACGCATCGCCAAAATTAGAAATATCAAAAACGGAACAGTGTAAAACGGATCAATCACGAAGATGTTCTTGTAAGCGAGCCGAAGATCAAGCGGCCAGAATAACTGGGTGCCCCAGGTAGTATGAGCGTCGAGTAAGGGATGGGTGAACAGTCCCCAGAACATTAACCAGGACCAGTTTTTCCAGTTAGCTACCGAATTCGATTCGATCCTGGAAATAAGCCACCCAAAAACAGGAGCGAAGATAACCGCAAAAACAATGGAGTGTGTAAAGCCACGATGAAATTCGATTGCCGTGATGGTATCGAAAAAATTACCTGCAAAAGTATCGAGGTCAGGAATAGTCCCGGCAATGGCTCCGTAAAGCATCGCCTTGTTTCTAACTTTTTTACCAAGTACAGCTTCCCCAACGGCGGCTCCTAATACGATCTGGGTTAATGAATCCATATTTGGCAAATATATGCAAATAGACCTCCCAGGTTTTTGAAACCGGGGAGGTCTTTAACTTATTCCTCAACGATCTTCATCTTTCTAAGCAGAAACGAAGCGTTCATATTCTGGCAAACACCATCTTTTAAATGATAGTCGAAATGGAGTTCATCGTTCACAATTTCCGCATCGAAATAGAAGTTCTTTACCTGTTCTAATTCCGCGCTTATTTCACACAAACTAAGGTCATGAGTAGCTATGATACCGGTAGAGTTGGTGCCTACCAGTCTCTGAACGAATTTGCGGGAACCAATGGCTTTATCAGTGCTATTTGTTCCTTTCAGGATCTCATCCAGGATGATAAAGTAATCCTCAGTCTGAATTTTATCTACAATGAATTTCAGTCTCTTCAATTCCGAAAAGAAATAAGATTCATCATCACCCAGAGAATCACTGGTACGCATACTGGTGATCAATTTTATGGGAGAATAACTGCAACTTTTGGCACAAACCGGCAAGCCTATGTTCGACATGACGATCTGGAGGGCCACCGTTCTAAGAAAAGTGCTTTTACCGGCCATATTCGCGCCGGTGATAATAAAGAACTGTTTTCCATCTATGCTGAAATCATTATTGACCCTTTTAGATGGATCCAGAAGCGGATGTCCAAGATCTTTTGCTTTGGTGCCCTTACTTTCATTAAGAATTTCGGGATAGGTATAATGCTGATGATTAAAAGCGAAATTCCCCAGGCTGTTATATGCATCTGTTCGCTCTACCGCTTCAAACCAGTGCTCCACTGCAGTATGATGATGCTCGATCCATTTCTCTATTCTGTAACATTGCCTTAGGTCCCAAAGTAGAAATCCGTTACCAATGATTCCGAAAATTAAATTATTACGCTGGTCCAGTGCGTCAATCGCTTTGGAAAACTGCTTCAGAATATCGGAGGCTTTTTTAGATTCTGAAGTGATGGAAGTTTTTACCTCTTTCATCAGCTCCGATTCAAAATTTTCTGTTTCAATAAACGCCAGTAGTTGGTGATATTGCTGAAATGTATCCTGGATTTTACTCACTGTCGCCGAAAGCTGATTAATTTTTTTCAGAAAAATACCGGTGATGCTTATTCCAATAATATACCATAACAGGAGCTGGGATAAACCAATAATTTCGAAATAATAGATTAGGATGACAACAATAGATAATAAAGAAAATACGGCCGGTATCCATTTCATGTAATTGGGTACAAAACTTTTGTAGTTTCGTATCCAGTTCAGGATGAACTTAGAATCGGTTTCGGTTTTTACCAAGGTCGCGGTGGCGGAATAATTTTGTCTCCAATCTGATTTGGCAGCAAGTTCTTTTACTGCTTCCTGTTTTTTTAAAATATCACTAGTTCTGTTTGCCAGAAGGATCTTAGCTAGCCTGGCTTTTCCCTCTTTTAAAGCAGTCCTGTTAATAAACTGAAAAAAGGATTTTTTTCCGAAAAGATCAATATCTCTAGAATATTCATGGTCTTCAGGATCAAATTTCTTCCCGTCGGGAAGATCTGAGAAATCTCTTGTTTCCAGAATTCGTAATTCAAGTTTGTTGATATCGATGAGAGCCTTCAGCTTTTCTTTTTCCTTTTTAAGATCGGTATGTCTCGAGATAAGGAATATGAAAACTGCGATCAAGGCAATGCCTAGTGGGAGTAGTATATTGATGCTTCCGAAGAAAAAATAAACCATTGCGCAAATGGCCAAAAAGACTATCAATCTCAGCGTACTCGAGAAAGCTAATTTTTTGGAAATCTTTTTCTTTAATTCGGAATATTTCGCCTGTTGCGAGGAGTAAAATTCTTCAGCTTCTGTCATTTTAAATCTTCAAGTTCCTTCTTTAATTTATTGGTAAGTCCATCAACAACCAGATCGTAAGAATGGTCGATCAATTCAAAAACCAGTTTTGGATCCAGCCGTCCGTCTAAAATAAGGGTGTTCCAATGCTGCTTATTCATATGATAACCCGGCAAGATATGTTCTTCATATTCTTCACGAAGTTCGATCGCTCTTTCAGGATCACATTTTAGATTCGCCCGCAATGGAACTTCATCCAGAGAAACAATAGAAAAAATATTTTCCATGACCTTCAGCACAAGATTATCCGGGCCAAATGGAAGGCCTTCGGTTACCCCTTTTTTATTGAGGCAGTAATCTCTGAAGGTATCGATGTTCATAGGCTCCCTCCCGCCTCCCCCAATGGGGGAGGGAATTTATTTTTCTAAACTTTTCTTTTCGTTATTCTCAATCGTCAAAGCCGTATAATCAAGTTTCCAGCCAATGGTTTCAACGATCTTTTCCATAAGCACTATCGTATCCAAAGCTTCCTTACGGGCCTGATCCATCAAACCGCTTTGTGGGATCTTATCCACGATATGTTTTTTTGCGTCACGGTTAATGTCTGTGAGATCTGAAGTGGTGAACGGGTTGGCCCAGCCTTCACGCTTGTCGTAGTATTTAAAATCGGTTTCTACTGTTAATAGCTCAGGTTGCGGGAAATTGGTGAGTATGATCTTTTTATGCTCGTTGTCACTCTGCATCTCGATCTTACTAAGGTCAAAGCCAATATGAGCTTTAGCATTTATTAGAACGATCGCCTTTTTCTTGCCGAGGATAAGACTTAGGTATTTCTCTTTCATATTCTCATAATGGTAGATCTCAGAGAAATCACCTTCAACAGTAATGAACTTACAAACGCTTTTGATCTTATCCATAAGGACTACCGACTGTTCGCTGGTTTTCATCTTTGAACGTTCCTTATTGAAACGAGCGAAGATGAAATAAGCCAGAATGGCCCCAACTGCTAATCCTATAAATAGTAATTCCATATTATTTTCCTATTTCCCCCAGATGGGTAAATTTAAAGCCTTTTTCGTATTTAAGCCCATAACCTAGAACGCGATCAAAGCTGCTGTGGGTAAAAAGAATGATTCCGCCCAGTTGCATCCCTCCAGACATTAGAAATATACCCGCGATAAATATCAAAATCGCCAGACCTTTATGATGAAAAATGTTATACGTGATCGCGCCAATTCGATTGTTTATCGTGTAACCCATCATCCCAATATCGGGAAGAAAAAACAATCCGGCAAACCACCACCAGCTATAATTTAGTGTGCTGAAGGCCAAGATCCCTATAAGCATCATGGCAAGTTCTTCCAGTTTAAGCTGTATTTTCATTAATTCAGAATTTTATAAAGAACAGGTTTACAGGGAGCAGCGTCATTTTCGAAAGATGCGGGCTGAAGATTTATAAAATAATCTCCATCCTCAATTTTATTAGGAACATAGATCAACTCTGTGATCGTAGCATCAAATCTTGTATTTTTCGGATAATTCCAGAAGGCTCTATGCGCCAGTAATTTCCCATCGTCTTTTTCTTTATCAACCGAAGGCTGATCTATAAGTAAATGTTTTATTCCGGAGTCCCGAAGATAAATGGCTGCTTCTTCTTCAAGATAGGGCCAGTTAGAATGAGAGTGATTCTTTGAAATTTTACCTATATAATTGGGCAGACATCTTATAACTACAGCTTCAGCATCTAATTTATCCAGCTTTCTAGCTATCATTCGTTTGGTGATTACAAGATCTTCACCCTTTTTTTCAGGTTCCACCGAAATAAGCCTGGCTTTAAAAAAATAGGTTTTCAGATGCTGCTGAATACTATGGAATTCGTTGCTGATATGTCCCACGCATTCCGTATGAGTCGCATGCGCATGAGGATTGAACCAGATATTATTGAAATTTACCGAAGATCCCTGGCTCACTTTTCCTATAAAATTTGCGTCGTGAACGGCCGTTATCTCGGGATGTTTTAAATACCATGCCATAGGATTCTTGTCATCTCCCCTAAGGCTTATGGAAATATCCAGAGGCTGCGAGAAATCGATCTCATAAGAATTGCCTGTATGGCTGATAGTAGCTAACATGATATTTGATTGGTATTAACAAATGTAGTATTGTTAATTGATAAATGATAATGGAGAATTGAAAATTAAATCCTGTATTTTGTCATGCTGAACTAGGGCCAGCATCTAATTATAGATCCTGAAATAAATTCAGGGTAATGCCCCTTCTAATCAATATAAAACATCTCGGCAGCGATCCCGTCGCTTAGAAATTTTCCTTTTGAAGTGATATGGAAAGTTTTTTCAGACCTTTCCATGAGTCCATCTTTAAGAAACTTTTCGATTTCTTTTAAAAAATGAAGGCTGTATTTTTCCCCGAATTTCTTCTGAATATCCTCTGCGGAAACCCCAAATTTAGTCCGAAGCCTGGTCATTATATATTCGTTGTAGGAGTCGGTGGTGGAAAGTTTTTCAGTTTGCTGCGGTAGATTTCCTTCCTGGATCGCTTTGATATAAAGACTATTGTTGCTGATATTCCATTTTCTGAAAGTCCCGTCATAAGAATGTGCGGAAGGTCCAATTCCTAAATATGGTTTACCTAGCCAATAGGCCATATTGTTTTGTGAATGATACCCCGGTTTCCCGTAATTAGAGAACTCATAATGCTCAAATCCGTGGGAGGTAAGAGTATTGACCAGAATATCAAATTGTTCGCGATACTGTTCATCCTCTACAGGTTTTACCTTTCCTTTTTCGATGAATTTTTCCAGGGCAGTTTTTGGTTCTACGGTTAATGCATAGCTTGAAATATGCGGAATATTTAAATCAAGTGCGATACTTAAATTCTCTTTCCATTGATCATTGCTCTGCCCGGGAATCCCGTAAATAAGATCTATGGAGATATTATTGAAATATTTTTCAGCAAGTTTTAAAGAGTCTAATGCTTCCTCTGAATTATGAGCGCGGTTCATAAATTTCAGATCCTGCTCAAAGAATGACTGCACACCAATACTTAAACGATTCACAGGCGAAGTATCCAGCATTTTTATCTTTTCTTCTGAAAGATCATCGGGATTGGCTTCCAGGGTGATTTCGGGCTTTTTAGCTACCTCAAAATTTTCAAAAATCGTTTGAAATATATGATCGAGTTCTTCCTGATTCAGCAGGGAAGGAGTTCCACCGCCAAAATAGATAGTCTCAATTTCTGCGGAATCCATTTCATCTTTTCGAAGTACCAGTTCCCGGCAGAGCATTTCCACGAGTTGAGATTTCTTCTTTACCGATGTGGAAAAATGAAAATCACAGTAATGACAGGCCTGCTTGCAAAAAGGTATATGTATATATATTCCAGACATTGATTTGAAGATTTGAAAATTTATTAATTTGAGAATTCAAATTCTCACATTACTTAATTTTCTTGGGATTTTGTTTCACAAACGCATCCCAGCCGGTGTAGCTTTTTCCAATTTCAGTTTTGCCTGAATTGTAGAAATGACAAACCGCGGCAGCGAGCCCATCGGTAGCATCCAGGTTTTTAGGAAGCTTCCCAATATTCAACTGACTCTGTAGCATTTTTGCGACCTGTTCCTTACTGGCACTACCGTTACCGGTGATAGCCATTTTGATCTTTTTCGGCAGGTACTCTGTAATAGGGATTTCTCTTGAAAGCCCGGCGGCCATGGCCACTCCCTGTGCTCGTCCCAGTTTGAGCATGGACTGCACGTTCTTTCCGAAGAAAGGAGCTTCAATTGCGATCTCGTCTGGGTGATAATTGTCGATGAGTTCGATGGTGCGCTCAAAGATCAATTTCAGCTTTACGTAATGATCTTTATATTTACTTAGTTGCAGCTCATTCATCTGGATAAAGCTCATCTTTTTGTTTTCCACTTTTATGAGTCCGAAACCCATGATGGTGGTTCCGGGATCGATGCCAAGAATGATCCTTTCGCTTTTCAAAACTGATTTTTCCGAAGATTTGCTCACTAAAAATACCTAATTTGGGACTTTCACAAAGCTACATAATTCTGCTTTGGCAGCATTAAACTAACTGGTCATGCTTTTACTTATTTTCCTTGTGCTTGTAACAGCCTGCTATATGGGGTTAATAGTTTCATTTATATATGGCTGGAAAAAGCTACCTGAATTTAATCTTCTAAAGACCGAACCTCAAACTGGCTTCACAGTTATAATTCCTTATAGAAATGAAGCCGAAAATCTTCCTGAGCTGTTCAGATCTTTTTCAGGAATAAATTATCCGCTGGATAAATTTGAAATTATCCTGGTAAATGATGGCTCAGAGGATCATTCGAAAATACTTTCCGAAGATTTTCAGAGAAGTTTCCCGCAAATGAATATTAAACTTCTGGAGAATATCCGTGGATCTGCTTCTCCAAAAAAAGATGCCGTACAAACGGCTGTAAATGAATCTGCTTTTGATTTTATTGTAACTACCGATGCAGATTGTATAGTACCGGAAAACTGGCTTAGAGGATTTGATCAGGAAATTCAAACCAATGTTTCAAAAATGATTGCGGGACCAGTGGCTTTTAAACAGGAATCGGTAAAAATGAAAGCGCTCTTCAATAGTTTTGAAGAGATGGATTTTATGAGCCTTCAGTCCGCTACTATGGGCAGCTTTGGAATTGAAAAGCCGTTTATGTGCAATGCCGCGAATCTTTGTTATGAAAAAAAAGCATTTCTTGATAATGCAGGTTTTTCTGAAAATGAAAATATCGCCAGCGGAGATGATGTTTTCCTGCTTCAGAAATTCAGTGAAAAAGGAGTTAAAATCTCATTCCTTAATTCGGCAGACCAGCTCGTTTATACAAAGTTGCAGGAAAGCCTGAGATCGCTGATAAATCAACGAATTCGCTGGGCGTCAAAGGCTACTTCTTATAAAAGTGATTTGGGTAAATTTACGGGGCTTGTGGTTTTCCTAATGAATTTGGCACTTATTATTTATGCTGCCCTGAGCTTTTTTAATGGGATCTCCTATCATTATATAATGCTCGTGTTTTTACTGAAATTCAATCTTGATTTCATACTTATCCATAAGGCGGCAAAATTTGTAAATCGGGAAGCTTTAATGCGAAACTTCTTTTGGTGTAGTATTATTTATCCGTTCTTTTCAGTCTATGTGGCTGGACTTTCACTATTTAGTGGGTACGAATGGAAAGGGAGAAAATTTAAAACTTAACAGATAGAAACAAAAATAACAACAATGAATTATTACGTACTCAATTACCAACTAAGCGAAAATTATCTTCAGGAACGAGGACAGTATCGCGCCGAACACCTTGGAATGGCTAAAGAAGCTGCTGAAAAAGGAGAGCTTGTTCTGGGAGGGGCAATGGATGATCCTGCAGATCAGGCCATCCTTATTTTTCGCGGAGCAGACGAAAATATTGCCAGGCAGTTTGCTGAAAATGATCCATACGTAAAAAACGGACTGATCAAAAAATGGGAAGTTCGAAAATGGAACGCGGTTGTGGGTAGTAAATTTGAAAAGGAATAATTGATCCTACTAACTTCGTCCTTCTAAATTCTTACTTCAGCTTATTCGGCCTTAACCACCACAGGCATTTTAAAAACTGTTGAAACAGGAATTCCCCTTTTATTTGCCGGATAAATCTTTGGTAACGAATCGATGCTTTGTCGTAGCCATTGTTTGATATCTGGTAATTGATTAGTCACCGTGGTATCTACTTTAATAGAGTCTATTTGCGGTTTCCCCTCTTTGGTGATCTCCAGATAGATATATAGCGTGTCGTTAATGCTCTCGGTAACCACCGGTTGCTGACTCGCTAAAAAAGAATAGATCGTTCTGGCAATTTTAGTTTCGAAACAGTTTTTAGCAGCTTCCAGTTCCGTTTCGTTCTGGCATTCTTCAAAAGCAGGATACTCATCTACTTCTTTCCAGTTAAGTGCGCGGGTTTCCTGTTCCAAAACCTCTTCTGAAGAGATCTTTTTAGTCTCAAATTTGCAGGAAATGATGATTAAAAATAAAACAGGAAGTAATGTTTTTTTCATTGAAAGGCCGCTTACCGATTTCAAAAATAGTGAAATATAGCAGCTTAGGAAAAAAAAGTATTATTCTGCCAAATGGATTTCTCTTTGGAGTTCCTGTTTTCGGAATTTTGCCATTTCTATCATCCTCTCATTTCCAATCTTTTCATACTTGTCCAGATATTGCTGATAATAATTAAGAATGTTTCCTTTGTCTTCAAAATACGCATCGGCAGCAATGGCTCGTTCCAGCATGGCACGTTCATTATCCGGATTTTCCTCTAAAGCCATCTCAAAATTCCGGATAGCATTTTTGTAATCTTTCTGCATTTTAAACGTAAGGCCAATATTTAAAAATTCCCGGTCAACCGGTTGTTTCTTGATTAATAAGGCCATTGTAAAATGCTGCTGCGCCTTTTCTATCTCATCCAGTTTTATATATTGCGCACCAAGATTTGAATGAACAGCAGAATTCATATCGTTTATCTCGAGCATCATTTTATAAATCCTGATGGCGCTTTTGGTTCTTCCAAGTGCGCGGTATGCCCTTCCCAGTTTTTCGAGAATAAATTCGCTTTCTTCTCCCAGGGCAATTAATTTTTCGAAGGGCTCTATTGCTTTTTCAAATTGGAATGAAGTAGAATAGGACTGTCCTAAAATTGATAATAAGGAAACATTATCGGGATTTACCTTAAGACCGGTTTTTGCCAGCTTCGCAGCTTCAAAATGTTTCCCTTTTTGTAATTGAAATTTCGCCGTTTTGTAAAGTGCCCCCTGATGCGTGGAATCTAATTCCAAAGATTTAAAAAAATCATCCATCGCGGTACTATCCTGCTGCTTTTCATGAACCAGACCGAGTCGGTATCGGAAACCTGCATTATCAGGATATCTTTCGGTGAGACTTTTAAAAACGCTGTCAGCTCTGTTGAGTTTATTAGAGGTTAATAGTAATTCTCCATAGTCGATAGCAGGTAAAATTCTATCGGGATTATTTTCTAGCGCGATTTCATAATTTTTCAAGGCTTCAGTATTCATTCCTTTGTTCCTCTGAATAGTGGCAAGTTTTAGATATACCTTATCTGATTTTTGATCGATTTTCTTAAGTATATCAATTGCTTCATTATATTTCCCAACGGTATAAAGGCTGTCCGCTATTTTCAGAGTTCCCTCCTGAGAGAAAACTGAAAGCGGACAGCTAATAATTAATAATAAGATGAGTCTAATTGACACAGATACCATATAAATTTTAACCTTTCTTCTCTTCCTTCTTTGGAACTGCAAAGGCTATAGGCAAAGAGTACATAACACCGACTTTTTCTCCTTTAAACTCCCCTGGCTCCATTTGCGGAAGGCTGCTAATTACACGTGAAGCTTCTGCTTCGAGCTTTTGTCGTGCTTTTTCATTATCAGCTAAAGACCTGGATCGAACATTGGTAATATTGCCTTCCTTGTCTATTTTAAACTGAACAATAATCTTTGTGACACCTTCAATATTTAAATCTTTACCAATAGCAGTATTGAAATTTATATTCACAAAATTTGTGATTTTCTTTACGGTACACTTTTTCAATTCTTTTCCCTGCAAATTTTCACATCCCGGATAGACTGGGACAGCGTCTGCTGCAGCAAAAGGCATATCTTCTCCTGATGATTCTGTAACTTCCTGGCTAACACCAGAAAAAGAAACAAGGGTGAATATTAAGGTAAATATATAAAGCTTATATAGGTTCATAGTTCTTATTTTAAATTACTATTCTGCAACTTTAAATGCAATAGGTAATGAGTACATTACACTAACGGGTTTTCCATTCTGTTCCCCGGGAATCATTTTTGGTAATTCACTAATTACTCGTTTAGCTTCATCTTCCAGGGCTGCATGAGGTGCTCTGGCTTTAATATCAACAATATTACCTGTTTCATCTATTCTAAACTGAACAATGACACGGTTCACGCCTGTTAAACCTAATTTTTTGCCTAATGAGGTATCAAAGTTTTTGTTGACGAAATCAGCAATTTTATTGCTGGTGCAATTCCTTCTTGGATCATCTACCCATTGATCACATTCTTTAAAGGCAGGAGCCTTATCTATAACACCAAAAGGAACTTCATTTTTGCTGTCCCACCTTGAATTATCTACCTGACTGTTCTCCATAATTTTCTGATTAGGTTTTGTGCCAGGTGACTTTAGATTCATGTACATAACATAGGATCCGGTCCCATCAGGAAAAGTAACTTCCATTTTATTATAGCCTTCAGGTACTTGCTCATTAATGGAATGAACAGAATAATTGACGTTGTTAGCGTCATAATCAATAGTGGCCCAACTTACATAATCTGGATTATTCTTGAGAAATTCCTCATACTTTTCGTGAATGGTTTGGTTTTCAGGGGTCATGCCCTCACCATTTTGTAAAGTATAACTGTATTGTGAAAGTGAAGTGTCAATTTCTTCTTTTTGAGACCCATTTTCTGAACAAGCAACATAAGTTAACATCGCCAGCATAAGAGGAATGATGAGTAAAAATTTGAATTTGGATAGTTTCGATGATTTGTGTTTTTGTAACATGATGATTCGTTTTTTGATTAATGAATGACTAAAAAATTGATTGATGAACGAAATATTCTGAGTTCCGAAAGCCGAGTTTAGCAGCTGTTCGTAGTAAGTTCTTTTTCCTGAAACTTTCACCGCAGTTTCATCGGCAATAAATTCATGTACTGTCGCAAGCCTGTTCTGAAATAAATAGATAAGTGGATTGAACCATAAAATGACCTTCAGAATTTCAAAAAATATAAGATCAAGGCTATGCCTTTCTTTGATATGAACCATTTCATGAGCCATGATCTGTTCTTTTTCCTCGTTGGAGATCTGTTCCCCGATAAATAACCTGTCGAAGAAAGTACAGGCTATATTTGAATTTTTTACCTTATAAATACTGAGATTGTTCTCCCTAATAATTATAGATTCAGAAGTAAGTTTCTGAAGTTTTCTAAATTTGAGGGCCAAAATAATTAGGCTTATCCCAATTCCCGCAATATAGGCCACTAACAACCAATTGATGGAGTTTGTTTCAGTCGCCATTGTGGTTGAGACAATTTCATTAGGATTGGCCCCTATGACCACTTCAGGTAACAGGATACCATTAAAATTTCTAAAAGTAGTGGGAGGGACTGCCTGAGTTAAGAACCGGATCTTCAGCAATGGTAGAAGTAAAGCCAGAGTAGGAGTGAAAATGAGATACCATCGGTTATAGCTAAAAAAAGTTTCTTTCTTTAGTAAAAGATCATATACCAGCAAGAAGGCCAGTTGAAATAAGATTACCTGTATTGCGTATTCTAAAATCATTTCTCTTCTTCTTTATTAATTTCCTTTAATATCTTTTCCAGATCCCGGGAGTCCAGATCATTTTTCTTCATGAAAAAGGACACCATACTTTTGAAGGAACCATTAAAATAGTTGTTCATCAACTGGGTCATACTTTGATTGCTATAAGTTTCTTTTTCCACAATGGGGGAATAGATATAGCCTTTACCTTCCTGACGATGGTCTACAAAACCTTTGCTTTCAAGGATCCTGACAATAGTGGATACGGTATTGTAAGCGGGTTTTGGTTCGGGCATTTCCTCAATAATTGCCGCGACGTTTCCTTCTTTGAGATTCCATAAAATCTGCATGATCTCTTCTTCGGCTTTTGTCAACTGTTTCATATACGGAAAAATTTATTTCTGCTAATATAAACTAATATTTTAGTTTGAACTAATAAATTAGTTAAAAATTGAAATTAAGTTGATTATCTTCGTTCAGATATTTATTTAATTTCTATTGTTTATTATCGTCATGCTGAACTGGTTTCAGCATCTCTCAAATATTAAAATTTATTTAAATATGAAAGATCCTGAAATAAATTCAGGGTGACGTTGAGGTTATATGTACATTCAATAAAATGGAAATAATATTATTAATAATTGCCAGTTTATTTATGATTCTTGGGATCCTGGGGAGTTTTCTTCCGGTTCTTCCCGGAGTGCCTTTCAGCTGGATAGGTTTGCTTATATTTTACCTTATTCCGGGTATTGAGATCAATTATCTTTTTCTTGGGATCACCCTGGCGGTCACTATACTTATATATGTGCTTAATCTTGTAATTCCCGCTATGGGTACGAAACGATTTGGAGGAAACCGGAAGGGAATGATCGGTGCGACCATTGGGCTGATAATCGGGATTTTTGCGCCCTTTCCTTTTGCAATTCTTATCTGTCCCTTTATTGGAGCCTTTATAGGAGAAGTGATCAATAGAAGTAATTCGAAAACTGCTCTTAAAGCTGCTTTTGGATCATTTGTGGGGTTACTTGCATCCAGTTTTATGGAATTTGTGGTCTGTTTCGCCTTTTTGATACTTTTTCTCTATCAATTCTGGAGTTATAAAGAGATTATCTTCTAAAACCTGTTGATTTTCAGAAACCTTTAATTAACCTTACTTTTGCCGAAAATTTAAACGAATGTTGGATTTCATCGTTGTGGGGGCGGCACAGGCAGGATTAGCCATGGCTTACTATCTACGCAAACTGGGTAAAGATTACCTTCTCGTAGATAAAGAGTCTGAAATTGGAGCTTCCTGGCTCAACCGGTGGGATTCACTTACTTTATTCACTCCTTCAGAATTCAATAATATGCCGGGAATGGAATTTCCGGCGAAAAAAGGACATTATCCATCCAGGACCGAGGTGGCTGAGTATTTTAAAAAATATGTCTCAGAATTTGAAATTCCTATTCAGTTAAATACGCTTATCGAAAATATCTCTCATGAGGGAGATCATTTTATTCTGAAAAGTCCGGAGGGCGATCTTGAGGCTAAAAATGTGGTCATCGCTACAGGTCCTTTTCATATTCCTTATACACCGCCTTTTTCTAAAAAATTGAATAATGATATTTTTCAGATCCATAGTAATTACTATAAGAATCCCGGTCAGCTTCAGGAAGGTGCCGCGATGGTGGTGGGAGCAGGCGATAGCGGATTCCAGATCCTGGATGAGGTTTCTGTAGAAGATCGAAAAGTTTATTTTTCCGGAACTACCGATGTGAAAGTCCTTCCGCAGGAGATCTTAGGTAAAACACTTTGGTGGTGGTTTACCAAAACCGGGTTTTTAAGTTTTAGCAGGGATACCTGGCTGGGAAAGAAGATCAGCAAATCCCGTCAACCGGTAATTGGTACCGATGTAAAGGCTATTCTTGATCGGAAAAATGTGGAACCTGTGGGGAAAACCAAAAATGCCGAAGACGAAATTGTTTTTACCGAGAAGAAAAAGATCACAGATATAAAGAATATTATCTGGGCCACTGGCTACCGACCTAATTTTAACTGGATCGAAGGCTTGGAATTGGCTAAAAATGGTTACCCGGAGCATTATCGTGGAGTTAGTAATATTGATGGTCTTTATTTTATAGGCCTGCCCTGGCTGCATACCCGGGGATCTGCCACCCTTGGCGGAATTAAAAAGGATGCAAAATATTTAGCTAATTTTATTGATGAAAATTCCTCATTATGATCATAACAGATACACATACACATTTATATAGCGAAGCTTTTGACGAAGACCGGAATGAGGCAATTCAAAAGGCGATCGATAATGATATCAGAAGATTTTTTATTCCAGCCATAGATTCTGAAACTACTCAGAGTATGTATGAGCTGGAAAGAAATTTTCCCGAGAATGTTTTTTTGATGATGGGGCTTCATCCAACTCATGTAAAGGAAAATTTTGAAGAAGAATTAAAACATAGTGGAAGAGGAATTTGCAAAAAGAGATTTTTATGCGGTTGGAGAAATAGGGATCGATCTTTACTGGGATAAATCTACTCTAGATATTCAGAAGAAAGCTTTTAAAAGACAAATCCAGCTTGCTAAAAAGAAGGATCTTCCTATTGTAATACACTGTCGCGACGCCTTTGACGAGATCTTTGAGGTACTTGAATCAGAAAATGATGATAAGCTTTTTGGAATTTTTCACTGTTTTACCGGAAATCTGGAACAGGCCAAAAAAGCGCTTTCCTATAATATGAAACTTGGGATAGGTGGAGTCGTGACCTTTAAAAATGGTGGTATTGACAAGTTTATGGATCAGATTCCTGTTGAGGAGATCGTTCTGGAAACAGATGCTCCTTATCTGGCGCCTGCTCCTTACCGAGGGAAACGTAACGATCCTGTTTATATTCTGGAAGTTGCGAAAAAACTGGCAGCAATTTATGAACTTCCCATAGAAGAGATTGCAGATATAACTACTAAAAACTCTAAGGAAGTTTTCGGAATTTAAAGCTATTAATAAGAATTTTTGTTCATTTGTTAAAATAATTTGATCATACGTGCAAAATTTTGATGATATAAGATTTTATAAGGATGAGGAGGTGAATGCCGCGCTCCAGGAGCATGTGAAACACCCCATGGTAAAGGCGCTGCTGCAATTTACTTTTCCTGAATCAGATTTTTCTGAAATTGAAAAAAAAGTAATGGATTGCCATTCCATTGCAGATTTTCAGAGTAATATTATTTATAACAGTGTTGAAAAGGTTCTTGAGAAAACCAGTGAGGGTTTAACCGATGAAGGATTTGAAAAACTAAACACTTCAGAATCTTACTTTTATATATCCAATCACCGCGATATCATTCTGGATACCTCACTCATAAATTATACTTTATATAATCATGATCTGGTAATGACGGGCTTCGGCTATTGGTGATAACCTGGTGCAGAAGCCTTTTTTAATGGCTCTGTCGAAGCTGAACCGGAATTTTTTAGTGCTGCGAAATCAAACGCCTCGTGAAATGCTCCGGAGTTCAATGAAGCTTTCAGAATATATTCGAAAACTGGTATTTGAAGACGGGCGTTCAGTATGGATGGCCCAACGAGAAGGCCGCACCAAAGACGGCAATGATCACACACAGCAGGGCGTGCTTAAAATGCTGGCTATGGCTAAGGGAGAAAAGGATATCCTTTCATATTTTGAAAAATTAAAGATCGTACCAGTGGCGATCTCTTATGAATTTGATCCTACCGATATGCTTAAAATGCCCGAAGTATTGGCAAAAAGGATGAAGGAGGAGTATAAGAAGAGTGCTAACGAAGATTTTAATAGCATCATGCAGGGGGCGATGGGGCAGAAAGGCCGCATCCAGTTAAGAGCTGGTGAAATTCTTACAAAAGCCGACTTTGATAAAATAAGGAAGAAAGAGCTTTCGGTTAACGATCAGCTTAAAGAGGTGGCTAATTTGGTAGATCGAACGATCCACAAAAACTTTGAATTATGGCCTGCTAATTATATCGCTTATGACCTTCTGAAAAATGAAGAGCGATTCGCAAAAGAATATTCCGAAAAGGAAAAAAGACAGTTTGAAAGACGAATCAGCAGAAGAGTCGATACAAAAAATCCGCTGGCACTTAACAGTTATTTGCTGATGTATGCCAATCCCGTGATTAATAAACTCCTTGTAAATGAAGAATAATTCCCGAATACTGCTTATTTATACCGGTGGTACAATTGGGATGATCAAAGATTATGATTCCGGAGCTTTAAAGGCTTTCAACTTTGATGAGCTGCTACAGAATATCCCGGAACTTAAGATCCTGGAACATGAGATCGAGACCTTGAGTTTTGAGAAGCCTATAGATTCTTCAAATATGAACCCGGTTCACTGGATAAAGATCGCGAAAATCATAGATGAACATTATAACGATTATGACGGCTTTGTAGTTTTACATGGCAGTGATACCATGTCGTACACGGCATCTGCCCTGAGCTTTATGTTCGAAAATCTTACAAAACCAATTATTTTTACGGGTTCCCAACTGCCAATTGGAGATCTTAGAACAGATGCTAAAGAGAATCTAATTACTAGTATTCAAATAGCGGGTCTTCAAAAGAATGGACGCCCAGTGATTTCGGAAGTTGGATTATATTTTGAATATAAACTCTATCGTGCTAACAGAACAACAAAAATAAACGCTGAGCATTTTCAGGCTTTTGCTTCTATGAACCATCCTGCTCTGGCGGAATCTGGGGTGTATCTTTCGGTTAATTACAGAGCCCTGTGGAAAACAAACCGTAAACAGAAGAGAAAACTACATACAGGTTTTAATGATGAGGTTCTCGTTCTTAAAATGTTTCCTGGGATAAGCGAAAGTACCGTAGAACATATTTTATCCAAACAAAATCTCAGGGGAGTGGTACTGGAAACTTATGGAAGTGGAAATGCGCCTAATGATTCCTGGTTTCTGGATATTTTACGGGACAAGATTAAAAATGGGCTCAGTATTGTAAATGTCACTCAGTGTATTGCAGGCAGTGTAATGATGGGGCAATATGAGACTAGCGTGGGACTCAAGCATGTTGGCGTAGCATCGGGGAAAGATATTACCACCGAAGCAGCCGTGTCTAAATTGATGTATTTATTGGGTAAAGAACTTTCCCCAAAAGTATTTAAAACTATCTTTGAGACTTCCCTTCGGGGGGAAATGTCTTAAAATTAACGCTCAGTACTTGACGGAATACGTTTTTTTTCGTTATTTGCCGCCCCGAAACAAAAACAGAGAGGTGGCCGAGTGGTCGAAGGCGCACGCCTGGAAAGTGTGTATACGCCACAAGCGTATCGAGGGTTCGAATCCCTTCCTCTCTGCTAAGTGTTTTTTTAAAAATAATTTATATCTTTAACCCTTTAACTAATTAAATTAAGACAAACAGTAATGAAAAGATTATTTTCTATTTTGGTAATCGCCGCGATTACGGTTCTTGGGGCCTACAATCTACAGGCGGCTAACAGTACGAATACTTTGCCAGGTACAGTTGCTACTTTCGTACAGCAAGATGAAGACTCATCTGCTGCACCTGCTGAAGAAGAAGAGCTTGGCTTCCATCAGGAACTAAAGAAACGTTTTATTGAAGGAGGGCCTGCATTCATGGGTATCGTGCTATTATGTTTAATTTTAGGTCTGGCTATAGCTATTGAGAGAATTATCTTTTTGAACCTATCAACCACAAACTCTAAGAAACTTGCTCAGGAAGTTGAGGATGCTCTTAACAGTGGAGGTATCGAAGCTGCTAAAGAAGTTTGCCGTAACACCAAAGGACCTGTTGCGTCTATCTATTATCAGGGACTTGATCGTGCAGATGAAAGTATTGAAGCTGCTGAAAAAGCTGTCGTGGCTTATGGTGGTGTTCAAATGGGACAACTGGAAAAGAACGTTTCCTGGGTGTCTTTATTTATTGCCTTGGCTCCTATGCTTGGGTTCATGGGTACTGTAATCGGGATGATTCAGGCTTTTGACCGTATTGAGGCAGCAGGAGATATGCAACCATCACTTGTGGCAGGAGGTATTAAAGTAGCACTTCTTACTACAGTATTTGGTTTGATCGTTGCGATTATTCTTCAGATTTTCTATAACTACATTATCGCGAAGATAGACAGTATCGTAAATGATATGGAAGATGCTTCTATTATCCTTATCGATATGTTGGTAGCTTACAAGAATAAAAAAAGAGTCTAAGACAAACCAAACAAAATTATGACCTTACATAAAATTTTAAAATATCTGGCACTGGCCATTGGTGTTTTGGGATTGATTCTTCTCGGAAGGATCATCGCCACCGGTGACGATGCCATCAAAGCCTCGGCAGATCTTCAGGCGAGTCAGTTAGATCCTTATATGTGGATCGCCTATCTGATTCTTCTTGCAGCTATTGTATTAGTTGGAATATTTGTCATAGTAGGTTTGTTCCGGGGACATATTAAGAACACTATAATAGCTATCGGATCCTTTGTGGTCATTGTTGTGGTAGCATATGTACTTAGTGACGGAACCGCAAAAGAACTTAAAGATGGTACCATGCTGTCAGCATCTGGAGACCATTGGGTTGGAGCGGGATTAGTTACTTTTTATATCCTGGCCGGAATAGCAGTTGCGGCTATGATATTCTCAGGAATTAAAAAATTGGCTAAATAATTATGGCAAAGAGATCAGCACCGGAAGTGAATGCCGGGTCTATGGCAGATATCGCCTTCTTACTCTTAATCTTTTTCCTGGTAACAACTACCATCGAAACTGATAGCGGGATAAGCAGGAAGTTACCGCCATGGCAACCTGAAGACGTTGAGCCTCCGGTTATTAAACAACGTAACATCTTTACGGTTCTGGTGAACAGTAACAACCAGTTACTGGTAGAGGATGAAGATATGGAACTTTCTGAGCTTAGAGAGGCTGCTGTTAAGTTTTTGGATAACGGTGGCGGTACTGGTGATGAGGCTTGTAGCTTTTGTCAGGGTGCCAAAGATCCTAGCTCTTCTGTGAACCCTCAGAAAGCTATTATTTCATTGGTGAATAACCGTGGGACAGAATATGGTACATACATCGCGGTACAAAACGAACTTGTGGCTGCTTACAATCAGTTAAGGGATCGGGAAGCCCAGCGTATTTATGGGACCACGTTTACGAAAATGGAGAAGAATTATAACGATCCCAATTATAATGGTGATAAAGACGCCCTTAAAGAAAAGATCGATGTAATTACCGATATGATCCCGCAGAAATTGTCCGAAGCAGAACCAACCAGTTAGAAAGTTTTAAAAACCGAAAACGACTTTAATTATGTCTAAATTTAAAAAGAAAAAGTCCGGAGATTTGCCTGCAATTAGTACGGCATCTTTACCTGATATCGTTTTCATGCTTTTATTTTTCTTTATGGTTGCAACCGTAATGCGTCAAAATACTTTGATGATCAAAAATCAATTACCGTATGCTGACCAGGTTGAGAAACTCGACAAGAAAGATTTGATCATGTATATTTATGCCGGTAAACCAAGTCAGAGATACCAGGCAAAATATGGAACTGAAGCCCGTATCCAGTTAAACGATAAATTTGCAAGCGTTGAAGAAGTGCAGCAATTTATTTATGCTGAGCGTGAGTCTAAAAGGGAAGAATTGATTCCTTATCTCACCACCGCTTTGAAAGTGGATGAAGAAACTAATATGGGACTTGTTTCCGATATCAAACAAGAATTGAGAAAAGCTGAAGCACTTAAAATTAACTACACTACACGTGTTGGTGAGGCTATGCAAAACGTTCAATAATCTTTTCAAATATTTTATTATATAAAACATCCTGTCCGGATTCAACCAGACAGGATGTTTTTTTATATTTAGGTGTACTATTAAATATTAAATGAAACATCCAGTTACTCTATTATTACTGTGTCTCTGTTTATCGGGTTTCGCTCAGGAGGATGAAGTTCCTCTTAAAAGAATTCCAGATACCATACCAGTTACCATAGACAGTTTATATAGAGAGGACCAGTTTTATATAGGCTTCAGCTTTAATCTGGTAACAGATAAGCCTTCTACGATAAAGCAGGAAAGTTTTTCCGGCGGGTTCAATCTTGGTTTCATTCGTGATTTTCCTTTGAATGAAAGAAGGAATGTGGCTTTGGGAATTGGAGTCGGATGGTCTATTAATAGCTATGGGCAGAATTTGTTTATAGGAAAGAATTCAAATGGAAGCACGAATTTTCAAAGTCTGGATAATAATACAGATTATAATGTAAACCGATTCACGACTCAGTTGGTAGAGATGCCAGTCGAATTTAGATGGCGTACTTCTACGCCGGAAACCTATAAGTTCTGGCGTATTTATACAGGCGTTCGTTTGGGATATGTATACAATTTCCGAAGTAATTACAGGGATGCTACCACCCAGGTTATCGTAAATGATCTTCCAGAATTAAACCGGTTTAGGCTTGGTACTACGCTTACTTTTGGGTATAATACTTTTAATTTTCAGTTCTATTATGCTATCAATCCATTTTTTAAGGATGGGATGGTAGATGATATGCCGGTAGAACTTTCTACGCTTAAAATAGGTCTTAACTTTTATGTTTTATAGCCATAATTTAAGAACGGCTATTTGAGGTATCAATCCTACCAGTATACCCAGTGATATTTCCCAGTTAGAATGAGCTTTGTAATAGAGTCTTGAAGAGGCTGTGAGTCCAAGGATTATGAGAATGAAGCTTATCGTATAAATAAAGTATAGGTGAAAATAGACACAAAAACCTATTATGAACATTAGTAAACCTGAAAGTCCTACCATATGCAAACTCACTTTTGTTCCAAGCCAGGTGAATATATAACAGATAAAGGTAGAGGCCAGGATGCCAACAAAATAATAGAAAAGGGCCGGATAATTATATAGATTGAGAATCTGGTTCAGCACCATTATACAGAGTAGCATGAAAAAGAAAAGCGGCCATCTCCTTTCCTTGACGTTCTCCAGAAAAATATTACTTGCTTTCCCGAGATTCTTTAAGAGAAAATAAAAGACGATAGGAATGAAAATAGTTATAATTGCAATAGCCATAAGCTTGGCTTTAACTACTTCTTCAGGAAAGAACCGGGGAATAAATAGAAAATAGAAAAGACTCCCAGCAAAAGGCATCCATATTGGATGAAATAAGTAGGAGGCAATCTTAAGTAGTTTTTTCATTAAATTTCTTTACGCAATCTTGCTACAGGAATATCCAGTTGTTCTCTATATTTAGCAACAGTTCTTCGGGCGATTGGGTAACCTTTATCCTTAAGAACTTTCGCAAGCTTTTCATCGGTTAAAGGTTTGCGTTTATTCTCCTCTTCGATAGACATTTCCAGGATTTTCTTGATCTCTCTTGTAGAAACTTCTTCTCCCTGATCGTTAGTCATAGATTCTGAAAAGAACTCCTTAATAAGTTTTGTTCCATAAGGGGTGTCAACATATTTACTGTTAGCAACCCTGGAAACTGTAGAAACATCCATTTCAATTTCATCAGCAATATCTTTTAGGATCATCGGGCGAAGGTTTCTTTCATCTCCGGTTAAAAAATATTCTTTCTGATAGTTCATTATAGAGCTCATAGTTACCATTAAGGTCTGCTGTCTTTGCTTAATAGCTTCTATAAACCACTTGGCAGCATCGAGTTTCTGTTTGATAAACATAACAGCATCCTTCTGTGCCTTCGTTTTCTCCTTAGACTCTTTGTAACCTTTAAGCATATTGCTGTAGTCTCTGGAAACATGCATCTCGGGAGCATTTCTCCCGTTGAGACTTAATTGTAATTCACCATCCTCGATTTTAATAGTAAAATCTGGGATTACATGCTCGACCATTCGCGTATTTCCTGAATAGGCCCCTCCGGGTTTAGGATTCAAATGCTCGATCACTTCAATAGCATCTCTCAATTCATCCTCGGTAATATCATGTCTGGCAAGTAGCTTTTTATAATGCTTTTTACTGAACTGATCAAAGGAGCGTTCCATGATATCCTTGGCAAGGTCAACCGGTTTGGTAGGTTCTTTTCGGTCCAGCTGGATGACTAGACATTCCTGCAGATCTCTGGCTCCAACCCCGGCGGGATCCAGTTTCTGTACTTTTCGAAGTACTTTTTCTACTGTTTCTTCATCGGTATAAACATTCTGGGTAAAGGCGAGGTCATCTACAATATCCTGTACACTTCTTCGTATATATCCGCTTTCGTCTACGCTCCCTACCAGGAAGTCCGCAATTTCCTGTCCGGTTTCATCAAACCTGAAGGTGCTTAATTGTGTTTTTAGATGTTGTGTAAAAGAGGTTCCAGCGGCATATGGAACTCGCTTGTCGTCATCATCTGGACTGTAATTATTGGCCTGGAGCCTATAACTTGGAATTTCATCGTCACTTAAATATTCATCGACATCAATTTCTGTCTCAATGCTTTCGTTATCATAATCGTCATCTGCCGTGTCTTCATTATTTAAATCATCATATTCATCAATGCGTTCTTCCTTTCCTTCATCCAAAGCTGGATTTTCTTCAAGCTCCTGCTTTATGCGTTGTTCAAATGCCTGGGTAGGCAATTGTATCAACTTCATAAGCTGTATCTGCTGGGGAGAAAGCTTCTGTGATAATTTGAGATTTAATTGTTGTTTAAGCATAAGCTTATTTGCTTTCTAACAAAAATAAGGAAAATAGAGGCCATACATCATTTGGCATGGGGGATGTTGTGGTAAAATTTTGTTAATGTGATTAACCCAGATTTTCCAAATTCCTGAACCTTTTTGGTAGTCGGAGTTCAAATTGCATTTGCTCCTGATTTACAGGATGCTGAAATTTTACTTTTCCAGCAAAAAGGTAAAGAAGTTTATTCCGAAAAATACCTGTTTCTTCTATCCCATAGTTAATATCTCCAACAATTGGATACCCTTCTCCCGAAAGATGCTTTCTTATTTGATGAGTTCTGCCGGTAAGTGGAACTGCTTCTACAAGGCTGAAAACACCATTTTTCAGGTGATAAATTTTAGAGGGTTTAGCGATCGTTCTTGCAGCTTTGCCATCTATGAGGGTATTTATTTCAACGCTATTAGAAAGTTTATTATGGACCAGGGCATTATATTCTTTCTGGATCCTTTTTTCGGCAAATGCCTGTTGAAGAGAGATTAAAGATTTGTTGGTTTTTGCGCATAGCAGGATCCCAGAAGTGGGATTGTCAAGCCTGTGGGCAGGTAAAGGAAAGGGCAGGGAATCAATTTCTTTTGAAGGTTGGAGATTAAAAGGAAGCGCATTCTGGATGGTTTTAAAGAAGTTTCCGCTTGTGGGATAACCGGGTGGTTTATAAACCACAGCCATAAAATCATCTTCAAACAAAACTTCCAATTTTAGTTCAAAGATCTTTTTCTTTTCCAGTTGCGGTGTCATGAGGTCGATACGCATACCTTCATGAATCCAGTCGGCTGTATTAGCGGGACGATGGTCCAGTAAGATCAATCCTTTTTTTATGGCTTTTTTAATAGCGCTTCGGGTAGTGATAGAATCGAAAATGGAAACCCCATATTCCTGTAATCTGATCTTCTCAGATATTGCAGGGACTATGTGGGTTTCTGTTACTTTCATGCAGAAAATAATAAACCTCGCAGGTTTTAAAAAGCTGTGAGGTTTTAATTTCTTCTCTAAAAATCGGCGTTTAGAGGAGTTCTTGGGAATGGGATCACATCTCGAATGTTGGTCATTCCGGTTGTGAACTGTACCAGTCTTTCAAAGCCAAGACCAAATCCACTATGAACACACGTCCCAAATTTACGGGTATCGAGGTACCACCAAAGTTCTTCTTCAGGGATATTAAGCTCGTCCATTTTTTCTTTGAGTACCTCCAAACGCTCTTCACGTTGGCTTCCTCCAACGATCTCTCCAATCCCCGGGAAAAGTATATCCATCGCTCTTACCGTTTTACCATCTTCATTAAGCCTCATATAGAAAGCCTTGATCTTTGCTGGATAATCAAATAAAATTACCGGAGATTTAAAATGTTTTTCTACAAGATATCTTTCATGTTCACTCTGCAGATCGGCTCCCCATTCTTCAATTACATAATTGAATTTCTTCTTTTTGTTTGGTTTTGAATTCTTGAGTATTTCAATGGCTTCGGTATAGCTAACCCTTTTAAAGTTATTGTCAAGAACAAAGTTTAGTTTCTCTAAAAGAGTCATATCGCTTCTTTCAGCCTTTGGTTTTAGCTTGTCTTCATTGGCCTGTCTTTCGGCAAGGAATTCCAGGTCTTCCTTACAGTGTTTAAGGACATATTTTAAAACATACTTGATGAATTCTTCGGCCAGATCCATGTTTCCGTCCAGGTCACAAAAGGCTACTTCTGGTTCTATCATCCAGAATTCCGCAAGGTGACGGGAAGTATTTGAATTTTCAGCTCTGAATGTAGGTCCAAAAGTATAAACCTGGCCCAGACCAAGTGCGAAAGCTTCAGCTTCCAGCTGGCCGGAAACCGTAAGGTTGGTTTCTTTTCCGAAGAAATCTTCCTTGTAATTAATACTGCCATCTTCATTTTTAGGGGGATTTTTTAAATCCAGAGAGGTAACCCTGAACATTTCACCGGCACCTTCGGCATCACTCCCTGTGATAATTGGCGTATTTACATAATGGAAATTCTTTTCCTGGAAATATTTATGAACCGCAAAAGACAGTTTGCTACGAACCCTCATAACAGCCCCAAAAGTATTGGTGCGAACTCTTAAGTGAGCCTGCTCACGAAGTTTCTCCATACTATGTTTCTTAGGAGACAGGATGGTTAATTTCACATCTTCGGGATTGGCATCTCCAAGGATCTCAAGCTCGGTTACTTCAATTTCAACTCGCTGCTGACTGCCGAGACTCTCTTTTAAAGTTCCCTTTACTGAAATCGCTGCACCAACATTAATTCTTTTGAGTAATTCCTCATCGGTATTTTCAAAATCGATTACACACTGAAGGTTTTTTAAGGCGGAACCATCGTTGAGTGCAATGAAACGATTGCTTCTAAATGAGCGTACCCAACCATTAACATGGAATTCCTGTAAAAACTGATCGCTTTCCAGTATTTCAGCGATTTTTGCTTGTATCATTTATTCAAAATTTAGAAAAACAAAGATAGTTTTTAGCCTGAAGCTTAGCAAGCAGGCCTGTTCTTTATAGTTTGTAATTAATTTTTTTGATCTTCAGAATCCAGTTCAGCTTCATCTTCTTCTGTCTCAATGATTTTCATCGAAGGTTCTTTAAGAATTTTCTTATTTGCAATACTCCTTTCCAGCGACAATAGCAAAGATGGTAACAATAGTAAATTAGATAGCATAGCAAATAATAAAGTGGCAGAAACAAGTCCACCCAATGCTACGGTTCCTCCAAAACTACTGATCATAAATACCGAAAAACCGAAAAACAGCACAATGGAAGTATAGAACATACTTACCCCTGTTTCGCGTAATGCCGCGTAAACCGAACGTTTTATCTTCCAGTTATTCGCCTTAAGTTCCTGCCTGTATTTTGCAAGAAAGTGAATGGTATCGTCTACTGAGATCCCAAAAGCTATACTAAAAACAAGGATCGTTGAAGGTTTTATGGGTACTCCCAGGAATCCCATTACTCCAGCTGTTACGATAAGTGGAAGTAAGTTAGGAACCAGAGAGATGAGGATCATTCTAAAACTTCTGAACATCCATGCCATTAATCCTGCAATTAAAAGTATCGCGAGTCCCAATGAAATAATAAGGTTTCTAACCAGGTAGTTTGTTCCTTTTTGAAATAGTAGGGCTTTCCCGGTTAGGGAAACCTCATATCTTTCTTTGGGGAATATCTTGTTGATCTGTGGAATAAGGTCTTCTTCTATTTTTTCCATTTTATCGGTTCCCACATCCTGCATAAAAGTGGTGATCCTGGCATACCTGCCCGTAGAATCTACATAGGCTTGCATAAGCCCTTCCTGTGAGGAGAGATTTTTTGCATAGGGCAGGATGAAATTCTGTTCCTGAGAAGACGGCAGTTGATAATATTTTGGATTCCCATTATAATAGGCTTGCTTCGCATATTTTACGATCCGGGTGACTGATAAAGGTTTAGAAAGTTCCGGTATATCCTGAATGAAATTTTCCAGCTGGTCCATTCGTTTGAGGGTAGAAAGCTTCAGGGCTCCTTTTGGCCTCTTGGTGTCTACCATTATTTCCAGGGGCATAACACCATCGAACTCCTGCTCAAAGAATTTTACGTCTTTAAAGAATTGTGTTTCTTTAGGCATATCTTCCAGAATGCTTCCCGAAATTTTGATAGTGTACATTCCAATAATGCTTACTACAAGTAATGATATTGCCGATATATAGATCGCGATCCTGTGATGTCTTACCATCTTTTCCATCCAGCTTACGAAGCCACCTATCCATTTCTTGTTCAAATGTTTAAGGTGCCGATCCTTGGGAGGTCTTAGATAGCTGTAAATTACAGGGATAATTAGCAGGCTCAATATAAAAATCGCAATGATATTTATGGAGGCTACCACACCAAATTCTCTTAATAACTGACTATCGGTTAGTATAAAAGTCGCAAAACCAGATGCAGTAGTAAGGTTGGTCATTAGGGTCGCATTCCCTACTTTAGCGATCACGCGTTGCAGAGATTTTGCCTGGTTCCCGTGCATTTTAATTTCCTGCTGATATTTATTGATCAGGAAAATACAGTTTGGAATTCCAATTACAATGATAAGTGGAGGAATTAAAGCCGTAAGAATTGTGATCTCATAATTAAGTAAACCAATCACACCAAAAGCCCACATCACCCCAATACAAACGGTAAGCATGGAAATAAGCGTGGCTCTTACAGACCTGAAAAAGAAAAAGAAGATCAGGGAAGTTACTGCCAGTGCAGCGAGTATGAATAACCCGATTTCATCAATGATATTTTGAGAGTTCAACGTCCTGATATAAGGCATACCGGAAACTCTTACGTCTATATTGTAATTATCTTCAAATTCTTTAATCAGAGGGTCCAGTTCTTCCATAACAAAGATCTTTCTGGCTTTGGTGTTTACCAGTTCCTTGTTAAGGTATAAAGCAGATTGTATGGTGTTTGAATGAGAACTGTAAACCAGGTTCTCGTAAAACGGAAGTTCAGTAAAGAGCTTATTTTCAAATTTCTTAAGGGTAGTACTATCCGGTGTTGCTTCATCTATTACCGGAACCATTTCAAAACGTTTGGGATCTTCGAATTTTTTAAGTTCTTTAAGGCTGGCTGGTGAAATAACATGATCAACTTCAGGATAAGAAGATAATTTATCGGTAAGCTTATTCCAGGCGGTGAACTTTTCAGGAGTAAAGAGTGCTGAATCCTGAACTCCCAGTAAGATCAAATTACCTTCCTCACCAAACTTATTCAAAAAGTCCGTATAAGTGATATTTACCTCATGATCATCGGGCATAAGGTTCGCTTCGGTATAAGAAAACCGCATATTTTTCCACTGAGTTGCGAGCAATACTGTGATCGTCACTATCGCGAGGATAATGATGATACGGTTTCTTAAAATAAGTCGGGCGATAGAATTCCAGAACCCAAAGCTAAAGATCTTGTGCATGGCTTTGTTTTAGCGGCGCAAAGGTAAAAAAAGCTCCTTTAAATCCTTTAGTATTAGCGCGCTATTCTTGTAATATTTACAGTTGCAGCTGCAAAGTGAATTTAAAGGAAAAATTTTCCTTAAATGTAGGCAGGTGATATGCACCATAACGATAAGCAGCACTAAGTCCAAAACCAGCAAAAACCTTATTGAGTTCCATTCCAAATTCTGAATATCCGTGCTCAAGAGTTTTAAATAGAATGTTTCGGTGTTTTTCACGATTTTTCATGTCACCAATAGCGTGTCTGGAAATAAAGACAAGTTCCGGTTTAAAAGTTTCTGAGATTCGGAAAGGTCTTAGCTGATGTCTTATATGAACCATCGCCAGGCGATCGCTGAAAAATTCATTGAAATACATGGTTTCAAAACTGTTTCTTCCGGCAACAGAAAATCTTTTAAAGATCTTTTCGCGGTTAGGATTGTTGGGATAAGCATGAAAAGTATGGGTGAGAGGAAGATCGCCAAACGCATAATTCCCTTCCAATATAAACTCTGTTCTGGACTGGTCCAGCTGCTTTATTTCATGTTCGATCTTTAGACCAATCCTGGTGAAATTAAAATCTCCATTAAACACATCACTAAAGGAATGCTCTATCTGTCCGGTGAATTGGGGGAAATTTCGCTGTAATAGAAAAGTTTTTTTTGGAGTGCTCATAAACCTCGAAAATGGCCGCCATAAAAAGGCGAAGGTCGCGGTGGTCAGGTTATAGTCTGAATATTCTTTTCCATTATTAATGTAACTATAATCTTTAATTTGCCAGATTTCCTCTCTTCCTAATCGCAACTCGGTATTGAGTTGAGGAGTAAAATCATGTTCTAAACTGGTCCAGTAAGTTTTATAATTGTAGAAGAAATTAATGTTGACGAATCTTGGTTCGAGAATAGAAAAAGTATTTCTTCCTTTTAAATAATGAAATGATCCCGTTTCCTGAATATCCCTTGAAACAAAGAAATTAAGATTTGTTCCATTTCTTTTATTCAGATAGATCTCAGTTCCAACACCATATTTTAATACCTCGTCTTTAAATCCATAAGTAGTATAACCGTTAATATTGAAATTTTCGGAAATTTTATCATTTGTCTTGCCGCCAAAACCTAAGCGAATCCCCTCGTAATTACTGAATTTAAATATTTTACTAAGATCCAGATCCCAGAATCCAAAGGGATAGGAACCGGTGGCGATGGCATTTTTAATTTTGATCCTTCGCTTGACGTTTCCTGCTTTTAGAAGACTGTCAACCTTTTTACGGGTAGCTATATCACGATTAGAAAACAAAAGTTGCCTGTTTTCTTTCCAGAAAACAGAATCTCGCTTAGGCGCAGTATCAGATACGGAAATTTCGGTTCCTCGCTGCTCAAATTCACCTTCATAATCAAGGTTTACCTCAAAATTATTGGTAGTTGAGTTAAGATATAGATTCCTGGAAATTTTATCAGAACCTAAAATACTGCTTAATAGTCCTTTTTTCTGCTGTAAGGTGCCTACTGAAATTGTTCCTCCAAACACCGCTACTTCCTTGCCTCCGGAACCTGGTCTAATGGTGGTGATCTGCTCTGAAGGAAACCAGATGTCCTGCTTTGGATAATATTTGTAATCATGAATTACTTCCAGCCGGATAGCCCCCAGTAACTGTGCTTTGGCTTTTTGAATTGCAAGACTTATAGTATCCAGATAGAGAACTCCCTCAAGGCCGGCAACTACTTTTTCACGTTTTGGTTTAAAATAGAGAACATAAGCGGGTCGGGATGTTCTTGTGGTATCCAGGATTTTATATTCATAATTTTTAAGAGCCTCTTTTGCTAAAGGGCCTGCATATTCGGTTTTATAAAGCTCATATTTCTTCTTGTAAAGAGACAGAGGGTTCACTTCCATTGCGAGAACATTATAAACCGGTTCTTCAAAACCCGCCGTTTTCACTCCGGTCACTTTTTCTTTTCTTCCGGACTCGAGGGTATAAAAATTTTCTGAAACTTTTTCTGATAGGTATCCACGTCCCTCATTGAGAATGGTTTTAAAGCTGGCAGAAGTAGAATCGGCAATCAATTCTATATCGCCATATTCATTATCTATGATGAATTTAGAGTAGGATTTATAGTTAAAACCCTCTAAGGCTTTTTCGGGATCATTTGAATTTCGGTTGTTAATGGCGCGTTTTATAATTTTTTCTGCCGGGTCCGGGTCCGATGATATAAGAACAGTATCCAGTTCTTCAAATTTCGGTTTTAAGCCCACTTCGAGATAGCGGGTAGCCTGGCTGATACTGGTCTTTAGCTTACGAAAGCCTATATATGAAATTACGACATCCTCTGATTCTCCATCCAATCTGAATTGAAAACTGCCATCAATATTTGTTAGAATCTGCCTGTCTTCTGAAATTTGAATTTTCGCATACGGAAGGGGTTGGCGAGTTTCCTGGTTCACTACTCTCCCACGGATAAGCTTTTGAGCAACTGTGCTCAGGCTAAACATAAGAAATAAGAATATTACCAGAATCCGCATATTTATGCTATTCAATATTGAATTAGTTTCAAATTACATTTAAAATAAAAATTGCCGGGTTAAATCTGCAAAATTCTTCAGATCCAATCCGGCAATTTCCTAAATAAGTAAAGGATCATTAAACAGTCATGATCTCTTTTTCCTTAATTTCTAATATTTTATCAACTCGATCTATATAAGTATCGGTTAATTCCTGAATATCATTCTCTGCATTTTTCTTCAGATCTTCAGAAATATCCAGTTTTTTCAATTCCTGGTTCGCTTGTTTGCGATCGTTCCTTACTCCAACTTTAGCATCCTCAGCTTCTGATTTTGCCTGTTTTGTAAGTTGTCTTCTTCGTTCTTCGGTAAGCGGCGGAACGTTGATGATCACACTTTCACCATTGTTCATTGGATTGAAGCCAAGATTTGCCAGCATAATACCTCTTTCAATTTCCTGAATAAGGCTTTTTTCAAAAGGTTGAATAGAAAGGGTTCTGGCATCAGGGGTATTCACGTTAGCGACCTGATTTAAAGGAGTCTGGGCGCCGTAATATTCTACCATAACGCTTCCCAACATACTTGGGTTAGCTTTTCCGGCGCGAATATTTCCGAGCTGCTTTTTAAGGTGAGAAATGGCTTTCTCCATTCCTTCCTTTGCTTCTTCTATGATAAATTCAACTTCATCCATTTTAATAAGATTTTCAGTTTCAAGTTTTTATAAGTTCACTTTTGTTCCTACACGTTCTCCCGTTACTACCTTTAAGAGGTTGCCGGGTTTATTCATGTCGAAAACTACAATCGGTAATTCGTTTTCCTGGCTAAGCGTGAAGGCAGTTGTATCCATTACCTTCAAGCCTTTTTTTATTACATCTTCAAAAGTAATAAAATCAAATTTTGTTGCCTCTTTATTTTTTTCAGGGTCTGAAGTATATATTCCATCTACACGGGTACCTTTAAGAATAACATCGGCTTTGATCTCGATCGCTCTTAGTACCGCGGCAGAATCTGTTGTGAAATATGGATTCCCGGTTCCCCCACCAAAGATCACTACCCTTCCTTTTTCAAGATGTCTTATAGCCTTTCTTCTAATAAAAGGCTCGGCTACTTCATTGATCTTAATTGCTGACTGAAGTCGGGTCTGGATTTCGGCATCTTCAAGGGCACTCTGCAGGGCAAGGCCATTGATTACGGTAGCAAGCATCCCCATATGGTCGCCCTGTACGCGATCCATTCCGCGGCTGGCCCCGGCAACACCTCTAAAGATATTTCCGCCTCCAATTACTATAGCTAGCTCGATTCCTTTATCTACTACAGATTTTATCTCTTCGGCATATTCTGCCAGTCGCTGGGGATCGATGCCATATTGGCGGTTTCCCATGAGTGCTTCACCTGATAGTTTTAAAAGTATTCTCTTGTATTGCATGGCAGATTTTTAGTTGTGCGTTGCAAATATAGCTAATATCTGAATTTGTAAAATAATAGATGATTTTTTTGAAAACTTTGTCATTTTCAGTCTTTATGAATGATAGTGTTAGTTTGTCAAACGGATAGGATATGGCCGGATTTTTGATATTTTAATGCAAAACCTAAAAAAATCTATATTACCTATGATGGGATATTATATAATTGCCGGGCTCATTTTTATAGTGAGCATGATTGTGAGCAATAAGCTGAAAAGTAAATTCAAGAAATATTCGAAAGTCCATCTCCAAAATGGAATGAGCGGTAAGGAAATCGCAGAAAGAATGTTGAGTGATAATGGGATTAATGATGTAAAAGTAATCTCGGCTCCGGGAATGCTTACAGATCATTATAATCCTTCCAAGAAAACGGTTAATTTAAGTGAAGGTGTCTTTACTCAAAGAAATGCTGCCGCTGCGGCTGTTGCTGCGCATGAGTGCGGGCACGCGGTTCAGCATGCCCAGGCATACGGCTGGTTACAAATGAGAAGTAAACTTGTACCGGTGGTGAGCGTAGCATCCAAATTTTCCCAGTGGGCAATTTTTGGAGGTTTGATCCTTATGAGTATGGTAAGCGTAGGCCTTGGGCAAACCGTTCTGCTTATCGGGATCATCATGTTTGCAATGGGAACCTTGTTCAGTTTTATAACGCTCCCCGTTGAATATGATGCCAGCAAAAGAGCATTGGTTTGGCTGGAAAATGAAAATATGCTAACCAGTTCTGAGCATGATGCGGCTCAGGATTCACTTAAGTGGGCAGCCAGAACTTATGTGGTAGCGGCTATAGGATCCTTAGCAACCCTGCTATACTTCCTAAGTATTTTTATGGGAAGGGATTAAGAGATATAAATAATGAAAAAATGCCGCTGTTTACCAGCGGCATTTTTTATTAGATCTTGATCTGTCTGTTGATCTGCTGGTTTAGCGATATAAATGTTTCAGTTCTTGAAATGCCATCTATCGCCTGGATATCCTTATTTAAAACCTGCATTAAATGCTCATTATCCCGGCAGAGTATCTTTATAAATATAGACCAGTTTCCGGTGGTATAATGACATTCGATAACTTCAGGAATTTCATTGAGCTTCTTTACTGCCTGTGGGTTACTAACTGCTTTGTCGAGGTATACGCCCACAAAGGCCATAGTTTTATATCCAAGTAAACGGGCATCGAGCATCATTCGTGATCCTTCGATAAGTCCCGATTTCTCCAGTTTTCTCAATCGCTGATGAACTGCGGCACCTGTAATACCTATATTCTTGGCAATTTCAAGAATAGGTTTCTTCGCATCTTCCATCAGGAAATTAAGGATTGTTTTATCAATCCCATCCAGCTTGACATTTTCATTAATAATTTTCATAGGGGCATTTTTTGAATGTTAGCTAAAATACAAAAATGCTTGTCATTTTTAATTCCCTACTTCGCCAAATGGATTATATCCCAGATATTCGGTTTCGTTTTCTTTAAATTTAATATCATGATCTTCCAATTTCTTAAGTAATGGAAGATATACCTCTTTTTGAATAGGTAATTGTACTCCAGGTGTTTTGATCTCACCGTTTAAGATCATGATCGTCGCCATTGCCACAGGAAGTCCAACAGTTTTGGCCATCGCAGTTTTAGACTGGTTCTTGCCAATATGAACCATGGTAGAATCTATCTGTTTCTTTTGTCCATTAAGTTCATAACCGAATTTATGATACATCACGATCATGTCTTTGTCATCTTCAGATAAAGACCATTTTTCCATGAGTATTTTTTGTAATGCCTGAGCGGGTGTTGCGTCTTTAATGCCTATCTTTTTATTAGTATTGAACAGGTCCAGTTCAATAAGTTTATCCCACATGATATCATCCTGATCGATCTTGAGGCTATGTCTAACTTTTAATTCTACGGAATCATTTGGGGAGTAAGGAAGGAATGAATTAACAAACTCACGGTAGCTCATTTCTTCTGAATTTTTCATTGTGAAACTGTCATCGGTCATTCCCAGTTGCACGAACATATTCCAGGCACGGCTGAAACCTACCTTTCTAATGGTTCCTCTATATAAGGTGAGTACATCTTCGAGATTATAGATACTTCTATATTTTAATGAATTCCGATTAGCGTATCCTTCAAACCTTCCATGATCCTGTATTTCCAGAAACTCGGTTCTTCTAAAGAGACGGTGGTAGGGGATGTACTTATATTTTCCTTCCTGGATGAATTCGGCAACCCCTCCCTGTCCTGCAACAACCACGTTTCGAGGATTCCAGGTGAATTTATAATTCCAGAGGTTGTTATCACTTTCGGGTGCAACAAGTCCGCCGGTGAATGATTCAAAAAGAAGCATTTTTCCGCCTTTATCTCTAATCTGGTCTATAACCTTCATGGCGCTCATATGGTCGATCCCCGGATCCACTCCAATCTCATTCATGAAAACAAGTCCTTTTTCCTTTACTTTTTCATCAAGGGCTTTCATTTCATCACTTATGTAAGAGGCAGTAACCATATTTTTACCAAATTTAAGGCAATCTTTAGCGACTTCAATATGAAACCTGGCAGGTAGCATGGATATTACAATATCGGCCCTTTTAATAGCGGGTTCACGACTTTCCGGCTTAAAAACGTCCAGTTCAAAAGCCTCGCATTTAGAATGATCATGACAGGCTTTTTTTGCATTGGAGAGATCAATATCCCCTATTCGTAAAAAAAGATCTTCGGCTTTCGCCTGTTCAAGTAGATAATTAATGAGAATGGAGGTAGATTTTCCCGCTCCCACGATTAATATTTCTCGCATAAAATAAGTTAGTTTTGTGTAGTTGGACGAATGTATTAAATCTTTGAATGATATAAAACTGAAAGAATGAATAGGAAATTTTTAATTGCCGGAGCTTTTTTTGGATTACTCGCTGTGATATTGGGAGCATTTGCTGCTCATGGTTTGAAAGACCTGGTCTCAGAAGAGTCTATTAATTCTTTTGAAACCGGAGTTAGGTTTCAAATATATCATGCATTGCTTTTGCTTATTTTGGGAGGAGTTAAGATTAATTCAAAAAAAGTCTTAAACTGGGTATTTTATTTTTTAATGGCTGGTGTCATTCTTTTTTCGGGTTCTATCTATTTTCTTGCAACCAACGATCTCACTACCTTTGATTTTACTACGATCGCTTTACTTACACCTCTAGGAGGAACCTTGTTAATAGTGGCCTGGTTCATTTTATTGCTGACTTTCATAAAGTTAAAAAACAAATAAATTAAAATTGTATAACAGTAATTCTGTTTAAGATTTTTACTTTTGTCTACCTAAACAAACCACAGATTTGATTTTTTTATGGTCGACAACACCCAAATTACGAAAACGATTTCGTTAGAGGATTACGGGATCAAAGACGCTACAGTACATTATCAGTTATCAGCTCACGAACTTCATGAAGAAACTTTAAGACTCGGTCTTGGGGTGGAAACCTCTTTTGGAGCTTTGGTGGTAAACACAGGACAGTTTACCGGAAGGTCTCCAAAGGATAGATTTATCGTGAAAGATGAAATTACCAAGGATAAAGTATGGTGGGGTGATATTAATATCCCTTTTGATCCTGAGAAGTTTGATAAACTTTACAATAAAGTGACCGATTATCTCGGAGCTAAGGAAATTTATGCGCGAGATGCTTATGCCTGCGCAGATGAGAATTATCGTTTGAACATTAGGGTTATCAATGAATATCCCTGGTCTAACATGTTCGCTTTTAATATGTTTCTTCGTCCTGATGAAAAGGAAATGGACAATTTTAAAGAGGATTGGTTAATCGTCAACGCTCCGGGTTTTAAAGCCGATCCAGAAGTGGACGGTACGCGTCAGGAGAATTTCGCGATCCTCAATTTTAGTAAGAAGATTGCACTTATTGGAGGAACAGGCTATACGGGTGAGATAAAAAAAGGTATTTTTTCGGCACTCAATTTTATATTGCCTGTTTATAAAAATACCTTGCCAATGCATTGTTCTGCAAATGTTGGGGAAGATGGTGATACGGCTATTTTCTTTGGTTTATCGGGGACCGGAAAAACCACGCTCTCTGCAGATCCTGACAGAAGGCTTATTGGTGATGATGAGCATGGCTGGACAGCAGAGAATACAATCTTCAATTTTGAAGGTGGCTGTTACGCAAAAGTGATCAATCTTTCTGAAGAAAATGAACCGGATATTTATCACGCTATAAAGAAGGGAGCGATCCTTGAAAATGTAGTTCTGGATGATAAAGGAAATGTAGATTTTGCCAATACCAGTATTACACAAAATACAAGAGTAAGTTACCCAATTAATCATATTCATAATATTCAGGAACCTTCTATAGGAAGAGATCCAAAGAATATATTTTTCTTAACCGCAGATGCTTTTGGAGTTTTACCTCCAATTAGTAAGCTCACTCCAGGCCAGGCTGCGTACCATTTTATAAGCGGTTACACGGCAAAAGTAGCAGGAACTGAAGCTGGAATCGATGAGCCAGTGCCAAGTTTTTCGGCCTGTTTTGGGGCACCTTTCATGCCTTTGCATCCAACAAAATATGCTGAGATGCTTAGTAAGAAAATGAAAGACAACGGAGTAAATGTATGGCTGGTAAATACCGGCTGGACAGGTGGACCATATGGTGTTGGAAATAGAATGAAACTTAAATATACACGTAGAATGATCAGTTCGGCGTTAGAAGGTAAGTTAAAGGATGTGGAATATGAGAAACACGAGGTTTTTGGGCTCATGATGCCGAAAAGTTGTGAAGGGATACCTTCAGAAATTTTAAATCCTAAAAATACGTGGATGGATAAAAAGGCATATGATAATAAAGCCAGCCAGCTTTCGAGTTTCTTCAGGCAGAATTTCAGCAAATTTGAAGCCTATGCGAATGAAGAAATTATGGCTGGGGCTCCAATTGAATAGTTTTTAAATTGTTTTAAATGTTAGGAATGAAAAAATCCGGTCGCATGGCCGGATTTTTTTATGTTCTAAGATTAAGAAAAGTAATTATTTCTTATTCATTTCACCTATGTATTTATTGATTGCCATGGTCATACTGGGAGTCTCCGGAGTTGGAGCTTTAATGTTACAAACCAGCCCATGTTCTTTCGCTGCTTTGATGGTGGTATTTCCAAAAACCGCAATTCTAGTATTATTTTGTTTGAAATCAGGAAAATTCTCAAAAAGAGATTTAATTCCGCTTGGACTAAAAAATACCAGAATGTCATAGGTCACATCTTTAAGATGCGAAAGATCACTTACTACTGTTCTATAAAAAACAGCTTTTTTCCATTCTACCCCTAGTTTGTTCAACGTGCGTGGAACATCTGGCTTTAGCATATCAGATGAAGGCAGGAGAAATTTTTCGTTCTTATACTTTTTGATAAGCGGAGCCAGTTCAGAAAACGTCCTTTTACCTACGTAGATTTTTCTTTTTCGGTATACCACGTACTTCTGTAAATAATACGCAACCGCTTCACTTAAACAAAAATATTTAAGGGTGTCTGGCACCTTATATCTCATTTCTTCTGCAATCCTAAAGAAGTGATCCACGGCATTACGACTGGTAAGTATAATGGCACTGTAATCTGTAAGATCAACTTTTTGTTGCCTTACTTCTTTAGAAGGGACACCTTCAACATGGATAAAAGGAATGAAATCAATTTTAACTTTTTGTTTTTCCTCAAGCTCAAAATAAGGTGAGTTTTCGACCTTCGGTTCTGGCTGAGAAACCAAAATTGTTTTCACTTTCATAGATTATACTTTATTAGTTCCTTTTTAAATTGTAATTAGCTTGTACAAAATAATATAAGGGGCAATTTCGAGTGCGCAAAGGTACAAAATAAAATAGAACCAATTAGCGCTAAGTAGACTTTGATTTTTTCTGTAAATAATAAAAAGGGCAATAGCGTTAGCTATAATGACCAATGCCCCACTTATTCCAATAATAGTAGCAGATGGGTCTATACTATATACCATAAATAGGGAGACTACCAGTAAAAATAATGAGATAAAGTTTCGGTAACTTATTTTCTGAAATAGATAGTAATCCATTTTTTCGTCCAGCTCAAATATGTTCCCAATAATTTTTTCAATCCCTGCTTTTAAGAGAATAAGGCAGGTGTATGCTATAAGTATTCTTATATAAATAATAATGGGCGGGAGGGAAGATTCAAAAAAGTACCGGTATGCTATAAATATAAAGATAGAAACTGCCAGAATCTGGATAATGAGTAATAAAATGTTAAAAGCATGAAAAGCTTTATTCTCTTTTCCTTTAAAGGCAATAAATTTGCCCGAGTTCAAAAGAGAAATAAATTCCTCAAAACGTTGGGGATAACTTATTTTTGCCAGAGCCAGAAGAATAAAACAGAGGATAAAGAGGAGCGTGATCCAGTCCCTGGTGTTCATGAATTCTTTCGATGGCCTGCATGAGGAAATTTTTTACAAATGTAAAATTATTGGCATTGAATACGTATGCAAAACATAAACTTTCGAAGATTTAATTTGCATACATTTGTGCAAAAGATTTGGGAATGGTAAATGGGATAATTATTATACCCACTTATAATGAAATTGAGAATATAGAACGCATTATAAGAAATGTGTTCTCCCAAAGACGTAAATTTCATGTTCTGGTGGTGGATGATAATTCTCCCGATGGTACGGCTACCAGGGTGAGAACGCTACAGGCCGAATTTCAAGATAGTTTATTTCTGGAAGAAAGAATTGGAAAAGAAGGTTTGGGAACTGCATATATTCATGGATTTAAATGGGTTCTGAAAAGAGATTATGAATTCATCTTTGAAATGGATGCCGATTTTTCTCATAATCCTAACGATCTTATAAGACTATATAATACCTGTAAAAGAGATGGAGCAGATGTAGCCATAGGTTCCAGGTATATTACAGGAGTGAATGTGATCAACTGGCCAATGAACAGGGTTTTGATGTCCTGGCTTGCCTCACGTTATGTAAGATTTATTACCGGGATGGATATACAGGATACCACCGCCGGATTTGTTTGTTATAAAAGAGAGGTGCTGGAAGCAATAGATCTGGATAAAATACAGTTTGTAGGTTATGCATTTCAAATTGAAATGAAATTCAAAGCCTATCTTCTAAAGTTTAAAATTAAAGAGGTCCCGGTTATTTTTACCGATAGGACCCAGGGAACTTCCAAAATGAGCGGATCGATTATTTCGGAAGCCGTTTTTGGAGTAATAAAAATGAAGCTGAAAAGTCTGTTTAACAGGATAAAAGTCTGATGAAAAAAGTTTTAATTAAGAACGCAAAGATTGTAAACGAAGGTAAAATTCAGGATGGTGACGTTTTTGTTGAAGACGGAATCATTTCAGAAATAGCCGAAAGTATAAGTGCCAAATCTCCTGATGTGGTTATTTATGACGCAGAAGGAACTTATTTACTGCCAGGTCTTATTGATGATCAGGTTCATTTTAGAGAGCCGGGACTTACGCATAAAGAGTCTATAGAGACTGGTTCACGGGCAGCGGTAGCAGGCGGAATTACCTCTTTTATAGAAATGCCCAATACTTTGCCTCAAACTACTACGGTGGAATTATATGAGGAAAAAATGAAGATCGCAGCGGAGACCTCTTATGCGAATTACTCCTTTATGTTTGGTGGAACCAATGATAATTTAAGTGAGATTGAAAAAATCGATCCTAAAATCTGTCGCAGCTCTTAAGTTGTTTTTAGGGTCCTCTACAGGAAATATGCTGGTGGATGATGAAAAAGTGCTGGAACAGATCTTTAAAAAATCACCTGTGCTTATAGCGGTTCATTGTGAGGATGAAGAAACTATAAAAAACAACCTTCAGGAGTGTATAGAGAGATATGGAGACGATATTCCAATTGAATTACATCCTAAGATAAGAAGTGCTGAAGCGTGTTATAAGTCTATCGTCAAGAGCGGTTAAACTGGCTCAAAAGACAGGAGCAAGACTTCATGTATTCCATATTTCCACAGCGAAGGAATTAAGTCTTTTCAATAATAAAAAAGCATTAAAAGATAAAAAGATCACGGCAGAAGTATGCATACATCACTTGTGGTTCAATGATTCTGACTACGCAAAAAAAGGAACTTTTATTAAGTGGAATCCGGCGGTAAAAACCAGGAAAGATCAGGAAGCTCTTTTAGAAGGCTTGCTGGATAACCATCTGGATGTGATCGCTACAGACCATGCTCCACATACTAAAGAGGAGAAAAAGAATGTGTATACTAAGGCCCCAAGTGGTGGTCCACTGGTTCAACATGCTTTACCAGCTCTTTTACAAATGCATCATCAGGGAAAAATTTCCTTGGAAAAGATAGTTGAAAAAGCCTGTCACAATCCGGCTATTTTATTTCAGATAGAAAAGAGAGGATATATTCGTGAAGGATATAAAGCAGACCTTGTACTGGTAGATCTTAATTCGCCCTGGGCCGTACAACCTGATAATATTTTCTCGAAATGCGGATGGTCTCCTTTTGAGGGAACTACTTTTAAATCCAGGGTGACCCATACGTTTGTAAACGGAAGGCTGGTATACAAGAATTTTAAACATCAGCCATTTGCTAAAAATGCTGAAAGACTCACTTTTGATCGATAGGAGAAGCCATATCATTTTTATATTTTCTGTTTTGCTTCTGATAGTTTCCTGCCAGAAGGTTAACAAAATGAAGAAGCCTGAGGATCTTATTCCCGAAGTCCAAAATGATTGATATTCTTACCGAAATATCTTTAGTGCAGGCGGCCAGAAACTATAATAAAATGAAGCTGGAAATGCTGGGTGTGGATCCCGGCACTTATATTTACAATAAGTTTGAAATTGATAGTGTACAGTTCGAACAAAGCTCCGCATACTATTCAGAACATTATATCCAGTATGACCGGATGTATGATAGCGTTAAGGCCAGGATTAAGGTTCTAAAGCTTAAAACCGATTCTATTCAGAAGGCGGAAATTAAAATTGAAGATAGCATCAAAAATGCAAGAAAAGATTCTATCAGAACTATTGACTCCCTGGGGGTTGAAACAACCGAAATAGATACTCTTCAAAAGAGAAGAACGATCCGGTTGAGAGATAGCCTTATTGTTCCTCCTTCGGCTGCAAGAATAGATGCTTTAAGGCAGAAACGGCTCAATTAAACCGGATTTTCTTTACGATAGATATAGGCTGTTTGCTCTATTACGTCTTCAACCGGAGTTAATTCCATTATATTGCAGATCTTAGTATTATCATAATATGTTGATTCAAAAAGCCCGCTAATCGAATCATTCGTAATTTGTCTTTTCATTCCAAACCAGCTGCCAATCTTTTGAAAGGCCCAACCCACTCTTAGCATCCATTTTTTCAATTGCTTTGAGGGTTCAGGTTTGCCAAGGTTTCTTGCTGTTTTCTTCAGGACAGTTTCAAAACTCATATTTTCGGATACCAGGATAAATTTTTCACTTTTTATATTGGAATCCATCAGCGTAATCATAGCCTTTACTACATCTGTTACTCCCACAAAACCACTCACTTTAGGGAAGTGATATTTTAATCCCTTGTCTACTCTTTTGAAGATCTGCCCGCTGGCTTCTTTCCAGAATCCGGGACCGAATATGACCCCAGGATTTACAATAACCGTATTTACACCTTCCTGTGTTCCTCTCCAAACTTCTATTTCGGCTCCGTATTTAGAAATAGCGTAATAATTATGGTCTTCCTCAGGATTCCAGTTAGCGGTCTCATCTATCTTGGAATTTTTCAAATTTGATCCTAATGCCGCAACACTGCTTACATAACAAAGTTTTTTGATCTCTTGGGAGATACACAGATTTACCACATTGGCTGTACCTTCAATATTTATTTTACGAAGTTTTTTTTCGTCCGAAGGATCAAAGGAGATCAGAGCTGCGCAGTGATATACAATTTCGACTCCTTTAAAAGCTTTGGTAAGCTCTGGAATATCGGTAATATCGGCTTCTTTCCATTCAATTTTATTGAATAGTCTATCGGCTTCCTCAGGTTTGGAATAATAACCAAATACTTTTCTTACTGTCTGGATGTCGCTGGAAAAGCGCTTGGTCGCCCTAAGCTTTTCGTTCTTTTGCGTCAACTCATATAACAGATGCGCACCTAATAAACCTGTACCTCCGGTAACCAGAATCATTCGGTAAATATAACTAAACCACTTAGGAAAAATAAAGCTTTATGGTATCTTTACGCCTGCTTTTAAAAAGAATGCGAATTTCATCTAAATGATGATAAAAAATAAATAGTTACAAATGAAAAAGAACCTGGTTGAAGAACTGCGGTGGCGCGGCATGTTGCACGATTCCATGCCCGGAACAGAGGAACATTTAAACGAACAGATGAGATCGGCTTATATTGGATTTGATCCAACTGCAGATTCCCTTCATATTGGCAATCTTGTACCAATCATGTTACTTGCTCATTTACAACGCTGCGGACATAAGCCTGTGGCCCTGGTTGGTGGTGCAACGGGGATGATTGGAGATCCAAGTGGAAAGTCCAGCGAGAGAAATCTTCTTGATGAGGAAACTTTAAGGCATAATCAGGAATGTGTAAAAAATCAGCTTTCCCAGTTTTTGGATTTTAAAGCCGGAGAGGAAAATGACGCGGTTCTTGTAAATAACTATGACTGGATGAAAGAGATAAGTTTCCTTGAATTTATACGCGATGTAGGGAAACATATTACTGTAAATTACATGATGGCAAAAGATTCGGTTAAAAACCGAATTTCAGGGGAAGGTACCGAAGGCATGTCTTTTACGGAATTCACTTATCAACTCGTTCAGGGTTATGATTTCTACCATTTGTTTGATAAAATGAATGTGACCCTGCAAATGGGAGGGAGTGATCAATGGGGGAATATCACTACCGGTACAGAGTTAGTGAGGAGAAAAGCTGGGGGAAAGGCTTATGCTCTTACCTGTCCATTAATTACTAAAAGTGATGGTAGTAAATTTGGTAAAAGCGAAGGCGGCAATATTTGGTTGGATGCTCACAGGACTTCTCCCTATAAGTTTTACCAGTACTGGCTTAATACCAGTGATGAAGATGCCGAAAAATATATTAAGATCTTTACATTTCTTGAAAAGGAAGAAATTGAAAGCCTTATAGAGGAACATAAGCAGGCACCTCATATGCGTACACTTCAAAAGAAACTGGCGCAGGAAGTAACAATTACGGTGCATAATGAAGAAGAGTATGAGAATGCGGTTACTGCTTCAGAAGTTCTCTTCGGAAAAAGTACTGCAGATGATTTCAAAAAACTCAACGAGGCTACCTTTTTGGATATTTTTGAAGGTGTTCCACAGGCCGAAGTACAAAGAACTGAAATAGAAGCAGGCCTTGATATGATTGGGGCACTTTCAGCTAAAACAGGTTTCCTGAATTCTAACGGAGAGGCGAGAAGGGCGCTGAAGGAAAATTCGGTTTCTGTAAACAAAGAGAAAGTAAAGGAAGATTATACTATTAAAGAATCAGACCTTATCAATAATAAATATGTGATTATTAATAAAGGAAAGAAAAATACCTTTATAATAAGAGCGGTATAAAACAAACCTAAGCCCCTCTCGAGAGGGGCTTTTTGTTACATTTCTTCTTTAATTCCCTTTTTAAGTAACCACCAGTTAACCGGATAAGCCGTTATAAATCCTAAAATCATGGCTATTTGCATCATAAACCAGAAAAGAGGTTCGCTTGCATGTAGTTTGTGGTTAAATATCACAAAAGTTGCGATAGCCATCCATCCATACATTCCTATTTGCCAGGAGGTAAGGGAGAGTGTATCTGCCTTAAAAGCTTCCTTTAAGCCTTCTTTTACCGAAAGGTCTTTCATTGGTTTAATAGAAAAATACTGAAATATAATTCCTATGGCCAGTGCCAGCGCATAGTCTACCGCCCAGGCACCAAAGATCTCTTTTCCAAAAAGCATTACGGGGAAAAAGATAAGAGTTGTTTCTGCAATAATATCACCCAGGGTACAACCGCTACCACAGTGTAAAACCCCCACGACCACACTTTGCCAAAAAGGCTTTTTCTTATTAGGAGGTTTCTCATCTTTTTCTTTTGCAGCCATCACAGCTTTATGGGTAGATTTTCTGCCCAGGGTATAGTAGATCCAAAGACCAATTGGACCACTATAGAGGGCTGTAATGGGATAAACAAAATTCATGATCATCATGTGTTGTTTGTGTCCCGCCAGAATGTCTATTACAATAATTAAGAAACAGAGGATTGCCAGGATGAGAGAAGTCATGACAATAGTATGAAGACTTATCATAGTAATTTCTTTTTTTTTGATTGGTTAGGTTCCAATTTAGTTATTGTTTAAGAGGTTTATATTAAAGTTTTTATAAAAAGGTATATTTTAGGATGTAGAAGAATGATAGCGGCTAATTGCTTCAAGTCACTTATATAAAATACGAAACCCCTCAAACGAGTGTTCAAGGGGTTCGCAACTAACTAACCAATCTAATATGAAAAATTTCACTTAGCCTGCAGAAATTCAGGCATCTGAGAGCCCTTTCATATCTGCATTATTTGTGTCGGAAAAAAGGATAAGAGTTTACAGCCTAATTCAAAAAAAAACTATTTTTATTATAATAATAAAAGATTACAGCCGCGAATGTCACTGTTATCAAATCTTCCCAGAATTTCAATTTTTTTATTTTTTTTTCTTCCGAGATCCTGAGTAGCAATAAATGCACATGAATTAATGTTTGCAAGATCAATCACATTCATACCCCCGGTCTTTTTTTCAGGTAGAAGCTGCAGCGCATCTTCAGGATCACGGATTAGTATCTTCATCCATGGGGGACAATCAAAAACTCCTTCGCCAGTGGAATAGGCCTGGGATAAAAGCTCCGTCATTCCATATTCGCTATGAATGGAAGAAACTCCAAAACCTTCTTTTAAAACCTGATGCAGTTCTTCTCGAATCATTTCTTTGCGTCGGCCTTTCATGCCGCCGGTCTCCATTACAATTGTATTCTTTAGATTGAACTTGTATCTTTCAACCAGATCAAGCAGAGCAAAAGATACACCAATTAATAATATCTTTTTCCCCGAATCATCCAGTCTTTTTAGTTCAAGGGCCAGTTTGTCCAGATCATTAAGATAAAAACCACTTTCTTTTTGATGAGATCTTTTTATCAGGTCATTGGCCATATATATGAGCGAAGAGCCTGTACGCTCCAAATAAGAAGGAAGGAGTGCGAGAATCACAAAATCCTCTGGTTTAGAATAAAAGCTTTTAAATCCTTTCAGAAAACTTTCTTCGTATAGCTTAAGATCGGTGACATAATGTTTACTGGTGGTGCTGCCGGTTGTGCCGCTGCTGCTGAAAATTATTTCAGATTTTTTGTTATCTCCGCTAATGAGCTTCTTCGACTTGAAGAACTCTATAGGAAGAAATGGGATTTCGGTAATCGAATTTACATTCTCTGGGGAGCGGTTAAGCAGGCTACAAAAAGTACGATAGGTTTTATTATTTTGATACTGATATTCAAAAACCTTCAGACAGGTGTTTTTAAAATCGATATCGTTTTTTATGCGGAAGATATTTTCCTTTAGCATCGTTAAGCCGGGAAGTTTTTATCAAAATTAAGAAATAAAAAAAGCCTCTGAAACAGAAGCTGTAAAAAAAGAAATTATAACCTGCTCTATTTTACGACCAGCTTCCTGGTAGCACGCGCTTTACCTTCTTGTATTTTAAGGATGTAGATCCCTGGACTAAGTGTGGAAACATCCATTTCTCTTCCACGAATACGGGTTTTATAAACAGATTTTCCTAAAACATTAAAAATTTCAATTATTTTATCCTGATTCTTAGTAGAAGAGATATAAACTTTTCCTCCGGTGACCGGATTAGGATAAATTGAAAGTCCCTCAATAGGAGTCTCTTTGTGCTGTTGTGATTGTGGCGCACGAGAAGATTCCTGAGCACTTGCAGGTATTGCAAACGTCAGAAAACCAATAAAAAAGAATACTAATAAGTACTTTTGCTTCATCCTAAGCGTTAGAGATTTAAACAAACTTACAAATAAAAATTCAAAAATCCTGCCAATAAATATTGTAAAAGAATAAAAAAAACGGGTTGCAATTTGCAACCCGTATAAATATGGCTAAAAAATAAAATGAAATTTCAAAATTGTTATATTACTCAACCCAGCTGAACATAGCCACATCTACAGAAGCTTCAGCATCGTAAGCATTAATCATACTTGCATCTACCCCATCTATCTGTATTCCGGATAGATCAACTCTTCCGGTTTCGGTAATATCAATATTAGTGTCAAATCCAGATAAAGAAAGACCGGTGATAACAGCTCCAGATTGTTTCTTGAATTGTAAGGCCGTTCCTCCTGTATCAGAAATAGCGGTTAGGTTTGTGAATTCCGGCATCATATTTTGGCCATCTCCTTCCAGTGCGGTTGAGAAATTATCTATAGTAAGGTAGATATACGCGTTGGTTACGCCACCAGACCAACCTTCGGTCCAGTCTATCTGGTCATCTTCATTGTTTTCGAAATAGGCATTGGTAACCTTCACAGATCCTCCAAAAAATTCTACTCCGTCGTCCGCACCGTTCAGCATGGCGATATTTTCGATAGTTGTTCCTGCACCAACTGCATATAGAGAAAGACCGTTATACTGAGATTCAGCATTGATCTGAGCTCCTGCATCTTTTAAAATAAGATATTTGATAAAACCAGAATTATCCTGGGGATCATCTCCTCCGTAAAGGATCCCGCCAACTTCAGCAGTTGCATTAACTCCTGCGGTAGAAACGGCATTTCCCGCAATTACAAGACCACCCCAGCTTCCTGGTTGTCCTGAAGTAGAAGACATCACTACAGGATTTGATTCTGTACCCTGGATGTCGATTTTTCCTCCTTTTTGAACTACCATATAAATACTGGTTGATTCGGTATCACTGTCACTTCTGGCAGTAATCTTAGTTCCGGCTGGAATTGTAAGTTTTGCTCCGGATTCTACGGAAACAACTCCACTTATAACATATTCAGTATTCCCGTCAAGGGAATAGTCTGAATTAATAGTTTCAGGAAGTACGGCAACCTGTCCACGATTGGAGATCCATGCGAAAGTAGAAGATTCTACTGAAGGAACTTCAGTATATGCCTTGCTAAGACTTGCGTCAGCTGCGTTAAGCTGGATTCCTGAAAGATCTGTTCTTCCATCTTCAGTGATATCTACTGCCGTGTCATAACCCGAAAGGGAAAGACCTGTTATAGTAGCTCCTGATTGTTTTTTAAACTGTAAAGCTGTACCTCCTGTAGTGGAGACCGCTGTAAAGTTTATAAGCTTCGGGTCGTTATTTTGTCCATCGGCTTCAAGTGCGGTTGAGAAGTTAGAAATGGTATGTAGAACATAGGTATTGGTAATAGTACCACTCCATCCTTCAGTCCAGTCTACAGCATCATCTTCGTTATTTTCAAAATACGCATTAGTAATACTTGCAGTTCCTCCAAAGAATTCCACGCCGTCATCAGCGCCATTGATCATAGCAACATTCTGAATAGAAGTTCCAGCGCCTACAGCATATAGAGAAAGACCGTTAAATTGAGACTCAGAATTGATCTGAGCTCCTGCATCTTTAAGAACCAAATAATTAATAGAGCCTGAATTATCATTTGCGTCAGAACCACCATACAGAATTCCGCCTACTTCGGCGGTAGCATTTGCTCCGGCTGTGGTATTAGCATTTCCTGCGATTATAAGTCCGCCCCAGCTTCCGGACTGGCCGTTAGCAGAATGCATCATTACAGGATTTGATTCTGTTCCCTGGATATCAATTTTCCCACCTTTCTGAACCACGATGTATATATTAGTAAATTCACTATTATCGAGATCGGCATCGGCAACGATCTCTGTTCCTGCGGGAATAGTAAGAGTGGCACCTGCTTCTACAGAATATACCCCGGTAAGGCTATAGGTTTCTGAAGCATCTAAAGTTCTGTTTTCATCAAGGCTTCCGTTTAATTCAACATTATCCGGGTTTGTAGTTCCGCCATTATTGCTGCCAGGAATTGGTTCTAAAACAGGGTCTTTACTACATCCTGATATTGTTAGAACACTACTTGCCAGGAGGCCAAATAGGATTTTAAGTTTTGTTTTTTTCATTTTCTTAGAGGTTAAATTTAATTCTGGTTTTGAATGGTTAATAAATATTTGTGGTTAATAAATACTGATTAAAATGAATAATTTACTCCCAGGCTAAGAACTGCTCCTCTGGTGTATGATCTTACGGTTTTAGTAGATTCTACACCTGTTGAACTAGGTCTTATATCCTGGACTCTTTCTATTTTAGGATTTAAAAGATTTTGACCTTTAAATTCCAGCCCCCAATTGTCATTCAACTCTTTTGAAAATATCGCATCTAATGTGATGAAACCTTTTTCCACGATCTCGTCATTATAAAATATATCGGTCTGGGTTTGGAAACTTGGAGATCCAATTGCATAGATCTTGTCTGATGCATAGTATCCCACAATAGAAGCTCTGAAAGGATTTTCAGTTTCATTAGAGAAATTAAGGGAAGCGTTAAAGATCCAGTCGCTGGCACCCTGAAGCCCTATATCTTTTTTATTGTTGTACTGGAAGGTTCTTACCAGATTTCCTTCATCATTGGAAACATTTTTAAGATCCTGTGAATGCCACATTCTTGAAGCATTAAATCCAACTCCAAGGTCAAGTCCTTTTGGGTTATCATTTTCGATAACATCTAACCTTGTTTCCAGCTCGATCCCATAAATATTAGCTTCCTTACCGGCATTGAAATAAGAGAATACACCGGCAGCTCCACGATCCTGAACTTTGTTAATAGGATCCTGGATTTTTTTATAGAATCCTGTAAGGGAAACTAATTCCCCGGAACTTGGGAAAAATTCGTATTTAAGATCAAAATTGAAGTTTGTAGAAGCATTTAGTTCTGGATTTCCACGTGTAATTTGTCCTGTTTGAGAAACATATTCGAATGGAGCAATTTCCTTGAATTCAGGTAATGTAATAGTTCTGCTTGCAGCCAGTCTAAAGTTTGAGTTCTCATTTGGAGAATATTTTACATTTAGACTTGGATAGATATTGTTGTAATCTTTATAAACAAAATCCGGTTTGTTCACAGGATAGTTGTTCACATCAAATACCACGTCTATATTATCCTGCTGATATCTTGCTCCAAGGTTGAAATTCCATTTTCCAAAACCATAATTAAAATTGGCAAATCCACCATAAGATTCCAGGATTGCATTGTAGCGGTCTGGAGTAAGGCTATTGAATTTAAGATTTCCATTTGCAAAGTTTTCTGTAGTGAAAACAGTAGAAAGATTATCAAGCGAAGTAGGATTAACACTGTTTAATTCAATCTCGTCTGCTCCATAAAATCTTGAAATGAAATCTCTTTCCTTATTACGATAATTTCCGCCAACCTGTAAGAAAACTACTTTATCAGATTCGTCGTCTTTAATAAAGTCAATTTTGTCTTCAACAAAAGCATTGAATTCGGCATCATCTATCTTCTGTGAAGATTTTCTTTGTTGATATCCTCCTGTTCTTGCTAGCTGAATAAATTCTTCAGCATCATAATTCACTTCATTCCTGATTCTGTTAGGCTCATCGGCATTTACGGTATTGTATCCAACTGCCCATTCCAGCTCATTATTTTCGAAGAATTCATGGTAACCATGAAGCTGATTTACCCAAAGTCTGGTTTGCTTAATGTTCTGGTCCCGAACAAACTGGTTAAGGTTTTCAGCAGCTGAAGTTTCCTCGAATACAACGCCTTCCCCGTTACGTCCGGCTTCATAAACTTCATCGGTAAGTTTATTGATAAATAAACTCGTAGCTTTAATACGATGTTTATCATTTATCTCATAAGCTAAATCCAGTAAACCGGTAGTGTTATCGGTTTTTGAATAATTCTCGGTGTCTGAAAAATAATCGTAAAGGTTATTGTCTCGGTATTCATTGAAAATACCTGTACTGTATTCGAATTTTGAAGATTGCGAAGCGGTTAAAAGCACCTTTAAATCATTACCAAATTTCTTACCTGCTGTAAAAGCATATTTTCTGTTTACAGGAAATGGAGCGTTTTTAGTATTCCATGTCTGGTTGTTCAGTGAATATTCGATTGGGATTGCCTGGTCGTAAAATCCAAAATAAACGTCTTCCTGGTTTGGTGAAACCTTAAATTTATTGAATTCTCCAACTGCATTGGTATTGGCTCCAAACTGAAGTCCAAAATCAAGCTCCTCGGTTCCTCTCAATTCTCTTGAAGTGATATCAACAGTTCCCGACGCCTGGTCGGCAGAATTGTCTACAGAATATGTTTTACTAATACTCAGGTTTTGGATAACTCTTGTAGGAAACAATCCCAGGTCGATATTCTTACGGTCGACATCATCAGATGGAATTGGAAGTCCGTTTAAAGTAGTATACAAGTAACGATCTCCAAGGCCTCTCACAAAAATATCCCCTGAAGACTCGCTGCTTGTTACTCCGGATATTTTAGTAGTGGCAGTAGCAGCATCAGACACTCCTAGCTTAGCAAGTTCCTGAGCTCCAATACTTTCTTTGATTTCCACAGAATTTTTCTGTTCCATTAAAAGGGCCACTTCAGAATCCCTTCTTGCAACCGTGGTAATTACCACTTCGTCTAGAGAAGCCGCACTGGATCCAAGATCAGTATTCACTTCGGTTACCTTACCGGCTTCAACCACCACATCTGGTACCTCAAGCGTTTCATACCCCACAAAACTAAAAACAACGGTATAGGTTCCAGGTGGTAATCCTTTCAGAATATATAAACCATCATAATCTGATGTCGTACCCGTAGAGGTGCCTTTAATTATTACATTAGCAAAAGGTAGTGGCTCCCCTTTCATTTCACGGTCTGAAAGCTTACCGGCTATAGCTCCTGTTTCTGTATCCTGAGCCTGGGTTACCGTTATAATAAATAAGAATGTAAGTAATAAGATTTTCTTCATTTGTTTGTTCTATATAATCTCGATGCAAATAAACGGCCGGTAAGTAAAGACTGCGTTACCTAAGAATTAATCCTTTATGAATAAAGTGTTAGCTTAATGTTACTAATTGTGGGAAGGCCTTTAAATTCAAATTAATGGTTAATTTTACATCACGTAATCACATCTAATTTAATTATGAAGAAAAAAGACATTCTGATTTTACTGGTAGATGACGAGCCGGATATTCTGGAAATCGTTGGGTATAATCTTTCTTCGGAAGGCTATAAGGTGATAACCGCTGACAACGGAAGTGAAGGGGTAAAACTTGCTAAAAAGAATAAACCTCACCTTATTATTCTTGATGTGATGATGCCTGAAATGGATGGAATTGAAGCCTGTGAACTAATCAGGAAGGTTCCCGAGCTTGAAAATACTATTATAGCTTTTCTTACGGCAAGAGGTGAAGATTACTCCCAAATGGCTGGATTCGATGCCGGAGCAGATGACTATATTACAAAGCCTATCAAGCCTAAAGTATTGGTAAGTAAGGTAAAAGCTTTGCTTAGAAGGTATCACGAAACTGAAAAATCCAGTAATATCGTTAGTCTTGGAGATATCACTATTAACCGGGAAGAATATAAGATCACACAGGGGAATGAAGAAATGGCTCTGCCAAGAAAGGAATTTGAATTACTATCCCTCTTAGCATCCAAACCTGGAAAAGTTTTTAAGAGGGAAGATATTCTTGATAAGGTATGGGGAAATGATATTGTGGTAGGAGGAAGAACCATTGATGTTCATATCAGGAAACTTCGTGAGAAGATTGGTGATGAAAAGATTAAAACAGTAAAAGGAGTAGGCTATAAGTTCGTGGTTTAATGTCAAGGAATTTAAAACGCTCATATCGGTTTGCCGTTAGAACTTCACTATATATAAGTATTTTTCTTTCGGTCTTAATGGGCATTTTTATGTTCCTACAGCTTGATTTTACCGCAACCTGGATCATTTTTTTTGCTGTCTTATGCTATATTTTTTCATTTTTAATTATTCAATACCGCGTAGAACGATTTATATACAGGCGTATTAAAAAAATCTACGATAATGTTTCTCTTCTTGATTCTACTACCCTTAATCCTAACCAGATAACTACAGATATGTCCAGTCTTACCAGAGAAGTGGAGAAATTTGCCGAGGACAAAAAGCTGGAAATAGAAACTCTTAAAGTTCGGGAAGCTTACCGTAAGGAGTTTATGGGGAATGTTTCTCATGAATTAAAAACACCCCTATTTACTGTTCAGGGATATATTCTCACACTTCTGGATGGAGCTTATAAAGATAAAGCCGTTAGGAAAAAATACCTACAGCGAGCCAATAAAGGGGTAGAGAGGTTAATTTATATTGTTCGTGACCTGGATATGATCACCAAGCTGGAAATAGGTGATTTACATCTTCATTACGAAACATTTGATATTGTGGATCTAATCCAGGCTTCTTTTGATCTTCTGGAGATGAAAGCCGCGAAAAAGAATATTACCCTGACTTTTGATATGGAATATGACGATCCTGTTCCTGTAAGAGCCGATAAGGAACGGATACAGCAGGTGCTTACCAATCTTATTGTTAATTCTATCAAGTATGGAAAGAACGGGGGAACCACCGAGATCAGTATCGAAAATCTTATTAGAAATAAAGTGATTGTAAGGGTGACAGATAATGGTGAAGGTATCGAAAAAGAGAATATTCCCAGACTCTTTGAGAGGTTCTATCGTGTTGATAAGAGTGGGTCAAGAAAAGAAGGAGGATCCGGACTTGGTCTTTCTATCGTGAAACACATTCTTGAAGCTCACGGAGAAAAGATCTATGTAGAAAGTGTTTTTGGAGTAGGTAGTGAATTCTCATTCACTATGGAAAAAAGCAAAAAGATCCCCGAAGACCGTGTCGTTCCCGAAATCACTTAGGCCCTGGTAATTTTCAATTTCCTCTAATTTTGTTAGACTAAAATCTTTCTGTACGCAGTAAGGAGCTAATCCAAGTTCTTGCATTCTTTCTGCAAGATATTGCTGCTCTGATTGCCCGGGTGTTGGAATAAAAAAGGCCTTTTGCTCCAGTTTAGCCAGATCCATTAAGCTAGTATAACCAGAACGTGAAATCACATAGCGACTGCAGTTAATAGCTTCTTGCAATGCTTTTCCGTACAGATAGTTCTTGATATTTATATTTGGGTTATTGATGCTAAAAGAATCTTCGGTGATCACGCCTCTTACAAACAGAATCTTTAGAGAAGTATCTCCTAATTCCCGGATAAGTATTGATTCAAGGATACTGCGCTGAGGTTCCGGGCCGCTTAATATAATAATATAGTCGTAAATCTCTGGAACTTTTCGTTTCTCAAGCCGACTAAGTAAACCAATATATTTTATGTTTTTGGGTTCTTGGTCCAAATGCCCCAGTTTTCCACTAAGATTCTTACTACCCTCAAGATCAGGTATCCAGCATTCATCAAATTTTCTAATATATTTTTGATGAATATAACTGCTCAAAATAGAGGTATTTCCACTTAGAACCTTTAATTGATGTGTGATTAGTACGTTCTTTTTCAGTTTTTTGCAGCGTACACCAAGCCGGTTATCTGATATTATCCCTTTGAGATTATACTTTTCTACCAGGGATTTGGTTATTTTTTTTTCAGCTTTTATGGTCTGGAGAATTTTTGGACTATCTATAATTAGCTTCCACTTGAGGTAAATACCTTTTTTGGTGTAGGCAATATTGTAAGAAGGTAATTCAATTGAGGTTAGATGTGGAAATTCTTTTTCCAGCAGCTTTAAAGCCTGCCCGTCAGAAGCTAATACAGGTTCGAAATTATGTTTTTCAAGCTCTTTAATTATCGGAATGCATCTGGCGGCATGTCCCAAGCCCCAATTTAGGGCAGCTACCATTATTTTCGGTTTTTCCATCTTACGGTAAATATATCCTACTTTATAACAAATAAATTTCCTTCAGATATTGTAAAAATTCAATTTTTAAAGAAAGAGCAAGTCAATAGCTTATCTTTTAAAATCATTTTAACAAATGTTTTATGTTCAATCTTTTAATTTTGAAACATATAGATAAAAAATGATAAAATTAGGGGTTTTTCTTGCCATCGTGGCAATTATTGCTTTAGTCTTAATTCAAAAAATTTATAAAAAATAATGAGGAGCCTGATACAATTATGAATTTAGGTCTTTTTAAAATATTTTTGATCATATTTGCTTTGGCTTTACTAGTTCTGGCAGTCTTTTTGCTATTCTTACAGAAAAAGATACATAGTCGGGTTAGACGTTATTTTAATAAAAGAAAGGATGAATTTTAGCCTCCCTATTGTATAATTTCAAAAATTTAATTTCCAGGGATTTATCCTTCCAGAAGCAGTTCTGGGAATCGAGTTAATTATTTACTTCATTACGTTAAACAAACCATTTTGTACCTCTTATATTAGAGGTGTCTTCTTGTTGTAGGGTATAAGGAGATAGCCTTATTTACATGAGGTGTGGTTAATTACAACCTAACCATTCTATTAAAAGAAGGAGGTGATTCAGATTTTCACTTCCTTCTTTTCAATTTAGAATTACTTCCATTTTGTCTTTTATGAGTTTAGCCTGATAATTTAACATATAATCATTAGTTATACTATTTTATACTCCTAACTTGAAGAAATTCGAGACATGGGAACTACAGAATTAATATTGATGGGGGTGATTTTTTCTGTGATAGCTTTGGTCATACTTATCATACTTTACAGAATGTTTCAGGAATAACATTTGAAAACCTGTTTTTCATTCTTTTATTATTCTTTTTTCTTCACTTTTGCATTTCACTTTTAACATTTAGTTCTTAATTCTAAAAATTAATCCTTGATAAACGAAAGTGTTAAAATAGATACTTTAACTTTGTAGTCTGATAACAAAGTAAATTTTAATACCAAATTTTATTTTTAGTGGGAAGTAAGAATAAGCTTAAACGCTTTAAGGAGAATGAGCAGTTTAAAAATGTAATCCAGCCTTCACGTGAAGAGCTTATGGATAATTCTCTGGATCTTAAGGGGAATTGGAGCCAGGGTTTTTTTAAAAATGGCAAACCTATAGTTCTTGAACTTGGCTGTGGAAAGGGAGAATACACCGTTGAACTGGCAAGGCAAAATCCAAATAAAAACTTTATTGGTATAGATATTAAAGGAGCTAGATTCTGGAGAGGAGCAAAGACAGCCCTGGAAGGAAATCTTGAAAATGTCGCTTTTATTCGTACACAAATAGAACTTATTGAGTATATATTTGCCGAAAATGAGATCAGTGAGATATGGATTACCTTTCCTGATCCGCAGATAAAATATAAGAGAACCAAGCATCGCTTAACGAATTCTGATTTTTTAAATAGGTATAAAAAGATTTTGAGGGAGGATGGAGAAGTGCATTTAAAAACCGATTCGGAATTTATGCATGGTTATACTTTGGGATTGTTACACGGCGGTGGCCATGATATACGCTATGCTCATCATGATATTTATAGGAATGAATATTCACCAAAAGAGGTAACCGGGATACAAACTTTCTATGAAAAACAGTATCTTGAAAAAGGAAAACCTATAACCTACATAAGGTTTAGAATTAATTAGGCATTTGGAAGAAACAAAACTTTTCCTGATAACTTACTTTGCTGCATTTATTGGTGTAGTTCCACCTGGTTTAGTAAACATGACCGTTGCTAAAACCTGTATGGAAAGTGGTAAGAAAAATGGCCTTTATGTAGCTATTGGTGCAGGCTTTGTAATATTATTGCAAGCGCTAATAGCCGTTTTACTGGCGAAATATATCTTTGATCATCCTTTTGTTAAAAGAATGCTGCTGAGAGCTGGTTTGGTGATATTTTCAATTTTGGGAATCTATTTCCTGGTCAAGGCAAAGCAGAAAAAAGGAATTAGTCATACCAGAAAAGAAGGCAATGCTCACAGCATATTTAAGGGAATGCTTATTGCAGCTCTTAATGTTTTTCCTATTCCATATTTCGTAGCGGTTGCCGGAGCAATGAATTTAAGCACAGGACTTGAGTATGACTGGTCTTTGATAACCTCCTTTGCTCTTGCTGCATCCCTGGGTAGTTTTACTTCACTTTATATCTACGTTTTCTTTTTTAATAGGATTGAAGAAAAAGCAGAGAAAGTCTCAAAATATTCAAATTACTTCATGGCCGGATTAATGATCATTCTGGTCTTAGTAACGCTATTTAGAATTTTTAATACCTGAAATTGAAAGATAATTCCGGTTTTTTTCAAAGAGTTTATGAAGTTTGCCGAAAGATCCCAAAAGGGAGGGTGACCACATATGGCGCAATAGCAAGATATCTTGGTGCTGCCAGAAGTGCCCGTATGGTAGGATGGGCAATGAATTCTTCCAAAAATATGGAAGATATTCCGGCTCACCGCGTTGTAAATCGAAACGGTTTGCTCACCGGAAAAAGCCATTTTGGTGGGAGCGACGCAATGCAGCAAATGCTGGAATCTGAAGGCGTGAGAATAAAAGATCTAAAAATACTGGATTTTCAAAAATACTTCTGGGATCCTATGAAGGAACTTTCAGAATAAATAACTTTTTAGCATTTATAATTAGCACCTATCTCGTTATAAATCTAATATTTCCAATTGCTTCGTATTCTTAGCTTTTCAACTTATATTTGCGTTTAGAATCAGTCTATATAAGGAAAATTAATCTGATTAAAACTCAAGTATGAAATTAGATAGGAAAGAAATTATAAAGGCGCTGGAATCCATTTCTGTTGCTGGTGAAGGTAAAAATATGGTAGAAAGCGGCGCTGTTCAAAATGTGATGACTTTTGGAGACGAAGTGGTGGTTGATCTTATTTTAGGCACCCCGGCTCTTCACATAAAAAAAAGAACTGAAGTTGATGTGATGAAAGTGATTCATGAAAAGGTCTACGCAAAAGCCAAGGTTAAGGTAAATATTAAGGTTGAAGCACAGGAAAATAAAAAGCCTGAGATTAAAGGAAAACCAATTCCTGGTATTAAGAATATAATTGCGGTAGCTTCAGGAAAAGGTGGAGTAGGTAAGTCTACCGTTACGGCAAACCTTGCCGTTACGCTTGCTAAAATGGGCTTTAATGTAGGTATTCTTGATGCAGATATTTATGGGCCATCTACGCCAATAATGTTTGATGTGGAAGCAGAACGACCATTATCTGTAAATATTGACGGTAAATCCAAGATGAAACCGGTTGAGAATTATGGAGTAAAGATCCTATCTATTGGTTTCTTTACCAAGCCTAATCAGGCGGTCGTATGGAGAGGACCTATGGCAGCGAAAGCCTTAAACCAGATGATTTTTGACGCCGCATGGGGGGAACTTGATTTTCTGTTAGTAGATCTCCCACCGGGAACTGGTGATATTCACCTATCTATTATGCAATCCCTGCCAATTACGGGTGCAGTGATTGTAAGTACACCACAAAATGTGGCTTTAGCCGATGCTAAAAAGGGTGTGGCAATGTTCCAGCAGGAAAGTATTAATGTACCCGTTCTTGGGATTGTTGAAAATATGGCATATTTCACTCCGGATGAATTACCGGAAAATAAATACTATATCTTTGGTAAGGAAGGTGCTAAAAATCTGTCAGAAGATCTGCAGGTGCCATTTTTGGGAGAAATCCCATTAGTACAGAGCCTCAGAGAATCTGGTGATATTGGAAGACCGGCAGCTCTTCAAACGGCCACTCCTCTGGAAGCCGCTTTTGAAGAAATCACTAAAAATATGGTACGGGAAACTGTAGACCGTAATAAAAGCCTGCCTCCAACCGAAGCTATCAAGATTACTACAATGGCTGGATGTAGCGCCGTTAAAAAGAAATAAATGACAAGCGAAGAAGTTAAAATTAATGTTGAAAAGGCGTTGGCCGAGATTCGTCCGTTTCTGGAAAGTGATGGAGGGAATATCTCCCTGGTATCTATCCAGGACGATCGGCGTGTCAAGGTTCAGCTGGAAGGTGCCTGTGTAGGCTGTACTGTTAACCAGATGACCTTAAAAAGTGGTGTCGAGATGACTATTAAGAAATATGCACCCCAAATAGAAGAGGTGGTTAATATCCAAAAATAGTTTCTGCCTTTTAATTGAATTTAAACATGATTAAAACCGATATACTTATTATTGGTGCAGGGCCTACCGGCCTTTTTGCCGTTTTTGAAGCAGGATTATTAAAACTGAAATGTCATCTTATAGATGCACTCCCTCAGGCGGGAGGTCAGTGTTCTGAAATATATCCTAAAAAACCCATTTATGATATCCCTGGTTTTCCTGAAATTTTAGCTGGAGATCTGGTAGATAATCTTATGGAGCAGATAAAACCTTTTGAACCCGGATTTACTCTTGGAGAAAGGGCAGAAACCATCGATAAACAAAAAGATGGTAGTTTTATAGTAACTACCAGTAAAGGAACCAAGCACCACGCTCCTGTCGTGGTGATCGCTGGCGGATTGGGGAGTTTTGAGCCTCGAAAACCACCAATTCCCGGAATTCAGAAATATGAAGAAAATGGGGTTTCCTATATTATAAGGGATCCAGAAGTCTATCGCGATAAAAAAGTAGTTATCGCGGGAGGTGGAGATTCAGCTTTAGACTGGAGTATTTTTCTAGCCAGTGTTGCTAAAGAAGTTTCTCTGGTTCATAGAAGAAAGGATTTCAGGGGAGCATTAGATTCTGTAGAGAAAGTTGAGGAGCTTTCAAAAATAGGAAAGATCAACCTGATTACCGATGCTGAAGTCGTGGACCTTAAAGGAGAGAATAAGCTGGAGTCGGTTATTATTCGGCATAAAGACGAAGCGAGAGGCGAGGAAGAAAAGCAAATCGATCATTTTATTCCGTTATTCGGATTGTCTCCAAAACTTGGACCTATCGCCAACTGGGGTCTGGAAATTGAAAAGAACGCTATCAAGGTGGATAATTCCTATGATTATCAAACCAATATCCCGGGTATTTATGCAATTGGAGATGTGAATACCTATAAAGGTAAATTGAAACTTATTCTTTGTGGGTTCCATGAAGCGGCGATCATGTGCCAGAGCGCTTACCAGAGAATAAATCCTGATAAGAAATACGTGATGAAATACACTACCGTTAGCGGGGTGAATGGATTTGACGGAAGTAGGAAGGAAGCTAAAAGAGAAGTGATTAAAAGTATAAACTAATTAGAAATCTCACAGGTTTTTTGAAATCCTGTGGGGTTTATTTTTATCAAATATGTCTGACATAAAAATAACAATCATAGACCGCCAAGGTGCAGCCCATACTATTGATGCGCCTACCGATATGAATATGAATCTTATGGAGGTTATCCGTTCGTATGAGCTTGCTCCTGAAGGTACTATTGGTATTTGTGGGGGGATGGCGATGTGTGCTTCCTGCCAGTGCTATATGCTTAATTTTGAACATATGCTTCCTGAAAAGAGTATTGAAGAGGAGGATATGCTGGATCAGGCTTTTTTCGTTGAAGATAATAGCAGGCTTAGTTGCCAGATACCTATAACTGAGGAATTAGATGGACTTGAAATAAGGATAGCTCCAACTTCAGAATAACAGAAACAGATTAAAAATGGAAAACCTGATTTTAAAAGTTCAGGTTTTTTTATGAATAAATTCAGGTAAGCTTTATCGTGTCTAGGCATATTCAACAGTAGTTTTTGCTTCGATTTCAGCTTCGATCCCATCCCATAGTTCCAGTCGGCTTTTTAATGAAGCTTCAGCAGTTTGTTTAGCAGCCTCCCATTTGTCGAGATCCTTTTCACAAAGGTCAGAAACCATTTTATAGGCCAATGGGCCATGCTCATCTTGATCAAGTTCGATATGGCGATCAAAATAGTATTTAAACAAACTAAGGTCTTCCTCGGGGAAATTCTTCTGCACATTTTCAATTATTGCAGAGAACATATCTGGAATCAGTCCTTCCCTTCCAAAAGTAAATGCTGCGGCGATCTTATGAGGTTGTTCACTGTGTACTACCTCAAAAGTATTTTTTAAAAACTTTTTAATACTAATTGGTAATTTGCTGGCCGCAATGATCAGGAATATGTCTGTTCCATGGGTAACCTGAAGTAAGAAATTCTCAATTTTCCTTTTATTGGCACCTGCAGCGCGTCATGGCATCAAGGTACATCTCAAAATGGCTCTGGTGGTTGCCCTTCAAATTTATATCGGTTTCCTCGGCCAGAACAATTTCGTTTATGAGGTAGCGGGTTTCCGGATTTCCCACAGGAAGCCATGGATTGGTTGTTTTGGTAAGGTTTTCCTGAAGAGCGGTAATCAGAGACATGAAATCCCAAACTGCAAAAACATGATGTTCCATAAAAATTTGCAGCTGTTCAGGAGTGCTTATTTTGTTATATAATGTATGGTTTTTTAGTTTCTTGGTCAGAGGCTCTAAACTTTCGTTTATCTCTTTGATCATAGTTCATTGAAATTTTCCGCAAAGGTAAAATCTGAAGTACTATTTAGAAAATCTTAGAAGGTTTTTATAGCTTGTTTAACTCAGAAAATCAGTCTATTGAATTAACTTATATAAATGGCGCCTGGAAATATTGATTTCTTCAAATATCATAGTGTTTTATTCCAATAAATCTAAGGATTATCTTCGGCTGGATGGGGTGTGTGCCAAAAAACCAAAGCCTTTAAAGAAGGAATGCTGTGAAAAATATAAAAAGGACAAGCGTTGTAAGCGTTGCCCTTGTTTTGATCTCCTTTATATCTTTCGTCACCTCTGAATTTATTTCGGGGTCTCTTTGATGTTGCAAAAAGGTCAGTATGACAAGGTATTTTAGGCGCTTTCGAAAGCACTTCGACAAGCACAGTGCAACAGTTCAGCTTCCAGACTGAGACTGTCGAAGTACTAATATTTTTACTCTAAAAAAGCGCTTGGAAAGGCTCAGCGCTACAAGTATTAAAAAGCAGCATGGCCTGTTATATCCATTCCCGTTATTAATAGATGAATATCATGTGTTCCTTCATAAGTGATCACACTTTCCAGGTTCATCATATGTCTCATGATACTATACTCCCCGGTAATTCCCATTCCTCCCAGCACCTGACGGGCTTCTCGAGCGATCTTAATGGCCATTTCCACGTTGTTTCGCTTAGCCATGGATATTTGGGCTGAAGTGGCTTTACCTTCATTTCTAAGGGTTCCAAGTCTCCATGCCATCAATTGTGCTTTAGTGATCTCAGTGATCATCTCGGCCAGTTTCTTTTGCTGAAGTTGTTTGGAAGCGATGGGGACTCCAAACTGTTCTCTTTCTTTGGCATATCTCAACGCGGTATCATAACAATCCATGGCGGCTCCAATAGCTCCCCAGGCAATACCATAACGGGCTGAGTCAAGGCATCCAAGTGGTGCTCCTAAACCAGATTTGTTTGGCATCAGGTTTTCTTTGGGAACTTTTACATTGTCAAATATTAATTCGCCGGTAGCGCTTGCACGAAGTGACCATTTATTATGGGTTTCAGGAGTTGTAAAACCTTCCATTCCACGTTCCACGATCAAGCCATGAATTCGTCCTTCTTCATTTTTAGCCCAAACGATAGCAATATCAGCAAAAGGAGAATTTGAGATCCACATTTTTGCCCCATTAAGAAGATAATGATCCCCTTTGTCTTTAAAGTTGGTAGTCATTCCGCCAGGATTCGAACCATGATCGGGTTCGGTTAAACCAAAGCAACCTATCATTTCTCCGGAAGCCAGTTTCGGAAGGAATTTTTTCTTCTGTTCCTCAGTCCCGTATTTAAAAATGGGATACATCACCAGGGAAGACTGAACTGAGGCGGTAGAACGAATTCCACTATCGCCACGTTCTATCTCCTGCATGATAAGGCCGTATGAGATCTGGTCCAGCCCGGCGCCTCCATATTCTTCAGGAATATAAGGGCCAAAAGCACCAATTTCAGCAAGTCCGTTTAAAAGTTGCTTGGGAAATTTTGCTTCCTGTGCTGCTTCTTCTATTATTGGAGAAACTTCGCGCTTTACCCATTCTCTGGTTGCGTCGCGAACCATTTTATGTTCGTCGGTCAGGAGTTCATCAAGATTGTAATAATCGGGTGCCTGAAAAAGATCTGGTTTCATTGTGTGTAGTGTTTCCAACAAATGTAACCAAGTCTTTTATGAGAAGCAATCTTTTATTTGTACATTAAAATGGTTGATATTTTCCTTTTCTTTTTTCCATTGATGAAATCCTTCGACAAGCTCGGGAGAAACAAAAAAATCTAGTCTTCATTTTCTTGTTCACCCATTACGGCTCAAATCCTAAAAGAATTGAACTCGGCTTCCTTTCGGTCAGCATCAAACAGCAATTCTTTTTACGGATTTTTCACCTATGGGTACCGAAGTTGAAACTGAGGACAAAACAAATCCTATGTATCCTTCATGCTAAACTTGTTTAACTTCGTTGAATCTTCGATTTCAGCATCTCATTTTTATAAGTAATTAATCAATGTGAATACCCTGAAAGAGGTTCAGGGTGACCAAACATGATGAAAATAATTATAATTTCAGGTAGAAATCCCTGACCAGTTCTTTAAATTCGCCGGTATAATTATGCCTTGATATTTCAATAATAAGCTCAGTTATCTCAGGTGAGGTTACAGAAAAACCAAAGCTTATAAGACTTCTTTTTACTGGAGAAGATTCAGTTCCTTTTACTCTGGTGATCTTACCGGGAAATAATTTGTGACTTGCTGCTATTTCTATAGCATTCTCTTCTTCTGAAAATGGAATGATCACATCAAAATGCCCCTTTTCCGAAAGAAGGATAGAAGCTCCTTCGATCAATTCGGTTAATGGAAGTGCATCGGCAAAGCGTGCCCTATCCCGGTTTTCGTTCCCGGTTTTATAGTCTTCAGAATAGAAAGGAGGATTAGAAATGATAAGATCATATTTCTCTTCTTCCTGCATTTCCTCTACAAATTCGTCAAAGCCGGCATGGTAACAAAAGAGACGGTCTCCCCAGTTACTTTTCTCAAAATTTTCCACAGCCTGTTCATAAGCTTTGTCTTCAATTTCCAACGCATCTAGAAGATCGGCATCAGATCTTTGGGCCAGCATTAAGGCGATCAATCCTGTGCCGGTTCCAATATCAAGAATACTTTCAGGATTATGTTCAAGAGAAGACCATGCACCAAGAAGTACCCCGTCTGTGCCTATTTTCATGGCGCAACGATCCTGGTCTATGCTGAATTGTTTGAATTGGAAAGGTTGATTAGACATTTTGTAAAAGTTCTAATTAAACTGTTATATGGTCATTGCGAAAGCAGAGAAACGATCTCATGAAATTGCTTCGCTTTACTTGCTGTGAGGTTTCTTTTTGAAATTTCTCGCTAGGCTTCTTCGAAATGACATTATTATAAATTAATCTGTCACCTTGAGCGAAGTCGAAAGATCAGCTTCTCAAAAGATCCTGAACCACGCTGAGCTTGACGATACAAAATTATAAGTATAAAAAAAGAGGTTTTAAGTGAATAAAACCTCTTTTAAAAATATATTCAATAGTGATTATCCTAAAGCTACTCTTTCAAAAGAAACAACTTGAAGATCACTGTCTACAGACTTTACGTACTGCGCAACACTTTGTTTGTTGTCTTTGATATATGCCTGGTGTACAAGCGTGTTATCCTTGAAGAAACGTTGAAGTTTTCCCTGAGCGATCTTGTCAAGCATGTTTTCGGGCTTTCCTTCTTCTCTCAAGGTGTCTTTAGCGATTTCGATCTCTTTGTCGATAGTAGCCTGATCTACACCTTCTTCATTAAGAGCAACAGGATTCATTGCTGCAGCCTGCATAGAAACGTTTTTTGCAACTTCTTCAGCTCCGTCTACATTTTTAGAAAGACCTGTAAGAACGGCAATTTTATTACCAGCGTGGATGTAAGATCCAACGAAAGGAGCTTCCAAAGTTTTGAATGCGCCGATTTCGATTTTCTCACCAATAACTCCGGTTTGCTCAGTTAATTTATCTTCAACTGAAATACCTTTGTAATCTGCTTTCAAGAATTCTTCTTTAGAACTGTAGTTAAGGGCTATCTCAGCAAAATCATTAGCCATTTTTACGAAGTCGTCATTCTTGGCAACGAAATCTGTCTCACAGTTCAAAGAAATGATCACACCTTTAGTGTGATCCCCATTAACATGTGCGATAGCAGCACCTTCAGAAGAATCTCTGTCGGCTCTCTTTGCAGCAACTTTCTGACCTTTCTTACGTAGCAATTCAATTGCAGTGTCAAAATCACCATCAGCTTCTACCAGGGCTTTCTTGCAGTCCATCATTCCTGCACCGGTAGCTTTTCTTAATTTATTTACTTCCGCGGCGGTTATCTTAGCCATAATAATGTGTTTTATTTAAAAAGTCGTTTAGAAACTCACGGTTAAGAAAGGAACTAAACGACTTCTATAAATTATTAAAATCTTATTTTATTCTTCTTCGTCGTTAGAAGATTTTTTTGCTTTCTCAAGAGTTTCCTGCTTAGATTCAAGTTTTGTATCCTTCTTAGCTTCTTTCATCGCCTTTTTATCTTCGGCATCTTTAGAAGGAGCTTCTGCTTTCTCTTTTGCTGGTTTGTCTTTTTTAGCTTTCTTAGGAGCTTTTTCTCCTTTTTCCTCTTTGGAAGATTTCTCTTCTTTAGATTCTTTAGAGGCTTTTTCTTCTTTCTTCTTAGAAGACTTTTCAGATTTTCTTTCAGAAAGTCCTTCTACGATAGAATCTGCGACGTAAGAAACAACTTTGCTAATAGATTTAGAAGCATCGTCGTTAGATGGTATTACGTACTCAACCTCACGAGGATCTGAGTTTGTATCTACCATTGCAAAAATTGGAATGTTTAATTTTTGAGCTTCTTTAATAGCGATGTGCTCGCGAGTGATATCCACAACGAACAATGCACCTGGAAGCCTTGACATATCAGAAATGGAACCTAAGTTCTTTTCAAGCTTAGCTCTTAAACGATCTACCTGAAGACGTTCTTTCTTAGAAAGAGTGTTGTAAGTACCGTCTTTTTTCATTCTATCGATAGAAGCCATTTTCTTAACAGCTTTACGGATAGTTACGAAGTTGGTAAGCATACCGCCGGGCCAACGCTCGGTAATGTATGGCATATTCGCTTTTTCTGCCTGCTCGGCTACGATTTCTTTGGCCTGTTTTTTAGTGGCGACGAAAAGGATCTTTCTACCGCTGGCCGCGATCTTTGCAAGGGCATCACCTGCCTCCTGCATCTTAGCAGCACTTTTATAAAGGTTGATAATGTGGATCCCGTTGCGCTCCATATAAATATATGGGGCCATGTTTGGGTTCCATCTTCTGGTTAAATGTCCAAAATGAACACCAGCATCAAGTAATTCTTTTACTTCTACTTTGTTTGCCATTTTTGTAATAGTTTACTTTCTGTTGAGATAGCAACCCACAGGTGGCTACTTAATTTAAGTATGGCCCTGTGCGTTTAGATGCTAAACTAACCCCTGTCCGGCATGAACAGAGTAACAACAATTTGATTAATTTTTTAAGAACATCCCGGAAATCAATCCGGTGAATAATATTAACGTTTAGAGAACTGGAATTTCTTACGGGCTTTCTTCTGACCGTATTTCTTACGTTCTACCATACGTGGATCTCTTGTAAGAAGACCTTCTGGCTTAAGCGCGCCATGATTATCTTCGTCTAGCTCTACCATAGCTCTGGAAAGTGCAAGACGGATAGCTTCAGCCTGACCAGTGATACCGCCACCATATACGTTAATTTTAACGTCGAAGTTTCCTTCGTTTTCGGTAAGCATCATTGGCTGGTTTACTTTGTATAAAAGAGTACCAGTGGTGAAGTAATCTTTAAGGTCTTTCTTGTTTACGGTAATGTTTCCTTTTCCTTCTGAAACATATACACGGGCCACAGCTGTTTTTCTACGGCCAATTTTGTGAATTACCTCCATTACTTAACGTCGTTTAAGTTAATAGTTTTAGGTTTTTGAGCTTCGTGATCGTGTTCAGATCCTACATAAACCTTTAAATTTCTGAATAATTCTGCTCCAAGTTTGTTCTTTGGAAGCATGCCTTTAATTGCCTTTTCGACAAGTCTCTCAGGACTTTTTTCGAATAATTCGGCAGCTGTTAGACTTTTTTGTCCACCCGGAAAGCCTGTGTGACGGATGTATTCTTTCGCGTCCCATTTTTTTCCTGTTAAGTTGATACCTTGCGCATTCAATACAATAACATTGTCTCCGCAATCAACATGTGGGGTGAAGTTAGGCTTGTGCTTTCCTCTAAGTAAGTATGCTACTCTAGAAGCAAGACGACCTAAATTTTGTCCTTCAGCATCAACCACAACCCATTCTTTGGTTCTGGTGGCCTTATTAGCCGATACTGTTTTGTAACTTAATGTGTCCACACTAATTGATTTTACTATATTATTAAACATTCCAATCCCTATAACCCGAATCTCAATCGGGAAAACAGGGGTGCAAATGTACAATTATAAATTCATATAGCAAATAGGAGTTTCATAATTTTAAAAGTGTAAAAACTTCTGATTCTCAGGCAGCTCAGAAATATTTTTAAATGCTTTAGAATTGTCTGGTGGTACTCTATATATGGTAGGTGGAAGCTTACTGTTTCACCGGCGAATCTTGATCCTTGTCTTCCATTCTTTTGATATAGAGATCCTGGACAAGTATAATTATTACCAGCATTATTGGCGTAGCCAAAATTATACCCCAAATACCCGCAAAAACACCCACAATAAGTTGGGAAATAATAATTAATGCTGGAGGTATATTTATTAAATGTTGCTGAACTTTAGGAGTAATAAGATTGCTTTCCAGAAACTGTATCAGCAAGTATAGACCAACGACGATAAGTGCAGTTTGGGAATCCTGGGAAAGGGCTATTAGTACAGCCGGAATCATAGCGATTAAAGGTCCAAAATTTGGTATAAAGTTTAAAAATCCGGCTATGAGTGCTAAAGCCAACCACATTGGAATACCTAATATTTTCAATCCGGTTGCCGTGAGGATAAATACCACAAACATGGCAAAAATTTTACCTGTAAGCCATTGCTTCAAACCATAACCCAAATTGTTCATTACCTCATCTGCTTTATTTCTTCCTTTTGGTGGTACTAATCGTTTTAAGCCGTTTTTATAGAGAGCCGGGGCTGCAGTTAAATACGCACCTATTAATAGAATTACATAAATATCACCTAATATTCCAAAGCTTGTCCTAAAGAAGCTGGAAAATACACTCATCATTTTTCCACCGTTTTTATCTATGGAGACTTTTTCTAAAACTTCCTGGCCAAGCCAGCTTTGGCTAAGGGAATCTTTTGCGTTTTGAAAGGTGGATGGTAAAGCTTTGCTAAGCTGGGAAAGTTGTGATTGAATTTCAGAACCAATTAACCAAATTATGCCTGTGGCGATTAGTAAAGTTCCTACTACCGAAATTGTCATGGTCAATGTTGATTTCCATCCCGTTTTTTCCCTTATGAATTCACTGATCCCTCTAAAAAAAACTGCAATCAAAATTCCTCCTAGTAAAAGAATTAAAACATTGAAAGTGGATTTAAAAAGGAATAGTAGGACACATACCAGTGCGAAAAAACCCACCGCTATCATTACTTTTTGAACAAAGGAATTCTTCCCACTTTTAAGTTGATCTGTCATTAGATATGAAATTTTGTAATGTTCAAAAGTTACTAAAAATTGAAATTCCTGCTATTAGTCTTAACACAGTCTTCCGAAATACTGTTTACACCAGTAAGAAAATTTAACGATGTAATGCATTTAAAAACGATAAAAGGTAATAAATATGTTAATAAAGTCATAAATAAGTGTAAATCATACCTATATTTGCGGCTCAAAAACTCCCCCCGAGATGATGGAATTAATGAAATTGAAAGCACTGGTATGTCTGATAGTTTTTGGAACATTGATAACCAGCTGTAGTAAAGAAGATTCTGTGGCGCAAACAGATGTGCTTAAAGTAAGTAATGCAACCGCCTTAACCACAAACGATCTATTAGGTCACTGGGTCCTTTCAAAAATGATAGCAGATACCGAGGTTGACCTTAATGACGATAATTTTGGAAATACAAATCTTCTTGAAGAGACTACCTGTTTTAACACAATGAGTATAACATTTAAGAATGATGGTACGTTTATATCTAATAATGCTACCATGACTTTTGAGTCTGGAAGTATGAATAATAAGTTCTCCTGTATTTCAGACAGAATAGACAGCGGGAACTGGGAAGTAAGTGTAGGGAATTTGATTCTCACCATGATTATTAATGGTAATACCTATAAACATTCTAAGGCCATTAATTTAGGTTTGGGAACTTTTTCCTTCGACGTAAACAAGGTTGAATCTAATGAATATGTCAGTGACCCGGGGAATGCCCAGGCTTCACAAATAAGAATTTTAGCGTTGGAGTATACTAAAGCATAGTACCCAACCTGATTGTAGTTTTTAGTGTTAGTTAAAAAACCTCGCAAATGATAATTTGGGAGGTTTTTTTATGTAATTATTCAGTTTCGTCGGTTGTAAATGTTAAAAATAATGTTACATCATGACACTTTGAGTGTCTTTTATATACCATCAATATAAAAACGATTCTTTCATATCTCTAACATCTAATGTGCTTCCAGCCAGTTGTCACCTATTCCCAGATCCACGTCTAAGGGAACTTCAAGTTTATAGGCATTCTCCATTTCAGATTTGATCATCTTCTGAAGCTTTTCCAGTTCATCCTTATGAGCGTCGAAAACAAGTTCATCATGTACCTGAAGAAGCATTCTGGATTTGTAATTTTCTTTCTTCAGTTTATTATGAATATTGATCATGGCAATTTTGATAATATCTGCGGCGCTTCCCTGTATTGGAGCGTTCACGGCATTTCTTTCAGCAGCACCACGAACTACAGCATTTCGTGAATTAATATCTTTAAGATAGCGACGTCTTCCTAAAACCGTAGAAACATAGCCATGTTCCCGTGCAAATTCTATCTGATCCCCAATAAAATTACTCAGTTTTGGATAGGTTTTATAGTAAGTATCAATCAGCTCTTTGGCTTCACTTCTGGACAAGGTAGTTTGGTTGCTCAATCCAAAAGCTGAAACTCCATAAATGATCCCGAAATTGACAGTTTTTGCATTGCTACGCTGCTCTCTGGTAACTTCTTCAATAGGCACATTAAAAACTTTAGCGGCGGTGGAAGCATGAATATCTTCACCATCCTGGAAAGCTTTGATCATATTCTCCTCATTGCTTAATGCAGCAATGATCCTTAGTTCTATCTGTGAATAATCGGCTGCAAGTAGTTTATAATTTTCATCGCGAGGGATAAAGGCCTTTCGTACCTGTCTGCCTCTTTCTGTCCTTATAGGGATATTCTGAAGGTTTGGATTATTCGAGCTCAGTCTTCCCGTAGCGGCAATGGTCTGCACATAATCTGTATGGACTCTACCCGTAGTTTTTTCTACCTGGTTTGGTAACGCTTCTACATAGGTGTTTTGAAGTTTAACAAGTCCACGGAAATCCAGCACATGCTGAATTATATCATGTTTTGAAGCCAAAGCTGAAAGGACATCTTCACTGGTGGAATACTGTCCGGTTTTTGTTTTTTTAGGTTTGCTTACCAGCGCCAGCTTTTCAAACAGGATAATTCCTAACTGTTTTGGTGAGCTTATTAGAAATTCTTCTCCGGCTTCTTCGTAGATCTTTGTTTCCAGATCCTTTATATCTGAAGTTAATGCCGCAGAAAGTGATTTTAAATATTCCTCATCGAGGTTGATGCCTTCCAGTTCCATATCGGCAAGTACTTCTACCAGCGGAATTTCAATTTCGTTGAATAGCTTCCTGGTTTCTGCCTCGTCCAGTTCCTTTTCGAAGAAGTTCTTCAGCTGAAAAGTGATATCTGCATCTTCAGCGGCATATTCGGTTTGTTTGATTAATTCCACATCCCGCATATTCCCCTGGTTTTTTCCTTTCTTACCTATTAATTCAGAAATAGGTTGTGGGGAATAATTCAAATAGGTTTCTGCCAGTATATCCATGTTATGTCTCATATCAGGGTTGATTAGATAATGAGCGATCATGGTGTCAAAAAGTGGTCCGCTAAGCTTTAATTTATACTTATCCAGAACTTCGATATCGTATTTAAGATTCTGGCCTATTTTTTCAATTTTATCATCTTCGAAGAAGGGTCTTAACTCTTCAATTAGATTTTGAGCTTCTTCACGGTCTTCCGGAAATGGAAGGTAAAAGCCTTTCCCTGCTTCCCATGAAAATGCGATCCCAACCAGTTGAGCTTCCAGAGGATTGAGGCTTGTCGTTTCGGTATCAAAACAAACACTTTTTTGCTTTAGCAGCCTTTCAATAAATATTTCTCTAGCCATCGCAGTGTTGATCGATTGATAAACATGTGCCGTATCTTTTAAAGTCTTTCTGGAAGAGGTCTTCTCGATCACCTCTCCTTCGTCTCCAAAGAGAGAGAATTGCCCTGCTCCAGCGGTTTGAGCATTTTTCTTTGCAGAAGGGGAGTTTGTAACCTGTGTTTGCGGAGTGTCTTCCTCCCCGCTAAACAGTTTTATGAACTGATCTTTTAGTCTCCGGAACTCCAGATCATCAAAAATAAGCTGTACTTTTTCTGCATCCGGCATCGAAAGTTCATAATCTTCAGCATGAAATTGAACATCGCAATTGGTGAAGATGGTGGCGAGTTTTTTTGAAAGTCGGCCTAGCTCGGCATTTTCGATCACTTTTTCCTTCATTTTTCCTTTCAGCTGATCGGTATTTTCAAGCAATCCTTCCATACTGCCAAACTGCTGGATGAACTTTTTCGCTGTCTTTTCACCAACTCCGGGTAATCCGGGAATATTATCGGCTGAGTCTCCCATCATTCCCAGGAAATCGATTACCTGTTCGGGACGCTCTACCGCAAATTTCTTTTGTACTTCAGGGATTCCCCAAATCTCGATACCATTACCCATTCTGGCAGGGCGGTACATAAATATATTTTCAGAAACCAGTTGGGCAAAATCCTTATCTGGAGTAACCATATATGTTTTGTAGCCTTCTTTTTCGGCTTGCTTGGCCAAAGTTCCAATAATATCATCTGCCTCCATTCCATGCTGAACTATAACTGGAATATGCATGGCCCGCAAAATGTCCTGGATAACAGGGATTGAATCTTTTATAGGTTCAGGAGTTTCATCTCTATGCGCCTTGTAGTCTTCATACATTTCTGTTCTGGCTTCACTTCCACCTTTATCAAAACATACCGCCAGATGATCAGGTTTTTCACGTCGTATAACATCAAAAAGGGAATTCGTGAAACCCATGATCGCAGAGGTGTTGAAACCCTTGGAGTTGATTCTTGGGTTCTTTATAAATGCGTAATATCCACGAAAAATAAGGGCGTATGCATCAAGTAAAAAAAGGCGTTTTTGATCGGCCATGTGTATGGTTTAAATGTAAAGTTGAGAATATTTCAAAACTACAAAGATAATAGCACTCTTTTTAATCAAACCTACAAGGTTTTTGTAACCTTGTAGGTTTAGTCATTTTAATTTAAATTTTTCATCTAGGATTAAATCCTGTTGTGTTTGCAGAAATTTGAAATTCTCCAGATCGTTAAAAATATCCAAAACCTCATAGCTATCGATGATGTTATTGTCATTATTTAAGATTGGTTGAATAGAAGAAAATTGATAATTTTCATATTCTATTCCGAAATGAATTTGAGGATTAAAGTGTACATAAAATATTAAATTTCTTAAATAATTCTCATTATCAATTCATATCCTTCTGAAATTTTTTTCGAATAAACTTCCTGTTCTACTGTTGGCTTTATTAAATGCTTTAGTATAGGCATTGAAGAAATTTGAAAAAGACTAGGTCACTATCTTACTTTCCTGATTTACCCGAATTACCAAATGAAAATGATTATTTAGAAGGCAATAGGCGAGGGTAGTTACAGCATTGGTCAGGTGTTTATTGTAAAGCCTTAAAAAATACAGACGGTTTTCTTCATTTTTAAAAATGTTTTCGCTGTTTATTCCGCGGTTGAATAAATGGTAATAATTCCCTTCTTCTAAAAATTCCATCTTTTATTATATAATATAAATCAGACCTGCAAGGTTTTCAAAACCTTGCAGGTCTACGGTTGAAGGCAAAATTTAAAGTATAATTTAATCTTCCAAATAGGACGGACTCAGATTATCAGAGCTTAGACCTTCATAAAACTTAGCATAACTAAAACCCTTATGAATACAGTAAGAACCAATTTCGCCCTTTTTGTTCATCGCGATAAAACCAATCTGAAAATTCTTGTAATTAGGATCTTTTTTTACGGTTCTCATAACTGCTTCTTCACAGGCCTGTTGAGGGGTTTTCCCCTGTCGCATAAGTTCCACGACCAGGAAGGATCCTACGCTTTTCATTACCGCTTCTCCCATCCCTGTGGCCGCTGCGCCTCCAATTTCGTTATCCACAAACAATCCTGCCCCTATAACTGGTGAATCGCCAACCCTTCCGTTCATTTTATAGGCCAGTCCCGAAGTGGTGCAGGCGCCGGCCATATCGCCATTTTCATCAAGGCAGAGCATGCCTATAGTATCATGGTTTTCGATATTGATAATAGGTTTGTAATTCCTGTCTTTTAACCATTCTTTCCAGGCTTCTTCAGATTCCGGAGTAAGCAGATCTTTCTTTTTGAATCCCTGCTGGATAGCAAATTGCAGTGCACCTTCCCCGGCGAGCATCACATGCGGAGTTTCTTCCATCACTTTTCGGGCTACCGATACCGGATGTTCTATATGCTGTAGATAAACTACCGATCCCGCATTTCCTTCCGAATTCATAATACAGGCATCCAGGGTAACATTTCCATCTCTGTCTGGTGCGCCACCGTCACCTACTGTGGTATTTTTTAAATTCGATTCTTCAACACGAACTCCCTGCTCAACCGCATCAAGCGCAGTAGCACCATTATATAGCATTTCTCCGGCTTTTTTCGTGGCATTCTGAAAATTCCAGGTTGCAACTGCAACAGGCTTGATTTTAATTTTTTTATTCATAGCAAATAATTGGGAATGTAAAAGACCATTACTAAGACTAAGTGCAGTTATAGTTAAGGTAGATTTTTCAATAAATTTCCTTCTTTTCATAGGTTATAATTATAGAATTCTAATAATCTTTAAAATCTGGCTAAATTGTCATACGTAGAAACAGTAATGAAGGACTTAAATATAATAAAATGCTCGTAGAAATTTGTGCCAACTCTTTAGAGTCTGCTTTAAATGCTCAAAAAGCAGGTGCAGACAGAATTGAATTGTGTGTGGAACTAGGTGTTGGCGGAATCACTCCTTCTTATGGTTTACTGAATAAGATTAAGGAACAAATTACAATTCCGGTTCATGTATTGATCAGGCCTAGAAGTGGAGATTTCACCTATTCAAAGACTGAATTCGAAGTGATGCTAAAAGATATTGCTTACTGTAAAGAGCAGGGTTTTGAGGGAATTGTATCGGGAGTTCTGAAGCGTGATTTTACCATAGATAGAGAGAGAATTAAGATACTCAAAGAAACCGCAGGAGACTTGGTCTTTACTTTTCACCGGGCTTTTGACTGGCTTGAGAAGCCAATAGGATCTTTTGATTATCTCCAGAAAATCGGTGTGAATTATATATTATCCTCAGGACAAAAAGGAAATGTAAATGATGGCTTGTCTTTGCTTAAAGAACTGAATGATCATTCAAAAACCTGTACGATAATGCCGGGAGGAGGAGTTAATAAAGAGGTATTATTAAAGCTGAAAAATGAAAATTTTAAGGCGGTTCATCTTTCGGGGACTGTACTTAGCAGATCTCTTGATAGGCTTCCTTCTGTTTACATGAATTCTGAAAAATTTTTACGGGAAGATCATGTGGCCATTTCCGATATAAAGATAATTGATGGTATATTGAAAATCGCTAAATACTAATCAATTATCTTAGTAAAAAAAATTGTTTGATGAGGTGGTTAATTTTAGTAGCTGCATATCTCATTGTGGATATTTACAGCTATCAGGCGGTCAGGGTTTTTTCTAAAAATATCTGGGTTGCCGCAATTTATTTTCTAATATCGGTCTTTGTTGTTGGTAATCTTATTTATCAGTTTAATCAACCCGCGGCAAGTGGAAGTTTTTCCGGTGGCAGAGGTTATGCAATAGGGATCTTTCTGGCATTTTTTATATCCAAAATGCTGCTTTCAATAATTATGTTAGGCGAAGATGTGGTTCGTATCCCATTCGCTGGTATTCTGAAGCTATTCGGAAGTTCAGAAAGCTTTTCTGTTCCATCCCGAAGAAAGTTTATAAGCACCATAGCGCTGGGTCTGGCCGCGATCCCATTTGCGGGGTTTTTATACGGAATGTTTAAAGGTCGCTATAACTTCAGGGTGTTGAGATATACGCTTTATTATGACGATCTGCCGGAGGCATTTGATGGTTACAGAATAACGCAGATCAGTGATATTCATAGCGGCAGTTTTGATCATAAAGAGAAGATAGAATATGGAGTAGATCTTCTGAAAGAGCAGGACAGTGATCTTGTTGTTTTTACCGGGGATCTTGTTAATAATATGGCTACTGAAATGCAGGACTGGAAAAATATGTTCTCCAGGATTAAAGCCCGGGATGGGGTTTATTCTATTCTGGGAAACCATGATTATGGAGATTACCACAACTGGCCGAGTGCGGAAGCTAAAAAACAAAACCTCGACGATCTTAAGAATATTCATTCAGAAATGGGCTGGGACCTGCTTCTAAATGAGAACCGTTTTATTCAAAAAGATGGTCAGCGAATAGCGCTGGTAGGAGTAGAGAACTGGGGAGCCGGTGGATTCAAAAAGGCCGGGGATCTCAATAAAGCGGGAGAAGGGGTTCCTGATGATGATTTTAAGATCTTGCTCAGCCATGATCCTTCTCACTGGAATGAGGAGGTGAAAAATCATCCTAAAAAGTATCATCTTACCATGAGCGGTCATACGCACGGAATGCAATTCGGCATTGAAATTCCAGGATGGTTCAAATGGAGTCCAATCCAGTACCGTTATAAACAATGGGCTGGTATCTATGAGGAAGCAGGCAGGTATATTAATGTGAACCGCGGCTTTGGTTTTCTGGCCTATCCCGGAAGAGTGGGTATCTGGCCAGAAATAAGTGTTATTGAACTGAAAAAAGGCTCAAAACCCGCTTAATTAGAAGAATTTGCTATATTTGATTTAGCAGGTATAACCTGGTTATTTCCTGGCTGTAAAATTAATTCTTGAATTATGTCAAAATTTGGTGAATTAGTAGATCTGAATATGCCGGTTCTGTTGGATTTTTATACCGAATGGAATGAAGCTTCGGTAGCCATGCATCCTGTGCTAAGAGATGTTGCGGCCGCGATGGGAGACAAGGCAAAAGTGATCAAGATCGATGTAGATAAGAACTCTCAGCTTGCAGAAGCCCTTCGCGTGAAAGGTCTTCCTACCTTAATGATCTATAAGTCGGGCGAAATGAAATGGCGTCATAGTGGAGAACAAGATGCCAATACACTAATAGGAATCCTTAAAGAACATCTTTAAGACTTTGGAATTCCAGTCCCTTTTTTTTATAAAATTCTAAAACTTGTGGCAGAGTCTCGCGGAGATTCGGGAAAGCTTTTTGGCTGTCGTGGAAAACGATCGTGCTGCCTGATTTTGCGTTTTCGGTTACATTCCTAAAACATTCTTCCGGAGAAAAATCTTTGTCATAATCGCCGCTTAGCACATCCCACATGACAATTTTATATCCTTTCTTCTGGGCTGCTTTTGCCTGTAAACCTTTTATTTTTCCGTATGGGGGTCGAAATAGTTGGTAGTTAGGAGTTGAAAGTTCTGAGTTGGAGTCTTTCTCTTTTTTTGCTGTTTTACTCATTTCCTCATCTGCCCTTCGTATGTTTTCCAAATAATCTGACTGCGAGGTTCTCCAGCCCTTTAAATGGTTGAAAGTATGATTTCCGACCTGGTGTCCTTCCTGAATGATCCTTATGAAAATCTCAGGATGTTTTTGAACATTTTCACCTATACAGAAAAAAGTGGCCTTGGCATTGTATTTTTTCAGTGTAGCCAGAACCCAGGGAGTGACCTCCGGTATCGGGCCATCATCAAAAGTTAGATATATTGCATGGAAATTTTTGACCGTAGAAACTCTTTCCGGATAAAGCAGCCGAAGCAAATAAGGATATTTTGGCCGGAAAAGCTTCATAGAATAAATTTAAGCCTTTGACTCCACTCAGGCTGATATTTCCTGCTTCTAAAATAACTTTTTTCAGCTTCAGTTCCAGGCTATTCCTTTAGCGAATCTATGCTTAAAGAATCAATATTGCCTCCAGCGGGAACAGCTCCGTCTATACCTTGCAGAAGCTGTTCCTGCGGAGATTTAGTATCGGCTTCAAATTCTTCGTCCTGGCGGTAGAAGTTTTTAAACATTCTCAGATAATTATTGAACTCTTCTGCTTTTTCCTTTACAGTTTCGTTGTCTTCGTATCTCACCATCATATCTACCAGGGCCCGATATCTTTCCATATCGGTAATGATCTCATCGGCATAGGCATATTGCCGCTCAACGTCCCAGGTGCTGTAGAATTTCAGGTTTTCCTGATATTTTTCGGCTACCTGTTCCCACAGCGCTTTGGCTTTCTGAGGTTCGTTCACTTCATAGTAACCGGTGATAAATGGTTCCAGTAGCGTATAATATTCAAAATATTCTACCGGCATTTGTTTCATTCCCAGATCAAGGATCTCTTTTGCATGAATGGTATCCCCTTCATTTAAAAGGTTTTCGGTTAATCTGGCAAGATTACTTCTATAGGTAATTGAATTTTTACGGGTTTCAGGATCATGATAAATATCACTGGATCCCATATTACCCCAATCCCAGTTTTTGACAATATTGTACATTTTTTCGGTATTCACCCGGCCCATATCAAAAGGATTTCGTGGATCTACAGGTGTTTTTATAGGAACAAGCTTGTAGGCAACCCCATCCAGCTGAAGGTAATCCTTCATCCATAAATAATCGTCATCACCAAAGCTTCCGCCGGTAAAATAGATAGGCCGTTTCCAGTCGTTATTGGCGACGATATCAAGCATTAAAAGGCGGTTCTTATAGAGTACCTGATCATCAATAGTGATGTCAATATGATCTACGATCTTATCTGCATCATCTTTTTCAACAATCCCATTTTCAAGAATGCTTTGTTTGTCTACCGGAATTCTAACATATCTGGATGGGAAGGTATTGATCATAGTTCCACTCTGCAATTCTGCTTTGGTACGTGGATCTTCATTCTCTATGTAATTCATCCAGGTTTTTATCGGGACGGTGTCCTGGGTGACTTCTCTCAGGAATACAGCATCATTCTGACCGTTATAGAAATCATTTTCCAGCTGTGAGGGCACGGCATCGCTTTCAAAGGCCTTACGCTTCATCTGGTCAATATACCAATCTGTAGCCAGCAGACTTGTATTTATGATCCGGACATCTGTTCTGTATTTTTCTACCTGCTGGACATACCATAGGGCAAAGGTGTCATTATCACCTATGGTAAATAGGATACCATTCTCATCTACCGAATCCAGGTACATTTTGGCCATTGTAAACGCGGTATCCCGATCTGAACGGTCGTGGTCGTTCCAGTTTTCAGAAGCCATTAATACCGGTACGCAGAGTAAACTTATTACAACTATAACTGGTGCAATGATTTTGGGGCTAATGGATTTTCGGAGTTTGTCAAAAATAGCATAGACTCCAAATCCTATCCATATGGCAAAAACGTAAAATGAACCTACCAGGGCATAGTCTCTTTCCCTTGGTTCGAAGGGTCTTTCGTTAAGATATATCTTTAAAGCGATCCCGGTAAAGAGGAAAAAAACCAGCAGCACCCAGAAATTTTTCTGATCTCTTTTCAGGTGGAAAACAAAGCCAATTAAGCCTAACAGCAACGGAAGGAAGAAATAGGTATTCCTGGCTTTATTGTTAAGGGCATCTGAAGGGAGGTCTTCCTGGGAACCAAGATGCATTTCGTCTATAAAGTCAATTCCGCTAAGCCAGTTTCCGTGCAGGTCATTATATTTTCCCTGGATATCATCCTGGCGGCCTACAAAATTCCACATAAAATAGCGCCAGTACATATAACCTATCTGGTATTCGAGTAAATAAGAAATATTCTCGGCAAATGAAGGTTTTTGAACATCCAGATATTCACTAAACTGTCTCAGGAAATTATGATAATCCTGAAGGTCCCTCTCTCCACGGGCATACTGGGTCTTAAAGTCATTCACCGCAGCGAGTAAGCGATCTTCACTTTGATATTCCGGCTTGACCTTAAAGTCAAGCGGGCCGGTAAATTCCATATAATTTACGGCATGTTCTGTACTCCACATTCTGGGGAGTATAGCCTTATGATCGTCGTCTAAATTTTGTCTGGCATCTTTATAATCGTTCACGATTATATATTTACCAAGCTTTTCATCTTTTTCATATTTAGGTTTCCCATCCAAATAGGGGTTATCAGGGTCCAGGCCAGAATACATTTCGGTCCACTGCGGACCATAGAAAAGATAGGTTTCTCCATACTGCTCACGATTGTAGTAAGCGAGGAGTTCCCGGGCGTTATCGGGGCTGTTTTCATTAATAACGGTAGGAGCATTACTTCGTATAGGAAGCATTACCCAGCTTGAAAAACCAATTAGAACAAAGAGGATACACAACAATAAGGTGTTGTATTTATAAAGATGTTTCTTTCGGGTATAGTTAATGCCAAAGTAAAAAACAGCTACGATCACGAGGAAGGCTACTATCGTCCCTGTATTGAATGGCAGTCCAAGACTGTTGGTGAAAAACAGTTCGGAAGCAGAGAAAAAAGTAAGGGTATAGGGTAGAAGTAATTTAAAAATAAACATCAAGACCGCCACCACGACGATATTGGCAATAATGAAATTCTTTACGGTTACCTTTTTATAGTTCTTAAAGAAATAAAGGAATCCAATCGCGGGCAGCGTAAGCAGTCCCATAAAATGTACTCCAAAAGAAAGTCCTATAACCAGTGAGATTAGGATGATCCAGCGGTTCCCGCGGGCTTTAAACATATCTCGTTCCCAGAGAAGGCCCAGGTAGAACATGAGGGACATAAAACAGGCGGCCATCGCGTAAACTTCGGCTTCCACGGCATTGAACCAGAAGCTATCGGTAAAAGTGAAGGCAAGAGAACCTACCAGAGAACTTCCCAGGATAGCCATTTTTTTTCCGGGAGTAAGTTTTTTAATTGGTCCTGCTACTTTTAATACAAGGATGGTAATAGACCAGAACATGAAAAGTATTGCAAAAGCGCTGGCAAGACCCGACATGAAATTGATCATATGAGCTACCTGACTGTTATCTGGTGCAAAAGTGGAAAAGAAGGCCCCCATCATTTGATAGAATGGAGCTCCGGGGGGATGCCCCACTTCCAGGTTTGCTGAGGTAGCAATATATTCTCCGGCATCCCAAAAACTTGCCGTTGGTTCGAGTGTAAGTGTATAAGTAGTTAAGGCGATCAGAAATACCAGCCATCCCAGTATTCTGTTCCACTTCTTAAAGTTAAAATCTGCCATAAATGCCGAGTAGTTTCGCTAAAGGGGCGAATTTAATAATAAAATGCCGAATGCTTTACAAACGAAGGACAAAAGGATTTATTTTCAGAAAATACTGAAAATGAAGACTTGTGAATAAATGCTCATAGCAAATTAATTTTTAGTTTAAAATTTAAAGAAAAAGTTTGTGTAGAATAAACTTTGTTTTAAATTTGCATCCGCATTTAAGCATTGGCCTATGGTGTAACTGGCAACACGTCTGGTTTTGGTCCAGAAGAGTCTAGGTTCGAGCCCTAGTAGGCCAACAAAGTGCAAAAAGCCTGAACGGAAGTTCGGGCTTTTTTAGTTGTTAGAGGTTAGTTTGTTTATTGTTTATAACTTGTTGTCTGTTGTCTGTTGTCGGTTATTTGTTTTTTGTACTTCTAATTTCACCTCATTACGAGCAAACTCAAACATTCAGTCTCTCAAAAGATTTTCTGGACAGTTCTTCTCTATGATCGGGGTGTGCGATTGAAATGAGAGCTTTTGCTCTTTGTTTTAGATTTTTTCCGAAGAGATCAACCACGCCATACTCTGTGGCTATATAATGTACATGGGCACGGGTAGTGGTTACGCCAGCGCCTTCTTTTAAATAAGGAACGATCTTGGATATCCCTTTATTAGTAACCGAAGGCATAGCGATAATAGCTTTTCCTCCCTCTGAAAGAGCAGCCCCTCTAATAAAATCCATTTGGCCTCCTACGCCGGAATACTGGATCTTTCCAATCGTATCGGCACAAACCTGTCCGGTAAGGTCGATCTCTATGGCTGAGTTGATCGCGGTAACTTTTGGATTCTGTCTTATAATCGCTGTGTCGTTAGTGTAGGCAGCTTCCTTAAAATGAACGATGGGGTTATCATCTATAAAATTGTAAAGTTTGGGAGAACCTAAGGCAAAACAGGTGACCAGTTTGCCGGTTTTGATCTCTTTCTCTTCACCGGTGATCACTCCACTTTCTATTAACGGTAGAATCCCGTCAGAAAACATTTCGGTATGTATACCAAGTCTTTTGTGATTCGTAAGGTTATTCAGAACCACATTGGGTATCCCTCCGATACCCATCTGCAGAGTTGCACCATCTTCCACCAGTTCGGCTACATGCTGGCCTATTCTTTTTTCAATTTCAGTAGGTTCGGTTAGAAGTGCCGCATGGATAGGTTCATCTACTTCGATGGCTGCATAGACCTTGCTTATATGAATGATACCGTCACCGTGGGTTCTGGGAACCTGCGGATTGATCTGCGCGATCATCTTTTTCGCATTCTGTATTGCAGGCAAAGTAATGTCTACAGATACGCCCAGGGAACAATATCCATGTTTATCTGGTGGAGAAACCTGGATAAATGCAAAATCCAATGGCAGTATATTTCTTCTGAATAAAACATGTATCTCACTAAGAAAGATGGGAATATAGGCGCCAAATTTTGAATTGATTGCGCCTCTTACATTTCCTCCGGCAAAACAACTGTTAGTTATAAAAGACTCGTTATATGGAGCCTTGGTGTAACGGGCTTCTCCTTCAGTATGTATTTGTATAAGTTCTACTTCTTGAAGATCGGCATATCTATCACAAAGAGCGTTTATTAGTACTTTAGGAGTCATGGCAGAGCCCTGAAAGAAGACCCTTTGTCCTGATTTTACTTCGCTCACTGCTTCCGCAGCCGATACCATTTTTAATTCTGTCATAGCTATAATTTCTGGTATTACTTCTTAAATTTAAGAGCAATAGACTTATATTAAAAAATTTTAGGGGATATATCCTGAAGTTTATTCGCGGATATTAAGATTAAAGTTGACTTCTATTTGTTCATCTACCTCAATAAGTCCTAAAGCTTTGGTGGGTGGTTCAAGTCCGAAATCGCGGATATTCATTTTGAATTTCCCTATATAATGTTGGTTTTCAGTATGAACCGGCAGATCGTAATAATTTTCTTTACCTGCCATATAAACTTTTATAAAGGCCTTTACATATTCTGGAGATATGAACTGGACTTTTTCCACCTGAATTTTGATGACCGGGAATTGGTCAGATTTCAGGAGGTCCTGAAAATCTTCATTCATTTTTTTATGACCACAATCAAAGCCGGTAGCAGTTAATTCAAGCTTAAGGTCGTGAAAAAAAATGCAATTGTTAGTAGAGGTGTATTCAACTTGTTTAGGACTCGTGATCAGGTCTATATTGAATTTACAATCAAATTTATTTACGTTGGTACTACCAGCAATTATAAGTTCGCTGTTAGGCGATATGCGTATCACGGTTTGGTCAAAATCTTTCTGAGCCATCAAACCGGTGCAGAAAAGCAAACTTAGTATGGTCAAAAGATTTTTCATGATAATAAGATTTGAATTCAGTAGAAAAGGAACTGTCTTCGTTTAATTGAGACTGAGCCTGTTGAAATATAATTGTTTTTTTGACAATTTCAACAGGCCCTGGCTCAACACTTTTATTTTAATTTAGAAGCTTATGGCTGCTTCCAGAGTGAATCCTTTGAAGTTTCCTCCTGAGTAGAGGGAACCTGCTGGATAATCATTATAATCCTGGTTTACATATTCAGCTTTCATCAGGATGTTTTTAGTCATAAACCATCCGGCACCTAGCTGAAATCTGTTCACTGAAACATCATTTACTAGAGGAAGTGCATCTTCTACAGGGGTTACAAGTGTACCATCAGCAGTATTATAACGTGCACCAATGTACAGGTCTTCATTAGTTCCGAAACGGTAGATAAGTTCTCCTGAATACTGGTTCCAGTCTACGTTGTCAGATCCTGATATTGATTCTATTATTCCAAAGAATTCAAGTCCACCGTACTTCAAGAATGGGTTGATCATGAAAGAAGTAAGTTCAGTCCCAAATCTGGGCCTAACTCGTCCAGACTCTAAAAGAACTCCTCCATTACGTTGTAGTACCTTGTTCCTGCACGGTCACCGGTATAAAGATACTGGGTACCTCCGTGGCCCCCCATTTGTCTTTGAGGAGAGGTAAAGACAGATCCTGTTAATCTAAATCTAAGACCTTCAGTAGCCTGGTTGTCGTATCCTACTTTTGCCAAAAATGAAGGGTCTGTGTCAACGTCTAAAGTAGATTGGTTAAGCTTACTGTTTGTAAATCCAACCATAGCTAACCATGGACCGTTGAAGTAGTACACTTCAGCACCAACTTCTGTAGTAAAGCTATCCATTAGGTAATTACCTACGAATGGGTTGTAAAGAGACATCGCGTTGTCAGTTCTTCTGAAGTGAGCATCGCCATAGTTATTCTCCATATGCCCAATCTTAACTCTTAAGTGGTCCATAAGACCTTCAGCAAAACCTTCGCTAATGAAGTCAAGCCTGTCAATCTGGATGTAACCACCTTTTACATAGGCTTCATTGTGGTGTTGAGAAGAAAGATAAGTTCTCAAGTGCATTCTCACACCTGCAGCAAGTGCAACATCAAGATCAAGGTTAGCAGTTGCCAGGTTAAAGTTTCCTTCAAGATCATTTAAGCCTTCTACACCTGAATTTTCCTGGGTTAAATCCTGGAACTGGATGGTAGAAGCACCACCTACTCTAACGTGCAATCCATCGAAGGTAGAAACAGTGTCTTTAGGTGCTTCAAATTGGTTAATTCCTCTTTGGTCAGGAGCCCTGAAGTTGTCAAGGTCTCTTTGCGTCTGTGCCTGTGAAGGCATTGCAACAAGTGCGATTAGCACTAAACTGAGGTATTTGAAAATAGTTTTCATAGTTTTAAATATTAAGATTGAAGTTTTTATTTGTTAAAATGTGATTCGAATTTGATTTTTACAGTTTCCCCTGTAGTAATAGTACCGAACATTGCTGTTGGAGGTTCCACTCCGTAATCGGTCATGTTTAGGCTATATTCGCCTTTAAGAATAATCTCACTGGATTTTAGAGAAATATCGAAGCTTAGATTTATTTTCTTTTTTGCTCCCGCTATTTCAAGCGTACCGGTAGTTTTCGCTTTATAGGTGTTTTCTGAAACCTTTTCAAGGGAATTTACTTTTTCCAGCTTAAAGTTTATCTTGTCATATTTATTTGTGTTTAGAGCTTTATAAGTGTTTTTATCCATTCCACTCTTTCCACTTTTCAAACTTTCAGCTTTTACAGAAAATTCAAGATTTTCAATTTCCTCAAGACTTCCTTCATCCATTTCGGTAGTTAAGATACCACCACAGTTTTCTGCCTTAATGTCCCAGTCATGGATGTTACTGGTGCCATCTACAATAAGTTTTGAAGCTTTGTTGTTTAACTTATAAGTTTGGGCGTTTGTGTAAAAATTTGTGCCGAAGCCAAAAACGAGAGCTACGATCAGAAACTTTAGTTTAGCATAAGATTTCATAATAAGTGCTTTTTTAAATCATTACAAAGTTGCGCCAGGAGTGCCTTCTAAAATATGACAGGAGTCAGGTTTTGAGTTTTTTCTTAAATATTTCGTAAAAACTGATGTTGGTCAGTTTTCAGACTAAGGAGACGGTTTGGGTTAAATGGAAGATCTGTTCTTTCTGTATTGAGCCTTTGGAAAAGTCGGTGAGTTGTTTGGCGTTTTGTGAGTGTAGTTGTCACCCTGAGCCCTGAGCCTGACGAAGGGACGAGGGATCTGTTGTGCGTTATGGGTTATGGGTTATGAACTTTCCACTTTCCCACTTCCTACTTCTCCCTTCTAACCTTTTCCCTGCTTTTTTTAGCATCCATTAATCTTCAAATTCTGAGCTAATTAGCTATATTTGCATTCCCGAAAATTAAATAGCTCCCTTAATACAACCAGCCTAGGCTAAAAGGAGAACTATGAAAAATAAGTTAATTGCTAAACCTCGCCGCAAACCATTTTTAGCCGGTTTGGTCTCTTTTGCTTTTTTGTTATTTGTAGGCCTTTTTATCCTCTGGCAACGATATCATATCATGCAGGAAAATCGCCAGCGTGAAATGTCGGGAATCATCAATATCGTTGAAAAGAATATTGATCAATCTTTAAAATACAGTTATTCAGCCGCTCTTTCACTTGCCTTGCAAATAAATGAAGATGGTGAAATAGATAATTTTGACGACATCGCTTCCCAGCTGGTAGATAGCAATCCCAATATTGATGCAATAGAAATCGTTCCTGGCGGGGTGATCACCCAGGTATATCCTTATGAAGAAAATGCCGAAGCTATTGGCTATGATATTCTTGCCGATAGTACCCGGAATAAGGAAGCACTAATTGCCATAGAGAGCAGGAAAATGTTCTTTGCGGGGCCCTTAAAACTGAAACAGGGAGGAACCGCAATCGTAGGTAGGCTACCTGTTTTTATTAAAAATAAATTCTGGGGTTTTTCTGCGGTTTTAATGCATTTTGATAATCTTATCGAGCAATCGGGCATTGAGACGTTATCAAGGGGTGAATATCATTTTCAGTTTTCGAAGATAGATCCGGATACTAAAAAAGAGGTTATTCTTTTAAATAATCAGTTAAATCTTAATCAGTCCTATTCTGAAGAGATCATTCTGCCCGATGGCAACTGGAAACTTTATATTGTTCCCGATGTACCCCTGCAACCTTTATATACGCTATTGCCCCTAATTTTATTAATATTTTTACTGGCCGGTACTTTTGGATATTTGGTATATAGCATATTAAAACAACCTGCTATTCTGGAGGCGCGTGTTAAAGAACAGGCCGGAGCTCTTGCTAAAAGTGAACTGCGGTTTAGATCGATCTTTAATCAGGCAACTATAGGGATGGCCAGAGTTGATTCCAATACGGGAATGATTCTCGAGACTAATAAACGCTTTCAACAATTACTCGGTTATACTAATGTTGAATTGCGTCAGATGGACTATAAAATGGTATCACATCCAGATGATCTATATGAAAACACCTCCCTGATGCATCAATTAAAGGAAAATAAGATTCGGGAGTACAGTCTTACCAAGCGACTTAAACGCAAAGACGGCAGCACGATCTGGATCAAATTGAACGTCTCCCCATTGTGGCCTGAAGGAGAAAAGGCAACTTCTCATATCGCGCTTGTCCAGGATATTTCTGAAAGGATTAAAGCGCAACAGGAATTAGAAGAGAACGAAAAACGCTACCGTTCCCTGGTTGAAAATTCTAACGAGATTATTCTTATTATAAGTAAAGACGGGAAGCTTATCTATAGTTCTCCTTCTCTAAAACGAATTACGGGTTATGAGGAGGTGGATTTGTCTGATAACGAGATTTTATCACTTATACATCCTTCAGAGCGTATTGTTCTTTTAAAAAAGCTTCAAAGATCAAAATCTTCAGCGGGCACTCCTTTTTCAGAAATCATACTCAGGATAAGGGCCAAGGAAGGTCACTGGATCTGGATGAATGCGACTTTGACCAATATGCTTAAGGAAAAAAATATCGGCGGGTATGTCGTCAACCTTCGTGATATTTCCGGCAAAAAAGAGGCTGAACTTAATTTAATGAAGTCGTATGATTTTGTGATGGAACAAAACAAGCGACTTTTGAACTTTGCCTACATTGTCTCTCACAACCTAAGATCGCATTCAAGTAACCTCGAATCTATTCTGGAATTATATGAAACTGAAGATATTCCGGAGGAAAAGGATCATTATATAGCATTGCTTAAAAAAGTATCTAAAAGTCTGAATGAAACTCTATATGATCTTAATGAGGTGGTATCCATAAATACAAATCTCGAGATCAGGTCTGAAGAATTGGAAGTTTCAGAATATCTGGATAAGGCTCTGGCTGTTTTAAGCCTTCAGATCGATTCTATGGAAGCCGAGATCATAAAAAATATTCCTTCAGATATGAAGGTCTATTTTAATCCGGCGTATCTTGAAAGTGTCCTGCTTAATTTTATTACCAATGCGCTGCGGTATAACCATCCGGATAGAAAGCCGAAAATTATCCTGAACGGGAAAAAGAAAAATGATAAATGGATTCTTGAAATTTGTGATAACGGTATCGGGATTGATCTGGAAAAACATGGAGATAAAGTATTTGGTCTTTATAAAACCTTTTCCGGCCGTAAAGATTCTCGTGGAATAGGGCTGTTTATCACCAGAAATCAGATAAACGCTATGGGCGGTAAGGTAAAAGTGGAGAGTACACCTGGGGAAGGGACGTGTTTTAAAGTTTATTTTTAATGAAGAAATCGGTTTGTGTTATTGATGATGATGAGATCTATCGTATGATCAGCAAAAAAATGATCCATAGGGCAGGGGTATTTGAAAACGTCACTTTCTATAAAAATGCGCAGGAGGCTTTAAAAAATTTCCAGACTCCGGAATTTGTACTTCCGGAAGTAATTCTTCTTGATATAAATATGCCTTTGTTGGATGGATGGCAGTTTTTAAAGTCCTGCGAAGATCTATATCCTGATCTTTATGAAGCATCAGATATTTATATAGTTTCCTCTTCCATTTCTGAATCTGACCGGGAACGATTAAGAAAATTTCCTTACCTCAAGGGTTTTATTACGAAACCGCTTACGGTTCAAAAATTAAAAAATTTAGTGTCTTAAATGAAAAAAGCTTCGGTGTAGGGACCGAAGCTTTTGCTCTTAAATTGGGGCATTTAAGCCTTATGCTGCTGAGATCACATTATAATGCGTCAGCAGATTCTGATAAAAGAAAAGGCTTTTTTCGTCTTTCTTTAAGCAGGATCTTAGAAATCTTTCCAGTTCCTGGCATTCAAAAGTAATTCTTGTATATTTTCTCTGACCCACCGGTAACTTCATATCGATAGTTTGATTCTTATAATCAATATTGACATGCTTTGCCTCAAAATACTTTTTGATAATAGCACGATGCATCGTCTGGAAATTTGAATTTTCCTGATCTTTATTCTGCACACTGTAAGAAATTAGATTTTTGACTTCGTCAAGTATCTCCGGGGTAGTAATTTGATTCATAGGTATTATCTTTTTCGACATTTTCAACATTGGCTAAATTACTACTAGACAGCACAAAAGCTGTTAAAAAAAATGTAATACTTTACTGATTAATAAATTTTTAACTTCGTAGGACTTTCTTTAAGAAGATATTTGCTTTAAAGATCTACGACTTTTGGGGAATGCATGATTCTAAAGCGTTCGTCCAATAAGGAGAGATTGTAATACTGTATTCCACCGCGGGAAATTGAGCCTGCAGCATGGTGAATATGTCCAAAGAAATGGTGGGTAAGCTGAACAAAGTTCAAATTTTCACTTAATTCTTCACAACCCAATTTTATTCCGCTGCGTATTTCGTCTAAGATCCCGTAAGGAGGCGTATGAGTTATTAGGATGTTAGTATTTTTTGGGATTAGGTTCCAGTGTTTTTTGATCTCTGCACCGCGTTCCCTGCTAAATGCCCAGTTGACTGTACCCGGAGTAAATGGTGAGCCCCAGATTAACTTTCCTTCAATTTCAATTCCCCGGTCTATGAGAAGAAGAATATTTTCCGGAACATTTTTAATATTTTCTGGTTTCTCGAAATAAAAATCATGATTTCCCGGCACCAGTATTTTATGTTTATGAGGCTGACCAGAAAACCATTCCAGGAAATCTTCTGTTTCATTCCGGGTGCCTCCATCGGTACAATCTCCGGCATGAATGAGTACATCACCCTTGGGAATGGCAATATCATGATGTTTGTTATGAGTATCGGCAAGGCAAATAAGCCTCATAGAGAATGGTCTAAATTTTCGGCAATGTAAAAAAAATCTGCCGGGTTAATTAAAAGAGTGTAAAGAGATGGAAATGTTATTCTTTGATCTCTGAAGTGAGATATTCTTTATCTCTGGGCAAGATTATATGGATAAGTTTTATCATAATAAATGAAATTATCCCGGCCGTAACGGCAAAAAATAGAAATTTTACCAGGAGGCTATCACTCATTAATAGGCTATAGAAACCCAGGAAGATCTCTATTGCAATGAATAATATTTTAAGGCCGATTTTGAGAAACATTTATTTTTCGTGTTTGGTCAAATATACTATCCAAAACCTTACAGAAGAGAGCAAAAAAAGAAGTTTGACTTAAATTTAACTTACGGAACTTCTGTCTCACAATCTTTTAAGTTAAAAACTCTTAAACAAGGCTGATGATATTGCCGTAATTGTAAATTGGCTATAAATAAATTCCCTTTCATTTGAAGAAATCTATTAAAATTCCCATTTGGATCTTAGCAATAATAGGAGCTCTAGCTCTTATTCTTGTGCTTCTAAATAATTATGCTGAAAAGAGAATTAAGAAAGGACTGGAAAAAAGACTTACCGAAATAAATGCCGAATATGAAAAAGTAGACGTAAATCTGTTAAGCAGAAAGGCCGAAATTTCACAACCTCTGTTAAGTTTTCCGGCAAAGACCATTAAGGCAGATAATATTGAATTAGACGATATTCATCTTTGGAACTATCTCACCAAACAAGATCTCATTATCGAGGACGTAAATATTTCCAAGCCGGTAATTAAATTCTATAAATCTAAAGAGAAGGACACTACCGCACAGAAGGCCCAAAAGGTGATGCAAAATAAAATGGAGTTTAGAAATATAAATATCCGGAATGGGACCTTTGAACTCTTTGGGAAGGATTCCTCTTCTCATAAATTATTTGCGCGGTTAGATGAAATTTCCATTCAACGTGTACGTATAGATTCCGGGACGGTAAAAAATGGAATACCATTTAGCTACAAACTTAATAAGATCCAGATAGATAGTATGTTCTTTGATATGGATGCTCAGCATAAATTGGCTGTAGCTAATTTGAGGAAGAAAGATAGCAATGTGTATATCCATAAGTTCCAGATCATTCCCAAATACTCCAAAAGCGGGCATCAAAAAACCATTAAGGTAGAAAAGGATAGATATGCTCTTACTATAGATAGTATCGATCTGTTTGATTTTAACTGGAATCTTGAAGACTCCCTGAGTATAAAAAGCAGAATGGTTAAAATCGATGGGGTGAATCTGGATATTTACCGGGACAAATTAAAACCAGACGATACTACTTATAAACCCATGTATAGTAAGATGCTTAGGCGCTTACCATTTAAACTGGGAATTGATTCTGTAAAGCTGAGTCGGACAAATATTAAATACGAAGAGAATATTCATAAAGATCGAGAGACCGGGGTGGTGGAATTCACTAATATGAAGGCTAGCCTGGTCAATATTACAAATATTGGTATGGATAGAAAGGATTTTCCGGGTACCAGGATTCATGTGAATACCAATTTCTTGAAAACAGCTTCCTTAAATGTGGACTGGGAATTTAAAGTCCCTAATAAAAGTGATCGGTTCCATATTTCCGGGCAAATGGGAGGTCTGGCGGCAGAACAGATCAACCAGTTTTTAAAACCCGCCATGAATGTGCAGGCGAGTGGTGAGATAATGAGTCTATATTTCAATTTTTCAGGAACCGATATTGAGGCAGTCGGAGATATGAGGCTTGAGTATAAGAATTTTAAGGTGGAAGTGCTTCGAAAGGATGGAAAGAAGAAGAATAAGATCGTCTCGGCGCTCGCGAACCTTATTGTAAAAAATAAAGCTATCAATGAAAAGGCGAATTATAAGGATATTTCGGTTACAAGGGACCAAACCAAATCTTTCTGGAACTATCTCTGGAGCTGTATAAAAAGTGGAGCTTTGAAGTCTTTTCTTTAAATTTTGAAAGTAACAACCGGTCGGTTGGCATGGTTTACAAGATCCTCGCTAATGCTGCCATTAAAGAAATGAGCAATACCTTTGCGTCCATGGGTGCTTATTCCTATTAATCCGGCGTCCATCTTTGCCGCAAAGTTCAGGATTCCTTTCTCTACACTTATATCATTATATATATGTATCTGGTAATTTTTGAACTTTTTGCCCTTAATGAATTCATCCAGCTGTATACGGGCGTCTTCACTCGTCATGAAATTGTTAGGCGTATTTACAAAAAGCAAATGTAAGGTTGCACCAATGGTGTTGGCAAATTTTGCTGCCCGGTATAAAGTATCCTGATGTTCAATATTGCCATCTGTTGCGAAAACAAAATTCTCTATTTCAAATGCCGTGATCTCACTTTTTATCACCAGGACGGGAATTTTGGAATGTCTTACCACTTTTTCTGTGTTAGACCCTATGAACATTTCCTTGAATCCGCTGGCGCCATGAGAGCCCATTACGATAAGGTCTATCTTCTTTTCTTTGCTTATTTCCATGATTCCATCAAATGCCCTGTGGAATTCAACAGTCTCATGGACTTTAATGCCTTTTAAGTATGGTTTTGCCATTAATTTTGTGAAACGCTGGTGAGCAAGTTTCATGAAGAATATCGCTTCGGGGAGGTTATGGCTATTGCCCTGTACGGGATCTATAAGTTGTAAAGGGAGTTCCAGCATATGCAACAGGAAAATCTCACCATCAAATTTACGGGCTAGTTGTGCGGCAACTTTCAGGGCTTTTTCGGCCTGGTCGCTAAAGTCTGTTGGAACGAGTATATTTTTCATAACCGGGTATAAGGCTTGTGGGTAAATACACTATTAAAATTACAAAGAATATTTTATCTGGTATTGGTTATTTGTTTTTTTATGGTCCCATGCGATTTGCTAATAAATTTCTATGACGAAAAGAGAAAATATGTTTTAGCACATTTCATTTATTTTCACGTTTTTATACTTGGAAAATATTCCTATATTTGCAGCGTTGAAACTAAAAAAGTACAGCGAGGGGACAGAAGTCCCCTCTTTTTATAACCATGCTGAAGGAGAAGGTAGAAAAGTTAGCAGAGAAGGTATTCGAAGAAAATAATTCCTTATTTTTAATTAGCCTTGAGGTGAACTCCGCCAACCATATAAAGGTTGTGATCGACGGAGATGAAGGGGTTTCGGTAAATGACTGTATTATAGTTAGCCGCGGCATCGAGCATAATCTTGACAGGGAGGAAGAAGATTTTTCTCTTGAAGTTACTTCGGTAGGGGTTTCAGAGCCGTTGACAATGCCAAGGCAATACAAAAAGAATATTGGTCGCAGGTTAAAGGTGAAGACTGAGAATGAGAATTTCGAAGCTGACCTTATATCTGCCGATGATAGTGAAATAAAGCTTTCCTGGAAGGCACGTGAGCCTAAGCCGGTTGGTAAAGGAAAGATTACGGTTCAGAAAGAGGTTACTTTACCTTATTCTGATATTGTGGAAGCGAAAGTTAAAATAACATTTTAATCACAAATTGATATGGAAAATATCGCGTTGATTGAGTCATTCTCGGAGTTTAAAGACGATAAGCTCATAGATCGTGTTACGCTAATGGCGATTTTAGAGGATGTTTTTAGAAATGCTTTAAAGAAAAAGTATGGAGAAGACGATAATTTTGATATTATTGTAAACCCTGATAAAGGGGATCTCGAAATATGGAGGAACAGGATTGTAGTCGCTGATGGTGAGGTAGAAGATTCTAACAGAGAAATTTCTCTTACTCAGGCCAGAAAGATCGAACCCGATTTTGAGGTTGGTGAAGATGTATCAGAAGAAGTAAAGCTTGCAGATCTTGGTAGAAGAGCGATTTTGGCATTGCGTCAAAATTTGATCTCTAAGATACATGAGCATGACAATACTAATATTTATAAGCAGTTTAAGGAACTCGAGGGCGAGATCTACACTGCCGAAGTTCATCATATAAGGCACAGGGCGATCATTCTTCTTGATGATGAAGGGAATGAAATTGTGCTTCCGAAAGACCGTCAGATTCCTTCAGATTTCTTCAGAAAAGGAGAAAATGTAAGGGGAATTATTGAAAGCGTCGAATTAAAAGGTAACAAGCCTACGATCATTATGTCCAGAACATCTCCAGTTTTCCTTGAGAAATTATTCGAACAGGAGATCCCGGAAGTGTTTGATGGTTTAATTACTATCAAGAAAGTTGTACGTGTTCCGGGCGAAAAGGCCAAGGTGGCAGTAGATTCTTATGATGACCGTATTGATCCTGTTGGAGCCTGTGTGGGAATGAAAGGATCAAGGATTCACAGTATAGTTCGTGAACTTGGAAATGAAAATATTGATGTGATTAATTTCACCAATAATGAGCAGTTATTCATCACCAGGGCATTGAGTCCGGCGAAGATAACTTCTATTAAAATGGATGAAGAAGCCAGGACGGCAGAGGTAATGTTGAAGCCTGAAGAGGTTTCAAAAGCTATTGGTCGTGGTGGTCACAATATAAGATTGGCAGGGCAATTGACGGGATATGAGATAGATGTATACCGTGAAGGTGTTGAAGAAGATGTTGAATTAAAAGAATTTACAGACGAAATTGAAGATTGGGTGATCGCCGAATTTTCAAAAATTGGTCTGGATACTGCAAAATCTGTATTGGAACAGGATGTAGATGATCTTGTTCGCCGTACAGATCTTGAGGAGGAAACCATCAAGGATGTGATGTCTGTTCTCCGTGCAGAATTTGAAGAATAAGATTAAAGTATAATACAGAATACATTAAAAGGGTTAATTTAGAGGGCAATTTATGGCAGAAGCGAAAACAATGCGATTAAATAAGGTTCTACGTGAGTTCAATATCTCGTTAGACAGGGCTGTGGAATATCTTAATTCCAAAGGCTACGAGATAGACGCGAGGCCAACTACCAAAATCTCGGGAGAAATCTACGAGGTGCTTTCTGACGAATTCCAAACCGATAAGAGTAAAAAGGTAGCTTCGAAAGAAGTTGGTGAAGAGAGGAAGAAGGAAAAAGAGGAGTTGCGTAAGGAAATTGAAGATAAGCGTAAAGCTGAAGAGGAGAAAAAAGAGAAGGAAGAAGAAAAAATATCTTCAAGAGCCAAGCTTGAAGGTCCTAAAACTGTGGGTAAAATAGACCTTGATCAAAAACCGGGTGAAAAACCGGAGAAAAAGGAAGAAGCCCCAAAAGAAGAAAAAGAAACTCCTGCCGAAGAACCTGTCAAAAAAGAGGAGGAGCCTAAAAAAGAGCCTGAAAAACCTGCAGCGAAAGCTGAAGAAAAAGAAGAGAAGCCTAAAAAAAGAAAAAAGAGGAGAAGGCTAAAGAAGAAAAACCTGAACCTAAGAAAGAGGAAGCTAAAAAAGAAGAGGCGCCAGCAGAAAAGGAAGAAGTTAAGGAAGAAGGATCAAGTACTATAGAAACAAAGTACACTAAACTTAGTGGTCCTAATTTTACCGGGAAGAAAATAGACTTATCTCAGTTCAAAAAACCTCAGAAGAAAAAAGAGGAGAAAAAGGAAGATGATAAGGAGAAAAAAGATAAGCGCAAGAAACGCCGCCGTAGAATAAGTAAAGATGTAAAAGGCGGAGGCGGAAATCAGCGCGGAGGAAATAAAGGCGGAAGAAAAAGAAGTAAGCCTATTACCAAGGAGGAGCCTACTGAAGAAGAAGTACAAAAACAAGTGCGTGAAACACTTGAAAAACTTCAGGGGAAATCAAGTAAAGGTAAAGGAGCTAAATATCGTAGGGAGAAAAGAGATCAACACCGTCAAAGATCTGAACAGGATCTTGCACAGCAAGAATCTGACGAGAAGATCTTAAAGGTGACGGAATTCGTTACTGTAAGTGAGGTTGCAACCATGATGGATGTTTCTGTAACCCAGGTGATCTCTGCCTGTATGTCTCTTGGGATGATGGTAACCATGAATCAACGTCTTGATGCGGAAACTTTGAGTATCGTTGCTGAGGAATTTGGTTATGAAGTTGAATTTACCACGGCAGATGTTGAAGAAACCGTAGAGGAAGTTCCTGAAAACCCCGAAGATCTTGAGCCAAGAGCTCCTATCGTTACTGTAATGGGTCACGTTGACCACGGTAAAACATCATTACTTGACTATGTTCGTCAGGAAAATGTGATCGCAGGTGAGAGTGGTGGGATTACCCAGCACATTGGTGCTTATGGAGTGGAACTTGAAGGAGGACAAAAAATAACCTTCCTGGATACACCGGGTCACGAAGCCTTTACCGCCATGCGTGCTCGTGGTGCTCAGGTAACAGATATCGCGATTATTGTGATCGCTGCAGATGATGATGTGATGCCCCAAACAAAAGAGGCGATCTCGCACGCTCAGGCAGCAGGGGTTCCAATTATATTCGCAATTAACAAATCTGATTTGCCCACGGCAAATCCTGAAAAAATTAAAGAGAAACTTGCCTCAATGGATCTTCTGGTTGAAGATTGGGGAGGTAAGATCCAATCCCATGATATTTCTGCTAAAACAGGTCAGGGAGTAAAAGATTTACTTGAAAAAGTGCTTCTTGAAGCCGAAATTCTTGAATTGCAGGCCAATCCTGATAAATTATCTAAAGGTACTGTTGTAGAGGCCTTCCTTGATAAAGGTCGTGGATATGTGGCTACTATTCTTGTTCAGGCTGGAACACTTAAGATAGGAGATTATGTTCTTGCCGGTAGGCATAGTGGTAAGGTAAAAGCTATGCACGATGAACGTGGAAAAGAAGTGAAAGAAGCCGGACCTTCTACGCCGGTATCGATCCTTGGTCTTGATGGTGCACCTCAGGCAGGTGATACCTTTAAGGTAATGGAAGATGAGCGTGAAGCTAAGGATATTGCAGCAAGACGTACCCAGTTGCAACGTGAGCAAAATGTTAGAACTCAGCGTCACATAACTCTTGATGAAATTGGAAGACGTATCGCGCTTGGAGACTTTAAAGAACTTAACATTATCCTGAAAGGTGATGTGGATGGTTCTGTTGAAGCATTGACAGATAGTTTCCAGAAACTTTCTACGGAAGAGATTCAGGTGAACATTATACATAAAGGAGTGGGTGCAATTACTGAAAGTGATGTGTTGCTTGCTTCTGCTTCTGATGCGGTAATTATTGGATTTAACGTTCGTCCTGCAGGTAATGCAAGACAGGTTGCCGATAAGGAAGAAATCGATATCAGAACTTACTCGATCATCTACGATGCGATTAACGATCTTAAAGATGCGATGGAAGGTATGCTTTCTCCTGAATTGAAGGAAGAGATTACCGGTACCGCAGAGATCCGAGAGACTTTCAAAATATCTAAAGTTGGTACCATCGCAGGTTGTATGGTAACCTCTGGTAAGATCTATAGAAGTGCAGGAATAAGATTGATACGTGATGGTGTAGTTGTGTACACAGGAGAACTTGCGTCCCTTAAAAGATTCAAGGATGATGTTAAGGAGGTATCGAAAGGTTACGACTGTGGATTGCAGGTGAAAAACTATAACGACATCAAAGAAGGTGATGTGATTGAAGCCTTCAGAGAAGTTGAGGTTAAGAAGACCCTTAAATAATAATCGAATATTTTCGATCAAAAAAGCGGCTGAGAGAATCAGCCGCTTTTTTTATGCCTCATTGTATATCCAAATTGGATGGCTTATATCGACTTTACGAAGTAGCAAGGTAGAATAGAAAAACACAGCAGATCAAGACGTGCCAATTTTGAATAAAAATAGGATGAGCCCGGCCCATCCTTTGGCATTATCTTAATTTCCTGTAATTATTTTCTCTGAGGCTTCGGAATAAAAGCTGCGGGAAAACTTTCTTTTATCTTCAAGAGAGCTCTATCGGCTTCCAGGCGATTTCTAAAATTTCCCACCCATACCTTATAGTTTGGAGCTTCGTAGGCAACCTGTGAAGGATACGTATACAATGTTCGGTATTTCTGGATCACTTCATTGGCTTCGCCATTATCTCCATAAAATAACTGAATCACATATCGATCTCTAATCTTGTTGTTTTTATTCAACTCCGTCTTAACTTCCATTAGCTTATCAATCTTATTATTCTGCTGGATATTCACATTTCCTTGCTGAGACCATCCGGTTGTAAAGCAAAAAAGTGTGAAAAACAGACAGGTAGCCAGGTAAGAAAACTTTATTTTTTTCATAAGTATAGCTTTTTGACAAATGTAAAATTAATTAACTTAAACGTGTAATAATTTATTATTTAGAACCAATATAAATTAATGATTAACACTTATCTAACATTCCGAAAATCATTCATAAGTATTACTTTTGCCAACGAATTTAAAGGTACCTTTTTAGGTTTTTAGCCCTAAAACACTGAGTGTAAAAACCGTACCAAAGTTTAGATGTTAACCGAACTTATAATATGAAAAAGGTGAATAACCGCCATTCAACTACGCGACAACTACTATTAAGCGTAGCATTTTTACTTTCATTTGCTCTTGCGGGATTTTCCCAGGAACAGTCTGCTGACAGCACTGCTGCTCAGGAACAGACTTCTGGAGAAACTGCAGATGCTCAGAGTTCTGGTTCTTCGGAGCTAGGAGATCCTGATGCGGGGAAGTCATTGTTTAATACTCTTTGTGCTTCCTGCCATAAACCCTATTCTGATATGGTTGGGCCCGCTCTTCACGGTATAACCGATCGTCAGGATAAAAGTTGGATCTATGACTGGGTGCATAACTCTTCGGCCTTAATCGCTTCAGGAGATCCAGATGCGAAAGCTATCTATGAGGAGTTTAATCAAACAGCAATGCCTGCTTTCCCTCAGTTGAGCGAAACAGATATTAATAATATACTGGCGTATGTAGAGCAGCCAAAACCTGAACCTCAGGCGGCAGCAGGAGCTGCTGGAGATGCTGCATCTCAGAATGCTTCAGGTGGAGGGGTTTCAGTAAATGTGATTCTGGGAATCCTTGTTTTTGTACTGGCTGTATTGCTGGTCGTGTTATTCCTTGTAAATAAAACACTTAGAAATTTTGCAGATGCTTCGGGAATTTCCATTCCGCAAAAACCTGCTAGAAAACCAATTTGGAAAGCATTTGTGGAGAATCAGTTTTTACTGGTTGTTTCATCTATAATAGTTCTTTTGGCAACAGGTTATTTTGCCTATGGATTCCTTATGCAGGTTGGAATTGATAAGGGTTATCAACCTATCCAGCCTATTCATTTCGCCCACAGGATTCATGCGGGTGATAATCAGGTTGATTGTAAATACTGTCACTCTTCGGCAAGAACTTCCAAGACCTCGGGGATTCCCTCACTTAATGTGTGTATGAACTGTCACAAGGCTATCGCGGAAGTTGCTCCTGAAACTGCGACTGAAGATTACTCTAAAGAATATTACGATAAGGAAATTGCAAAATTATATGATGCTGTAGGCTGGGATCCTGCTACCAGAACTTATTCGGGTGAAGAAAAGCCGGTTAAGTGGGTGAGGATTCATAATCTTCCCGATTTTGCTTATTTCAATCACTCTCAGCACGTAAGCGTTGCAGGGGTAGCGTGTCAAACATGTCACGGTCCTATCCAGGAAATGGAAGTCGTTTACCAAAATGCTCCACTTACCATGGGATGGTGTATTAACTGTCACCGCGAAACTAACATTAGGATCGAAGGAAATGAGTACTATGAAAAGATCCACGAAGAATTATCTAAAAAATATGGTGTAGAAGAGCTTACGGCCGCACAGATGGGTGGTGTTGAATGTGGTAAGTGTCACTATTAAAATCCTGTAAATCAGGTATTGTTTAAGAAGTTAATATTTTATTCTATATGTCATCAAACAAAAAATACTGGAAAAGTGTTGAAGAGCTAGGTAAAAACAGCTCTGTTGTTGAGACGCTCCAACAGAAGGAATTTGCTGAGGAGATTCCGGTGGATGATTTTTTGGGAGATAAGTCATCTCTTGAATCTTCAAAAACCTCTCGTAGGGATTTCCTGAAATATGTAGGGTTTAGTACTGCGGCAGCCTCATTGGCGGCTTGTGAGGGACCGGTGATCAAATCGATTCCCTATGTAGTGCAACCTGAGCAAATCGTGCCCGGGAAAGCAGATTATTATGCTTCTGCGATCTCCGATGGTTTCGACTTTGCTAGCGTATTGGTAAAGACCAGAGAAGGAAGGCCTATTAAAATTGAAAATAATAAGCTTTCCAATATAAAAGCTGCAGGTAGCGCAAGGGTGAATGCTTCAGTACTTTCTCTTTATGATACAAAGAGGACGAAGAGGCCTATGATTGAAGGGAGAAATGTTTCATGGGAAGAATTTGACCGTGAAGTAGGATCTGCTCTTAATTCAGTAAGTGGTGAAATCGTTTTGCTTACGCAAACTTTTGCAAGTCCTTCTACGTCAAAAATCATTGAGGAATTTTCTTCAAAATATGGGAATGTTCGTCACGTAGTTTATGATACTGTTTCAGAAGATCCTGCTTTAAATGCATTTGAATCTAAATATGGCCGTCGTGGTCTTCCAGATTATAACTTCGCGGAGGCTGAAAGTATTGTGAGTGTAGGTGCCGATTTACTTGGAGACTGGCAGGGTGGCGGATATGATGTTGGCTATGCGGAGAGTAGAATTCCGAAGAACGGGAAAATGTCAAGACATATCCAGTTCGAATCTAATCTTACTATTACCGGGGCAAAAGCAGATAAGCGATTGCCGGTAAAACCGTCAGAACAAAAGAAAATATTAGTAGCTCTTCACAATTATATAGTTGGTGGTAATTCTACCAGTGAGCTTTCTCCGAAAGTTGATGATGCGCTTGTTAAAGCCGCAAGTCAATTAAGAAAAGCCGGAAGTAAAGGCGTGGTGGTTTCTGGAATTCCTGAAACTGATGCTCAATTACTGGTATTAGCAATTAATGAAGCGCTAGGAAGTGATATTATAGATACAGAAAATCCAAGACTTACAAGGCAGGGTAACTCAAAAGAGGTGCAGCGGCTTGTAGAGGATATGAATTCAGGAAGCGTTGGTGCTTTGCTTATAGCAGGGGTGAATCCTGCTTATAGTTTACCAAATGCAAAAGAGTTTGTGGAAGGATTAACTAAGGTTGACACAACTTTAGCTTTTTCACTTAAAGAAGATGAAACTGCTAAATTATGTAAATATATAGCAGCTACTCCTCATTACCTGGAGAGCTGGGGAGATGTGCAGTTCAATACTAAGAAGTTTGCTCTTATTCAGCCAACTATCCGACCTTTGTTTGATACAAAACAATTTCAGGAATGTTTATTGTCATGGGCTGGAAATGATACTTCATATTATGACTATTTAAAACAAACATGGTCTGGTCAGGTATCCTGGAATAAAGCACTTCATGATGGAGTGTTTGAAAGCTCAAGTCCTTTTGCTGGTGAAGAAGCTTCTTCTTCTGTTGTCACCGGTGCAGTTGATTCCTCTTCTTCTGCCAGAAATCTTTCAGCGGCTGCTGAAGAAGGTGAAATGGAACTGGTGCTTTATACCAAAGTTTCAATGGGAGATGGACAACAGTTTAATAACCCATGGCTACAGGAATTACCAGATCCAATTACCAGAACTACCTGGGATAACTATGTTACCATGTCAAGAGAAGATGCTGAGGCGTTAGAACTTGAGAATGAAACAGTTTCCAATGGGGCACTTAATGGTAATTATATAAATATTAAGCTGGACGATATCGTAGTTCAGAATGTTCCTGTAATTATTCAGCCAGGTCAGGCGAAAGGATCTATAGGTCTTGCGCTTGGTTATGGTAAAAAAGAAGCTATCCAGGAAGAAATGCAAATCGGTGTAAATGCTTATCCGCTTTACAAAGATTTTAAAAGTTTCCAGAGTGTAAGTCTTGAGAAGGCGGAGGGGGAACATGAATTTGCCTGTGTGCAGCTTCAAAGTACCATGGCAGGTCGTGACGATATTATTAAGGAGACGACTCTTGAGGAGTTCAATTCTGAAGAAGCAGAGGTGTGGAATCCAAAACCTGAAGTGAGCTATAATCACCAGGAAGTTCCTACCAGCAGTGATAAAGCTGATATCTGGACTTCTTTTGACAGGACTATCGGTCATCATTTCAATCTTTCTATAGACCTTAATGCATGTACCGGTTGTGGTGCCTGTGTGATCGCCTGTCATTCTGAAAACAACGTTCCTGTTGTTGGTAAGGAAGAGGTTAGGAAATTCCGGGATATGCACTGGTTGCGTATTGATAGATATTACTCTGCGGGAGACACTTTTAAAGAGGAGCAGAAAAAGCTTGAAGATCTTGATGCGTTTGAAATGTACGATGTAATCGAGGAGCCTGCATATGCTAACCCACAAGTGGCTTTTCAGCCGGTAATGTGCCAGCATTGTAACCATGCTCCATGTGAAACGGTTTGTCCGGTTGCGGCAACTTCTCATGGAAGACAGGGTCAAAACCAAATGATTTATAACCGTTGTGTGGGTACAAGATATTGTGCTAACAACTGTCCATATAAAGTTCGTCGTTTCAACTGGTTCAATTATGCCAAGAATGATGAATTTGATTATCATATGAATAATGATCTGGGAAGAATGGTATTGAATCCAGATGTAACGGTTCGTTCCAGAGGGGTGATGGAGAAATGTTCTATGTGTATGCAAAAAACACAAAAGACTATTCTTGATGCCAAGCGCGAAGGAAGACCGGTTAAAGACGGAGAATTCCAGACTGCATGTTCAGATGCCTGTGATAAAGGAGCTATTAGATTTGGAGATGTGAATAATGAAGATGCTGAGATTGTTAAGCTTAAAAATAATGACAGAATGTATCATTTGCTTGAAAGTCTTGGAACTCAGCCTAACGTAATGTATCAGGTGAAAGTTCGAAACACATCGGAATCTTAAAAATTAGAATTAAAAATTAATTACTAAATAAATATGTCGTCACATTACGAAGCGCCTATAAGAGAGCCTCTAGTTACCGGAGATAAATCTTATCACGATGTAAGCGTAGATGTTGCTGCTCCAGTAGAAGGCAGGGCAAATAAATCCTGGTGGATTGTTTTCTCTATATCTTTAGTAGCATTTTTATGGGGCTTAGGCTGTATCATATACACCGTATCTACCGGAATTGGAGTCTGGGGATTGAATAAAACCATTGGATGGGCCTGGGATATCACCAACTTTGTTTGGTGGGTAGGTATTGGTCACGCCGGTACACTGATCTCTGCTGTATTATTGCTTTTCCGTCAAAAATGGAGAATGGCTGTAAACCGTTCCGCAGAGGCAATGACCATTTTTGCCGTTGTTCAGGCAGGTTTGTTCCCTATTATTCACATGGGACGTCCCTGGCTTGCGTATTGGGTGCTTCCAATTCCAAACCAGTTTGGATCCTTATGGGTAAACTTTAACTCTCCATTGTTATGGGACGTTTTTGCGATCTCTACCTATCTTTCGGTTTCACTGGTATTCTGGTGGACAGGATTGCTTCCTGATTTCGCTATGATCCGTGACAGAGCAACCAAACCATTTCAGAAAAAGATCTATACGATGCTTAGTTTTGGATGGAGCGGGCGTGCTAAAGACTGGCAACGATTCGAGGAAGTTTCCCTTGTTCTTGCAGGTTTGGCGACACCTCTTGTACTTTCGGTACACACCATCGTATCTTTTGACTTCGCAACCTCGGTAGTACCAGGATGGCACTCCACAATTTTCCCTCCTTACTTCGTTGCGGGAGCGATCTTCTCTGGATTCGCCATGGTACAAACCTTACTTATTATTATGCGTAAGGTTTCCAATCTTGAAGAATATATTACCGTATTGCATATTGAATATATGAATAAAGTGATCCTGTTAACAGGGGGGATCGTTTCTATTGCATATATCACTGAATATTTTATTGGCTGGTACTCTGGTAGTAGCTATGAAAATTACACGTATCTTTCTTTTGGCGCAGCAACCGGTCCTTACTGGTGGGCATTCTGGGCATTGATTACCTGTAACTTTATTGTGCCACTTACTTTATGGGTGAAGTCCTTACGTAGAAATATTATGTGGACTTTCTTCGTGGCCTTGATCATTAATACAGGGATGTGGTTTGAGCGTTTCAATATCATCGTGGTGGATTTAAGTAAAGGAAGAACTCCTTCTTCATGGGCTATGTTCTCTCCAACCTTTGTAGATGTTGGGGTATTTATAGGGACCATTGGATTTTTCTTTGTGTTGTTCCTGCTTTATGCGCGTACCTTCCCGGTAATCGCACAGGCCGAAGTGAAAACAATCCTGAAATCATCAGGTGAAAAATATAAGAAATTAAGGGCTGAACATGGTGATGATGTAAGTCATATTCATGTAGATTCAGATCCTACTGCCAAAGAGCCTGCTTCCAATATCAGGGAAGATCTTACCGAGCAGTTTGATGATGATAAGCCTGATCATGAGGAAACTGTAAATGCAGATGCACTTACGCTTTCTGAAGTAGATAAAACACGCATCGATGAGATGCTGGCAAGAATTGGAGTTTACGATCCGGCTAAAGAAGAGGCCGATGATCTTACAAAACTTAAAGCTGTTGGACCTCTGTTGCAACAACGTCTTCACCAGGCAGGTATTTATACCTTTGATCAGGTGAGCAATATGACTAAAAATGATTTTGAATTGCTTAACGATGTAATAGAACGTTTTCCTAATGAAGATAAAAGGGAAGACTGGGTAGCACAGGCAACAAAACTTAAAAAAAGTAACTAAGATGGCTTCGAAATTTATACACGCTATTTATACTGATGACGATTTGCTGTTGCAGGCCGTTAAACAAATAAGGGATGCGCGCTATCATATTGCTGAGGTTTATACTCCATTTCCGGTTCATGGGATAGACAAAGCTATGGGACTTGCTCCTACAAGACTTGCGATAACTTCTTTCCTTTACGGAATTACAGGACTAGCTGTCGCGATCGTGATGATGAATTACATGATGATTCAAGACTGGCCTCAGGATATTGGAGGAAAACCAAGTTTTAGCTTTGTTCAGAATATGCCAACCTTTGTGCCTATCATGTTTGAATTAACTGTTTTCTTTGCGGCTCACCTTATGGTGATCACTTTTTACATGAGAAGTAAATTGTGGCCTTTTCAGAAAGCTGGAAATCCGGATATAAGAACTACAGATGACCATTTCTTAATAGAACTGGATGCTGCAGATCATAATGTGGATAAAGTCACTAAGTTTTTATATGATACCGGCGCTGCCGAAATTAAATTAATTGAAAATTAATAGACCAAATGACAAGTTTGTTTCATAAATCTATATTTCTTTTTGTCCTTACAGGCCTGCTGGTTTCCTGTTCTGATAAAAACGAACCAAATTATCAGTATTTCCCGGATATGTATGAAGCCGTGAGTTATGAGACCTATGGAGCATATCCTGTTTTTCAGAATGAACAGGAAGCAAAATTGCCTGTAGCGGGTAGTATCAAACGAGGCTGGTTGCCATATGACTATGAAAATACTATGGAAGGAAGAACAGCCGCTAAGGCGAACCTTCAGAACCCACTGCCGTATACCGAGGATAACCTGAATGAAGGAAAACAGCTTTATACTATCTATTGCGCTGTTTGTCATGGGGATAACGGAAAAGGCCAGGGAATCCTTGTGGAACGTGAAAAGATTTTAGGAGTTCCTGCCTATGATGATGCCGGAAGAGCTATTACCGAAGGTAGTGTTTACCATGCGATGTATTACGGTTTGAATAACATGGGATCGTATGCTTCTCAGACTACCATAGAGGAACGCTGGCAAATTGATCATTATGTAATGAGTTTAAAAAACAAATTAGAGGGGAAAGAGGAAAGACCGTTTGAAGAAGCTACGGCAGAGAATAAAGAAAGTCTTATTCCTTCCAGGGCTCCGGTAAGAAAAGAAGCACAGGATTCACTTATGTTGAATTCAGCTTCAAGTAGTGAAACCGCTATTCAAGAATAAAAGCATTAATATCTATCTATTAATATGTATACGTTACCTAGTAAATTAAAAATAACTGCAATCATCTTTATGATTGTGGGTGTCATTGGCCTTGTGTATGGTTTTATTGCGGCGCCAGACAATGTTGAGGAGGTAAAGGAAATGATGGCTGCTGAAGCTCATCACGGAGCTGAAGCTGAACATGAAGAAAGCGGTACTGCCCATATGGAAGATGCAGAAGCTGAACAAAAAGGGGAAGAAACTCATGCAACAGCCGAAGGATCTCATGCTGAGGCTGGAGCAGAAGCTCACGGAGAGCATGGAGAAGACGCTCATTATGAGCATTTACTTCACCAGTTACAGACCAAACCCTGGTCAGCATTATATGTATCGGCATTCTTCTTCTTTATGATTTCCCTGGGAGCACTTGTGTTCTATGCCATCCAGTTTGCGGCACAGGCAGGTTGGTCTCCGGTACTGTTCAGAGTTTTAGAAGGTATTACCTCTTATCTTTTACCAGGTTCGATAATAGTATTTTTGATTGTGATTTTTGCGGGAACACATTTCTTTCCATGGCAAAATGAAGAGTTGGTTTCTGAAGATAAAATACTTCAGACCAAATCAGGATATCTTAATTTTCCATTCTTCGTTATTAGAGCTGTGATCTATATCCTTGGATGGAACCTTTATCGTCATTTTTCAAGAAAATTTTCTTTGCGTCAGGCTGAAGTTAAAGAGAATGATTACAGACCCTATAAAAAGAGTTTCAAAGCTGCAGTTTTCTTCCTTCTATTCTTCGTGGTAAGTGAATCTTTAATGGCCTGGGACTGGTTTATGAGTATGACTCCTCACTGGTATAGTACGCTTTTCGCCTGGTATGTATTTGCAAGTCTATTTGTATCTGCAATAACAGTAATTGCCATGGTTACCATTTTCTTAAAAAGAGCAGGACACTTGCCATTTGTAAATGATAGTCACCTGCATGACCTTGCGAAATTCATGTTTGCGTTCAGTATTTTCTGGACATACCTGTGGTTTGGACAGTTTATGCTTATATGGTATGCGAATATTCCTGAAGAGGTAACTTATTTTATTTTGAGAATTGAGGAATACAACTTATTATTCTTTGGAATGTTGGTACTTAACTTTGTATTCCCGATCTTATTGTTAATGAATAGTGATTACAAACGTGTGCCGTTATTCGTAATAATATCTGGAATTATTATTCTTGTGGGACATTATATAGATATTTATCTATTGGTGATGCCATCTACCGTAGGTCCGAACTGGTTCTTTGGAATTCCTGAAATAGGTGGACTATTATTTTTCCTTGGCTTGTTTATTATTGTCGTAGGAAATGGATTAGGAAAAGTGTCATTGTATCCTAAAGGAAATCCATTCCTTAAGGAAAGTGAACATTACCATTATTAATTGAGATTGATTGTTTAAAGAAGAAATTATAAAATGACCGTATTTTTAGTAATCATAGTACTAGCACTTCTGGGCGTAACTGGATGGCAGATCTCCAAGATCTTCGATTTGTCGAAGAGATCTGATGAAGATACTTCTCAGGTTGCAAATGATAAGGATAACCGATTGAATGGAATCCTGATGTTGGTATTTGTTATCTTTTTGTATATTCTTACCATCTACTGTTTCTGGTATTACGGCAGATTTTACCTCCCCGAAGCAGCTTCAGAACATGGTTCACAATATGATACGCTAATGTTTGTATCTATTGGACTTATCATGATAGTACAGGTAATTACCCAGGGATTGCTACACCTGTTTGCTTATAAGTACAAGGGTAAAAAAGGAAATAAAGCCGTATTCTATGCCGATAATGATAAGCTTGAATTTATCTGGACTATTATTCCGGTAATTGTTCTTGCAGGTCTAATTATCTATGGATTGTTTACCTGGAGTGATATTATGAATGTAAGCGATGAGGAAGATCCTATGGTTGTAGAGCTTTATGCTTATCAGTTCGCATGGAGAGCCAGATATTCAGGAGAAGATAATACCCTGGGGAAAGCAAACGTTCGTTTTATTGAGGGCGTGAATCAATTAGGTGTAGATGAGTCTGATTCTTATGCAAAGGACGATAAGATCGTGACTGAACTTCACTTGCCTGTTAATCAGCCTGTATTGTTCAAATTTCGGTCCCAGGATGTATTGCATTCAGCATATTTCCCATTTTTCAGGGCTCAGATGAATGTGGTGCCAGGGATGATCACTCAATTTAGTTTCACTCCTACTATTACTTCTGAAGAAATGCGCAGTAGCGAATATATTACAGAGAAAGAAGCTATCGTAAATGAGATAAGAAAAGAAAAGAATAAAGAATTAATGGCTCAGGGGGAAACTACTCTTGATTCCTATGAATTTGATTATTTTCTTCTTTGTAACAAAATTTGTGGACAGGGTCACTATAATATGCAGATGAAGATTATAGTAGAATCTGAAGAAGATTATAAGGCATGGCTGGCAGAGCAGCCAACTTTTGGATCCACTATGGAAAAACAAAGTCAGGATGCAAATCGTCCTGAAGACACTGCCAAAGGAGATGAAACTCCAGCGCAGGACGGAACCCAAAAAGAAGAGCCACAAGCCGATGAAGAAGTGGCTGTAGTAGATAACGAACAAAATTAAGATAAAGAATTAGAGATATGTCAGCAATTGCAAACGCACCGGCACACGATCACCACGAAGATCACGGACATCATCATAAGGAGACTTTTATAACAAAGTATATTTTTAGCCAGGATCACAAAATGATCTCCAAGCAGTATCTTATTACCGGGCTAATTATGGGGATTATTGGTATAGCAATGTCTGTACTTTTCCGTATCCAGTTGGCCTGGCCAGAACAATCCTTCTGGGTTTTCGAAGCATTATTAGGCGATAGATGGGCTCCGGGAGGAGTGATGTCTCCAAGTATTTATCTGGCATTAGTTACTATTCATGGTACCATCATGGTATTCTTTGTTCTTACTGCCGGATTGAGTGGTACTTTCAGTAACCTTTTAATTCCCTTGCAGATTGGAGCACGTGATATGGCTTCAGGCTTTTTGAATATGATTTCTTACTGGCTGTTTTTTCTTTCCAGTGTGATCATGCTAAGTTCCCTTTTCGTGGAATCTGGTCCTGCAATGGCGGGATGGACTATTTATCCGCCTTTAAGCGCATTGCCGCAGGCAATTAGTGGTTCAGGAACAGGGATGACCTTATGGTTGGTCTCTATGGCAATCTTTATAGCTTCCTCTTTAATGGGTTCCTTAAACTATATCGTAACTGTTATAAACCTAAGAACAAAGGGAATGTCTATGACCAGACTTCCTTTAACTATCTGGGCCTTCTTTGTAACCGCAATTATTGGTGTGGTTTCATTCCCGGTGCTTCTTTCAGCTGCTTTGTTGCTGATCATGGATCGTAGTTTTGGAACCTCATTTTTCCTAAGTGATATATTCATTCAGGGAGAAGTTTTAAGCCATCAGGGGGGATCTCCGGTGCTTTTTGAACACTTATTCTGGTTCCTTGGCCATCCCGAGGTTTACATCGTTATTTTGCCTGCTATGGGAATAGTTTCTGAAATAATGGCAACCAATGCCAGGAAACCAATCTTTGGTTATCGTGCGATGGTTGCTTCTATATTGGCAATTGCATTCCTTTCTACGATCGTATGGGGTCACCATATGTTCGTTTCGGGGATGAATCCTTTCCTAGGTTCTGTATTTACCTTTACCACATTATTGATCGCGATTCCATCTGCGGTAAAAGCTTTCAACTGGATCACTACCTTATGGAAAGGTAACCTCCAGATGAATGCGGGAATGTTATTCTCTATAGGTTTTGTCTCAACTTTCATTACCGGTGGTCTTACAGGGATTATCCTTGGAGATTCAACCTTAGATATCAACGTTCACGATACTTATTTTGTGATAGCCCACTTCCACCTTGTAATGGGTATTTCGGCACTTTTTGGATTGTTTGCCGGAGTTTATCACTGGTTCCCTAAAATGTTCGGAAAGATGATGAACAAAAATTTAGGGTATGTTCATTTTTGGGTAACTATCATAGGCTCTTACGGAGTGTTTTTCCCCATGCACTTTATTGGTATCGCGGGACTTCCTAGACGTTATTATACAAACTCATACTTCCCGTATTTTGATGATTATGCAGATGTAAACGTAATTATTACAGTGGCTGCAATCATCACCGCTGCGGTTCAGTTAGTTTTTCTATATAACTTCTTTAGCTCTATTTTCTATGGAAAGAAAGCTACTCAGAACCCATGGAAATCAAATACTCTGGAATGGACTACTCCGGTAGAACACTTGCATGGTAACTGGCCTGGAGCGATTCCTTTTGTGTACCGTTGGCCATACGATTATTCAAAACAACTGGATAATGGTGAATATGTGATCGCTGGACAGGATTTCATTCCACAGACGTTGCCTTTACAGGAAAATGAAGAGGAACTAAATCATTAAGCAAGACCTCTACCTTTATTAAACACAAAGCCTTTTCCAATTTGGAAGAGGCTTTTTTAATTATCTTTGATCGGGTTTGAGGAATAAAGATATTGACGTATTATTTATTATATTCATCCTTATTAAATACCGATTATGATAAACGAAAACCTGGATCCTACAGGGGAGAATTTTTCTCCGGAAGAAGTTGATATAGAAAGAGCATTAAGACCTCTAAGTTTTGATGATTTTGCAGGACAGGAACAGGTATTGGAAAACCTGCAGGTATTTGTGCAGGCTGCAAACCTAAGAGGAGACGCCTTGGACCATACTCTTTTCCATGGCCCTCCAGGGCTTGGAAAAACTACATTGGCGCATATCCTCGCAAATGAACTTGAGGTTGGTCTCAAGATCACTTCTGGTCCCGTACTGGATAAGCCTGGTGACCTTGCTGGTTTGCTTACCAATCTTGAAGAAAGGGACATTCTTTTTATAGATGAGATCCATAGGCTTAGCCCAATTGTGGAGGAATATCTTTATTCCGCAATGGAGGATTATCGGATAGATATTATGATCGAGACCGGCCCAAATGCCAGGACAGTTCAAATAAATTTAAATCCGTTTACCCTTATTGGGGCTACAACTCGTTCAGGTTTACTTACCGCACCAATGCGAGCCAGGTTTGGAATTTCCAGCAGGCTTCAATATTATACTACAGAATTATTATCGGGGATCGTTGAAAGAAGTGCCGATATTCTAAAAGTACCAATTAGTGAGCAGGCAGCGATCGAAATTGCCGGTAGAAGCCGGGGAACTCCTCGTATTGCAAATGCTTTACTAAGAAGAGTACGTGATTTTGCTCAGATAAAAGGAAATGGGAAAATAGATATCGAAATTGCCAGATTTGGACTTAAAGCATTAAATGTGGATGCCCATGGTCTCGATGAAATGGATAATAAGATCCTGGCGACCATTATTGATAAGTTCAAGGGAGGCCCGGTTGGGATCACAACCCTTGCCACCGCAGTAAGTGAGAGTGCAGAGACCATAGAAGAGGTGTATGAACCATTTCTTATTCAGCAGGGATTCATTTACAGAACTCCCCGGGGTCGTGAAGTAACCGAGGCTGCGTATAGACACCTCGGACGAATAAAAGACAGTTCTCAGGGAGGTCTTTTTTGATCCTTAGGTATTCCTATACACTTGTTATATAATTCTTAAGAAATTATACATTCCCGGATCTATAGATTAGTTTTATAGAGTGGAAAAGGAAAGTCATATACCTAACGTCTCCTTATTTAAATTTCTAAGGCATTCAGCGAATATTCTAAAAAATCCGCTGCCTTTTCACCACAAGAATTTTGAAGAAAAGGGTGATACATTCAGGCTGCATATCGGTCTTGGAAAATCGGTGATTTTTTCTAGGGATGCCGCTTTTGCGGAATATATACTTCAGAAAAATCAAAAGAATTATATCAAATCTAAAATACAGACGGAAGACCTGGCTAAATATATAGGCCAAGGTTTATTGACTTCAGATGGTGAACTCTGGAGAAAACAAAGAAAGCTTATCCAGCCGGCATTTCACAAAAAGCAGCTCGCGAAATTACTGGCTACCATCCGGGAAGCTATCCTCACAGAATATAAAAATATTTATGTAGATCGCGAGATGAATGTATTTCCACTCTTTAATGATCTTGCCTTTCAAACGGTGGTAAAATCACTTTTTAGCAGTGCGGCAACTTCAGAAGAGATCAGCAGGCTGCAGTATATAACAGAATCTGCCCAGAAGATGCTTGTTCGTGAATTACGACAGCCATATCTGGGTTGGTGGTTCCGGGCCAGTGGAAAGATCGAAAAATATCTTGAGCTTACTCGTGAATCAAGAAGGATCTTAATGAGGATAGTACAGGAGAGAAAAGGATCTAATAAAACCCATGATGATCTTCTGGATATGCTTCTAAAAGCTAAATATGATGATGGTAATTTTATGGACGATGAGCAGCTTATCGATGAAATTCTGGTGCTGTTCATCGCCGGCCACGAAACGACTTCAAATTCACTAAGTTTTACTACTCAATTACTGGCCCTGAATCCAGAATGGCAGGAAAGGATTTATACAGAAGCTAAAAGTCTAGAAACTGAAACTGATCTTATGTACAAAGTTTCCAATTCACCGCTTACTCAGCAGGTGGTTGAAGAATCTATGAGATTGTATCCGCCAGCGTATTTTATAGACAGGGTGAACAGGGAAAGAGATGAATTTAAAGGAAAAGTCTTTGAGCCGGGATCAAATCTTTTGCTCTCTATTCATGAGATACATCGTCACCCTATTCTTTGGGAAGATCCAGATAATTTTAAACCAGAAAGGTTTGACGGAAATCCTAAAAAATATTCATCCCAATATTTTCCTTTTGGAGCCGGACCAAGAAAATGTATAGGGAATAATTTCGCGATGTTTGAGATGATCATTGCACTTCAGGAGTTAATTCTACGCTATAAAATTATCCCTGTTTCTTCTAAAATAGAAATCAAACCTCTTATCACCTTAAAGCCTAAAAATGCTTTTGTGAAGTTTGAAAATAGAAATAATCATTCAGTGTCCTGATCTAAATTTACAAGCATTTGGAATTTTCCTTTCAACGAACAGGCTTAATAATGTTTAATTTTAACCAACATCTTTTTTTAAAATGAAGGGTCATCATCATCAATATCATCAATCGGCTACAAATCTTCAGGAAATTATTTTTTAAACTGAATAGCAGAATTTATTGCGCGTGAATAGTTAAAAAAATTACCGTTAATAGCTCTCTTTCAGTATATTATAAATTAATTAATCAGCCAAAATTCAATATTATGCCAGTTTGTATGGACATAAAGGTTGGTCAGGGCCTTACCGCCGAAGAAGTAGCCATGGCACATCAGTCTGATCTCAATATCCAGGATGATTTTAAATGCCATTGTGGGTGGATGAAAAGAGAGGAAATGCTTTTTGTCTTATCGATGCTTCCACTAAAGAGATGGTTTATGAGCTTCACGCAATTCTCACAAGTAACTTCCCGATGAAATTATAGAGGTAGATAGGCGCGTGGTGAAAGCTTTCCTGGGCAGGGTTCACGATCCCGATATTGTGGACTATATGGTTGATCAAAAAATTAAGGTTATTAATGATCCTGCCTTTAGAGTGGTCATGATGCTTAATATTAAAGAACGTCAACGGTTAATTCGTGAAATGGGAGAAAAGGAAGCAGACGAGCCTTTGTCAAAATTATCAAGATCTGAGGTAATCTTATCGCGAAAAATAAAGGTGTGGCTGCAGAAAGAGCAGGTAATGTGGTAGTGGCGACTTTTACTTCGGCCATATAGGCTGTTTTATGTGCTATAGATATACAGAATTTTTTACAGTCTTATCTTAAAAAACTGGGTCTTAAAATCAGCATACATGTGGGTCAGCCGGTCGATAAGAGTTCAGAATTATTCGGAAATACATTGAGAATTACACGTTTTTTATGCTGTATGGAAAAAGGTAATAAAATAATAGTATCTCATACCGTAAAGGCATTAATGGAAGATACTAATAGTAGCTCTATCCTTAATTATTCTTCAATAAACTGTATTTCAAAAACAGATGAGGAGTTTTTACAAAATCTTATAGAAGTCATTAATAAAAACTGGCAAAATTCTGAGTTTGAAATGGATTCTTACCGAGAAGGCATGTCCATGAGTAAATCACAATTTTATAGACATTGTATTGAAACTACGGGTCTTTCTTTTAACCGTTTTCTCCGTGAATTCAGATTGCATCAGGCCCTTGAGAAACTTATAAAATCTGAAAGAAATGTCGCCGAAACCGCCTTTGAAACAGGGTTTAACAGTCCATCTTATTTTACGAAATGTTTTCAGAAACATTTTAAAATTCATCCTTCAGAATACCTTAATTGAAAATTTCTCACATCTGAACTTTTTGTTCAAGTAATTGAAATTTTTGTAACATACTGAAAAACAGAATGATGTTACATTGGTGTTGCATATTTTGATTGTGTGAAAAACGCAATGCAATCAAAAATGTTCTAACCAAAATTCACAATTATGAAAGACAAGAACTTTTTGGCCAATGACTCTGGAACAGAGTAATTGGCAGTCTCGCAATTCTGGCTTTTTTATCTTTTTATTCCTGTAGTACAGAGCCAGCTAATGAAGAAGAATTACTGCAATTAGATCTTAAGGCTCCAGTTCATTTTGAAACCTGGCAGGATCAGATTGACTGGCTCACTCAAAAGTCGAGATCTTTTCACAACATTCAGGCAGGAATGGCTCAAGGTTGGAGTATTCAGGCTACTGCTTATTGGTCCCGTATGGGGAATCATTACCTCAATATGGATTATGCCGATGGCACCTTTGAGTTTGATAAACCCGAGATGTTGTTGTATGCCCCTGATGATGATGGGGATATGAAGTTCGTAGCGGTGGAATATCTCGTTTTTGTTGCCGATCCGGAAAATCCTGGCCTCCCACCCGAAGGTTTTATTGGAGATGCCGATGAGTGGGAGTATAATACTGATGTAGAGGCCTGGACACTCCATGCATGGATTGGAATGGCAAATAAAGATGGTATTTTCGCTCATTTAAATTATGATCTTCCTTAAAAGATACTTTGTTTACATTTTTATAATTTAAAAACCCTTCAAATTTCTTCGAAGGATTTTTTGTTCTGAAATAGCTATTTGCAGTTCTAATAATAGCCTTATTTTAGAACCGTGAATCTGAAAGAAAAACATACCCAGCTTATAAAATCCGAAGCCCAACGCCTCGGTTTTCTTTCATGTGGTATTTCCAAAGCTGAATTTCTGGAAGAAGAAGCTCCGCGATTAGAAAAATGGCTTTCTCAAAATATGCACGGAGAAATGCGCTATATGGAAAATTATTTCGATAAGCGACTTGATCCCACCAAACTGGTTCCCGGTTCTAAAAGTGTAATTTCCTTATTACTGAATTATTATCCGCATGAATTCCAGAAAGAAGATTCTTATAAGATCAGCAAATATGCCTACGGAAGGGATTATCATTTTGTGATCAAAGATAAATTGAAACAACTTCTTACCTCACTACAGGATGAAATTGGGGATTTCCATGGCCGTGCTTTTGTAGATTCGGCTCCGGTTTTAGATAAAGCCTGGGCCGCAAAAAGCGGATTAGGATGGATTGGTAAACACTCCAATCTCCTGTCAAAACAAACCGGTTCGTTTTATTTTATTGCTGAACTTATCGTAGATCTGGATCTTGAATATGACACCCCTGTTACAGATCACTGCGGAAGTTGTACTGCATGCATTGATGCCTGTCCAACAGATGCGATCGTGGAGCCTTACAAAGTAGATGGCAGTAAATGTATTTCATATTTCACGATAGAATTGAAAGATGAATTACCATCATCCTGCCAAGATAAATTCAAGGACTGGATGTTTGGCTGCGATATTTGCCAGGATGTATGCCCCTGGAACCGATTTTCCAAACCGCATAATGAGCCGCTTTTTAACCCACATCCCGCTATCCTTGAAAATGAAAAGAAAGACTGGGAGGAGATCACCCGGGAAACTTTTAATGAAATCTTCAGGAAATCTGCCGTAAAAAGAACCAAATTTGACGGCTTGAAAAGAAATATCAGCTTTTTAAAGGAATAGATTTCTAATTAACTTTTGCCTTACTACCTTTGCTAGACAGCCAAACAATTAAATTATGAGTAATACTTCCAGAAAGAGAAGAGAGGCCCTGGTTTATCACGCCAAACCGAAACCGGGAAAAATAGAAGTTGTACCTACCAAAAAATACGCTACACAACGCGATCTCTCACTTGCATATTCACCAGGAGTGGCGGAGCCCTGCCTGGAGATAGAAAAGGATAAGGAGAATGCTTATAAATATACTACCAAGGGGAACCTTGTAGCTGTTATCTCTAATGGGACAGCGGTTTTAGGACTGGGTGATATTGGTCCTGAAGCTTCCAAACCCGTGATGGAAGGAAAAGGCTTGCTATTTAAAATATTCGCTGATATTGATGTTTTTGACATTGAAGTGGATACGAAAGATGTCGACAAATTCATCGAAACCGTTAAAAATATAGCTCCCACTTTTGGCGGAATTAACCTGGAAGATATCAAAGCTCCTGAAGCTTTTGAGATCGAACGACGCCTTAAAGGCTGAACTGGATATTCCGGTTATGCATGACGATCAACATGGAACCGCTATTATTTCAGCGGCAGCATTATTGAATGCGCTGGAACTGGCTAAAAAGAAGATTGAAAAAGTTAAGATCGTTATAAGTGGGGCAGGAGCTGCAGCAGTTTCCTGTACCAAGCTTTATAAGGCTTTTGGTGCGAAAGCCGAAAATATTGTCATGCTAGACAGTAAAGGGGTAATTAGAAAAGACAGAGATAACCTTTCTGAAGAAAAAGCGGAATTCGCTACTTCGAGAAAGATCGACACTCTGGAAGAGGCAATGAAAAATGCTGATGTATTTGTAGGACTTTCAATAGCAGATATTGTAACCCCCGAAATGTTGAAAAGCATGGCTAAAAGGCCAATCGTTTTTGCAATGGCGAATCCAAATCCAGAAATAGATTATGAGGTTGCGATGGAAACCCGTAAGGATATTATCATGGCAACCGGCCGTAGTGATCATCCTAATCAGGTAAATAATGTGCTTGGGTTTCCTTTTATTTTTCGTGGGGCTCTTGATGTAAGAGCTACCAAGATCAATGAGGAAATGAAAAAGGCGGCGGTGAAAGCCCTGGCTGAATTAGCCAAGGAAGCGGTGCCGGAGCAGGTAAATATTGCCTATGGAGAAACCCGATTGAATTTTGGCCCTGAATATATTATTCCAAAACCCTTTGATCCGCGTCTTATTGCCAGGGTCCCTCCGGCGGTAGCCAGAGCGGCTATGGAAAGTGGTGTGGCCAGACAGGATATCCCGGACTGGGAAAAATATGAGGAAGAACTGCTGGAAAGAATGGGTAATGATAATAAGATCACCCGTTTACTTCTTAACCGTGCCAAGACTAATCCTAAACGTATAGTGTTCGCTGAAGCCGATCATTTGGATGTTCTTAAAGCTGCCCAAATTGTAAATGATGAGGGGATTGGAATTCCTATTTTACTTGGTAGGAGAGAAGTGATCCAGGAACTGATGGCCGAAATTGATTTTGAAGCAGATGTGGCTATTATCGATCCTAAATCTGATGAAGCGAAAGATCAGTTGGAGAGATACGCGCAAAAATACTGGGAAAACCGGCATAGAAACGGGGTGACTAAGTACGATGCTGAAAAGTTGATGCGCGAACGTAACTATTTCGCCGCCATGATGGTAAATGAAGGAGATGCAGACGCCCTACTTTCAGGTTATTCCCGAGCATATCCAACAGTGGTAAAACCTATGCTTGAATTGATTGGGATGGCTCAGGGAGTTTCCAGGGTTGCCGCGACCAATGTGATGAATACATCCAGAGGACCTATTTTTATCAGTGATACTTCAATTAATATAGATCCGCCGGCGAAAGACCTAGCAAAAATAGCCCAAATGACAGCACGTACGGTACAGCTTTTTGGAATGGATCCTGTAATTGCGATGATCTCATATGCTAATTTTGGTTCTTCAAAAGACCCCAGGGCGAAAAAGGTGAAGGAAGCGGTCTCCTACCTGCATAGATTTCATCCTGAATTAATTGTAGATGGAGAGTTACAGGCAGATTTTGCTTTGAACCGTGAAATGCTAGAGAATAAATTTCCTTTTTCAAAACTTGCTGGAAAGAAAGTGAACACACTAATATATCCCGATCTGGATTCGGCGAATAGTACCTATAAACTTATTAAGGAACTAAATAATGTGGATTCGATAGGGCCTATCATGATGGGAATGAAGAAGCCAGTGCATATCCTGCAGCTTGGAGCCAGTGTCGAAGAGATGGTAAATATGTCTGCCGTCGCTGTTGTGGATGCCCAGGAAAAGGAAAAAAAACAGAATAAGAAGTAAATTGCCTAAAAGACGTGAATTAAAGGCCGAAAGCACATTTCGGCCTTTAGTTTATTTTACTACATTTGGGATCAAACCTATGTTTTTATCATGATTCATCATTTAAAGGGGCAATTGATTGAAAAAAATCCAACTTACGTGGTGGTCGACTGCAATGGTGTTGGATATATGGTAAATATTTCCCTGCATACCTACTCCATGATTCCCGAATCTGAAGCCATCAGTTTATATACCTATCTTCAGGTAAAAGAGGACTCGCATACCTTGTATGGTTTCGCTGAAAAATCTGAACGGGAAATTTTCAAATTACTGATTTCAGTTTCCGGAGTGGGAACCAGCACCGCGAGAACGATGCTTTCTTACTTACAGCCAAAAGAAGTGACCGGGGCCATTGCAACCGGTGATGTCCCAACGATACAAAGTGTTAAAGGAATTGGAGCAAAGACAGCACAAAGAGTGATCCTGGACCTGAAAGACAAGGTCCTTAAAGTAATGGGAGATGATGAAGTTTTAGTCTCTCAAAGCAATACTAATAAAGAAGAGGCGTTATCAGCATTAGAGATCTTGGGATATAACCGCCGCCAGGCTGGCAAAGTTGTAGATAAGATCCTTAAAGATGATCCCGACTCGACCGTAGAATCTATTATAAAAATGGCTCTTAAAAAGCTGTAAGTAAATTGAGGAACAATTACCTGAAATTGTCTGTACCGGTACGACTAACCTTCCTGATATTGCTGGTATTTTCATTGGACGCCGTGGCTCAGGAGACACCGCAGGACACCACCCGTACCGGATATGTCCTGGGGGATATCAGCCTTCCCGATCCTCAAAGTATTGTTACAAAATATGAGTACGACCCTATACTCAACCGTTACTTCTACAAAGAAAGTTTAGGAGATATGAGTCTTGGGTTACCGCTGGTTCTTACTCCTGAGGAGTTTGAGAACATGGTAATGGCCGAGGAAATGCGTCGTTATTTTAAACTTAAAAATGATGCGCTTAGCGGCAGAAAAGAAGGTGCTGAAGATATTCAAAAGGATCTGCTCCCCGATTTCTATGTAAATAATAACTTTTTCGAAACTATTTTTGGTGGATCAGAGATCAATATTGTCCCCCAGGGGTCTGTAGAGATGGACCTTGGTTTACTATTTACTAAACAGGATAACCCGGCATTTTCTCCAAGAAACAGGCGAAATCTTTCTTTCGATTTTGATCAACGTATTAGTCTCAGTCTACTAGGCCAAATTGGAGAGAGGCTTCAGGTAACTGCGAACTATGATACGGAGTCTACTTTTGATTTTCAGAACCAGTTAAAACTCGAATATACTCCCAATGAGGATGATATTGTTCAGAAAATAGAGGTAGGTAATGTAAACATGCCTCTCAATAACGCCCTGATCCAGGGAGCACAAAGTCTTTTTGGGTTTAAAACAGAACTTCAGTTTGGAAAAACACGGATCACCGGTGTGTTCTCTGAGCAAAAATCGGAACGAAGAACGGTGAATGTTGAAGGGGGAGCCACGGTAGAGGAATTTGAAAAGTTCGCTTTGGATTATGATTCAGATCGCCACTTCTTTCTGGCTCATTACTTCCGGGACCATTATGACGAGGCACTTCAAAATTATCCGTTTATAAATTCCAATATTCAGATCAAAAGAATCCAGGTCTGGATCACTAATAGAACCAATAATATTCAAAATATTCAGGATACCCGAAATATTGTGGCTATTCAGGATATTGGAGAGACATCGGTGCCCGGGAATATAGGCTTGGACAATCCACCCGGTGGCTTTTTTAACGAACCTGCGGGAGCTTTTCCAGATAACGCTAATAATGATTTTAATCCTTTTGGGATCACCGGCGCGGCAGAGTCTGTTTTAACCCCTTCGATAAGGGATATCGCCACAGTAGATAATGGTTTTGGAGGCGTCACGGTTTCTGAAGGAACAGATTATGCCAAACTGGAAAGTGCACGACAGCTAAAACCTAATGAATATACCGTAAATACTCAGTTGGGTTATATTTCATTAAATCAAAGGCTAAGTAATGATGAGGTTCTTGGGGTGGCTTTCCAATATACCATAAACGGACAGGTATACCAGGTTGGTGAATTTGCGAATGACGGGGTGAATTCTACCAATTCCACGCAAAATCAAAATCCGGATGCGGGAACGAATCCGAGAGCGAATCAGAATCTCGTGGTGAAATTGCTTAAAAGTACGATCACGAATGTAAATGAGCCTATCTGGGATTTAATGATGAAAAACATCTATAGTCTTGGGGCCTATCAATTGGAAAGAGAGGATTTTAGAATGAATATTCTTTACACAGATCCTCAGCCGCTTAACTATATTAAGCCGGTTGAAGGGACCAGCCTGCCTGAAGATGTAAGTGAAACGCCTTTACTTCGTGTGTTCAGGTTAGACCAGTTAAACACCAATAATGATCCAATTAATGAGGGGGATGGATTTTTCGATTATGTACCTCAAATCACTATAGATCCTCAAAACGGAAATATTATTTTCACTACGGTGGAACCCTTTGGTAAGCACCTGTTCGATAAACTGGATCCCACTCCTAACACGGGAAGTGAAGACTATTCCATTCCATCTACATGGAATGAAAACCAGGATAAATACGTCTTCCGGGCTTTATACCGTACCACTAAAACACAGGCTGAACAGGAAGAAGCCGATAAGAATAAGTTTCAGTTAAAGGGACGCTATAAATCTGCCGAAGTCGAGGGGATACCAATCGGATTCAATTTACCGCCGGGATCGGTTACGGTTACCGCTGGCGGAAGAGTACTTCAGGAAGGAGTGGACTACGTGGTGAATTACGAACTGGGAAGAGTTCAGATCCTTGATGAAGCGCTTCTGGCTTCAGATATACCTATCCAGGTAAATACCGAAAATAATGCGTTGTTTGGTCAGCAAACCAAACGTTTTACCGGGCTTAATGTGGAACATCAGTTCAATGAAAATTTCCTTATTGGAGGTACATTTATCAATCTTAAAGAAAGGCCGCTTACTCAAAAAGCAAACTATAGTTACGAGCCTATCAATAATACTATTCTTGGCTTTAATTTAAATTACAGCACAGAGGTTCCATTTTTAACCCGTCTGGTGAATAAACTGCCGAATATTGATACCGACGTGAAATCCAATGTTTCGGTACGGGGGGAATTCGCTTATTTATTACCCGGGGCGCCGGCGGTTAATGATTTTGATGGAAAAGCTACCACTTATATAGATGATTTTGAAGCGGCGCAAACCTCTATAGATATTAATAATCCTTTGAGCTGGGAACTTTCGAGTGTGCCCATTGGGTTTGGAGGAGAGTTTGCGAATGGGGATCTTAGTGTTGGTTACAAAAGGGCGAAAATGTCCTGGTATACCATCGATCCAATATTTTACAGTAATAGCCGTCCCGGCGGAATAAGTGATTCAGATATTTCAAATTATGCTGCGCGGCGCGTGGCGCTGAATGAGATCTTCCCTAATACCGATGTGGTACAGGGGCAGCCGCAGGTAGTCTATACCATGGATGTTTCTTATTTTCCGGAAGAGCGTGGTCCTTTTAATTATAATCCTGCTGCTGCAGGTTCCAATAACTTACCAAATCCTTCAGATAATTTTGGAGGAATTATGCGGTCTATTAATACGACCAATTTTGAACAATCCAATGTTGAATATATACAGTTCTGGGTGATGGACCCATATATTTATCCTGAGAATGCCGGGACAAATGGAGGGACAATCAATTTCAACCTTGGTAATATTTCAGAAGATGTATTAAAAGATGGGAGGAAGCAATACGAAAATGGCCTGCCAGAAGGTGAGAATGAGGCGAATGTGATCAATACCGCTTTTGGACGGGTGCCTGCAGATCAGTCTTTGATCTATGCTTTTGATACAGAAGGGGATGCCAGAACGCGGCAGGATGCAGGTTTTGATGGTTTGCTGGATTCCGAGGAGGCCTTGAAATTCGGGGATTTTGCAAACCTAGAGGATCCTGCTGCAGATAACTACCAATATTTTCTGAACAGGGATGGTAATATCATTGACCGCTATCGTAATTATAATGGGACACAGGGGAACTCACCTACTCAGGTGACCGATACCAATCGCGGGAATTCAACACTCCCCACGGCAGAAGATATGAACCGGGATAATACCATGAATACCATAAACAGTTATTTCGAATATAAAGTTCCTTTCTTTCCCGGGATGAACATCGACAATAACCAGTATATCACAGATGTAAGAGAGCTTACCACCACCTTGCGTAATGGGCAGGAGCTTCCGGTAAGATGGATTCAGTTTAAAGTGCCAATTTTTGAACCTACAGAAGCTGTTGGAGGGATCGCAGATTTCCGATCTATTCGTTTTATTAGAATGTTCCTTTCCGAATTTGAAAACCCAACCTTGCTGAGGTTTGGAACCATGGATCTGGTTCGTGGTGATTACAGAAGATATACACAAAGTCTTTTTGAAGATGAAGGGCAGATGGAAAATCCAAATACGTCCTTTGAAGTAAATGCGGTAAATATCGAAGAAAATGAGAACCGACAGCCTATTCCTTATAAATTACCTCCCGGAGTAGTTAGGGAAGAACTTTACGAAAGCAATACGAATATCAGGCAAAATGAACAGTCCCTTTCATTAAGCGTATGCGGTCTTGAACCTCAGGATGCACGTGCGGTATATAAGAATTTCCAGATAGATATGAGACAATATCAGAATATGGAAATGTTCCTTCATGCCGAATCATTGGTGAACCGTAGTCCTTTAAAAGAAGGGCAGCTCGTAGCCTTTGTAAGAATAGGAACCGATTTTTCTGATAATTTCTATCAAATAGAAATTCCACTTTCACCTACGCTTTTTGGAGCAACCACTCCCGAAGAGATCTGGCCGGAAGTTAACCGACTCAACTTGAACCTGGACCTTTTACAACAAATTAAAACCGCTGTACTTGGAGATCCTTCTTTAATTTCTACGGAGCTTAATTTCTTTACCGAAGAACTCAATCAAATAGATGCCGAGGCACCTTACGATATGGGTAAATTGAGATTGGGTGTTAAGGGTAATCCTAGTTTTGGAAATGTAAGACTGCTTATGCTGGGTGTTAAAAACGGAACCCGTGTTGATGGTGTTACTGACCTTTGTGGAGAAGTCTGGTTTAATGAATTGAGATTATCTGATCTTAAAAATGAAGGGGGCTGGGCCGGGGTGGTAAGTGTGGATGGAAATCTGGCCGATTTCGCTAATATTTCGGCGACAGGAAGAAGAAGTACGGTTGGTTTTGGAAGTATTGAACAGGGGCCAAATCAAAGAAGCAGAGAAGATCTTCAGCAATATGATATGGTCACCAATGTTAATATGGGACAGTTGTTGCCGCAAAAATGGGGTATCAAAATTCCAGTGAATTACAGCCGGGGAGAAGAACTTATTACTCCAAAATATGACCAGGAATTCCTTGATGTGGAACTGGATACCAGGCTTGCAAATATTCAGGATACGCAGGAAAGAGAACAGGTGAAGAAACAATCCCAGTCTTATACTAAGAGGCAGAGCATTAATGTAATAGGGCTTCGAAAAGAGCGGGTTGGAGAAAAGAAACCAATGCCTTACGATGTCGAGAATTTCGCTTTTTCTACTTCTTATAATCAAATTGAACACAGAGATTTTGAAGTAGAGGAAAGTATAGATCAGAGCGTTAGAGTGGGAGGAACTTATGAATATAACTTCCCTGAAAAGACAGTAGAGCCATTAAGGAAAATTACAGTTCTGGATAGTAGTGATTATTTTGCGCTGCTCAGGGACTTTAACTTTAATTATCTACCGTCTAATATAAACGCAAGTTCTAATATTTTCAGGCAGTATAATGAACAAAAATTCAGGTCACTGGATCTTTCTGCCGAGGATATTGGTATTCCAACTTTATACCAGAGAAACTTCCTTTTTGACTGGCAGTATGGAGTCAATTATAAACTTACCAAATCCCTGAATTTCGCCTTTAATGCCAGTAATAACCGTATCATCAGGAATTATATAGATGAAAATGGTTTCGCTAATAATGAAATAGGGATTTGGGATGATTTTTTCAATATAGGAGATCCAGATCTTCATTATCAAACCTTACAGGTGAACTACCAGGTGCCGTTTGATAAGATTCCGGTGCTAAGATTTATAAAAGCTACCTATTCATATACCGGAGATTTTCAATGGCAGAGAGGTTCGAGGATCTTCCAAACGCTGGAAGGTATTCCGGATATAGGTAATAGCGTTCAGAATTCGAATACCCATCAAATTAATGCAAGTCTAAATATGCAGGACCTGTATAATTATATAGGTCTGGTTGAAAAGAAATCACAGAGTGCAGGTAAAAGCATTCGGGAAAGAAGCCGGGGCGTACCAACCATTGGACCTCCCGGAGCCGAAGAGGAAGAGCAGAAACCCGAAGCCGAGGCTCAGCCTAAAGCTAACAAAGGTTATAATACTTTTGTTAATATTGTAACAGGAATTAAGAGTTTACAGCTTAATTACCGAAATAGTAAAGGGATCTTCCTGCCTGGGTATACCGAAAGTGTTGGCTTCATGGGAACCTTCAGACCAACCCTTGGTTTTACTTTTGGTTTCCAGGATGAGATCAGGTATATGGCCGCAGAAAGAGGTTGGCTTACTTTATACCAGAATTTTAATCAGCAATATACATCAGTAGAAAATGAACAGCTGGATGCTCAGGCTACGCTGGACTTCCTTCCTGATTTGACTATAGAATTAAACGGACGTAAGAATTATTCTGAAAATTATTCGGAAAATTACCGTGTTGATCCGGTTACTCTGGAATATCAGCCTTTGACTCCTTATGTCTATGGGAATTTCAATATTTCAACTATTCTGATTAAAACAGCCTTCGATCAATCAACCGAAACATCTTCAGCAACTTTTGAATTGTTCCGTGAAAACAGGCTGGAAATCGCTCGGAGAATAGCAGTAGAAAGAGGTTTTGATCCCAACGATGTGGATGAGGATGGATTCCCTGTAGGGATAGGAAAAAGCAATCAGGCGGTGTTGTTACCAGCATTTATTGCCGCGTATTCAGGTAAAGATGCAGGAAGTGTGAAAATGGGGCCTTTCAGAAATACTCCGCTGCCAAACTGGACTATCAAGTATACCGGGCTTATGAGGTTGAAATGGTTCCGTGATAAGTTTAGAAGATTTTCGATAAATCATGGTTACAGGTCAGATTATACCCTTAACCAGTTTCAGACAAACCTGGAATACGATCCTACAAATCCGCAGCAGGTAAATCAATCAGGAGATTATATCAATCCAATTCTTTATTCCAATGTGGTGCTAACTGAGCTATTCACTCCTCTTGCGAGAATAGATTTTGAAACTAAAGATAATATTCAGGTGCTTGCACAAATGGAGAAGGATAGATCACTAGCCTTTAGTTTTGATAATAGCCTTCTTACAGAATATAGTGGGAATGAATATACACTGGGCCTTGGATATCGTATTAAGGATTTGAAGATCGCGACCAGCCTGGCAGGTAAAAATCGTATTCTAAGCAGCGATCTTAACTTTAAAGCCGATGTGTCTTATAGAAAGAACCGTACGATTGTAAGATATCTTGATCTTGCAAATAATCAAACGATCTCGGGTCAGGATATCTGGGCTGTTAATTTTACGGCCGATTATGGGCTTACACGAAACCTTACCGCCAGATTCTATTATGATCATAGTTTCTCTCAGTATGCGGTTTCTACGGCATTCCCACAGACTACGATACGATCTGGTTTTACACTCATATATAATTTCGGAAATTAACGGCGGCATATTTGAACAATTCCGCTAAAAAGCTAACTTTGCCATCTTATAAAACTATACTATGAATATTCCGCAAGAATTAAAGTACACAAAAGACCACGAGTGGGTGCGAGTAGAAGGAGATATCGCTACCATTGGAGTTACAGATTTTGCTCAGGGTGAACTGGGAGATATTGTTTACGTTGAGGTTGAAACTCTGGATGAGACTTTAGAAAAAGAAGAGGTTTTTGGAACTGTAGAAGCAGTGAAAACCGTTTCAGATCTTTTTATGCCGGTTTCAGGAGAGATTATTGAATTTAACGATAGTCTTGAAGATGAACCCGAAAAAGTGAATGATGATCCTTATGGAGATGGGTGGATGATAAAAGTAAAACTTTCAAATACTTCGGAAGTGGAACAACTTTTATCTGCAGATGAATACCAGGATGTTGTTGGTAGCTAGAATTTTTTTATTTTTTTCAATCGTTTATACAGCTTTAATTACCTGGTTGTCTCTTACACATTTAGGTAAAATAAGTATAGGCGGTTTTAACCCTACAGACAAGATGCTCCATGCCGGAGCATATTTGTTTTTAGCGCTTTTGTGGAATTTTCACTTCGTCTTTAAAAGCACTGGTTTTAAGGCCTACAGGTCCAATTTATTATGGGTAGCTGCAGGTTGTTTAATATTTGGTATGTTAATTGAGGTTTTACAGGGAACATTAACCAGTTACAGGGATCCCGATTGGCTGGATATACTGGCTAATTCAACTGGTGTAAGCCTTGCTGTTTTAATTTTCCTTGCCCTGGCGCCGGCAATAAAAAGATTAAGACAGAAGGTCTAAGACTATTTCTTAATAACTTTTATTAACTAATCTTATTATGAAATGAGCCATAAACGCATTTCGAAATTAACCGGAATGATAATTGGCGAATTGCATCTGACCGATTAAAACAAATATTTTAACAGATGAAACCCAAGAAAAACCCGAAAGCCGATCTTAGTCGAAAGTGGATCCTTTTTTTGCAAATTGGACTCATTCTAGTGCTCTTTCTTACACTTCAAGCCATTCAATGGGAATCTGAAGTCCCAAAAAAGGATAATACTTCGTTTGTAATTACCGATGAGCCTATACAAGAAGATGTACCTGTAACCGTATTGCCGAAAGATACGCCGCCACCTCCGCCACCAGCGCCACAGGTAATCGAAATTATAGAAAATGATGAACCGCAGCCGGAAGATGATATTCCTTCTACAGAAGTGAAACCCGAAGATACCTTTGAACCGGAGGATGTTGTAGATGCGCGAATGGAAGAGACTCCAGAAAAAGTACCCTTTGAGGTAGTGGAGAATGTTCCTGTTTTTCCAGGATGTGAGGGGCTAAAGGACAATGATGAAAGAAAATCCTGTATGAGTTCTGAGATAAGCAGGTTTGTGAATAAAGAATTCGATACCGGATTAGGGAGTGAATTAGGGCTTACTGGTACGAATCTTGTGATAGTTATCTTTGTAGTGAACCAAGAGGGGAGGGTTGAGCAGATCCAAACAAGAGCTCCGCACCCCGCTCTGGCAAAAGAGGCCGAAAGAGTAATTAAAAAATTGCCTGTGATGCAACCTGGTCTTCAGCGAGGAAAACCGGTTCCTGTGTCGTATTCAATACCAATTCGGTTTAAAGTTCAGGACTGATTTTGACTGGTTTAGAGAATAAGTGAGTTTTTAATTGCTTATTATCTCATATTAATTTAGTTTTTTAGAAAAAATCTTTATTTTAGCAACCCTTAACAATATAACGCATTATGGAACCTAAGAAAAATCCTAAAGCTGACTTAACGAGAAACAGTGTGCTTTTTCTGCAGCTGGGTCTTATTCTTGTTCTTTTGATTACCTGGCAGGCAATTGAGTGGAAAACTTATGATCCTGACAAAATCGATATAGGACAGGTTAATATGGACGCCCTTGACGAAGAAGATGTGCCAATTACTGAAATGCAGAATACTCCACCTCCTCCACCTCCACCGCCACCGGCGCCAGAGGTAATTGAAGTCGTGGAAGATGAAGAAGAGGTTGAAGAAGATGAAATTCAGTCTACTGAAACTAATCTTGACGAGATCGTTGAGGTTGAAGAAGTGGTAGAAGCACCCGTAGAAGAAGAAGTAGAAGATGTTCCATTTGCTGTTATTGAAGATGTGCCAATCTTCCCTGGATGTGAAAACCTTAAGAATAACGATCAACGTAAAAAATGTATGAGTGAAAAGATCAGTAACTATGTGAACAAAGAGTTCGATACAGATCTTGGAGCTGAGCTTGGACTAACCGGTATTAACCGTGTGATCGTTCAGTTTAGAATTGATGAAAAAGGTAATATTGGTCAGGTAAGAGCTCGTGCTCCGCACCCAAGACTTGAGCAGGAAGCTGCAAGGGTGATCAATAGTTTGCCAAAAATGAAGCCTGGAAAACAACGTGGTAAACCGGTTGGAGTTATGTACTCACTTCCGATTGCGTTTAAAGTTCAGGACTAATATTTTCGATATAGTAAAATTAAATCCCGGCTATGGCCGGGATTTTTTATTTTCATTTAATTCCCTTTGGGAAAAACTGTATATTACAGCCTCAAACAACAGCTATCTTTGCGTATGAAGTATATTTTACTTCTTCCATTTATTCTCTTAAGTTTTCAGGTCGCTGCACAGGATGTTAATTTATCTTCTGAGATTTATCCTGAATTTGAGCAGTGTGAAAATGTTGATTATTCTCACCAGGAAAACTGTTTTAACCGAACCCTTACCAGTTTTATACTTTCTAATTTTCAGGTTCCGGCAATTGTAAAGGAAGAAAATTACAGGGGACAGCTAACTATCATTTTTGAAGTAGACGTAGAAGGGAATTTTCAGCTTATATATCTGGATGCGGCTTATGATGAACTTAAAGAAGAGACCAGAAGAGTCTTTGGTGAGCTTCCAGCTGTAAAGCCAGCAACCTATAACGGGCGCCCGATCCATATGCAGTTCAAAATGGCGTTGCGGATTCCTTTTGAGAATAATGCTCAGGTGAAACAACTGGAAGATGAGGAAGAGATCATTTTAAAGAATGAAGATGTTCAGGTAGCTCACCAAGTAGAGAAGGGGAAGGATCTTAATGAATTTGCAAAGATTAAGTCTGATGAATTTACGAATCCGCGCTATAAAAGCCAGATTAATATTCCTTTAAGTCATGAATTTTATAGCAGGTTTGATAAGGAGTTTAATCAAGTAGGACTTAATACCCACTCGGCCTCTAAACCCTATATTTTTAATGAGGTAAATAACTATTATAATTTTGAAGCCCATAGAGATGCGATGTTAAAATTGAAATCTTCCTGGGGAGGAAGAAAACTATGGAATGAGCATCTTTTTCGATTCCAAACCAAAGATTACTGGTTTACCGTAGATGCGGGACTGGATATGCAAATTGGGAAGGACTTTGAAGATGAGGAACACGATTTTACCTATAATAACACCCGCGAGGTGATCATTCAGGGAGGCCTGGGTGATAAACTGAATTTTTATTCGGTTATATATGAAAACCAGGGAAGATTTGCGGCTTATTATAATCGTTTTGCCGAATCTATCAGGCCCGCCGGCGGGGATCCCGCGATAGTTCCCGGTAGGGGGATCGCAAAAACCTTTATGGATGAGGGTTATGATTATCCGGTGGCCGAAGGCTATCTTTCCTATACACCATCAGATTTCCTGAATATTCAGTTCGGTCATGGTAAGAATTTTATTGGCGATGGTTACCGTTCTTTAATTTTAAGTGACAACGCTTCTCCATATCCTTATTTAAAGCTGAATACTACTTTTTGGAAGATCAAGTACACCAATACCTGGATGTCGCTTAGGGATGTTCGACCAGCTGTGACCAATAGTGGTTCTTATAGAACTAAATATATAGCAAATCATTACCTCAGTCTTAACGTGACAAAAAGACTAAACCTTGGATTCTTTGAGTCGGTGATGTGGGAAAATGATAATGACCGTGGGTTCGATATTAATTATCTAAATCCGGTGATATTTTACCGGGCCATAGAATTTGCGACCGGAGCCGATGGTGGAAATGCTATTATTGGACTTACGGCAAAATATAAATTCACCAGTCATATATACTCCTATGGTCAATGGCTGATAGATGAGTTTTCTTCGGCCGATGTTTTTGGAGGAGAGGGAAGCTGGAAAAATAAACTTGGTTTTCAGGTAGGGCTTAAATATTTTGACGCCTTTAATATTTCAAACCTTTATTTACAGGCTGAATATAATCAGGTAAGGCCTTATACCTACTCTCATAATTCTATAACTCTCAATTATGGTCATAACAATCAATCTATGGCTCATTTATGGGGATCTAATTTCCGGGAGTTCGTGGGAATTGCCAGATATAAATATGATCGTTGGTACGGGAGTGCAAAAGTGATTGTGGGAAAAAGAGGTTTTGATTTTACCAGTATTGGCGAAAAGTCCAATTATGGAGGAGATATCTACCGCACCGAAGATGACCGGGTATTTGAAACCGGAGTGAAAATAGGACAGGGGAATACCACAAATTCATTTTATAGTGAACTGGAGGCTGGTTATATTGTAAATCCAACCACCAATCTTAAATTATTCACCAGTCTTATCTACAGGGATTTTAATCCGCAGGTGAATACAACGAGTGATTTCAATAATTCCACTGTTTGGATAAATTTTGGTCTGAGAACCGATATTTTTAACTGGTACTTCGATTATTAGATATTTTTCTTTCTGAAAATTAACACATTTCCGGGCTTGCTAAAACCTAATTAACCAGTATCTTTGCGCCAGTTAAAAAAAAGCTTTTTTGAGCAGCACCCGCGTACATAATCCTAACGCTTCAATTCTATCAGATTTTAAGGAAATAACCAAGATGAGGCTTGCTATAAGCGTTGTCTTTTCCTCAATTGCCGGTTATTTTCTTGGAGCCGAAAGTATAGATTTTGTGGTGGTTCTCCTTTTAGCGATCGGGGGATACTTTATGGTTGGAGCGTCTAATGCTTACAACCAGATCATTGAGCGGAATCTGGATGCACTGATGGATCGCACGAAAAACCGTCCGCTTCCCGCTGGAAGAATGACGGTAAATACTGCTTTTGCTATTGCTGTTACGTTCACCGTTCTGGGATTAGTAGTACTGTACATTATAAATCCTAAAACTGCAATGTTTGGTGCGATAAGCATCTTTTTATATGTAAGTATCTACACTCCTCTCAAAACAAGAACGCCTTTATCTGTTTTTGTGGGAGCCTTTCCCGGAGCTATTCCCTTTATGTTGGGCTGGGTAGCTGCCAGGGGTAGTTTTGGTATTGAACCCGGTACATTATTCATGATTCAGTTTTTCTGGCAATTCCCTCATTTCTGGGCAATTGGCTGGTGGCTTTTTGATGATTATAAAAAGGGAGGATTTTTTATGCTTCCTACAGGCAAGAGGGATCGGGGAACTGCTATCCAGGTCATTCTTTATACCTGCTGGACAATAATGATTTCACTAATTCCTGTTTTTGGAGTGACAGGAGATCTTTATCTTACTCCTTTTTCCGGGATCATTATTTTTCTATTAGGATTGGGAATGTTGTATTACGCAGTGCGTCTTTTTAAGTTAAAGACTGCAGAAGCTGCCAAAAATTTAATGTTCGCAAGCGTATCTTATATTACGCTGCTTCAAATTGTATATGTATTGGATAAATTTATTAGACAATGGATTTAACACAGGGATCTGATGATCAAAAGCACGGCCGTGCCAGAAAAATGATGTTATGGTTCGGTATTATAAGTATGGGAATGACCTTTGCGGGTTTAACAAGCGCCTATGTAGTAAGTAAGAACAGGCCAGACTGGCTAACCGATTTTGAGCTGCCAACTGCTTTTTTATGGAGTACGCTTGTAATTGTTCTAAGTAGTGCTACACTTATTCTGGCAAAAAGAAGTATTAAATCTGGCGATCGCAAGAATGCTACGGCATTTTTATTGGGTACACTTATTCTATCGGTGTTATTTGTAGTGTTTCAGTTTTACGGATTTGGCGAAATTTTAGCTCAGGGATACTGGTTTACAGGACCGGAGAGTTCGGTAACTACATCCTTTATTTATATTCTGGTTTGTGTTCACCTGGCGCATCTGGCCGTGGGGATAATTGTTCTTTTAATGTTAATTTATAACCATTTTAAACAACGTTACCGCCGGGGGCAAATACTTGGATTCGAGCTGGGTGCGACTTTCTGGCACTTTGTGGACTTTTTGTGGGTTTACCTGATTTTGTTTTTATATTTCTTTAAATAATAAAATTACGTATTTTTGCGCATCTCTAATATTAACAATAAAATACTTCTATGGAGGCTACTGTTGTAAGAACAGGCACCGAAGGTAAAACCTGGGGCGGTGGTAATGAACCGCTAAAAGCGAGTTACGGAAAAATGATGATGTGGTTCTTCATTCTTTCTGATGCTTTAACATTTTCAGGATTCCTTGCCGCTTACGGTTTTTCCCGATTCAAATTCATCGATTCCTGGCCTATAGCCGATAACGTTTTTACACACTTTCCGTTTTTGCATGGTGTAGATGCACCGATGTATTACGTTGCATTTATGACTTTTATACTGATCTTTTCCTCGGTAACCATGGTGTTAGCGGTAGATGCAGGTCACCATATGAAACAGTCTAAAGTTATACTTTATCTGTTTTTAACTATTGTTGGAGGTCTTATCTTCGTTGGGTCTCAGGCATGGGAGTGGAGTACCTTTATCAAGGGAGAATTTGGAGCGGTAATAACCAAAGGAGGTAATATTCTTCAGTTTGTTGATGGTGAAGGCGAACGGGTTAGTATACATGATTTTGGGGTAGCTAATCCTGGCGGAAGGGTAGAACACGAAGAAAACAATGGAATATGGTTCGATGAAGGAGATGGTCTGCCAACTTATACTTTCGAGGAAGTAATGGCTGGTTTTAAAGCTAATGAGGATGTTTATATAAAAACTCAGGTTTCAAAAGAAGATGGTTCAAAAACTATTCTTTCTAGAGAAGAATCTTTAAATAAACTTGAAAGCGAAGGGGTAGGAATTGTAGAAGGAGCCAATCTTCAGCATAATGAATATGGAGCTCCTCTATTCGCAGATTTCTTCTTTTTTATTACTGGTTTCCACGGTTTCCACGTTTTCTCAGGAGTTATGATCAATATTATAATATTTTTTAATGTGATCATAGGGACCTATGAACGTCGTGGAAGTTATGAAATGGTTGAAAAAGTTGGGCTTTACTGGCACTTTGTTGACCTTGTTTGGGTATTTGTATTTACTTTCTTTTACCTCGTTTAATTTTGAAAAAATAGATTATGGCTCACGATACTACAACAGGACATCATGAATCAGCCGCCAAAAGGATATGGACGGTATTTGCAATACTTTCAGTTGTAACAATTGTAGAAGTTGCACTTGGGATTATTAGACCTGACTTTTTAGAGCATACTTCCTTTCTTGCAATGAAATTGCTTAACTGGATTTTCATTATCCTTACGCTTTATAAGGCTTATTATATTACCTGGGCTTTCATGCACATGGAACACGAAACTAAAGGTCTAAGAAGAGCTGTGGTTTGGACCGCTCTTTTCCTAATAACATATTTGATATTTATTCTTCTAACCGAAGGGGATTATATATACGAAGTCTATAAGAATGGGCAAGTTGCCTGGGACTTCTAATAAAAGTTAAAAACAAGAGAAAAGGCGGTTTTGTAAAACCGTCTTTTTACTTTTGTAGCCCTTTGTAAAACAGGATTTATATAAAGAAAAGTTCTTTTATCTGGTCTTGTATGGAACGGGTTAAATAACCGGCGAATATCATATTACCGGTAGAAAAATGGATTTTACTGATGAAAAAATTTCTGGTACTTGGAATTCTTTTCGCACTTCCTATTACAGCTTATTTGTTTTTTGCTTCCGGGAAAAACAATTTTGCACGACTTCCTATTCTAACCAAAAATGTTAAGGATATTTCCGATTTTGAAACTGCCGGCGATAGCAGTATTAGTTTTCAGGATAAAATAAGCGTAGTCGCATTTTTTGGCTCAGACCTGGAAAATATTAAAGGAAATACTTTTAACCTAGATAAAAAGATCCTGGAAAAATATTACGACTTTGATGACTTTCAGTTTGTGATTGTTTTGCCTGAATCTGCACGTCAACAAACCCAGGCTTATGTCCAGGAATTTAAAAAGATTAGCGAATCTTCTAAATGGGAAATCGTCTATTCCACTCCTCAAAAAGTGAAAGAAGTATTTCAAAGTTTTAAAACTCCGCATCAATTGGATGCGAACTCATATTCCCCCTTTGTTTATATTATAGACAAGGATGGGAATTTAAGAGGTAGAAAAGATGATGAAGACACAGATGAAGGGAAAGTCTATGGTTATGATTCAAGAAATGTGGCTGAACTTAATAACAAAATGAATGATGATGTAAAGATCATCCTGGCAGAATATCGACTGGCCTTGAAGAAATATAATGAAGAAAGGGAAATAAAGAAAAAATGAAAAATTACTCATATATAGGAATTTCACTGGTGATCTTAATCTTTGGAATTATATTTATTCCCAGGATCATTGACCGTATCAGCGAAGGAACTGTTGTTTCTAACGATAGACTTAACACGAATAGAGCCCAACAATCTGAGAGTGACAATAGGTCCAGAAAATCTCTAAGCTACCTGGAAATTGACGGGGAAAAGAAAAAGGCTCCTGAATTTAGTTTTGTTAATCAGGATGGAGATACTATATCTAATGAGGATTATAAAGGAAAAGTATATGTGGCCGAATTTTTCTTTACTACCTGCCCATCTATTTGTCCTATAATGACCGACAATCTTGTGGATGTTCAAAAGGAATTCACCAATGAAGATGATTTTGGTGTTGCTTCGTTTTCCATAGATCCTATCCCATGATACCCCAGAAGTTCTGCAGGAATATGCCGAAAATCATGGCATCACCCATCCCAATTGGAATCTTATGACTGGGGATAAAGATCGTATTTATGAGGTCGCCAATAAAGGTTTTGGGATCTATGCTGGTGAGAATGCACAGGCACCGGGTGGTTTTGCCCATCAGGGATTTTTTGCCTTGATTGATAAGGAAGGTTATATACGCTCCCGAAAAGATAAATATGGAAACCCTATAATTTATTATAAGGGATCCGTGCCAAGAAATACCAATGTGGCCGAAGGAGAGGAAGGTCCACAAATAGATATTTTAATTAAGGATATAAAAAAACTGCTTTGAAATCAACACTAAATAGTTCAGATCGTCTGGCGGTTCCTATAATTATTGGATTATCTATTGCTGTTCCGCTTATCGTATTGGTGCTTATGCTTTTACCACAGCGATATAATATTTTTGGGGCTGATACCATCACATTTCCATTATTCCATGCGATCCTGAATTTTTCTACGGCGGTACTCCTTATCATTGGATATTTCTTTATGAGTATACAGAATTATGTTTATCATAGGAATACAATGATTGCTGCTTTTGGGCTTTCGGTGATCTTCCTTATTAGTTATGTGCTTTCTAAGATAAGCAACGAGCCGGTACCCTATGGTGGAGAAGGCATGATAAGGTATATTTACTTTTTTATCCTTATCACACATATCATATTGTCGGCTATAATAGTGCCTCTTATATTGTTTACCATGTACCGCGGTCTTAGTGGCCAGTATAAAAAACATGCTAAGATTGCCAGATGGACCTTCCCTATATGGTTATATGTGGCTATTACCGGCGTACTTGTATTCTTATTTATGATGCCATATTATTAATTTTCATCATAAAATCTTAATTTTGTATATCGATGAAATGAAACGAAGATGAAGAACTCCAGATTTTTAATCCTTCTGCTTATTCTTGCACTATTACTGCCCAGTCTTGCTGATGCCCAGTGTGCCATGTGCCGTGCAGTGCTTCAAAGTGAGGCAAACCAGAGTGCCGCAAAGGGTATCAACGACGGGATTCTCTATCTTATGGTATTTCCTTACCTACTCGTGGGTGGTGTGGGATATTTTGTATACAGGTCAAGACGTAAAAGGAAAAACGAGGCCTAGGTTTTTCAATTTTTAACGTAAAATTTTTCTTCACTTTAAGCTTTTACTGTAACATTTTAATTTTTTTTCAGTCTTATTAAGTAGGAGGTATAACTTCCTATTTAATAACCATCAATCATCAATCATGATTCAAATATCTAATCTTCACAAATCCTATAGGATGGGAGCCAATTCTCTACATGTCCTGAAAGGAATCAATTTCAATGTTGAGGAAGGAGAGCTTGTTTCTATTATGGGGTCTTCAGGTTCTGGAAAATCAACCTTATTGAATATCCTTGGTATGCTGGACGAAGCAGACGAAGGTACTTATCTACTGGATGGGGTTCTTATTAAAAACTTAAGTGAAAAACAGGCCGCTAAATACCGCAATAAGTTCCTGGGATTTATCTTTCAGTCTTTCAATCTTATCGGTTATAAAACTGCCCTGGATAATGTTGCTCTTCCCTTATATTATCAGGGTCTTGCCCGTGGTGAACGTATGGATAAGGCGATGAATTATCTTGAAAAAGTTGGGCTTGCCGAATGGGCTAAACACTTGCCAAATGAGCTTTCCGGAGGGCAGAAACAGAGGGTTGCTATCGCCAGGGCGCTTGCGAGTGATCCTAAAGTTCTTTTGGCAGATGAGCCTACTGGAGCCTTAGATACTAAAACCTCATATGAGGTAATGGACCTTATTCAGGAGATTAATGACGAAGGGCGTACTATTCTTGTAGTGACGCATGAGCATGATATCGCTCAAATGACCAAAAGGATCGTGAATCTTAAGGACGGACTTATTATTGAAGATACTTTAGTTTCACAGGTTAGAGCACTCGAAAATGTTTGATTTAGACAGGTGGGATGAGATTTTTGAAACGATTAGTAAAAATAAATTACGCACGTTTCTAACAGGTCTGTCTGTGGCTTCCGGAATTTTTATTCTGGTGGTCCTCCTTGGGATTGGAGAAGGAATGCGGAATGGGATTGCTCGTGAGTTTGAGGAGGATGCTGCTAACCTGATCTTTGTCTTTCCGGGGGTTACCTCAAAAGAATATAATGGACTTAATCCTGGGAGACGCATTCAGCTGAAAAATGAAGATTATAATCAAATCTTACTCAGGCATCAGGATGAACTTGATAATGCTGCTTCTGTTTATCAGGTTTATAATGGTGTGATTACCTATGGAAAAGAAACCGGTTCGTATAGGGTAGATGGAACCTTTCCTGCTTATCAGATACTTGAGAACATGACTCTTACTTCGGGAAGATTCATAGATATTAATGATCTCGATAACAGTGAAAAAAATGTTGTGCTTGGGAATCGATTAAAACTGGATCTTTTTAAGAATGAAGATGCAATTGGTAAGAATATTAAAATATCAGGTATAAATTTCAAGGTGGTAGGAGTGTATTCAGACCCTGGAGGAGAAAGAGATGAAGCCAGGGTTGTGATTCCCATTACTACCGCTCAAAAAGCATTTGGAGGGAACAACGATATAGCACGTCTTTACCTTACTCTTAAACCTGAAGAAAGTTTTGATAAGGCTGTAGCAGCCTCTACAAAATTTTCTAAGGAGATAGATCAACTGCTCCGGTCCAGACATATTATTGCTCCCGATGATAACAGTGCTTTACATATTAATAACTATCTGGAAAATGCCAAGCGTTTCTTTACGTTAATGGATATGATTCGGCTGTTTTTCTGGGGAGTTGGGATATGCACCATTATCGCTGGTGTTGTGGGTGTAAGTAATATCATGTTGATCATCGTAAAAGAAAGAACCCGTGAGATAGGAATTCGGAAAGCTTTAGGAGCTCAACCACTTTCTATCATAGCTATGATCCTTCATGAATCGATTTTTGTGACCGCCCTAGCCGGTTTTACAGGTTTGATTTTAAGCCTCGTGCTCCTCGAATTTGTAGGGCCACTTATTGAAACTCAATATATATATAACCCCACAGTGAATTTTACTGTGGCTATCAATACGGTATTTATTCTGGTAATTGCCGGAGCTTTGGCGGGATTTTTCCCAGCCTGGAGGGCCGCAAGGATAAAACCAATTATAGCTTTAAGAGACGAATAATATGTTTAGCCGGGATCGTTGGAACGAAATTTTGGAGGCCTTAACCGCAAACTGGTTCAGAACCGTCCTTACCGCCTTTGGAGTCTTATGGGGGATATTTATCCTTGTGATCCTTCTTGCTGCCGGTAAGGGATTAGAGAACGGGGTTAAGCAAGGTTTTGGCGGGATGGCAACAAATTCCATGTTCATGTGGACACAAGTTGCTTCTAAGCCCTATAAAGGGATGCCTAAAGGCCGTCGATATAATTTCGAAATTGAAGATGTAGCTGCCCTCAAAGAAAATGTAAATGGATTAAGAATTGTTTCTCCGCGAAATCAGCTGGGAGGCTTTAGAGGAAGCAATAATGTTGTGAGAGGTTTAAATACAGGCGCTTTCAATGTGTATGGTGATTATCCTGAAATAATCGAACAGGAACCAATGGATATTACCTCGGGTCGGTTCATTAATTACTCAGATATAAATCAAAAGCGCAAAGTAGCGATCATTGGTGCAGGGGTTAAAACAGCTCTTTATGAAGCAGGTGAAGAAGTACTGGGGTCTTATATTAAGATCAATGGCGTGAACTTTATGGTGATCGGTACTTATAAGAAAAAAGGCAATAACGGAGATCCTGAAGAAATGCAGAAGGAAATATATGTTCCATTTACCTCTTTTTCACAGGCATTTAATATGGGAAATACTGTAGGATGGATGGCGATTACTGCACGGGATGGATTTTCCATTACCAATTTGAAAAAAGATATTATAGATGTAATTAAAAAACGGCATAGTATACATCCTGAAGATGATCGCGCCGTTGGAAATTTTGATTTGTTCCAGGAATATAGCAAGGTGAACGGACTCTTCGTTGCTTTAAAAGCAGTGGCTTATTTTGTAGGGGTACTGGTGTTGCTTTCAGGGATTATAGGGATAAGCAATATTATGCTGATTGTGGTCAAGGAGCGAACTAATGAAATTGGAGTTCGACGAGCATTGGGAGCTACACCATGGTCTATAAGAGGTCAGATTCTTATGGAATCGATCTTTCTTACCATTATCTCCGGGATGGCTGGGATCATACTGGCAACCGGAGTGATCTGGCTGGTGAATTTACAGTTAAGTCAAATGGATACTTCAGAAATGATGTTCCTAAACCCTTCAGTGAATTTGGGAGTCGTACTTATAGCATTAACAATTTTAATAATTTCCGGTTTATTGGCTGGATTAATACCCGCACAGCATGCAATTAAGGTAAAACCTGTAGATGCGCTGCGCACTGAATAAAAATTAGAATAAAGTAAATACAATCAAAAAATGAAAAAATTTGTAACCATCGCAATTCTGGTAGTTATTGCCGTAACCTTTGTTGGGGCGTTATACTACTTATATCAGAAAAACCAGGAGGATCCTGTGGTCTATGAGACCGAACAGCCTACTGAACAAACCATCGTTAAGAAAACAGTGGCAACCGGGAAAATTGTTCCGAAAGAAGAAGTTTTAATAAAACCGAATATTTCAGGAATCATTGATGAGATCTATATTGAAGCCGGCGATCGTATCAAGGCGGGAGACCTAATTGCCAAAATAAGGGTGATCCCAAATGTTTCTTCACTTCAAAGCGCGAAAGATGCTGTTGCTACCGCAAAGATCAATCTTGATAACGAGAAGAAGAATTATGACCGGCAAAAATCCCTTTATGACAAAGGGGTGATCTCCGCGAATGATTATGATAATGCCCAGGCATCTTTTAAAAGAGCCGAGCAAAATTATCGTTCAGCTGAACAAAATTATGAGATCGTAAAGACCGGTACCACCAGTGGTATTGGCAGTGCGGCAAATACTCTTATTCGTTCTACCGTAGAAGGTATGGTATTGGACGTTCCTGTAAAAACAGGAAATCAGGTGATCGAAAGTAATAATTTTAATGATGGAACTACCATTGCCACTCTTGCAGACGTTAATGAGATGATCTTTGAGGGGAAAGTAGATGAGAGCGAGGTAGGAAAGATAAAAGAAGATCTTCCACTGGAAGTGACCGTGGGGGCTATAGAAAATAAATCTTTTAATGCAGTACTTGATTATATCGCACCCAAGGGAGTAGAAGAGAATGGAGCGATTCAGTTCGAAATAAAAGGAAGGCTGGACAAAGCCGACACTACATTCATCCGTGCCGGATTAAGTGCAAATGCCTCCATTATTCTTGCAAAAGCTGAAGATGTACTGGCAATAAAGGAAGCCTTGGTTCAATTTGACAAGGATACCCAGGAGCCATATGTGGAAGTAATGACCGGGGATCAGCAATTTGAAAGACGGAACATCAAACTGGGAGTAAGTGACGGGATCAATGTTGAAGTGATTAGTGGGGTTCAAAAGGCTGATAAAATCAAAGTGTGGAACCAGCTGAAACCGGCGATGGCCATGACCCAAAACTAAAATATTAATTTCAGTTGTAACATACTACCTATTTAACAGACATATCTTACAGAATTACCATTATGAAGAATTTCACTTTACTAGGACTTCTATTGCTTTTTGGCAGCGTGCTAAATGCTCAGGAGAAAAAATGGACATTAGAAGAGTGTGTAAATTATGCACTTGAAAATAATATTTCGGTTCAACGAGCCGAACTTGATGTAGAGCTCTCAGACCTTGAAAAAAGAGATGCTGTGGGGAATTTCATCCCCAGTATAAATGGTCAGGCTACCAATGCCTGGAATACAGGTCTTACTCAAAACGTAACCACAGGTATTCTGCAGAACCAAACCGTTAGAAACTTTTCGGCTGGTGTAACTGCAAGTATGACCTTGTTTGATGGGCTACGTAATTTCAAACAACTTCAAAGATCCAGGATATCAAAAATTGCCAGTGAATATGCGCTGGATAAAATGAAAGATGATATCGCTTTGTTCGTCGCAGATGCCTACTTGCAAGTATTATTCAATAAACAGAATCTGGACGTGTTAAGAGCACAGAATCAGGTTACTCAGGAGCAATTAGATAGAACTAATGAACTTGTGGATGCCGGTGTGCTGCCTCAGGGAGATTTACTTGAAATTCGCGCAACGAATGCCGATGAAGAACAAAGAATGATCATTGCACAAAATCAAATCAAGATATCTTTGATTAGCCTTGCCCAAACTTTGGCAATTAAGGATTATGAGAATTTTGATATTGTAGAAAGGGATTATGATATCTTCGGAAATGAAATTTTAGAAAATTCAGTCTATGATATTATAGATCAAGCCAAGGAAGAACGTTCTGAGATCAAGATCGCGGAAGCTAACAGGGATTTGGCAGAAAAAGATGTGCAGCTTGCAAAAGGCGCATTCCAGCCAACTCTTGGAGCTTTCTTTAATTATAATACCAGAGAATCTGGTCAGGGAAGGATTATAGGAACAGAACTCGATCCAAATGATCCTACCAGACAGATTGGACTGGTGCAGGAAACAAATCAGGTCGTGGTTGCACCAAATACAATTCCTACTTTAGGAGCACCGCAGCCTTTCTTTGATCAGTTATCATTTAACGATGGGATGAGCTTATGGCTTTCAGTTGAATATTCCAATTCTTAACGGGTTTGCCACGAGAAACCAGGTAAGAAGAAATAAAGTTGCTGTAAAAAGGGCACAATATAATCTGGAGCAGGTAGAACTTGATCTGGAAGCAAATGTGTACCAGGCCTATACCGATGCTAAAGGGGCTTTTGAAGTCTATGAATCGGCAATTGTTGCTGAAGAAGCTCAGGCAAAAGCTTTTGATTACGCCAGTGAACGTTACGACGTAGGGCTTACCAATGCTTTTGATTTCAGTCAGGCTAAAGTTCGTTATGAGAACGCACAAAGAGAAGTATTAAGAGCTAAATATGACTATATTTTCAAATTAAAAGTAGTCGAACTATATTTTGGAATTCCGGTGAGGGAATTAAAATTTTAAATAATGAAAAAAAAGACACTCTTTATCATCCTGGGCGTTGTAATCGCTCTAATTATTCTATTAGTAATAGGAAAAAAGGCCGGTTGGTTTGGGAACTCTGCCGATATTAAGAAAGTAGAGATAACAAAAATAGAACCCATCAATATTACGGAAACGGTATCTGCAACAGGAAAAATACAGCCTGAAGTGGAAGTGAAGCTTTCTTCAGAAGTATCGGGAGAGATCATTGAGCTTCCTATTGTAGAAGGTCAAGCAGTTGAAAAAGGTGATCTTTTAGTACGCATTAATCCGGATATCTATCAGTCTAGCCTGGAAAGAGTAAGAGCAGGATATCAGAATTCACGAGCGAATTTTTCCCAAACGCAGGCAAATCTAAAGCAGGCAGAATCTGATTATAACCGGAATAAAACCCTTTTTGAGAAAGGTGTGATCTCTAAAGCCGAATGGGACCAGATCGTTTCTAACTATGAGGTGGCACAGGCCAATAAGGAATCGGCTTATTATAGTATGCAAAGTTCTGCAGCATCGGTAACCGAAGCTCAGGATAACCTTGGACGTACTAATATTTATGCACCTATGACCGGTACGATCTCTAAGCTGGATGCCGAATTAGGAGAAAGAGTAGTTGGAACTCAGCAGATGGCGGGAACAGAGATCCTTCGTGTTGCGAACCTTGATAATATGGAAGTTGAGGTAGATGTGAATGAGAATGATATCGTTAAAGTTTCAGTTGGAGATTCAACGATCGTTGAAGTTGATGCTTATTTAGGAAAGGAATTCAAGGGAGTTGTAACCGAAATCTCCAATACTGCCGATAATGAATTAACCACCGATCAGGTGACCAATTTTAAGGTAAAGGTCCGCATCCTGAAAGAATCCTATAATGATCTTTTAGAAGGAAAGTCTGAAAATTATTCACCTTTCCGTCCGGGAATGACTGCCACGGTTGATATCATAACAAATAAAAAATCGCAGGTTCTTGGAGTTCCAATTAGTGCTGTGGTGATAAAAACCGATACTACTACCGGTAAAAAGCCTCTTATAAGTGAGCCTGAAAAAGAAGGCGATGAAAAATTTGAATGTGTCTTTGTAAAAGACGGAAATAAAGCTAAACTTCGCGTTGTGAAAACAGGGATTCAGGATGATTCGAATATCGAGATCATGAGAGGACTTCAGGAAGGGGATGAGGTAGTTACAGGACCCTATACTACCGTAACTAAAGACCTGAAAAGCGATGATGAAATTGAGATTCAGAAGAAGGAAGATAAAGAGGAAGAATCTGAATAAAGAAGCAATATTTTGACCACTATTTTATGTCTTGAGACCGCTACCACTAACTGTTCAGTAGGAATAGCGCAAAACGGGAAGTTAATAGCCATTAAAGAGGACAACAGTAAGCAATATTCGCATGCTGAAAAACTTCATGTATTTATTGACGAGATATTAAAAGAAAATAATATGAATGATCGGGGATCTGGATGCCGTAGCTGTAAGTAAGGGCCCAGGTTCTTATACCGGTTTAAGGATTGGAGTTTCAGCAGCGAAAGGCCTTTGTTTTTCTTTAGATATTCCGCTTATTTCAATTCCTACGCTGGATCTACTGGCAGCAAAATTGGAAGATAAAAAGGGAGTTTTTATTCCCATGCTGGATGCCAGAAGAATGGAAGTCTATTCCGCCGTCTTCGATGAAGATCTAAATCAAATAAGAGAGACTAAAGCCGAAATACTGGACGAAGGATCATTCCAGTCAATATCTTGAAACCAGTGAGGTACATTTTATAGGAAATGGTGTACAGAAGTTTGAAGAAATATGTACATCATGAAAATGCCCGTTTTCATACCCTGGTATTTCCTTCGGCCACAGAAATGGCTAAAATTGCTGAATTTAAATATCAAAAAAGCGACACCGAAGATGTCGCTTATTTTGAACCTTATTATTTAAAAGACTTTATAGCAGGTTAGTCTTCTTTTTTCTCTTTTTTTAATGCAGTCCCGTTCATTTTGGTCTGATCATAGAAGTAAACATCTCTCTGAGGATATGGAATCGTCATTCCGGCAGCCTCAAGTCTTATCTTCCCTTCCTCTATCATATGCCAGTGTAGATCCCAGAATACGCTGTTAGCCGCAAAATATCGAACAGCAAAATTAACTGAACTGTCTCCAAGTTCTGCAACGATTACTTGTGGTGCCGGATCTTCCAGAATATCTTCCTGTTCTTTTACTAAATTAGTAAGTACTTCTTTAGCGACTTTAATATCGTCATCATAGGAAATTCCAAAACTTAGATTTTCTCTTCGGGTTCCATTAAAACTGTAGTTGGTGATATTATTATTACTAAGTTCTCCATTTGGAATAACGACTCTTTGATTTCCGAAGGTATTGATCTTGGTGTAAAAAAGCGAAATTTCTACAACGCTTCCAGATACACCCTGTGCTTCGATCCAGTCACCAAGCTTAAAGGGTTTTAGTACAATGATAAGCACCCCTCCGGCCAGATTAGCCAGGGAACCCTGTAAGGCTAAACCAATGGCCAGACCTGCGGCACCTATTGCAGCCACAAGGGAAGCGCTCTGAACCCCTAACTGGGTGATAACAAGAACAAAAAGTAGTATTTTTAATCCCCATCGTGACGCATTAAGCGTGAATTGTTCGAGGGTTTCATCGTAATCCTTTTTCTCGAAGAGTCTTTCAAGATATTTTACAATCAGTTTAATTACCCAAAGACCTACAATTAAAAGTACTATTGCTCCTATAAGTCGTGGGTAAATAATCTATAAACTTATTGGCGTATTCTCTTGCAATTTCACCGAAGTCGTTTAGTTCGTCCATATTTCTTTTTCTTAGTTTTTTTATTTAGTGGCTTATAGTAAAAAAATCGGTTTTATTTCATGTTTAAATTTTGTTAAAATTGCCGTGAGTTCCTTGATTGCGGCGGAAGTTGATTCGTGTGGAAGATGACAGGTGCCTCCCTCACAAACATAAATAAGATTCTTATCCTCCTTATACCTGTCTTTTAAAAGTGATGGATAATCAGATTTTTCTCCAGCGGCGAAGCAGGTATTGGGGAGATATTTTTTCTGAAAAAAAGATGCTTTTTCCAAATATTCGGTGCCGGTTATCGCAATTTCAAAATAAGGAAAAGTGAAATTCATCATAAGGTCAAGCCAGTTTGAAAAGGACTGCGGATATCCCGGAATCTTATCCTGAACCGTATGCAGCATGTTTTCTGCTTTTTCAATATATTTTATGTTCCCGGTAAGTTTCCCAAGTTTGAAAAGATTCTTGGCCATAACCGAGTTGGATGCCGGGATAACATTGTCATTAAATTCTACCGTTTTGGCCACAAGTTTTCGATCCCTGGCCGAAGTGAAATTATAAAGCGGATTGTCTTTTTCGGTAAAGTCACTTTCAACAACCTTAATAAGGTTTTCGACATTTTTAAGATGTACCGGATCAAAATCGGCTTCATATAAATTAATAAAGGCCTCTATCGAAAATGCATAATCCTCGAGATATCCGTTAATGGAACTTTTAGAATTCTTATAATTATGATTCAATCTTCCATCCTCACGAAACTGATATTTAATGATAAAATTCGCGTTCCTTTTTGCAGTCTCCAGATATTCTTTATTTCCCAATGCCTTGTAAGCTTCTATATACCCACTTATCATCATTGCATTCCATGAGGTAAGAGATTTATCATCGAGTCCAGGTCTTTTTCTTTTTTGTCTTCGGGTCAATAAAATCTCTTTCCATTGTTGAATTTTTTCAATTAATTCATTTTCTGAAATATGATTCTGAGTGGCTAATTCTGAAATTTTTTATTTCTAATAAGTACATAATTTTCATGTTCCCACTTTCCGAAGGCATTGATATTAAAGCATTCAGAAAATAGGTTAAAATCATCCTGAAGTAATCGCTGAAGTTCTGCTTTTTTCCAAACATAATAAGCTCCCTCCTCTTTTTTGCCATTTTCGTCTTCGCTGTCTGCATCCAATGCTGAATAAAAAGCGCCTGAGGGATCGCTCATTTCACGATCTATAAAGTCAAGTGTTTGGATCACAACTTCTTTGTACCAGTTATTTCCGGTTAATTTATATGCTTTTGAATAAAGCTGAACAAGTTGTGCATTGTCATACAACATCTTCTCAAAGTGGGGAACATGCCAGCTTTCATCTACCGAATACCTGGAAAAACCACCTCCTATCGGATCAAATACTCCACCCCAGGACATTTTATTAAGTGTATGCAGGCAAAAATCCATTAGTTCTTCATCAGAATTTTGGAAGGCATATCGCAAAAGAAAATCGTAATTGGTAGGCATCATAAATTTTGGTGCGCTATTATAGCCTCCATTTTTTCTGTCAAGACTTCGTTTCCATTTCTTTATTATAGGTAAGAAGAAATCTCGGTGAAAATTTTTATTTGTAGTTGGAGGTTCTATGATCTGAACCTGATTTAATCCTGCTTCCAGTTTTCCAGCATACTCTAATAGTTGTTCCGGCTTGGAAGCATATAAATTAGCTATCTGCTTTAAGGCATCCTTCCATTGTTCTTTCCTGAAGTAGGTTCCTCCCCATACGGGTCTTCCGTCTGGAAGCGCCACAACATTCATGGGCCAGCCACCCATGCCGGTCATTATTTGTACCGCATTCATATAGACCTGGTCAATATCGGGCCGTTCTTCTCTGTCCACTTTAATGCAGATGTAATTGGAGTTCATGATCTCAGCTACTTCTTCATTTTCAAAGCTTTCATGTTCCATTACATGGCACCAGTGACATGCAGAATAGCCTACACTTATTAAAAGAAGTTTTTCTTCGACTTGGGCGAGATCCAGAACTTCATCTTTCCAGGGATGCCAGTTCACGGGATTGTGGGCATGTTGAAGCAGGTAGGGGCTGGTCTCATTGATAAGCTCGTTGGAAAATCTATATTCTTTGCTCATTTCGAAAAAGTATAAAAATAAAACGCCTTGTTAGGGGGCGATCCATTGAATTTGATGGCTAATTAATAATAATGAATTTGATTTTTATTTGTAGACGGCTCATTTTAAAGCTATTCTAAAAATAGGAAAATATATCTTTTGTTACGAATGGTATTCGTATTATTAATCTTTTAATAACTTTATTGATTCATATAATTTTCGAAAAAAGCAAGATTTTTGCTGGTTGATAATTAATCTGTTTATGGAAGATATTTACATTGTAATGCTTGTAGCTCTTTTTGCTCTGGCTATTACAGATTTGGTGGTGGGAGTGAGTAATGACGCCATCAATTTCCTTAATTCGGCAATTGGATCCAAGGCTGTTTCCATGCGAACGATTATGATCGTGGCAAGTTTGGGGGTAGCTGTAGGAGCGATATTTTCCAGCGGACTTATGGAGGTAGCTCGAAAGGGCATCTTTATGCCGGGGGAATTTTACTTTGAAGAGATAATGATCATTTTCATGGCAGTGATGATAACCGATGTATTGCTGCTCGATTTTTTTAATTCCCTTGGACTTCCCACCTCTACCACGGTTTCAATAGTATTTGAATTACTTGGGGCTGCGGTATGTATGGCGGCCATAAAAATTTATACTCAAACAGAAGGAGATCTTACCATGCTTGGTGGTTATATAAACACCGCTAAAGCGACAGAAATAATTGCAGGTATTCTTCTGGCGGTTGTGGTGGCATTCGTCATAGGGACAGTCGTGCAATATATTTCCAGGCTTGTTTTTTCTTTTCAATATGAAAAGAAAATAAAATATGTAGGTTCTATATTTGGAGGCTTATCCCTCACGGCGATCCTTTATTTTATTCTTATAAAAGGAATGAAAAGTTTGCCTTTTATATCAGAGGTTACACAGCTTTATATTAATACTCATACCATTACTATTGTAATAATTGGCCTGGTATTTTTCACGGCACTTTCCCAGTTCCTTATGAGTGTTTTGAAGATCAATATTCTTAGAACGATCATAATAATTGGAACCTTTGCTCTTGCACTTGCCTTTGCCGGAAACGACCTTGTGAACTTTATAGGGGTTCCCATCGCGGCCTGGCAATCTTTTAATTTGTGGCAAGCGGCTTATGATGCTACCGGAGCCATACCTTCTCAATTTTTAATGACCGGGCTGTCAGGAAGCGTTCCTACTCCTGAAATTTTATTGATTGCTGCGGGCGGCGTGATGGTAGCGACATTGTGGTTTTCCAGTAAAGCACGTTCTGTGGTTGATACCGGAATTAACCTGGCCAGGCAGGGGGACGGGGTAGAAAGATTTGAACCTAACTGGCTTTCAAGGGGAATTGTAAGGTATTCTGTTTTGTTTGGGAATGCCATGACCGCGGTGCTTCCGCAGGGAATGAAGCATAGAATAGAAAGTAAGTTTAATAAACCTTCCACTCATGTAAGAAGTAAACGAATGGATGCACCGGCTTTTGATATGGTAAGAGCCTCTGTGAACTTAGTCGTTGCAAGTGTGCTTATTTCTATTGGAACGAGCTATAAACTCCCACTATCTACCACTTATGTAACTTTTATGGTGGCGATGGGAACTTCCCTCGCAGATCGTGCCTGGGACCGTGAAAGTGCTGTTTATAGAGTAGCTGGAGTGTTGAATGTTGTTGGAGGATGGTTTGTTACTGCCCTGGTAGCCTTTACGGCAGCCGCTATATTCGGGGCTATTATTTATTTTGGTGGAATCGTGGCTCTTATTATACTAATCCTTTTAGCGCTAGGGCTTGTGGTGAGAAGTACTATTCTACATTCCAGAAGAAGCCGGGAAGAGAAGAACAGGAAAAAATTTAATCGTAGCGATATTATTACGATCAATGAAATGATTTCGGAAACTTCAGAAAATATTTCGAATGTAATAAACGGGATTAATAAAATGTATACTAAAACCGTTGATAACCTGGGCTATTATGACCTTGGAAAACTGAAAAAAAGCTACAAAAAAATAGAAAAACTGGAGACGGATGTTGATGAACTTAAAGGAAATATCTTCTATTTCATCAAATCCCTGGAGGAAGATTCGGTAGAAGCCAGTAAATTTTATATTCTAACCCTGGATTATTTACAGGATATGGTTCAGTCTATAGGCTTTATAACAAGAAATAGTTATAACCATGTTCATAACAATCATAAAAATTTAAAATTCAATCAGATAAGAGATCTTAAAAAGGTTGATGATAAAATGCAGATCCTTTTTGATGAAATTAAAGAGACCTTTGATAATCATGAATTTGGTAATATAGAAGGGATCCTTAACGAAAAGCAGCAGTTACTGGATTATGTGAGTGAGCTTATTCAGAAACAGATTACCAGGATTAGAACTTCAGAAACAAGTCCAAAAAACACGAAATTGTATTTTGGAATGTTACTAGAATCTAAAGACCTTATAAGTTCTACGATGGGCCTTTTGCAGTTATTTCAGGAATTCTATAATGAAGCCAGGACCACAAATTATTAAATAAAAAAATCCCTTTTTCAGGGATTTTTTTATTTAATAATATTTCTTGGTTTAACCATTTATCGCTTCTACATATTCCACTTTATCCTTTAGCATATCTCTAAGCATGGTTTCGATTCCGTTTTTAAGGGTCATGGTAGAAGATGGACAACCACTGCAAGCTCCCTGAAGGATTACTTTAACGGTTTTATTTTCTTCATTATAACTCTCAAAAAGAATATTTCCTCCGTCACTTGCCACGGCCGGCTTAATGTATTCATCAAGGATAGCAACAATCTGTTGTGAGGTGTCATCGAGATTTTCAAAATTTGCCTCAGGTGATTGCGTCTTGGTTGCTCCTGAATTATCTGAAGTGTTTGCAACAGCTTCAGTAGAGATGATCTCGTTTCCTTCCTGGATGAAATTTCGAATAAATTCTCTTAATTCCATAGTAATCTCTTCCCATTCGGCAATATCATATTTCTGAACAGAAACATAATTCTCATCAATAAAGACTTCTTTGACGAAAGGAAAATGAAAAAGCTTTTGCGCAAGAGGGGCATTCTTAGCATCATCTATATTTTTGAATTCTGAAGCCTGAAGTACAAGTTTCTTGTTGGCAACGAATTTCATCACAGCTGGGTTCGGAGTACTTTCAGCATAAACCGTTACAGGAATATTTCCCTTTTTTTGAGATTCCTGTATTATAACCTCCCCTCCTTTATTAAGATAATTTTCAATTTGTTCTGCTACCTCTTGTTGCACATCTGTCCATTCCACAATATCATACTTTTCTATAGCAATAAAATTCTGTGCGATATAAACCGTTTTTACAAATGGTAAATAGAATAATTGCTGTGCCAGGGGAGAGACTGAGGCCTCATCGATATTCTTGAATTCATGGCTTTCATGTCTTGTAAGGAACTTATTAGCCTCAAATTTTAATATTCTGGATTCGGTAGTCGGGACGATATCTATAATGAATTCTTTCATCTCAAAATTTTTCGCAAAAATACTAAAGAAAAATTAAGTAATACATATATTTACAGGCTTTATGGTTAATCAGGTTTTATTTAAAAGTAGGCTTTTGAGCCTTTGGGGAATTAAATATTTCTATCTGCTTTTTTGTGTAATGATATTTTTAAAAATATCAACGTCTCATGCTCAGGAAGTCATCCCCACTTATTCAGATTATCTTACTGATAATCTTTACCTATTGCATCCATCCATGGCCGGAGCATCCAATTTTGATCAAATTCGGCTTACCGCTCGGATGCAGTGGTTCGACGTGGAGAATGCTCCTAACTTACAAACGCTTACTATTAATTCCAGAGTAGGCGATAAGCTTGGCCTGGGGGGAATATTATTCAGAGATGAGAACGGAAATTTTTCAAAGCTGGGTGCATATGGTACTTTTGCCTACCACCTTATGTTTTCCCGTAGTAGTGCCGATCTTAATCAATTGTCTTTTGGTTTAAGCGCGGGCGTTATACAACACAGGCTGGATACAAGTGGGTTTACAGGTTTCGATCCTTTACTGGGAAACAATACCTCCGATATTTTTGCCAATATGGATTTTGGGATGTCTTATTTTTACCATGATCTGTATTTTCATCTTAGTGCTAAGAACCTGCTGGCGGTAAGTCGTGATTTATTCTATTCAGATGCAGTTCCCAGCAATATGAGAAAATATTTATTTTCGGCAGGCTATGTTTTTGACCTCAATCCAAATGATGAGTGGAGTTTTGAACCTTCTATTCTTTTTCAGGCTAGGGAGGCCACCAATGAAATGGCGATCGATGTTAATTTGAAAGCCTATTATGAGCTTGAAGAAGGAATGCTTTGGGGGGGATTATCTTATCGAAATAGCTTTGAGGGTGCCGAATATACCACAGATGGTGAAGAGCTTAAACAACAACAGTTAAGATATATTACTCCTTTTGCGGGAGCAGGCTATAAGAATTTCATCTTTGGATATACCTTTAGTTACCAGCTAAACTCGCTTGTGCTTAGCAATAATGGTTTTCATCAAATAAGCCTGGGATATAATTTTGGTAAGAGCAGAGAGCGATATGACTGTCATTGCCCTGCGGTTAATAATTAAAAATCCAAATAATTAACCCGGTACTTATTTTCAGAAGCATTTACAAGTTGAGCAAGAACTTCCGGATTTCCGTTAGAGTAAAATTGAGGAATTACTTTTTGAGTTTCATCCTCATTCAAAAGTTCATTTTGCTTTAAGATGAATTTGGTTTGTTTGGCAACGGCCTCACCGGAGTCAATGATCTTCACATCTACAGGTAATAATTTTTTTAGCATTGGGATCAGGTAGGGGTAATGGCTACAGCCCAGAACAAGATAATCTATATGCGCCTGAAGCATTGGTTCGAGCAAGTTACTAAGAACCGATTCCATTTCTTGGGAATCTTTTTTACCATTTTCTATCAGTTCCACCAGACCTTTTCCTTCAACTTCTATAACACTTATGTCTTTTGTATAAAGCTCTGAAGTCTTTGCAAAAAGCTCGCTTGTAAGTGTACCCCTGGTGGCCAGGATTCCTACTGCCTTATTAGTGCTTTTTAAGGCTGCAGGTTTAATTGCCGGCTCTATCCCAATAATAGGAACATCATAGGTATCACGAAGTATCTTTATGGCGTTAGTAGTTGCCGTATTACAGGCAACTACAATAAGTTTACAGTTCATTTCAAGAAGACGCTCTGTATTCTTTACAGACAGCCTTATGATTTCTTCCTGGGTTTTTACTCCGTAAGGAGCATTTTTACTGTCAGACAGATAAATAGTCTTTTCTAAAGGAAGTAACTGATGGATTTCTTTCCAGATGGAGGTGCCGCCAACTCCTGAATCGAAAATTCCAATTGGACAGGAAGATTTTTTCATATAGGTACAAAAATAAAAACTGCGCTCTATTAGAACGCAGTTTTATAAATTTATTCGATTTCGGCTGAAATTACAGTCCTAATTCCTTTTTTACATCAGGCATAAGATTGTATCCATCAGCTAGAAGTACACCAGTACCAGTAGTAGAATCTAATACATAATCATATCCTTTTGCTCTTGCTACTTTTTGAATAGCAGTTCTTACTTTTTCAAGAATTGGTCTAAGCAAATCGTTTTCTTTCTTTTGAAGATCCTGTCTTGCCTGTGCACTGTGTTCCTGGATTCTTCTTTGAGCAGCCTGAAGTTCTGTAGCTCTTTTTTGATTTTCTTCTTCAGTCTTCGTGTTTGCTTCTGATTCATAACGCTGCATCGTATTCTGTGCTTCAGCTAGCATATCCTTGATCTCAGCGTCGTATGTCTTTTCTAACTTATCAAGCTGATCCATAGCGCTTTTATATTCTGGCAGTGATTGAACTAATTCCTGTGTAGGAATGTGAGCAACCTTAGACTGCGCATTGGTGAATGCAGTAGCGCCTATCATTAAAGCTAAAGCTATAAAAAGTGTTCTGAATTGTTTCATTGTAATCTTCGTTAAGTTTAATTAAGGTTTAAAATTTATTATCTAATCGTATCGTTTTTCTTTTCTCTTGCTTTCATTATGGAGTCTTTTTTTCTTTCTCTTTCGGCAAGAATTTTAGCTCTCCTTTCATCAAATTCTTTTTGCTTGGCAGCCCTTATAGAATCTCGTTCTTTCTTACGCTGTTCTATAATTGCTTCTCTTTCTTTTTTTCGTTCCTCAACAAGTTGTTCTCTTTCGGTAATAGCTTCTTCCTGCTCTATGGTGCGGTCTTCAGCCTTTTCCATTTCTGTAATCTCCTCTTTTCCTTCAAGTTGTTCACGATTAGCGGTCCGCTTTATAGTTCGGAGTACCAATTCGCTAACATCATATTGTTGATCTGCATATATCATTCCAATATCAGAAGTACGGTCAAAAACGAAGTCAAGATTCCTGTTTTTTGCTATCTCCTGTACGGCGGCAAAAACCTGATCCTGAATAGGCCTTACGAGTTGTTTTTTCTGATTGATGTAGTCACCGTTAGGACCAAATCTATTCTGTTGATATTCCATCGCCTGGTTTTCCAGGTATTGAATTTCGTCTTCGCGTTCTTCAATCAGTTCTTTGGTAAGTAAAGCACTTTCGTTTTCAAGCTTTATCTTCATGTTATTCACTACCCTCATTTTGGCTTCGGCCTCTTTCTTCCATTCCTGAACCCTATTCTCAAGTTGATTCTGAGCTTCCTTGTATTCCGGAACGTTTTGAAGAATATATTCCATATCTATATAACCCAGCCTTATACTTTTCTGAGCCGATAGGGTTGCCGCCGAAAGTAATAGTATTGATAATATTGAAAATATTCTTTTTTTCATTTAAGTCGAATATAGAAAATATCGTGCCAAATTAAAATTGCTGTCCTATAATAAAGTGTACTTCCCATCCATGTGGTCCTTGTTCACCAACGACCTCGTCAAATCCGTAACCAAAATCAATCCCTAATAAACCAAAGGTAGGCATATAAACTCTAAGTCCCATTCCTCCAGATCTGTATAACTGAAACGGATTATAGTCTCTAAAATTGTCAAACGAGGCACCTGCTTCTAAAAAGCTTAGAGCATAAATAGAAGCTGATGGCTTCAATGTAATTGGAAATCTTAATTCCAATGAATATTTATTATAAATAGTTGCACCGTCATCTCTTTGATCCAAAGGTCTGTCTATAGGAACAATAGATTGATTTTCATAACCTCTTAACTGAATCGTTTCTCTTCCATCCAGGCTGTAAGCTCCCAAGCCGTCACCACCAACATAGAAACGCTCAAATGGTGGGACCCCTCTTTCATTATTATAAGCTCCAAGGAAACCATACTCAGCATGTGTACGTAAAACAAGATTGCTACTTGGGCCAAAACTTGCAAGGGTGTTGTACCAGGTTCCCGCAAACTTAATTTTATAAAATTCAAGCCAGTTATATTTTTTCTGGTCTACTTTTTCAGAATCTGGAACTGAGTTAGCTCGGGTAACTCTGTTTCCTTGCTCATCAATAAGATTTCCGTTATCATCCCGTAGCTGATATTCATCCTGGTTATCAAGATTACCATAATCTACTCCGTTCCACAAGGAGTACGGGGGAGTTAGTTTTGCAGTAATAGAGAATTTTGAACCTGAAGTTGGAAAAATAGGATTAATTGCAGTGTTATCCCGGGTTATTCCTAATTGATAATAAAGGTTGTTTGAAAATCCATTCCCAAATGTAAAGAGACCTGTATTGTAGTTATTAAGTTCATAGCGCTGGAAACCTATCTGGTTGGATATGGTAACATATTGGTCTGGATCTGTAAGTCTTTTTGCAAGACCAAGGCTTACTCCCAGGATGTCAAAACTTCTGCTTTTATCGGCTTTCCTGTTTCTATAATCATACAGGAACTGTCTGGTATAGCTAAAGGAAGTAGAAAAACTTACCGGTCTTTTTCCTCCTAACCAGGGCTCTCTAAAAGACAGGCTGTAAGTTTGGTAAAAAGTACTGGCCTGGGCTCTTAAAGATAAAGTTTGACCATCTCCCATAGGAATGGGCTTGTAAGCATCTTTATCGAATAATCCCTGAATAGAAAAGTTGTTGAAAGATAAACCTAAAGTACCTATAAAACCACCTCCACCATATCCACCCTGGAGTTCGATCTGGCTGGATCCGGCTTCTACAACCTGATATTCCAGGCTTAGAGTTCCTTCCTGTGGGTTAGGATCCACAAATTCAGGATTTAGTTGTTCCGCATCAAAGAAACCAAGTGCGCCAAGTTCACGTATGGTAGCAACCACGGCTTCCTGACTGTATTTTTGCCCCGGCTTTGTTCTAAGCTCACGATAGATCACATGATCTTTCGTTTTCTCATTCCCGGTTACTCGTATTTCATCAAAATAAGCTTCCTTTCCTTCAACAATGCGAATTTCAAAATCAATAGTATCATTATACACATTGGTTTCCACCAGGTCTATATTGGAAAATAGATATCCATTGTTCTGGTAAAGGTTGGCTACTGAATTTTTATTTGGCTCTCTTCCCTGTATCCTTTCATCAATAAGAACTCCGTTGTATACATCTCCCTTGCTAAGTCCTAAAACTCTTTTTAACTGGGCATCGGTATAAGCGGCGTTTCCAAGAAAATCTATATTCCCAATGTAGTACTGGTCACCCTCGGCAACCTCAAGTTCGAGAGCAACAGTTTTATCATCCCTTCTTAAAAGGGTGTCCGAAATTATCCTTGCATCCCGATATCCTTCTTCCTTGTATTTGTCGATTACCGATTGTTTATCTTCTTGATAGTCAGTTCGTACAAACTTAGATCGCTTCCAAAACCTGATAATATTCTTTTGCTTGGTATTCTTCATGCTTCTTCTAAGCTTGGCATCTGAAAATTCGTCATTACCCGTAAAATCAATATCAGCGATTTTCACCCTGTCTCCAAGATCAACATCTACAACCATATTTACTTTATTGGTTGAAGTGCCTGTAGAATCAACAACATCCGAAGTTCTCACTTCTACATCGGCATTAAGATACCCGTCCTTCTTATATTTATTCTGAATATAATTCGTGGTAGTGGTAATAAGGTTCTCATTTACTTTGACCCCTGGTTTTAGCTCATTTTCCTCGGTAAGTTTTTCTTTGTCACTCTTTTTCTTGAGTCCGCTGAATTTTACCTGGTTTAAAACCGGAACTTCCTTGATTTCCAGTTCAAGATCTGCGACATTTCCTTCTACATTGGTGATATAGAAATTTATATCGCTGAAAAGGTCCAGATCCCATAATTTTTTAATTATAGAACTTAACCTATCCCCGGGAATATAAATTTGTTCTCCTTTTTTTAAACCTGTATATGTAATTACGGTTTGTTCATTGTAGGTCGTGGTGCCGGTAACTTTTATATCTCCTATAGTATATTTTTTTGAATCGCCAAGGGGTAGATCCTGTGCTTTGGCGGCTATACTGAATATGAAACAAATTGCAAAAAGTGTAAAAATCTTTTTTGTCATGAATGCACTAACTGAGTTGCTCACTTGTTTTTCCAAATCTTCTTTCTCTGTTTTGATAATTGTATATGGCTTCAAAAAGATTTTCCCTTCGGTAATCTGGCCATAAGATTTTCGTAAAATACAATTCGGCATAGGCAATTTGCCATAAAAGGAAATTGCTAATGCGCTGTTCGCCGCTGGTTCTGATCAACAGATCAACGTCTGGTAAATTTCGGGTGTAAAGATGCTCATTTATAACTGATTCATCAACCGTATCTTCAGATAATTCTCCATTTTTAACTTTGTGCGCGATCTGCTTTATGCAACTGGTCAATTCTTCGCGGCTCCCATAGCTTAAAGCGAGGGTAAGTGTCATCCTTGAGTTTTCTGAAGTTTTCTCGATAACATCAAGTAATTCTTTCCTTGCTTTCTTCGGCAAGCTTGAAATATTGCCGATAGAATTCAATTTAATGTCGTTATCCCTCAGGGTTTTGATTTCCTTCTTTAATGAAGAAACCAATAATCGCATCAAGGTATCAACCTCCAGTTTGGGTCTGTTCCAGTTTTCGGTTGAAAATGCATAAAGGGTAAGGTTTTTCACTCCAATTTCGGCACAACCTTCAACAACATCTCTCACGGCTGTGGTCCCTTCCTGGTGACCGGCAGCTCTGAGGAAACCTTTTTGTTTAGCCCATCGTCCATTTCCGTCCATTATGATAGCAATGTGCGCAGGTAATTTATTAAGGTCTATATTGTCTCTATAATTCATTTAAAAGCAATAACAAGGCTTGCGCCCAAATGTAAAGGTTATACTTACCCCAGTAAATACATACCAGTCCGAGGTGTTTCTATTTCCAAACTCGGCCTCAGGCTCTCTTCTTCCAAGATATTCTTCTGGCCAGCTTCCATCCATGTTATCGGTGAACGTGTATCGGGCTCCGATTTCCAAAGCGCCAATAATATGTTCCGTAATAGCTTCTTTATACCCCATAACCATTGGGATGGCAAACTCCCAGTTGGTTCCTTCGTTCACAAGGTTTCCAGTTCTACCGTTTTTCAGCCAGAGATGATCTGTTCTAAAATAGGTAACGCCGGTGTAAATATAAGGCGCACTTTGTGGTAAAGCCTCAGAAAGATCAAAATCCCAGAAATTAAATTCTATCCCCAGGGATGCTTCTGCTATTGTATTGTCAAAAGAATAACCACGTTGCTGTCTTCGTGTATCGTCAGATTTTGTATCATCTGCAGAAATTTCTGCATATAAAAGTGATAATCGAACAGCGTGACGAGGGCTGCGATTCCATTTGGCAACGAGTCCCCCAACCGGTGTATTGGGCAAAATATAATTACTTCTTCCCACATCGCCAATATAGTTTGCACCGCCGGCAAAGGCTCCCACTTCAAATTGTTGTGAGTATATGCCTGTTGTAAAAAATGCCATCACTACAAATGCGATTAGGTACCTCATAGGTTTTCAAAAGTTTGCAAATATAACAATTCTGTTTGCTCTGCAATAATTTGAGCAGATTTGTGCATTAGTATAAACAGTTTTTGAAAGTTTTTATTGCTTAATTGCGCTTATCTTCACCCCAGAGCAGTTTTTTTCTAAGGGTGTTTAAAAAGCTATCCTCTCTTAGTTCAACAAAATTTATATTGTAGGGTGCTTTTTTTATTATGATCTCGGTATCATTTTGCAATGTAGCAATTCTCGAATCCATAGAAACCAAATGAGAATCCTCTCTTCCCGAAACCTTAAGTTTTATGGTAGTATGATCTTTTATTACCAGGGGCCGGGCGTTTAAATTGTGTGGGGCAATGGGGGTGATGACCAGTGAATCTGCATCTGGGGTGATCACCGGGCCTCCGCAGCTTAGCGAATAACCTGTAGAACCGGTAGGGGTAGAAATAATTAACCCATCGGCCCAGTAAGAAGTAAGATACTGGTCATCCAGCCAGGTGTCCACCGTGATCATGGAAGTGGTGTTTTTTCGGCTTACCGCAATTTCATTTAATGCGATATGAGAAAAAACAGGATCCATATTTTGGGGATTTGTTTTCATTGTAAGGACAGACCTGGGAGAAAGGCTGAATTTTTTTTCCAGGATCTCATCCAGAGTTTCAGAAATTTGTTCTTTCTGAATCGTAGCCAGAAAACCCAGTCTTCCAGTGTTGATCCCAACAATAGGAATATTCAGGTTCCTTATATAGTTGATAGATTTAAGGATAGTACCATCTCCCCCTATACAAAAGAACAGATCAAAGGAGTTGTCCAGTTCTTCAAAAGATTTAAAATGCTGATAATCCTTATCTATGGTCTTATTACTATGGATCAGTTTTAGAAAATCCTCTTCAATGAGGACCTTTATATTTTTCTGGTTTAGTAATTCCAGCAACTGTCCTATATACTGAGCTGCGTTGGCATGATAAAATTGTCCGTAAATGCCTATTTTCATCAATTAAATATTCAGGTATTTGTCCAGATATTTAGATCTATCCTTGAGATTTTTATTAAAAGTGTCTTCCTGATGGTCTGAAATAATAATATAACCATAGCGTCTAAAGGCCTGGATAATCTCATTCATTCCCGAAGGACTGATCTTTAAGGTGATCTGAGCCATTTCTTCTTCTACTTTTGAAACGAAAGCACCTAGTAAATGTGCATTGTTAGACTCAACGATCTGGCTTATCTCACTAAAAAAATAATCTTTAAAGGCTTTTTCAACCACCAGGATATTTCCGGCTTCATTTAAAAAAGGAGTTTCATTAAATAAAGTAATGATCTCACTTAATTCAAAATACCCGAGATATTTGCTGTCCTCATCTAATACCGGAAGAATATTACAATTATTCTGGGCAAAGGACTCAAGACTGTCCAGCCAGTAATTATTTTCTCTTACATAAAAGCCCTCCAGAGCATACCGATATTCGTCAAGGGTTTTGTCATCATCAAAACAACGAACGTCATTTTCAGAAATACATCCTAAATAGATCCCTTCGCTTTCCACCGGAAGATGCGTGTAAGTTAACTGATTAAAAAGCTTTTTAACCGTTCCGATTTTTTCAGAAACATTTAGGATCCCAACGTCATTTAATATGTATTCTGTCATGCTCATAATCTCTGTTCCTTTTATGCAAATTAATCAAAATAATATTCATTGAAGCAGCATACACTTTGTATTTTTGTTAATAAAACAGATAGAAAATGACGAAATTAAGCGTTAATATCAATAAAATAGCGACTCTTAGAAATGCAAGGGGAGGAGATATGCCTAATGTTATGGAGGCCGCCCGAAAAATAGAATCCTTTGGCGCTGAAGGGATCACGGTGCATCCGAGACCCGATGAAAGGCACATACGATATGCCGATGTTAGGTCGTTGAAACCAATCCTTAAGACCGAATTTAATATAGAAGGTAAACCCATTCATGATTTTAAGAATCTTGTTCTTGAAGTATTACCGGCACAGGTTACCCTTGTCCCGGATGCTGAAAATGCCATTACTTCCAACTCCGGATGGGATACGATAAAAAATAAAAGTTATTTGCAGGAGGTCATTGAGGAATTCAAATCGCATGGGATAAGAACGTCTATTTTTGTGGATCCGGAGGAAAGGATGATTGAGGGGGCTGCTGAGACGGGGACCGATAGAATTGAACTTTATACAGAAGATTTTGCAGTAAAATATGCCAAAGGAGATCCAAACTCGGCAGTAGCCTATACTAAATGTGCGAAACTGGCGCATGAGCTTGGCCTGGGAATTAATGCCGGGCATGATCTTTCCCTTGATAATATAAAATACTTTAAAGACAATGTTCCTTATCTGGATGAGGTTTCAATTGGACATGCTTTGATTTCAGAGGCTTTATTTATGGGTCTTGAGAAAACGATTCAGAAATATTTAAAACTCCTTAAATAGATGAAATTACATTCTACTATACTTGGGGAAGGAAAGCCGTTTCTTTTCCTCCATGGATTTCTTGGAATGAGTGATAACTGGAAAACGCTTGGAAAGAAATTTGCTGAAGATGGCTTTGAAGTTCACTTAATAGATCAGCGAAATCATGGTAAAAGTCCCCATAGTGATGATTTTTCTTATGAATTGATGGCAGAAGATATTGTGGAGTATTGCCACCTACATAAGCTTGAAAATATAATTCTTTTAGGGCATTCTATGGGTGGCAAAACAGCGATGCTTACTGCCTGTCAAAACGAAGGCCTGGTGGAAAAGCTTATTATTGTTGATATTGCTCCAAAATATTACGCCCCTCATCATCAGCATATTCTAAAAGGGCTAACAGCCTTAGACGAAGCAAAACTTACTTCCCGTGGAGATGCCGAGGATTTTCTCAAGGATTTCATCCCTGAAACCGGGGTGAGATTGTTTCTTTTAAAGAATCTTTACTGGAAGACCAGGGATCAGCTTTCACTTAGGCTTAATCTCGATGCCTTAAAGGCAAATATCGAAAATATTGGTGATAGCTTACCTCAGGATTTGTCTTATTCCGGACCAACCTTATTTATTGGGGGTGAAAAATCTGATTATATAACTCAGGAGGACCATGATCCCATTAAAAGGCAATTTCCAAAGGCTTTAATTTCCACTGTAAAAGGTGCCGGACATTGGGTTCATGCTGAGAATATGAATGAATTTTATGGCATTGTAAATCATTTTGTTTAAAACCTTTCTAAATTTATTATGTACGCATAACATTTTGTCGGCTTTTGTTGCATAATATTTATTTTGTGCTATTTTTGAGCAATACTTTTTAGCACATTTTAAATATAATCCAAATTAATTATGAAAAGACTATTTTTACTTGGCCTTATGGTACTGGCCACAGCAGTAACTTATGCCGGAGGGTATAGGGTGAGTCTCCAGGGACAGCGTGGGCTGGCAATGGGACACACTGGGGTGGCAGTAGTGAATAATGCAGAATTGGCCTTCTTCAATCCTGCGGGATTGGTATTCCTTGAAAACAAGATTAACGCCGCGGTTGGTGTGAGTGCTGTTTTCTCTGATGTTGTTTGGCAGAATGGTGAATATGGCCAGATGGCCAGAACCGACAGTCCTGTTGGTACTCCTTTTTACGCATATTTTTCTTATAAATTAAGTGATAAAGTAAGTCTGGGGTTTGCTTCTTACACTCCCTACGGGAGTAGTGTTGAATGGGAAAAAGACTGGGCAGGTTCTCATCTTGTAAATAATATTGATCTTGCCGCGATTTATTTTCAGGCATTGGTGTCTTATAAAATCACAGATAACCTTTCTATAGGCGGTGGCCCTATTTATGCTAATGGATCAGTAAAATTTAACCGAAACCTTAACCGTAGTCTTACCGATCTGGAAGGCAATCGTTCCAATGTTACTGTAGAGGCCACCGGAGTAAATGGTTTTGGTTGGTCTGCAGGTGTTATGTTTAGCCCGATGGATAGTCTTAGAATTGGTGTGAATTACCGATCTGAAATAGATTTGAAAGCCGAAGGCGGTTCTGCAGATTTTGAGAATATTCCAAACTCTCCGTTAACGCCTTTCGAGAATACTACATTTGATGCCGAGTTGCCTATGCCGGCAGAATTAACTGTGGGAGTTTCTTATCAGCTAAATGATCAGTGGTTATTTGCTTTTGACTATAACAGAACTTTCTGGGATGCATATAAATCTCTGGATCTTGATTTTGCCAATCCAAATATTCCTGATTCCAAAAACCCTAGAAATTACCAGGATGCTTCTATTTATAGATTCGGTTTGCAGTACACCGCGAATGAGACCTTTACTTTAAGAGCCGGCTATTATTTTGATGAGTCTCCGGTTCAATCTGGATATTTTGCTCCTGAAACTCCAAGGAACGATTCGAATAACTTCACAGGAGGACTTTCTATAAACGTAACCGATAAGTTTGCTATAGATGCTTCATTTCTTTATAGCAGGTTCAAAGAAATTACAGAATCTTACGATTACTACCAGGAAGATGGTCAAAATGTGCCATTTGAAGGGACTTATAAGTCCAGCGCATTCGTACCAGGTCTTGGTGTAACCTTTAAAATTTAATTAGAAGATGAAAAGACATTATTTATATATAGCAATTTTGGCTCTTGGTTTTATTTCCTGTGAGCCTGAGCTGGAAAATTCAATTGAAGATCAAGATTTTTACAGCAGTGGTGAAGCCGATTTTTCACATTATGTGGCCTTAGGAAACTCTTTAACGGCAGGTTATGCTGATGGGGCTCTTTATCGCAGTGGGCAGGAAAATTCATATCCAAGTATTCTGGCTGAAAAATTCGCCTTAACAATGAATACTGATAAATTTACTCAGCCTTTAGTAGATGATAATGTAGGTGGTTTGCTAATGGATGGCCAACCTCTGCCTGGCTTTGGTACAAGATATGTCCTATCTGTGGGGGCAAATGGACCTTCACCGGTACGATATAATGGGACTCCAACTACAGATATAGTAAATATGCTGGAAGGCCCATTTAGTAATCTGGGAGTTCCAGGTGCAAAATCTTATCATTTAGGCTTTAAAGGCTATGGTAGTTTAACTGGTTTGCAAACTGGAACAGCAAATCCATATTTTGTAAGATTTGCCAGTTCGGAATCAGCTTCTGTTTTAGAAGATGCTGTTGCACAGAATCCCACTTTCTTTACATTATGGATAGGAAATAATGACGTACTGGGTTTCGCTACATCTGGAGGAACTGGAGTAGATCAACTCGGGAAATTTGACCCAAAACTGTATGGAGAAAATGACATTACAGATCCTATGGTTTTTGCTAATGTATACAAGGGAATTGTGCAGGCCTTGGCTTCAGCAGAAGGAGCAGAGGCTGATGGAGTATTGATTAATATTCCAGATGTTGCCTCAGTTCCATATTTTACCACCGTTCCTTTTGCCCCCCTAAGTCCGGCAGATGAGAACTTTGGGCCTCAAATACCAACTTTAAATTCTACTTTTGCACCACTAAATCAGGCTTACGCTTTTCTTGATGTACCTGAAAGAAGTGTGACTTTTGCTACCGATGCGGCAAGTGCAGTTCTTATAAAAGATGAATCTTTACCTGATATTTCACAACAGTTAGCCCAGGTTCTTCAAGGAGCGGGAGTAGATCCGGCTCAGGCTGCTCTTTATGGAATGCAGTTTGGCCAGTCAAGACAGGCCACTGCAGAAGATTTACTTGTGTTACCTAGTTCAGGAGTGATTGGAAAAGTGAACTCTACACACGTTCAGGAACTTATGGCTTTAGGGCTTGATCAGCAGTCGGCCGCACAACTTTCTATCAATGGCGTAACTTATCCTATGCAGGATCAATATGTACTTACAAACTCTGAGCAGAGCTTGGTTAAAAATGCCACGACAGCATATAATGTTGCTATTTCTCAAATCGCAGATCAGTATGGCCTTGGATATGTAGATGCCAATTCATTGCTTACCCAATTGAAAAATGGAGGAATCACTTTTGATGGGGGAAATATTAATTCTACTTTCGTAACAGGAGGTGCATTCTCTCTTGACGGAGTTCATTTAACTCCAAGAGGATACGCAGTAATGGCAAACGCGATTATTGCAGAAATCAATTCAACATATAATTCAAATGTTCCTAAAGCGAACGTTGGTGAATATGGTACTGTTACTTTGGATCAGAGTGGCATGTAATATTAAAATTGATATAAAATTTAGATACGCCGGGAAATTCCCGGCGTTTTTTTGCAATTTTACTTATCACCAATAATTTAAATTATGAATTTTATACTTCGTCTATTACTTACTGCAGTGGCAGTTGTCATTTTGGCAAAGATACTTCCGGGAGTAAGCGTAGCCAGTTACTGGACCGCCATTATTGTTGCTTTGGTTCTGGCATTGCTTAATTTTATTGTCAAACCTATTTTAGTTCTCCTTACCCTGCCCGTTACGATTCTTACCCTGGGATTATTCCTTCTGGTTATAAATGCCATCATTATTTTTATGGCAGATGGCTTTGTGTCAGGTTTTGATGTAGACGGCTGGCTTATTGCCATAATTTTTAGCTTATTACTGTCTCTGGTGCAATCTTTGTTGTTTTCAATTCTCAAATCAGATTAGATTTATCTGAATTTCAATTATTTGAAACTTTGTAGGCTTTCGAAAAAAATGTAATTTTGCACTCCAATTTTTTATAAAAGACTAAAATGAATATTAGCAGAGAGAATATTGATGAATTAAATGCGGTAGTTAAAGTTGATATCGCTAAAGAAGATTATGTAGGTAAAGTAGATAAAATTTTAAAAGATTACCGTAAGAATGCCAATATTCCCGGTTTCCGTAAAGGTCATGTACCTATGGGAATGGTTAAGAAACAGTACGGTAAGGCTGTGCTTGTGGATGAGGTGAATAAACTTCTTCAAGATAGTCTTAATAAATATCTTACCGAGGAGAAGCTCGATGTTCTTGGGAACCCTATTCCAAAAGAGCAGGAAAATTTTGACTGGGATAAGGATAATTATAGCTTCGAGTTTGAACTTGGGCTTGCTCCAGAATTTGAGGTAGATCTGGATTTAAAAAAGCCAGTGACTAAATATAATATTGTTGCTGATGAAAAAATGGTTAATGACCAGATCAAGAATATTCAGAAGCAATACGGAAAGTTAACCACAAAAGAAGTTGCCGAAGAAGGTGATACGGTTGCAGGAACTTTCAAAAATGAAGAAGAAGAAATTGAAAACGAAACTTCTATTGAGCTTGAAAAACTTAAAGGAAAAAGAAACCTGAATAAGTTTGTTGGCGCTAAAGTAGGAGACACGGTCACAGTGAAAACCAAGAATTTATTTGAAGATGATCACGAACTTATCAATCACTTAAGTATTGAACATGACAAAGCTCATGACCTTGATATCGAAGTATATTTCACTATTTCTGAGATAAATGAAAGAGAACTGGCAGATCTGGATCAGGAACTTTTTGATAAGCTTTTCGGAAAAGATAATGTGAAGTCTGTAACTGAATTGAAAGAAAAGATCAAGGAAGATGCCGCGAAGCAATTTCAGCAGCAAAGCGATCAGCAGTTGATGAATGATGTAACCGAGGCTTTGATTGAGGCTACAGATTTTGAATTACCAAAGGGCTTCCTTCAAAAGTGGATACAGACGGTTGGTGAAGAGCCAATGACTGAAGAAGAAGCTAGAGAAGAATACGAAAAAAGCGAAAAAGGACTACGTTATCAATTAATCGAAGGGAAAGTGGTCAATGATAATGATCTGAGTGTAGACTTTAACGATCTTAAAGCCTTTGCTTCAGAAAAGATCAAACAGCAAATGGCTCAATTTGGTCAAACCGATCCTTCTCAAAAAGAACTTGATGATATCGCTGCCAGGATCCTGTCTAATCAGGACGAAGTTAAACGACTTTCTGAACAGTTGATGAATGAAAAACTTCTTGAATTTTATATAGAAAATATGAAGTTTGACGAAAAAGAAGTTACTTACGAAGAATTTGTGAAAGCAATTTACAAGTAAGCCTTTTTTACGATATATTACCTATCTTTAAGGCGTTAACTCAATAAGGGTAACGCCTTTTTTGGTTTTAACCGGAATTTTAATTAAGATTAGAAAACAAAAAAATTGATGGACTACGGAAAGGAATTTCGAAAATATGCTGTTTCAGATCATAACATAAACAGCAATTATTACGATAAAATTGTAAGTAGTATGTTACCAGTAGGCATGACTCCTAATATTATTGAGGAGAGACAGATGAATGCTGTGGCAATGGATGTTTTTTCAAGATTGATGATGGACAGGATCATTTTTCTTGGAACTGGAATTAACGAGCAGGTTGCAAATATTGTGCAGGCCCAGTTATTATTTCTGGAAAGTACCGACTCATCTAAAGACATACAGATATATATAAATTCACCGGGAGGAAGCGTATATGCAGGTCTTGGAATTTATGATACAATGCAGTTTATTAAGCCAGATGTGGCAACTATTTGCACAGGAATGGCTGCTTCTATGGGAGCGGTTCTTTTATGTGCAGGAGAAGCCGGAAAAAGAAGCGGACTACCACATTGCCGTGTAATGATTCACCAACCAATGGGAGGTGCTCAGGGGCAGGCCAGCGATATAGAAATTACGGCCAGAGAAATTATTACTTTAAAGGAAGAATTATATAAGATCATTGCTAAACATTCAGGTCAGACTTATGAGAAGGTGCACGAAGACAGTGACCGTGACTACTGGATGAAGGCTGAAAAAGCTAAGGAATATGGGATGATTGATGAAATTTTAAAGAGAGAAGGATAAATTGTAACTAACTTTTTTTAACTTAAAGTAGTTACTGAAAATTTAAACAATGGCGAAAGAAGATCTAGAATGTTCCTTTTGTGGAAGAAAAAAACCGGAAACCAACCTGCTTATAGCAGGACTGGATGCACATATATGTGATCGTTGTATCGAACAGGCTCATGGTATTGTGGTGGAAGAATCGAAGCAGGGTGAGGCACGTGAACTTTCTTCAGACCTTATGCTTTGTAAGCCCAAGGTGATCAAAAAGTTTCTTGATGAATATATTATTGGTCAGGAAGAAACTAAAAAAGTCTTATCTGTTGCGGTTTATAACCATTATAAGAGATTATTGCAGCCGGAAGGTGATGATGATGTGGAGATCCAGAAGAGTAATATCGTAATGGTCGGTGAAACTGGTACCGGGAAAACTTTAATGGCGCGTACCATTGCTAAAATGCTGAATGTGCCTTTAGCGATAGTTGATGCCACCGTTTTAACGGAAGCTGGTTACGTTGGAGAAGATGTAGAAGGTATCCTTACCAGATTGCTTCAGGCAGCCGATTATAATACGGAAAAAGCTCAGCGAGGTATCGTGTTTATCGATGAGTTGGATAAGATCGCGCGTAAAAGTGATAACCCATCCATCACACGTGATGTTTCTGGAGAAGGAGTTCAGCAGGCTTTACTTAAGTTGCTTGAAGGGACTACCGTAAACGTTCCGCCTAAAGGTGGTCGTAAGCATCCAGATCAGAAATTCATTGAGGTGGATACTGAAAATATATTGTTTATCGCCGGTGGTGCATTTGATGGTATCGAAAGGATTATTAGTAAGAGACTTAATATGCAGGCGGTTGGTTTTAGCGCTTCGAAGAGTGAAGATTCTATAGAACGCACCAATTTGCTTAAATATATCATTCCAAAAGATTTGAAGGAGTTTGGATTAATTCCTGAAATCATTGGTCGTTTACCGGCTCTTACTTATATGAATCCTCTTGATAGAAAAACACTTCGAGCCATTCTTACCGAGCCTAAAAATGCCATTATCAAACAGTATAAGAAGCTGTTCGAAATGGATGATATAGAATTTGATATTACCGATGACGCTTTAGATTATATTGTAGATAAGGCTGTGGAATATAAGCTTGGTGCACGGGGATTACGTTCTCTTTGTGAAGCTATTCTTACCGATGCGATGTTTGAACTACCGGAAAGTGGAGAAGATGATTTCACGGTGACCAGGGAATATGCAGAGGATAAGCTAAATAAGTCTACAATGAGTAAACTTAAAGCAGTGTCTTAAAAGCTGAAAGCTTTAAATTATAAATATTAAATTAGTTAATTATCATAAATAAAAATGCCCTCAAATTTTGAGGGCATTTTTTATATCTATAGTTTTCTAACTTCTAACTTCTAACTTCTAACTTCTAACTTCTAACTTCTAACTTCTAACTTCTAACTTCTTAACTTCTATTTACCAGCTTCCTCCGGCGCCACCGCCGCCAAATCCGCCTCCGCCGAAGCCTCCTCCAAAGCCACCGCCGCCACCAAAGCCGCCTCCGGAGCTTCCACCACCAAAACTACCACGGCCAAGAGAACTTAATATGATTGCATCCCATAGAACACTGCGGCCTCCGCCACGACCTCCTCTTCCTCCACCTCTTTTTTTGATCATGGAGATAATAATAATGATAAACAGGATGAAGAAAATAAGGGCTCTTGCCGGGATGCCACCACCGCCATTTCGGTTTGGAGCTCCTTTAAAAGTTCCATTTAAAACCTGAAAAATGGCTGTAGTTCCTTTATTAAGGCCGGCATAGATATCTCCGTTTCTAAATTCAGGAAGAATGATTCCTTCAATAATTTCCTTGGTTTTGGCATCGGTTAGATATTCTTCCAGCCCATATCCAGTGGTTATCCAAATTTTACGGTCTTCTTTGGAGACCAGTATAAGAAGCCCATTGTCTTTTTTGCTTTGTCCAATTCCCCATTCATGAGCCCAGTGAGCTGCATAAGTGCCCTCGTATTCTCCTTCCAGAGAGTTTACTGTGACCACTACGATCTGGGTGGAAGTGGTATCGGCATAATTAATGAGCTTTCGTTCTAACCGCGTTTCTTCGGCTGTTGCAAGCATATCTGCCGAGTCGTAAACGCTGGTTTGTTCCGATGGCTTTCTGGGAATGTCCCGTTGAGCCAGAGCCGTAACCCCGGTTAGTAATAGAAAAAGAAATAAAAATTGTTTGATAAGCTTATGCTTTAGAGATTTGATCAGATAGTTCGTTCGTATCATCCTCATTCCATGGGAAATGCTTCTCAAGCTGTTCTCCTGCTTTGAGAATTCCATCTACAAGACCATCCTTAAAATTGCCTTTTTTGAAATGTGACACTATTAAATCTTTGGTACTTTCCCAGAAATCATCAGGGACAACATCGTTGATGCCTTTATCACCGTAGATAACGAAATTTCTGTCTTCTACAGCTACATAGATCAACACACCATTATCCTGCTTAGTATTGTCCATTTTCAGCATATGAAATACTTCCATGGCTCTTTCAAAAATATCGGTATCCCCACAGCTGGGTTCCAGGTGAACACGTATTTCACCGGAAGTGGTCTTTTCGGCTTTCCTGATAGCTTCAACGATCTCTTTCTCTTCTTCTTTGTTTAGGAATTCTTCGGGCTTTGTCATCTTTTAAAAATCGAATTCTACATCAGGAGCATCTTCTGCACCTTCGTCTGCCTGGAATCCTTCCATATCTTCAAATCCGAAGAGCGATGCGGTTATATTACTGGGGAACTTACGCCTTGTTTTTTCATAAGAAGCTACCGCTTCGTTAAAACGATCACGAGTAACATTGATTCTGTTTTCAGTTCCTTCCAGCTGTGATTGTAACTGAAGGAAATTCTGATTTGCTTTTAACTCAGGATATCTTTCAACAGTTACTAGAAGTCTGGAGAGTGCTGAGGTTACGCCCTGTTGAGCTTCCTGGTATTGCTGAATTTGTGCAGCGTTTAGATTACTGGCATCAACATTTACAGAAGTTGCTTTTGCTCTGGCTTCGATCACATCAGTTAGCGTACCTCTTTCAAAATCGGCAGCCCCCTGAACAGTTTTTACAAGATTACCAATAAGATCATTCCTTCTTTGATAAGAACTTTCTACATTATTCCAGGCTTTTTCAGCTTCAGTCTGTTTGTCTACCAGAGTGTTATATGGGGAAATAATCAATATGATTAGAACCACTATAATTCCTATTGGGATTAACCACTTTTTCATTTTTACAATTGATTTTTTAGATTGACTAGTTCTGCTTTAATCGTTTCCAACTTACGAATTATTTCGAAGTTGCTAAGGGTCTTTTGTTTTTCTTCTTTAAGATGTGTTTTCGCGCCTTCCAGGGTAAAACCACGTTCTTTTACCAGGTGATAGATGAGTTCAAGATTCCTGATGTCTTCAGGGGTGAATTTACGGTTTCCTTTTGCATTCTTCTTTGGTTTAATAACATCGAATTCCTTCTCCCAAAACCTGATCAGGGAGGTGTTCACATCAAAAGCACCGGCCACTTCACCAATACTGTAATAACGTTTTTCAGGAAGGTTGATGTGCATTAATCAAGCGATTGATTTTCTCGTTGAGCTTTTTCAAGAATTTCTCCAAATTCCTCAGGAGAAAGGTTACCATAATAGAAGTTGATAGGATTTATCCTTTGATCATCTTTAAAGATCTCATAATGCAAATGGGGTCCTTCAGATCTGCCTGTGCTTCCCACGAATCCAATCACATCACCGCGTTTAACTTTTTGTCCACGCCTTACATTGTATTTATATAAATGTCCGTATAGACTGGTATAGCCATATCCGTGATCTATTCTAATATGATTTCCGTATCCTGTAGACCGGTTGTCTGCTCTTTTCACTCTGCCATCTCCAGTCGCGTAGACCGGTGTACCACGGGGAGCGGTAAAATCCATTCCGTAATGGAATTTCTTTACTTTAGTAAACGGGTCGGTCCTCCAGCCATAGCCTGAAGCAATTCTGCTTAGGTCTTCATTGGCTACCGGTTGAATGGCAGGGATCGCTTCTAACAATTCTTCCTTTTCTTTTGCTAGTTTCGCTACTTCATCTAAAGATTTAGACTGTACTACCAGACGTTTGGTTAAAATATCCATTCTTTTGGAGGTCTCAACAATTAGTTTACTGTTGTCAAATCCTTCCAGGTCCTTGTATCGGTTTATACCACCAAAACCAGCCTTTCTCTGTTCTTCAGGGATCGGATTCGCTTCAAAATAAAGTCGGTAGATATTGTTGTCCCGGTCCTCGATATTAGCCATGACATCCTGTATCTGGTCCATTTTTTTATTAAGGAGACCATACTGGAGTTTCATGTTTTGTAATTCTCTTTTAAGAGCTTTTTCCTTAGGTGTTTCGATCTGAGGGATATTCAAATAAACGACAAGCAGAATAAATCCCGCTAGAAAACTACCCGTAATACTAAGCAAAATAATGCCTAATTTTCTGCTTTTTTTCTGCTCGATTTTCTTATAAGAAAGGGTCTCGCTATCGTAATAATATTTAACCTTCGACATGAGTTAAATTTATGCTATTTTTGCGTCTCAAAACGGCTCAAATACCGTGCAAACTAGTACGGTTAACGAACAAATATATGAATTGTTTTGCCGTCGTCATAATTTAATGAAATTTGCAAGAAAATAACTGCATGAAGTCACAGGAGATACGTAAACAATTTCTGGAATTTTTTAAATCGAAGTCTCATAGCATTGTTCCTTCAGCGCCAATGGTGATCAAAGATGATCCTACATTAATGTTTACCAACGCGGGAATGAATCAGTTTAAGGAATTCTTCCTTGGCAACTCGATACCAAAAAATAGCCGTGTAACCGATACTCAGAAATGTCTTAGGGTAAGCGGGAAGCATAACGATCTTGAGGAGGTTGGTCATGATACCTATCATCATACCATGTTCGAGATGCTGGGAAACTGGAGTTTTGGAGATTATTTTAAAAAAGAAGCGATCCAGTGGGCCTGGGAACTACTCACAGAGGTTTATAAAATAGATCCTGATATTCTTTACGTTTCTGTATTTGAAGGAAGTGAGGATAGAGATAATTTAGGCCTGGATACTGAAGCTCTTGAACTTTGGAAGAAGATCGTGCCTGAAGAGCGAATTATTTATGGAAATAAGAAAGATAATTTCTGGGAAATGGGGGATCAGGGACCTTGCGGACCTTGTTCGGAAATTCATATAGATATACGTACAGACGAGGAAAAGACAAAAGTTCCCGGAAAAGATCTGGTAAATCAGGACCATCCGCAGGTTGTGGAGATATGGAACCTTGTTTTTATGCAGTATAACCGAAAAGCAAACGGTGAGCTGGAAGAGCTTCCGGCAAAACATATAGATACAGGAATGGGATTTGAACGTCTTTGTATGGTAATGCAGGATAAAAAGTCCAATTATGATACCGATGTGTTCACTCCGCTCATTTCTAAAATTGAAAAGAAAAGCGGGAAAAATTATGGAGACTCTGATGATACCGATATCGCGATGCGAGTGATTGCCGATCATGTGCGTGCGGTGGCTTTTTCTATTGCCGATGGGCAATTGCCGGGTAATACAGGTGCCGGTTATGTAATACGAAGAATTTTGAGAAGGGCTATCCGTTATGGTTTTACCTTTTTGAATACTAAAGAACCTTTTATCTATAAGCTTGTTGCTACTTTAAGTGACCAAATGGGCGGTGCTTTTCCTGAATTAAAACTTCAGAAGGAGTTAATGGAGAATGTGATCAGAGAAGAAGAGAATTCTTTCCTTAGGACTCTTGACCAGGGACTGGTGTTACTGGAAAACCTAATGAAAGGTTCTGAGAATAAGAGAATATCAGGAGAAAAGGCTTTTGAACTTTATGATACTTATGGATTCCCAATTGATCTTACCTCGCTGATCTTAAGGGAGAATGGGTATGAACTGGACGAAAAAGGTTTTGAAGTTGAACTTAAAAAGCAAAAAGACCGTTCGCGTAGTGCTACCCAGGTGAGTGCCGGGGACTGGGTAGAATTGAATGATGTTAATACCGAAGCTTTTATTGGTTACGATAATCTTGAGGCAGATGTTAAGATCGCAAGATACCGAAAAGTAGAATCCAAAAAGAAAGGGGAGATGTATCAAATCGTGCTTAACCAGACGCCTTTTTATCCGGAAGGTGGAGGACAGGTGGGAGATAAAGGTCTTCTTATTTCTTCGGAAGGAGAAGAGATACCAGTTATAGATACCAAAAAAGAAAATAATCTAATTATTCATTTTAGTAAGAAGATTCCGCAAAATCCAGAAGCTGAATTTAAGGCGATCGTGAATACTACTGCCAGATCGAGTACGGCGGCGAACCATTCGGCGACACATCTCTTACATCAGGCTCTGAGAAGTATTTTAGGGACTCATGTAGAGCAAAAAGGTTCCATGGTGCAAAGTGATTATTTGAGGTTTGATTTTTCTCATTTCAGCAAAGTTTCTTCAGAAGAACTTGAAAAAGTTGAGGATTTTGTTAATACAAAGATCAGGGAGCAATTAGAACTAGAGGAGCAACGAAATTTAAAATATCAGGAAGCTTTAGATCAGGGAGCTATTGCTTTATTTGGAGAGAAGTATGGAGATGCTGTAAGAGCCATCCGTTTTGGAGAGTCTATGGAACTTTGTGGAGGAACTCATGTAAACAATACAGCAGATATCTGGTATTTTAAAATAACCGGTGAATCGGCGGTAGCATCAGGAATACGAAGAATAGAAGCAATTACTGGTCCTTCGGCCATGGAATATTTTGAAGAGCAAACGAAAATACTCAAGGAGATCAAAAGCGGCCTTAAGAATGCGAATGATCCTGTGAAGGCTGTAAACAGTCTTCAGGAAGAAAATGCCGAATTGAAGAAGCAGGTGGAGAGCCTTTTAAAGGCAAAAGCTAAAAACCTGAAAGCAGATCTTAAAAATGAAATTAGGAATATAAACGGCGTGAACTTCCTTTCCAGAAAAGTGGATCTGGATGCCGGCGGACTTAAAGACCTGGCATTTAATTTAGGCGATGAAATGGAAGATCTTTTTCTTTTATTTGGAACTGAGCAAAATGGAAAAGCACTGCTTTCCTGCTATATTTCAAAAGATCTGGTGGATAAGAAAGATCTTAATGCCGGCCAGATAGTTCGAGAACTGGGAAAATATATTCAGGGCGGCGGCGGAGGCCAGCCATTCTTTGCGACTGCTGGAGGTAAGAATCCTGATGGACTTTATGAAGCCTTGCAAAAAGCAGAGAGCTATATAAAATAAGCAAAGAAGTCCCGGCAATACGCCGGGATTTTTTAATTTGGGAGTATGGAGTTTAGAACAAAGGTTCCGGTAGAGGAAGGTTTTCCGAAAATAGACCATGGCACAGGAGTTTTCCTGATAGGATCCTGTTTCGTAGAAAATATTGGTAAAAAACTGGAATGGTTCAAATTCAAAAACCTTCAGAATCCTACAGGAATCATATTTCATCCTTCGCCCATCAGGCAATTTCTGCAAAGAGTTTCCGATAATGAAGAATTCGATGAATCTGACGTATTCGAACACAATGAAGCCTGGCAAAGTCTCGAGGCTCATTCTCTAATGAGAAAAGATAATAAAGAAGATTGTATAGCAGATCTTAATAAGGCACTGGATAATACCCGTACTTTTCTGGAAAACACGTCACATGTAATAATAAGTCTTGGGACAGCCTGGGGTTACAAGCATGTAGATATAAATCAAATTGCGGCCAACTGCCATAAACTTCCTCAAAAATATTTTGACAAAAGACTATCTTCTATAGAGGAGGTCATGCAGGATCTTGAGGAAATATCGGAGGCTATTTTTAGCATTAATGAAAAAATAAAGATCTTATTTACCATTTCCCCGGTGAGACATTTTAAAGATGGAGTAGTTCAGAACCAGCAAAGTAAAGCACATCTTATTGCGGCGGTTCATGAATTTATTCTAAAAAATGAAAATCTCAAGGTAGAATATTTTCCCTCTTATGAGATCCTGATGGATGAATTAAGGGATTATCGTTTTTATGCAGATGATATGCTTCATCCAAACGAACTGGCAATAAATTATATATGGGAACTTTTTTCTGAAAACTGGATCTCGGAAGATTCCTTAAGTTTAAATAAGAAGATAGACTCTATTCAAAAGGCTCTTTCACACCGGGTTCGCGCAGAAAATTCAACTGATCATAAGAAATTTCTCACAAAAATACAAGCAAAAATCGAGGAAATTCACAAAAAACACCCTGAAATAACCTTTTCTTAGCCCTTGCTATTATTGGGATCGTCAATTTTTTAATATAAAGAACGCGTATTTTTAACCTTTATATTAATTTATTCGTATTTTTATCAAGCAAATTCGAAGTGAAAACTCCAGATTGTGAAAGGATGTATGTCTCGAATAATCAGTTCTTTACTACGAATTTGTTTTCTAAAATTTGTTGGGGTAGATTTTAGAATATACTAAAGGACGGGTGGGGCCGTCCTTTAGTTTTTTTAAGGAACCTGGTTTTAACTTTCTTTAATATTTCCTTTCTCCAACTTCTCTTTCTTTTTCCATAACTTTTAAAATTCTAAATCTGCACTATGAAAAACTTACTGCTTGCGGTATTGCTTATTACTACCCTGATTTTTGGATATTTGTATCTCCATGAGAAAAGTAACGGAAAGGAAAGCCTTGAAGAGAATACTGCCTTGATCCAGGAGCAAATAAGAAATGTGGGTAAGCTGGTGGTTACCGAGGGGTCTTTTTCACAGGTTTTTACTTATAAAAACTCAAAAAGCTTTTTCCTGGACGTTCTCTCTGCAAGAAAAAAGGCCTTGATAGTTGTTAATGCCGAAGTGAGTATTGCCTATGATCTAAGTAAGTTGCAAACCGAAATTGATAAGGAGAATAGAAAAGTTATAATTAAAGAGATACCAAAAGAAGAGATTAATATTAATCCTAATATTAAATACTACGACGTGACTCAAGACTACCTAAATCAATTTGAAGCTGAAGATTACAATAAAATTAAACAGCGCATTGAAAAGGGTCTTAAAGAGAAAATTGAAAATTCCCGCCTAAAATCTAATGCAGAGAATCGCCTTGTAAGCGAACTTCAGAAAATATATATACTAACCAGTAGCATGGGATGGAGCCTGGAATATCAGGGTGAATCTATTAGTAGCGCCGAAAGTCTTGAAAGTATAAAACTTTAGGGTGTTACTAGTTTTGTATTGGTCATTTCTAATCCATCCTCAATAAGATGGACGATATTAGGTCTTTTTTTCGTGACATCTTCAAGGTGAGCCTTTACTTCTGCCGCCAGTTTTGGATCATTTTCTATAGCCAGTTCATAAATTTCAACAGAAAGTAACCAGTCATTCGGATGGTATTTGTTAAGAATGTCGAATGCGGCTTCTAAGGAGAATTTGGTGTCCTCACCATTTCTAATGTTTCTTACAGCCTTGTAAAGAGACTCCAACTCTTCTCTTTCTGAAGTTTTCTTACTTTTTATTGTGGTTGAAGAGGGCTTATGGGTGATCAGGTCAAATGATAAATGATCTGCAGGTCCTGCAAACGCCGAAATAATTTCTTTCCCTACGGCCATATCGTATCGTCCCCATTCAGGTTTGAAGAGAACTTTATCCTGATAGGTAACTGTACAATTTTTAAAACTGATCAGGATTATTTTTCCCTGAAGATTTCTTGTTCCGGTGATGATCTCTCCTTCAACCTTTACTCCTCCTTCAAATTCCAGGCTAATCTTTTCTCCCTCATAGATCGCATAGGCTCTAAGATCCCTTGGACTCATATCTTCTATAGCCAGATTAATTCCCTTTAATTTACCCAACGGAGACCCAAAGCCTTCGGGATGTGTAGAAATCCCATGGCCTACTAATTCTTTATTGCGATTCGCGAGGGAGGTTTCTCCTTTGGTCTGAAAATAAATTGGTTCGCCTTCGTGATCAAAAATTTTTGAGAAGTTACCTGATATTTGTATTCCTGTACTCAATTCTATGGTTCCGATATTTTTGGAATTTATTAATTTCCTGATTCCTTCAAGGCCTCCTTTACGAAGTGCCATTTTATTGGCAAATTCTTCTAAAACAAGGCTTAGGTGAGCAAAATCGGGAGTTACATAAAGTTGAGGTTGTGGCTTAGTTATATCGAATTCCTGCCTAGCAGCCTCAATGGTATAGGGCAATTTAGTAACTGCATCTGTCATACAGGACTTACTCTCTCCAATAGAAGATAAAAGTCCGGCGCCATAGATCTTAGGCTTGTCCGGAGTTCCAATTAAGCCGTATTCTACTGTCCACCAATGCAGGTTTCTTATCTGTGCCATTTCACTGGGCTTAACTTCCTTGTTTTGAAGATCATCAACTCTTTTTTCAACCTCACTTATTTTTTCCTTTGGAGTATCTTCAGCCTCCTTTAAGATTGATAACTCTCTAATAGCTTCATAGATCTCATAATCATGCGCGCTGGAAATAGCTTTACAGCCAATTTCACCGAATCGTCTCAAATATTCGGCATACTCCGGATTTGCGATTATGGGAGCGTGTCCGGCTCCTTCATGTATAATATCAGGAGCAGGAGTATATTCTATATGTTCAAGTTGTCTTATGTCGCTGGCAATTACCAATACATTGTATGCCTGAAATTCCATAAAGGCGGCTGGAGGGATAAATCCGTCTACGGCCACTGCAGCCCAGCCAATTTCTTTAAGAATACGGTTCATCCCGTACATATTAGGAATGCTGTCAATAGAGATCCCGGTGAGTTTCAGACCTTCTAAATAAGATTCATGAGCCACCTTACTTAAGTAGTCGACATTTTTCCTCATTACGTATCGCCATACCGCCTGGTTTATGGGGGTGTAGTCCTCATAATTCTGCGGCTTAATATATTGTTGAAGATGGGCAGGAAGTCTGTCCAGTATTTCATTTGATTCAATTTTATCCAGCATGGTAAGCTTACTAAAACGTTTGCGTTAAAAGTACAAAAAATGACCTAAAAAGAGAAAATTCGAAAACTAATGAGCAAAAAAAAGCCCCAAATTAAGGGGGCTTTTAAATATTTTATTTTTCCATGCCAGGAGGATACTTCTCCATGATCTTGGCAACGATCTCATTAATTCTTTCCTGTTTCTTATTCACCTCTTGAGCCAGTGCGGCAGTGCCCATTCCCTGCCATACAAGTTCCTTGTCTCCGGCATCAATAAGGTCTATATAAAGAGTTCCTTCACTGGTTCTGCTCACGGTGTTATAACCGCTTCCCCAGTACCATGGGCTCCATCCCCAACCGTAACCCCAGTAAGGACTATGGTTTTGATAAATATTAATGTTCTCATTGGTTTTGGTAAAAATACTTACCAGAAGGTCGGGATTTTCCGATTTGGTAAAACCTTTTTGTTCCAGTTCGGTTTCTATAGCTCTTAGGATCCTTTTTTTATCAAGGTCTGAGATCTCTGCTTTATCAATCCCTGGTTTAAAAAATCCATAAGTACCATAATCATTAAAATTGACTTCACGATCATAATCTGAAGCTACTCGAACGCTACTGCATGAAGACATGAGAATCGTAAATAACAGCAGAAACGGAGTTAGTTTGAGAAATTTCATAGGTGCTAAATTTAAATTCGTATAAATTTTTATTTCAAAAGCCCAGGATCTACCATATTAGGAATTGTAAGTTTTAATTGGGAATTACTCTCCATTGCACGTTTTGCAGCGAAGACAGCTCCCTCGTTTCTCGCCCAGGATCTGCGGGCGATTCCATTATTCACATCCCAGAATAACATGGATTTCAATCGGTCTTCAGACGCTTTATCACCTTCAAGAATCATGCCGAATCCACCATTAATAACCTCTCCCCAGCCAACTCCGCCGCCATTATGTATACTTACCCAGGTAGCTCCTCTAAAGCTGTCGCCAATTACATTTTGTATGGCCATATCCGCTGTATAGCGGGAACCGTCATATATATTGGAGGTTTCGCGGTAAGGCGAATCTGTGCCTGAGACATCGTGATGATCACGGCCCAGTACTACTGGACCTATCTCGCCATTTCCAATCGCATCGTTAAAGGCTTTTGCGATCTCGATCCTCCCTAACGAGTCGGCATAAAGTATTCGTGCTTTTGATCCAACTACCAGTTTGTTTTCCTGTGCTCCTTTTATCCACTGAATATTATCCTGCATTTGCTGCTGAATTTCTTTCGGTGAATTTTGTTTTAATCTATTTAGAACCTCCGCGGCGATCTCATCTGTTTTCTCAAGATCCTCTTCTTTTCCGGAAGCACATACCCATCTGAAGGGGCCGAAGCCATAATCAAAGCACATAGGCCCCATAATATCCTGTACATAACTTGGATACCTAAAGCTTTTTCCATCTTCGCTCATAATGTCTGCCCCGGCACGGGAAGCTTCCAGCAAGAAGGCATTTCCATAATCAAAAAAGTAGGTTCCGCGAGAAGTATGTTTATTAATAGCCGTAGCCTGCCTCCTAAGACTCTCTCTAACTTTTTCTTTGAATTTTTGGGGTTCTGAAGCCATCATTCCATTGGCTTCTTCAAAGCCTAATTCCACAGGATAATAACCTCCGGCCCAGGGATTATGAAGCGAGGTCTGGTCACTTCCAAGGTCGATATAAATATCATTTTCGGCAAAATACTCCCAAACCTCCACAACATTCCCCTGAAAGGCGATGGATACAACTTCTTTGTTGTCCTTTGCTTTTTTCACTCTTTTTGCAAGAGCTTCTACATTATCTAATACTTCATCAACCCATCCCTGTTTGTGGCGGGTGTTAGTCGCTTTTGGATTTACTTCGGCACAAACGGTAATACAGCCTGCAATATTCCCTGCTTTTGGCTGGGCACCGCTCATGCCGCCAAGTCCAGAGGTGACAAATAATTTTCCTTCAAGGCCTTCGCCCTGCTTTGAGATCTTTCTTCCCGCATTAAGAACGGTAATGGTAGTTCCGTGGACAATCCCCTGAGGGCCAATGTACATATAACTTCCCGCAGTCATCTGCCCGTACTGCGTAACACCTAAAGCATTAAATTTTTCCCAGTCATCAGGCTGCGAATAATTTGGGATCATCATTCCATTAGTTACAACCACACGGGGTGCGTTGGGATGGGAAGGGAAAAGACCCATGGGATGACCGGAGTACATGGCCAGGGTTTGGTGGTCGTCCATTATAGCCAGGTATTGCATCGTTAAACGATATTGTGCCCAGTTCTGAAAAACCGCGCCGTTTCCACCGTAAGTGATCAGTTCTTCAGGGTGTTGAGCTACTTCGGGATCCAGGTTATTCTGGATCATTAACATGATTCCTTTGGCCTGTATGCTCTTTCCGGGATATTCCTCTATTGGCCTGGCATAAAGATCATAATCTGGCTTGAATCTGTACATATAGAGTCTTCCGTATTTTTCAAGTTCTTCTCGAAATTCTGGAAGAAGGGTCTTATGATGTTTCTTATCAAAATATCTTAGGGCATTTTCCAGCGCAAGCTTTTTCTCCTCTTCATCCAAAATATCTTTCCGTTTTGGAGCATGATTAAGTGTCTCGTCGTAGCTTTTTGCTTGAGGTAAACTATCGGGAATGCCTTCCAGTATTTGTTCCTTGAAATTCATTAAAATTTATTCTTGTTGATTTGTTTTTTTATTATAGCCATAGGGGCAGTGGCGGCATCCACTTTCACAGCAATAACCGCGTTTTAAATGGTACTGTTCCGTGAAACACCGGTAACCTTCAGGGGTAAGGTAGTAATCTCCGTCTTCGAGGGGAATCCTTTTTTTCTGAAAATCCATACCGCTAAAATACAATTTCTTATCTTGAATGCATGATTTTGATCGTGAACAAACGCTTGCTTTCGGGAAGATTTAAGGGCATAAGTTTATGGCCTTTTGTGATACTTGGGAGCGACCGGTTGAAGGATGATAAATTCTTTATAAATCACGAAAGAATTCATTTACGGCAACAACTGGAATTGCTCATTATATTCTTCTATATATGGTATTTTGTAGAATACCTGATAAGACTAATAAAATATGGTAATTCATTAAGAGCTTATCGTACAATATGTTTTGAAAGGGAGGCCTACCGACGTGAAAATGACCTAACTTATTTAAAAAGCAGGCCGTACTGGGCATTTCTTAAATTTCTTTAATTCCTTAATTATTAAGTTCAGACGTTAGCTGACATTTTACTTTTTTTTACTTATTCTTAATCATATCGATTAGTTTTGCCCTATGCAGGACTTTTTTGAAAAAGGGACTTCGAAGTCTATACCAAATCAATTTATTACCGAATTTCCTGGTGGCATTGAGCTATGGATCAAAAGAGAAGACCTGTTGCATCCTGAAGTTTCCGGGAATAAATTTAGAAAGCTTAAATACAATTTAATACAGGCAAGAAAAAATGGTCAGAAAACTTTACTCACCTTTGGCGGTGCCTTTTCAAATCATATTGCGGCAACGGCAGCGGCAGGTAAAATTTTCGGTTTTCAAACCATCGGTGTTATAAGGGGTGAGGAATTGAAAGATAGTGAATCAAAGTGGAGCCCTACCTTGCAATATGCTCATTCCTGTGGAATGAGGTTTCATTTTATTTCCAGAGAAGATTACCGAAATAAGGCTTCCGAAGAAAGTATCAAAAAACTGAAAGATCTGTTTGGTGATTTTTTCCTGGTGCCTGAAGGCGGAACCAACGAACTTGCTATTAAAGGCTGCGAGGAAATCTTAAATGAACAGGATAATGATTTCAACTATATAGGTGCTTCAGTAGGTACGGGAGGAACAATTTCCGGCCTGATAAATTCATCAAATAGCCACCAGAAAATCCTGGGTTTTTCAGCCTTAAAAACAGATTATCTTAAAGATGAGATCCAAAAGTTAACTAACAAAACCAACTGGGAGCTAATACTAAATTATCATTTTGGAGGTTATGCTAAGGTGAGTCGGGGTTTGATCGAGTTTATGAATGATTTCAGTAAAAAATATGGCATCATTCTGGATCCGGTTTATACCGGGAAATTAGTTTTTGGTATTTTTGACCTCGTAAAACAGGGATATTTTCCTGATAATTCTAAAATACTTGCAATTCATACCGGGGGCTTGCAGGGAATTGAAGGTATGAACCGGTTTTTAAACAAAAAAGATATGCCTCAAATTATACATTAATATGAAAATCACACGCTTTTTTTCTCTTTTACTGATCATTGTTTTCGCTGCTTCCTGCGGAAGTAAAAAGAAAGTTGTGACCCGTAAAAAGGAAGAAGTTGCCATAAATAATAAAGGAGAAGAGAATCGTGAGACTCCGGCTGAGGTGGTGGATGATGTAAAGGAGGAGATGCCTCGTAATTCATATCATTATAGAGTTGAAGATTATATTAGAGATTATGCTCCCATCGCCCAGGAAGAAATGAAATTGTATAAAATTCCTGCAAGTATCACCCTTGCGCAGGGAATTCTTGAGTCAGGAGCCGGGAATGGAGAATTAACCAGAAGAGCTAACAATCACTTTGGGATAAAATGCCACGACTGGAACGGCGAGAAAGTATATCATGATGACGACAAAAGAGGGGAATGTTTTAGAAAATATAAATACGCCAAATATTCTTACAGGGATCATTCTCTTTTTCTGGCTAACCGAAGGAGGTATGCCGAATTGTTCGAACTGGATTCAGATGATTACAAAGGTTGGGCAAAAGGATTGAGAAAAGCGGGATATGCTACAGATCGTAGATATCCTGATAAGCTGATAGATCTTATTGAAAGGTATGAACTTTATAAGTTTGATTCGAATATCTCAAAGAGAACGGCGGAAGGTTATGTGGCAAAACCACAGGAAAGTTCAGAAACTCATGTGGTAAAAAAAGGGGATACGCTGTATTCAATTTCAAAACAATATAATACCTCGGTTGAAGAGATAAAGAAAATCAACGGACTTAATGGAAATACAATTTCTATTGGGCAGATTTTAAGTATTAAATAAATGTCATTCTGAATTTATTCAAGGAGGTTAAGTCTTCGATTTCAGAATCTCAATTTAATTTTTGATAGACCCAGAAACAAGTTCAGGGTGACGAATAAAAATAAAAGATCATTTATGATTTATAAGAGAAGTAGTCGGTTATTCGCAGATGCACAAAAGGTGATTCCCGGTGGAGTGAATTCGCCCGTACGAGCTTTTAAAGCAGTTGGGGGAGAACCAATTTTTGTTGAAAGGGCTGAAGGTGCTTATTTGTACGATGAAGACGGAAATAAATTAATAGACTATATCAATTCATGGGGTCCGCTCATTCTAGGGCATGCCCATAAACCGGTAATTGACGCGGTTATCGAGAAGGCAAAAAAAGGAACGTCTTTTGGAACTCCTACCGAAATTGAAACTACGATCGCTGAACTGGCGGTTAAAATGGTTCCGAATATAGATAAGATAAGAATGGTAAATTCAGGAACTGAAGCCTGTATGAGTGCCGTTCGTCTTGCCCGCGGATTCACCGGGAAAGAGAAGATCATCAAATTTGCCGGATGTTATCATGGGCATAGTGATTCATTTCTAATTCAAGCGGGAAGTGGAGCGGTGACATTTGGTACACCAAATAGCCCCGGAGTTACCCAGGGAACTGCCAAAGATACTTTACTCGCTAAATACAATGATCTTGAAAACGTAAAAGAGCTTGTAGAAGCTAATAAAGAGGAGATCGCCTGTATCATCCTGGAACCGGTGGCCGGAAATATGGGATGTATCCCGCCTGCTGAGGGTTTTCTGAAAGGACTTAGAAAGATCTGTGATGAAACAGGAATTTTACTTGTTTTTGATGAGGTAATGACCGGCTTCAGACTTGCAGCCGGAGGAGTTCAGGAAAGAGCAGGCGTAACAGCCGATATTGTTTGTTTTGGGAAAGTGATTGGTGGTGGATTGCCTGTGGGTGCCTTTGCTGCCCGAAATGAGATCATGGATTATCTGGCGCCTGTAGGACCTGTTTATCAGGCCGGAACTTTAAGTGGAAATCCGCTGGCCATGGCGGCGGGATTAACCATGCTTACTGAACTTCATGAAAACAGGAACATTTTTGAAAGCATTGACAAAAAGACCAAATATCTTCATGAAGGAATGGAAAAAGTCCTCAAAGAGAATAAAGTTGATTTTACAATAAACAGGATTGGGTCTATGATCTCGGTTCACTTTGGTAAGGAACCGGTGACCGACTTTGATTCAGCAGCTAAATCTGCAAATCTGGGTACCTTTAATAAATTCTTCCACGGAATGCTGGAAAATGGGATATACATTGCACCAAGTGCTTATGAAACCTGGTTTATAAGTGAGGCACTATCCTATGATGATTTGGATAAGACGATTGAAGCGGTTGATGAAGTCTCTAAAACCCTGTAATTCAGTCTGATAAAATTTTAAGGAAAACCGTTAGATTAATTTCTAGCGGTTTTTTTGTGCCATTAATTAAAGGGTTTAGGTGTCTGATTCTTAATGTGTTATTCTGCGTATTTTTTATAAAAACAGATGTTTTATTGAAAAGTTGATAAATGTTAATACCACTTTAGAGGTATTGTTGGATTTTTAACAAAGCTTTAACCTTGCAGCGAATATTAACCTAACTCTGCTCTTATGCAACAACACTACTGCTTTAAAATTCTATTACTAATATGCTTCGGCTTGGGCTGGCAGTTTTCGCAGGCCCAGACTTTCGAGGAGTTAACTAAAGCTGAAACTCCAGAAATATTTACTGAAGAAATTAATTTACTTACAAGCGAAACTTCAGATTTTGATAATGACGGTGATCAGGATATTCTTATTATCGGAATGGACGAATCATCCACATTAACCGCAAGTTTATATGAGAATCTGGGAGAAAGACAATATTCCAAAATAGAGGGACATTCGATTACACCTATGGTTGGTGATATTGCATTCTTTGATATAGATGGCGATAGTGATTTAGATCTATTAACAGCCGGTTATATCAGCAGTACCGGTTACGAAACTACATTATACGAAAATACAGGCAACGGAAACTTTATATTTAAAGCTGATATAGGAGGGAGATTTAATAGAATAGATTACTCTGATGTTGATAATGACGGGGATATAGATTTTATCCTCATGGGGGATCTTCGCAATAACATTAATTTATTTATTAATAATGGATTGGGGGTATTTACAGAAGATTCAAGCAATAACTTTCCAAGTATTTTTAGTGGTTCTGTAGATTTTGGTGATACAGATAACGATGGTGATGAAGATTTACTATTAACGGGTATGATGGATTCTGGCCTTGGTCAGATAAAAGTCGCGAATTTATATGAAAATATTAACGGCAATTTTTCTAAGGTCTTTGAATCATTTGTTCCTGTACATGCATCTTCAGCTGAATTTGGTGATATAACTGGGAATGGATTACTGGATATATTTATAACAGGTAGTGATGAATCTAATAACCCATCCTCAAATCTTTATCTAAATCAAGGTTCAAATGCGTTTATAAGAAGTGGTGCATTTTTCGAAAATTTACATTATGGAGATGTTAAATTTATGGATTTTGAAAATGATGGGGATCTTGATTTAGTAATGTCAGGTCAAGATTCGAATTATAAAAAGAAACTACTAACCTATCTTAATTTAGCACCCAATTCTTTTCAAGCATTTGAAGGTTTTCCAATGAATCAATATTCGTTTGAAATACTTGATGTTAATGAAGATAATTATAAAGATATTCTTGTTTCCAAAAATAACTCAAAAATAACTACCACTTATTACAATCATGCAGATGGAACCTTTTCAGAATTATACGTGAATGATTTTGAGGGACTAAGAAATGGTAAAATACAATATGTAGACGTAAATGAAGATGGTTATGAAGATATTATGGTAGTAGGTGAAAATGCTATCAGAAAAGGAAAAACAAATCTTTATTTAAATTATGGTAATGGTGATTTTCTTGAACTTGCAGGAACTCCTTTTGAAAATTTAACAGCGGGAACATTTGATTTTGCAGATGTAGATGGAGATAATGATGAGGATGTATTACTAATAGGATTTGATGGTTCTTCTGGATCCTCCATATCAAAACTATTTATAAACAATGGAAGAGGTGTTTATAATGAAAAAATGTCAACAGTATTCGAACCTGTTGCTAATGGTAATGTCGCTTTCAGTGACTTTGATCAGGATGGAGATCAAGATGTTCTGATTACTGGTATGAATTCTGACTATTCTCAAACCGCATCATTTTATAAGAATGATGGCACCGGAGATTATACTTTAGATTCAGAAAATTCAATTGAAGCTCTTTTGGGTATGAAATTAGTTTTTCATGATTTGGATAATGATAGCGATGAGGACCTAATTGTTTCTGGAGGAAATGCATCAGGAAAAGTCACAAAACTTTATTTAAATACCTCAGGAACTTTCGTTGAAGATAATACAACTAGTTTTGAAGGTTTAGATCAAAGTTCATTTGCATTTAGTGATATTGATAAAGATAATGACGAAGATTTTATCATTTCTGGTAGTGATGCAGATAATAAGCCGGTGTTAAAAATGTATCTTAATAACGGTGATGGCGGTTTTTCTGAATATTCAGATGTTAATTTTGAAAATATAAGAAATGGGTCTTTATCTTTTGCTGATTTCACCGGAAATGGATTTGATGATCTGATTATAACAGGTTTTAGTAGTTCTGGAATATTGACGAAGCTATATAAAAACAATGGAGACTTAGATTTTGCTGAAATTACTGAAGTTCCATTTCCAGCCCTCTGGGGAAGTTCTGTATCTACGGCAGATTTTGACAGAAATCTAAATATTGATGTGGCATTCATAGGTGGTAGTGGTCGTGAAGTATTAACAAAGGTGTATAAAAATATAGGGACTCCTAATTTAGAACCAACAGCAATCTGTAAAGATTTTACCGCCCAACTGGATGCATCCGGAAATGTAACGATTGTTCCTGGTGATATAAATGATGGTTCCAACGATGCTGAAGGTGCTGTGACTTTAAGTCTGGATAAAGCTACTTTTACCTGCGATGATCTTGGCGAAAATCCCGTAGTCTTAACAGTTACTGATGAAGCTGGAGGTACAGCTACCTGTACGGCAACTGTAACTGTTGAAGATAACCAGGCGCCGAAATTCATATTAGGTGCTAATGGCGACGGTTCTTTGGAGAATCCATTTACCAGTCTGGCGGCCGAGGCAGTAAAGAATGCTTCAAGTGGGACATATTATTTCAATTTTAATGGAAGCACTTTCCAGGGAGAACTGGATAATGATACTGCAGGGGGTGGTTGGTTAATGATCTTAAACTATGTGCATCAAGCGGGAACAAATCCAAATTTGGTTGTACGAAATACAAACCTGCCTTTACTAGGAGCTTCAACACTCGGAACAAGCGAAGCCGGCAGTAATACTTGGGGGCATTTTGGGAATGCTTTAGCTGCAGCGATAGATTTTGAAGAGATCCGTTTTTATGGGGAATCTTCGGGCCATTCTAGAGTAATTGACTTTACTACAAATTATGCTACAGCTATTGACTATGTAAAAACTGGAAGTGGTTCATTTTCGGGTATCAACAATGCTGCTAATTATACGTTGCTTAGCGGGCATTCTGCTAATATTCCTCAAAATGTTAACGAGACCTATCCAAATAACGGAGATTATGCATTAACTGAGTTTCCATTTTTTACAATCAGTCAATATCATTGGGGGATTAAAGGTTCAGGAAGTCGCTGGGAAGTAGATGATTTTAGTAATAATACAAATAGCACAATTCACCGAGTATGGGTTCGTGGCGATCTTTCTCCGGCTGAACCTGCAGATAAAACAGAGATTACTGTAGAATTGGATGCATCTGGAAATGCGAGTGTAAGCGCTTCAGATTTTGGCATTTCTGCTACAGATTGTAAAACGGTGACTTATAGTTTAAGTCAGACAGATTTTGATTGTTCAAATCTTGGAGCTAATACCATTCAATATATCGCTACAGATGAGGATGGGAATACATCTGAAATGGATGTTATAGTGAATGTAAAAGATAATGTAGTTCCAACAGCAGTTGCCAAGGATATTACTGTAGAACTGGACGATAGTGGAAATGCAACTATTACTACCGACATGGTAGATAATGGCTCTGCTGATAATTGTAGTAATGTGACTTTAAGCCTGGATAAAAGCACATTTACTTGCGAAAATTTAGGTGGTAGCTCCAGCGCAGTGGATATAACTTCTATTGGTTCTGTATCTCAAGTTACAAATTCCCACGGAGGAGGGTACAACCCAAATACCAATGAATTTTTATATCCTCAATGGGCGTATTATACATCTAATAATACTGTATATACTTTTGATTTAGATCATAATTCAACCGGGAGTTTTAGTTTACCTGTGGATGGTATCATGCAAATATGGGTGGATAAATCCAGTGATGATTATTACACAGCTAACTGGTATGATAATACAATTACCAGAATAAATGGTAGTTCCGTAGACTGGACTTATAATACAACTGGTGTGGCGAGAGGAGTGACCACCGATGCCAATTATGTCTATGCAATTACTATTAATTCAAATACAATAAAAGTTTTAGATAAAAAGACCGGCTCCTTCGTTAAGGATATAACTCTTCCGGGTATTTTTTATACCTATGGAGGTCTGGTTTACGCAAATGGTGTGATCTATATTGCTGGTTCTGATGATGATGGTATTACTACTGTACCTAATTCTTATTACGCTATCCATGCATTTGATGCGGAATCTGGAGAATATTTAAGTTCAGTTTCGACTGATGTAATACCATTTAATTCCTCTTTTGATGGTGAAAATATCTGGATTTCAAATAATTCTAATACTATTTATGGTTATAAAGTTTCTGATGGCAATGCCTATGGAGGAAGTGGCGGTTCAAACCAGGTAGTTTTAACGGTAACTGATGATGCTGGCAATGAATCTACCGCTACTGCTAAGGTTACAGTGGTTGATAAAAAAGCCCCTGTAGTGGAGACCAAAGATATTACCGTAGAACTAGATGAAACAGGAAATGCCTCGATCACTGCAGATATGGTAACTGTGAGTTCTTCTGATAATTGTGCGATTCAAAGTTCAGTTCTCGACATGACAGATTTTACTCTTGATGAGGTAGGTGAAAATACTGTTACCTTAACAGTGACCGATGTAAATGGGAATGAGACTATAACTACTGCGGTAGTAACAATAAAAGACGTTACGGCTCCAATAGGTTATTCTGTTAGCATAGACCAGACAGAGATCGATGATACAAATCAAACAGCATTGAGCTTTACTTTTACAGATGCTGAGGTTGGTACAACGTACAATTACACAATTGCCAGTAGTGGTGGAATTGATGTGGTTAGAGGAACAGGAACTATTTCTACAAGTACTGATCAGATTACCGGAATAGATGTTAGCAGTCTTAAAGACGGAACTCTTACTTTATCGGTGACCTTAACAGATTCAAGCGATAATACCGGAGAAGCAGCCACCAGTGCAGTACTAAAGGCCACTAATACACCTCCAACGGCGGTTTGTCAGAATTTTATCGCTGAGCTGGGAGCAGATGGAAAGATTATGCTAACCGCGGAAGATATTGACGGAGGTTCAAGCGATGAGGAAAGCGCTGTGACGTTAAGTATAGAAATTACAGAAGCCTATACTTGTAATGACATAGGCAATCATGAGGTAACACTTACGGTAATGGATAGTGAGGGAGAAACCGATACCTGTTTAGCAACAGTTACAGTGGTAGATAATTTAAGTCCTCAAGTTTTGGTTAAAGATATCACCGTAGAGTTGAACGAAGATGGAGAGTTTAATATAACTCCAGATATGATTGATAATGGTTCTTTTGATAATTGTGGAGTCACGAATCTGAAAATAAGTAGGACCAGTTTTTCATGCGAAAATATTGGTCCAAATTTAGAGGAAATGGCCTTCATAAGTTCCGAATCTCAACCTACAAATTATCTTGCTGGTGGATATAATCCTAATACTAATCAGTTTTTATATCCAGAAGGATTAACAGATCAGGTTTATGTTTATAATAATGAACATGAGTTGCTGGAAAGTTTCACGGCACCAATTGGTGAAATCTGGCAAATATGGATGGATAAATCCAGTTCTGACTATTATACAGCTAACGGTAATCAGGGAGTTAGTAGAATAAGTGGTAACACAGTTGTTTGGACCTTTGATTTAGGTATACGTACGGTTGGTGTAACTACAAGTAAAGATTTTGTTTATACTATTGGCACCAATCAACAAACGGTAAAGGTATTAAATAAGGCGACTGGAGCATTCATAAAGGATATTAATCTTCCCGGTAAGTTTGATTCTGAAGGCGGAATAATATATGCGCACGGTATACTTTATATTACAGGTTATGATGTTGATGAAAAATCAGAACTTCCCGGTACAAGAAAAGCAATTCATGCTTTCAATCCGGAAACTGGAGATTACCTAGGTTCAGTTTCTACAAGTGAAAATATCAATAATGTTGCATTTGATGGTAAAAACATATGGATTTCACCTGGCTCTAACACTATATACGGTTATAAAATTTCTGATATTAATGCATATGATAGTAGCGGTCCAAATCCGGTGGTTTTAACTGTAACAGATGAAGCAGGAAATGTATCTACTGCCATTGCAAATATTGAAGTAATTGATAATATTGCTCCGGCACTTACTGCAGCAGCAGATCAGGATGTTGTTCTGGATACAGATTGTAGTATCACGGTACCAAACCTTGTAGACGGATCAAGTGCCACCGATAATTGTACTGCTACGATCACTCAGTCTCCAGAAGCAGGAACAGTAGTTTCTACAGAACACGATGAAACTGTAGAGGTAGTGGTAACGGCTACTGATGCTGCCGGAAATATAGATGATTCTACAGTAGTGTTAACTGCTAAAGACACGGAAGCTCCTGTACTTACGGCAGAGGAAAACCAGGATGTTGTTCTGGATACAGATTGTAGTATCACGGTACCAAACCTTGTAGACGGTTCAAGTGCGACCGATAATTGTACTGCAACGATCACGCAGTCTCCGGAAGCTGGAACAGTAGTGTCTTCAGAACACGACGGGACTGTTGATGTTGTGGTAACTGCTACCGATTCCGCAGGGAATACAGCTGAGTCTACCGTAATATTAACGGCTAAAGATGAAACTGCTCCGGTACTTACAGCCGAAGAAAACCAGGATGTGGTGCTGGAAACAGATTGTAGTATCACGGTGCCGAATCTTGTAGACGGATCAAGTGCTACCGATAATTGTATTGCTACGATGGCACAATCTCCGGTTGCAGGAACGATTGTTTCTTCAGAACATAACGGAACAGTGGATGTGGTAGTAACCGCTACCGATGCTGCAGGGAATATAGATGAGTCTACAGTAGTGTTAACTGCAAAAGACATGGAAGCTCCTGTACTTACAGCAGAAGAAAACCAGGATGTGGTGCTGGATACAGATTGTAGTATCACGGTACCAAATCTTGTAGACGGATCAAGTGCTACCGATAATTGTATTGCTACGATCACACAATCTCCGGTTGCAGGAACGATTGTTTCTTCAGAACATAACGGAACAGTGGATGTGGTAGTAACCGCTACCGATGCCGCAGGGAATATAGATGAGTCTACAGTAGTCTTAACTGCTAAAGACACGGAAGCTCCTGTGTTTACAGCAGAAGAGAACCAGGATGTAGTTCTTGATACCAACTGTAGCATCACTGTGCCAGACCTTGTGGATGGTTCAGCCGCTACCGATAATTGTACTGCAACAATCACTCAGTCTCCGGAAACTGGAACAGTAGTGTCTTCAGAACACGATGGAACTATTGATGTAGTGGTGACCGCTACCGATGCCGGAGGGAATATAGCTGAGTCTACAGTGGTATTGACAGCGAAAGATGTAACCGCTCCGGTACTTACAGCCGAAGAAAATCAGGATGTAAATCTTGATGAATTTTGTTCTATCACTGTTCCGGATTTAAGAGGAACAGCAACCGATAATTGTACTGCGACGATCACTCAGTCTCCGGAAGCCGGAACATTGGTTTCTTCTGAACATAATGGAACTGTAGATGTAGTAGTAACTGCTACCGATGCCGCTGGAAACAAAGATGAAGCTAACGTAGTACTAACAGCGAAAGATATAACTGCTCCGGTACTTACTGCAGAAGCAGACCAGGATATTAATCTTGATGCTAATTGCGCGATTACAGTTCCAAATCTTGTTGATGGTTCAAGTGCTACCGATAATTGTACTGCAACGATCACTCAGTCTCCGGAAGCTGGAACATTAGTTTCTTCAGAACACGATGGAACTGTTTATGTTGTAGTAACTGCTACCGATGCCGCAGGGAATACAGCTGAGTCTACAGTGGTATTGACAACGAAAGATGTAACCGCTCCGGTACTTATGGCAGAAGAAAATCAGGATGTAAATCTTGATGAATTTTGTTCTATCACTGTTCCGGATTTAAGAGGAACAGCAACCGATAATTGTACTGCGACGATCACTCAGTCTCCGGAAGCCGGAACATTGGTTTCTTCTGAACATAATGGAACTGTAGATGTAGTAGTAACTGCTACCGATGCCGCTGGAAACAAAGATGAAGCTAACGTAGTACTAACTGCAAAGGATGAAACTGCTCCTGTTGCGGTAATGGATGATCTTGAAGTGATCACTGCTGAATGTATGGTAGAAGAGGCTGATGTTGCAAAGCCATTGGCAGTTGATAATTGTGAAGAGACTATTGAAGGAAAAGCTGATATTTATTTTCCAATCACCAGAAAAGGTTCCACGATCATTACATGGACCTTTGAGGATGCTAGTGGAAATAAAACATACCAGCAGCAGGAAGTTATAATTGAAGATAACACTGCACCGGTAGCTGATCTGTCAGAACTAGAAGATTTGGTAGTAGAATGTGAGATTTCAGAAATCACTGCTCCTACAGCTACAGATAATTGTAAAGGAACTGTTGTTGGTGTCACTCAGGATGCTACGTCTTATACGGAGCAAGGAGAATATACCATCACCTGGACTTATGATGATGGCAATGGAAATATCACAACCCAGGAACAACATGTTATTGTAAATGACGTGACTGCACCAGAGGTGATAACCAGAGATATCACAGTTTATCTGGATCCAGATGATAATGTGACTATAACACCTGAAGATTTGGATAATGGTACTATAGATAATTGTAGTAATGTTAGCCTGAGTCTTGATAGAAACTATTTTGATGAAACCGGAGAGTATGAAGTTGTATTAACAGCAACAGATGCATTTGGTAATATGGCCGAAGGAACGGCTATAGTTACTGTAGAAATGGATGCGGTAGAGACTACGGAAGTACATGTTGTACCTACTATTTTAAAGCAGAGTTCTCAGGCTAAAGTTATTGTTCCTTTCAGATCTAAAATTATTGAAGTTCAGATTCTGGAATCTGAAACCGGAAAGTATAAACTAATTAGAGGAAATAAATTGAACGAACAGGAAATTGATATAGCTCCTTTTAAAGGTACTTTATTGGTAAGAGTTATAGATCAGGACGGTACAGTTCATCTTAAGAAACTAATCGCACTTTAAAAGAATTAAAATGAAAAGTAAAAATATATTATTCGGTCTGTTGGTAATGTTAGCAGGACATTCAATAAAAGCTCAGCAATTGGTACGCCCCGTGATAACGGGGGCACCCTTCCTACAGGTAGTGCCCGACGCGAGAGCTGGTGGAATGGGAGAGACTGGGGTGGCAACTTTGCCAGATGCTTTCGCACAATTCCATAATCCTGCTAAATTTCTTTTTTCCGGCGAAGAAGCCAGGGGAATAGGACTTTCTTATATTCCTCAATTTATAGGATACGCCAATGACGTTTTTCATGCTAATGCGGCTTATTACCAACAACTCAATAAGAGATCTGCTTTAAGCGGCTCGCTTACCTACTTTAGTTTTGGAAATGTAGAGGTAGAAGAACAGATGGGCAATGAGATTATTAGCCAGGGAAGTTATGTCCCAAATGAAATGGCTCTGGACCTTTCTTACAGCTTAAAACTAAATGAAAAATTCGGTATGGCTGTATCGGGTAGATATATCCGCTCTGATATCACCAATGATCAAAACAGAACCGGAGTGGAATTGAAAACAGGAAATGCTGTTAGTGCAGATGTTTCAGGTTACTATGCGTCAGCTCCCTTAGATCAGCATATCAATAAATGGACCCTTGGGTTTAATTTAAAAAATCTTGGGTCTAAACTTAAATATGCCGATGAAGAAGGATTTGATTATCCACTGCCTACTTCCCTTAAATTAGGTGGAGGTTACCATTTAGCTGCGGGAAAAGAAGATATGATTTCTTTCTATGCAGAAGCTTTGAAGTTTTTGGTACCGGCAACAGATGATCAGAGAAACATGCCTGACGATAGTGTTGTTGGTGGTTGGTTCTCATCATTTGGAGATGCTCCGGATGGAATTTCAGAAGAGATGAAAGAGATCATTTTTTCTGTTGGTTCCGAGTTTGACTTTAATAATAATTTTAAACTTCGTGCCGGCTATATTACTCAAAGTAGAGAGAAAGGATATCGTAACCACGTTACTCTAGGGGCAGGAGTAGCTTATGATAGGTTTATGTTTGATTTTGGATATCAGGCCCCTATTATAAATGAGGTCTCATTTAATCAGGATAAAATTTTGAAATTCTCATTAAGTGTAGATCTTGATGCCAGGAAGAAGAAAGAAGTCACTAATAATGCTATTACTTCAAGTACCTTCTAGACCTAAAAAGGATAAAAAAACACCTCGCAATGCTGAGGTGTTTTTTTTTATCCTAATAATAAACTATTTAAGTATGAAGAGCTACCGCCCTTAGGCTTTAAATTTCAAAACCTCCTGTCTTTAAAATAATAATTTCTGTCTTTTTCAGTGATCTCCCTGATCACTTTACATGGATTTCCGGCAGCGATTACCATAGAGGGAATATTTTTAGTTATTACACTACCGGCACCTATAACGGAATTATCACCAATAGTTATTCCCGGATTGATCACCGTATTTCCACCTATCCAGACATTATTTCCAATAGTTACCGGAATTGCGTATTCCCAACCCTGATTTCTTTTATGTGCATCTATGGGGTGTCCTGCCGTGAATATGCTAACATTGGGAGCTAACATCACATTGTCGCCAATCTTAACTTCAGCGCAGTCCAGGATGACGCAGTTATAATTGGCATAAAAGTTCTCACCAATAGAAATATTGTTGCCGTAGTCACAATGAAAAGGAGGTTCGATATAATAATTGTCCCTGGTGAAGCCTAAAAGTCTTTTTAGAATACTATTTCTCTCGTCTACCAGTTCGGGTGACAGGGAATTGATATCAAAGCATGCTTTTTGTGCAAGGAGGCGTTCTTTTGCAAGCTCAGTGTCTGAAGCGATATATGGCTTTTGGGAAAACATTTTTTCTTTTTCTGAAGCCATATTAATAAGTTTTGGGTTTTATGTCATTTCCAGCAATTCCTCAATATAGGTACGGGAATTAGAAAGTCGGGGTACTTTATGCTGTCCGCCAACTTTATTATTCTTCTTAAGCCAGTCGTAGAAAAGATCTTGCCTTGCCTGGTGAATTTTAGGCATGTTCAACGTCATATTATTATAACGTTTAGCTTCATAATCACTATTAACCTCCTGTAAAGCCAGGTCCAGTTGTTTAGTAAAATTGTCAAAATCTCTAGGAGGAGTCTTGAATTCAACGATCCATTCGTGGGCTCCTTTCTCTTTTCCTTTCATAAAAATTGGAGCAACAGTATAATCTATAATCTCACAATTGGTTACAAGAGAAACCTTCTTTAAGGCAGCTTCGGCATTTTCAATGATCAATTCTTCACCAAAAACATTGATGTGGTGCTTGGTTCTTCCGGAAACTTTAATTCTATATGGATTCGTATCTGTAAACCTTACCGTATCCCCAATCTTATATCTCCACAGGCCTGCATTGGTGGTGATAACAACCGCGTAATTTTTACCAATTTCAACTTCACTTAAAGGGATGGCCATTTCCTCATCTGTACCGTATTCGTCCATCGGGATGAATTCATAAAAAATACCGTAGTCTAGCATTAGGAGCAGATCCTTTGTATCGTTATGATCCTGGCAGGCAAAGAAGCCTTCAGAAGCATTATAGATCTCATAAAATCTAAAATCTTCTTTGGGAAGTATCTTTTGATATTGGGAAGCATAGGGTTCAAAACTTACTCCGCCATGAAAATAAACTTCCAGGTTAGGCCAAACCTCAAAAAGACTTTGCTTTCCGGTTGTCTCAAGTACATTATTTAGAAGAACCAGCATCCAGCTTGGAACTCCGGCCAGACTGGTTACATTTTCCCTCATTGTTTCATTTACGATCGCCTGCATTTTGTATTCCCAATCGTGCATTAAGGAAACCTCATTGCTGGGTGTACTACTGAATTCAGCCCAGAAAGGCATATTATCGATCAATATAGCACTCAGATCTCCGTAAGCAGTTCCATTCTCCCTGTAGATTTCCTTACTTCCCCCAAGCCTGAGACTTTTCCCGGTAAACATTTGTGACTCGGGATTGTTATTCAGGTAAATACATAACAGATCTTTTCCTGCTGCATAGTGACAGTCTTCCAGGGAATCCTGGCTTACGGGAATAAATTTGCTCTTTGCGCTGGTGGTCCCACTGGATTTAGCAAACCATCTGATTGGTGTAGGCCAGAAGATATTGGTTTCTCCGCGGCGGCTCCGTTCTATGGTAGTTGAAAGATCTTCATAACGTTGAATAGGCACCCGCTCTCTGAAGGTTTGATAAGAATTGATCTCAGAAAACTTATATTTTAAACCTATCTCAGTATTTCTTGCCTTAATAATTAGATTTTTAAGCAACTCTGCCTGAACTTCATTAGGGTATTTAATGAATAATTCCATCTGATGAATACGCTTCTTCAGAAACCATGAGGCTATTGAATTGACTAATGGAATTGGCATTATTTCTTTTTATCTTTAAGGCTTAATTAATGAGGCCCGGTTATCTGGTTAAAATTAAACCAAACTTTGAAGCCTGCAAAATAAATCGTTCAGCCCTAAAATAAAAAAATAAATGAGATACGAAGGTGTTCTTACCAAGATGCGAACCGAATTGACCCAAGAGGTTCAATATTACCTGGTATGGGAAAATGACTTTTTGAATTTAAACCAGCTTCTTGATAAAAAACTTAGTATAAATTTTCTAAAATATCAATGTCTTAATTGCGGGCTGGAGAAAAAGATCTTTAGACAGGGTTTTTGCTACGACTGTTTCAGTACAATTCCTTCGGCCGGAGACTGGGTAATTAACCCCGAGCTGAGTAAGGCCCATCTGGATGAGGAAGACCGGGATCTGGAATTTGAAAAAAGAGCCCAGTTGCAGCCGCATGTGGTATATCTGGCAAATTCCAGTGATGTGAAAGTAGGGGTGACCCGAAAATCTCAAATCCCAACCAGATGGATCGATCAGGGTGCCCATGAGGCTATTGAAATTGTAGAGGTTCCTAACAGGTATCTGGCTGGAATAACTGAAGTTGCACTTAAGGATCACGTAAGTGATAAAACCAATTGGAGAAAGATGCTTACCAATGAAGTGCTGGACCTTGATCTTACAGAGGAGCGTGAGAAATTAAAGGAATTTATTCCTGAGGAAGTAAAGCCCTACTATCTGGCCAATAATAAGGAATTGGAAATTAAGTTCCCGGTGCATCAGTTTCCAACAAAGGTAAAAACCCTTAACCTGGGGAAAAATCCTTTTTATGAGGGAGTTTTAAAAGGTATCAAGGGACAATATCTCATTTTTGAAGACGGCACTGTCTTTAATGTGCGTGGTCATGAAGGATTTGTGGTTGAGCTGGAAGTGTTTTAATAGTTTTAAGCCATAAGCCGTATGCTTAAATCCTGATTGGAACCCAATTTGGTATTTCTAACTTCGTATTTCTAATTTTTTATTTCCAGGATGAGACGGCTTCGATCGCAGCGCTCACTTGCCTGCCGGCAGGCGGGCTCGCAGTGACGGTTTTTAATATGCCTTCAAAAAATCCTAATTCGTAATTCTAATTACAAACTTCAAAAGGCTTACCGCTTAAACTTAAAGCTTAATTTACTGTTGCTTTTGCTTCGTGGTATCCGTCTTTTTCTTGGAATTCTTTAGAATACCTCCCAGAATATTCTTCGCTGCATTCTCAACTTGCTGTTGTTGCTGCGCTTTGGTTGCCGAATCTCGTTTGGTAGGGATCAGAATTCCGGTTGAGTCCTTTGGAGTTTTTCCCGCAGTTGTATCTTTTACAAAAGGTTTATTAGGATCTCTTTTGCCCTTTAGAATATCATTGATCGCATCAATTCCTCTTTGTTCCAGTTTGGCTTTCTGCTGTTCCACGATCTTTTGAGTGAGACTGCTTACGGCCTGCTGCATATTCAAATTGATCTTTGGACTCTGAAAAGTTCCTGTTAATCCTATGGGCAGTTCCACCGTCATATTTTGGATTTCATCCCCGCTTAACTTACTCAATGTACCTCCAACTTCACTTCCCAGGTATTTTGCAGGAACATCCATCTTAAGATCGTAATTCATCGCCATATCAAAACCATGGCTTCCTGATACTGTCACATTGATGTCTTTAATATTAAAATCGAAAGGGGCTATCTGTACCATTCCATCATTAAAGGTTAGTTTCGTTTTTAGATTACTAAGATCGATCTTGCTAAAATCTACGAAATTCAATTTGTCATCCAGCTGTGCAAGCAGGGCTGCCTGTTCAGGCCTAATTTCAGCCGTTAGTATTTGTGCCAGAGCATTCCCAACAAGACTGTTTAACTGAGGTGTGAAATCATTATTTAGAGTTCCTTTTAAATTAAGGGTGGACTGTAGTTTACCCTGAAGGGCTTTAGCAAGAGGAGCCAGTCCCTGCATGAGATCAAGCCCGTTAAAACTGGAAGCAATATCCAGAGAGTTAAGCGCCAGATCCATTTCAAAAACGGGCGTGGCACCTTTTGTAGAAACCATTCCGTCCAGCCCAATGCTACCGTTAAAAATATCGGTAGTTATATTCTCTAGTCTCGCTGTTTCTTCCTTAAGTACCAGTACACCTTTGGCGTTCTTAAGTTCCAGGTTATCATAAATAACCTTATTGGCATTAAAATTAAGAGTGATTTCAAGAAAAGAAGGTATTTTGATAGCTTCTTCTCCCGTTGTGGTGGTCACTTTCCTGTCGCTTCCATCTTCAGCAGGTTTTTCCTTGGTTTCGGCAACCTTGAAATCATTTATGGAGAATGTATTGGAACGAGCCTGGAAGTTTCCTTTTAATTGCTGATCGGTAAATAGAAAACCTATAAGATTTTGCAAAGTACCCGAGGCTTCCAGATCTGTTTGGCCGGTAGTGAGTTTTAGTTCCGGGACCTGAACATTTCCCTGATTAAAATTAAAGTTTGCGCTGGCAATCTTCACCTCATTTGGTATCTCCGGTGAACGATAACTAAAATTCTTAATGGAAGCCAGTCCGCTACTTTTTACATTTTGATATTGTTCTTTTTCGATGGAATTCATATCGAAACTGGTTTTTACATCAGCGGTAAGGATACCGTTGAGTTCCTGTTCCAGTTCCATGGGATAGGCTTTATCGATATTGGCAAGGTTAACCGTTCCTTTTACCGCAAGATTAACCAACATGTTCTCGGTAAGGTTGCTTATTTTTCCGTTAGCGGCAAAACGGTCCTGGTCTATTCTAAAGGTAGCTTTATCAATATTTACATAAGTATCCTTTGATAATCCTGTTTCATTGATCACCTCCATGGCAAGGTTGATGTCTTCTACACTTTTGGGAAGATCGGGATATTTAAAGGATGCATTATCCGAGCTTATTTTTACATCCATCTTTGGAATGTAAGTGTCATCTACAATTCCATGTAAACGGCCATTTACGATAAAGTTTCCATGGGTATTGACATTTTCAATGTTTTTGGCGTAGGTCTCAGGAATTACGGCCAGGAAATTTTTAAAGTCAGATGATGGCGTTTTAAATGTCAGATCCAGTTCGTTGTTGTCTTCATTTATCTGCACATACCCGTCAAAAGTTAAGGGCAACTGATTGACCCTGGCTTCATTTTCGAGAAAAGTATATTTCATTTTATCCAGGTCCATCTGGAAGACGGCATCCAGACTAATACTATTCTGGTTGAGATAATTCACTCCGTCATAATCCAGAGACACAAAGGCTTCAGAATATGTTTTTAATTTAGATTTTGAAAGAGAAAAATCACCAGTTCCTTTATGGTTCAGGTCTTCAATGTCCAGGCGTATTTTAGCTTTTTCATCGACATATTTAATTCTGGAATTATTAATCTCGTAATGCTTGAGGTCCAGGCTAAAAGCTGAGCTGTCTGAAGCCTGGGTAGCCGTGGTATCTTCTTTCGCAATATCATAATTAGATCTTCCCAGAGAATCTATTTCTATATTTAGAAAGCTGTTGTTAAATCTTAGCCTGTCAATTTTTTTAGGCTCTTCACTGCTTTTAAAAAGCTCTTTGATAGACATCTCCAGGATTACCTCATCGCTTAGCGCCAGTGTGTCACCTTTAAATGGTGCGTTATTGATCACACTAAGATCTTTTATAACGAGGGTTGCCTGCGGAAAGCTTCGAAACATGCTAAGGTCCACATCTGAGAACTCCACCTGGGCGTTCAGATTTTTATTGATGGTTTTACGCAACATATCCTTTAATTGAGATTCAAAAATAAAGGGAGTTGCTATCAATAAAATTATGATAGTGAGCAGAACGAAACCAAATATTTTTAATGCCTTTTTCATATGCTTTCAAACTTTAATTCTTCAGCAGCTTCAAGGCTAAAAATTCTTCTTAGCCCATATACCGCAATGTATAAAAAGGGAGTGTCCAAAATGGCAATTAATACTTTAAATAAAAATCCGCTAAGTAATAATCCGCCAAAGAGGCTCCAGTCTATCCTTCCGAAACTACAGAGCAAAAACAAGACCGAAAAAGTATCCACGAACTGTGAGAAGAAAGTAGAAAAGTTATTCCTGATCCATAAATGTCTCCCTTTAGTAAGTTTTTTCCAGAAATGAAAAAGCTGAATATCTATATACTGCGCAAACAGGTATGCGACCATAGATGCAAAAACAGCGATAGCCGCAGCTCCAAAAACCTTTTCAAATAAACCATTCCCAACCGGAGACCAGACCGTCGCAGGAACGCTATTAGAAAGATAAACAATAAGTAAAGAAAAGAACGATGCGAAAATCCCTGTGGTCACTACCTGATTTGCCTTTTTCTTTCCATATATTTCACTGATGATATCTGTTATCAGAAAGGTCACAGGATAAGGAAGAATTCCTACCGAAATTTCAAAAGTGTAAATACCGAAAAAGTTCCAGTAAAAAAACTTTTGAAAGATGAGGTTGGAAACAACCAGCGATGTAATGAACAGGGCGCTAAGGATCATATAGATTTGTTGAGCCTTAAGCTTATCTTTCAGGTAAAATTTGGCCAAATTTTTTTATTAAAGTCTTTAACAAAATTAAGAGTATGTGCTTTTGTTTTGCTTAATTTGCTGTGAAATTATTTGCAGCTACCTCTTAAAATTTTCTTAATTCACGTTGAAATCCCCGAAAACAGTAATATTAGCCCTGGGAAGCAATCTCGGTGACCGCCTGGGTATCTTGCAGAATGCCCTGCTTAAGATTCATGAAGAGATTGGATGGGTGCTGGAGATTTCTAAGATCTATGAAACTCCGGCCTGGGGTTTTGAAGGAAATGCTTTTCTTAACGCATGTGTTTCGGTATCTACCAGATTAGATGCAGACCAAATTCTTGAAAAACTTTTTGAAATAGAAACTTCATTGGGCCGGGAAAGGAATCATACTGAAAATTATCAAAACCGCACTATCGACCTGGATATTCTTCTTTTTGAGCAGGAGATAATCCAAACAGAAAAACTGAAAATCCCACATCCCGGAATCCCGGAACGTAATTTCGTCCTTCATCCCCTAAATGATATTGCAGAAGGGGAAGTTCACCCAGTACTTCATAAAAAGATACGTGCACTTCTAGAGGAGACTAGGGATAATGCGGAGATTTCGGTGATCTCTGATACTCTTCAAAATCCTTCGGGAAAATATCAATTTACGGCATGTAATTATGTTGCCGTAGAGGGAAATATAGGTGCGGGAAAAACCAGTTTTTCTACGATGGTGTCCCAGGATTTTAACGCAAGACTTATTCTGGAACGCTTTAAGGACAATCCTTTTCTTCCAAAATTTTATGAAGATAAGGAGCGTTATGCATTTTCTCTTGAAATGTCCTTTCTCGCAGATCGTTATCAGCAACTTTCAGATGATCTTGCGCAGTATGATCTTTTCACCGATTTCGTGATCTCAGATTATGATGTTTTTAAATCGCTGATCTTTGCTAAGATTACGCTTCATGAGGATGAATACCTTCTATACCACAAGCTTTTTCATCTTATGTATAAGGAGCTTGTAAAGCCTGAGCTTTATGTTTATCTATATCAAAATACGGAAAGATTACTGGAGAATATCAAAAAAAGGGGTAGGGATTACGAGCAGAATATTCAATCTGATTACCTGATAGATATTAATAAGAGTTATTTGAATTTCATTAAGGCGCAGACCAATATGAAGGTTCAGGTTATCGATATTTCCGGGCTGGATTTTGTTGGGAACAGGAAGGACTATCTTTATTTGCTTAATGAAATAGATACGCATCTCAAATAATAAAACACTTGCTTACAATGTGATGAAGAATTTAGTGAAAGTTTCCTGTATCTGAATTTTTAACCATTGTTAATTTACTAAACAAGTCCCATAGAACCACTCCGGTACTAACCGCTATATTGAGAGAATGCTTACTTCCCAGTTGTGGAATTTCTATCACGCCATGACTTGCCGATACTACTTTTTGTTGAACCCCCTTGATTTCATTACCAAAGATCACCGCTAACTCATCGCCTATATTTGTCTTAAACTTATTTAGCATGACAGAATTTTCAGCCTGTTCGATTGAAAACACCTTTACGCCTTTCACTTTTAGTTTTTCAATCAGTCCCAGCGTGTCTTCCACGTATTCCCATTCTACAGTATCTGTGGCACCAAGTGCCGTTTTTTGAATATCCTTATGCGGAGGGGTGGCCGTGATACCACATAAATAAACCTTTTCAATAAGGAATGCATCGGCCGTGCGAAATACCGACCCTATATTATTCAGGCTTCTTACATTATCCAGAATAATAATAATAGGAGTTTTTTTTGCTGTTTTAAATTCAGAAACGCTCTTGCGCTCAAGTTCAGCATTTTTTAACTTTCGGTTTGTCATACTGCAAAAATAGCGATTCGAAATTTCTAAGAACCTCTATATACCTTACAAGCAGGAAATAAAAATCTTAAATATTGAATAAAAATCCCTAATTTAGGGATTATCAACAAGTTACGAGTCTTGTTTTAGCCCACCTATTATTGATCTTCCCGATTTTTGTAGTGGTATAAACTAAATCGGTTTAGACCGATAATTCATTATTACTAATTAAAACCATCAAAATTATGAAAGTATTAAAAACATTTGCAGCGGGCTTACTAATTTTATTCACCAGCCTTACTCTATCCGCTCAGGATATGAAGGAAAAGAAACATGATAATACGAACTGGCATATGGTTGCCTATGTGAAATTTAATCCGGGAGAAAAGGATGCCGGAATAAAAATTATCGAAGATTATTTCGCCAAGGCCGATGAAAATGCAGGTATTAATCCTCCTGCTTTCGCTATGAATATGACTACCGGGGAATATGATTATATCATAGCCTGGAAGATGCAGGAAGGTGTTGAGTCTTTGAACTGGGATATAAGTCCGGATGACGTAAAGTGGTTTCAAGAAATGGGAAAACTTGCCGGAGACGGGGAAAAGGCGATGGCAAAAATCCAGGAATTCTATTCCCATGTGGAAACCTGGAGATCCGAAATTGGGCGAAATATGATGGAATAAGATCTAACTGGGAGATGAAAATCTGCCTTTTTTTGAATTTATATTTAAAATAACATTTGAATCAATTGAACTCCAATATTTCCAAATGTTATGTGTTAAGGTGAAATGTTAAGCTTTTTTATTATTAATAAAATATTAAGAATATAAGTGCAATTATCTTTTTAAAAGTTAAATTGATATGAATTTTTATGTAAATTGGTATCACTTCAATTCCCCCCATGTTGTTAACCTCTTGGACTTACTTCTAAAGTATGATCAGTGTTTTATCAAATTTAGCTTTTATGGAGCGCAATAAAAACTAAGCCTTATGAAAAACCAAACTACTAATAGCGTGGGAGTTTTACTAGCAGTAGGTATTATATTTACAGCCTGGGGAGTTTTAGGACTTCTGGATTCTAAAAATTATACTTATACCGGCTATTCCACAGATGGAAATTATTCTATTGTCCAAATAGAAGAGAATAGTCCAGCCGCCATAGCGGGTCTGCGCAAAGGTGATGTGATTGTAAGCACAGGAGGGATCTATGTTACCGATTCCAAAGCTTTAAATAATCGTTTGAGACCTGAAATTGGCGAATCCAGAGAACTTGTAATCAAAAGAAATGGAGAGGAAATGTCCATGGATCTAACTTATACCGCCTTACCTGAAAGACAGAATTTGCTCAATATTGTTAGTTATATAATCGGATTAGTGTTTATAATTCTGGGTGTTTTTATGCATTCTCAGAGAAAGACAGCGCTAAGTATGACTTTTGGAATTTTCATGCTTTGTTTTGGCTTCATATTTTTTCAGGGGCCTTATATAACTCCTGGCGTAATGAGCCAGTTAGTGGGAAGTATTAGTATTACTATTGTATTATTTTCGTTTGCCGCACTAGCAAATTATTTGCTTAATTATCCTCCTAAAAGCAGGTATAATGCCAGGCTATTATATTTTCCAGCCGGGATTACGGCACTGTTTTTCTGGATCCTGGAATTTACCCTGCCAGACAGTACTACCATGCTGAATATGAGCATCCGATTTCTTGTTGGAGCAGTGATAATCTTCTATTTCGGACTTTCTCTGTATACCCTAATTAGAAAATATCTTAAGGCAAGTCGAGAAGATCGTAAAGCTTCAGGATTAAATTTAATGCTTGTAGGGGCGATCATAGGTTTACTTCCAATATTGGTTTATTTCACGGTCTCTACAGTTGCACCGGCAATAATTTTACCGGGGAATGACTACGTTTTTCTAACCTTTATTGCCATACCTGTTTTCTTTAGCCTGGCATTACTGCAAAATACCACTCTCCATGAGACTCCTGTGCAAAAGATGTAATGAAACTTTGAAGTTACATGGATTGTATCTTTAATTTCATTAGGCTTCGCCCAATAATCTCATTTGAACTTTAAAACTGAAATATTTATATGAAAAGAATTAGCATTTTATTCATTTTGATGATTACTACAGCTGTTTCCTGGGCTCAGAATGATTCCAAACTTAAGCTTACCGATATCTTTGATATGGAATATGTTTCCGATCCGCAGATATCTCCCAATGGGGAAAAGATCATTTACGTTAGGAATTTCAAGGATATCATGACAGATAAAAATCTTTCCAATTTATGGATTGTAAATGCAGATGGAACTCATAACCGACCCCTTACTTCCGGAAATCATAATGATGCTGCAGCCCGTTGGTCGCCTGATGGTAAAAAAATAGTTTTTAGATCTAACATGCAGGACGATAAAATGAAGCTGTTTTTAATGTGGCTGGATTCTCGTGAGGCTTTTCCACTAACAAATACTTCTGAAAATCCTGGAACTGTTAGCTGGTCCAGGAATGGAAAACAACTTGCATTTAGCATGTTTGTTCCCAGGAAGTCAGCATCCATTATTGAGCTTCCGGCTAAACCCGAGGGAGCCCAATGGAACGACCCGCCAAAATATATAGACAAACTAAATTATCGCGGTGATGGGGAAGGCTATTACAAATCGGGAAATGATCAGATCTTTATTCTTTCTACAGATGGAGGAACCCCGCGCCAGCTCACCTTTAGTGAATTTGATCATGAAACTCCCGAATGGTCTGAAGACGGATCAACACTATATTTTTCAGCAAACCTTCATGAAAATGCAGAGCTGGAGCCTAATAATTCTGAAATTTATCAATTACAAATAAGTTCTGGTGAAATAAAAGAAATAACCAGCAGGTTGGGGCCAGACCGCGATCCGGAAATCTCTCCAGATGGCAATAGGATTGCTTACGTGGGTTTTGATGACAGGTATCAGGGTTACCAGCTTAATAATTTGTATGTCGCCGATATTGACGGAAATAATTCAAAACTTATTTCAGAAGAATTTGACAGGAATATCTCAGATATCAGCTGGGATGAAAAGGCTAACGGCCTCTATTTTCAATATGACGATCATGGAAGTACCAAAATTGGGTATCTTAAAGGGAATGTAAAAACCATCGCTGAAAATCTCGGAGGCATCTCGCTGGGAAGACCCTATAATGCCGCATCTTATTCAGTTTCAGAAAATGGAACTGTAGCCTATACCATGGGAACAACGGAACATCCTGCGGACCTTGCAGTAAGCGATGGTAGAAAACCGAAGGTAATTACCAATCTTAATGAAGATCTTTTTTCTTTTCGAAAACTTGGAAAAGTAGAAGAGATCACCTGGCAGTCTTCTTATGATCAAAAGGAAATTCAAGGTTGGGTCGTGACCCCGCCGGATTTTGATCCTTCTAAAAAATATCCTTTCATTCTTGAAATTCATGGTGGTCCTTTTGCCAGTTATGGTTCGGTATTTTCTGCCGAAATACAGGCTTATGCAGCAGCAGGCTATGTGGTTCTTTATTCCAATCCCCGGGGAAGTACAGGCTATGGAGAAGAATTTGGAAACCTGATACATCATGATTATCCAAACCACGATTATGAAGATCTCATGTCTGGTGTGGACGCCGTTCTTGAAAAGGCTTATGTTGATGAAAATAATCTTTTCGTAACCGGAGGAAGCGGAGGCGGAGTTCTTACCGCCTGGATAGTAGGAAAGACAGATAGATTTAGAGCTGCGGTAGTAGCGAAACCCGTCATAAACTGGTACAGTTTTGTGTTATATGCCGATAATCCTGCCTTCTTTAGTAAATACTGGTTTGGAAAGAAACCCTGGGAAGATCAGGATTCTTATCTGAAGAGATCACCTATTTCTTATGTGGGAAATGTTACCACGCCAACTATGCTACTAACCGGAGAACAGGATTATCGTACTCCAATTGCAGAATCAGAGCAATTCTACGCCGCCTTAAAACTTGAAGGAGTGGAGACGGCAATGGTTCGAATTCCAAATTCTGGTCATGGCATCGCAAACAAACCCAGTAATCTGGTTGCCAAGATGGCCGCTGTTCTGGCCTGGTTTGAAAAATATAAGCAATAATTGAATTATCAAATTCCCGGTTTCTACCGGTTAATTAAACTTTTATGAAATTAAGATTATATATCACAGTTTTCTTCTTTTTGATTCTTGGGACTTTAATAGCCCAGGATAATGCTGATTTTGAAACCCTGCCAGATAATTACCTGGATTATTCGGAAACAGATGTTCAGTTTACGGGAGGAATTAAGATGGTTCCTGTAGAAACGCCTAAAGGAACTTTTAATGTTTATACAAAACAGGTAGGGAATAATCCAAAAATTAAGGTTCTGTTGCTTCATGGAGGTCCCGGCGGCACACATGAAGAGTTTACCTGTTTTGATGGCTATTTTCCCAACGAAGGAATTGAATATATCTATTATGATCAGCTGGATTCTTATTACAGCAACCAGCCTAACGATCCCGATCTCTGGACCATCGAACATTACGTTGAAGAAGTGGAACAGGTAAGAAAAGCCCTGGGACTGAATAAAGATAACTTCTACCTACTCGGACAATCCTGGGGAGGAATACTCGCTATGGAATACGCTTTAAAATATCAGGATAATTTAAAAGGTCTTATCGTTTCAAATATGATGGCCAGCGCTCCTGAATACAGTAAATATGCGGAAAAAGTGCTGGGGCCTAAGATGCCGCCGAAGGTCCTGGCCGAGGTTAAGGAACTGGAAGCGAATAATGATTTTGGTAATCCGCGCTACGAAGAGCTTTTAATGCAGCATTATTATACTGAACACACTTTAAGAATGCCACTGGCAGAATGGCCAAAATCTGTCAACCTTCTTTTTAAGCATTTAAATCCCGGAATTTATGTATACATGCAAGGACCCAGTGAGTTTGGAATGGCAGGGGACGCTACTTTAAAAGACTGGGATGTATCAGATCAATTGAAAAATATACATGTGCCTACTTTAATGATAGGTGCGAAATATGATACCATGGATCCGGAATATATGGAGTGGATGGCAGGAGAAGTTCAAAATGGTCGTTTTCTATATTGCCCTAATGGTAGCCACCTGGCTCAGTATGACGATCAGAAAACCTATTTCAACGGACTTATAAAATTTATTAAAGATGTTGATAATGCCAGTTTTAAATGAACGAGTAACCAGATTAGATTTCTTTTCTGTTTCTTTTCCCTGGTACTTCTCCGGGAAAAAGAAAATTGGAAGTTCTATCTAAAAAGTTTTAGGCAGGAAAAAGAGATCGAACTTCTTTTTTCAACATTTTTTGCTAAAACATAATTACACTAAAAATGATAGCACCATTAATATATTTACCGCCTCCGGAACTTAAAGAAGTAATAGCAAGCTATGGAATTTTGGAAATTCCAGACGGAAGAAATGAACCTTTTTTTTCTCCCCCTTTAGGATTAAGCGGATTTATAATAACCCCAGTCAATAAAAAAAAGCAGGTTTATGCAAATATAAAAGGAGAGGCTTTTTTTTCTACAGATGAAGTAGCTACTGGGCAGGTTACCGCTCCGGTTTATGGAGAGATTAAAGGGCATTTAAAATCCATTATGGTTTTCTTTAATCCGTTGGGAATGTACCAGTTATTTGGAGCCGATATGTCTACTTTGACCAATACTTCCAAATCTTTATATGAATTTTTAGGAGATGAAAAGGCAGAAGCTTTGGTTTCAGCCTTAAAGGAGAATCAACATAATGACCATCAAATACAGGTGCTGAACGAATTTTTTGAAGATCAAATATCTCAAAAACATGCAGTAAGAAAGATGAAGGAAGTTATGGATTATATTCATCAGAATAAAGGTGATGTAAGTGTGGGAGATATCGAAAGGGAATGTCATTACCAAAGAAAGACCCTTGAAAGACATTTCAATAAAATGCTTGGTCTTTCACCAAAAGTATATTGTAAAATATATCGCTTTAAGTGTTTGATAAATCATTTAGAACAAAACCCTCATATCACCTGGACGGAACTCGCCGATCATGTGGGTTATTACGACCAATCCCATATGACGAGATACATTAAGGAATATTTAGAAGTGTGTCCCAATAGTATAGTAAAACTGGATATGGATTTTATTAATTATTTGCTTTCCAGGTAACTGGGCCAATAGTCGAATTTGTGCAAGAAAGGTAGTTTCTTTCTTGATATTTTACTGATGAGCATATGGAATACATAAACGAATCTGATCTCAAATGTTTTCAGAACATACTAATTCCTGTCATTTAGACTTTTATAACCAGGCTTTGTTGAGCTACAGAGGAATATTAAGTAATAATCCCTAACTGCGTACTAAACCTGGATATGGTTTTATTGATTATCTGCTTACCAGATACCCTTAATTCTTTTGTAATGTTCTGATTTTCAAAAAATTGAAAATGTCGCATTTATACAAGACATCTTATTTATTACATGCTACTTTTATTTTTTATTCTTAATTATCTCATATGAAAAAGTTATCTCTGTTAGGAATGATGCTCGTCTTTCTTATTTCTTGTAATCAGCAGGAAACGCGTTATACGCAGCAATCATCTGAAATTGACACTTATAAAAAGGTTATCGCCGCTTACGAAAAACAAAACTGGCAGGAATTGGCAAGTTATTATGCCGATACCGCGAAAATCATGAATAATGTATTGGAAGAAAATGCCCAAAGTCTTGATGAACTTATTGCTGAGGATAAAGAAGATGCCAGTCTTTTTTCAAGTTGGGATTATATAGATGATAATTCTGAATATGAAATGATAGTGAATGACGAGGGAAATACCTGGGTTAATTTCTGGGGAGTCTGGAAAGGCACTTTAAAGACCAATGATAAGACTTATACGATTCCCACACATCTTACCGCCCGTTTTGAAGACGGAAAAATAGTAGAAGAATATGGCTATTGGGATATTTCCAGGCTTATGATGGGCTTGCAAGATATTGAAGATAGTGCTGCGGTGAACGACTCGACTGCTACCGCCATGAATGAAGAAAAGTCTCCAGGTTAATTTACTTTATCCAGAGATTGAAAAATTGACTGGATTCGCTTACCAAATCTGCCTACAACAATAACCTGCACAGGGAAATTCAATTTAATTGATAAAAGATGAAAACAGTAGGTATCATTGGAGGTACTGGCTTTCTAGGAAGCCATATAACCAAAAGATTTTTACTTGAGGGATACAAAGTAAAAGTATCTGTTACAGATATTAGAAAAATCGAAAAATATAATCATCTCTTTAATCTTGAATATTCTGATAACCTTAATAATAGTGCATTAAAGGTGGAAGATTTGGAACCGCTAAAAGACTTTATAAGCGGTTGTGAAATCATTATACATGGAGGTACACCTTTTCAGCTGGAGGTAGAAGATCCGCAATCTGAACTATTCGATCCCACCATTAAAGGGGCGGAGAATTTTCTGAAGGCAATTCAACAATATCCTCAAATTAAAAAAATTGTTTTCATTGCTTCTGTAGCGGCCTGGAACACCAATTTTCCACTACCGGCAGGAAATAAAAAGAACTTAGATTCTTTTGATGAAAACGACGGAAAATTTACAAGTCTGGAAAGCCATCCCTTTGCACAGGAGAAATTCATTGCCAATAAAATTGTAGAAGAATTTGTAACTGATCACCCCTATATTCCTTTTGAAATAACTTCCATATCACCCGTAATGGTAATGGGGAAATCTTTAAGTACTCGTGAAGATTCAACCTCTACGGGAATACAGTTTTTATTTAAAAACAAAATTGCGCCCAACTCCTTTATCCAGATGTTTTATGACAATGATATTCTTATGGCTATCGTCGATGTTGAAGATGTTGCAATTGCAATTTTTAAGGCAGCCACAATTTCTGGTATGCATGGCAAAAATTATTTGTTGAGCAGTGAAAGTTATCCCGTTAGTGATTTAAGCCTAATGCTTACTTACAAAATGCCTGTTAATACAGCCCATATAATTTTTAAAAACCAATTAGCAATTAATGATTTGCATATAAAATTTAAGCCTGTAAAGGAAACCTTAAATAAATATAATTTAAACTGAAAACTAACCACATTATGACAACAATTATAGGCCGACATAAAGTAGGCAATTTCGACACTTGGCTCAAGGGCCATCAAGACAGGGTAGATTTATTCGCTGCCTCAACATCGGCTTTTAAAACCTTTAGGGATACCGATGATCCCAACAGCATCGTACTGGTGGTAGAGGTAACCAATATGGAAAAATTCAAGGCCATGTTAGAAAGTCCTGAGTCCAAAAAATTTCAGGAAAAACATACAGTTATCAGGCCAATAACTGTATCCATGCCTGTTGATATTTAAAATTTTAGAAGATCAGCCAATTAAAAATAATTTAATACCAACCAGTTTCTGCTCTTGATGGAAACTCAAATTAAACATTATGAGAAAAGTAATTTTTTTAATGCTCTTATTGCCTTTTTGGGCAGTATCGCAAAACAGTACCGAATACACCGTATTCGAAAATTCAAATTTAGTTCCCAACCCAGCGCAAATTAGTCAATTTGAGAAAGGATTGGCGGCACATAACCAAAAATACCACAGTGAAGAACCTTACGGAGTGCGGGTCTATTGGGTAGCAAACGGACCAAATACAGGCAGTTACCATTGGAGTATGGGGCCATTTCCGTGGAGCGCCTTAGATAACGGACCCGCTGAAAAAGAAGGCCATGATGAAGATTGGAATACCAACGTGGCGCAATACATGACAGCAGACAGTGGCGAAGAAAGCTATTATCGGGCACAAACTGAACTCTCTCGGTTTCCAAAGGATTTTACAATAAATAAAATGGCAGTGGATTATTGGGATATTAAAAGAGGTAAATATGATGATGCCATGAAATTGGTGAAAAAAGTGTACGACGTGTACGGCCAAAAAAGTCCAAATGAGATTTATGGCATTTATACCAATGAATTCCCAAGTACAAAGGAAGGAAAGGATTTGGCAGTAATTTCATTTTTTGACAAGTCTGCTTGGTTGGGCCAGGACAATAGTATCGCAAAAAAATATGACGAAGTAAACGGAGAAGGCAGTTGGAAGCAATTTTTGAAAGATTGGATGGACGTGACCAATGGAGGCTCAACCGAGATTTGGGTTTTCCGTCCAGATTTGAGCGGCATCAGCGGTGACATAAAAGCAGCCGAAAGGCAATAGAATATAGAGGCTGTTTAAAAGAGCTAAATTTATAAAAAGCGGAAACTTAGGCTAAAAGGCAAGGTTCACAATAACCCTTACATCCCTTTTAGACAGCCTTTCATTTTCTAAAATAAATATTTAATATTCAAAGAATATAGCCGATAAATTAAATATGGAGCAGAAGATTAATGTTGAATTTTTTCAAAGAATATAAGGCTCATGAAAACAAAAATACAAAAAGACGAAGGCTTAAAAAGGGAAATAGGCAATTGGGGTCTTTCGTCCAACATGATTAACATTATTATAGGCTCCGGTATTTTTGTTTTGCCAGCAATTGTAGCGGGCATTTTAGGATCTGCTTCTGTCATTGCCTATGTATTTTGCGGTGTTCTTGTTTTATTGATTATGCTCTGTTTTGCAGAAGTGGGAAGTAAAACAACAAATTCAGGTGGAGGTTATACCTATGTAGAAACAGCCTTTGGAAAATATCCCGGGTTTTTAGTGTTTTTACTTGGCTTTATCGCAAGAGTTTGTGGAACTGCAGCGGTTGCTAACGCTTTGGTTGATACTTTAGCTGATGTTTTTCCCGTCTTTCATTCCGGTATTGTTAGAATAGGGTTTTTTGTATTGGTTTTTTATGGTTTCGCTCTTATTAATATTATGGGCCTTAAGCAAGGCATTGGCCTTGTAAAATTAAATACAGTTGCAAAACTCCTCCCTCTAATTTTACTTATCATATTTGGTTTAAGTTATATAGACATTGAAAATTTAAAGTGGACTGCTACACCCAGTTTTCAAAATATTGGAGATGCTTCCTTGATTTTATTTTTTGCTTTCACGGGAGGTCCTACCGGGCTTATTGTTGGTGGCGAAATTAAAAATCCTGAACGTACCGTACCGCGTGCCATCATTATAAGCATTGTTTTTTTGATACTCTTCTACATTAGCATCCAGACGATTGTACAAGGCGTATTAGGTAGTCAACTTTCTTCGGAAATGGCGTCACCTCTCGCCGTTGCAGGGCAGGTTATTTTCGGTCCTTTTGGGTTTACCTTTATCCTGCTCGGTACGGCCATTTCCATGTTTGGTAATATCAGTGGGCAGACCTTAAATGTGCCAAGAAGTTTGTTTGCTGTTTCCCGGGATGGGGTATTACCTATCAAAGCATTGCGAAAAATAAGTAAAAAGCATGCCACCCCGCATATTTCCATTTTGGCATTTTCAACACTTGGTTTTCTATTTGCCGCTTTCGGCGGCTTCATAGTTCTGGCTGTTTTTACGGTTGCAGGAGCACTTTTGGTCTATGCAGCAGTTTCGTTGTCTGTCCTAAAATTCAGGAAAATGCCCGAAATGAAAAATAGAGGTTTTACAATTCCCGGTGGTTTTGTAGTACCGGTTTTGTCCGTATTAATCTGCTTGTTTTTTCTATTTCATTTAAAGGCAAGGGAAATGATGAGTGTTGCTATTTTTCTAGTAACAGCCACTATTCTTTTCTGGGGACTTTTATGGATTAAAAGGAAAAAACAGGATACTGTTTATGTGAAATAAGAACACAGTTTTAATGTTGTGTACGATAATAATTAAATAAATGAAAATAAAAAAAATCCCAATAGCAGTACTCGTTTTGATTGCAGTAATGTCGTTCTCAAGTTGCAACGAAAAGATCAAAGCGGAAACATCTGTAGAAAAAACTGAGGCAAACGAAACATTTGTTGCAAGTGACACTCCAGATTATTTCCTCCTACGCCCGGAAGTCGAAAAAGCATACGGCTATACTCACGCCGTAAAGATTGGAAATGAGATAAAAATTTCCGGTGCGGTAAGCATGGACGACGTAGGCAATCCCACCGCTGTGGGCGATTTTGAGCAGCAAATGAAGAATTGCTACTCCGATTTGGATAAAATTTTAAAACATTACGGCTGTACGTTTGATGATGTTGTGGTAGAAAATGTTTTCACCACCGATATGCCAAAATTTCTGGAAGTTGCCGGGTATAGAAATGAAATCTATAAAAAACAATTTCCTACCGGCTCCTGGCTGGGTGTAAAAGAATTGGCATTACCGGAATTTCTGATCGAGATAGAATTAGAAGTTCACAAAGTAGGAAACTAACTAAATTTTTAACCATTTAATAAAGAGAATTATGAAACATTCAAAAATTATTCACGCAATCTTTCTTTTTTTATTCATTGCAACATTTTCGTTTTCAGTAATAGCACAAAATGACGCAGTAGAAAAGTTACATCAACTGTATACAAAAACAATTAATACCGCTAAGCTTAGCAATTTAGATGCATTGTATACCCAGGATGCTTCCATAAGAAATTCCGACGGAAGTATGGTTTCCGGTTTGGACAATATCAAAGCTCAATATAAGACTACGCTTTCTTCAGGGCAATTCACTATTGACCTACAAACAATAGAAGAAACCCCTTTGGATAAGGATTACATGTTTGTTAGCGGATCTTATGAATTTACCAAATTAGACGATCCTAAAAGTGTAATAAAAGGGGAGTACGTAAATACGCTTAAAAAAGTAAATAGAGACTGGAAAATCTATAAAAGCTACCGATACCCTGAAACCACCAGTAACAGCATCGTTGTAGATAAATTGTACAAAGCCTTCAGTGCCGGGGATATTCCAACTGTTCTTGCTGTAATGGATCCCAAAATTGTTTGGAATGAAGCAGAAGGAAACTCGTATGCCGACGGTAATCCATATATAGGGCCCGATGCAGTTTTAAACGGAGTCTTTGTCCGGGTAGGCGCTGATTATGAATATTTTAATCTGACTGATATTCAGCTTCATGAAATGAGTAATAACCAGGTGCTGGCTACCTTACGCTATCAGGGAAAACATAAAAATAACGGAGCAATTATCGATGCACAGGTAGCTCACCTTTGGACATTAAAAGATGGAAAAATCACTGCTTTTCAGCAGTATGTAGACACCAAACAGTTGGCGGAAGCTGAGAATAAAGAAAAAATGTAATGAAAACAGCACTAATTACCGGAACAAGTAAAGGCATTGGCCTTGAGACAGCACTAGCATTTGGCCGGGCCGGATACAAAGTGTTTGCGACCATGCGTAATCTTGCAAATGCAACAGCTTTAAAAGAGAAGATCAAATCTGAATCCCTGGATATCCAAATTATGGAAATGGATGTAGATTCTGATGCATCAGTCAAGAAATGTATCAGCGCCATCCTAAAGAAAGGGTCAATAGATGTCCTGGTCAATAATGCAGGTATAGAACATCATGGTTCGATTGAAGAATTGACTATAGATGATTTTAAAGCCGTTATGGAAACCAACTATTTTGGCGTGTTGAGATGTATCAAAAAAGTACTTCCTAAAATGCGCGAAAACCGAAATGGTTGTATTATAAATATCTCTTCGGTTTCAGGACAGATTGCAGGCAGTCCGCTGGGAGCTTATGCGGCAAGTAAATTTGCACTTGAAGCCGTGAGTGAGGCTCTGGCAGGGGAAGTAAAACCTTTAAATATCAGAGTAGCAATTGTAGAGCCCGGAATTATAGACACACAAATGGCTAACAATATTTCGATGGATGGGAAATCAATTTATCCTCATTCCAAAAGGTTTGCGGGACTGTTTTCTGCATCCCTTCAAACACCTACACCACCCACACTTGTGGCAGAAAAAATCCTGGAAATTTCAGAAAATAATTACTGGAAATTAAGATATCCTGTAGGCCCTGACGCTGAACCATTCATACAATGGAGAAAATCAATGACCGATGAACAATGGGTGGATTGGAATGCTGCTAATGATGAGGTTTGGTATGAAGCCGTGCAAAATACCTTTGGATTGAATGCAAAACAGATGGTTTTTCAGCAAGATGGAGGTAAAGCTAAGCCTCTGGCTGATGAGCAAATTTAGTTACTGATAACCTATTCCTCTTTCTAAGTAGGAATAAATAGCTGCACCGGACAAAAGGGACAGTTTACCATGTATTGAAATAGTAATGGACTCAAAACCACTATTTAGATCAAAGACCTGGAAAAAGTAAGGCAGAAAAAATTCATGTTAATGAAAACAACACGTACAGTAAACCCATTTTATTTTTTCTTTCTTTCTATACCTGGAGGAATAAGCTTTGGGTTGGTTTCTGTCACGCTGCCATATATTCTGGTTCAGCATGGATTTTCGGTAGGTCAGGCTGCCGGGGTTACCGCTATTGGATTATCGGCTAATTTGTGGAGATTTCTTTGGGCACCAATCGTAGATCTAACTTTATCACTTAATAAATGGTATATCATAGGGGTTTCTCTATGTGCTTCATTACTGGTTTCCATCAGTCTGGTGCCTCTTGATACCGCTTACAAAAGTCTTTTAGTAGTCGTAATCTTTATTTTTCAGGTTGCAGCGACCTTTAGTGTAGCTTCTGTTGGATGAATGATGGCTAAAGTAGTTTATGAAAGCCAGGAAGGAAGAACAGCAGGATTTTATCAAGCTGGGAAATTAGGGGGTGTTGGTATTGTGGGTGGTGCAGGGCTATGGTTAACTACTCATTTTTCTTATTTGGCCTCATTAATAGTTATTGCAGTGACTATGTTGTTTTTTGCCATAGCCCTTAGAAATATTCCTACAGTAGTTTCAGAAAAAGGAGCTGTAAAAGATTGGGTAAAATCAATTCTGGTAGATATTCAGGAATTTCTTAAATCGAAAATAGCAGTTTATAGCGCTTTGCTAATCATGACTCCTATTGGTATTGGAGCCTTAGGGGGTATGTGGTCTTCTATTGCAGATAATTGGGACGTACTTCCAGATACAATCGCTTTGGTAACCGGAGTTCTTAGTGCCATCACGAGTATTTTAGGCTGTACAGTTGGGGGCTGGTGGTGTGAAAAAACCAATCGTTGGAAGGCCTTTTTCGGCGCAGGTGTTATAATGCTTGTGATCACCCTCTTGATGGCTTTGCTGCCTTTCACTCCCTTATTTTATATCATTGGAGTGCTAACTTATTCTTTTGCTACAGGTCTTGCTTTCGCTGCATTTTCAGCAGTGGTTCTCCTCGCTATAGGCAAAGGAGCTGCCTCTACAAAATATGCACTCTTTTCTTCCATGGGAAATGTGGCTCCGGTTTATATGCTCGCAGTAGATGGCTGGATCTATGACCTCAGAGGGGTCCAAACAACATTGATTGCTGAATGGTTTTGTATTCCTGGTGCTATTTGTTTTTATCCTTTGAAAGATGCAGTTTGCAAATGAAACTCAAAGAATTATTGTAGATGAAGTTCAGGCTGAATAAATTTTAATAGAGCTCAAAAACATTATATAACAAGAAAAGATATCATCAAAAAAATTAAAAATTATGACTTTTAAAGAATCACGTACTTGTTTATTGATCTTGACAATTCTTGTGCTGTTTAGCTGTAATTCCAAAAAAGGCAACCATAAGAAGATGCATAAATTTGGAGAGGATTATACCGCAGCCTGGAATAGTATGGATCCTCAAAAGATGGCTTCATTTTATGCCAAAGATGGTTCACTTGTAGTTAACAATGGAACTCCGGCAGAAGGAAGAGAACAAATAGCTGAGACTGCTAAATCTTATATGCAAGCTTTTCCTGATTTGAATTTAAAAATGGATAGTTTAATAGTCGATGGTAAAACCTATAGATATCATTGGACATTTACCGGAACCAATTCCGGTCCTGGTGGAACCGGGAACAAGGTAGTATTCAGCGGTTTTGAAGGATGGACAATGAATGAAAATGGTTTAATACAAGAGTCAATTGGGAGTTATGATGCCGAAAGCTATAATAAGCAGCTTCGTGTAAGTAAAGACTAATCTTTCAGCTTCTGGGAAACCTCATTTAAAAATTACTATGATCAAATTCTTCCACCATATTCGCCAGAGTTTAATAGCTGAAAGTCGCTTCGGCAAATACCTGCTTTATGTCATGGGCGAAATCATCCTGGTGGTCATTGGGATTTTGATTGCGTTGAGCATTAATAATTGGAACGAGACCAGAAAGGCAAACCAATTTGAACACGAAATTCTCGCGTTGATTGATCAAAATCTTGAACGGGATTCTATCTTAATTTCCATCGAACTTTCAAAAAGTAACGAAGCCATTAAGCTTACAAATCGTTTATTGACAGAAGTTGCACAGCAAAACTACAATGACAGTTTTAACCGTTGGATGGGAAAAATCATTTCTTTCGAGCGCTTCAAATAACAATCTAGTGCCTTTGAAGTATTAAAAGCAAAAGGCATTGAAAACATTTCGGATAAGAAGTTACAGCTAGCATTGATATCCTACTACGATGAAGCATTTATCCAAATTGTACGAAAGTTTGAATGATGTATTGGGTTCATTCAATAATGATTGGATTCCCGTGTTAAAATCAGAATTTTCAGATTTTAAATGGACGCAATATTGCACTCCAATTGATTCTAAAACATTTTTTGAAAAACCATCCACCATCGTACTTTTCACACTCTACAAAGACAATAGAGAAGGACAGGTAGGATACATGGAAAGTGCTTTGTATAAAATTTCGGAAATAAGAAACCTTATAAAAAAGGATTTAAAATGATAAATTTCTTTCGAAAAATTCGTCAAAACCTTCTCGCAGAAGCCAAAACTTCACGTACCTCAAATACGCCATTGGAGAAATTGTACTTGTGGTTATTGGAATTTTGATCGCACTACAGATCAATAACTGGAATTCTTAAAGACAGCAAAAATTAGTGGAGAAATAGGTGCTGAATGTTCTTAAAACTGATCTTGAACAGGCCGAAGCAGAAGGAGCAGAATTTTTCACTGTGGATTCATTAAGCGTGGAGATCCTTAAAATATTTCTGCTGCATCCAGATTGGGAATCGAAACTGAACAAAAAAGTTGATGCAGAATTCCAAATCACTTCTAGCATATATATATTAGAAAATGGAGTGCCTGTAATCCAGGTAATGGAAGACCTTAAAAATTCTGGATCCAGTTCGATCATCTCCAGTCAGGAGATTCGAAACAAATTAGTTGAATTGGATAACAAGATTGAATTGTTGGAATTTCAGATTGCAGATAAAATGACTACACAACAACGTAGGGTAGATAATGTGGTCATTAAGTATTTCAATATCCGAAAATGGGTAAAGATGATTGCCGGTCTGCCCTATGATGATGAATGGACTCCCGATCTTTCAAAAGTACTTGCCGATAGAGAAGCCAGTAATATCCTGTCTATGAAACTACGAATTTCAGAATCGGTTTTTAATAGCCGGCGGGAACCACAACAAATGCTTTAAGAAATGATCACTATGGTCGAACAGGAACTAAATTAAAAGTAGAGACGAGAGATGGAGCGGGAATTATATTCAGTATTCAATTGCCTAAAAGTTGAATTTACAAATCTTAGCTTTCACGGCGTGCAAGCATTTAAATACATTATATACAAAAAAATGAACTTTTATCTCCCAATCTGGTATTTCGTCTAACAATCTTAGACACAGGGAAATATAATGCTTAAGTTTCTCTAAAATTTTCCTAAATTAGTTCACAGCTTTTATTAACAAAAGCCTTTTACTAAGCCCCGGCGACCCTCATCATCTTATTAAGAATAAAATATTTTAGATGAAAATTGTATTACCCTACCAGTTATAAAAACTGACTTCCCCCAAGAGTCGTTCAATTATTAAAATATAATTTTTCGATAATGTGATCTTTACTTGAAGATTATAAGGATCATAAATATCATATCCATTTAACAAATGAACGCACGATCAATAAAAACAAATTCTGTCAGGCAGCTACAACAGATATTATCTGATGTGCTTGCTAATGATTTTACTCCCACGATGGTAGTTTTATTTCTATCAGTTCAACAAGACATACAAGCTGTGGTAGATGTATTTAATCGTCATAAAATTGATGTTTTTGGCGCTACCACTTCAGGAGAATTTATAGACGGCGAAACAGAGGAGGGAAGTATCGTTGCTTTATTATTAGATATCAATCCCGATTTCTACAAACTTAAATTTCTGGAGACCGGTGAAAAATCAACTAAGGAGAATGCGATTGAAATTGGAAGCTTAGGAAAAGAATTATTTATCAATCCTGCTTTTATCATAGTGTCGGGATGGTTAACCCAGGATGGAGAGGCTATTGTAGAAGGCATAACTAAAGGTGCAAAAGATGAAGTAGTCATCTTTGGAGGAATGGCAGGTGACGACCTTAAACTGGAAGGTCCGCTTGTTTTCAATAATACCCAAAGCAGCGATAAAGGATTGCTGGCCTTTATAATAGATGCCGACAAAATTGAAATAAACGGAATTGCAACCTGTGGATGGAAGGCGATTGGAACCACTAAAACTATTACGAAAAGCGAGGATAACGTTGTGTATACCATAGACGATAAACCGGCTTTGGATACCATTATGAAATACCTGGGAGTAGATATAGATTTTGACCAGGCTAAGGAGATAGTGACTCAGATTGGAGCTTATTATCCCCTGCAGATGGAGCGTGAAAATGTAGCCCCGGTGATGCGTACGGCTATGTTTGCGAATTTGCAGGACAGGTCGCTTATATGTGCAGGGAATGTGCCCCAGGGATCCAAAGTGAAATTTTCCCTGCCACCAGATTTTGATGCCATTGAAATAGTGGTGGAAGAATGTAAGTCGCTTAAAAAGAACAGGCAACCTGAAGCCGATGCCTTAATCATGTTTTCATGTATTAGCAGAAACCTTTCTTTTGGGATCTTGATCAGTGAAGAAATAGACCAGGTAAAAGAGGTCTGGGATGCTCCCCTGGTAGGTTTTTTCAGTTATGGTGAATTTGGAAAATCACATACAGGAAAGCATGAGTTTCATAATAATACCTGCTGCCTGGTGGCATTAAAAGAAAAATAGGATGAGAGCTAAAAGCATTTCAGGAAATTCGGTAACGAGTATAAAATCAGCTTTGGAAAATTCACTGCGGGATGGATTCAGGCCAGCACTTGCCTTTGTTTTTATTTCAGTAAAGCAGGATCGCAAGGCGGTTTCCTCTTTATTATTTGAGAATGGAATCGATGTCTTGGGTGCAACTTCTTGCGGGGAATTCATAAATGAGCAGCAAACCGATGGTGAAATAGCCATGCTTCTAATGGAGATTTCCAAAGATCTGTACAGCCTGGAATTTGAAAAAATAAAAGATAACCAAATGGAATTGGCTACCCAGAGTTTAGCCAATAAGGCGCTTAAAAAATTTAAAAACCCCGCCCTAATTCTTTGTAGCACCGGTATGAATCAAAAATCTGAATTTTTTGATGGCCATAAGATGGTTTCTAGCCTTAAAAAGAACCTGGGCCCAGATAAGGTCTATTATGGCGGTATGGCCGGAGACGATTGGAAAATGAATGGAACTTTTGTTTTTGCCAATGAAAAGGAAACCGATTCTGGAATCGCCGCGGTCGTTCTTGATGGAGATAAAATTCAATTGAATGGAATGGCAATTAACGGATATAAACCTATGGGTATTTCCAGAACTGTCACGAAAATTAAGGGAAACCTGCTCTATGAAATAGATGGTAAACCGGCGGTGGAAATGTATTTGAAATATTTGGGTAAAAATGATCATAAGGAAGGTTTAGACGTTTTTAAAGACGTTTCTGTAGAATATCCATTTATCGTGAAAAGGGATGATAATGAAACAGTTTTGGTAACTATGAGGGATATAGACAAAGAAGAAAATGCGTTGGTTACTGATATGGAAATGCCCCAAGGAACCAAATTTTGGTTTGCACAGCCCCCAGGCTTTGATATTGTAGAAGAAATACTTGAAAAAGCAACCATGATAAAAGAATCGCAAAAAACTGAAGCCGATGCGTTGCTGGTTTTTTCCTGTGCGGGCAGGCCTCCTTTGCTTGGGCCTATGGTAACTGAAGAAAACGAAGGTCTGGCCAGGATATGGAATGCACCAATGGCTGGTTTTTTTTCTTATGGTGAATACGGAAGAGCATATAAAGGAAAGCAGAACCTACATTCAGGAACCTGTTGCTGGGTTGCTTTAAAAGAAAAATAATATACGGGAAAGTCTGATCCCTCAAAGTATCAGGCGCTATATAGATAGAACTATGAAAAACTAACCAGACTTATACATCATTGGTTGCTCCTGCCAGGAGTGATCTTCTTCCTGTCTTTTGGATTTCAGGGGTGTGATCAAAGTGAAAAAGAATCTTCAAATAAAGTTGAAAAAGACACTTTAACGGAAACAAAAAAACCGGAAAAGCCTGAATATTTTTTACTTCGGCCGGAACTGGAAAAGATGTATGGCTATTCGCACGCCGTAAAAATTGGGAATGACCTGAAGATTTCGGGAGCCGTGAGCATGGATGATAAAGGGAATCTATTAGGTGAGGGAGACATAAGACAGCAAATGAAAAACTGTTATTCGGATCTCGAAAAAGTTTTACAGCATTACGGCTACTCTTTCGACGATGTGATAGTAGAAAATGTTTACACCACCGATATGGCAAAGTTTATCGAGATCTCTTCCTATAGAGATTCAATTTACCAAAAACAGTTTCCAAACGGTACCTGGTTAGAAGTTAAAGGACTGGCTTTGCCAGGACAATTAATAGAAATTGATATGGAAGCACATAAATTGTAATAAGGAATGAACCCTAAGCATCAGGCAATATTAGATTTAATTAATTCAAAACTTCAGCTTTCAGAAGAAGATAAAGCCATGGCCATTAAATTGGTTAAAGATGCCGATAAAGCTCTTGCAATTTCAGAATTTAAACTGGAACGTACCGAAAAAGTGAAACGAACAACTGCCATTATTCTCGAAGAAACTATTGAGGAACTGGAACAGAAGCGAAAAGCCGTTGAAGAGGCATTAACTGACCTTAAAGCTACACAGGATCAGCTTATACAACAGGAAAAGCTTGCCTCCCTCGGTCAGCTCACCGCCGGTATCGCACATGAGATCAAGAATCCGCTCAATTTCGTGAATAATTTTTCTGAGCTCAGCATCGAACTGATAGATGAGCTGAGGGAAGAATTCAGAAAACAAGATTCCGGAGGCAGAAATTCTAATTCAGAAATACCAGATCTGCTTGATGATATAGAAATGAATCTTAAAAAAATTCATAAGCATGGATCCCGTGCCGATTCTATTGTGAAATCCATGCTGGAGCATTCCCGCGGCAGTTCAGGAAAGATGGAACCAACAGATCTTAACTCACTGGTCAAAGAATATGTGAATCTCAGCTTCCACGGAATGAGGGCCTCTAAAGATCCTATTAATGTGGATATTCAGTTTGAACCGGATGATCAGATTGGGAAAGTGCCGTTGATCACGGAAGATTTTTCGCGCGTCATTGTCAATTTATGCAATAATGGATTTGATGCGATGAGAGAAAAGGAAATTCAAAATTCAAAATTCAAAATTCAAAATTATAAGCCCAAATTAACAGTACGTACCAATTCCAAAGACGACAAAATCACCCTCGAAATTGAAGATAACGGTTCAGGCATTCCCGAGGTGATGAAAGACAAGATCATGCAGCCGTTTTTCACTACGAAAAAAGGAACGAAAGGAACGGGATTGGGTTTAAGTATTACCAATGATATTGTGAAGGCGCATGGAGGAAGTTTATCTATCTCTGAGTCAAATAAAAACGGAACCACCTTCAGTATTACATTGCCAAAAGGTATTAAGCCATGAAATTAACAAAACAACAGGAAGCGGAAGTCATGCCCATCTATAAAGAGTGGTGGCAAAGCTATATGAACGGTGATGTCAAAACCTATGATCATTACCTTGATGATGACTACCGGTTTGTTGGTTCTACAGAGGCTGAAGATTTTTTAAACAAACGGGATACCACACAATTCTTTGGTGCAACGGCAGATCAACTTGCGGGAAAATCACAACTGAAAAACCGTAAAATCACAGCCGAATACTTCGACGGGATTGTTTTTATTACCGAATTGGCAGATGCATATCTATTGTTCAACGATGAATGGACCTATTACGGGAAATTCCGTTTTTCATCCATGCTAAAGCAAAAAAGTGAAGGCTGGCGGTTTATTTATCAGCATTTTTCAGTTCCTGATGCAAAGGCACAGGAGGGTGAAACCATAGGACTCGAGCAGGTAACAAAGGAAAATCAGGAATTAAGAGATGCCATCAAAAGGCGAACCATAGAGCTGGAAAACAAAAACCGGGAACTGAAGATCGAAGCCGGGCTTGAGCGGGTAAGAGCACAGTCATTGGCCATGCATTATACCTCAGAAATTCAGACGGTGATTCATACGGTGCACGAAGAGCTGCTGAGATTAGACCTTTCAATTGTTGGCGGATCATTTGTTGTTATCAATAAGGATGTTGATACAAAGCTGCGTGCTTGGGCAGCCGGTGCTACTGCTGATACCACCTCAGAAGTGATAATACCAGATTTCGGAGAGCCTTTTACTACCAATCTTATAAACGGTATTCGTAAAGGACCGGGATTTTTTACTGAAGAATTTACCCGTGAGGAAAAAATTGAATATTTCACAGCCTTATTCAACGAAGATCCCTGGTCGGAATTATCGAATGAAAAGAAGAAAGAAGTTCTTGAAAGTCCTGGTGGCTACACCAGGTCCTGTTGCGTTTTGAAGCATACGAGTATTCTTGTAATCAATCAGAACGGGAGAATATTTTCAGCGGAAGAAAATGACATTCTAAAGCGCTTTACTAAAGTCTTTGAACAGTCGTATATCCGTTTCCTCGACCTTCAAAAAGCCGAAGCACAGGCACGTGAAGCCGAAATTGAACTTGCATTAGAAAAAGTTCGAGCCAGAACTATGGCCATGCAAAAGAGCGAGGAGCTTGCCGAAGTTTCCAGTTTGATGTTTAAACAGTTAAAAATCCTGAAGATTAAAACGTATAGCAGCGGATTCACTATTTGGGATAATGAAAATGATGAGCTTATATCCTGGATGTGCAATGCCGATGGCTCCTTGAATCCTCCTTTTCGTATGCCTCTTAAAAAAGATACCTGGCATAAGGAGCAATACGAAGGGTGGAAAAAAGGCGAAGAATTCATGATAAAAGATTTTTCTGGTGAGAAAATGAGAACTCATTTTAAATATCTGCGATCTTTTCCACTTTTAGACGAGGCTTTTAAAAAGTCAATAGCTGCCGGGCATCCCATGCCGGAGAGACAGGTGCATCATACGGTTAATTTTTCCCACGGAAACCTTCTTTTTATCAGCCTTGCACCAATACCCGAAGCTCATGATATTTTCAAACGCTTCGCAAAAGTCTTTGAACAAACTTATACTCGTTTTCTCGATCTGCAAAAAGCTGAAGCCCAGGCAAGAGAAGCAGAAATAGAACTTGCACTGGAAAGAGTACGGGCAAAAACCATGGCGATGCAGAAGAGTGATGAATTGGTTGATGCCTCGGATGTAATGTTTAATGAATTAAAAAGAATCGAGGCAAATGCAATCCGGATAGGTATCTGTATCATCGATGGCACAACGGGTTCTTCAGAAATTTGGTCACGATCTGAGATTAATAATAGAATCGAAAACAAGATCCTTGGAGTTGTACCGGCAGGATCTCACCCTGTATTTGATAATATGGTAAAAGCATGGAAAGAAAATAAATCCTTCTTTTCATGCGAGCGTGTTGGCAACGAAGTAAAAGAGTATTATGATCAACTTCGATTGCATCTTTCCTACCCTGAACCAAAGCAATACAATCAAAGGGAAACCCTTACCTCATTCTTCTTTTCGGAAGGCGCAATTAATGTGGTATCGCTTGAACCTTTAGACGAAGAAGTTGTCGATGTAATGAAAAGATTCGCCCGTGTATTCGGGCAATTGTACACCCGCTTCCTCGATCTTCAAAAAGCAGAAGCACAGGCCAGAGAAACCCAGGTAGAATTGGCATTGGAGCGCATCCGTGCACGAACAATGGCCATGCAGAATTCCGTTGAACTTACAGAAGCTTCTGTGGTTCTGGATGAGCAGGTACGTGCGCTGGGTATTCAAACCTGGGGCTCTGCGTTCCACATCTATGCCGATGATCCCGAAGGCGACTATGAGTGGTTCAGCAGCCGCGAAGGAACCTTGCCTTTTTATAAAACACCTCGGGAAGGTTTCTTTTTGAAATTTTATAACAAAGGAAAGTCCGGAGAAAAATTTCATGTAGAAGAATTCCTGGGAGAAGAATGCAAAGTCCACTACGATTACCTGATGACCCTGCCGGTGATCGGGGACGCACTCCGGGAGATTCTGGCCTCAGGCGGTTCTCTGCCCGATTCACAGTATGATCATATAGCTTTTTTCAAATATGGCTATGTCCTGTTCATTACTTATGAGCCGGTTCCCGAGTCCTATGATATCTTTAAGCGCTTCGCCAAGGTATTTGAGCAAACCTACACCCGATTCCTGGACCTGAAAAATGCAGAAGCGCAATCGCGGGAATCTCAAATTGAGCTGGCTCTGGAGCGTGTTCGTGCAAGGACTATGGCCATGCAGAATTCCGGGGAACTGGCAGACGTGGCCTTTGTACTCTTTGAACAACTAAGAGGATTGGGTGGCAATCTTTGGGGTACAGGATTTGGATTATGCGATAAGAACAACGAGAGGGATTCCTTCTGGTTCGCCAATGAGAATGGTGTTTTCCCGCCGGTATCTATTCCGAATACTACAGATCCAGCTCATCAGCAGATGTTTCAAGGATGGGAAGCTGGTAAGTATTTTCTGGCCATGGAGGCTTCCGGTGAGGATCTTGAAAGTCATTATGACTATATGCTTTCCCTGCCGGAGGTTAAACCGTTTTTTCAAAAAATTCTCGATGAAGGTCTTTCATTCCCGAAGTGGCAGCAATGGAATGCCGCCTACTTCAAGCATGGATATCTGTTGATCATCACGCTCGAACCCTACCCGGATCGGGACATTCTTTTACGGTTTGCCAGGGTATTTGAACAAACCTACACCCGCTTCCTTGATCTGGAAAAAGCGGAGAAACAGGCAAGAGAAGCCAGAATTGAAACTGCCCTGGAAAAAGTGCGTTCCCGTTCACTGGCCATGCACAAAAGCGATGAGCTGAATAAAGTGGTGAAGCTGTTGTTTGAAAAAATGACGGAGCTTGAGGTTCCATCCACTGCCATAGGCATTCAGACATTTACGGAAGATTCTAAAGATATGCAGTGTTTTGTGTGCGGTGATGTGGGCTCCGGCATCGTGATCAGCCAGTATCGTCTGCCCTATTTTGATCATCCAATCATCGAAGATTATCACGAAGCTCACGAGAAGGACCTGGAATTTTATGTAGGTACCTACTCGAAAAAAGAAAAAGACAGCTTTTATGATGTCGTATTAAAGCTCCCTGAATTGAAGGGTTTACCGGCAGAAGTGAATACCATGATCAGAGAAAGCAGCTTCTATGAAATTACCATGGTGCCGGCTAAGAAATCTGTAATGTCTGTAAATGATTTTCATGGGAATCCTTTGTCACAAATCCAGGTAAACATTTTAAAAAGATTCTCGAAAGTATTCGATCAGGCCTATACCCGGTTTTTGGATCTTCAAAACGTTGAAGAAAAGGCACGCGAAGCCCAGATCGAAGCAGCTTTGGAAAGGGTAAGAAGCCGAAGCATGGGAATGCAGAAAAGTTCCGATTTGCACAGTGTGGTGGACACGATATATGAAGAATTGAAACGCCTCGAGCTGGTCTTTCATGCTGTGGTTATTCAGCTTCAGTTAGATGATACCAAAGACATGCATATGTGGATCAATTCCGGAGACGAGGCGTATGACGATATCATCCATTGGCCTTATGTGGATATCCCCATGTTTAACGCCTTTTATGAAGCCAGAATAGGGAGTAAAACTTTTCATTATCGGACCAGCGGAGAGGCTGAGACGAAAGAGTTTTTTGAGGAATACTTCAAGCTGGAAACCGTATCCAAGAAGCGTAAAAATTTTTTAAAGAACGTTAGTTTGATAGACAATATAGGAACCTGCCAGAACCACACGGGCGTATTTCTGATGCGGTATTCAGAGGGAGAATTTTCAGAAAAAGACAGAGATATAGTCCGTCGTTTCTCGAAGGTTTTTGAGCAGACCTATACCCGTTTTCTGGATCTTCAAAAAGCAGAAGAACAGGCCCGGGAATCGCAGATCCAGCTGGCATTGGAAAGAGTCCGCGCCCGTACCATGGCAATGCAGAAAAGTGACGAATTAGCTGAAACCTCTGTTGAGGTTTTTAAACAGCTTATTGAGTTGGGAATTGAGCCTAACAGGCTTTTCATTGGTGTCATAAAAGGATCTCACGAAATTGAAACCTGGGCTACGAATGAAGATGGTACCAAAATAGCAAGCCGGTTTGTCCTGGATACAAAGAAGAATGATTCTATAAGAGAGATGTATCAGGGATGGAAGCAAAAAAAGCAATCTATTACTATCGATATGAAAGGCCCGGTACTGAAGGACTATTTTCATTATCTGGCAGAAGAGAAGAAAATTCCATTTAAAGGAGGTCTTTCCCAAAAGCGCAGGATCCAGTACATCGCTTTTTTTTCAAAGGGATTTATTGGGATGGCCTCTCCAGGCGAGCAGCCAAAAGAAACCCTCGAACTCCTGGAACGATTTGCCGCTGTATTTAATTTAACCTTTACCCGTTTTAATGACCTTAAAATAGCTGAAGCGAATGCCCTGAAAGCGGAACAGGATCTTATTGAAATAAAAGCGGCCAGAAAAAAAGCAGAATCGGCCCTTTCGGATTTACAGGCTACCCAAAAACAACTCGTTCAATCGGAAAAAATGGCTAGTCTTGGGGAATTAACCGCCGGGATTGCTCATGAGATCAAGAATCCGCTCAATTTCGTCAATAATTTTTCAGAAGTGAGTAAAGAATTACTCGCTGAAGTTGATCAGGAATTAGCCAATGGCGATCTGGAAATTGTAAGGGAAATCCTGGGAGACGTAAATCAAAATCTTGAAAAGATCATTCATCACGGAAAGCGGGCCGATGGGATTGTAAAAGGAATGCTTCAACATAGCAGAAGTCACAGCGGAAAAAAAGAGATCATCAAGCTTAACAATTTTGTAGATGAATATCTAAGACTGGCTTATCACGGTCTTAGAGCAAGAGATAAAAGCTTTAATGCTAAAATGGAAACCCAGTTTTCAGAGGAAGTCGGTAGCATTGACGCCGTTCCCCAGGAGCTGGGAAGAGTGATTCTTAATCTGGTTACGAATGCTTTCTATGCTGTTAATGAGAAAAAGACCCTTCGACAGGCTCAAGGTAAGGTTCGACAAGTTAAGGATGACAATAGCTATGAGCCGACTGTCTGGGTTAGCACTATTAGAAAAAAAGGTGTTATAGAAATAAAGGTTAGAGACAACGGAATAGGAATTCCAAAAGAAATAAAAGATAAGATCTTCCAGCCTTTTTTCTCCACAAAACCTACCGGGCAAGGCACAGGTTTGGGCCTGAGTTTAAGCTATGACATAGTAAAAGCCCATGGAGGGGAAATAACCGTTAAATCTAAAGAAAATAAAGGAACTGAGTTTACTATTAAAATCCCCCATTAATTCCCATGAATCGAGTGGAACCTGATTGAAAATATCAAGGAAATAGATTAGGAGTTATTAGATGATAAATTAAAATCCAGAACAGATGACGAATGTTTACTCGATTGGGGAAAGGGAGAGAATAACCCGAAAATGTTGGTTTTTAGGGGAAGAGAAATTTCGGATAAAAGGTTTTAATCATATAAAATTAATATTTGTACAAACCGTATGGAGTTTGTGCCCTTAAAAAAAGTAAAGATAATAACTTAATTTATACATAATGAACGGTATTTCAGTTGAATAAAATATATAGAAGCGATTAAAAAAAGGTCCAAAATACCTTATTTTATTTCGAAATGGTTAGTGAAATGAGCTTTTGTCTAATGATTCTGCATTTCATCTAACATCCTTTAACACAACGAACTAAATATTAATTAATTTCTTAAAAATTTACTAACTTAGTTTCAAGCTTCAAATTCAAAAGCCTTTTATTTCGCCCCCCTTGACCCTCATCATCGTATTAAGATTAATCCTTTTTAGATGAAGATTGTTTTACCCTACCAGTTATAAAATCCGACTTCCCCCAAGAGTCTTTCATTTATAAATATTGCCGTGGTTCAAAAGATAAATTAGTACCTGAGAATTTTGCAAGGCAAGATTGATAATCAATATGCTTCCAGCATTTAATTTATGAAAGCACAAAAAGATTCTGATTTAGAAAAATGCCATTCCAACTTCCTGGATATATGTTTTGGGGATTTTCCTATGGAACAGATTCCCATGCATGTAGATTCAAGGATTACCGGTTTCGGAACGAATATTAATGAAAAAATTCAGTCTTTTTCGGCATTTAAGGAACTGCTGCAACTACAGCGGGAAGAGTCTGTTGGACTGGAAATGGATTTTGAATTCGAAGCTGTTTCCAAAACAGTATTTGCTAAAGGATTTGCTGCTATTTATATAGATGAAGCGGTAATTTCCATGACTGTTGAAGGAAAAGGGCTCGAACTCTTTTTAAGAATATCCACTGTTTTTGAATTTATTGATGATAAATGGAAAGCGATTCATTTTCACGGTTCCTTTCCGCAAGGAGAAGAGGGAGATCAAGATACCTGGAAAGTAAATGAGTGGAAACAGAAGAATGAAGAACTGGAAAGGATTATAAAAGAGAAAACAAAAGATCTTAAGGAATCTCTAGAAAACCTCAAAGCAACCCAGGCACAACTTATTCACTCTGAAAAAATGGCCTCGTTGGGGCAGCTGACCGCCGGGATCGCTCATGAGATCAAGAACCCCCTCAATTTCGTCAATAATTTCTCCGAGGTAAGCAAAGAATTGCTTGAAGAAATGAATGAGGAACTTAATAATAAAAATTATGACCTGGCAGTAGAAATCGCGGGAGATGTAAGCCAGAATTTGAATAAGATCCTACATCACGGGAAGCGCGCCGATGGGATCGTAAAAGGAATGCTTCAGCATAGCCGGAGCAATAGCAGCAAAAAGGAACCTGTTGAGGTGAATAGCTTTGTTGACGAATACTTGCGGCTCGCTTATCATGGTTTGAGGGCGAAAGACAAAAGTTTTAATGCAAAACTTGAAACCAATTTTGATGAAAAGGCAGAGAAACTGTGGGTAGTGCCTCAGGAGTTGGGTCGTGTGGTTTTAAACCTGGTCACCAATGCTTTTTATGCGGTAAGGGAAAGGAAAACCCTTCGACAGGCTCAGGGTAAGTTTCGACAAGGTCATGTTGAAAACAGCTATGAGCCGACTGTTTGGGTTAGTACTCATAGGAAAAATGAAGTTATAGAAATAAAGATCAGAGACAACGGAATAGGCATTCCGGAGGAGATCAAAGACAAGATCTTCCAACCTTTTTTCACCACAAAGCCTACCGGGCAGGGTACGGGCCTGGGTCTGAGCTTAAGCTATGATATTGTAAAAGCCCATGGCGGAGAGATAAAAATGGAAACAGAAGTAAATAAAGGCAGCTTGTTTATAATTCAATTCTCTATAATCTAAATTGTTATGGATCTAGTTAATACAGTTAAAGAAAAAACTTCAGATGAAATAATCCTTAAGATCCAAGCTTTAAATAAAAAAGCATGGCAGGTGCATGATACCGAACCAAATCTTGGGCTTAAGCTTAGCAGTGAAGCGAAAATTCTTTCAGAAAATTCCGGCTATAAACAAGGCTTAGCTTATGCCATACGCAATATGGGAGTAAGTAATCGCTATCTCTCTAATCTTGAAAAGGCCTTATCCCTTTCCAATCGGGCCATGGAATTATTTATTGAATTGGGAGATAAGAGCGGAGAATCACAAGCACTGGTTTCCATAGGCGCTATTTATTATTACATGGGGGATTATGACAAAGGGCTGGATTATTTTTTAAGAGGATTAAAGCAGGGAGAAAAAATCAACAATAAAGAATCGATGGCCTATGCATACAATGGTGCCGGGTACATTTATAGTGTTCAGGGCGATAATAAAAAGGGGCTGGATTTTCTTCAAAAGGCTTTAAAACTATCCAAGAGCATTCATAATTTCAGTCTTGAATCCTCTATTCTGGAAAGCATTGCTACCCTTTACCTGAATGCCGGGCGTATTGATAAAGCTCATGAAACCTTTATTGAATGCCAGAAATTAAGCGAACAGAAAAATGATAAAAGAAATCTGGGCTATGCATTATTTGGAATTGGTGAGGTTCTTCTGAATCAAAATAAACTGGAAGAAGCTAAGCAGTCTTTTTTGAAAAGCCTTTCTACCTATAGAGACTTTGGCTATAAAGTAGGAGAAGCACAATCCTTATTATACTTAGGAAAAGTATGTATGCTGCTGGGATCTGAAGAATCTGAAGGGTATTTACTGAAATCCTTAAAAGTAGCCGAAGAAATTAAAGCCAAAGCCAGTATTTATATGGTGCATGAAGCACTTGCTGAATTTTATGAAAATAAGGAGGACATCCGGTCATTTGTTAAACATTACAAACTCTACCATAAATATAAATCTGAAGTTTATAAAGAAGAACAGGAACTTAAACAAAAGTATCAGAACGTTCAGTTCGAGATGGACAAGCTACAAAAGGAAGCTGAGATTAACAGACTGACCAATGTGGTGATGAAGGATAAGAATGCCGAATTGAAAAAGAAAACTCAGGAACTGGAGAAATCGTATAAGAGTGTATCTGTATTAAGTAAAATTGGTCGCGATATCACTTCGACACTCAACCTCGAAACTATTCTGAATACGGTATATGAGAATGTCAATCAATTAATGGATGCAGCAGTTTTCGGCATAGGCATTTATAACGAGGAAGAAGCTTCTATTGAATACCGGTTATCGGTGGAAGAAGGGAAACGATACCAGCCATACAAACGGATGATGAGCGATAAGAGCCAACTTGCCGTTTGGTGTATAGAGAATAACAAGGAGGTTTTTATCAATGATATTGAAAAGGAATTCTCAGGATATTTGAAAGACATTGATTTAACGGTGTTAACATCAGCCGCTCTTGAAGATGGGAGTATACCAAAAACTCCTAATTCCCTTATTTATCTTCCTTTACAGGTCAAGGATAAAACTATTGGCCTCATATCAATTCAGTCTTTCGAAAAGAACAGATACAATAAATACCACTTAGAAATACTAAAAACCCTTGCTTCTTATACATCTGCAGCATTATATAATGCACAATCCTTCGAGACACTTCAGGGAACGCTCAATGAACTTAAATCTACCCAGGACCAGCTTATCCAGTCAGAAAAAATGGCTTCCCTCGGTGAGCTCACCGCCGGTATCGCTCATGAAATTAAGAATCCTCTGAATTTTGTGAATAATTTTTCTGAAGTAAGCAAAGAACTTCTGGAAGAAATGAGGGAAGAATTACGAAATGGGAAAATAGATATTGCTACAGAGATCGCTGAAGATGTAAAGACAAATTTAGATAAAATCTTACATCACGGGAAAAGAGCGGATAGCATTGTAAAAGGTATGCTTCAACATAGCCGAAGTAACAGCGGAAAGAAAGATATCATTAAGCTGAACAATTTTGTAGATGAATATCTGAGACTGGCTTACCACGGTCTTAGAGCTAGAGATAAAAGCTTTAATGCTAAAATGGAAACCCAGTTTGCAGAGGAAGTCGGTAGCATTGAGGCCGTTCCCCAGGAGCTGGGGAGAGTGATCCTTAATCTCGTTACTAACGCTTTCTATGCTGTTAAGGAGAAAAAGACCCTTCGACAGGCTCAGGGTAAGGTTCAACAAGTTAAGGATGACAATAGCTATGAGCCGACGGTCTGGGTTTACACTAAAAAAGATGGAGATCATATAGAAATAGGAGTAAGGGATAATGGAAATGGAATTCCGTCAAATGTGATCGATAAGATCTTTCAGCCCTTCTTTACAACCAAACCAACAGGCGAGGGAACAGGGCTGGGGCTTTCTCTTTCTTATGATATTATAAAATCGCTGGATGGAGAGTTAAATGTAAAATCGGAAGAAGGGCAAGGAACCATTTTTACCATTAGGCTTCCAAAGCATAATTCGAAAAAAGAAAAGATGTTATGAAAGGAAAAATCACCAGTCCGGAAACAGTTCATAAAAATGCATCTAAAGAGATCATGGAAAAACAAAAGAACACATCTTTTAAGAAGGCCGCTCCTTTAAAAGATAAAGACACGCTTGATTTACTCGAACAAAGAGAGGCCGAGCTTGCTTTAATCAATACGGTACAGGAAGGGATAGCCACCGGAATGGATTTACAGAGAATATATAATCTGGTTGGAGACCGCATCAGGGATCTTTTCGACTCAGAGGTAGTGGCGATTTGCATCTTTGATCTCGAAAGGAACCTAATGGACTACCAGTATGTATATGAAGACGGGAAAAATCACACTTTGGAATCCTCTCCCATAGATACCTTAAGGCGTTATTTAATAGATACTGGAGATCTTATATGTATTAATGAAAGTGTAGATGAAAAATTAATTGAATTAATGGGCGAGGCTCCTCCGGCAGTGAAGGGAACGCTTGAACCAAAATCTGTATTATACGTTCCTATGAAAACCTCAGAGGCGGTTAGAGGTTTTATTAGCTTACAGAATTTAAGTAGGGAAAACGCTTTTCAGGAAAGTGATGTTAGACTTTTAAGTACGCTTGTTAATAGTATGAGCGTGGCGCTTGAAAACGCCCGTTTATTTAATGAAACTGAACAGCGCAATGCCGAACTGGCGGTGATCAACAGTGTGCAACAGGGGCTGGTGGCCGAAATGGATATGCAGGGGATCTATGATCTGGTAGGCGAACGAATTAGGAATCTTTTCGATGCTCAGGTTACAGTTATCGCTACATTAAATCTGGATACCAAAACAGAAGAATTTCATTATGCCTTCGAGGACGGAAAAAGACATTATCCTGGTCCCAGGCTATATAATAAACTGCGTCAAAAATTAATTGAAAGCAAGGAATTGATTTCTATAAATAAGGATGCCTCAAAAGCTGCCAATCTGGTGCCGGGAACAAAAGAGCCAAAATCAATGGTTTTTGTTCCCTTGATTATTGGAGATTCAGTTAATGGATATGTCAGTTTGCAGAATATCGATAAGGAAAATGCTTTTGATGATTCGGATGTTCGGCTATTGAGTACACTTGCTAATTCAATGAGCGTAGCATTGGAAAATGCCCGGCTTTTTAATGAAACCACACGATTACTTTCTGAAACCGAACAAAGAAACGCTGAGCTGGCTGTAATTAATAGTGTTCAGGAAGGTCTGGTGAGAGAAATGGATATGCAGGCAATTTACAAGCTGGTAGGCGATAGGATCTGTAATGTACTTAATACCCAAACTCTAATGATCCGAACGTTTAATCTGGAGGAGGGTTTAGAGAATTGGGAATATGTAGTAGAAAATGGAGAAAGATTTTTTAGCACCAATAGGCCCTTAAATTGGGCTAACCAGCATTTAATTAAAACGAAGGAACCTATTTTTATTAATAAAGATTACGTAAGAACAGCTGAAAAGTTTGGAGGGAAAGGTGTTTCAAAAGGCTTACCACCTAAATCAGCGATTTTTGTGCCCATGATGGTGTCTAATACCGTTACCGGTTCTGTTAGCCTGCAAAATGTGATTAAAGAAAACGCATTTACAGAATCTGATTTACAATTGCTTACCACCCTTACCAATAGTATGAGTGTGGCCCTTGAAAATGCCCGTCTCTTTAATGAAACTACCCGGCTTTTAGCTGAAACCGAGCAACGGGCCACCGAAATGCTAACGGTGAACAATATTAGCCGTGCACTGGTATCACAACTTGAATTTGATGCTTTAATGAATCTGGTGGGAGAACAGATGCGCGATACTTTTAAGGCTGATATCGTTTATCTGGCAATTCATGATAAGAAGACCGATATGTTACATTTTCCATACAGTTATGGTGATGTTGCAGAATCTCGCCGATTTGGGAATGGTATCACTGAAAAAATAATAAGTACTCAAGAACCTTTGCTAATTAACCAGAACCTTAATGATGCTTATGATAAAATTAGAGCGGAGAAGAAAGGGAAGATGGTAGAGTCTTATCTGGGAGTTCCTATTATTTATGGGAAAAAAGCTATCGGAGTAATCAGTGTACAGAGTACCGAGCAGGAAAACCGTTTTAATGAAAATGATCTCAGGCTTTTAACTACGATTGCAGCTAACGTGGGTGTTGCCATGCAAAACGCTGAAGCTTATGAAAAACTGCAGGCGGCCCTTTCCGAACTTAAATCGGCTCAAACCCAGCTGGTGCAACAAGAAAAAATGGCCAGTCTTGGGCAGTTAACCGCCGGGATCGCCCATGAGATAAAGAATCCGCTCAATTTCGTCAATAATTTTTCTGAAGTCAGCAAAGAGTTGCTGGATGAGATGAATGAGGAACTTAAGAACGGAAATTACGAACTGGTAGCTGAAATAGCTGAAGACGTGAATCAAAATCTGGAAAAGATCCTTCATCATGGAAAGCGTGCCGATGGCATTGTAAAAGGAATGTTGCAGCATAGCCGTACCAATAGTGGACAAAAAGAAGAAGTAAGCATCAATAGTTTTGTAGATGAATACCTGAAACTGGCCTTTCATGGCTTAAGAGCAAAAGATAAAAGCTTTAATGCCGGGATGGAAACCGATTTTGATCCCACAGCAGGTAAAATACCGGCAGTGCCTCAGGAGTTGGGTCGTGTGGTTTTAAACCTGGTTACCAATGCTTTTTATGCTGTAAATGAGAAAAAGACCCTTCGACAGGCTCAGGGTACGGTTCGACAAGTTAAGGATGACAATAGCTATGAGCCGACTGTTTGGGTTAGTACTCATAAGAAAAATGAAGTTATAGAAATAAAGGTTAGAGACAACGGAATGGGTATTCCCGAGGAGATCAAAGATAAGATCTTCCAGCCGTTTTTTACCACTAAACCCACCGGCGAGGGAACGGGTCTTGGCCTTTCCCTCTCCTACGATATCATAAAATCACATGGGGGAGAACTATGTCTGCACACAGGAACCAGGGAAGGTAGCACCTTCATAATTTCATTGCCTAAAGGATAAGTATGAAAACGAAAAATATCGACATACTGCAAAAAGAGAACCTGGAGCTTCATAGTTCTGTGGAAAGGTATATGGCAGAACTCAAAAAAAGCAAACGTGAGTCCCAGGTTGAAGCGGCACTGGAAAGAGTACGCGCCAGAACCATGGCCATGCAAAAAAGTGATGAACTCAAAGAAGTCATCCAGGTGGTATATGATCAATTCGTTCACTTAAAGGTCAATGTTGAGCATACTGGGTTTATTATGGATTATAAAGAAAGGGATGATATGCATATATGGTTGGCAGACCGGCACGAGGTTCCTTCTGAATTATTCATACCTTATTTTGATTCTTCGCATTGGAACTGTTTTAGGGAGGCAAAAGCAAAAAGAACCGATTTCTTTCCTACTCTTCTTGATTTTGAAGAAAAAAATTCATTTTACAAAGATCTTTTTGCGCTGATTCCCGACCTGCCAGAGGAAACAATAGATTATTATTTTAGTTGCCCCGGTCTGGCAGGATCAACTGTGTTATTAGATAACGTTAGCCTTTATATAGAGAATTTTCAGGGAGTTCCTTATTCAGATGAAGAGAACCAAATATTGATGCGTTTTGGGAAGGTATTCCAGCAAACCTATACCCGTTTTATCGATTTACAAAAAGCTGAAGCTCAAACCAGGGAGGCGCAAATTGAAGCTGCATTGGAAAGGGTTAGAGCGCAATCTATGGGGATGCACGAAAGTGATGGATTGACCGAGGTGGTAAGGGAAATCGGCAAAGGGATCCATGAACTTGGAATTGATACCCATAATTCCCAAATTTTTACTAACTACACTGATGATCCAATAGATGGCTTAAATATCTGGGTGGATGTTGAGGGTCAAAATTACCTGGAGAAATTCCATATTCCTTATATCGACCATTTGGCAACGCAATACTTGTATGAAGCATTAAATGAGGGACGGAATTTTTTTGGGGATCAATTTTCAAGGTCCGACAAAGACAGTTACTTCAAATTAGTACTAAACCATTCCGATTTAAAGCGGATTCCCGAGAAAAGAAAAGAATTAATTCTTGATGCTCCAGGGTGGACACGATTCACTGTAGTACTGAACAAATCCTGCCTGCATTTTGGCCGATTCAACCTGGATGAATTTACCGAGGAAGAAAAAGAAGTTTTCATACGCTTTGGCAAGGTTTTTAGTCAGGCTTACACGCGCTTCCTCGACCTCCAAAAAGCAGAGGAACAGGCACGGAAAGCACAGATCGAAACAGCCCTTGAAAAAGTACGCTCCCGAACCATGGCCATGCAGAAAAGTGATGAACTGGCTGAAGTTTCTAGTCTTATGTTTCAGCAGTTAAAATTGTTGAGAATTGATACTTACAGCAGTGGTTTCACTATATGGGATCAGGAAAATAATGAGCTAACTTCCTGGATGTGTAATGCAGATGGTTCCATGAATCCACCTTTCCGCATGCCTCTAAAAGAAAATACCTGGCATAAAGCTCAGTTTGAGGCATGGAAACAAGGAGAGGAATTTTTGATAAAGGATTTTACAGGAGAGGAGATGAAAGCACATTTTCGATACCTGCGGTCATTCCCTTTATTGGATGAAGCCTTTAAAATATCTATCGCAGCTGGTCATCCTATGCCTGAAAGACAGGTACACCAAGTAGCTAACTTTCCACATGGAAACCTTCTTTTTATAAGTCTGGAACCAAGGCCTGAAGCACACGGAATTTTCAAACGTTTCGCAAAAGTCTTCGAGCAAACCTACACCCGATTCCTGGATCTTAAAAAAGCCGAATCACAGGCCAGGGAAGCACAAATTGAAGCAGCCCTGGAACGTGTGCGTTCTAAAACCATGGCGATGCACAACAGCCAGGATATGGAAATTACAGTAATTACACTTTTCGATGAAGTTTCAAAACTAGGACTCGATAAAACCATTCGCTGTGGAATTGGTATTCTTGATGAGAATACAGATTATATGGAAACCTATTCGGCAACATCAAATCCGGAAGGTGCTGTAGATCTGAGAATGGGAATGTTAAATATGAACATTCATCCCATGTTAGTTGAAATCAGGCAATCCTGGAAACTTGGTAAATCAGCCTTTCAATATTATTTCGACAGGCAAAATTTACTGATTTATTATAAAGCTTTGAATGATGCTCCGGACTATCATTTCGAAAGAAATTTGGAGGCCTTACCTGAAGAAGAATATCAAAGAGGTTTCTTCTTTAATGAAGGAATACTTTTCGCTTTCGCTTCGAATCCATTCTCAGAGGAATCAGTAAGTATTTTAGGCCGTTTTGCTGCAGTTTTTGAACAAACTTATACCCGCTTTCTCGATTTACAGAAAGCGGAAGCACAGGCAAGGGAAGCACAGATAGAAGCAATACTGGAGAAAGTAAGGGCGCAATCCATGGGTATGCAAACCAGTGAAGATCTTTCCAAGGTCGCATCGGTAATGTTCGATCAAATGAAGCGGTTAGGGGGTGAATTGTTTGCATTTGGTATTGTGCTCTGTGAGAAGGATAAAGACACGGTAGAACAGTGGCACAATCTGGGCAACGAGGGCATGATTTCGCCATTTATTGTGCCCATTGACCTCGATTATATTCACCAATACAGGTACGACCAATGGTTAGCCGGAGAGGAGCTGTTTTCTATTGAAATACCGGAAGACTATATCACCGAACATTTTGATTTGATGTTCGGGCTCCCGTCAGTGAAAGTAGTAATGGATGAAGTGGCCGATCAGGGTGTTGATGTAGAAATTCCGGATTGGGAGATCGATTATGGCGCGTCATTTAAGCATGGCTATCTGCTCGTCTCTTCCCGGAAACCGTTTGAGGAGAATAACATATTTCCACGATTCGCAAAAGTATTTGAGCAGGCCTACACCCGATTTTTAGATCTTAAAAAAGCCGAAGAACAGGCGCGGGAAACTCAAATACAATTAGCATTGGAGCGAGTGCGTGCACGAACAATGGCCATGCACAACAGTGATGAATTGGGAGAAGTGGCCTCCGTTCTGTTTGAACAGATAAGTTCACTGACCTCAACACCCGACCGCTTCAATATTGGTATTGCCAATGAAAAAGATAAATCACTGGATCTCTGGGTAACCGATCAGGAAGGGCATAAGATCACCAAAAGGTTTATTGCAGAATCAAAAAGCTCTCCTGTTGTTGCCGAAATTTTTAAGTATTGGGAAAAACAAGAAAACTATAAAATATTAGATCTATTCGGGAAAAAGCTGAAAAACTGGATTCGCTATATGGGCAGTGAAGTAGGCATCCCCTTTAGTAAGGATAGTGTAAAAGATCACCGGTTTGTTTCCGTCGTTTACTTCTCTCATGGATTCATTGGAGTTACTACAAATAAAGGACCTGATCTAGAAACCATCAATTTACTTGAACGGTTTTCCAAAGTATTTAAGCAAACCTATGTACGCTTCCTGGATCTCCAAAAGTCAGAGGCTCAGGCCCGCGAAGCACAGATCGAGGCGGCTTTAGAACGAGTTCGAAGCCGAACGATGGGTATGCAGTCGAGTGATGAACTTCCGGAAGTGGCAAACTTGTTATTCCTGGAGGTACAGGATCTGGGCATCCCGGCATGGAGCTGCGGGTATAATATTCTGAACGATGATAAAAAGACAGCTGCCGCCTGGATGAGCAGTGAAGGCAGCCTTCAGGAACCCTTTAAACTCCGCCTGTATGGCGAAGCATCCTTCGATGAACTGGGAGAATTCGTCCTGAGTGACGAAACCATGTTGATACAGGAACTGGGCGGCAATGATCTCGAAGAGCAGTATGCGCACATGAAATCTTTTCCGGACGTTCTTCCACAATTTGAGAAACTTGAGGAACTGGGAATTCTACTGCCCACCTACCAGATCAATCACCTTTGTAAATTCAGTCACGGGTTTCTCCTGTTTATCACCTATGAGCCAGTTCCGGATGCTCATGATGTTTTTAGGCGCTTTACAAAAATTTTCGATCAAACCTACACGCGTTTTCTGGATCTAAAAAAAGCCGAAGCACGTGAAAAGGAGGGCATAAAACAGGCTTCTCTGGACCGGGTAAGAGGAGAGATTGCCTCTATGCGTACAACTAAAGATCTCGAGCGTATAACGCCGGTTATCTGGAAAGAACTTACAGTTCTCGGAGTTCCATTTTTCAGGTGTGGTGTGTTCATTATTCGGGAAGATGAAGAAATGGTTCATGCTTATCTATCGAAACCAGATGGTGCCTCTGTTGCAGCGATCCATATCCCTTTTGATGATAAGGATAATAAACTTATTGAACCTATGATCAAAAACTGGCGCTTGCAAAAGTCCTACAATGAAAAATGGGACAGGAAGCAGTTTATTCAACAAACGCGCATATTTGTGGATAAGGGCCAGATCGAAAATCCCGAATCCTATTCTATTGTTAATACACCACCAGAGAACCTGGTATTGAACTTAGTGCCATTTAAACAAGGTATGATCTATATTGGTCACCAGGAAGATTTGACAAAAGATCAAATATCCCTTGTAGAAAGTCTGTCCAAAGCGTTTTCTGTGGCCTATTCCAGGTATGAAGATTTTAAAGCAATTGAGAATACTAAAAATAGTCTGGAGCTAACAATTAAAGATCTTAAATCTACGCAGGCTCAACTAATTCAGGCCGAAAAAATGGCATCTCTGGGTGAACTCACCGCTGGGATCGCTCATGAGATCAAGAACCCCCTCAATTTTGTCAACAATTTTTCCGAAGTAAGCAAAGAGTTACTGGAGGAGATGAACGAAGAATTGAGGAATGGAAACTACGAACTAGTAGCCGAAATAGCAGGAGATGTAAATACAAATCTTGAAAAAATCCTCCATCACGGCAAACGGGCCGATGGAATTGTTAAAGGTATGCTGCAACATAGCCGAAGTAACAGCGGAAAAAAAGAGATCATCAAACTTAACAATTTTGTAAATGAATATCTAAGACTGGCTTATCACGGTATTAGGGCAAAAGATAAAAGCTTTAATGCTAAAATGGAAACCCAGTTTGCAGAGGAAGTCGGTAGCATTGAGGCCGTTCCCCAGGAGCTGGGAAGAGTGATTCTTAATCTGGTTACGAATGCTTTCTATGCTGTTAATGAGAAAAAGACCCTTCGAAAGGCTCAGGATAAGGTTCGACAAGTTAAGGATGACAATAGCTATGAGCCGACGGTCTGGGTTAGCACTAAAAAAGAAGAAGATAATATAGAAATAGGAGTAAGGGATAACGGAAATGGAATTCCGTCAAATGTGATCGATAAGATCTTTCAGCCCTTCTTTACAACCAAACCAACAGGCGAGGGAACAGGGCTGGGACTTTCTCTTTCTTATGATATTATTAAATCGCTAGATGGAGAGTTAAATGTGAAATCGGAAGAAGGGCAAGGAACCATTTTTACCATTAGGCTTCCAAAGCATATTTCGAAAAAAGAAAAGATGTTATGAAAGGAAAAATCACCAGTCCGGAAACAGTTCATAAAAATGAATCTAAAGAGATTATGGAAAAACAAAAGAACACATCTTTTAAAAAGGTCGCATCTTTAAAGGAAAAAAATACACTTGATTCACTCCAACAAAGAGAAGCTGAACTCTCACTTATAAATAGTGTACAGGAAGGCCTGGCAGAACAATTAGATATTCAGGGAATTTATAACCTGGTGGGTGATAAAATTCGAGATCTCTTTGATGCTCAGGTCACCGGGATCTATTCTTTTGATATGATTTCTGAGACGGAAAACTTTCATTACCTCTTTGAAGATGGGGAACGACTTTATCCAGACCCAAGGCCGCTGAACCAAATCCGGAGGTGGTTAATAAAGAATAAAAAGCTTTTGCTGGTAAATGAAGATGCTGATGACCAGATTTATAAAATCACCGGGGAGAAGCATGTGGCTGTGCCGGGTACACGTCTTCCAAAATCAATGCTTTTTGTCCCATTAATGGTAGGAGAAGATGTAAAAGGTTGTGTAAGCCTTCAAAACCTGGACAAAGAAAATGCCTTTAGTACCACTGATGTTAGACTGCTTAGCACACTGGCCAATAGCATGAGTGTTGCCCTTGAAAATGCAAGGCTTTTTAGTGAAACGGAACAACGGAATGCGGAGCTGGCTGTAATTAATAGTGTGCAACAGGGGTTAGTGGCCGAAATGGATATGCAGGGGATTTATGATCTGGTGGGTGATAAGATCAGGGAACTGTTTGACGCTCAGGCCGTGATCATTGCTACCTTCAATATCGAAACTACAATGGAATATTTTCAATATGTCTTTGAAGATGGAAAGCGGGTCTATTCAAAACCCAGGGTTTATGATAAGATCCGTAAGCGACTCATAAGTACACAGAAATTAATAAATATTGAAGAAAACGCTGAAGAAGCTTTTACCACCATTACGGGGAAACCTCCGCAGGCTGTGCCGGGCACCAAATTCCCACAGTCGATGGTCTTTGTGCCTTTGCAGGTAGGTGACCGGGTTAGGGGCTATGTGAGCCTTCAGAACCTGGACAAAGAGAGGGCATTTAGTGATTCCGATGTTCGGTTATTAAATACTCTGGCCAATAGTATGAGTGTGGCCCTCGAGAATGCACGCCTATTTAGTGAAACTGAACAACGAAATGCTGAACTGGCCGTGATAAACAGTGTCCAGGAAGGTTTAGTGGCCGAAATGGACATGCAGGGGATTTATGATCTGGTAGGGGAAAGAGTAAGACAGCTTTTTGATGCGGAGGTGATCGCTATAGTTACCCTGGATCATGAAAAAGAAATAGAGAATTTTAAATATGCCTTTGAAGAGGGAGAGCGAATTTTTCCCTCCAGCAGGCCTTATGATAAGATCAGAAAAAAAGTCATAAAAGAAAGGGTTCCTCTGCTGATTAGTGAAAATGCCGCTGAGGTAATGTCTGAAATCAATGGAAAACCTTTTAAACCGGTGCCAGGAACCCGAATGGCAAAATCGGCTTTATATGTACCTATGACGGTAGGCGAAAAGGTTCAGGGATATGTGACACTTCAGAATAATGATCGGGAACAGGCTTTTGATGAGCAGGATGTACGGCTTTTAACCACGCTGGCCAATAGTATGAGCGTTGCTCTTGAAAACGCACGACTTTTCAATGAAACTGAACAACGAAATGCGGAGCTGGCGGTTATCAATAGTGTACAACAGGGACTGGTAGCCGAAATGGATATGCAGGGCATTTATGACCTGGTGGGAGATAAGATCCGGGATCTTTTTGATGCCCAGGTGACCGCGGTAGCTACTTTTAACTACGAAAATAATGTAGAGGAGTTCCATTACATCTTTGAAGATGGAGAACGCTTTAATATGGATCCCAGGCCTATTGACACGTTAAGGCAAAAGCTTATAGATTCTCAGGAACTTATTTACATCAATGAAAATGCCGATGAGGTGTGGACAGAAATTACCGGCGAAGCACCTACCGTAGTTCCCGGCACAAAATTCACAAAATCGGCATTATATGTACCTATGATTGTGGGTAAAGAAGTACGGGGGTATGTAAGCCTGCAGAATGTAGACCGTGAAAATGCTTTTTCAGATTCAGATATACGATTGTTGAGTACGCTTGCGAATAGTATGACGGTTGCCCTGGAAAATGCACGCCTTTTTAACGAAACAGAACAGCGCAACGCCGAACTGGCAGTGATAAACAGCGTCCAGGAAGGTTTGGTCGCCGAGATGGATATGCAGGGGATCTATGATCTGGTGGGTGATAAAATAAGAGATCTTTTTGATGCCCAGGTTACCGCGGTTTGTACTTTTAATTTTGAAAATAATACTGAAGAGTTCCATTATATTTTTGAAGATGGACAACGCTTTGAGTCAATATCCCGTCCTATCGATAAAATTCGTCAAAGCTTAATTGATTCGCAACAACTTTTGCATATCAATGAAAATGCAGATATAGAATGGGCTAGGTTAACAGGAGAGCCTATTTCCTCACTTCCTGGTACTAAAAAAGCAAAATGCCTTCTTTTTGTTCCAATGATGGTAGGAAAGGAAGTAAGAGGCTATGTAAGTCTGCAAAATCTGGATAAAGAAAATGCCTTTAGCGATAGTGATGTCAGGCTTCTGAGCACCCTTGTGAATAGTATGAGCGTTGCGCTGGAAAATGCTCGCCTGTTTAACGAAACAGAGCAGCGTAACGCAGAACTTGCGGTGATCAATGGTGTTCAGCAGGGATTGGTGGCAGAGATGGATATGCAGGGGATCTATGATTTGGTTGGGGATAGAATTCGGAATCTTTTTGACGCTCAGGTAACAGTGATAAGGACTTTTAATCATAAAGAAAAACTGGAAAATTATGAATATGCCTATGAAAAAGGCAGGCGTTTAAATGTGGATCCCCGCCCACTTATCTGGGCTAATAAGCTGCTAATCGAAAAAAAAGAACCTTTGCTCATAAAAGAAGATTATATAAAAACGGCAGAGAAATATGGGGATAAGGGGGTCACCAAAGGACAGCCTCCTAAATCTGCTGTTTTCGTTCCTATGATCGTAGGGAATAATGTATTAGGCTCTGTAAGTCTTCAGAATATAGATAGAGAAAACGCTTATAGTGAAACAGATGTTCAGTTATTAACTACCCTCACCAGGAGTATGAGTATGGCTTTGAATAATGCTCAACTCTTCAATAAAACAAATAGATTACTGGAAGAAACCGAACAACGAAATGCCGAACTCGCAGTGATAAACAGTGTTCAGGAAGGTTTGGTTTCTGAAATGGATATCCAGGGAATTTATGATCTGGTAGGCGACCGTTTGAGGGAACTTTTTGATGCCCAAGCTGTTGTTATTGCAACCCTTATACCTTCAGAAAAAAAGGAAATTTTCAATTATATGTACGAAAACGGGTCCAGGCATTATGCGCAAGCCAGATCTTATAATGAAATACGCCAGCAACTAATCGATACGCGAAATTTTATCTGTATCAATAAAGATGCATCTAAATCTGCAAAAGTAGTTCCGGGTACGAAGGCTCCAAAATCCATGCTTTTTGTTCCTTTAATAATAAGCGATTCAGTTGAAGGCTATATAAGTCTTCAAAATATCGACCGGGAGAATGCTTTTTCAGAATCTGATATCCGGCTTTTAAGTACCCTGGCCAATAGTATGACGGTAACCCTGGAAAATGCCCGCCTTTTCAATGAGACCACCAGGCTTTTAGCCGAAACCGAGCAACGTGCTACAGAGATGCAGACGGTAAACAATATTAGCCGTGCACTGGTCTCACAGTTGGAATTTGATGCTTTGATGAAGCTTGTAGGCGAACAAATGCGCGAGACTTTTAAAGCCGATATTGTTTATCTGGCAATTCATAATAAAGAAACAGACATGCTTCATTTCCCATATTATTATGGGGATAATCCTGAACCGAGACCTTTTGGTAATGGAATAACCGAAAAAATAATTACCAAGCAGGAACCTTTACTTATTAATCAGAATCTGGATGAAGCCTACGATAAAATACAGGCTGAAAAAAGGGGCAGAATGGTAGAATCCTATCTTGGAGTTCCCATAATATATAGTAAAAAAGCTATTGGGGTAATAAGTGTTCAAAGTACAGAACAGGAAAATCGTTTTAATGAAAATGATTTAAGGCTCTTAACCACAATCGCGGCCAACGTAGGAGTTGCCATGCAAAATGCCGAAGCCTATGAAAAATTACAGGCGGCACTGGTTGATCTTAAATCGGCCCAAACCCAGCTGGTACAACAGGAAAAGCTGGCTTCTCTGGGGCAACTTGCGGCAGGTATAGCGCATGAGATCAAGAATCCACTCAATTTTGTGAATAATTTCTCTGAACTGAATATCGAACTTATTGATGAGGTTTTCGAGGAGTTACAAAAAATTGATAAGAGCACGGTAGTGGAAGAGGTTTCTGAAATTCTTAGCGATGTAAGATCAAACCTCAAAAAGATCCATCAGCATGGTTCCCGGGCTGACAGTATTGTAAAATCCATGCTTCAACACAGCCGCGGAGGCAGCGGTAAGATCGAAAAAATTGAATTCAATGAATTGATCAGGGAATACGTGAATCTTGCATTTCACGGGATGAGAGCTGGCAAGAAGGTAATTAATGTTTCTATCGATCTTCAGCTGGATGAAGCTGTAGGCAAAGTCCCGCTGATTAGTGAAGATTTTAGCCGCGTCATCCTGAATCTATGTAATAACGCTTTTGATACGATGTATGAAAAAATACACAGCAAATCAACAAACGAGAATTATAGTTCCAAATTAAGCGTGCGCACCTATGAAAAGGGCAAACATGTGTTTCTGGAAATAGAAGATAATGGAATGGGGATTCCCGATCATCTTAAAGACCAGGTCTTCCAACCTTTTTTCACCACTAAGAAAGGAACCGAGGGAACAGGTCTTGGATTATCTATCACCCATGATATTATCAATGCCCTTGGGGGCGAGTTAAAAGTGGAATCAAACAGGGGTAAAGGAGCCTATACCAAATTTATAATTCAATTGTCAAAATAAAATATATGTATATGAAAATTCTAATTGTAGATGATGAAAAAGATGTGGAAGCATTATTTCGCCAAAAGTTCAGAAAAGAAGTAAGGAATAAAAATCTGGAACTAAACTTCGCCTTCTCCGGTAAAGAAGCCATGGAGATATTGCAGAAAAAAGACCCTCCGGAAGTGGTTTATGTTTTCTCAGACATCAATATGCCTGGAATGACCGGTCTTGAATTGCTGGACAGGATCAAAGCGCAGTTTCCGAATATAACGGTAAGCATGATTTCTGCCTATGGAGATAGCGAAAATTATAAGAAAGCGATCAATTCCGGGGCGAAAGAATTTTTTACCAAACCAATCAATTTCGAGTCACTAAGAGAAGAGATTAATCAACTTTTGACCTAAGGCCAAAAAACGAATACTCATTTAACCAACCATTATGAATAAGCTATCTGTTTTTAAATACGGAGTCTTTACCTTTTTGCTTGGAACATTATTAATGATTTCATGTAAGGATAAATATCCAACACCGGAATTCCCGAAGGGCGAAAGTGAATATCCTCAACCCGTTACAAAGAATATCAGTTTTTCGGAACCTGACACCATAAAGTGGGTGGAATCCACCCTGGCTTTGAGTAATCTTCCAGTGAAGAAATTTGACTGGGATAGAATTCCAACCAAAAGCTTTGACATCGGGGAAGCTTATCCTTTAAAAGCACCAATCAGCAGTAAAGCATTTTACCTTGACAGTCTGCCGACTACTGAATTTGATTTTAATAAACTACCTGAAACCAAGGCAGAAGTTAAGGTAATTCCATTAGGCGAACCTTCGATAACGGAAGCTGGATCCTTTGTGGCGGGACCAGGTATGACGCGAGGCGTGATGACCTCTAATTTTAATTTTGGAGTGACCGGTACCCCCACGAACCTTTTCAAGGATAGGAACGGTATAATTTGGGTTGGAACTACCAATGGGGTTGCCCGCTATGATTCAGAAAATATAGAAATGTATGGGGCTGAGCAGGGACTCAAGGTATTAAATGTTTCTACATTATTTCAGGATTCGAAAGGAAGAATATGGATTGGGACCAATCTGGAAACAGTTTCTGTTATAGACCCAGACCAAAAATTGATCTATGAATTTTCCGGTATGCTGAATTATCCTAAATATGGTTTTGAGGAAGATGAAGAGGGTAATATTTGGGTAGCCATTGGTAATAATGGAGGATATAAAATTATCGATTTTGAAAATAAAATTATCCGAACCCTTGGTACAGATGAAGGATTGAATGGGACTTTTGGTATAACGGCTTTTCAGGATAAAGAAGGCTTAATGTGGCTTACTACTTTTGATGGTATAAATATTCTGGATCTTAAAAATGGGAAGAATATTCAGTTCACAGAGGAGAATGGCTTATTGAGTAATCAGGTGGTGCATATTGACTCAGACCGTTCAGGTAGAATATGGATTGCTGCGGGGACTGGAATTAATATTATTGATAATAAAGAAAACTCTATTTCTAAAATTACAGAAGAAAATGGTTTGGAAGGAGCCACCGGATATGTTTTTGAAGATAGTAGAGGGAACGAGTGGATAGGAACTCTTACAGGAGTAGTTTATAAATATTCGAGCAAAGAAGAAACCATTAGAAAGTTTGTTCTTAGAGAGGGCCAGGGCAAAATTGTTTACCCCATTATAGAAGACGATGAAAACCAAATCTGGGCTTCCATACTGGGATCTGGTATTTTCAGGATTAATCAGGAAGATGGGATGCCAGGTAATTTTACCACCGCAGATGGTCTGGGGAGTAATTCAATGTGGAGTACCCTTGAGGCCGGAGATGGTAAAATTTGGATAGGGAGCTATGATGGTATTGATATCTATAATCCGGAAACCAGAACCATCAGGCATCTTGGAAAAGAAGATGGCTTGTTAAGTATACGTAACAGTAATTTAATAGAAGATTCCATGGGTAGGATCTGGACCTCGGGAAATGTAGATGGAGTAACCATCATAGATCCAAAAAATGAAACCATCAGGTATTTAACTACTAACGAAGGAATTATAACCAACCGGATAAGGGATATGGTTGTGGGGCCTGAAGGGCGAATATGGATGGGAGGAGCGGAAGGAGAGCTTATAACCTTGGATCCAAATAACTCCAGGTTAAGATATAGCCTTCCTGAAAATAAAGAAGAAAATGATTTTTTTACTGCCCTAACTGTTGATTCAAAAAACCAGATCTGGGCTGGGTTTCGGACATCAGGGATTGCAAAAATAGATATTGAATCTAACATTAAATATTCTCTCAATTCAGAAAATGGATTGGTTTCAGATGCTGTTTACACCTTGGACGCTGATGCTGAAAATAATATCTGGATTGGTACAGATAGGGGTGCGCAATTCCTGGATCAGGATAAAAAAGAGATCACAACCTTCAAGAATTCCAATGGTTTGGCAGCCGGTGATGTGTATGCTATTAAGGCTCATAATTCTAAAGCTTATGTAGGGACTTCTAAGGGAATCAATATCATAGAACCTGTGCACTACTCAACCAGGTCTGGTAAGTTTTGGAAAATTAAAACGCTAGGGGTAGAGCAGGGGCTTAATTATCTTGATGTTGCCCAGAATAGCATTTCATTTGATAGTAAAGGAAGGATGTGGGCTGGTTTAGAAGAACAGATTTTAACCGTTATAAATGAAATAAAAGATGATACTGTCTCAGCAAACGTCTATATATCCGGGATTAATTTATTTGATAAACAGAAAGACTTTTCTCCGGAAAGTGGAATAACTGATACTTTAAGGAATATAGGTGATGAAGAAATTATTGCTGGTGGATCTTCAAAGGAAAATGAAAATAAGATACACTGGTCTAATCTAAACGGACCTTATGAAATTCCAGAAAATTTGGAACTACCCTATGATCAGAATTTTATCAGTTTTAGTTACAATAGCCTTAGTTACAGAAATCCTGAGAGTGTTACTTACCGCTATTTTCTCGAAGGAATTGATAAAACATGGAGTCCTATCTCTGAAAAGTCGAATAGTGAAAATTACAGGGACCTGCCCCCCGGAGACTATACATTTAAAGTAAGAGCGAAGGGCTACAACGATGTATGGAGCGAGCCTGCAGAACTAAGTTTCACAATTTTGCCGCCGTGGTGGAAAACATGGTGGGTTTATCTTATCCTAACCCTACTTTTTATACTGGTTATTTATGGAATAATCCATTATCGTTCTCAATGGCTGAAGAATGAAAACAGGATTTTGGAAGAACGGGTTTCTGAACGTACCATTCAGTTGAAAAAAAGTATACATGACCTGGAAAATACCCAGGCTCAGCTTATTCAGTCTGAAAAAATGGCCAGCCTTGGGGAACTTACAGCAGGCATAGCCCACGAAATACAGAATCCCCTCAATTTCGTCAATAATTTTTCAGAAGTTAATTCAGAATTGATCGAGGAGTTAAAAAATGAAAGGAACAAACAGGAAGTAAAAAGGGATAAAGAGCTGGAAGAGGAACTCCTCCATGATATAGCTGAAAATGAGAAAAAAATACGGCATCATGGCCAACGAGCCGATGCCATTGTAAAAGGAATGCTACAGCATAGCCGAAACAGCAGTGCTGAAAAAGAACTTACCGATATCAATAAACTGGCCGATGAATACCTAAGGTTATCTTATCACGGTTTGCGAGCAAAGGATAAAACTTTCAATGCGAGCATGGAGACCCATTTTGATGAATCTATTCCAAAAGTATACGTGGCTCCTCAGGATATAGGCCGGGTGATCCTCAATTTGATAAACAATGCATTTTATGCAGTTAGCGAGAAAAAAAAGGCTCTTCAGGATGAGGATTATCAGCCTATAGTAATAGTGAGCACAGAAAAGGATGGGAAATATATCAATATTAATATCATAGATAACGGCAGGGGAATTTCTCCTGAGGATCAGGAAAAGATCTTTCAGCCATTTTTCACCACCAAACCTAGTGGACAGGGTACCGGCCTGGGGCTTTCACTATCCTATGATATTATTAAAACTCATGGAGGTATTTTAAAGCTAAAAACCCATCAGGGTGTACCGGTTACTCCCAATGGTGATCCTGATGAGATTATTGAAGAAGGAACCACTTTTACCATTCAGTTGCCTATGAGTCTAAATGGTAAGATTCAAAAGAAAAATCAATCAAAATAAAGGAGAAGAAATATGAAAATACTTGTAGTAGACGATGAAAAAGATATGGAGGTACTTTTCCGTCAAAAGTTCAGAAGGGATCTTAAGAACAGTCATTTACAGTTGATCTTTGCTTTTTCAGGAAAAGAAGCGATGAAAATGTTACAGGAAAAAGATCCGCCAGAAGTGATGTATGTATTGTCTGATATCAACATGCCTGGAATGACAGGGATCGAATTGCTTAAAGAAATAAAAGCTTTATACCCCACCATTATGGTGAGTATGATATCTGCCTATGGCGACAACGAAAATTATAATAAAGCTATCAATTCAGGAGCTAAACAATTTTTCACAAAGCCTTTGAATTTTGATTCGCTTAGAGAGGAAATAAACGCAATAATGAATTAACTTTTAAAACAAATAAAAGCCAAACGGCTGGTATGTTTGAAAAGAGGATGTATAAAATAAAGAATTAGAATATGGCTAAAATTCTGGTAGTAGACGATGAGGCAGATCTCGAGGTTTTAATAAAGCAAAAGTTCCGGAAGAAGATCAGGGACAAGGAGTATGAATTTCGCTTTGCGATAAACGGAAAGGATGCCTTGCAAAAGATTTCTGATGATCCCGATATGGATATTGTCCTTAGCGACATCAACATGCCCGAGATGGATGGTCTAACTTTATTGACCAAACTCAATGAAAAGAATCCTCTTATAAAGTCGGTGATCGTTTCGGCTTATGGCGATATGGATAATATTCGCACGGCCATGAACAGGGGAGCCTTTGATTTTGTGACCAAGCCCATCAATTTTGAGGACCTTACCATTACCGTTGAGAGGACCCTCAAGCATGCAAGTCATCTTAAAGACACCTTGCGAGCGATCAAAGAGAACAATATCCTCAAAATGTATGTGGATGAAACTGTGCTTAATTTTATGAATAGCCGTGAATATGAGTCGTCTATCATGGAAAATGAGACCATTGAAGCGACTGTAGTATTTATAGATATGTGCGGTTTTACCAAGATAAGTGAAACAGCTGCCCCTAACACTGTAGTGTCTCTCATTAATAATTATTTTGATGTCATGGTGAAGGAGATTATGGATCAGGATGGATTTATAGATAAATTTATAGGAGATGCGGTGATGGCGGTTTTCAGGGGGGATTATCATCTGGACAGAGCGATAGATGCAGCGCTCGCAGTGCGCAATCAAATAAAAAAACTTCCTGCTCCCGATGATGGTAAGGAGAATTTCCAGCCAAAGGTTTCAATAGGAATAAAGAGCGGCGAAATGATCTCTGGGAATATTGGTTCTGCCAGTTTGCGAAGGCTTGATTATACGGTGATCGGCGACACGGTAAATACTGCCGCGCGGTTACAGGATGCCGCAGATGAAAACCAGATCATTATCTCAGAAAGCTGTTATGAGAAAGTGAAAGAATCCTTTAAATGCAAAAAAATAGGAGAAATTAATATGAAAAATAAATCAAAGCCTCTTACAGTCTATGAAGTAATTGAATAACCAAAATCTAAATTAATTTATGGAAAACACAGAAGAAGAAATACAGGTAGCACCACATATAAAGAATAAGCATACAGATGATCTTATTGACCACTACTGGGGTAGTATAAACTATGTAGCATCCCTTATCAAGGCATCTGAGCTCAAAGCAGGTTTGATCTTATCATTTTTCGGGATATTGCTCAATTTTATTTATCAGAATTTAGATGTGGTGGTAAGCCATTTTGAGAATGTGATTGTAATAGATATTTTACTGGGATTGTGGTTCCTTTCTACCGTTTTGTCAATTTACTACAGTGTTCGATGTTTTATGCCACGTATTGAGGCCAAGTATGATAAAAATATCTTTTTCTTTGGGGATGTAATCACAAAATTTGGAGGTATTAAGGATTTTGCGAGAACCTTCTATAAAATAAGTCTGGATGAAGACCAGCTATTCGATCATCTTGGGCAGCAGATTTTTATTAACTCGAAGATCGCTTCCTTAAAATTTAAAAATGTAAACAGAGCCCTAAAATTTCTGGCTCTCGGCCTTTTAATTATGCTGGTGATAACGATTTATTACGTAAGCACTTCCCTTTAAAAGGGATATTGGAATTATGAATATTAATTTAAAATAAATACTCATGGGAATATTCTGGGATCTTTTACAGGAAGACGAATTAAAAAAGCAACAGAAACAAGCCGATGGACTGGAAGACCGTGTTTCGCTGCTTGAAACAGAACTGTCTAACACAAAAGAGTTATTAAGAAAAACACTGGAGGTGCTTGAAAAACATGTTCAGATAGATATCGACGAAGACGGAAAAATGGGCTAAACCAAATGTTTAATTTTCCCGAGCTCGGGCTATAATCGCCTGATCAAAATTCTGGTCATCAGCAATTATCTCAAAGAATTGTAATAGAAATTTCCGGGATTTATCATATTCGGTCTTATTTACAAAATAGGGCTCCAGGCTGCTAAGTATCTCCATAAACCGGACCTGATTTTCCAGGAACTCATTTCGTACTTGTTCAAAAATAGCCCTGTCCCGTTTAAAACCTCTAAAATATCTTTCGGTAAGGCTATTTATGGGTAATTTTTCATTTTGTATCGATGAAACCACTCCATAAGAGGGATCAACCAGGCCAGACATATCAAAGTCATAAGGCACCGGAATTATTTTTCCTTTAAAGAATAGTAGTTTTCCATTATGTCTATATGCATTGGAATAATCGGTATTACCAATCATGAATTGAAAAAAGTCATTCCTTATCGAGTTGAGATCATCCTGTGCCAATGGATGCACCGAGCGTTTTATTTCGTTTGCATCATACCTATCGGCGACTTCATCTATGTCTTCAATAAAGAATCCTTTTACAAAATGCTCCTTGACTTTATTTCGTTTTTCTTCCTGAAAATCCACCTCGAGCAGTCGGGTTTTAAAGTGAAACGGACTCACGATCTCGTATAATTTATAGGCGAGGTATTCTTCGATCACCTTATCATTATTATCCCCATAAGTAAAACAGGGTAATACCAGTTTGAGTTTTTTGTCCATTTCGAAAATGGTATTCTTTCTTTCAGATTTTTTAATCTTGAATTTTAAGGGCGGGAAATAACAATTTTTAAGTCTGAAATTTCCCCGCACTCTAATCTTTACATCTAAAGAATCCCGGACTTCATTGTCGTAGAAGTACATCCAGGAATTCATATAAGTACTATCATTTGTAGTGTATTTTAGCTCCTTAATAGAGTAACTTAGACTTATGGGAAGGATGTCATTTGAAAGGAAAAGAGGATTGGTTTTATCAAATTCATATTTATCGATAACCTCTTGTGCACTAAGTGAATAGGTGGTTATCTGAAAGAGCAGTAATAGGAAATATAGTACTTGCTTTTTCATTGGATTATGGTTAGATTTATAATGAATTTAAGCAATTTAAATCATAAATCTTTATCTCTCCATAATAAATTTTAGAACCGGGGTCACTCTAATAATCTCATTTGCAATAACTTATATGGTTTATAAGTTTCATTTTGATTTTAGCGTAGACCTGACCCTATTAAGTATTGCCATAGTTTTTCCACTGGTATTTAGTATCAGGGGATCATTCAGGAGACGTGAAAAGGCCTTACAACATCTTAGTCAGTTTAGGAGTTCCTTAAAAACCCTTTACTACTTTATGATGAGCGATCCTGGCTTAAGCGATGAAGATAAGAATGAAATGAAAGATATCCTGGTGGAAATAAGTGACGCTGCCATGGAACATTTAAAATATAAAGACAGGCCAATAAAAGAGCTCGATGAGACCATCAACAAGGTACAGATTTTTGTGGTAGAGCACCAGGAACAGATCTCCAGAAAGATACGTGATCGTATTTTCAGGTTTATGAGCAATCTTCATGAGTCTATGGAAAATCTTCATGCGATCAATATTCACAGAACACCCAGAAGTTTAAAGGCCTACTGCGAGATATTCCTATATCTTTTTCCTTTCATTTATTCTCCCGTCATTATCCATAATCTGGGAGCCAATTTCCCGCATTTTGTTAGTTATGTGGTCGTAATGTTAACAGAGTTTATCCTTATTTCTCTTTTTAATATTCAGGATCAGTTAGAATATCCCTTTGATGATTACGGGGTGGATGATATCAATCTGGATGCCTTTAAATTTGACCGCGATTAATTTTTCTCAGGTTAGCCTTGCCCTAAACCTAATTTTATAGAAATAGTAGAATTTATTCAGAGATTAGATAATTTTTCAGGAAGTTTTAAATTTTTGCATGCTCCTATAAAGCATTGTTAGACAATTATTTATTAGTTTAGAATATCGGCTTATAAAGTTCAAACCAATCAAAAAAATAGAAATTATGAAAAGTGAGAAAAACTGGACCAAAAATGAACTGCAGATCTATATTTTAATGCTTTGTGCTAATGCAGATTCTGATGAAACAAGAGAAGAAATCGATGTTATAAAATCTAAAGTAGACCGAGAGACTTTTGATAAGGTATATAAAGAATTTTGCTGTGATAATCAGGATGAAAGTTTGACTAAGATCGAACAGAATATCGCCATACATCACTATTCGCACCGGGAGCTTAATCAAATTCGTAAGGAAATGAAGGAGGTATTTTTTACCGATAAAAATTTTAAGATGATGGAACGAAATCTTGAACGCATATTAAACAATATGCTATATTGATTTGTACCAAATCATATGATCAATTTCTTCAGAAAATTGCGACTTAGTAGTCTTAGGCTAAAACCCGTTTCAAAATATTTGTTGTATGCCACTGGGGAGATCATCCTGGTTGTAATAGGTATTTTGATCGCGCTGCAAATCAATAACTGGAATGAGTTCCGGAAAGAAAGAAAACGGGAGAAAATGTATCTGGAAGCGCTGCAAAAAGATCTGCAGGAGTCGCAATCAGAACTTAAAAGGGTAATCGATAAAAAAGATTTGGTTACTTCGGCAAGTCTGAAGCTTATAGAATATCAGCAGGGATATTCCAATGCCTGCTCCCCGGGTATTTGATAGTCTGGTAACAAGGACTTTTGGTTATACCATTGCCATGACTAACGAAGGAACCATTAATGATATTAGAGGTTCAGGAGACCTTAGAGTTATTCGTAATGATCGATTAAGGCGGATGGTCGCTTCCTGGAATGCCGGTTTTAAAATGATCAGTGAAAGGGAAGATTTGCTTAAAAACTCATTTTTGGAAAAACCGGAGACCGGTTAGAGAGTAAAATTGATATATTTAATTATAAAAGGATCGATCAGGGTATGATGGATATGGAAACGCGAAAGTTTATTGTTACCAATAATGAATATCGTAATGGATTCATAGCCATATACGTAATTCAATTGAAGTGAACGAATTGTATAAGAATAAGATCAAAAGTCTGGATACCATGATCAGTCTAACAAAAAGTCAAATAAAAAAATAGCATTTCACCCTTATTACTACTATAAATTCTAGAAGCGGTCTAACATTTTCTCTTTCAGGATGTTGAAAAAAAATAGTAATTTACTTCAAAACTATTACAACAATCAATCAACAGTCCATTATGAAAGCAATTTTACTTCTGTCTCTCTCATTTTTCATTTTTTCATTTCATCTTAGCGCTCAGGAAATTAATACGGAGGATACCCGGCTTCTTTCAGAACCTGCAATCAGCGATTCTAAAATCGCTTTTATTTATGCGGAAGATCTATGGGTAGCCAATAAGGATGGATCTAATCCAAGGCGCTTAACCGTGGATGAAGGAGTGGAAAGCTTTCCTGTATTTTCACCTGACGGAAAAAGTATCGCCTTTAGTGCCGAATATGATGGAAATACCGATGTTTTTATCGTTCCAACCGAAGGTGGTGTGCCTGAAAGACTTACCTGGCATCCTTATCCCGATTTTGTAAGGGATTTTACACCTGATGGAAAGAATGTGCTTTTCGTTCTCAACGCGGGGTTTTTACCAACCGGTATTCAAAACTTTTTCAAGTAAATATTGAGAACGGGAATGTAGGAAGCTTAAAGATCCCTCATGGATTTTGGGCGAATTATAAGGCTGATGGAAATAAAATAGCCTATACGCCTCTTGCCGATCGATTTCAGCAGTGGAAACATTACCGGGGCGGAACCCAGACCAGGATCTGGATCTATGATACCGATTCCTATGAGGTAGCCGAAATTCCAAAACCAGAAGAAGGAAGTAACGATACTCAGCCACAATGGATGGACGGGAAAGTATATTTTAGAAGTGACCGGAATGGAGAATTCAATCTCTTTAGCTTACGATCCCTCCTCAAAAGAAGTAAATCAGCTTACCGATTTTCAGGATTTCCCGGTATTGAATATTGGTGCAGGAAACGGAAAAATAATTATGGAACAGGGCGGTTATCTGCATGTTTTTGATCCTGCTACAGGAAATTCTGATAAACTGAAAATTGGAATCGCGACAGACCTTCTGGAATTGAGACCAAGATTTGTAAAAGGAGATCAATATGTGAGAAGCGCCTCTATTTCGCCTACCGGTGCAAGAGTAGTTATGGATTTTAGAGGGGAAATCATTACTGTTCCTGCAGAAAAAGGAGATCCTATTAATATTACCAATTCGCCCGGTGCACATGAAAAATTTCCTGTCTGGTCTCCAGATGCAAAGACCATCGCTTATTTTTCCGATGAAAGTGGCGAGTATGCGCTCCATTTATACGATCAGAATGAGAACTGCTCCCACCAGGAAAGTTAAACTGGAAGGAGCAGGTTTTTATGCCTATCCGCATTTTTCACCAGATAGCCGAAAGATCGCTTTTGTAGATAACAGCAGCAGCCTGTATATTTATAACAGGGATAAGGATAAGGTGACTAAAATTGCTTCAGATGTGCTTTATACGCCCGGGGTTTTCAGGGAACTATTTGGAGACTGGTCACATGATTCTAACTGGATCACCTATACGATTATTAACGAATACTAATTTTGAACAGGCCTTTGTATATTCTCTTTCTGAAAATAAATCATGGCCGATTTCTGATGGGTATTCCAATGTGACCAGTCCGGAATTTGATCCCAGTGGGAAATATCTTTATATGCTGGCTTCTACCGATGCCGGGCCGGTGGTGAACTGGTTCGATCAATCGAATCAGGATATGGAAATGAACTCTTCCTTTTATCTGGTAACGCTTCAGAAAGATGTGGTCTCACCATTTTTTAAGGAAAATGATGTGGAGCTTATTCAGAAGACTGAAAAAGAGGAGGAGAAAAAGAAAAAAGCAGAAGAGGATAATAAAGAGATTAAGGTTCCACCCTTAAAAATTGATTTTGAAAATCTTCAATATCGTATCGTGGATATTCCTATTCCGCCCGGTGTTTATGATGAACTGAATGCTCCAAAAGAAGGCCAGCTTTACTATTTAAAATATACCCGACACCAGGAAGGCGCCGGCCATCTCCGTAAATATGATCTCAAGGAAAAAAAGGATACGCTTATCATGCCCGCAGATTATTATGAGGTTTCAGCCAATAATGAGAAGGTACTTTATAGGGTTGACCCAAAACTTAGGCGTCGCAAATCTTGGTCAGAAACCAGATAAACCTGCACTTAACCTGAGTAGTGTGCAGGTGAAAATTGATCCGCAGGCCGAGTGGAAGAATATTTTTAACGAGGCCTGGAGAGTTAACAGGGATTATTTTTACGATCCCGGGATGCATGGCGTTGACTGGGAGGCGATGAATGAAAAATACAGTCAGTTTCTACCCGATGTTACTACCAGAAGCGATCTCTACCTGGTTATGGAATGGATGTTTAGTGAGCTGGGAGTGGGGCACCATAGATTCTCAAGTCGGGGCGATCATATGAATGAACCCGAAATGATCAAAGGAGGTTTGTTAGGGGCAGATTATACAGTGGAAAACGGACGCTACCGAATCAAAAAAATCTACGGAGGGCTTAACTGGAATCCAGAAATGCGTTCTCCGCTTACCGAGCCCGGGGTCAACATCAGTGAGGGAGATTATATCATTGCCGTAAATGGGAAGAAGGTGACCGCACAGGATAACCTTTATAAATATTTTGAAAATACGGCCGGAAAAATTGTGACCTTAACTGCCTAAGTTCCTCTCCAAATAATTCCAGTACCCGTAAGGAAAAAGTAACGCCGGTAGATAATGAATGGGCATTGCGAAACCGCGACTGGGTAGAAGGAAATATTAAGAAAGTAGACGAAGCTACAAACGGTCAGGTCGCCTATGTATATGTTCCTAACACGGCAGATGCCGGCCACGAATATTTTAAACGATATTTCTTTCCACAGGCGAATAAAAAAGCGGTCATCATCGATGAACGATTTAACGGTGGCGGGCAGTTAGCAGATTATTATATTGATATTCTGAAAAGACCGAGACAGTCTTTCTGGAATTATCGTTATGGTAAAGATCAGAAAGCGCCCAGTGCTTCCATCCAGGGCCCGAAAGTCATGCTTATTGATGAGACGGCAGGTTCTGGGGGAGATTATCTGCCATGGATGTTTAGAAAATTTGGCTTGGAACTATATGTAGGAAAAAGAACCTGGGGTGGACTTGTTGGCGTACTTGGTTTCCCTGAGTTTATTGATGGTGGGAGCGTAACCGCTCCTAATCTGGCATTTTATACCGAAAATGGATTCCGGGTGGAGAATGAAGGTGTAGCGCCCGATATTGAGGTGGAACAACTGCCAAAAGAAGTGATTGATGGCAATGACCCACAGTTGGAAAAAGCCATTGAAGTGGTGATGGAAAAACTGAAACATAATCCACCGGAAGAGGTAAAAAGACCTGCTTATCCAGATAAGATAAAGAAAAATTAATAATAGCTCCTCCAGCCGGGAGGAGATTTATTTGTTTAAATATTTTATTAAGAATGTCAGGTCGAGCGGAGTCGAGACCAATTAAAACATTTTAAAATGAAACTATACTATTTATATATTTTACTTTGCAGTGATGGATTGACCTATACAGGTATTACAAATAATCCTTACAGACGTCTTGAAGAACATCAAAATGGCCTGAATCGAATCTCATTTACTTGCCAACGCAGACCCTTAAATCTTATTTTTCAGCAGGAATTTAATGAGGTAGATCAGGCTATTCTATTCGAAAAGAAAATCAAAATTGGAGTGGAGAGAAGAAAATGGCTTTAGCAAATGGAGACTATGATTTGCTACATCTTCTTGCTCAATGCAGTAACGAAACCAATTCCAAATTCCGAAAATCAGAATTGGGTCTCGACTCCCTGCTTGGTACAGGCAAGCGCTCGACCCGACATTAGTAACGATAAATGCTAAAATTCTTTAGAAATATCCGCCAGAAATTGGTTGCGCAAAGCCGCTTTAGAAACTATATGCTTTATGCGTTGGGTGAAATTATCCTGGTGGTGATCGGGATTTTAATCGCCTTACAGGTCAATAACTGGAATGAAGAACAGAATAATGAGAAACAAAGGCTAAGTCTAATTAACGATTTGAAAGAGGAAATCCAGAAAGGCTACAGCCAAATCAATATTTTCAGTTCTCTTAATACATTTTACATAAAATCCGATTCTATTTTACAGCTTATTGAGGAGGGTAAAATAAGTAAACAGGATTACAGAGAAAATAATGAGCTTTTATTTCCCATGTTTTCTATTCGAAACGAAGGCGTGCTCTTAATGGGCGATCAGTTAGAAAATCTTATCAAACCGGAAACTGCTGAAATCATTCTGGAAAAGCGTTTCGAATATCCTGAAAAATATGAACAATTACTTTATCACCTTAAATCATATCAAGCGCAGGTTGCGAATTTGAAGGTCAATATGAATAGGGCAGCCGAAAATCAAAAAGAATTTATGCGGTTTATGTTAAACTCCTATCCCTGGTTCCTTGCCACCGATAGCTTAAGCATAGAAAAGGCCATAGATTTTTCGTTAAATGACAAAAATTACAAAACCAGGGTCAAATTATTCCGAAGAAACTATTATTACCTAAATAAAAGTATGACCGCGGCAAGAGCCAGTCAGGCTATTGTTATGGGAGAGCTTGTAAGACTGCATTCCGGGAGCGTTGCAGATATTGAAAAGGCCTTTACTGAATTAGGTTATCACCCAATGGAGAAAATATCCTGTGAAGAAAATACTAAAGAGATTAAACAGGCAGATCTTTTTCAATATAACCCAATTTTTAATGCCACCGACCACACCATTGCCGTACATCGTTTAGACCGTGATTATGAAATTTTTGAATCTTTTGAGTTGCCTTCCAAAGAATTTATAGGGCTTGGTCAGGCTGAAGGAACCATTTTTCAGGTAGATAAGAACGGGCAGTGTGAAGAACGCTTTATGGTTAAAGGAATAGTTATCTAATATTTGAATGAGAATCATGATCAAAATCTTTAAAAATATTAGAATGAAATCGCTTAGGGAAAAAAGTTTTACTCGATATCTTCTATATGCAATTGGAGAGATCATTCTGGTGGTGATTGGAATATTGATCGCACTTCAGGTGAATAATTGGAATGAACAAAGAAAATTTGATAATCAGGCAGTAGAACTTCTTCAAAATCTTAAGAAAGATCTGTCTTCAGATGTAGAACAGTTAGAGGCTAACATATCCCGAACAGAAAAACGAAATGCTGAAGTAGACAGTATTCTGGGAATTTTAGCAAATCCGGATAATAGCGAATTACCCCGATTTATGGCTTACCAGATGGGCCTGCTTTATGACGATTATTTTACTTCTTCCCGGGCAACCTTTGAAGAGGGGGTATCATCCGGAAAAATTAATTTGATATCGGAAGACACTATAAGACGTAAGCTTTTTCAATATTATGCTAATACTACTAACGAGCGTATCATGACAATAGTACCTATTTCGTTACTAATGAGTATGTGGTTCCCATTGTATTAGAAGAAATTTTTGTTACTCAACAAGGTTTGCTGGCCATTTCAAAATGGGAATTTGACCTTCCTGAACTGGATCTAAAAAAGCTTGCTAAGAATAAAAGATATTTTGATGCGCTAATGTATGCGAAAGGTGATGGCATGCAGATTTCTGAATGGAAAATCATAAAGATCTGGCAAGATCCTTAATAGAATCTATAGATCAATTACAGTCTGATCAAGAATAATATAGGCTAAAAATTGCCGGATGAAATTGTACGGGATCACGAATCGCGATGGAATTACTAATCAATTGCAATTAACGATCACCATAGAATAAAAATGTCCCTCAACATTTTTAGGCCGACATCTTAGCGATAAGGAGTCGGCTTTTTTATTTATGATCCTTCCTGGCCTAAAATATTTTAATATGCTTATAGAAATTATGAATCGAGTTAACCGACATAAGCTCTGGAAACCTGCTTAACTTGCAGAAAAAATAAAGAATTGCCCAGACCCAAAAAATCATTAGAAACCAATAAGATAAATTTCAGGGAGAGTTTCGCATCGCTAAAATTCGTACCCCGTTTTTTTAAGGAGATCCATAAAGTAAATCCGTTGCTGTTCTATGCGAATGTGATAGGGCGTACGCTCAACGCGATCCTTCCTGTGGTGATGCTCTGGGTGGGAAAACTTATTATAGATGAAGTAGTACTTCAGATCGCTGCCGAGGCTAAGGATCTTGATCGTTTGTGGATCCTGGTGGCTACCGAATTTGGACTCGCTATTTTTTCAGACCTTTTAAGTCGGGGGATCAACCTGAGCGATGCTTTGCTGGGCGACCAGTATTCTATAGACACTTCGGTTAGGATCATTAAAAAGACTTCAGAATTGAATCTGGATCAGCTGGAAGATTCAGAATTCTACGATAAGCTTGAAAGAGCGAGGCAGCAGACTACCGGGAGGGTAGGCCTGATGTCTAATATACTCACCCAGGGAGAAGATATTATCGTGATCATTTCCTTGCTCGTGGGGGTGATAGCCTTTGAGCCCTGGTTGATCATTTTGCTGGTAGTTTCTATTATTCCCACTATTATTAACGAAATTAAGTTCAGCGGTACCAGCTATTCCCTGGCCAGAAGCTGGACCCAGGAACGGCGGGAACTGGATTATTTGCGTTATGCAGGCGCCAGTGATGTCACGGCCAAAGAGGTGAAGTTATTCGGACTTTCAAATTATCTGGCCAATCGTTTTAAAGGACTTTCGAACAAATATTACGAGCAGAGCAAAAGTCTGGCGAAACAACGGGCCGGCTGGGGTTCCTTTTTTAATATTATCGGGACCGCTGCATATTACGGAGCTTATATTTATATCGTTTTTCAAACCGTGGCCGGGATCTTTAGCCTGGGTGATCTCACCTTCCTTTCGGGATCTTTCAACAGGCTGCGCTCCAAACTCCAGGGTTTTTTCACCCGTTTTACTCAAATTACAGAAAGCGCTCTATACCTGCAGGATTATTTTGAATTTTTAGATATGTCTTTTTCTGAAGATTCTGAAGAAGATAAACTGCCCCTGCCTAAGAAGATCGAAAAAGGATTTCAGTTTAAGAATGTAGGTTTTAAATATCCTAAATCTGAAAAATGGGTGGTGCGGAATATCAATTTTGACCTTAAAGCGGGAGAGAAGCTTGCTTTTGTGGGAGAAAATGGTGCTGGAAAAACCACGCTTATTAAACTCTTATTGAGATTTTATGAACCTACCGAAGGGGAAATTCTTTTGGATGGGGTTGCTGTAAAAAGATATAAGCAGGCTGAATATCAACAGTACTTCGGGGTGATCTTCCAGGATTTTGTAAAATTTGAACTCACCCTTAGGGAGAATATTGCCATGGGAGAGATAGAAGAAATTAATAATACTGAAAGGGTGGATCAGGCAGCCGAAAAAAGCCTTGCCCGGGAAGTGGTAAAAGATCTTCCTTTAGGTTACGATCAGCCATTAGGAAAAAGGTTTAAGCATGGCAAAGATCTCTCCGGGGGACAATGGCAAAAGATCGCCATCGCCAGGGCCTATATGAAAGATTCAGAAGTATTGATCCTGGATGAGCCAACCTCTGCCCTGGATGCCAGAGCAGAGACCGAAGCTTTCCAAAGATTTATAAAGCTTACCGAAGGCAAAACCGCGGTGATCATTTCTCACCGTTTTAGTACGGTACGAATCGCCGACCGTATTATGGTCTTAAAAGATGGGGCTGTCTTAGAGATAGGCACGCACCAGGAGCTAATGAGTAATGATAAACTCTACGCAGAACTCTTCAATCTCCAGGCGGCCGGATACCAGTAAAATCACCCATAATTTTTTATAAGTTATGGGAAATAGCACTTTTCTCATTTAATAAAACTGCGATGATTTACTTACTTTAGCCATCAATTAAATTCCGGAAAATTGGCAGCGAAGAAATCCCAGAAGGTAACTCCTTTAATGAAGCAGTATAACAGCATCAAGCTGAAATATCCCGATGCCTTATTGCTTTTCAGGGTAGGAGATTTTTACGAAACCTTTGGGGAAGATGCCGTAAAGGCTGCACGTATCCTTAATATCGTGCTTACCAACAGGAACAATGGAGGGGAAAGAACTGAGCTCGCAGGATTTCCGCATCATTCGTTGAATACGTATTTACCCAAACTGGTTAAGGCAGGACAGCGGGTCGCTATTTGTGACCAGCTGGAAGATCCAAAAATGACTAAGACCATCGTTAAGCGTGGGGTTACGGAGCTAGTAACACCAGGGGTGGCGATGAACGATGATATCCTGTCCAGTAAATCGAATAATTTTCTTTGCGCGGTTCACTTCGGAAAAAAGATCCTGGGGGTGTCGTTTTTAGATGTTTCCACTGGGGAATTCTTATGCGCCCAGGGAAACAGGGAATATATAGATAAGTTGCTTCAGAATTTCAGTCCGAGTGAGATCCTGGTTCAGAAAAAATATAAAAAAGATTTTATCGATTCCTTCGGAAAAGACCTGCATTGCTTTTACCTGGACGACTGGATATTTAAAAGTGATTATGCCGAAGAGACTTTAAATACACATTTTCAAACCAAGTCACTTAAAGGTTTCGGGATTGACCATCTCGAAGAAGGGATCATCGCTTCGGGAGCGGTCCTTTATTATCTCGCGGAAACCAGGCATCACAGGCTTCAGCATATAACGGCGATCAACCGGATTGCCGAAGAAGAATACGTCTGGATGGACCGCTTTACGATTCGCAACCTGGAGCTTTATCATTCTACCGCTGCCAATGCGGTAACGCTTTTAGATGTGATCGATAAGACGATCTCGCCCATGGGCGGCCGACTTTTAAAACGCTGGCTCGCCTTGCCTCTAAAGAATGCCGGGCTTATTGAAAAAAGGCTTCAGGTGGTGGATTATCTTATAAAACATCCTGAAGAACTTGGGGATATGCAGGATCAGATCAGGGAAATTAGTGACCTGGAAAGGCTTATTTCCAAGGTCGCGACCGGGAAGATCAGTCCGCGTGAGGTCAATCAGCTAAAGAATTCATTGAACGCGATTCTTCCCGTCAAGGAGCAGGCTTCAAAATCGGAAAATGAAGCGCTGAAAGTAATTGGGGATAATCTGCATTCCTGTGATCTGCTTCGGAAGAAGATTTCAGAAAGCATCAACGAGGAAGCTCCGGTGAATGTCCAGAAGGGGAATGTGATCACTAAAGGCTTTTCTTCGGAACTGGATGAACTTAGAAATATCGCTTTTTCGGGGAAAGATTACCTTGATGAAATGATCAAAAGGGAAACCGAAACCACGGGCATTTCTTCCCTGAAGATTGGCAATAATAATGTGTACGGCTATTATATTGAAGTCAGGAATACGCATAAAGATAAAGTGCCGGAAGAATGGACGCGTAAGCAAACGCTGGTAAACGCTGAAAGATATATAACCGAAGAACTTAAGGAGTACGAATCGAAGATCCTGGGCGCCGAGGAGAAAATACTGCAACTGGAGCAGGAACTCTTTGGGAAGCTGATCGCCTGGATGGCAGATTATATAGATCCGGTACAACAGAATGGGAAACTGATCGCCAGGCTGGATTGCCTGTGTTCATTTGCGCAGCAGGCCCAGGCCGAAAATTACTGCAAACCCGAAATTGTAGATACTTACGCTCTGGATGTGGAAGAGGGACGTCATCCGGTGATCGAGAAACAACTTCCTGCCGGGGAGGTGTATGTAAGCAACGATCTGCACCTGGACCGCGAGGAACAACAAATCATTATGATCACAGGGCCTAATATGAGCGGTAAGTCGGCAATTCTAAGGCAAACGGCTCTTATTGTATTGATGGCCCAGATGGGAAGTTTTGTACCGGCGAAATCGGCGGAGATTGGTCTCGTAGATAAAATTTTCACCAGGGTAGGCGCCAGCGATAATATTTCTATGGGCGAATCTACTTTTATGGTGGAGATGAATGAGACGGCGAGTATCCTGAATAATATTTCAGACCGCAGCCTGGTGTTGCTGGACGAAATTGGTCGTGGTACCAGTACTTATGACGGGATCTCCATCGCCTGGGCGATTAGTGAATATCTGCATGAGCATCCGGCAAGACCAAAGACTCTTTTCGCAACGCATTATCACGAGCTAAATGAAATGAGTGAAACCTTTGGCCGAATCAAGAATTTTAATGTTTCGGTAAAGGAATTAAAAGATAAGGTACTGTTCCTTCGTAAACTGGTGCCGGGAGGCAGTGAGCATAGTTTTGGGATACATGTCGCGAAAATGGCTGGAATGCCCCAAATGGTGTTGCACAGGGCTAATAAGATCCTGGCAAAACTCGAAGCTTCACATTCTATGGAAGATTCGGGAGCGATCTTAAAACAGTCGGCAGAAGACGAGATGCAGCTGAGTTTCTTTAACCTGGACGATCCCTTGCTGGAAGACCTCAAACAGGAATTACTGGGAATAGATATCGATACCCTCACCCCCGTGGAAGCCCTTATGAAGCTTAATGAGATCAAAAGAATGCTTGGCAATAAACAGTGATCAATTATCAATAACCGTCATCCTGAACTTGTTTCAGGATCTCCTCTTAGTCGGTAGTCCATAGTTCGTAGAGTCGTTCTATTGTCAATTCTGAGCAAAGCGAAGAATCTCCTTTTAGTTGGTAGTCTGTAGTTCATTGTTCTGAGTCATTCGTAATTCGTACTTCCATTGTCAATTCTGAGCAAAGCGAAGAATCTCCTTTTAGTTCGTAGTCGGTAGTCTATAGTTCGGAGCTCCTTCTAATGTCCATTCTGAGCCTGTCGAAGAATCTCTCTTTAACTGGTTTCTTCCCTACAAAAGCTTAAGGCTTAGCACTTATAGCCTAAAGCTGAATTTTCTCTAAAAAATTCTTTGCTATTATGAGATTTGTCTTAAATTTGCCCCTGCTTAGAGTAAGGCGCAGCCTGCAGGCAAGTCCGCAATAATCGCTATGAAATAGCGTAGTGAATGTTCTTGAAAAACGCGAAAATAGCTCTCCCGATAGTTATCGGGATGGTAGAGCGTCATCCGCCCGAGGCGGATAGAGGTCACTACTAAAGAGTTTATGTTCTTATAAATACTGCGAAAATAGCTCAGTTGGTAGAGCGCCACCTTGCCAAGGTGGAGGTCGCGGGTTCGAATCCCGTTTTTCGCTCAGAAATATAAAAAATGAATCCCGGTTTATTGGGGTTGAATTTTTCGCTCGGATGGTGGAATTGGTAGACACGTTGGACTTAAAATCCAATGACCAGAAACGGTCGTGCGGGTTCAAGTCCCGCTCCGAGTACCAAAGACCCTCTTAATCTGTTGATTTTGAGGGTTTTTTGTTTTTAATAGCTATTTATTCTCCGTTATTTCTCCGATTTTTCACTACATTGTTTAGTGAGTTTTCAATAAAAGTTGAAAAGTTATGGGCTATTCCCAATAATTATCGTGAAAAATTTCTAATACCTTCAGTGTGTACTCGAATTCCGAAATTGGAATAGAAATATTTAAATGATCCCAATAGAGTATAAAAGGAATGATTCTCTCTGGATCATGATCTGCCCACTCAAACCAGAGTTCAAAATGGGATTCTAATGCTTCTTGTTTATTAAGGTCAATCCAATCTTTAAATTTTATCGGATCATTCTTGATAGATTTATATAGCTCAAATCGTTTTTGAAAAATTGATTCTCTTGATTTTAACTTTTCAAGAGTTGCCAGGTCCTCGTAGATTGATTTAAACTTTGATTTGTCCGAAAATAATTGTTCAGAGGGTGGTAGCTCTCCAGGCGTAATGCTGAAGGAACAATTTTCAAACAAGTCTTCATATTTTAATAACCACCAGCTAATTTTGCTCATGGTCAATTCTTCCAATGAATTTAAAGAATTCAGTTCTTTAATCGCTATTCCAGTTTGTTTCACTTAAAATTTTTGAAAAAGGATTATTAAGCCTTACATAAAATTGGCCAACCATGTTTAGCCCGCCATGCATTTTCAATCGAAATGCGACCAGATTGAGTTGTAATGATATTTTTTACATCATTTTGAAATCTCTGCGGTAATTTCTCAATATGAGGTTTGCCAAAATACTTTATAACCCATTTTTTTTGAAACATAGGATAATACTTTAATCCTAATGCTCCGGTATTTTCATTATTTAAGGTGAAATGTTGCCTTATTCTTTGGATGACGCTTCCTTGATGGCCATTGTAAATTATTCTTGTGCCACTTTCGTCCAGATTGCATAGATATTCGTTTCCAAATGTACTATAGTTTGCCTGTGCTAATTCTTTTATCTTACAGGCACTTTTGGGAAGTTTCTTTCCTTTAAGTAATTCAATTCTCTTCAATTCCTCAAAGCCTACATCACAACCTATCCAGTACCAACCTGGTGATTGTGTAATGTATTTCATTTCATTTTTGGTGTCTTCAAACCATTGCTTCTTAAAGAATTCTTCATTCCAGGATTCTTCAGGACCTAACTTTATGGTCTCAGCATTTTTGAATATTTCTTTACTTAATTCGATTAAACTCTTTAAGTATTCTTCAGGCATAATTAACTTCAGTTTGATTTAATCATCATTGAGGGTTGATCTCTTACTCTTACTTTTTGTTGCTCTTTCCATTCCTCAATAGCTACTTGCGCTATTTCTCCTTGGGCTTTGGCTATAGAATTAAGTAAATCTTTATTTGCACTTAATTCAGCACTAAGTTTTTGGTTCGTCTTGTCATTATGAAGTTTAACAGCCGTGTTTATTTCCTGATTAAGATTAGACTTTAGGAGTAATTGTTTCACTTTAGCCTCATGTTTAATTCTATCTAGAATATCATCGTAAGGACCACGTTCTGTCATCATTTTAAATAAAATTGGTGCTATTTCAATAAAAATAAATAGAAGCGTAATTAACCATTTTGCAAACATGAGACTTTGATCCTCGGAGGTAAGTCGACTTAGAGCCTTTATTTGAGCTAATAAGCCATTCCTGCTCTCAATAGCTGTTTCCAATTCAGCTACTTTTGCTGTAGCTTTTTCTAAATTAGTATCAATTATAGATTGATATTCTTCAATCTTTTTATTATCATTTCTATTTTTTTCTAAGTAATCAGATTCTAAAGATTTGTATTCTTGATTTAGAACATTGTAATTTTCTTTCGCCTCTCGAAAGACTGGACCGTCTCCGGGTTTACCTGTTCCACATGTTCCATTTAATTCGCACATATATTTATCATATGCAGCGTCTCTTTTTTCTTTAGTGAGATTTAATTCCTCTCTCCTAGAATCAATTCTTTGGTTTAAAGTTGTTATAAGATCGGTGTAGTAAACGTTGTCCATTTGGGCCTTCTCAATTGCATCTGTTTTTCTTTCTTCAAGGGTAATTATGTTTTCCCTCTTTATTTCAGCCTTTATTTCCCTTTCAAACAATTTCAACTCAAGAGGTGTAGCAATTACGAAACCTAATAAAATTGCCATTATTAATCGAGGAGCGCCTTCCACTAATTCTTGTTTTGAAATTGTTCTTTTTCCATCTCCAACTCCAAAACTGGAAACTATATATCGATCAAGGTTAAATATTAAAGCTCCCCAAAATAAACCGAAAAAGACTGATAGAACAGGTATCTTGAATGCTGTAAAAAATGCATATCCGCCAGCAAATGTTGCCATTAATGCAGTAAATATGATTGTACCTCCTATGCCATAATATTTATTTTTATCTGTTGGTGCCTGCTCCAGGATATCCAAATCAGCACCAGATGACCAAAGAAATAATGTATATAATTTATTTAAAGGCCAATTGAGAATTTGCTTAATAGTTTTCATTTTAGCTTAGAGTGTATTTTTTCTTTTAATTGCTGATAGATGTCTGAAAAAGACAAATTATCTTTAATTTCCTTTTCCAGGAGAGCATTATTATGCTCAAAAGAAGGAGGGGTTAGGTGATTGTTTAGAATTTCTTGATCCAAATTTTCTTTCTCAAATTGAATAATATTTGAATATTCAATGTTAGTTAATTTCAAATCTTCAAATGGATAGTTAACAAAGTCCTTAGTAATTTTAGTTTGTAATTCAATTCGAGGACTTTGAATAAATAGATGTTCAATAATAGGCGCAGGGAACGGAAAGGCATCTATAGTTTTCTCAACGCTCCCGAAGTGTCCTACTGCGGTTAGGGTGAAAGCTGTTTCCTTTCTTATTTTAACATGACTAGATCCAGAAGTGACTACTCTTCCTACCTTCGGATTTATTTCCACTTCAATGGCATTTTCGATCTTCCAGGATAAGTCAATGTTATCAATCCCCTCATTTAGGTTTATTTCATATTTAAAATCAAGGATTTTGGGTTGGATAACATCTACCTGTATCTGCTTTTCGATTTCCTGATCGAAATGTCCAATTGCCTTGAGGATATATATTGTTTTCTGTTTCGGGTCAACTTCTAATTTTCCATTCGATTTTTGAGGGTCCTGGGTATTGAAGATAAAAACTCTAGATGTGTTTTTCGTTTTCCAGGATAGCTCAACAGGAGAAAGGTCTTTACGTGTTTTCGCTGAAGATTCAAAACTTATTATTTCCGGAGCTATTTTATTAGCTTCAATTTTTATAGTTTCATTGATCTCCCCAAAATCATTTTTTACTGTTAGATTAACTTCTCTTGAATCAGGAATATTTAAATGCTTGGTATTTTCATGAATATCGCATAGGGTTCCGTTTATAAAAATAGCGTTGAATCTACTTGTATTCCATATGAACTTTACAGTTTCATCTTTTCGGGAAATGATGGTTTTATCGGAGTTAAAATTAACTAGATCAGGGATATTCTCTAAGTCAAAATTAATTTGATGTAAAATTGATTTCCATTCATGGGAACTTAGCCTCTTTTTTTCATTCGCATAGCCCTCATTAAATACATTTTCGAATGATTCAATTAAATCTTTAGCGTCACTATTTTTCAAGTTTCCAAAAATTTCCTGGAGATTTTGTAGTGTAGAGAGGGAGCTATTATTTATGGGAGGACCAGAATTATCTGAGAAAGGCCATCTATTATTTTTGAGATATTTCTTTTTAGTTGAATCATCTGCGTCATCAAGAAAAAAATAAGGTATAAGTCCAAAAACAACTTCAAATAATCCATTAGCTAGGAGCCAATTCTCTTCTCTAATTCTGTCCTCTAAGGTTAAATTTTCAGAATTATTATCTCCTATTAATTTTCTAAACTTACCACTAAGCCAATGACTCATTTTACCTAGAGTACTTGGCTTATCTTGTTTATCGAAATGGTAACCACTGTCAAAATCAATGAGGGCTAACTGAATTCTTTTAGGATTTATGAAAATAGATTGTTCATTAATGTCTGAATGGATGAATTCAATTTCGTGGAGGAAGTTGATAACTTTTGCAAGTTGATAGGCTAAATAAACTTTTTCTGTTAACTCCAGGTTTTGGTATTCACTATTCTTTATTTCATCATTTCCAAAAAATTCATATCCAAGACTGGAAAGGTCGTACATCAAAAATCCAATACATTCTTTTTCGGATAATTTGTCATAACCTTTGAAAGCAAGAAAAGGAAGGCCTAGTAATTCGGGGAATTCATGAAAAACTGGAAGGCCAGTCTTATTTTGTCTGTACTTAAGCTTATCATGGAGTAACTTTATCACTTCATAAGCGTGGTCCTTTTTTTCTTCATTAGTAAAGATCTTTAAGACATACTTGCTCTTATTTTCTCCATCAATGCTATGAACTTTATGAACGGAGCCAAAACCACCTGATCCAACCTCATTTTCATCAAAACTAACTTCAGCAAACGAATAGAGGTTATTCGATTGATTTTGGTCAATTACACTGATGCTTTTTATTTCAGTAAGGGATTTAATCATTCCTGGAACTATTAAAATTTTCTAGAACTTCTTGAGTAATGATAATGCCTAAAGAAGCATCATCCTCCAGCATATTATTCTGCTTAAGTTTTTTCAATAGAGAAATGTTGAATTTGGGAAGTATTTCTTGAAACTCATCCATGTTTGTAGGTGAATTCAATAGTTGTCCTAATTCATTTAAGATAAATTGTATTGTTTCAGGTTCGTTTCGCCAATACCTTCCGTGGTCATCCCGAAGTATGACACGTTCCTCTAATGAGGATATTCCATCTGAAAACAATAAAAGTATATCTCCAGCAGGATGATTCAATTTAAGTTCTAATTCACCTGTCTTTAAGTTTTCTTTTGTGCTTTTATGAGAAAGATGTCTATTCAATTCTCCGTTCGGAGAATTATGCGGTAGCATTATTTCATTGTATTTATAAGGAAAATCTGAATTTGGTAAATTATAGTAGTCACCTGGTAAATGAATTATACCTCCATCTCCTAAGTACTCTATTTTTACCTTATCAGAATTATTTGAAATTAATGCTTTTATAAATGTGGTTCCGGCTTCTAAACCGGTGTTTTTCATTTCTTGAAGTTCACTGTCAAAAATAAATTCATTTAGGTTGCGGTAATTCTTTTCAATGAATTGGTTAACTGTGAATTCCGCAATTTCTCTTGATCGTTCGAACTCTCCAATCCCATCACATATAATGATCACTTTATAATTTAGTTCAACTGAAAAGTCTGCATAATCTTGATGTTTTTTAACATCTATATGAGCTGCTGAAATATACATTAATCGACTTTAGATACGGTTGAAATACTTTTAATCATGTGTTTTCGAACCTGATCTGGATCTAGGGTTGAAGTGAAAAATTCTGGCCCACTCGATAGGTTTTCAAGATTGTCTCTTAAGAATTTTAGATCTGAGGCATCATACTTTTCTTTCCATTCTTTACTTTCAAATAGAATAGTAGAAATTTTAACTTTATTATTAAACCCATCAATTTCCCTACATAATTCTTCGGAATTTTCTTGATCATGAATAGCACCATCACTCAAAATGAGTGCTAAAACCTGAGCATTTTTATTACTATGTTTATTAATATAATTTTCGGTTAGGTCCTTAACTTCTGCCAAGGTTTCCTCCAAACGGGTTTGTTCATAAAATTCTATGTAATCACAAGGATCTAGGTTGTCTGAAAAATCAAAATTAGGTACAGAGGTTTCTGGAAGCATTTGAACAGATTCATTTGCATACGCATAAAAAGCCAGGTCAAAGGAATTTTTATTTTTACTACCCTGTAATCTTTTTATAACATCTTTTACTGCAATTTCAACTTCTTCTCCTTTACTTTTACCAGTTTTACCGGGAAAGGTCATTGATCCGGAGCCATCTAATATAAATACCACTAGTTGGTAAAATAGACGAGGGAGTGACATATCGTTGAGACTTTTGTTTAAAGTTCCCATATTTACTCCGGCAAGACCTATTTTTTTCTTGCCGGATCCCTGTAACCCATTGGATTTAGATTTTTGAGGTTTGTTGCTCATTATTGGTGTATTTGGCTGTTAGATTTTCGAATTCGGTTTCTAATAATTTTTTTTGTTTTTTAAAGTAAGTGTCGCAATCTTCAATGCCTTCAATTATTTTGAAGGTTTCAGAGGTAATTATTTCCTGAATACTCAATTGAAGCTTATCATATTTTACCTTTAACGTTTCTAGGCGAGATCTTAAGTGAGCCAATTCATCAAATTCATTCAGGTTAGTTACTGGCTTTCCTAACTTAAGCTCGCTAAGTATAAAACGTACCTTTTCCAGATCATTGAGTTTATAGGCATTGCTTAATTCTGCGAAGACTTTAGCAGCCTCAACTTTGTCTTCATAAATACATTCAAGTGAATCTGGGTGACATAATTTTGAGGCTTCCTTGTAGCATTGTTTAAGTGTTTTCGTATCATCTTGACTTAAATCTGGAATTTGGATTTCCTTTTCCTCTTCATATTCCTGATTTTTCCTCCTAAATTCCTCTTCGATCTTTTCATAAGTATCGTCTACAATTCCATGCTTTTTAAGCTTTTTGTAAATTTTCTTTTTGAGTTCGAGAATTCTAGAGATTAAAGGATTTAACTCTAGGATATATCGGTGGTTAAACTGATCAACCAAAGCTTCCTTTTCTACTTTTTCAAATTCCATAATTTCGATTTGATAGGAGAGGAGTTTGATTTGAGTTAAAATCTGTGATTTTTCAATTTCTGAAACCGAGATTATTTGAGTGTAATTTTGTTTAAATAAATCAATCTCCTTTGTAGCTTGATCATAATCGCCTGCTAGTAAATAATCGGTTATCGCTTCTAATTCTGGAATATTTTTAAGACGATAAATATAGGGTTGGATATTTTGAGTATCTCCGATATTTATGAGAGCCTTGATTACTTCAAAGGTTTTGATTGCCTGTGAAATATCTAAGTCCTTTTTAAGTTTCTGGATTTTTCCTGAAATATCTTTTAACCTCTCAAACTCGGCCATAAAGTCATTAGCTCTAGGCAGGTTTTCCTCTACAATTGTTACTTCTTCATTATGTTTCGTAAAAGCGCTTTTTGACCAATTGGCAGATCCGCTGATCACAGTCTTGTAGTCAATTACACAAAATTTCATGTGCATTAACTGTTCATCGTTTCCTATTTCAGTAAAAAAACCTCCATTCTCTTCAATAAGAGAATAATCATTATTACTATTTCTATTGAATTCATGGGAAGTGATAACTAATTCCACATTAACACCTCGCTCTTGAATTTCGAGAAGTTTATTGAATAATTTTGGTTCTGTAAACCAGGCTACAGCAACATTGACTTGAGTGCTGGCAGAATCTAATAATTGAAGAATTATTTTCTTTACATCAGTATGCTTAGTAAAGTAGGTAGTTATTTGCATTAATAGTTTTAATAAATGCCAATTCCTATCAGGGAATAAAAATTGACTTTGGGACAAAATATTAATGAATTACTACGGTAGGGCGCAAAATTCGATTCCTAAAGTAAGAAAAATCTTAATTAATTTAACAAAATTATTCGATTCTTCTTTCAAACCTTCTTCTTGTTCTATTGAAGGCAGTAGATTCCCATTCGGCGTCAAACCCATTCCAAAACACTCTAATTTTAGTGCCTACATCTTTATAAATTAAAAATGTCATATCATCATATTCAAATGATAAATTATTAGTATCTGAATCAGATCCAAGATATCTTGATTGATCGTCCATTAATTTTTCAAGTTTTGAAAGAATTTCAAAAGCATCATCTTTTGTTAAGTTCTTAAAAGCGTACGCTTGGTAATTCACTCCGTTCTCATTCCATCTATTTCCAAAAAAGCCTAAAACTAATCCACTGAGATTTTGTTCGTCGCAAGTATACATCAGGGAAGTTAATTCGCCAGAATTAGCCGCGGCTAAGGGATCTATTTCAAATCTAGTAGGCGAGGAGGACACCTCTATAAGGTTAGACATTACAAACTCCTTCGCTTTATACAAAGCTTGCTCTTTACTAAATTCTTTAGCAAAATAAATACCTGAATAGCCGGATACTTGGGAATAAGTTATAGAAGAAAATAAAAACAGTGTAAGTAGTAATTTTAGTTTCATATAATGATTAAAGGATTTGAATATTATTTAATTTTAAATGAGAAATCTGATAAGGCTTCGTTTACGAAAAGTGCGAGATCAGCTTTTAATTGCTCATTCCTTTTAAAAATTCCAGAATTTTCGCTTGTGGGTTTATATATTATTTGAAGCACTCTATAAAAATTTCTTGTACGGTCTACAATTGATTTAATATCCTTAAAATCGTTCTCTGAAATTATATCTTTGGGATTAATAAAACCATCACAGTATTCAGTGTAAAGGCCCTGGTTTTTCAGAGCATTAAAATTCTGAAGTTTTTGAATTCTTTCGTAGGAAGCTTTAAACTTTAAAGCAGCTTCAACTCCATTTGTAATATTATTTAACCACTGTTTCTTGAATTTCTGAGGTTTTTTCTTTGAATCTATCCAGCTTTCATAGATGTCAAAAATGCCAGATCCGGTTTCGATAAACTGTGCAACCTGATGCCGAATCTTATGATCTTTTACGAATTTTTGAACTCCTTCAATTTTATAAACTTTTAAACCTTCACTATGCAGTTTAATTATAATGGCCTTTATAGTTTCTTCTAAACTGAGAATCAGTAATGAAGAGGCTAAAGCAAAAGAACTACGTTGTTCGACCAGAATTTCTGAATTGCGATATAACTCCAAAGCATTTTCATGAACAAATTTATCTAAATCTTTGGCTTGTTTCGATGATAAGTTAATAAAGGATTGCATTGTTATTTAGCTCATTACAGAAACCAATGGTTTCAATTTATTTTTTAGTAAAGTGAATTAAATTACCATAATTTAATTTCCATTTTATTAGTATTAAAGTCTGATGTTTCCTCAATTAAATCATCTTTTAAAATCCCTATAAATCGATTCAGTCCAGATTCCGTTTTATGAATAACATAAATAAATAATGGGCGATATTTCAAATTAAAATGAGAACAGTAATTCCAATAATAATTTTTAATATCATATTTTTCTTGTTTGGAAGCATAGTTTATGCTGGGATATAGTAAGGTTGTTTTACTTCAATGATTTTATAATACCATCAAAGCCTAAAATTCATTCTGTTTTCCTATGGGAAATTGGGATTTGGTTTATTGGCCGAAGTAAATTATTCTAAAATGGAATAATCTATTTTCTTTAAAGTAAAAGTATTCCAGTTTTCCGAATCAAATAATATTAGTTCATTTGTATTATTTTTTCTTAGATACATAGTAGAAAGTAATTTACCTTCATCTCTACTATAAAGATAAAAGGCCTGATCACTAAATCTGTAATCATAGTTTTTTTCAAACCACGCGTTAAATGGTTTATTATTGATTGTATCAGGAATATAAAATGCGTTGTTTAAATAATATTTACTTGGATCTGGTTCATTTAAAACCACCCCATTTATCATGTTATCAACTTTTGTTACATACCAAGTGTAATTATTCAGTTCATTGAAAAGAGTAGATTTATTAAATACCCTTTTACTTTCTCCTTCAAAAAGTTTAGTTAAATTTTGTAAGTAGTGCTTTTCAGAAGTATCTGAAGCGATTAAAATGATATTATTGTTATTGGACTTCTTTAAGGAATAGGTTTTCCATTGATCATGTTTTTTTATAAGAAGGCTGTCTCCTTTAAATTTGAATTTTTCGAAACGAATAATTTGATCCCTATAAATATCAAAAATACTATCATTCATTGGCTTTAAAACCTCTCCAGTATAACTGCCGCTGCCATTTACGACTGTCGAATCTACATACCAAATTTGATTTTGAAAAATTTCAGAATTACTTAATTCATCTTTTTTACAACTTGAAAAAAATATAATGACTGTAAGTATTAGAAATAGTTGTTTCATTTTATTTCAATTATTCAGGTTTAGATTTAAAAGAATTCAGAAGCACCAACCTTTCTTTCTCTCATGGTCTGGCCCTCTACTTCAATGGTTTCAAGTGTTATTTCAAACTGGGATGAATAGATGTAATTTCCCTCTTCATATTCCCTAAACTCCATGATATCTTTCTCAGTATCTACAAAATCTTCATCGGTATCGAAGCCACCTGTTACAATACCCTTCACCTTTCTTGTTGGGTTCCAGTCTTTACCATAATAGAATTTGGTATAACATGTTTTGTCAGGTACATTTTTAAGAAGATATTGAGAATGCGCCTGAATATAATGATTACGTATTATCTCGCCACTACCAACAGTTTTTAGAAAGACTATGACATCACTTCCGCTTTGATTTCGAACTAGGAGGGTATTGGAGTTGTTACTAAATTGCCCATCTCCATATACATTATCAAATGGAGAAGAACCATTAGGCAACTGATGATCTTTAAATCGAGATTCAGGTTTATTTAAAACCATTTCTTCAACATGGTCCACAATTTCCTTATCCTGATCTACTTGCTTTTCAACAGGATTTCTTTTTAGGTAAGACCTATAGGCCATCACAGCAATAAAAGCAATAATGGCTAACCAAATTCCTTTACTTAAAGTCGGCTTTTTCATTTAATCAAGCTTATAAATGGTTCCTGGAAAATAACCTCCGGTTACCTCTAAAATGCATTCATCACTATAGCCTGCGTATCCATAATAACTCCTAAAAATCACAAAATACCCAGTATCAATAATCTCATAAAGATCCCCAGGTCCATCAGTTAGTTCAATTTCATACTTACCTCTCTGTACGTCAAATTCAGTTTCAACAAATATGAATTCTATTTCGTCTCCATCTTCGTCCAGAGTTTCATTATCAAGTTCTACTTTCTTGTATACCTTTTCGATATCATAACTATCTAAATCATCCAGGGATTGAGAAAAACTTATGGTAGTTACAAACAGGAGAAGTAAGGCCGAAATTTTTTTAGCAGACATTTTATTAGAATTGGTTAGTAATAAATACTACAAAATTTATAAGATATAATGTTCCTATGAGACTTTATGGAAAGACATAAATTCTTATAGGTTTAGTTATCAATAGCTTGCCGGGGTAGGGTTGCGAGCAGGCAATTCAGATCAATTTTAACTTTTCTTTTTGAAATTGACAAAGTTATTTGAGGTCTGAATAAGAATGTTCTCAACAGAGTTTGTGGATAACCCCATTATCTATATATCACATGCACAACCATCAGGTTGATAGCAGTTTTTCGTTTTTGAAATACAGGTATCACCACAAGCTTTTCCTTTAGAACATGTTTTGCAACAATTTTCCGTACAGGAAAATTGAAGAAGTAAAAATAAGGAGACCGAAAAGACTTTAAAAAAGCGCAAAATTAGTAGTCAATTTGGACTTCATAATATTTTCCATTTTCACCTTCAATTTCGACATATCCATCTTCATCAAGTTCTTCAGGCCATATATGATCTTCGTCTAAATATCCACCATTATTAAAATAGATTACGGTAACTTCATTGTCTTCAACTTCTACATCTAAGGTATAGGTAGCATTATAGCCAGTTTCTGAATTATAATAATCTACTGTCGCTGTATAAGTTCCGTCTTCAAATCCTTCATCATCTTCTACATCTTCATCATCTGAATAATATAATTCTGAGTTAGAATTATTAGAATAATAACTTTTTTCGTCTTCCGGATAAGAAGTTGAATTTTGATCAGTTTTGCAGCTCGAAAGGACAAGAATAAAACTTATTAGGAAAAGGAGTTTTTTCATAGAAATAATATTTGATTGGTAAGTTTAGTTTTTCGCATAGATAGCTGAAGCGGTTCCATTAGCGGTATATAATGCCTGGTGGGCTTCCATAGACATTTCGAACGGGATACCTGTGTAAGGTTTAGTTGTGGCTTCTGTTAGGTTTGCATCTTGAAGTAAGTGGACGCTAATACCTGCCCACATGGATCCTATTGCAAGATCCTGATTTGATCTGATAAACCCGTGGGTATGATCCCAAAACTTGTGGTGATATTCCGGAAGATTAGAATATGACTTATTTAAAATTTCTACGCCGGCTCTCATCAAAAATTCTACAACGAATCCTGAAATTACCGAATGGCTAAAAATATTTCGATGATATCCAATTCCTAATTCTAAATCTAAATCAGGTATGCCACCTTCAAAATCCTCTCCACCGGCTGAGGCATAAAAAATTAGTATGCTCATTAATCCAGAAGCCATTATATTTACTTTTTCCTCCTTTGATTTTTTCAGAAAATTCTCATTGAATTCATCAAAACGTATTTTAGTGCTTTGACCAAAAGTTCTAATCTTACCAGGAGTATTCTCTATCGCGTTATATAGATAATTAGAGTCTGATTTGAATTCATTTCGAAGCCCATTATTTTTATACCGATTAAATTTTTCCTTTCCAGAATTGAATGCCTTTCCACTGAATTTGCCAGTAGCTTTAAAAAAATTGATCGTTTTATCTTTTTTAGAATGGTAGGTTTGAAGACCACAATCCTTAATTATCAGACATGATAAATCAAGGATTTTCTCTTCAGACCAAGTTTTTTTAAGAGAGTAAAGAAGTTCCGAATAAATTTGCTCAAGTGTTGTTTCCTGGCTTCTTGAGAGAACAAGCGTTTTTTTCATTAATGTGTTGTTGGTTATAACACAAGTTTAAATTGTAGGGAATATGACTCGTAAAGTGAAAATAATCAAAATAAACTAAACTCTTTTGGGGGTATGCTCAATCATTATTTAATTATTGGTATAATTATGATTAAAAATGTATGTAATAATTTCCTCAATATCTTTAATTTCAGTTGTTGATGCAACTCTTCTTACATAAAAATGCTTTGAAACTGAATCGGTTCTTCGGTGATAACGTTGAAGGAATATTGGCGTATTACTAGGTTTTACTGTAATAGCTAATAGCTTTTTATTTTTAATTTCAACAAAGCTAACATCTATTAAGGATGAAATAGTATTCTTAAAGTAGGTAGAAATTAAGTCATCAACTTTTAACCTTATATTATCTTTAGAACCTAAAAGTTCGGTATCTTTTTCTAATCCTTGAGGAGTCCCACTATCGGTTATACCTATTAATAAAATTCCACCTCTCGAATTAAGGAAGCCACAAATAGTTTTCGCATTATTATATAAAGGAATATAGTTAGATAATTCTTCTCGAAAGTTATAGGCTAGACTAGGTTTGAATTCAAGGGAATTTGTCTCACCTTCGGTTATTATTTTTTCCCAAAATGACTTTCCTTCATTCTTCATTATCTTCTTCTTCCTTTTCATATTGTTCTCTGTTAGTCCAATTAAATGGAGTAGGGAGGATAGTATAATCCACTGCTTCATCTTCTTCCCCAGATTCATAGTAATCATCGCCATAATGCTGAACAACAATGGCATTTTCAGACGTATCTATTTTAGCCATTTGATAAAGTCTTAATTCCGTGGTGAGATTATCAATTAAATTCTGTTTGTTCACAGAATGAGAGGATATTGAATGAATTGCCAAAGTACTATCTCCATGACCTATTTCATCTACCAATTCTTCCTCTGTCATCACAATAAGAACATCTAAATCTTCTCTAAATTCACTGTAATCAGAAATGGCTTTAATTAATGCTTCAAATTCTTTATCGTCATCTTTCTCTATTATTTCAGGTCTTTCAGGAATTCCGGAAGGACTAACAATTTGATAATTTCCATATTCATCTATTTCAACTTTTTTATTTAGATCAAGAAAATTCAGATATTCATCAAATTCTGCAAAGGCTTCTTGCCTCGCAATAATAGGATTTGAATTATAAAATTCTTTACGCCAGTTCTGATGGATAATTTCCTTGTTCTTATCCTGAGCAAGGAAATGGAAAGAAACTACGTAGTAAAAAGGGGGATGTTTACTCATTCTAAAATTTTCGGTGTAGAGTAAATATATAATATTTGAATAATATTGTTGAATTGAGATAATTCAAATTTCTCTATATTTAAAATCAATTCCCTACTAAGTAAAACTCCATAATTTTAATTATTAATGAAATTTCATCCAGATCAAATTGAACGTGAACACGTATTAGAGGCTATTGGGATGATTGATTCTTCAAATGAAGAACTCATTCCCATCAACCAGATGGTTAGTCAAAATTAATGGCAAAACCTATCCTCCAAAGGAAGTTATGAGACGTGCGCGTAAAGAATTCGATGGTTCTTTTAATTGGGATTATGGGGGAGGCCCACCTACAAACAAATATTTAGAAAGAATGGGATTCCAAATTTTGGATATGAATAATGCAAAATCAACCAATCTCAAAGAAGAATTTATAAAATGGTTTTTTAAAAATACCGATCGCAAATACGGTAGCTTAAATGAGAAAAACCTTCGCGATGATCTAGAAAATTCTCAGAAATTATTAGAAAAAAATATCTTCGAAGTAGATGAATCTAATTATAAATATATTGTTGAATATCTTTCCAAATATATTTATAAAAAAGATACGCCTTTTTTCAACTATAGTTTAAAAACAGGAACCCATCGTCCAAGAGCTATTCTAGGCAAGGAAAATTATTTGAAATTTTTAGAAGAAAGATTTGGGTACTCCTCTGAAGAATTATTCCTTAAAACTGCGAGTAAATTTAAAAAAGAAGAACTGATTAAGTTTTTTGATTTTCTTGAAGAACTTATTTTAAAATCTGATATTACTCAAAAGGATGAAAGGGTAGCGTTTAGCTGTGCTCAGGATAGTTTAAGCTTGACTGTTGGGCAAAGGCCATCATGGAGATTAACTAATCTTAGAGGTTTCCGTTATGTTGCAAATGCAGACGTAAAGCTTAGCGAGGATGCAACCAATTTTGATGGCAAGAGGGGGCATTTTTACAACCAATTCCATGATATAGAACTTAATTCGTATCAAAAAGAGGCTATTATTAGAACTACAAAAGTTGAACTATCACGAACTAATAAAACCGGATATTCAAAATTTCATAATCCATACTTTGAGAAGGCTGCTTTTGATAAAGTATACCGTGATGAAGTTTTAAATCTAGGATCAATGAGTTCTATTAAAATATCTAAAAATCAAAATAATGATTTAAATAAGATATTATTCGGACCACCGGGAACTGGTAAAACCTATAAGCTGCAAAAAAAATACTTTGATAAATTTACGGTTTCAGAAAGTAGCTTAACTAAAGAACAGTTTCTTGATAATTTTGTTGTTGATCTTACCTGGTGGCAAACATTCGCAATTGCCTTAAAAGATCTTGGAACGGTTTCAACGTCGGTTCTATTAGAACATCCAATTAGTAAGAGCTAAAGAGAGATTGTCTAATGCTAAAAGCATTAAACCAATAGTTTGGAGTAGACTTCAAGCTCATACAGTAGAGGAATGTCCAAATGTTAAAGTGACCAAAAGAAGTGATCCTCAAATTTTTTTTAAAGAGGAAGATTCAAAATGGCGAGTGAATGAAACAACCATTGATGAGTTATATCCTGAAGCAAATGATTTAATTGACCAGGTGAAAAATTATCAACCAAGTTCTAATAAGACAATTAAAAATTATGAATTTGTTACTTTTCATCAATCCTTTAGTTATGAAGATTTTATCGAAGGAATTAAGCCCAGGTTAGGAGAGGAAGAAAACGAAATTGCATATGAAATTCAGGATGGGATTTTTAAAAAACTATGTCTAAAAGCAAATTCAGACAGAGATAATAATTATGCCATTTTTATTGATGAGATAAACAGAGGAAATGTCTCGGCAATTTTCGGAGAATTAATTACTCTAATTGAAAAAGATAAGAGACTAGGAGAAGAAAACGAATTGAAAGCCAAATTACCTTATTCTAAAAAGGAATTGGGTGTGCCACCAAACCTGTATATTTTCGGCACAATGAATACGGCAGATCGAAGTGTTGAAGCTTTAGATACTGCATTAAGAAGAAGATTTGCATTTGAAGAAGTAATGCCTATTCCAGAGCTGTTGGAAAATATTGAATTTGATAAATTTAATTTGAGTCAAGTTTTAAGAGTGATTAATCAAAGAATTGAAGCTTTATTGGATCGGGATCATACCATCGGTCATTCTTACTTTATCAAGATTCAATCAGGAGATACTGAGGCCTTAAAACATGCTTTTGAAAATAAAGTTATTCCACTGTTACAGGAATATTTCTATCACGATTATGAGAAAATTGCCTTGATTCTGGGAGAAGGTTTTGTTGAACATAAAGAAGCTAATGTGAAATTTGCTAAGTTTCAAGAAACTGGATCGACCTGAGTTGAATGCATGTTTTGAATTGAAAGATATTGATAGATATTGAAGATGCCATACGAATGCTTTTAAACTAATAGCGATGAAGAAAGCGAATAAACCCATTAAGGTTTTCGAACATCAGTTTTTAAAGATCGGTGGAGATTTTAAAAAGCATCATCTTGAAGCTTTTTCTAAACTCAACGCTTTGCATGATGATTGCTACTTTGATTTAAGATATAATGGTCTTAAATTCAAAAATTATGTGGGCGTTATTCAAGTGGATGGTCTTACTATAGAAATTCTACCTAAAATCGATTCTCATGAGGAAGATAAGGATCTCTGGCAACGGGTTTTAATCGATATGCTTAAGGTTACTAAAAAACTAAAGGTTCAAAAGATTGGAAATGCAAATGTATCCAGGCAAAATATTCATTTGTTAGATATTTACTTTGAGTGGTTCTTGAGTGAAATTCGAATTACTCATTAGACAAGGATTAATAAAACAGTATTATCGGGAAACTAAAAATGTAAAAGCCCTAAAAGGAAAACTGGAATTTTCGGGACATATTCAGAAGAACCTTATTCATAAAGAAAGGTTTTATACCACTCATCAGATCTATGAAAAGGATCATCTAATACATCAAATATTATCTTACGCCCTCGAAATTATTGAAAATTTTTCCAAAGGGACTTATCTCTATTCTAGATGTAAATCTGTTCAGCTCGATTTTCCTGAGGTTAGCAAATGTTATATTGATAGAGCTACTTTTTCAAAAATAAAATATAACAGGAAAAACTCCCCTTATAAAACCGCTTTAGAAATTGCCAAATTTATAATCCTGCAATATGCTCCCAACATATCATCGGGAAAGGAAAAAATGCTGGCTTTGCTTTTTGATATGAATAACCTATGGGAAGAATATGTACTTATAAAGCTTAAAAAAGCAGCCATAGATAAACCTGAAATAGAAGTATATTCGGACAAAAATCTAAAGGGTTCTGGCAGGGAATTACCATTAGGCCTGATATCGTTATAGAAAGTAGAGAGGATACTTTTGTGATCGATACTAAATGGAAAAATATAAGATACTCCAAACCCTCAACTCAGGATCTCAGGCAAATGTATGTTTACAATGATTACTGGAAATCTTATAAAGCGGTTTTGTTATACCCTACCGAAACCAAAAGTCTGGCACCTTCTTTTTATCCCTTTGATCAAAAGGATCATGAATGTGGAATAGGTAAAATAAATGTATTGAAAAGTGGAAAGCTTAATCCAGAAATCGGCCATAATATTTTAGATTGGTTTTTCAAGGAAGAGGATTTGTCTATATATACTCATCAACCATCTACTCAATCTCAGAATTAGTCTTCACCTTCCTTTGGTCTAATCATTCATCTATTTTTCCATTTTTTTTGAGTTTACCACTTACTTTGAAATCGAAGAATATGTTTATTGTAAGCGTCATATTTTGTCGTCATGAAATTCTAATCTTGTAATGAAATAATAATCAATATGAGAAAACTCGAAATCACCCTTACCGAAGAGCAATACCAGCATATAATGGCAGAACGCAGTTATGGTAATAGGACCAACCTGGAGGAAGAGACTTTTGGAGGCTATGAACTCTGTTTACATGTAGGAAGTCCAGATGTCTTCCCGGCTACCTTAGAAATGAAAATGATCAATACTATAGACCTGGGAGAAGTGGAATGGAAATTTAATAAGTTGTAATTTACTTCAAGCCTGTTATTTAAAATAAAGTTATTAAATTTAGGTCTAACCGTAAATTCAATTAAATGAAAGACTTCCTGACTAACCTCTCCAATATCCTGAATGGTAAATTTGATCCTAAAATTCCTAATTTATCTAAAAGGTCACTTAAACCCAATGACAAATACAAAAAAGCAATTAAAAGTATCCAGAGATCAATTAAAACTACCGGGTACAGGAGTATTGAGGTACGAAGACTTTTGCAACTTTTTGGCTACAAGAAAAGGGGAGCTGCAAACCTTGATAGAATAAATCAAATTTTTAGCGAAAACTTACTTTATTGCTATCCGGTATTAAGTATGGATCTTAATTTCAATGACAGAGTTAAGATCTATAATTTTCCGGTGGAATGTCGGGGTGATATTTTTAAAAGTGAAAAAGTTTTACAGAAATTTATTAGTGAAACTAATGCATTGAAGCAATTAGGAGTCGATGCTATTTTACCTGAGTATAGTCCGAATAATACAAGTCATCGAATGGATTTTTATGCTCAGGATGATACGCATAATGTGGTTATTGAGGTTAAAAATGAAGGAGGACAGGAAAGAGGCGTAGAGCAGGTGTTGCGATATGCCAGCATGATTAGGAGGGAACAACCAGAAAAACCGGTTCGAAAGATCTTGATTACCGGGCAGTTGGATCCTAATACGGCTAAAGCTATTCATGGGATGACGAATGAGGAACGTGAAAACTTTGAATGGTATCTATATAATTACGACCAGAAATTGAAACTAATTTCTTTTGAGAAAGTAGACTATAACCATGTATTTAGTTTCTTTAAAAATACAGTTCAAGCTTAGTTCAAAATGAATGAAATCATCTGCCATCCCGAAAATGACCTTGATAAGAGGTTTATACTTGCTAAAAAAGGCAAGAATAATCTATTAGTTGTGGGCTTGAATCCAAGTACTGCCGATGCTGAGGCATTAGATCCTACTTCCAGGAATATTGACCAGATCGCGAAGCAAAATGGATATGACGGCTGGTTGCTGGTAAATTTATATCCGGTAAGAAAGTCCCGACCTAGCGACCTGCCCTTAGAGGAAAATACCGAGGTCTTCTGGTACAATCTGCATACCATTGAGCAATTGCTGGAACGTGACCAGTTCAATATTAGTAAAGCCTGGCTTTGCTGGGGCGATACTATAGGTAGCTTCAATCAGCCTTATTTAAAACAAAGTGCCGGATATCTTTATCGAAAACTTGTAAAGTTCGACCTGGATTATGTTTGTATAGGTAGAACCCGGAAGGCTAATCCCTGTCATCCTTCTCAGCAGGCAATTAATTGTCATTTGGGTGGAATAGAAGGATTGGAATTCATCAGCTTCGATTTTAAAAATTACGTAAAGAATATAAAGCTGGAACCCGAAATTAAGATCAACGGTCTGGAGTTTAAATAGTTAATTTCCTTTCTACGAATATTAAAAGGCATTTACGCTAAACCACTTTTACTTCTTTAAGAAAATCTTTAGATTTACGATCCATTGATCAATTTTTGCTAGCCCTACTTCACAAAGATCAATTCATAAGATAAATATCCATCCTTAAAATTTAAATTTTAAAATTATGAGCAATCAACCTAACCTATTTAAGTATGCACCAAGTGAACTTAGTCAGGACGCTGCAATAATGTGGCTTTCTGAGTGGGCTAAACCAGCATGTAAATCCTTGGATCCCAATCTACATGAAATTGGGACGTTGCTACTGAAATCATTTTATAAAGTAAGTGGTACGCCATTAGAAGATTATGATGACATACATATTTTTCCGCAGCAGAAGAAAATTGATATTTTAATTGAATTGACTAAAAACAATAAGAAGACTGCAATTCTCATTGAGGATAAAATTAAATCAAGTCACCACTCAAATCAATTAAAAAAATATTTAGATTATTTGAAGGGAACTAATAAATATGATAAAATTATTCCAATATATTTCAAAACAGGTTTTCAGGCAAAGTTAAATAAGGTTGTTGAAAACGGTTATTTTCATTATTCAGTTTTGGATTTTATGAATGTTCTTCAGAAAGGAAAGGATATGGAAATTCAGAATAATATTTTCAACGATTTATTTTTGCATATAAGTAGACTTCAGGAAAATTACCTGGGCTCCAAAGAAAGTTTTGAAAATTACCATAAAAAAAATGTCGATAACTGGAGCTGGTGGAGCTGGAATGGTTTTTTTAGTGAATTCCAAGAAAGCTTTAATAGGCCAGAAGAGGGTTGGGGAACTGTTCCTAGTAGAAGAGGGAAACTTTTAGCTTCCTGGTTTGGCCATGAGGATTTCGTTTATGAGAAAGATGAAAGAAAGCTAGCATTCAAACCATTTATTGATTTAAGATATGAAAGTGATAAAGAAGTCTATCTATTGAGCTACAGACTTCATTTAAATGGTCAAAAAGAGTTTCATAAAGATGCCAGAGATTATATAAAAAAAGAGCTTATTCCCAGACTTAAAGATGAAGGATTTGAGGTTAAAGAATCAAGGTATAAGCCGGCAAAAAACACTATTGAAATTCTGAAGATTAAATACGAAAAGATTGAAGATAAATCAGATTTGTTAAATACGCTAAATTCTTTAAAAACAGTTTTGAAAAATAGTGTTGAAGCTGCCTAAAATTAGGTTTGCGATTTCAGGTTAATTTAAGCCAGTAATTTTTCAAGCTTGTCTTTCCATTTTTTCCAATCAGGCATTTCTTTAGTTTGCAATTCAAAAAATGCCTGGTTGTGATCTCGTTCTACCAAATGGCAAAGTTCATGCGTGATTACATACTCTATACAGGCCTTGGGTGCTTTGATGAGCTCGGGATTTAATATGATTTTACCCTTAGGTGTACAGCTTCCCCATCGTTTAGGCATCTCCTGGATTCTTACTTCAGAGGGGTTAACATTATATTTGCCGAACCTCTCAATTATTGGTTGAGCAATTTCCCGAAATTTAATATTAGCTTTTTCTCGATACCAGTCCTTTAAAAGTGCCTGAACATTTTTGCGGTTCTTAGTGCTAACTTCAATTAAGCTGCCTTTGTATTTAACCTCATTAAAATTTTCATCCTCAACCTTTAAGACATATTTGCGTCCCAGGTAAAGGTGAGATTCGCCACTTACAAACTTTCTTTTCGTAATTTTCGGATGAAAGGAAAGGAAATAACTTTGTTGCTTAAGAATCCAGTCGGCTCTTTTTCTGACTTTTTCCCTTATTTTTTCAAGTGATGCATCTATGGGAGCTTTGACCATCACTTCCATATCAGGATTGACAGTAATTCCTAAAGTCTTTCTATCCTTATATTCCAGGCAATAAGAAATAATTGCAGAACCGTATTGGATTTTATCTTTCACCTACTGATATCTTATTTTTGCTACTTCTACAATTTCCCCAGCTAGATCATCTATTTCAGTGAACGATAAATCAAGATTGTATTTATCTCTTACTTCGTCGATAAGATAGTCGCCTATAAGAAATACCATTTTTTTCGGAATGTCAGGTTTATTTGTATGCCAGTCCACTACGATAAGTTCCTTTATTATCTGGTCACTTTTTAAGGCAATATCTACTCCAACCGCTTTTCTGATTTCATTATCCTGAATTTTTTCTTTTAAGCGTTCGTTGGATATTCCATAAAAAGCCTTTGCCACTTCTTTTTCTTCCAGCTGTTCAGGGATATCTGAATCTGTCCGGGTTAATACCTTCTCCATAATGTCTTTAACCTTAGCCAGATATTTACTATCCGAGAGCCTGTTTTCTTCGAACTCCTTGATAGTTTCCTTCAGCATTTCAGAGAATTTCTTATAAAACGCAGGATCTTCCTCCATTTTCTCAGAAATATGTTTTGAGGTCCTGGAGGCTATTTTATCGGCCTTAGCGGCTTCTCCAATAGTTTTTTCAACCTCTTCCTGAAAAGCATCCCGATCAAAAATGTTTACTAATTCTGTAATTGGTTCAACTTTTTCCGTAGAAATATGCGTGTCAATCAATTTCTGTATCTGGCCTTCGTATTGTTTGTAGTCAATCGCATCAGAAAATCTTTGGACTACAGTTTTTCTCAATTTCATAAAAAAGGAAAGATCTTCTTTGTATTTAGAAATAATACTATCCAACGTTTGTTGGTGAAAATGCAATGAAGAAAGAGCCATTTTTAGGGTTCTTGCATAGGCTAGCCAGCGCATTGTATAGAATCTGGACCTTATAGCCTCATCTCTTAAAATCTGTTGATAAGCCTCTGCATCCTTTTTGTTTTGCACTTCTTTAAAAATATCCAGTAGCTCTGAATGCTTTTGAGGGAGTGTTTTAATTTCTTCATCAATATTAGTAAAGGTGCCTTTCAGATCTTCTTCATCGAAATCTTCAAAAGAATAAGTCTCTAAAGCTTCATCGAGGTTGCCTAACACCCCGTAATAATCGATTATATAGCCATAGTCCTTATCAGGATAAATTCGATTAACCCTGGCTATTGCCTGCAGTAAAGTATGTTCTCTTAGGTTACGGGTTAAGATAAAGCACAGTATTTCGAGGAGCATCAAAACCGGTAAGAAGTTTATCTACTACAATAATAATTTCAGGGTCATCATTGTATTTAAATCTATTTACAATATTGTCCTGGTACTTTTTTGAAGTTCCGTGCTCATCCATCATTTTCTTCCAGAATTTCTTCACCTTATCAGGTGTTTCCCCATAGGCACTTTCCTCTCCTTCACGGTCATCTGGAGGAGACATCACCACTTCAGAGCTTACAATTCCAATATCATCCAGATAGTTTTTATATCTAATGGCAGCTGCTTTTGAAGGAGTAACTAGTTGCCCTTTGAAGGGAGTAATGCCCTGAAAGTTCTTCTGAAAATGTAGGCTAATATCCCAACAGATTGCATAAATTTTTTGGTCTGCTATATTTAGCTGGTCTGCCCGACTAAACTTCTTTTTTAAATCTGATTTTTCATAGTCGTTAAGGGGTTCAGAAATTAAGTTGAAATAATTGTCGAGTTGTTTTGAAGCGACTTTTTGAAAGGCATGCCTGCCTTCATATAGTAAGGGAACAACAGCCTTATCTTTCACTGCCTGATCAACTGTGTAAGCATCAATAAGAGATCCGAATTTATTCAAGGTGTTCTTGTCCTTTTTAAATAATGGCGTTCCCGTAAGAGCAATATAACAGGCATTAGGAAGGGTCTTTTGCATTTCAAGGTTAAAGGTCCCATGCTGCGTACGGTGGCCTTCATCTACCAGAACAAATATATCAGGGCTTTCTAAGGGCTGAGGGATTTTCTTAACCGCTGTATCGAACTTGTTGATGATAGTTGTAATTACTGTATCGCTATCGCTATTTAGTAGATCTACCAGGCCTTTCCCTGTGGGCGCTTTTTCTACCGGAACATCACATTTGGAAAAGGTTTCGGCAATTTGTTGGTCTAACTCTGTACGGTCAGTGACCAGAATAATTTTAGGGTTTCTTATTGATTTTTCAAGGATAATGGCTTCAGCCAGCATTACCATAGTCAGTGATTTTCCACTTCCCTGCGTGTGCCATATAACGCCGCCTTTACGCTTTCCGTTTTCAATGGTTTTAATCTGATCGATTGTCTTTTTGATAGCGAAGTATTGCTGATACCTGGCAATTTTTTTCTGACCATTATCATAGACTGTGAAGTTAAAAGTAAAGTCCAGAAGTCGCTTAGGACTGCACAGTCCGTATAAATAGAAATCCTGTTGGGTTGGTAAGACTGAATTCTCTTCCAGTTGTCTGAAATATTGAGCTACATAGGGATAACGCTCACCGAAAATTATTGCCTTGTTCTCCTTACTTAGAGATTTATTTTTAAGCCTGTAAATCTCCTCATTAAAGTGACTCTCTTCTTTCTCGGTCTTAAATTTTTCTTCCCAATGACTCCAGAATTTTTCAGGTGTTCCCAGGGTGGCATACCTACCTAAACTACTGGAAATACTTAACAGGTTCTGGGCATAAATATATAATTCACGGATGCCATCTTGCTGTTGGTTTCTCAAATGCTGAGAAATAGCCTGTTGAATGGGATTTTTGATATCCGGTCTCTTACATTCAATGATGCATAATGGAATGCCATTAACAAATAGAACCAGATCTGGGATATAATGATCATTGCTTCCCAGCCTTTTTACTTTAAATTCTTCGGTTACATGAAACTTATTGTTTTCAAGGTTTTTCCAGTCAATATATTGAAGGGTGAAGCTCTTTTTATCTCCATCGATGTTTTGTTCCAGCGCTTTGCCAAGCGTAAGCAGGTTGTAAATCTTTTCTGAGGCAGAAATCATCCCTTCGGCCATGGACACATCTTTAAGTGCGAGAATGCCATTCTCGATGTTGGAATCGCTAAAAAAAGAGGTCCGGGAAGATGATACCTGGATACTGTTTATTTCTTTAAGCTGCGGTCTTAAGATATCTTCCAGGATAACATTGCTCGTTTTTCCGGAACGATATTTAAGAGCCTGCTCAGGACTTAGATATTCGTAGCCCAAATTGATAAGCATTTTTAACGCAGGGATCTGTGAGATATGATCTTCCTTGAAACTAGGTGTATCCATGATTAATTTTTTAATGTAAAATCTTAAACAACAATGAAGCCTTCACCGTAGGCTTCTTCCTCGGTTAGATAAACGCCATCAATAACTTCAACAGCTTCTGGCTTGTTATTGAGATAAAAATAAAAACGTTTCTTTCCTTCTTTTTCTAGATAGGGATCTAGAGTTTTATTGAGCAAGGCTTTTGAAACAGCATAGTCCTTCTGGCCATCCTCATACTTAACTCTTAAAATTTGTACATTATCGAGTTCTTTTTCCAGTTGAGTGCCGTCTTCCAGTTCCGCTCTTAATTTAAATGGTTCTTCAGGTTTAGAAACATCAATAACATCAATAAGGTCAAAAGATTTGGCCCAGTGATATTTCTGGTTGTTTTCACTTTCCTTTCCCCAATGATATTGATCTGCATAGTCCTGGGAATAGTCTTTATGTATGCATTTAAAACTTAGGCTAATTGTCATCTAATTTTATTTTTGATTTATACTTCAGAAGCAATTTGAAGAACTTCATCGAAAGTCCCGTCATGCTTGTTGATTCCTCTCCAAATTCCACTAGGACCTTTATGTTTCAAAATATATTTGCTTTGGGTAACTTGGCTTACCCTATATGTTTTTCCATTTTTATGATCAATTATCAAATCATCATCTTCATAATAATAGTCAGGATAATCTCTTATTAATTGATTAATATCAGTAAGAAACTCTGAAGCATTCAAGTATCTTTTTGTGTAATCTGGATTCGTGGCCTTTCTAATAACACGCTTCAATTTTTTGGGTAAATATGTCGGTAAAGAATTCAAGTTTAATAATTTTCCATTTCCAATCTTAGAATTAATGATCGAAAACCGTTCTTGTTCCCATTTCATGGAGTTAGTTGTACGTTTTAAACGAGCTAGCTCTTTTTGATTTAGAAAATCATTTGGTGTTTCCAGCGGAAAAAAACCTCCAAGCAATTGATATAAAACAATTCCTATCTGATAAAGATCGGATTCGAATAAATACTTTGCTTCAAAGATGGCTTCAGGCGGGAGGAATAATTGGGTGCATTTTGAAGCCCCGACAAAACCAATAGTTTCATCAATTTTCTTCACTGACCCTAAATCCGCTATTATTGGAGTGTCATCTTCCTTTCTATAAAGAATGTTACCAGGTTTTAGATCTCTATGGACCAAGCCATGTTCGGTATGTAGGTGGGAAATACCATTTAGAATTCCATGAATAAAATATAATGCCCTTTTAAAAGGAATAACTCCTTCTGTGTCAATCAAACCTTGGAGGTCACCGCCCGAAATTTTAGGACTTAAAAAGAATGAATTCCAAGGCGGTAGAAACCTGATGTCGTCGACTTTAAGAATATTGGGGTGGTCAATTTTCCTTAATATAACCGCTTCCTCGGAAGCATTGAAACCTTCTTTTGATAAATAGAACTTTACAGCTACTTCCTCATCCATTTTTAGCCGTTTTCCAAAATATAGAATACCATTGTATCCTTTTTCAATACACTCGGTGAAAAGGATGTGTTCATGGTTTTCTACAAAGGCGCGGATTTCTTTAGGAGATTCGGTATCATTTAAATCTTGATCAATCATTCTCAATAAGATATGTAGCTATCTCAGCAGCCTTGGTTTGATAATTAAATTGCTCTATTTTGGGCAGGTTATTCTTTTTCTTAAAGCTAGAAATAGTCTGTGGCCATATAAACTCTACATCTATTTTATCATATAGTTGAATTAAACCTTCAATTTTAAAAGAAAGTGCCGATGGAGGATTCTGACCTTTACGAGACTTATGTTGTCTCACTCTAACCGCTATTTTTGTAGGTTGTATAGTGTCAAAAGTGAGAAAAATTTCTTTCTGAAAATTTTTCACCTCCTCAGTATCATGATGTTCTTTAAGAGTTAGTTTTTTTGATTCTTTTAATAATTCTATGTCCTGATCAGTTTTTTCAACAGCACAAATAATACAGTTTGATCCGTCAATCTGGATGCCTATTACTTTCATACTTTTAATCTTTTCTTTCCGGTTAATAACTGCTGCATCAATCCCTTCTTCTGGTTTTGAAGTAATTCTTTTTTCTGTTTTAATAGTTCTATTTCTTTATCTGAAAAAATTAGGATATCTGCTATTGCAATTTGTTCATCCAGTGTAGGAGGGAGCATTACTTTTACAATTTTGAAATCCTTGAATTTACAGTTTAGGGTATCGCTAACCAGACCCTGAGAATTTCTATAGAACTTATGCACAACTTCAGGTAGCTTAAATAGGTATTTGAAAAATTCTGCGTGGGCATTTTCCTTTGGGATCACAACCGTATAGGCAGGACTAATAATTCCTTCCAGGTGAGATAAAGCGTTTCTGCCCTGCCAGAGTCTCATGGTATTATATCCAATATCTCCAGGGCAAATCCTTTTATATTTGGATTTGTCCTTATTAGAGGTGTCTTTTTTGTTGGAATCTGACTGCGGGTATACTCCAGCTTCCCCAACGGATAAAAGTGGTAGGTTATCAAAACCTTTTTCATTTCTTTCTCTGAAAAACTTTTCAAGTTTAAATTCCTTCCACTCTCCACTAAACCCAGGCAGTCGCTTTTTTCCGGTAAGCAATTGCTGCATTAGGCCTTTTTTAAAGAGTTTTTTTTGTTTAATTAATTTATTAATCAATTCTATAGAATTCTCCCATTGAGTAATGCATTCAGAAATTCCAGTTTGCTCAAAAGCACTTGGCACTATAAATTTTATACTTCTAAGAGATTTGGAGTCAATATTTGGAAAGGTAGAACCGGAGGTCAATTTCAATATTTTATGAACTCCATTCTTTAGCTGTATTTCAACAAATTTTTGATTCAAATCAGTATTTGCTCTTATCGCTGCAACACCTCTTCCTATACAATATGAGTCATCTGCAATGTTAATTCTTCCAGTAGAGCTACCTCTTACACAAAGGAGAATATCCTCCGTTCTACACATCTTTGTAGGAGCAGAGGTCCACTGTTTTCTTATTGGATGTTTATCAGTAAATTCTGTTGGACCGTTTATAAGCGGTTTTCCAATACCTGAATAATTATATGTATCACCATTCGGTGACTGCCCCATAATTACTTTTGCAATTTGATTTACAGTTTTAATTTCCCAGTCTTCAGGGATCCATCCTAATTTGGTTTTTTTATAGCCTGGTTTGTTTTCTTTCTCTCGACTCACTGTTGCCTCTAAATTTTTATTCATCTTTAGATTTTTTTCCTTTTGTCTTTTTTACCAGCTTGTCAAAATCACTTTCGTATAATTTGTCCTGTATCGGGCGGAATTTTTCATATTCTTTTTCGGCTTTTTTAAGTGCGAGTTTGTGGCTTATTTTTCCTGCGTCCTGAAGAACCCGGTATTCATTAAATTGCAAAAAGGCATCTAATTTTTTTACCCAGTCAGTCATTCTCATTGGTATTTGCCGCTCTGCCTGATTTTCGGCATAGTCCAGATACATGGTTACCACGCGATTCAAAGCCTTTAATTCATCTTCCTGCAAATAATTTTTGGCCACTTTTACATCACCTTTTAAAATTTTACCATCTGGCGCATTTTTCCAGGTGGTGAGGTTCATATTAGGCTTTTTTGCATTGGCTCTACCATGAATTAATTCGGCTGCGGTATGGCCCGTAATGGCCCAGTGCAGCTTGTTTTGTACTTTTTTGTAAAAATCCCTCGTCATTGGTGCTTTGGGATCATAATCTATGCTGCAGTTTACATAGATATCAGTTATTTTTTGATAAAACCGCCGTTCACTGGCGCGTATTTCCCTAATGCGTTCCAGCAGCTCTTCAAAATAGTCCTTTCCGAAGTTTTTTCCTTGTTTAAGCCGCTCGTCGTCCAGAACAAATCCTTTGATAATGAACTCTTTTAAGGTACGGGTCGCCCAGATTCTGAATTGGGTAGCTTCTTTAGAATTCACCCTGTAACCCGTGGCAATAATGGCATCCAGATTATAAAAATCTATTTCCCGGGAGACTTCGCGATTCCCTTCGGTTTGAACTATCCGGAATTTCCGGATAGTTGCCTCTTTCTCTAATTCATTGGAGTTAAAAATGTTAGTAAGGTGTTCGCTTATCGTTCTTACGTCTACTCCAAAAAGCTCTCCCATTTTCTTTTGGGATAGCCAAAAAGTTTCATCTTCATAAAAAACTTCAATAGAACTTTTACCTTCTGGTGTTTCGTAAAATAATATTTGCAGCTGGTTCATTTGTTTTAGTGCTTCATTATTAAGTACATCATTTTGTATTTTGGGTACAGTTCTTTAAATCATGTACACAAAATCCATTTTTATGTACATGTTATTTTTGGAATCCAAGTTCTACCATATATTTCTTCATCTCTCCCTGCACCTGGGTAAGTTCTTTTTCCAGTTCATCTATTTCTTTTTGAACTGCCGGAATGTCGACTTCCTCTTCCTCTTCGAAGGTGTCTACATAACGAGGTATGTTTAAGTTGAAATCATTTTCTTTGATTTCATCAAAACCTGCCACGTAACTATACTTTTCCTCAGCAACACCTACCTCCAGCGAACCTTCTTTAAAATCATTGTAGGTATCCAGGATTTTCGGGATGTCCTTGTCCTCTCTTAATTTATTCTGATTCTTTCCGCTTTTATAATGCTGGCTGGCATCTATAAACAGGACTGTGTCACCAACTTTACTGGAATCCAGTTTTCGCTGCTTATTAAAAATCAAAATCGCGGCAGGAATACCGGTTCCAAAAAATAAATTGGATGGAAGACCAATCACTGCATCTAAGATATTTTCTTCGATTAGTTTTTGACGAATTTTCCCCTCACTGCTACCTCTAAAAAGAACACCGTGTGGCACAACTACCCCAACTTTTCCTTTGGTTTCATTTGCTACTTCAATCATATGCGTTATAAAGGCCCAGTCACCACGACTCTTGGGCGGGACACCACGCCAGAACCTTGAAAACTTATCGGAAGCTGCATCATCTGCTCCCCACTTGTCTAATGAAAATGGTGGATTTGCCACTACTGTGTCAAATCTCATTAATTTATCACCTTCCTTATGTTTGGGATTTCTAATGGTGTCACCCCAACGAATGGCGGCACCGTCAAATCCGTGCAGGAACATGTTCATTACAGCGAGAGCCCAGGTACTACCATTAGCTTCCTGTCCGAACAAAGAGAAGTTATCACTGCCAACTTCTTTAGCAGCTTTAATAAGCAGAGATCCTGAACCACATGTTGGATCATATATTCTTGCTCCCGGTTCACTTTTAGTCAGCTTGGCTAAGAGGGTTGAAACTTCAGCCGGCGTGTAAAATTCTCCAGCTTTTTTACCAGCATCACTGGCAAAATTGGCAATCAGAAACTCATAGGCATCACCAATAATATCCCTGCTTTCAAGATGTGATGGCATTAAATCCAGCTTATTGAAATCTTTCAATAATTCTTTAAGTCGCTGATTTTTCTGCTTTTCATCTCCCAGGTTATTACTGTTGAAGGAAATATTCCTAAAGATTCCGGAGCCGTCTTCGCTGGTAAGCTTTTCCCGGTTAACTTCTTCCAGATCTGCAAGAGCAATGTCTATTAATTCACCGATATTCGATTCATTTCGATGATCATATAGGTAGTCAAAATGAGCATTTTTAGGAAGAATAAAACGCTCCATGCTCATTGCCCGGTCGGCTCTTTCTTCATTTCCATCATACTTTTTTAAGTACTGATTTCGCTTTTCTTTATTAACGTCACTAACATACTTAACAAATAACATTGTAAGAATATAATCTTTATACTGGCTGGGATCAATTACTCCTCTAAAGGTGTCACAGGCTTCCCAAACGGTCTGGTTTATGTCTTTTGTTTTTATCGTGCTCATTTTATGATGTTTAAAAGTTGGTTGTCAATTAATTCTTTTTGAAGGTGGTTCATTCTGGTTTTAATTTGGGACTCTTTATACCGCAATTCTTCAAATTCAACGATTTTTTGCTGAATTTCCAGGTTGGGTAATGGAATAGTCAATTCACTAAGTGTTTTCTTGCTTAATGAAGGAATGGTGCTTCCTTTGGACATGCTTGCAAGCGTCTTTTGTGTATCAGGATGATTAAGGTACCAGGCCAGGTAGTCCTGATTAATAATATTTTTCTTGGGTCGCAGTACCAAAAAAACAGAAGAGGCTATGGCAGGTTTAACCTCATCCTTGTAAACAGCTGCAAAAAAATTGTGCCCTTTGGAAGCGAAAAGCATATCTCCTTGATTTAGGATATGTTTAGATGTTTTTTCGTTCTGGGTTATTCCAGGTTCCAGATTCGTTCTAAGTTTATAATTGTGGCCGTAATCTCTTGCCATGAGATAGAACATATCACCTCCTGCATGAGTCCTGGAATATAAGCCTGCGCTTATTTCCATTAAATCACCTATCTTTATCTTCGTTTTATTCACAGTATACTAGTTACTATTTCAGACAAAGTAAATGTATCTTTCTCTTAATTCCAAGGAAAACATTAAAAAAACACAGTATAAGTTATACTATAAATTAAAAATCTTGGTCTTTTTATATTTAATTACAAACTTCCCTAAAGTATTCATAGATCATCACCATGGCCAGGGTATCTAATTCGCAATACCTCAATAGGCTTTCCCGTATTGCATTTCTTTCAATTTCGGGTACGTCATCAAATTGTAATTTTTGATAAGCGAATAAGGCTGCTCCACCATCTTTAATTTCGGTAAGGCTTTCTGAAACTTTCTCAAGTTTCTCATTATCCCAGCCATCAAAAACTGAGGGCAGGGCTTTATAGGGATTAACTGGTTTTCCGTTCTCGAATTTTAAAAAGATATGTTCATTGGGAAAGTTTCTGCTGCTGAGATTTAAATCCCCTAATGGTCGCTGATACTTTTCCTGGAGATATTCACTGGAATGTAAAACCGCAGGGAGAATCGCTTTAATAGAATTGGAACCATTGGTTACGGGATCATAGTAATAGTTCACCACCGCTTTTTGCAGGTCTATCATATCCCGGTTTCCAGCCCAGGACTGAGCATTTTTACTGGTGCTGTGACTTATACTTTCGATAAACTTAAGAAGCTCCTGTTTATCAGGTTCGTCAGAATTCAAAAGTTGATTATAGATCACATTCACGATCGTATTCTCATGATTGTGATATCTAAAAATACTGCCTTCGTTCACAGAAAGAGATTTCTTTAGGGCTCTTATAAAATCAAAATTGGGAAAAGCTCCTATTTCGGTATTCAGATATTCATTAAAATGATCTATCCGTCCATCTTCGTAAACTATATGATGGCTAAACTGGAAGGCCAGCTGCTCGTAAGGATGCATTCCTGCAACAAATGGAATAGCCACCGCGGTAGTTTCAAAGTCAATGAAATTTAAAGGGAATTTCCAGGAAGCCAGTTCTTTCCGAAGGTTTTCAATGTCAAAGTAAGGCAAATCATCATCCTCCTGATATTTTTCTACCTGAAGCCATTGCCTTTCAGACCGGCTCAATTTACCTGCTTCCGGTCTTACATTGATATCATCTTCGGTGATCTCCTCCATAAAATAACGGCCTTCTTCAATAGCGTTTTTTGCCGGATTATACCAGACATCATACACCTTGGGGCGGTCAATTTTTTCTACAGGAAGTTGTAGTTGTTCCTGCCAGCATTCATGAAATCCGCTTTTGGATCCGTTCTCATGATTTTCAGAAACGAACTCACAACCTTTACAATGAGCCCCTATTTCTGTAAATAACTTTATATCTTTTTTATAATGATCTTTATAATGCCGGATTGTTTCTTCAAATGGTCGGCTTTCTTCCAGCGGATTGGTATTCAGGATTAAATTTATTTCATCATCCACATTGATTTCACATAAAATAGGATCTCCGAGATCTGCTTTGGTTAGGCCCTCTTTTTTCTCAATTCCGGTGCGTAAATCTGAGTCAGAAACCACCTTAAAACATTGATGCAAACCGTCAACTGTTGTCGTAGCATCTTTATCGGCCAGCTTAAGGTAAGAGGTTATATTCCATTCCGGATAGCGGGACTGGATCACATATTTTTGAAAAGCAATATCATATAAATAAATATCCCATCCACCCCCGAGGTTTCCATTTGATTTTATGAAAGTCTGATGATCCGCACTCCTGATCGATTTAGCCTTTACCTCAATAAGTTTGATGTTATTTCCTTTTTTTACCAGAATATCTACCCGAATAAAAAGACCGTTAATTAGGAAGGCAGGCTCAAAAATAGTGACGTTTTCCTGCTCCAGAAGCTTGCGGGTCTTTTCGGCCAGTAGATTATAATTATAATCATCCCCAATAATCGCGATACCCCCGGGATAATCCATCCTGGCTAATTCTTCTACCTGGAAACCACCCTGAGCTAAAGCCTCAAGGAAGGAATCACTGTCACTCTTATTTTCATATTCAGGTTTTCTGGTATAATAAAGCTTGGTAGGACAATCCAGGGCTAATTTAAAACGGGATTTGGTAAGATATCGAGGTTTCAAAAGTGTATTGATTAGTCATGATTAAAAATCTACTCTTTTTGCAGGGAAAGATGAGTGTTTATAAATATAGAAAATGCTTATTATAATCTAAGCCTTAATATTAAAAAAAGACCGGAAACTAATGACATCTTCTGTCATGTCAAATATTTATTCTTGTCTCAATCATTTAAAGAATGAAATTGTTAACGAGGAAAAATTTCATTTCCAGACGATTCTGGATTATTGTGCTCAGGAGAAGTTTGAGAATAATACCGTCAATCAACTCAAAGGAGGAAAAAATCGAATCTATGATTTCCAAAACAACAAAGATGAAAAAGCTAATTTGGCATGATGACATAAGGGATCCACACGACAGCAAAATGGACTGGCTTGATTACAGTTCTATAGGGAAGGATGTAGAAGTGATTTGGCTGAAAAATATGCAGGATTTTGTAAACTGGATACAGACAAATGGTGTGCCTGATGCTATTTGTTTTGATCATGACCTCGGTGAAGATACTCCAACCGGCTATGACTGTGCCAAATGGTTGGTGAATTATTGTTTAGATCATAAAGTATTACCGCCAATATGGGCTTGCCAAAGTGCGAACCCGGTGGGGAAAGTTAATATTAATCGATTGCTGAAAAATTTTGTGGTTAGATTTGAATCTGAATTTAATTAATACTGATCTAAAGCAGCTTTTAAACCTTTGGCGATATCTTTTTTTAGAGCTTTTGGCTCAAGGACCTTCAACTGAGCTCCATAAGAAAGAATTTCCATTTTAAAATCATAGGTAGGTTTTATAAAATAGCTGAACCTGATCTCTTCCTCATTCTCTAAGATCAACTGCTGGCTATGGTGTAAGGGGAGGGGTTCTATATATCTGCCTTGTTCGGGTGTAAAAGCAAGAATCACTTCAACCGGCTTTTCACTGGTGCCGTTAATGATGCCGAAGCTTTCTTTGAATTCCTTACTAATATCATAATGCACAGGTTGAAATTTCACAGAGCTTATGTTCAATTCCATTATACGATCTAAAGAGAAATTTTTAATACTGGAATCCTTTTCATCCTGCGCAATGAGATACCATCGATTCCGGGCCTCTTTAAGAGCAATGGGTTTTACCTTTCGGTGAGATTCAGAACTATCCCAGAATTTAGTATAATTAAATTCAGTAATTAAGTTATTCTGAATGGCATGGATCAAACCGGCCATATGTTCTGTGCCCAGGTGCCGTCTCTCTTCAAACACAAGGCAGTCCCCGAAACCTTTAGAAAGTTTAATGGCATTTACGATCTCAAAACTTTCGCGCAGTCGCCTTGTCTGTAGATCTTCTACATCTTCTTTGATATAATACTTATTACAACTTTTGTCTGAGGCGATTTCTATCTCATAGATAGAGGCAATCGCTTTAAGATCTCTTTGCAGCGTTCGTTGAGAGGTAAGTAAGTTCTCTTCAATGGCATCAGGATCCAGAGATATTTCGTCCTGCAGTTCCTGGTAGCTCATGGGTCTTCTTCTCAACAGGGAAATGATCTTGGTGTATCTTTTTATAGTTTGGTTTACAGACATGATTTAAGTTTTAATAGCAGAGTTTAGAAAAAAAAGTTTCTACCTGTTTCTCAAATACCGAAACCGGTATTCTATGGCCTAGCAGGGGATCGATTATTATAATCAATTCAGAACTCTTTGCATGTTTTCCCAGGAAAGTCATGGTTTCTGATGGATCCACCACTTCGTCACTTCCCCCTAAAAGGATCTGTTTGCCCGCTAAACCTTGTAAATAGAAACTTTTAAATTTAATAGGTTTATACTTCGCCAGCGGAGGATTGAAAAGCAGGGCCGGCCGGCAAATATTTTCGGATATGATAAAGGCATTTAATGCGCCCATACTACTCCCAATAATTACATTGAATTCTGTATCTGGATAATTTTTTAAAATTTCAACCGGCTGGATCTGCTGATTGTCGTAATTAATATCCGGTGCAAAGACACTCCCGTATTGTTCTAAAACTTTTCTTTTTTCGGGACTAAGTTTGCTACTGAGTCCGTGGAGGTATAGGATATTCATTCTTTTAATTTAAATGTTCAGAACAAATAAAACAAGAGAAGGCGACAAAATATGTCGCTAATGAAAAAATATTATTGGTTAGAATCTCTAACGCTAAACATTTAGTCGGTTATTGGGGATCTACAGCTCTATTTTCAAGAATATAGGGTAGCTTTTTTCCCCCGGGAGAAACCAATAAGACTAATTCCAAATTCTTTAGCAAAATCTACAGCCAGACTGGAGCAGGCAGAGACGGCTATCACATAGGGGATCCTGGCGATAAAAGCTTTGGAAATAATTTCATAGGAAACACGTCCGCTAACCAGCATGCAATTTGCCGTATTCAAGGAGTTTTTCAATATTAGGTCCCCAATAACCTTATCAACGGCGTTGTGCCGGCCAATATCCTCTTTAATAGTTAACAGCTTGTAATTGGTGTCAAATAACGCGGCAGCGTGCGACCCGCCGGAAGCTTCAAAGGTATCTTGCTGTTGTTTCATTTCAGAAAACATTTCTTCAATTCTATAAAAATCGAAATCAAAATTATTGGCGAGTTTGTTTCCTTTTACTGAAATATCTTCTAGTTTTTGCTTTCCGCAAATTCCACAGGAAGAAACAGATAATAAGGTTCTTTTGTTTAAATAACCCTCTCCTAAAGCTTTTTTTGGAATGCTGACATTTACAATGGAAAAACCATTTTCACGTCTTTCAATAACTTCAAAACTTAGCCCGGCTGTGCTTTTATAAATATCTTCAGCATACAATAAGCCCCGTATTAATTCGAGATCATCGGCAGGAGTTCTCATAACTACCGTGTAGGGCTCCTTATTAATATTTATTTGTAAAGCAGCTTCAACAACTAAAGCATCCTTTACTTTTTTTTGAATGCCGTTTTCTATGTGTAAACCTTCGTAGGTTAGTGTTTGCATATTTATTGATCAAATGCGTTCAAAATCAACTGCCACAACTTTATATTCCGGAGTCATGGTTTCTTTATCCCCAACACTTCCGGTAATAAGATTTATAAATACCTCGGGTTGGTGGAAAGTGGTTCTTAAAACGCCTCTTTTTACGTTTCTGGAGTATTTTATGGGTATGTGCACACTTCCTCTGTCTGAAAATATTCGCACGGTTTCCTCGTCTTTAATCCCTTTTTCTTTCGCATCTCTGGGATGCACCTCTAATACATCTTTTGGAAGAATGCTTTGATTATCTGTCCTACGTGTCATTGTTCCGGAATTGTAATGTTCCAGTTCCCTTCCCGTAGTTAGAATAAACGGATATTTTTTCCCGTGGGAAGTGATCTCAGGTGTTTCTTCAAAATCGAAATGATGAAAAGTACCGAGTCCTTTTTTAAAATGCCCATCAATATGCAGCATTTTAGTATCTGTTCCATCTTCCTTTATGGGCCATTGTAAGCCATTTTCACCCAGGCCTTCCCAGGATAATCCTTTCATAAATGGAATAACATCTGCTATTTCTTCGATAACTTTAGCGGCATTGTAGGTTAGACCGGTTGGTTGATCGTAGCCTAAACGGCTCATAACATCAATAATTATTTGTCCATCGGGTTTGGTGTTTCCAATAGGTTCGATCACTTTATTTACGCGTTGTACTCTACGTTCCCCATTGGTGAAGGTTCCATTTTTTTCAAAGTAGGAGGAAGCCGGTAAAACTACATCTGCCATTTCAGAAGTTGCCGTCATAAATAGTTCCTGAACAACTATTAACTCTAATTGTTCAAAAGCTTTAATGCTATGATTGGTGTTAGGATCGGTCATAATAGTGTCTTCCCCCATTATGTACAGTGCTTTCAGCTTACCGTCAATAGCTGCATCCAGCATTTGTGGAATTTTCAGACCTTCAAATTCCGGCATTTTTTCAACCCCATATTTTTCTGCATAATATTGTTGAATTTCAGGTTTGTTAATATCCATATAACCAGCTCCCTGATGTGGTTGTACGCCCATATCTGCCGCGCCCTGAACATTATTTTGCCCGCGTAACGGATTGAGCCCAACTCCATTTCTTCCAATATTCCCGGTCATCATGGCTAAATTGGAGAGCAACATAACGGTTTTGCTGCCTTGAAAATGTTCGGTCACTCCCAAACCATGAAATTCCATGGCTCTTTCAGCTTTCGCATACGCGATAGCAGCTTTTCTAACCAAATTTTTAGAAACTCCTGTAAGGCTCTCTAATTCATCCATATCCAGATGTTCAACATGTGCTTTAAATTCCTCATACTTTTCGGTATAAGTATCAATAAAATGTTGATTTACCAGGTTTTCCTTAATTATGTAATGTGCTATCATATTTAAAATAGCCACATTGGTTCCCGGTCTGATCTGTAAATGAAAATCTGCCAGGTCAGCCAGCGTTGTTTTAATAGGATCAACCACAATAGAGGTTACCCCTTTCATAAAAGCTTGTTTGATCTTTGCTCCCGTTACCGGGTGGCCTTTCACCGGATTTGCTCCAAACAGGAAAATAGCATCGGTTTGTTTTAGATCTTCAATGGAATTTGTGGCGGCTCCGGTACCAAAGGATTGTTGCATTCCATAGGCCGTAGGAGCGTGGCAAACACGTGCACAACCATCAATATTATTGGTTCCTACGGCAACACGAAGCATTTTTTGCATTAAATAATTTTCCTCATTGGTAGCTCTTGAGGAAGAAATGCCTCCAATGCTATCCGGACCGTAGTTGTTTTTTATTTCTATTAATTTGTGAGCAATAAAATCGTATGCTTCCTCCCAGGTAACTACTTCAAATTTGCCATTTTTCCTGATCATGGGTTCGCGTAAACGATCTGGGTGATCATAAAACTGAAACGCAAAACGACCTTTTAAACAGGTATGACCTTCATTAACTTCAGCAGTTTCAGGAGCCTGAATTCCCCTGATCTTTCCATCGATTACTGAAACATCCAATTGACAGCCAACGCCACAATAGGTGCAGGTTGTTCTTACCGTTTTATCAGGAATCAGGGTTTTTGTTTCAAATTTATCGGTTAAAGCTTCGGTTGGACAGGTTTGTACACAAGCGCCACAGGAAACACAAGCCGATTCATTAAAAGTTTCATCAAAACCTTTAATAATATTGGTGGCGAAACCACGCCCGGACATTCCTAAGATCATCTCCCCCTGAATTTCTTCACAAGCTCTAACACAGCGAAAACAATTGATACATTGCGCCAGATCTGATTTGATATAAGGATGTGATCTGTCTGGCTGAATATCTAAATGATTTTCTCCTTCAGGATATCGCACATTAGGAATTCCTATCTGGGCAATGGTTTCCTGGAAAGGGGTTGCTTTTTTATCTTCGGAAGGAAAAACCTTATCAGCGGGATAATCGGTTAAGACCAGTTCAACGATATTTTTACGAAGCCTTTTTATTTTTTCTGTATTGTGATAAATGTGCAGTCCTTCAGAAATTGGGGTGTGGCAGGAAGCCATCGTTTTTGTTGGCCCGTCTTTTTCAAGGGCTACTTCCACCGAACAAACTCTACAGGAACCAAAATTTTCCAGCCTGGTATCCTGACACATTGTTGGAATGGCGTTGTGGTTCTTTTCAATTCTTCGAACAAAATCCAGGATGGTTTCACCTTTAGTAAAATCGTAGGCTATGTTATTTATAAAAGCTTTCATAATGATTTTAATTTGAAGTGAAATACTGGTTTAACTCATCTTTGAAATACATGAGTGCATTTTTCACCGGTAACGGAATTCCGCCACCAAGTGCACACAAAGAGCCAATTTCCAGGGTTTCTAAGAGATCATCAAATAACTGCTGGTCAATTTTATAGTCTTCGTTTTGTGCTTTTTGAAGTAATTCCATACCTCTAAAAGAGCCAATTCTACAGGGATAACATTTTCCGCAGGATTCATCGGCAGTGAATTCTAATAAATGTTCCAGGAATTTTACCATTGGAAAATCTGCTGGGATAGAAACTACACTTGCATGACCTAGCAGAAATCCGTTAGAATTTAAACTTTCAAAATCCAAAGTGAGATCTTTAACTTTATGAATGGGAATGATACCACCTAAGGGGCCCCCAAGTTGAAATGCTTTAATATTTGATTTTAAGCCTTTCCCATACTCGTTAAAAACTGTCTCCAGGGGAGTGCCCATCTCAATTTCATACATTCCCGGAGCCTTGAAATAGCTATCCAGCGATACCAATTTTGTCCCCGTAGATTTTTTTGTGCCCAGGGAAGCATAAGCCGCACCGCCATTTTCCAGGATCCAGTGGATATTTGCAAAGGTCTCTACATTGCTCAACACTGTTGGTTTGCCAAACAAACCATATTGAGTTGGATAAGGCGGTCGTACTCTCACTTCTGGTCGTAAACCTTCAATGGAATTTAACAAGGCCGTTTCTTCACCACAAATATAGGAGCCCTGTCCGCGAATTATTTTAAATTTAAAATCACCAATGAGGTCATTATCTTTTAATTCCTTAATGGCATTTGAAATAATTCTTATAGAATCAGGATATTCCCCACGTATGTACAAAACACCGGTATTGGCTCCCACGGTCAACCCACTCATATACATCCCGAACAATACTTTGTGTGGTTGATGTTCCAGCAGATACATATCGGAATACGCTCCCGGATCACCTTCATCAGCATTACAAACAATGTATTTTTGAGTGTCTTCCTGAGCGGCGTCCAAAGGTTCTTTGATCACGGCATCCAGCTTAAACCAAAACGGAAAACCCGCACCACCACGACCTCTTAAATTTGAAGTTTTTAATTCCTGAATAACTTGCTGAGGATTTGCTTTAAATTTTCCGGAGAGCGCATAGAAATCTGAAACATTCTCAATTTTTGAAGTTAAAACAGGCGTCGTATTGCAAGCTACATTATAAGTGTTATTTTGACTTGCCGACTGCCCTTCAAGTGACAAAATTTTAGTTAATTCCTCGTTTGTCGCTGCTGAAAATGTTTTATCGTCAAACATAAAAGAATTATTGGTGTGGCACCGACCTACACAGGCCGCGTGACCAATTTCCTCTTTTTTAAAATGCTTTTCTATATTTTTTTGAAGACCTGTTTGAGTATTAGCAACCATACATGCCGTTCCACTACACACATGAATTTTTTTGTTGCGGTTTTCTTCTCTGGTAAAATCGTAAAAAGAAGATGTTGCAACTATCACAGAATCATCCAGAAAAAAGCGTTTTGCTAATTTTTGAAATTCTGTTTTTCGCGCATTTTCATGTGATAAACCTGCTATATTTTCAAACAAATTATCGTCTAAACCCTTTCGGGATGATAAGGAACGTATATTATTATTTGCCATTTTATTAGGTATGATTAGCTAAAATTACTAAAAATCCAGGGATGTTTCTTAGAACTGGATTTATACTTTTTTACTCATAAAAAGTTATAACTTTTATAGCGAATTATAGTAAAAAGGAGCTATAGATTGTCTCCTTTTTTTTATCCTGATCTTTTGAAGGGATTCACTTTTTATTTGCTTCTTATTCTATTAAATATAAGGCTAATATCATAATTTCTTCCTGGGAAAGCCTATCAGATTTTATATAGTATATAAGTAAACCTGTTGGTGTTATTTAGCTTCAATTAAGGGTTCATAGATTTGATTAAAAGTACCTGTTTTTTCAATTCAGAATAAGTAGAACTAATTTTCTATTGTTTAATCTGAAATTACCCAGAATACCTGTTATTCAATTTTCCTGGGACTTATCAAAATAAGAGAAGTCGACCCTATATGCTGCGATTAAAATATAGTTTTATTTCACTCTTTTATAAGACTTCCTTAAACCAGCCCCGGATTCTCTTTAAATTCAGTTAAAACTTTGAGCTTCAAATGGTTTTTCGTTCTAAAACCTTTAAATTGAAAAGAAAAACCATGGAAGAGAACGTAAAGATCAAATCTATTAGCCAGGTCACTCATGATGTAAAACAATTTGTAGTGGAAAAACCCTCGGGTTATCATTATACTCCCGGGCACGCGACCGAAGTTTCCATTAATAAAGAGGACTGGAAAGACGAAAAACGCCCTTTCACCTTTACCAGTCTTAATGACGCGAACGACCTTGAATTCACTATTAAAATATATCCCGGTCATGATGGGGTAACCAAACAGCTGGACCATTTAAAACCCGGGGACGAACTGATTATCCGTGACACCTGGGGCGCGATAGAATATAAAGGACCGGGTTATTTTATCGCTGGTGGTGCCGGGATCACTCCGTATCTTGCAATTTTACGGGATCTCAGCCGGGAGAATAAGGTAGATGGGAATCAACTTTTCTTCGCTAATAAAACTGACAGGGATATCATTCTTAAAGAGGAGCTGGACCATATAATGGATGGGAAAGCGACCTATGTGATCACAGATCAGGAGGATACCAGCTATACCAACGCCTATCTTAACGAGGAGTTCCTGAAGGAGCATATTTCCGATTTTAGTAAACGCTTCTATGTTTGCGGACCGCCAAAAATGACGGAGGCTATTGGTGATACCTTAAAGAAATTGGGTGCCTCTCCGGATGCCGTTCAGCTGGATGATCAATAGAAAAAGCAATGGTAGCTTTTCAAAAAATTATGCCTGTTATTATTCTTCCTGCTTTGATCATGGGGATTGATGACGGGGAGGGCTATATTACTAAGCCCTCCTGTTTAGAGGGCTTTGTTGCTGGCTTGAATTCAATATAATAGTAGTTCCAGAGTTATTTATTTTAAAATTAGTCGGCAGGCAAAACCATAAAAGGAAAGCTTAGATGATGATCTATATGCTGGATCACAGGCTCCCTGAAGAGCTGATGAGAAAACTGGTGTGTATAATAAACCATGCATAAAAGATCGGTATGATGCGATTTGACATAGTTTGAGACGGCCCGTGAGATTTCATGTTCAGAGAGCAGGTATTCGGTTTTTACTTTTGTCCCCCTAAGGTTTTCCTTTAGCAAATTTAAGTTATCTCGCTGCCGGGGTTCCAGAAAGTCACGGTTACCTATATATAATAGTGTAACTTCTGATTTGAATTCTTTTATAATCTCTTTTAAAAGTCCCATTTGAGCTTCAGAAAATTCTTTTTTCAGTTCACTGGCGAAGGTGATATTTACCGGAGCTCTGAAATCTATTTCCCTTGGAACAACCAGTAAGGGGCAGAATAAGGCCTTTTCAATAATATCTGTGGTATTGCTACCCAGCCAATTTTCTAATGTGTTATGACGACCCTTGGTTCCCATTACCACCAGGTCGATCCTCTCTGCCGCAACTATATTGGGAATACCGGTAATAAGTTTTTGATCTGAAGAAATGATCTCAAAATCATGATTTGAATTGTTAAGGTCTCTTTTTATCCTGTGCAGTACTTCCAGGCTGGCTTCCTTAGATTTTGTAGCCAGGATGGGTTTTTTACCATAATCTTCTTCATTCACGATACTATATACCGAAGTATGTATCTCATTTCCATAAAAATTGGCAATAAAGAATTTGCATTTTTCATGCCTGAACATTCTTGCAGCATAGTGAAGCGCACAATAGGCTTCTTTGGAAAAATCGGTGGCGACGAGTATATTTTTCATAACTCCATTCTTTATGTACAGCTCAGGCCGTACTTTTTATAGTCCAAAAGTAAGCATGGGACTTTTTGAAAAAAATGATACTGATCATGATTTTATAAGAATCCATAGATGAAAGCAGTAGTTCGACCTCTCAGGCTTTTTAGTCTCCTTAAATACTTTGCTTTTGCTTGAATAAAGTTCGGCCGCTTCCCCAGATTTTCATCAACTTAAAATAAATTAAAATCGATGAAGGGAATATTTTGACGGTAAAATATTTTTTTGTTAATTAGTGTTAATAATGGTTAAGGAAATGTTAATTATGGAAAAGACACTTGAAAACTCGCAGTATATAGATGAAGGTATGAAGGTTTCAGCATTAATCCAAACTACCTCGGTAAATTATATCAATAAACTTATGGAAAATGATTTAATTACCATAAATAGTAAAGGTGAAATTCTTCTTACTCCAAAGGGTAAAATTGCCAATAGAATTGGAGTTCATCATTATCTACACCTTGACGAAAACGAAAGAAATTTTCTGGACCAGGAAATTACCAGCCTTCGGGTAGAAAACAGAGGTCTTATGTTGATCTTTAGTGGAATGTTTATTTCTCTGGTTTTGATCATCGCTTTTTGGGCTTTGGAATTGCAGGGGTTTTAAGAGGAAGATTATGTAGTTTAAGTGGTAACAGCCATAAAAAAAATGGACCATTTTTTTCCTGAATGAAAATTGGAGACTTCGCGCGGAATATAAAGGTCCAGCCATTCCTTAGATTTCGAAGATTCTTTTACCGGGTCTTCCACAATTTCTTTTGAGCTTACTAAGAGTTTTTCAAAAAACAAGAGCTAATTCCCGGCCATTTACGGCAAATAATTCTATAGGCTATGGCCCGGTTACTAATGCTGCCAGAATCTTTACTTTGGGTGTTCGATTTTGGTCTTAATCTCAGGCTTTTGTTTTCGAGACATTTTATGGGGAAAAACCCTTACTTTAAGAAATCATTGATATTTCTAAATTACCTTGTTTCTAGTTACCCCCTGTCTATTGGTCTTGCCTGCCTTAAAATTTATACCAATGGTTAAGAATTATCATAAAATATTCCAGTTTCTCTGGCTAGCTGCCAGCATTCTGCTTTCTGTTTACCTGGTCCTTAAATACAGTTCGTAAGCTATTTCGAATTTATAAGGATCAAATGTTAAAGAAAACTTAATGAAAGTATACCGTTTTAACAAAACATAAGGTAAAACATCAAAAAGTTTTTCAATAGGATTATTGGCGAAGGTGGGATACGCCTAAATTGCGGCATGAAATTTTATTATTCTGCGAAGAATCCTGATGCCCGAGGGGTGATTATGATTCATCGGGATGATTGTAAAGATCTGCCCGAGGTTTTGGAAAGGGTTTATCTGGGGATTTTTCCGAATGCCAGGCTTGCTTTATCCAAAGCCGAGAAAAATTTGCAGCTACAAAACTTAGGAATCTGTAAATGTTGCTCGCAGTAGAACTTTTTATATGCCTGGTATTTCTGCTATGCTTTATATTTTTAGCATTTTAGTCCTAAATTTGTTATTCAGTTGATCTTGCAACATGAATGAAATTGAATAGGTTTTAAGGAATCACCAGGTTCGTCCTACAGCGATGAGGATGCTTATTTATAAATTTCTCAGTAAGAGAAATATTGCCATGGCACTCACCGATATTGAATCCACTTTTGATAAATCTGAAAGGACCACGCTTTACAGAACTATTAAAACTTTTGAAAAGAAGGGTCTGGTCCATCAGATAGACGATGGTACCGGAGTCGCGAAATATGCTTTAGATGAGCATTCGATCAAAAATGGACCCTCTCAGGACCTGCATCTGCACTATCACTGTACTTCCTGTAACGAGACCAGCTGTCTTACCGGCCATAAAATGCCTCACATAAGCCTGCCCGATGGTTTTATAGCCGAAGATATGAATTTGGTGATCAAAGGAATTTGCGATAAGTGTAGTACTCATTAATGCACTGAGATTGCATGATTTTGAGTTATCTTAGCAGTATCTTTTTATAACATAATATGTCCAGTAATTGCTGCAGTCCACAGAAACATTCCCCCGATCAACTTTTAGGGGAGAAAACCGAACTCTATTTTGCAGTTTTGAGCGGGATCTTTCTTATTAGTGGGTTTTTACTGGATCAATTTTCCTCTGTTGATTTTTTATATGTTCTTATTATTTACGCGATCTCTTACATTTTTGGCGGCTATTATACGTTAAAGATGGCTTTTCGTGAAATTTCTAAATTAAATTTCGAAATAGATTTTTTAATGCTGGTGGCTGCCGTTGGAGCCGCTTTTCTTGATAAATGGGCTGAGGGTGCATTGCTGCTCTTTCTTTTTAGTATGGGTCATGCCCTGGAACATCTGGCCATGAATAAAGCCAGAAAATCCATTGAATCCCTCACCAAACTTTCGCCAAAGACCGCTTTAAGAAAAGAAGGGGAAGAGTATGTTGAAACCGGTATCGAAGCCCTGGAAATTGGGGATATCATAAAAATTAAACCTAACTCCACGGTGAGTGCCGATGGTTTTCTTATTAATGGGAAAACCAGCATTAATCAGGCACCTATTACCGGGGAGAGCATTCCGGTAGATAAAGAACCGGTGGCAGATCCTGATATCACGTTTAAATCAGATACCGATATCCCGGCTCGTAACCGGGCTTATGCGGGTACTCTTAACGGTGATAACAGTATTGAGATCAAAGTGATTAGAAAAGCGGAAGATTCTACCCTTAACCGACTTGTTACTATGGTGCAGGAGGCCCAGGAAAAAAAATCACCTACGCAATTACTGGCAGATAAATTCGAAAAGTACTACGTACCAGCGGTTCTTGCCCTCGTCGTACTTCTAAATTTTGTCTTCCTTATTATTGATGAAACCTGGCAGGAAAGTTTTTACCGCTCTATGGCCGCCCTGGTAGCTGCCAGCCCGTGTGCGCTTGCTATTTCAACTCCCTCAGCGGTTTTAAGCGGAATTGCGCGCGCTGCAAAGGGAGGAGTACTTATAAAAGGTGGAAAACCACTGGAGGATCTTGGAACATTGAAGGCCCTTGCCTTTGATAAAACAGGAACCTTAACTGAAGGTAAGCCGGAAATGACAGATCTCGTTACCCTTAATGGTATTACCGATGATGAAATTCTCAGGTCCCTTATCGCCCTGGAAAGTTCCAGTAATCATCCTCTGGCCAAAGCGATCGTAAGAGATGGTAAAACCAGGTTGAATAATATGAATGGTTTTCCAGAAGTGATAAATACTGAAGCGGTGCAGGGGAAAGGTATTAAGGGAGAAATTAATGGTAAACAGGTCAGGGTAGGAAACCTTGAACTTTACGATGATATAGGCGGAGTTCCTGAGAATGTAATAAATAGGGTAAAGGAGCTGGAGCGTGAAGGGAAGACGGTTATGCTCATCCAGAATGACAAAGCTTTCACCGGTATTGTGGGACTTATGGATACCCCGCGAAAAGCGGCAAAAAGTACACTTGCCAAGCTTAAAAATATAGGTATCAGTAAGATGATTATGCTCACCGGAGATAATCAGGCAGTAGCAAATGCCGTGGCTTCGGAAATTGGTATAACCCAGGCTTATGGAAGTTTATTACCTGAAGAAAAAGTAGAAAAAATAATTCAACTTAAAAATGAGGAATCCAAAATTGCCATGATCGGTGACGGAGTGAACGATGCCCCCGCAATGGCCAACAGTACCGTGGGGATCGCGATGGGTGCTGCCGGAAGTGATGTGGCACTGGAAACAGCCGATATCGCTCTTATGGCCGATAAGCTTGAAATACTGCCCTTTGCTATTGCTTTAAGCCGACAGGCACAAAATATCGTACGGCAGAACTTATGGATTAGTCTTGGAGTGGTAGCACTCCTGCTACCAGCTACTATTCTTGGATGGGCCAATATTGGAATTGCCGTGGTGTTCCATGAAGGTTCCACGCTGGTGGTAGTTCTTAATGCCCTTAGATTGCTGGGATTTAACGATAAATACAGCAAATCCTAAATTTTTTCTTTAAAATTGACATAATTAGGATAAAATCCAATAATTTTGAGTATTATTGGAATTATTCCTAATTATAATATGTTATGGGTACACCGGGTTCAATAGAGATCAAGCATTTTAAAGAGGTGCGGGAAGAGAATAATTTTACCCAGGCCGAGTTCGCGGAGCTGTTGGGAGTTAAGAATTCTACCGCCGATATTGAAAGGGGAAGAACTAAACTTTCGGGAAAAGTGGTCGCCGAACTGCTACGCCAGTTTGGGATAAATCCTTTATGGCTTTTTGGTGAGAGCGGTCAAAAATACCTTAAGGTCACTAAAGGCGATGTGAGCCCTAAAGTGGTTACCGTAGACAGTTCAGATAACGAGAATATTATTCTTGTAAACCAAAAAGCGGCTGCCGGATATCCGCATAACGTACAGGATGTTGAGTGGTATAGTCAGTTACCCGCCTTTGATATCCCTTTACCTGAATTTCGAAATGCCAGCTATCGTGGGTTTCAAATAGAGGGTGACAGTATGATGCCAGATTACAGGCCTGGAGAATGGGTCCTGGGGAAGGCGGTGCCTTCAATAGAAGAAGCAAGTAATAACAGAGTCTATGTCGTGGTAATGTACGATTCGGTCTTAGTGAAGAAACTTCAAAAACTACCTGATGCTTCCAAAGTGCTTTTAATTTCGCTTAATGAGGAATATCTGCCTTTAGAGATAAATGTTCATGATATTCAGGAGATCTGGCAGGTGAATTCCAAGCTAACTTTTAACCTTGATAACCCAACAAATAATGGACTTTTTCAGGAACTCCAGCAGTCTATGGAAGATTTAAAACGAGAATTGAAATCCTTTAAAAAATAAGAAGAACCCTTTTTGATCGCTAAAAAGGGTTCTTCTGGTTGATTAGTTTTAGTGGGCTTTGAACTACTTAAATTAGTAGTCGTCGTTGGTTTCTTCTTGAACTTCACCCTCAACTTCTTCAGCTGTATTTTCAACAGCCTGTCCGGTTTCTTCCGCTGCATTTTCTACAGCATCTCCGGCATCGTTTGCAGCATCCTCAATGTCGTTACCAACATTGTCGGCATCATCCATATCATCCATGTCGTCAGACATTTCCATTTCGTCATCATTTTTATCCTCAGCGGTTTCTCTACAGGAAGTAAAAAAGATACTCATAGAAAATATCATCGCGAGCATTAAAATTGGTTTTCTCATAGTTATTTAGTTTTGGTATTAGTATTAACAAATGTATAGCGCAGTTATTAGCTAAAAACTAAAACGCCGCTAAAAATTTCATAAAACTCAGGCTCCAAAAACATTGAAACCACGTATTATAAATGAATTTTAAAGATTTTATTTCTAATTATCGTCTCCAATATCCTGGATTACGGTATCAATTTCCTTATTAACCTTTCTATCAACCTCTTTAGCGGTTCTTTCCAGGATTCCTTCCCTGTCTTTAGTCACTGTATCTACTTTTTTCTCTACCTGTACCTCCTTCACCACAGTTTCTTTTTCTGTAGTATCGCGGCATGAAGTAAGTGTTGAAACAGTTAATAACAGTACACCTGCAACAAATAAAATACGTTTCATAATAATTTATTTAAGGTTTGAATAATCGAAATTACAATGAATTAACTTTTGAGCGAGGCCTTTTAAGTTTTTTTAGCAGAAAGTGTTAAAATTCTTACAAGTTTTTGCTGAGATATTCTGAAAGAATTCTGGTCGCACCGGTATTACTGTTGATGAAATGCCCCGAGATCATGCCTGTTTTTTTCCTGAAATCATCTGATGTTGTCAGTTTTTCCATAATCTCATAAAATTCTGCTGAATCATTAACCGAATAAAGGCCGGCTAATTGTCTTAATCTTAGGGCCTCGGGGAAACCAGAGATATTTTTTCCGGTAATAATGGGGACACCAAAAGTGGCTGGCTCCAGGATATTATGCAAACCTGTTTTACCAGCAGCCCCACCAACATAAGCTATATTTGCATAGCTATAGGCTCTGCCAAGCATTCCAATCGTATCAAGGATAAGCACACTATAATCTTTAAGGTCTTTTCCCTGTTTATCTGAATATTTTACCAGTTTTGAACTAAGTTTTTCTTCCAGACGCTTGATCTTTTCAGGTTTTATCTCGTGGGGCGCGATGATCACTTTCAAATCTGGGTGATCGTTTAGATAGGAAACAAAAATTTCCTCATCTTCTGGCCAGGTGCTTCCACACACCAGCAATAATCCGTTATTTTTGAAATCCTCGATAAAGTCTATATAGTTGTTGGCTTTTATCTGGCTGGCCACCCGATCGAACCTGGTGTCACCTGCAACACTAATATTGCTGAAACCTATAGATCTTAGCAGGCTTTCAGAATCTTCATTCTGAACAAAAAAGTGCTCAAAAGCCTCGAGAGAATTCCGCATCCATTTTCCGTAGGCTTTAAAAAACATCTGATCTTTTCTGAATACTCCTGAAACAAGAAAAGTTCTAATCCCTCTCTTTTTCAAGGCATTTAAAAAATTAGGCCAGAAATCATACTTGATGAAAAAGGCCATTTTCGGATTAATAATTTCAAGAAATTTATGTGCATTACCTGGGGTATCCAGTGGTAAATAGGTGAAATAGTCCACCAGAGGATGCTGTTTTTTATTATTATAACCCGAGGGAGAGAAAAAACTAACCAGGATCCTTCTTTCCGGATATTTTTCCTTCAGGATTTTAATTACGGGAACGGCCATTTCAAATTCTCCCAGAGAAGAAGCATGGATCCAGATGTATTCATGGGACGGATCTATGGAACTTTCAAGTTTGGTGAAAAGATCTTTGCGACCTTCAGTAAAATCCTTCAGTTTATCACTAAAATATCCCGCCGATTTTAGAACGATTCCGCTTAAATTAACCAGTACGTTATAAATTCTTTGCACCACTTTGACTTGAGTTTGCTAAAATAGGCCTTTCCTAATAAACAGATTGGCAGTAGATGCGATATTTCGTATTTTCGTACCCCTAAATAATTGTTATGAAAAGCCCGGAAAGGGCACTTTTAAAGAACGGCCGGTTTTCAACAGGAGAAAGAAGATGATAAGGCCAGTTAAATTTAAGATGGATGAAAAAAATTCAAATGGTAGACCTTAAAGGTCAGTATGAAGATATAAAGACTGAAGTGAACGATTCCCTGCAGGAAGTTCTGGAAACAACCGCTTTTATCAATGGGCCGCAGGTGCAGTCTTTTCAAAAGGAACTTGAAGATTATCTTGATGTAAAACATGTGATTCCCTGTGCTAACGGGACCGATGCGCTACAGATCGCTATGATGGGTCTTGGACTAAAACCAGGGGATGAGGTGATCACTGCCGATTTTACTTTTGCAGCTACCGTGGAGGTTATAGCGCTACTTCAGCTAAGGCCGGTTCTGGTAGATGTGGATCCTCAAACTTTTAATATTGATCCTGAAGCGATCAAAAAAGCCATTACCCCAAATACCAAAGCGATTGTGCCGGTACATTTATTCGGACAAACAGGGGATATGGATGCCATAATGGAGATCGCTAAAGAACATGATCTATATGTGATCGAAGATAATGCCCAGGCGATTGGAGCTAATTATCATTCCCGCTCTGGAAAAACCCAAAAGGCGGGCACTATAGGAGATGTTGCGGCGACTTCTTTCTTCCCATCCAAGAATCTTGGTTGCTATGGAGATGGTGGTGCAATTTTTACAAATAACGATGAGCTGGCTCACAGCATTAGAGGAATTGTAAATCATGGAATGTATGAAAGATATCATCATGACGTGGTGGGTGTGAATTCCCGTTTGGATAGTATTCAGGCGGCAGTTCTTAGAGCTAAACTCCCAAAACTGGATCAATATAACCAGGCGAGACAAAAAGCAGCAGAAAAATATAATGAGGCTTTCCGCGGAAATGAGAATATTGAGACTCCGGTATTAGAAGGTGAAAAGGATACCCATGTGTATCATCAATACACCTTAAAGATAAAAAATGGTAAGCGAGATGCCCTGGCAAAACACCTTCAGGAAAAAGGGATCCCATTTGGGATCTATTATCCAATTCCGCTACATAGCCAGAAAGCCTATGCAGATGAAAGGTATAATGAAGCCGATTTTCCTGTAACCAATCAACTGGTGAAGGAAGTGATCTCTCTGCCTATGCATACCGAACTTGATGAGGAACAGATCGAGATTATGGCTAAGACTATCATCGATTTTTTATAGCCTGGAGATATTAACCCGACTATAACTATTTATATAAAAAGTAAAACCCTGGTCAGTTCGATCAGGGTTTTACTTTTTTAAAATATTAATTCGTCTATTAAAACTGGCCGGAGGAGGTCTCGGCGCTACGATCAATTTTCTTAACCAGTCCCTGTAATACTTTTCCAGGACCTACTTCAATAAATTCAGAAGCTCCGTCTTTGATCATATTTTGAACAGACTGTGTCCATTTTACCGGTGAAGTAAGTTGAAAAACAAGATTTTTCTTTATCTCACCGGGTTTGCTAACTGCATAAGTGGTCACATTTTGATATACTGGACAAGTTGGATCATTAAATTGTGAATTTTCGATGGCCTCAGCCAGATCTTTCCTGGCAGGTTCCATTAACGGAGAGTGAAAGGCACCTCCAACCGGAAGGAGCATAGCTCTTTTCGCCCCTCTTTCTTTTAAACTTTCGCAGGCTGCTTCTACAGCACTTACCTCTCCCGAGATCACAAGTTGTCCCGGGCAGTTATAATTTGCCGCAACAACGATGCCTTCTGTTTCAGCACAAACGGCTTCTACCACTTCATCTTCCAGTCCTAAAACAGCAGCCATGGTAGAGGGTTTTATTTCGCACGCATGTTGCATAGCCTGTGCCCGTTTCGATACGAGTTTTAATCCGTCTTCAAAACTAAGTACCTTATTGGAAACAAGTGCCGAGAGTTCTCCCAGGGAATGTCCCGCAACCATATCTGGTTTAAAGGAATCTCCCATCACCTTGCTTAGGATTACCGAATGAAGAAATACCGCCGGCTGGGTAACTTTAGTTTGTTTCAGGTCTTCAGCAGAACCTTGGAACATAACATCGGTAATTGAAAATCCAAGTATCTCGTTAGCCTGATGAAAAAGATCCTTAGCTTCAGCAGAATTTTCATAAAGATCTGATCCCATTCCCGAAAACTGGGCTCCCTGCCCGGGAAATATATATGCTTTCATAATGTTGGTTTAGTGCGGCTAAATTAATCATAAATAAAAAGACCTCATAACAAATGGATCGCTACGAGGTCTTTTCCGACAAATACAGCCTTTTATAGCTTTAATTTTCCTTTTTCACCAATATCCTTGTCTTCGCTTCCCATCGCAGCCATTCCGATTTTAAAGAGCGTGACATATTTATTTGTTTTGGTATCCCAGTAATAAGCTTCTTTTGGATTTATCTTAATACCGGTAAGTTTTGGGTCATCCTTTCCTTCTTCAAACCAGGCATCGTCGATCTTTGAATATAGATCTTCTAATACTTCACGATTGGTTTCAATAAAAGCTTCTCCAAAAATGCTTATATATTCTTTGTCTGAATTATCCCCATAAAGCAACTGTACATCCTTGTCTTTTTCGATATGCTTATTGTGTTCACTGTCGCTTCTGCTCAGAAACCAGATAGCTCCATGATCATCCACCTGTTTGGTACTCATAGGAACGGCACTTAAAGGTTTGGAGGTCATATTGGTTACCAGCATTCCGGTTTTGATTTCCTCTACTAAAGATTTGATCTTTTCTCTTGCCTCTTTGTCATATAAATTTTTAGTACTCATAATCATTTTTATTTGACATGAATATACTTTAGGAAAGCTGTCTTTTGCGCTAATGAACTCCTAAAAAAAGGAAGTGAGGTGTTAAGAAGTGTAAAATCAACTAAACTGCCTGATGATTGAAGTGACCTGAGATTTATAACTGGCTCCAAAGATATTTAAATGTACCAGCAGGTAATAGAGCTGCCATAAAGGAATACGATCTTTCCAGCCTTTCTCCAGGGGGAAAACTTCGTTATAGACAGTGAATAGCTTTTCGTCAAATCCACCAAATAATTTCATCATTCCCAAATCCATTTCTCTGGGGGCGAAAGCCACTGCCGGGTCTATAAGACAGGGTTCTCCCTTGGAATTTGCTATGAAATTGCCGTTCCATAGATCCCCATGTATAAGAGAGGCTTTTTCTGAAGGAATTATTTTTTCACAATTATTAATGAAGCTATCCGAAATATACAGATCATAACCCTTCTCCCTGGCCATTTTAATTTGTGGTTCAAGCCTCATGGAAATATAGAATTCTGAAGCCGATTCTTTGGGGCTATTATACTGGGGAAGACTGCCAATATAATTGTCTTTGTCAAACCCAAAATGATCATTATTCTGCTGATGTAATTTGGCCAATTGCTCTCCAAAAGTTTCCCAAAATTGAGATTTACGAGGAGCAGATTCTTTAAACTCCAGCATCAGGTAGCTTTTATGATCAATTTCTCCTGTGGCAACAGGTTTAGGAACATCTATCACACCGGGTTTTCCAAGCGTTTCCAGGCCAAGCTTTTCCGCTTCAAACATTTTTGGGTATCTCTGGGTGGAGTTTAATTTTACAACGTAACTGCCCGAAGAACTTTTTAATAGAAAAACCTCGTTGATATCTCCCCCTGTAAGAGCCTTCACCTCTTTAACGGCTATTCCATTTTCCCTGGCAATCTCTTCTAAGATTTCTTCGTTATTTCCTACGCTCATAAGTTAGATAACTGAAAGAATAATTATGTTTTTCGTCCTTTTCATGAAATTGCTCCTCTACAAGTTTCCATTCATTTTTATCGATTTCGGGGAAGAAAGTATCAGCCTCAAAAATAGCATGCACCCGGGTGAGCTCTATACGACTGGAAACCTCCATTCCCATTATGTAGATCTCGCCACCTCCAATGATGAATGGCTGCTCGTCTAGTTTAGCAGCTTTCAATGCTTCCTGCATAGAGTGAACAACAATGGTATCTTTAGGCTTATAATCTTTATTTCTGGTGATTATTATATGAGTCCTGTTGGGTAATAGTTTCGGAAATGACTCAAAGGTCTTCCGGCCCATTATTATATGATGCCCCGAAGTAAGCCTTTTAAAGCGTTTGAAATCATCTGGTAAATGCCAAACCAGATCATTTTCTTTTCCAAGAGCATTATTTTCTGCCGCGGCAGCGATCATTGTTAGCATGTATTCTTAACTGTTTATAGGGAGATCCGGATCCTCCGGGCTAATTCTTTTTGGTGGTTCATTTCCAGGCTTCTCATGCTTCTTCACTGGAGGGAGGGGATGGTCTCGCTCAACTTTTTCCTGGAGTTTTGCAATCTTCTCCTGTTGTTTTTTTACAAGCCGGTCCACCTGCTTTGCTTCCCATTCCTTACCCATAAAGCTATTAACGAGAAATACATTAAAGAAATGAACCAGGAAGAGCAATGCCCAAAGCAATACCGCCCATACGAACCAGTTATAGCCAAGAGGTTCAAAATTTTCCTTATAACCTATAACAACATTCAGAACAATTAGAAATACAGCGCCGATTAGGAATAACACAAAATGCTGAAAAAGCCTTTTTTTCTGCTTTGCTCTTTGTCTCGCATTCTCATATAGTTCGCGTTGTTCGTAATCTACATTGGAAGTGTTTTTCTTTTTAGAAAACATAATTAGAGTTACATTAGTGTATAATCAAATTTACATTATATAAAAAGAACTTGCCAAGGCTTATGGATAATTTAAGAAAAGGCTTTCCAGTCCTGGAACAATATACCTATTTAAACACTGCTGCATCTGGTCTCTTACCCGAAAAAGTCTGGGAGTTCCGTCAGGAACATGATCTGGATTTTCTTATTCAGGGAAGTATTTTAAAAGAGAAACAGGGGAAGCTCTTAACCGATGTTCGCGAAACTGTGGGGAAATTTTTTAGTTGTGAGCCCAACCGGGTGGCGCTGGTTCCTAATTTCTCTTATGGCTTCAATAGTGTACTGGATAGTATCGATACTTCCAAAAAGGCGCTTCTGCTAGAAGGAGATTATCCTTCTATTAACTGGGCGGTAAAATCTCGAGATTTTGAAGTGGTCTATGCAAATATAGATAAGGATCTTGAACAGAATATCCTTCAGCAAATAGAGAAAGAAGAACCTGATTTTTTTGCCTTTAGTATCGTTCAGTATATAAACGGGGTAAAGCTAAGTATCGAATTTATGAAGGAATTAAAAGAGAAGTTTCCTGAAGTAATCCTTATTGCTGACGGGACACAGTATTTTGGAACTGAGAAATTCCATTTTGATGATTCCGGTATAGATATCGTAATTAGCAGTTGCTATAAATGGCTGAATGCTGGTTATGGAAATGGTTTTATGCTTTTTAATAAGAGTATCGAAGGGAAGATTTCTCCAAAACATCTTGGTTTTGGTTCTCTGCAGGGAAAATATAAAGAACATGAAGGCAATTTTATAGGAAAATTCGAGCCTGGACATCAGGATACTCTCAACTATGGAAGCCTTAAGGTTGCCATAGACCTGATTAATGAGAGGGGTATGGATGTAATCCAGGAAAAAGTAAATGAACTCAAGAAAATCGCGAAAGATCGTTTTGTAAAGGCCGGTCTCCTTGAGAAATGGATTGCCGGGCGTAAGGATTTCTCTCCTTTATTTAATATTAAAGGTAACGATGCTTTATTTCAAAAATTAAGAGCTGAGGGTATTATTACTTCTCAACGAGGAGACGGAATTAGGGTGAGTATGCATTATTTTAACAACCAAAAGGACCTGGATCATCTTTTTTCGGTCTTGAAAATCTGATTTCTACGTTATTTTCATTAACGATTTTGGAATAAAATTGAGTAGATTCTCAGAGAGAACGTTTGCGTATTTCCATTTTCACTATTTATTAATGCTTTAATTTGTTTTTTCGGAAAAATGAATATAACCTACTGATTTATATTGTTTTATAATTTAATATTATTTTAATTTGGAGCTTGATTTAAAAAATTATAGTCATGTCAATTACAAAACAATATCTAAAATCAAAGCCAGAATGCAAGATCACTTTTTGCGTTCCTGCGAAAGAAGCTAATAAAGTTGAAGTTGCCGGAGATTTTAATGGCTGGAAACATTCAGAACTTAAAAAATATAAAAACGGGAATTTCAAGGCTCAGTTTAATCTACCTGTAGATCATGAATATCAGTTTAAATATATCGTGGATGGGGAATGGGTAAATGATACTGAAGCAGATCGTTACCAATGGAACGATTATGCTGCTACTGAAAACAGCGTGTTGGTAGTTTAGGGAATCAGGTTAGAGATTTAATTATTCGGTGATCTTTATGCCATTCCAGAATGCTACGTGATTCTCAATGGGTTTCGCGGCATAACTCGCTTGGGGATAATACCAGGCGGCGTCTTTATTAAGTTCGTCGCCAATTTTCACATGAAAATAAGAGGCTTCGCCTTTCCAGGGACACCGGGTGCGGGATTCACTTTTTTTAAAGTATTCCTTTTTGATATCTTCCATGGGGAAATAATGGTTGTTTTCAACAATTTTGGTCTTATCGCTCTGGGCGATAATCTTACCTTTCCATTTGGCTTTCATGAAGAAATTTTATTTTAGAATTTACTTTCTTCTAAATATATAGTTTTTATAGCAGTTTTCTGCATCACCAAAGGATTTTTCAACCTTTAGACCGGCTTCATCTGCCAGCCAGTTGACGATGGAATCATCATATTTCTGAGAAATTTCGGTATGAATACTTTCCCAGGCCTCGAAATTTACTTCCAGGGCAATATCTTTTATCTCAACCTTCTGGTCGATCTTACTTACTAAAAAGCTTTTTGCGGTTCCAGTTTCCGGATCGTAAGTTTCCCAGTGGAGAAATTTGGTGAGATCGAAGTTCCCTTCCAGCTCACGGTTTATTCTTTCCAGTAGGTTTTTATTGAAAGCTTCGGTAATTCCAGCAGCATCATTATATGCTTCAAGAATTCTTTGGGGATGTTTCTTTTGGTCAAAGCCCATAAAGAGCATATCTTCAGGAGTCATTGCCGCGGCGATGTGTGAAAGAAAATCAACGGCTTCTTTATGGGAAAGATTCCCAATATTACTTCCCAGTACAAGGATCACCTTTTTTCTGGAATTATATTCTGAAAGTTTCTCCAGGGTTTTAAAATAGGTCCCCTGCTGCACCTTTACGTTTACTTCTGGAATTTCTTTTTTCAGGGAATTTTTGAGCTCATCCAAAACATGCTGACTAATATCTATGGGTAAATAATCAAATTTGAAGGATTTGTTCACCAGTTCCCTTAGCAGGAGCTTTGTCTTTTTTCCATCCCCTGCACCAAGTTCTATAAGATGAAAACCAGCATCGGTGCCAAATGATTTTGCAATGGCTTCCGCATTATTTTTCAGGATATCAAATTCGCAGGAAGTAAGATAATATTCAGGCATATCCATGATCTTTTGAAATAGCTTATCTCCTTTTTTATCATAGATATATTTAGATAAAAGATATTTAGGATAACTCGTCAAACCCTTATAGGTGTCCTCAGCAAAGGCCGACTGGAATATAGTGTCTGGTGTGTTTTTCATGTATAAATTTGATTATTGTGCCAATCGAAAGCCAGTAAACTGCCATCTTAACTGGGGATGAAAGAAATTTCTATAGGTGGGTCTTGTATGATTCTTAGCAGTCGCCACAGAGCCACCTCTTAGTACTTTTTGATTTACCATGAACTTCCCGTTATACTCTCCAAGAGCTCCGTCGGGTTTTTCATAATTAGGATATGGAGAATAGGCACTTTCGGTCCACTCCCAGCGACTACCCCACTTAAAATATTGCTGCGCTGTTTCCCATTCTTCTTCAGTAGGCAATCTCATTCCTTTCCATTGCGCATAAGCAAAGGCTTCATAATAGGAAATATGCGTAACAGGCGCATCCGGAATCAGGTGTATGAGTCCGCCCAGGGTGTATTGCTGCCACTGGCCATTGATCTTGTGCCAGTAAAATGGATTTTTAATCCTGTTCGCAATGATCCAGTCCCAGGCTTCGGCATGCCATAAAAGAACATCTTTATAGCCGCCGGCTTCAATGAATTCGATGAATTCTGCGTTGGTGACGAGTTTATTGGAGATCGTAAATTCTGAAAGATAAGTTTTGTGAGATCCCTTTTCATTGTCATAGCAGAAATCATCTGTTTTATGACCTATTTCGTAAACGCCTTCAGCGATACTGATCCATTCTCTTTTGAAATCCTGAATAGGATTTTCCCTGAACTGATCTGTATATACAGGGAATAGCGGATTGTTTCCTAGAATGTATTTAATATCGGTATATAATAATTCCTGATGTTGCTTTTCATGATGGCAGCCAATCTCAATCACTCCAAGTGCTTCTTCAGCAAGATCTTTTGACTCCAGGAGTTCTATCATAGCGTCTGTCACATATTTTCTAAAATCATAGATCCATGCTACGGTGGGACGAGAAAGGTTGCCCCGGTTGGTACGTATAACCTTATCTCCTACGCTTTCATAATAGGAGTTAAAGACATAAGCAGTGTTTTTATCAAAAAGCTCATGATCTTTGGCATATTCTTTTAATACAAATTCTTCAAAGAACCATGTGGTATGCCCTAAATGCCATTTGGGCGGGGAAACATCCACAATAGGCTGGACAACATAATCTTCGGTTTCAAGAAATGAGCAGATGCGCTCAGAGTCTATTCTGGTTTCTTTAAAAAGCTGTGTAAGTTCTTGTTGTGAAAGCATAAAAAAGAGTAATACTGTTGGGTATTACTCAAATTTACAATTTTTTAAAAACGGGCTTCCTAAGCAGTCGTTAAGGTGTAGTTAAACTTATTCCTCAAATATTTAGTCCTGCAAAGCTACCTGCAATGCTTTTAGAGTCTTTTAAAAATTAAGAGGAATGGTGTATTTGATAGCTTTTGGCTTGCCACCCAATTTCCCCGGCGTCATGGTAGGTATGGATTCCATCAGTCTTTTAGCTTCCTTTTTTAACACCGGATCTTTGCTTTCAACTGAATTTACTACCACATTTCCTTTTTCATTAACCACCATGGAAACTACCACTTTTCCTCTAATATATTCTCCTTTATCGTTTTTAGAATATTTAATATTTTTTTTGATATGCTGCATCAGCATTTTATTGAAGCAATCATCTTTATCTACAGAATCTTCACATCCCGACCAAACAGGAGCAGATTCCTTCATGGTAATTTTATTTCCTTTAACTTTTACATCTTCCTGGGCATAGGAACTGAATCCGGCAAACAGGAAGATAATCAGTAAAATCTTTTTCATAGCAATTAATTAGTTTATAGTTTATAGGAAACCTTGAAGTTTCTTGAATCCGGTTCTCCATTTAGTGTTCCTGGTTCCATTTTTGGAATTTTCAGGATCATTTCTTTGGCAGCCTGATTCACTTCAGGTTTTGGTCCTTCTACAGAGTTTACAACAATCTCTCCATTCTCGTCGATATTGAAGGAGATTTTTACTTTTCCGCGAACATACTCTCCTTTATCATTCTTTGGATATTCATAATTCGCCCTGACATGAGCATTCAATTTTTGGTTAAAACATTTTTTTACGCTTTTGGCTCCCTCACAACCCGGCCAGACCGGTGATGTTTGTTGAGCATTTGCAAGACCAAGGCCTCCAAGTAAAAAACATGCAATAACTAGTACTTTCTTCATAATGTGAAAAATTTTAAATTAAAAAATTAAACCGCGACTTTCCCTTTTATCCCGGGATGCGGATCATAATTCTCTAATTTAAAATCTTCAAACGAAAAATCAAAAATATCCTTGATTTCCGGATTGATTTTCATCTGTGGAAGTGGTCTTGGTTCTCTGCTTAACTGCAGTTCTACCTGTTCCATATGATTGCTGTAAATATGCGCATCCCCAAAAGTATGAATGAAATCTCCAGCTTCATATCCGCATACCTGTGCCATCATCATAGTAAATAAGGCATAAGAAGCAATATTGAAGGGAACACCAAGGAATATATCGGCGCTTCTTTGATACAACTGGCAGGACAATTTTCCATCGGCTACATAGAACTGAAAGAAAGCATGGCAGGGGGGCAGTGCTGCCTTTCCATTCGCTACATTCTCTGAAAATGAAACCGAGGTGTCAGGTAAAACTGAAGGATTCCAGGCTGAAACCAGCATACGCCTGCTATTAGGATTGGTTTTCAGGGTTTCAACTATTTCTTTGATCTGGTCGATCCCTTCGCTGTTCCAGTTTCGCCATTGATGACCATAGACAGGCCCAAGATCTCCATTTTCGTCTGCCCATTCATTCCAGATACGAACCCCGTTTTCTTTGAGGTAATCAATATTGGTATCTCCTTTAAGAAACCATAGCAGTTCATAAATAATGGATTTCAGATGAAGTTTCTTGGTCGTAACCATGGGGAAGCCTTCGCTTAGGTCAAAACGCATTTGATAACCAAATACACTTTTTGTTCCTGTTCCCGTGCGGTCTCCTTTTTGCGCTCCGTTTTCCAGAACATGTTTTAATAGGTCGTGATATTGTTTCATCTGTTCAGTAATATATTTTTGCGAGGGATATTATTTTTTGCAGAAGCTTCTTTAAATAAAGCAATATGATAGAGATCATTACCTAATTAGCTTTAAAAGAGATCTGTATAGGCTAAAATAGAAAACCAACTGAATTTTCAGCTTAAAATAGAGGTCAACTTATCAAAAGGTTTTTAACTATGCAGTATTTAGTGAGGATTAATTAGGAGTCATTAAGATCTATATCTTTATTAAGTAATTTCCAATTCTATTTCTAAATAACGAATTTCAATACTCAATACTCAATACTCAATACTCAATACTCAATACTCAATAGCTCATTACCCAATGATCATTCCGGCAATTGTAGCTGAAAGTAAAGAGGCTAAAGTTCCTCCAATTAAAGCTTTCATTCCAAACTCTGAAAGTGTTCTTCTTTGGCCTGGAGCTAAAGATCCTATTCCTCCAATCTGGATCCCGATAGAAGCAAAGTTTGCGAATCCACAAAGCATATAAGTAGCCATAATAACCGATTTTTCGTAATTAAGGCTTAAAGCATTTGCAGGATTTTTAAGATCCGCAAGTTGTACATAACCTACAAATTCACTGGCTGCCAGTTTAATACCTAAAAGCTGTCCCATAAGCATCATATCTTCCTTGGCTACCCCAATTAACCACATGAGGGGGGCAAAAATGATTCCGAGTATGGATTCAAGCGAGAATTTTGAGTATGGTGTATATTCAGCCATTAGAGAGTTAAGACTTGTAAGTCCGCCAACATAACCGAGGATATAGTTGATCATGGCAATAAATGCAATAAAAACAAGAAGCATGGCCGCAACATTTGCCGCTAATTTTAATCCTTCCGTAGTTCCGTTGGCAATAGCATCCAAAATATTTGAACCAATGTTTGAGGATGAAACTTCAACATTTTCTTCTATTGCCTCTTGCTGGGGATATAGCATTTTAGAGACTACTATAGCTCCCGGTGCCGCCATTACAGAAGCAGCAAGCAGGTGTTTTGCGAATTGCAACCTTAGTTGTGGATCATCGCCTCCAAGAAACCCTATATAGGCCGCCAGAACACCACCAGCAACAGTGGCCATTCCACCAATCATCACCAGCAGGATTTCAGATCTTGTCATCCTTTCCAGGTAGGCCTTGATCATAAGTGGAGCTTCAGTTTGTCCTAAAAATATATTTCCTGCGACACTTAAGCTTTCCGGGCCTGAAATTCCTAATAGTTTTGAAAGTACCCAGGCCATTCCTTTTACCACTATTTGAATAACTCCTATATAAAATAGTACGGAGGTAAGAGCCGAAAAGAATATTATGGTAGGTAGTACCTGGAAGAGGAAAATAAATCCATAACTATCAACATCCATCATTCCGCCAAGCAGAAATTCACTTCCCGCGGCCGTGAAATCAAGGATCAAGACGAATATACTTCCTACAAATTCAAAAACTTTCTGTACAATGGTGATCTTTAAAACTCCAATAGCTAATAGAAGCTGTGCGGTAAGGCCCAGGCCAACCGTTTTCCAGTTTATCGCTTTTCGGTTACTGCTAAAAAGAAATGCTATAAGAATAAGAACGAACATCCCCAGGATCCCTCTAATAATACTTGAAGTACTTATTCCCTGACTCGGGATCATTTCCTTGGCAGTTTTAGCAGGAATCACATCGGCTACTTCAGCGTCTTTTACTTTAAGATTTATAAAAGCATTTTGTGATTTGACCGTCATGCTGGAATCAGTCAGTGCTGAAACGCGCAAATTCTGAATAGTGTCTTTGGGAGAGTTATAGAATAATACCAGCACATCGTTTTGATACATATAATCTCCGGAAGCTACCGTATCAGTTTCCTTAAGGAAATTAAAACGGCCTTCAGAAAACTGTATTTCCTCAGCATTAGAAAAAATACTTTCCTTACTCAGACTGTCTTCTGAGGATTCTAATTGCCAGTTTTTAGAAATAGTTTGAGAGAAAACTGATGTAATGGAAAATACGATCAGAAATAGGCAACACCAGGTTTTGTTCATGTTGGGGTTATTTTCTTTTGGAGATTTCGTCCCGGATACGGGCCGCTTTTTCGTAGTCTTCTTTGGAAACGGCTTGTGAGAGTAATTCTTTTAATTCTTCCATAGACATCTTGGTGTAATCTGTACTATCGTCAGACTGCATTTCGATCTCTTCCTGAAGAAGTTCCTCTGAGATTATTTCCTCTTCTTCTTTTTCTTCTTTTTCACGTTGCCTTTCTTCGGCTTTTAAAAAGATTCCAGCCTTGTCAAGAATATTTTTATAAGTAAAAATTGGTGCATCGAACCTAAGGGCAAGCGCTATGGCATCGCTGGTTCGTGCGTCTATGATTTCTTCGATCCCGTCCCTTTCGCAAATTAGGCTGGAGTAAAAAACACCATCTACTAATTTATGGATGATCACCTGCTTTACAACAATTTCAAACCGGTCTGAAAAATTTTTGAATAGGTCGTGGGTGAGGGGTCTGGGTGGTTTTATTTCCTTTTCCAAGGCAATAGCAATAGATTGTGCCTCAAATGCCCCGATCACAATAGGTAGCTTACGATCACCTCCAACTTCATTCAGTATCAGGGCGTAAGCTCCATTTTGCGTTTGACTGTAAGATATTCCTTTAATATTCAGGCGCACTAAACTCATACACAATAAAATTAAAAAGGCTGTCTAAATAAGGACACTTTACCAGATTTAGACAGCCCTTTTATGGGGCACAATTTATGAAAATTATGCGTTTTTCTCTTTAAATTCCTTCAATTTTTCATTTAGCCTGGGCACGATCTCAAAGGCATCCCCAACTACTCCATAATCTGCGGCCTTAAAAAATGGCGCTTCCGGATCGTTATTGATCACCACTTTGGTTTTTGCGGCATTGATTCCTGCAAGGTGCTGGATCGCTCCAGAAATTCCTATAGCTATATATAAATTGGAAGCTACCGGTTTACCGGTCTGGCCTACGTGCTCACTATGAGGTCTCCATCCCATGTCACTTACTGGCTTGGAACAGGCTGTAGCGGCGCCCAGGATATCGGCCATTTCTTCGATCATTCCCCAGTTTTCAGGCCCTTTAAGACCACGTCCTCCCGAAACAACGATCTCGGCATCGGCGATCGTGACCTTATCGGTAGCTTTGTCCACCGATTCTACGTTTACTGAAAAGTCTTCCTCTGAAAGGTTCGGACTAAAATCTTCTTCAGTCGCATTGGTTTGATGTTCTTTAAGTCCAAAGGCATTTTGTGAAAGCCCTATTACCTTCACATCGGTAGAAATCTTAGTGAAGTTGAAAGCTTTATTGGTAAAAGCGGTTCTTTTTACGGTAAAAGGATCCGAGCTTTCAGGAAGTGCAACCACATTAGATGCATATCCAGCTTCCAGCTGTACTGCAAGTAAAGGTGCAAGATATTTACTATTTGCGCTCTGGCTTAATACCACTATCTTGGTTCCTTCTTTTTCTGCCGCTTGCTTAATGGTATCTGAATAGGCTTCTGCATTAAATTTCGAAAGCTTTTCATTGCTTACTTTTAATACTTTATCTACACCGTATTTGCCTAATTCGGAAGTGTCTCCAGCATTAAAAACGATCCCGGTGACCGATGTTCCCATTTGATCGGCAACCTCTTTTGCATAGGATGCTACTTCGTAGGATGATTTTTTGAATTTTCCTTCTTCTGATTCTATATATACTAAAACTGACATTTTTTTCTGAATTTAAAATTTGAAACTTGTTTTTCTCTTCTGATCAATGATTAGATAACCTTTGCTTCGTTATGAAGAAGATCGATCAATTCATCAAGGTTTTCAGGATCTACAAGTTTAATTTCACCTTTAGGAGCTGGTTTTTCGAATTTAACCGCTTCAGTTTTTGCCGTACTTTCTGAAGGCTCTACAACATTAAGAGGTTTTTTACGAGCCTGCATGATACCTCTCATATTAGGTATCCTTAGGTCGCTTTCTTCAACGATCCCTTTTTGTCCCCCTACTACCAGTGGAAGGGAAGCGGTTAATGTTTCTTTACCCCCGTCAATTTCACGAATGGCTTTGGCTTTATCGCCGTCTATTTCCAGTCCTATACAGTTGTTTACAAAATTCGCCTCTATTAATTGTGCCAGCATTCCCGGCACCATGCCTCCATTATAATCAATAGATTCTCTTCCGGCAATTACAAGATCATAACCTCCGTCTTTTACTACTTTGGCAAGTTCTTTTGCAACCTGAAAACCATCTGTAGCCGGAGTGTTTACGCGAATTGCACTATCTGCTCCAATGGCAAGCGCTTTCCTAAGGGTAGGTTCGGTTTGAGCCCCTCCCACATTTACAACATCTACGCTTGCGCCCTGTTTTTCTTTGAACCACATAGCACGGGTAAGACCAAATTCATCGTTAGGATTAATTACAAACTGTACACCATTAGTGTCAAATTTTGTATCCCCTTCAGTAAAATTGATTTTGGATGTAGTATCAGGAACATGACTAATACATACTAAGATTTTCATATATAAAATTCTTTTTTTTTAATAAAATGATTTCGATCACGAAGGTAAGTAATTTTAATCAAAAAAAGCTATGCGTGCATAATAAAATTGGTTAAAAACAGTCTGTTTCTTTTAAAGAATTCTTAATGTATTTTCTCAAATCTGTTTTTATTTCATGGAGTATGCTCAAAGACTGAAAATTATTTGATACTTTCATTTTGGCCTTTAGGAAATGGGCGGTTCCGTAAAATTTTAATCGGCAAATATGGTATTTACCTTATTGAATTACTATTTTTGCTCTTCAGAATAAAAACATAAGTAATTATAATGAGGACAATTCAATTTAGAGAAGCCGTTGCCGAAGCGATGAGCGAAGAAATGCGTCGTGACGACAGCATCTATTTAATGGGGGAGGAAGTGGCCGAATATAACGGAGCTTATAAGGCTTCCAAAGGGATGCTTGATGAATTTGGTCCCGACCGAGTAATTGATACTCCTATTGCAGAACTTGGTTTTGCAGGAATTGGAGTTGGTTCTGCGATGAATGGTAACCGCCCTATTATTGAATTCATGACCTTCAACTTCTCTCTTGTTGGAATTGATCAGATAATTAATAATGCTGCTAAGATGCGCCAGATGAGCGGAGGGCAGTTCAACATACCTATTGTATTTCGTGGACCTACAGGTTCTGCAGGACAATTAGGGGCCACACATTCCCAGGCTTTTGAAAGCTGGTTTGCAAATACGCCGGGGTTAAAGGTGATTGTTCCTTCAAATCCGTATGATGCGAAAGGACTTCTTAAGGCTGCCATTCGCGATAACGATCCCGTGATCTTTATGGAAAGTGAGCAGATGTATGGGGATAAAGGTGAAGTGCCTGAAGAAGAATATGTACTCGAAATTGGCAAAGCCGATATAAAAAGAGAAGGTTCTCAAGTGACCATTGTTTCCTTTGGAAAGATCATTAAAGAGGCTTATGCTGCTGCCGATAAACTTGCCGAAGAAAATATTTCCTGTGAGATCATCGATCTTAGAACCATTCGTCCTATGGATCATGAGACCATTCTTGAATCTGTAAAGAAAACAAATCGTTTGGTTATCCTAGAAGAGTCATGGCCTTTTGGTAATATTTCAACAGAAATAGCTTATCAGGTACAGGAAAAAGCCTTCGATTTTCTGGATGCACCTATTATAAAACTTAATACAGCCGACACTCCGGCACCATATTCTCCTGTTCTTCTCAAGGAATGGTTGCCAAATAGCGAGGATGTTGTTAAAGCTGTGAAAAAGGTAATGTACAAGTAACATTAATCAACTTATCTTTGAAACTTCATCGGTTACGATGAAGTTTTTTTTTACCCTGAAATGAGCAAAAGATTTTCTCTTTTTATTTTATTTATACTGTGTCTCCATGCTGTCTTTGCGCAAACAAAAGTAGGGGGCAGGGTGAGTGACACTTCTGGGGAGCCTGTTCCATTCGCCAATGTGGTGTTTGTAAATTCCACCCTGGGTACCACAACTGACGAAACTGGAGAATTTTATCTACAGGCCGATGAGAATTATGATTCACTGGCGGTTTCTTTTCTTGGATATAAAACTCTGAAAATTGCTTTAAAATCTTCGGTTAATTTTAATATGAAACTTACCCTGGAAGAAGATGAAGCCATGCTTGATGAGGTGGTTATTTACCGTGGAAAAACATCCAAAAAGAATAATCCTGCAATCGATATACTAAAGAAAGTCTGGGCCAACCGCAGAAAAAACGGAGTCAGGGCTTTTGACCAGTATGCCTATAAGGAATATGAGAAACTAGAATTGGACCTGAATTCTATAGACAGTTCTTCAGTGATCGAAAACCGATTATTCGAAGGCATGGAATTCATTTTTGACTATGCCGATACGAATAGCGTGACCGGGAAAACGTACCTCCCAATGTTTATCAATGAGGCCGTGACCGAGGTGTATGGTGATAATAAGCTGAATAGGAAAAAAGAGATTTTGATAGGAAATAAAAATTCCGGGTTCAGCAAGAATCAACATCTTATTGACTTTGTTAAGGAGATATATAAAGACTATGATATTTATAAGAATTATATCAAGTTTTTTGATAAGAGTTTCGTGAGTCCTATTTCCAATACGGGAATTGATACCTATAATTATATACTGTCCGACAGTGCCTATGTTGATAATAAATGGTGCTATAAGATCATTTATTATCCTAGACGTGAGAATGAGCTAACTTTTAAAGGTGATTTTTGGGTGAACGATACCACCTGGGCAGTGAAAAAGATCAATCTGGAAACTTCCCGGGATGCCAATATCAATTGGGTTAAGCAGGTATATATTGAACAGGAATTTGAAGTGCTTAATGATAGCATCTTTCTTATAAAAAGGGATTTCTTTATGGCCGATTACGGACTTAATAAAAAGAAAGACTCACGGGGAGTATATGCAAAGCGTACACTTTTGTATGATGATTACCAGTTTAATGAAGAGAAAGCCGCCTCCTTCTATCAGCAGGAAGTCTATAACCCTCAGCCGCAAGTCTATGATCGAAGCGATGAGTTCTGGGAAACCAATAGAATGGAAGAGCTTAACCAGAATGAGGAAGGGGTCTATGTGATGCTGGACAGCCTGACCAAAACGCGTGCTTTTAATCGATTATATGATATTGCAACCATTGCTGAGTCTGGATATGTAGAATTTGATGGCTGGGATTACGGGCCAGTCTATTCAACTTTTGGATATAACGAAGTGGAAGGAATGAGGATGAGATTTGGGGGAAGGACCTATTTTGGTCAAAATGATCCCTGGAGAATAGAAGGATATGGTGCCTATGGTTTTAAGGATCATAAATTCAAATATGGTATTTCCGGTAAAGTGCTTATAGATCCTAAATCCAGACTTATACTTTCAGGAGGGAATAGAAGGGATGTGGAACAGCTGGGGACAAGTCTTACCAATTCTACGGATGTTCTTGGCAGAAGTCTGGCTTCCTCGTCACTTATTTCGGTAGGGAATAACGACAAGCTTAGCTCAATAAACCTTACCACGATAGCTTTAAGTGTGGAGCCAGTTAAGAATTTTACGATTAGACTTGGAGCAAATTACCGGGAGATTAAACCGGCTTCACCAAATTTTAGCCTGGATTATTACGTAGATGAAGACAGGACTATGGTAGATTCTGAGATCAATCAAACCGAAATTTCAACTATTTTAACACTAACACCCGGCCGTAAAGTTTCGGGTTATGGCGTGGAAAATACTGTGGTAAACGATGGAGATTTCCCCACTATCTTTTTGAACTATAGTTTGGGTCTCAAAGACATTTTTAATAGTGATTTTAACTATAAAAAAGTCCAGCTATTCTATAACCAACCTCTTTTAATAGGAGGCCTCGGGCGTTCTAATGCTAGCCTGGAAGCGGGAAAGACCTTTGGCAATGTGCCTTTAGGATTATTGAGTGTGGTCCCCGGAAATCAAACCTATTTTGCACTTTATAATACCTTTCCAATTCTAAATTTCTATGAATTTGTGACCGATACTTATATTTCGGCTCACTTTGAACATAATTTTAATGGTCGGTTTCTTTCTCGTATTCCATTACTTAGAGAACTTAATTTGCGTGAACTGTTCGGAATAAGAGCTGTGTGGGGAGAAATTTCAGATGGAAACAGATTGCTGGATGCTTCTGGATTGATGCTAAGAGCTCCAGAAAGTGAACCATTTTATGAATACAGTGTCGGGATTGGAAATATTCTTAAGATCCTGCGTATCGATGCCCATTTTCGCGGTAATTATTTCGAGAATCCAGATGCGAGATCATTTGCAATTACCGCAGAATTCGGTTTTCACTTTTAGTTAGGACTTTAAAGTCTGAAATTCCCTATCTTTGCAGCCCGTAATTTTAATGAGAAAATAAAGAAAAATGTCTGAGACTTTTGATGTAATGATAGAGATCCCAAAGGGGAGTAGAAATAAATACGAATATGATTTTAAACTGAAAAAGGTTCGTTACGACAGGATGATCTTCTCTTCTATGATGTATCCTGCAGATTATGGTTTTATACCAAATACACTTGCCTTAGATGAAGATCCACTGGATGTGCTGGTATTGGTTACAGAACCTACCTTTCCTGGTATTGTAATGGAAGTAAAGCCTATTGGTGTTTTCCATATGGCCGATGAAAAAGGACCGGATGAAAAAATAATCTGTGTACCTGTTTCAGATCCTATCTGGAACAGATTGAATGACCTCAAAGAATTGAATGGTCATATGATCAAGGAAATAGAACACTTCTTTAAGGTGTATAAAGATCTTGAAAAGAAAAAAGTGGATACCGGGGATTTTGGGGATGCAGCCGAAGCACGTGAAATTATTAGACAGTGTGTAAAACGCTTTGAAGACTACGATGGAGATAAATCACGTTTTGGGATATAATTGGAAATAATTCTTCACAATTTTAAATTTGAAAAAGCAATAACCTTATGAAGTTATTGCTTTTTTAATTATTGCCGATTTTACTACATTAGCGGGCATTAATATTTTATTAACAAATACAAAAATCTAATATGGAATCAATAATGATTTATATGCCTGTTGTTCTGGCAATAATCGGACTCATTTATATGTGGGTCAAAAGATCCTGGGTGATGAAACAGGATGCCGGTGACGGAAAAATGAAAGATATTTCATCTCATATTTATGAAGGAGCCCTGGCTTTCTTAAACGCAGAATATAAATTATTGACATACTTTGTAATAGGGGCCAGTTTGGCGCTGTTTGCAATCGCCTATTTCGTTCCAACCACTCATTATCTTATAATCCTGGCCTTTATTTGTGGGGCCATTTTTTCGGCACTTGCCGGAAATATGGGGATGCGTATTGCGACCCAGTCAAATGTTCGTACGACACAAGCTGCAAGGACCAGTTTGCCTAAAGCTCTTAATGTATCATTTGGAGGAGGAACCGTAATGGGACTTGGTGTTGCCGGCCTTGCCGTACTTGGTCTTACTGGATTTTTCATTCTTTTCTATAACTATTTTATGGGAGGTGTTTGGACTAATACCGAAGAAATGACCATAGTTCTGGAAACTCTTGCAGGTTTTTCACTTGGAGCTGAATCGATTGCACTTTTCGCCCGTGTTGGTGGAGGAATCTATACAAAGGCAGCCGATGTGGGTGCCGACCTTGTTGGAAAAGTGGAGGCGGGAATCCCAGAAGATGATCCTCGAAATCCAGCAACTATTGCAGATAACGTTGGTGATAATGTTGGCGATGTTGCCGGAATGGGAGCTGACCTTTTTGGTAGTTATGTGGCTACCGTACTTGCTACCATGGTTCTTGGAAACTATATAATTAAGGATATGGGCGGTGATATCACTTCTGAAGGTTTTGGAGGTATTGGTCCTATTCTTCTGCCAATGGCAATTGCAGGTGCAGGTATCATAATTTCTATCATTGGTACTTTATTGGTAAGAATCAAATCTAATGATGCCAAGGAGGCCGAAGTTCAAAAAGCACTGAATATAGGAAACTGGGTTTCTATACTACTGGTTGGGGTGGCAAGTTATTTCCTGGTGACCTGGATGTTGCCTACTAATTCCATGACTATGGGATTCTTTGTAGGCGGCCAGGAAGGTTTCGAAATGAAATCAATAAGCTCATTAAACGTATTTTATGCCTCACTGGTGGGTATCATTGTGGGAGGAGTAATCTCTGCCGTAACCGAATATTATACCGGGCTAGGTAAAAAGCCAGTTCTTAATATTGTTCAAAATTCAAGTACCGGAGCTGCCACAAATATAATTGCCGGTTTATCTACCGGGATGATCTCTACGTTCTTTTCAATTTTATTATTTGCTATCGCGATATGGGCTTCTTATGCCTTTGCAGGTTTCTACGGGGTTGCACTGGCAGCTTCTGCAATGATGGCGACTACCGCCATGCAACTTGCGATTGATGCTTTTGGACCTATTGCCGATAACGCGGGAGGTATAGCCGAAATGAGTGAGCTTCCTTCAGAAGTTAGAGAAAGAACAGATATCCTGGATTCTGTAGGTAACACCACTGCAGCTACCGGAAAAGGTTTTGCGATCGCTTCAGCAGCACTTACTTCTTTAGCACTTTTTGCAGCTTATGTGACATTTACAGGAATTGATGGGATCAATATTTTTAAGGCTCCTGTTCTTTCAATGTTATTTATAGGAGGCATGGTTCCTGTTGTTTTCTCAGCTCTTGCAATGAGTTCTGTGGGGAAAGCGGCCATGCAAATGGTTCGAGAGGTTAGAAGACAGTTTAAAGCTATTCCAGGAATTATGGAAGGAACTGCAAAACCGGAATACGATAAATGTGTAGCAATATCAACCCAGGCAGCTTTAAAGGAAATGTTACTTCCAGGAGTTATTACAATTGGTTTTCCTATTGCGATTGCTTTTTTGCCAATGCTTCTTGGATACGAAAATATACTTATCGCCGAAATGCTTGGAGGCTATATGGCTGGTGTAACGGTTAGCGGTGTTCTTTGGGCTATATTTCAAAATAACGCAGGTGGAGCCTGGGATAACGCCAAGAAATCTTTTGAAGCAGGAGTGATGATCAACGGTGAAATGACCTATAAAGGTTCAGATGCTCATAAAGCGGCCGTAACAGGCGATACCGTTGGAGATCCTTTCAAGGATACCTCAGGACCTTCTATGAATATACTTATCAAGCTTACCTGCCTGATCGGACTTGTATTAGCACCTATTTTAGGTGGGCATACAGAATCTGATATTCCTCATACTGAGGAGACAGCAGCCGTTTACCAGAGTGGAGAAGAAATGTTTACCAGGGAAATGAAGGTAGATATGTATGAAAAGGATAATGAAACTGTAGCTGATGTAGAAGTAATTACCAACAAGAACGGAGAGGAAAAATCTGAAACCTATACTTTTAAAGGAACTGAAGCTGAGGTGAAAGCCCAGATTGAGAATTTGAAAAAATAAAGATATTCCACCGCTTAATAAATGAAAATCTCCGCTTCTGGCGGAGATTTTTTTATGTTGTAGGGAACTTCATAATTCCCGTATTATTCATTTCCCGGAGCATGGTTTTAATTCCATATTTATGTTTCAATAAAACCTCCCTTACGCAACCATGATTTATTTTTGAGAGATACTTTAAATAGGTTTCCAAACTCTTCATCTCGCGTTTATAATTTTCAGCAAAATTATGCTTCATTTTATATTTTAAATAAAGTTCAGAAACTTTTAGTCTTTTCCTATGATAAAATGAAAGTAATTCCGGGTCTGGAATAGGTGATATTTCTTTTTTAATCCTTTCGATCATCTCCTCAAGATCATATTGAAACTCAAGCTTTTGATCATATAATCTGGAATAAATATTCTTTCTTAATAATATATTTTCTCTACCATAAGCAATTCGGTAAATAAAAGCGCTTTTATGGTTTAAAAGCCTGAGTTTATCAAGTAATTTTATTGTTTTTTGTTTTTCTGATAACTTCATAATCCTCCCCCCTACAAGATTTTTATTTTCTTCGAAATTGAAGACAAACAAAATTATAACATCAAGTAAAGAACTCCCATTCTTTTAACTTATTTAACCCCACTTTAAACTTTATTAGAAGGGATTATTAAAAATGTTTGTATATACCGTTATATGAAAAATTCTTAAGAAATAATTAATAGGTTGGGTTTTACGGTTAAACTCTAGTTAATCAATATATTATGCTTCCCGGAATCTATCTGAAATTGTAGCTTTATTTATATAACCAAAAAAAAGTGAGATTATGCCTAAAGGACAGGAGTCCCGCATTAAAAATGAAGAGCAATATGAAGAGCTTAGGGACAAAGGAATGAGTAAAGAAAAAGCTGCGCGAATAGCAAACGATCCAAATTCCGGGAAAAAAGGTGGAAAAGCCGATAAGTACGAGGATAGAAGTAAAGAAGAACTTTATCAAAAAGCAAAGGAAGTAGGTATAGAGGGTAGAAGTGATATGGACAAAGAGGAATTGATCAAGGCTTTAAGAAACCACTAATATGAGGTCACTATGGAATGGCTCTATTAGCTTCGGCTTGGTTTCAATCCCTGTCAAGTTATATTCAGGTTCTGAAGATAGAAAGCTGGATCTGGATATGTTAGACCGCCACGATAATGCCCGCATCCGATATAAAAGAGTGAATGAGGACACGGGGAAAGAAGTGGAGTGGAAGGATATTGTAAAAGGTTTTAAAAAGGATGATAGCTATGTGGTGCTTGAAAAGGAAGATTTTGAACAGGCCAATTTAAAAAAGAGTAAAACTATCGATATAGAAGAATTTATCGATGAGGAGCAGGTGGCCGATGTTCTTTTTAAGAAACCTTATTTTTTGGAACCTCAAAAAGAAGGAGGTAAATCTTATAATCTCTTACGGGATGCTCTAAAAAAAACCGAAAAACTAGGGGTGGCAACTTTTGTAATGAGGCAAAAGGAACACTTAAGTCTCGTGGGAGTATATAAAAATGCTTTGGTCTTACATGTAATACGATTTGTAGATGAGATTCGGGATCCCGGAGAATTAAAATTATCCAAAACTACTGTAAAGAAAAAGGAAGTAGATATGGCTATTTCTCTTATTGAGCAGTACACTACCGATTTTGATTTTAAAAAATATAAAGATGTTTATAACGATCAGTTAATGAAAATCATCAATTCTAAGGCCACAGGTAAAAAGCCTAAAGTAGAGGAATTTGACAGTAAGCCAACACCGGCTAAAGACCTTATGTCTCAGTTAAAGGCAAGCCTGGAGAAAAAGAAAAAAGGCAAAGCTTCTTAATATAAATGGCTCTTGAAGATTACATTAAGAAAAGGAACTTTAACAATACTCCCGAACCTCCTGCGGAAATTAATGAGGAGAATAAGGGCAGATTTGTTATTCAGCGGCATAAGGCCACCAGGCTTCATTATGATTTAAGGCTTGAAATGGAGGGAGTCTTAAAAAGTTGGGCTGTCCCTAAAGGTCCTTCCATGAACCCTGAAGACAAGCGACTGGCTATTCAAACCGAGGATCATCCTGTAAAATATCTCAGCTTTCATGGTATAATCCCTAAAGGAAATTATGGTGCTGGAGAAATGACGATATGGGACGAAGGAACCTACAAAGCCATACATAATGATAAAGAGCTTATTGAGCAATGGCAGGAAGGCAACCTAAAACTCCAGTTTTCGGGAAAGAAGATAAAAGGGGAGTTCGCCCTGGTGCATACAAATCGTGGCGAGGAAAAAAATCAGTGGCTTTTAATCAAGAAAAATGATAAGTATGCTACTGAACTGAATTATGATGCCGAAGTATATATCTCTTCTTGCAGTCCTGACACCAAAAAAGTCAAAATAAAAGAACTCCATCCGCGGGACCCGGTAAAACCAATGCTTGCTACTTCGGCCAAAAAAATTTTCAATAAACCGGACTGGATCTATGAATTAAAATGGGATGGATATCGAATGATCGCCAATATTGATAATGGCAAGGTCTCTATCCATTCCAGAAATGGGATCTCCTACAATTCAAGGTTTCCCAATCTTGTTAGAGATCTGGAAACCATTCCTCAGGAAGTTATACTAGATGGAGAAGTAGTAGTGCTGGACAAAAATGGAGTTCCCATGTTCCAGGCATTACAGAATTATGATACTTCTACAAAAGGGAGTTTAAAATTCTATGTTTTTGATATGCTCTTTCTTAATGGGCATAGCATGCTGCAATTGCCGTTAATAGAAAGAAAAAGTCTTATCCCGGATGTATTGGAGGATACAGAGCTAACGGAATACTGTGACCATATTGAAGGGATGGGAACCGCTTTCTATAAAAAGGCAATCGAGGCAGGAATGGAAGGTGTAATTGCCAAGAAAGCAGATTCAGTTTATACTCCTGGTTATCGAAGTGAGAACTGGCTAAAATTTAAGGTACAGGAAAGTCAGGAAGCCTTGATTTGTGGATATACAGAATCCAAGGGCTCGGTGTTTGGTTCCCTGATTCTTGGGGCTGAGAAAAATGATAAACTCACCTATATAGGCAATTGCGGAACCGGTTTCTCTAATGATCAACAAAAAGATTTGCTAAAGCGCATGAAGGATTTGGAGACGACTGAAAATCCATATGGAGAAAAAATAAACCTGAAAGGAAGAAAGCCAAACTGGATTCTGCCCCGGCTTATCTGTGAGGTCACTTTTGCTGAATGGACCAAAGGAGGTAGAATGCGTCATCCCGTTTATAAAGGCCTCAGAGAAGATAAAATTTCCGAAGAAATTAGCATAGATGAAAAGAAAGAAATAGCTGATAATTCAAGTAGCTCTTCAAGTTCTAATTCTTTGGAAATTGACGGTAAAAACGTGAATTTCACTAACCTGGAAAAGATTTACTGGCCTGATTCAGGTTTAAGAAAGTATGATCTTATCGATTATTACCTGCAGGTGTCAGATTACATCCTGCCTTATCTCAAAGACCGTCCCGAAAATCTTCACCGACATCCAAATGGAATTAAAAGTCAGGGATTTTATCAAAAGGATAACGAAGGATTTTTACAAAGCTGGATAGATACGATTAAGATATACTCAAAATCTTCCAACCGGGATATTGAATATATGCTTTGTCAAAATCAGGCTACCCTGCTTTATATGGCCAATTTGGGTTGTATTGAGATCAATCCCTGGAATTCCAGGATCCAGTCTCTGGAAAATCCTGACTATGCGATAATAGACCTGGATCCATCTGATAAAAACATCTTCGAGGAGGTTATTGAAGTTGCACTGGTAGCAAAGGAAATTCTGGAGACTGCGAATATTAATGCTTTTTTAAAAACTTCAGGCTCCACCGGCTTACATATTTATATCCCTTTACAAGCCGAATACTCATATGATGAAGCCAGGGATTTTACAAAACTCATTTGTTATTTCATTCAGGAAAGAACCCCGGAACTTACCAGTATGGAGCGAGCGGTAAAAAGCCGTAAGGGAAAGATCTATCTTGATTATTTACAAAATCGGAGAGGGCAAACCCTGGCAGCTCCTTATTGCGTTAGACCCAAAAAAGAAGCTCCGGTATCAGCACCGCTGGATTGGAATGAGTTGAAAAAAGGATTGAATATTACCGATTTTAATCTAAAGAATATGCCTGCCCGTCTTGAAGAAAAAGGAGATCTTTTTAAAGAAGTGCTCACAAATAGTACAGATATGGAAGCCGCCCTGAATTCCCTGAATGAGTTATAGATATTAAAAGTTTTATAAAAAATTAAGGGAATAGAAGCGACCTTAGGAATAAATCCTAAATTGAAAGAAACCATCTACTTTAAATGATCAAACGTTTTAAGAAACTAATTGGCCGCTATAGAAATTTAGAACAGATTTATGTGATCCCTTACCGTAGTTATGGAACTTATTCCCATCTCTATGTGAAAGGCCGTGTCCTGGATAATCAACCTTTAGAAATTATAAAGGAACAATCTTTATTTAGTACCATTAAAAACACCTGGAAGCAGTTCGACAGTTTCGAAATTCCCGATGCCGAAATTGAACTTCGGGTTCCCGGTAAAGTGGACCTCAGGACTACTACTAATGACGAGGGCTATTTTTTAATAAATAAAACCCTAGATCAAAACCTTTCGGAACATGCTAATGAAGAAGGCTGGATAGAGTATGAATTATACTATAGAAGTGAAATTGAAAAAAATACACGCTTATTGGCCAATCCATTCCGGGGAAAAGTCTTGGTTCCTCAGGTAGATGCTGAGTACGGTGTAATAAGTGACATAGATGATACCATTCTACAAACGGGCGTCACTTCCTTCCTGAAATGGAGACTGCTTAAAAATTCTTTGTTAACCAATGCTTATAAAAGAATTCCGTTTAAAGGAGCGCCGGATTTGTATGAAAAATTACATAGAGGTAAAAGTGGGAAGAATAAGAATCCTATGTTTTATTTAAGTAATAGTCCGTGGAATTTATATGAATATTTAAGATTATTTCTGGACTATAATAAATTCCCAAAAGGACCCATTCTCCTAAGGGATTTCAATACGCCTTTTGACAGGACTTTGAAACCTGAAAAACCTCATAAGCAAAAGGAGATCATCAATATTCTAAAGACTTATCCAGATATGAAATTTATCCTTATTGGAGATAGTGGAGAGCATGATGCCAGTATTTATACAGAAATAGCTGCACAATATTCTGATAGAATTCTTGCGATCTATTTGCGGGGGGTGAAGCATAAAAGGCGGATGAAAAGGGTTAGAAGTCTTATTGATAATTTTGATACGGTCCCAGTTCTGATTGCCAATAATTCAAATGAGGCAGAGGAACATGCCCGTAAACAGGGTTTTATTCAATAAAAAATCCCGGAACAGGCCGGGATTTAAATTTTATATGCATAATATTATTTAGCTGGGATCAATACTGCTTCCCACGGCCACTTTCTCACCAGGCTTTGATTTTCTGGGCATGGTTTGAAAGATATGGTCCCATAAGGGAGAAGATACGCCAAAGGCTCTATCTGATTCTCGATAATGGTGTATGCTGTGATGATGCCATAGGGTCTTCAAAAAATTATTAGGGACTTTAAAAGCGTGTACCGAATAATGAACTGCCAGATACGCGGCATATCCTATAAGAAATCCTGCAAGGAATCCGAATACATAATCCCCAAGTAATGCACGGTAAATTATAAATAACACAGTCGCAATTATAAGGCTTAAAATCGGTGGCATTGCCAGTCGGGATTTATCCTTTGGATAATCGTGATGTACACCATGCATTGTATAGGATATTTTTTGCTTTCTCGGCGTAGTAGCTGGAATATGGTATAAATACCTGTGCATTAAATATTCTACCAGGGTAAAAAAGAAAAGCCCTGCGGCAAATAATAATATCATAGAGGGTGCCTGGAATCCTTTTTCAATGATTCCGTAATATATCAAAGCTGCTGAAATCATCCCAAAGATGATAAGCGGAAGTGATATATGTGTATGCGTAAGTTTTTCAAGAATAGGATTCTGAAACAACTTTGGTGAACCTTTATGCTTAGGTCTTTTTAGTTTTGTAGACTCCATAACTCTAATCTTTTAAAAAAGTCCGTGTAATTCACCATCGATCCGGTTAATGATGTCACCCAGATCTTCTGGATTATTTACAAAATTAATATTATCTACGTCAATAATTAGCAGGTTTCCCTTGTCATAACCATGTACCCATGCTTCATAACGTTCATTAAGTCGACTCAAATAATCAATCGAAATTGAGTTTTCATAATCCCGGCCCCGGCTATGAATTTGGGCAACTAAATTTGGAATACTGCTTCTTAAATAAATAAGAAGATCAGGACCCTGTACCACACTTTCCATGAGATCGAAAAGGGATTTGTAATTTTCAAAATCACGATTAGTCATTAAACCCATGGCATGAAGGTTAGGTGCAAAAATATATGCATCTTCATAGATCGTTCTATCCTGAATGATCTTTTTACCACTCTCTCTTATCTGCAATATTTGTCTAAACCTGCTATTAAGGAAATAGATCTGCAAGTTAAATGACCATCGCTCCATTTTATTATAGAAATCCTCTAAATAGGGATTTTCAAGAACATCCTCAAATTGTGGTTCCCATTTATAGTGTTTTGCCAGTAGTTTGGTTAGAGTCGTTTTTCCCGCACCAATATTTCCTGCGATGGCTACATGCATAATTTTATTTTTCTTAGGATGTTTTTAAAGGACTGTAAATATAAAAGAAATGAACTAAAAAGAAGATAAGTGATAAGCTCTGAAATGATTTTTTTTGTGAAGCTTAACAAATTAGAGTTAAAAATTATTAATTCGCTGAGGGAAGGAGGATTATAAGCTTATTTTAAAATGAAAGTAGGAGAGATGAAAAAAAAATTATTCATAACAGGATTGTTCGTCAGTTTTCTTTGCTTCTCCCAGGAGCATAAATCGAAAAATGTTTCTGCGAATGATAAAGAAACAGAAAAAATTGAAGTTTCAGGATCAGATTTTCCCGTCGGCACCAATTACTCCCTTAGTGAGGTAGCTATAGAGGGAGCTTATTATAAGTTCAAACAGAATCTTCTTAAGAATAATTCTATAAGTATCATTGCTGAGGTTGATTATACCGCCAATGCAAGATCTATTGAGGAAGAACTGAATAAAACCAGGATTATTTTTTTTGGCAATCCAAATCTGGGAACACCACTAATGCAGAAAAATCAGCTGGCTGGTTTGGACCTGCCTCAAAAGATTCTTTTTTATAAAGATGAAAATAAAAACATCATTATTATTTATAATAGTGTTACCTACCTAAAGTCAAGGCATAACCTGGGAGGGGTGACGACCCTGGATAAAATTTCCGGAGCTTTGGAGAAGCTGGTTTCGGGGGTATCAAAAAGCGCAATTCTGAAAGCTGAAGATCAAATTGTTGCAGAAGGAGCCGGAATTATTACCAAAATAAGTGATCGTCCTTTTGATAAAACCTATGCAGATTTAAAAAAAGCTATTTCAGTAAATACTAATATCAGAATTTTTGCCGAATTGGATCATCAGGCCAATGCGGCCAAAGTTGGTCTGGTGTTAAAACCCACCAAAATCATAATTTTTGGGAATCCACAATTGGGGACCCCTCTAATGCAGGAAAGTCAAAGTATTGGACTTGATTTACCTATGAAGATGCTGGTGTGGGAAAATGATAAGGGCGAAGTATTTGTGTCTTATAATGATTCGGAATATATTTATGGAAGACATTCCGTAGAAAATAATCAGGAGAATCTTCACAAGATGAGTATGGTTCTGGATAATTTATCTAATGCCGCAACAGGAAACTAGAAAATATCCTGCATACAGGGAGCACATTTTGAAAAGATCCAGATGCAGTCAATAAGATCTGTAAGCATGTGGAAGAAGAGACCAATAAAGATTAGTTTTATGATCCTGTTCTTTACAAAGATCATCCCCAGAACATAAATAGTAATGGCAAGTTGGGTGTGTAAGGGATGGAAACCTATTCCGCAGCGGTTGGGGTCAAACATTGGATCGGCCCAAAGATGGTCAAGATCCACCAGCATAGTGGCAATTAATATTAACCAGTATTTTAGCCAGTTTTCGCGGTCGTATAGGTAGGCGATTCCTGCCGGAACCAGAAGATGGAGTGAATAATGTACAATTTGTTGTAGCACCAGGCTTATTCTTTTTTCTCTTTTTTATATTCTTGACGAAGTAATTTACTTAGTTTTCTTTCCAGGGCAATATATCTTGAAATTCCCACTATTATAAAGATGATACAGATAAAAAGGGAAAGGTAACCAATCCACCTAATATCGATCCCCTGATATTCTTTTATCTGAAGAAGGGCAATGCCTCCGAGCAGTAAATATAAGGAAGCGCGAATATACGATAAAACAGTTCTTTCATTGGCAAGTTTTGTACGTTCTAGGGCGAGATGTTCGCGCAGAAGTTTTTCATCAATTATTCGGGTTTTAAATGGGTTGTGAAGTTTTACTCGTCTCATAATTAAAAAGGAAAAAACATTGGAATTAAAAAAGATGCCGCTATCCAGATTATAAAATTAAGAGGAGTTCCAAACTTTAAAAAATCCCGAAAGCGATAATTTCCCGGGGCATACACCATTGTGTTAACAGGGTAACTCACAGGTGTCATAAAAGTTAAGGAACACGCGAACATTATACTAATCAAAAAAGGTTTTTCACTTACCTGCATCGCCCCAGCTAGACTTATAACTATTGGAGTCATCAAAGCTGCTGCGGCTTTACTGGAGAGAATATTTGTCGATAAAAAAGTAAAAAGGAAAATAAGGCTAAGGGTCCATCGGGGGTCAAGTCCTCCCAGGGATTCGAAAATATACTGGGAAATAATATCAGATCCCCCCGTTTTTTCAAGGGCCTTACCCATGGAAAGTACTCCTGCCATCATAAAGATCACTTTCCACTCAATAGCTTCATAGGCTTCCTGAGGTTTTAAAATAGTTAAGGTGATGAGTAAAAGACTGCCGACCATGGCGCTTATAAGAATAGAGGTGAGGTTAAATGCGGCCGCGCAAATTACCCCTGCTACAATCAATAAAGCGGGGATAGCTTTCTTATAGTTCACTCTTTTTCCCTGATATTCAGAAAGGGTCACAATTAGCTTATCAGCCGTTAGCATTGCCAGATCCTTTTCTGAGGCGAATAGAAGCATCATATCACCTTCTTTGAGGACTACATGGGAAACATCTTCAGTTATAGTTTCTTTCCGGTGGCGAATGGCCAGCACCGAAGCATAATACGTACTTCTAAAATTCAGTTGTTTGAGAGATCTTCCGGCCAGTTCTGAGCCATACGGGATCATTACTTCATATATCTTTTTATCTTCATTGGGTCTTAAAGGCTTATCGTCAATTTGATCTTTCGGTGTATTTTCATACATATCTTCTTCATCACCAATAAGTGCAAAGCCTTTTTTAACCTTAAGCTTGGCCAGGTTAACAGGATCGACCAGGATTCTTATCAGGTCTCCACTTCTAAGGACAGTTTCCCCATTTATCTCATAGACCCTGTAATGTTTTCTTTTTATCCTGAGAATCTGTGCCTTGTAATCGTTCACCAGTCGGGATTTGGAAATAGGATTATCTACATCTTCACTTATATCCTGCAACTCAATTTCTGTCATATATCTTTCCGCTTCCTTTTTTAGTCCCGCTCCTTCAGGTGGTGTTCTTCTTGGTAATAGTATAGGTCCCATAATAAAAATGTATCCCATCCCAATGGTGAGGAGACAGAGCGCGACAAGAGAGAATTCAAACATCCCGAATCCTTCCACTCCCAGTTTCTCGGCATAACCACTTACAAGGATATTCGTGGAAGTACCTATGAGGGTACAGGTTCCTCCAAATAAGGCTGCAAATGAAATAGGCATTAGGAGCCGGGCGGGACTTATTCCCGTTTCACGACACACCAAAAGTGCTACGGGGATCAATATTGCTACTACGGCCGAATCATTTATAAAAGCTGAAAGCACTGCAGCGGTGGTACATAAGGAGACCAGAGCAAAGAAATAATTTATCCGGGCGATCTTTATAAGTTTAGCACTTAGCCCGTCTATTATACCCGATTTAAAGATGGCAGCACTTACTACAAACATACACCCCAAAGTAATGGTGGCGGGATGGTTGAAGCCTGAGAATCCTTCTTCGGGACTCAATACGCCCGAAACGATAAATAACGCCATAATAAGGATGGAAGTGGTATCAATGGAAAAATAATCACGAACAAAAAGTATGATTCCAATGATAATTATGGCAACCGTAAGATAGAGTTCCATCCAGGTGAAGTTTACTTTAAATATACAGGAACTTTCAATTCAATGAAAGGGGCAAAGTAAAATAACTAAAAATGAGAGGATTAGAAAGGGAGTTTCTGCAGGTCTACATTCCCGCCTGAAATGATGATACCTGTTTTTTTGTTTCGGAAAGTTTCTTTTTGTTGCAATACAGCGGCTAAAGCTACCGCGCTGGAGGGTTCTACAATGATCTTCATGCGTTCCCATATGAGTTTTAGAGCCTCTTTGATCTCTTCTTCTGAAACTCTTATAATTGCAGAAACATTCTCAAGAATGATGGGAAAGTTTTTATCTCCTAATTGTGTTTTAAGTCCATCGGCGATGGTATGGGCAGAATCATTCGTTTCTATTTTTCCGCTCTTCAGTGATCTCCAGGCATCATCGGCTTCAAGAGGTTCAGCACCTATACACTTACAGTTTTTTCCAAAGTATTTTACTGCCAGAGCAGTGCCGGCAATAAGTCCGCCTCCACCCACAGGACAAACAATATATTCCAGTTCGGGATGATCTTCCAGGAGTTCCAGGGCTGCTGTCCCCTGTCCCAGGATAACATCAATGTCATTAGAGGGATGTACAAATGTTGCTCCGGTCTGTTTCTGAATTTTATTGGCGGTTTCTTCCCTGTCTTTAAGGTTGGAAGGGCATTCCGTGATTTGTCCTTTATAGGTTCTAACGGCTGATTTTTTAACCTCGGGAGCAGAATCAGGCATTACTATATAAGCAGGAACATTTAAACTTTTTGCGGCAAGGGATAAGGCCTGGGCAAAATTTCCGGAGGAGTGGGTAACCACCCCTTTTTTGCGTTGTGCCTCAGTAAGGTTTAGAATAGCATTTGCCGCACCTCTCATTTTGAAAGCTCCCATTTTTTGAAAATTCTCACATTTGAAATACAGATCACTTTCAGCCAGAGAATTTATCAAAGTAGAAGTAAGCACCGGAGTATGGTGAATATATGGCTTAATCTTTTTAGAAACTTCCTCCAGTTGCTCTTTGGTAATGCTCAAATCCAATAATTTTAGATAAAATTATAAAATTCCTGAAATTTAATGGAATTTATTTTCAACTGTCCAGGATTGGGATAGTAAGCATAGGAATGTCTACTTTTTTAAGCAATTCCATAGAAATGTTTTCCTGTAAGAGGTTATGGAGGAAACTATGTTTATGAGTACCTACAATGAGCATATCTACCTTTAATTTTTTAGCTTCCTCCAGCACAGTTTCAACCGTAGAGCCTTGTATTAGCAAAGCCTCTGAAGGGATTTTGGCATCGATGAAATTTTTACATATCTCCTGGAGATTCTTGTGCTCCTCGCGGTATTCATTCGCATGAATATCTCGAATATATTGAGGTCCTGGTTCGTAACCAATAAAATCGGGTTCCGGATCGGCTACGTGTAAAACCCAGATTTTAGCGCCAAATTTTTTAGCCAGACTTTCCGCATAGACCATTAACTCACCAATGCTATCATTGAAGTCTACGGCCACCATTATATTACTTAGTGTATCCATAGGAGAAACTTTTAATTATCAATATCCTTTATCTAATTCTACCTTATTCTTAAGTGGTTCGTTCTCTTTCATTCGTTCGTAATTATCAACGATTTGAGGTACCACAGAAGTAGGATTGGTAAGACTGGCGATATGTGGGGTAATATTTATTTTGGAATGCTCCCAAAATGGATGTTCTTCAGGTAAAGGCTCTTCTCTGAATACGTCCAGGGAAGCACCCGAAAGATGACCACTATCGATCATTTCCATTAGATCATGTTCTACAAGAAGTTCACCCCTTGAAACATTTATAAGGTACGCACCTTCTGGCAACATATCAAAAAGATTTGCATTTAAAATATTTTCGGTATCCTCGGTAAGGGGTAATAAACAAATCAGGATTTCTGAATTTTCAAGGAATTCTTCCATTTGATCCTTTCCATGGAAGCTGGTTACATTATCACAATCTTTTTCAGTTCTTGACCAGCCGTATACTTTAAAGCTATTCTTACTTAATTTATCAGAAACGGCATTTCCAAGAACACCAAGCCCCATGATTCCCACCTTGGTATCTTGTGGTCTTTTATATTGAAAGCGATCCCAGTTTTTATCTTTTTGAGCTTTTGTATAATAATGAAGTCCACGAATATGGTTCATAACCTGACTCAGTACAAAATCACTCATATCTTCGGTTAGCATATCATCTACAACACGGGTGATCCTTACATCTTCAGGTAATCCTTCGTCACTGAGTATATGGTCAACACCGGCGCCCATGCTGGCAATGACCTTTAAATTTGGATAATTTTTAAAAAGTCCCCGGGGGTGATTCCAGGTTAGGGCAAATTCAACTTCTTCGGCATCGTGATCCTCGGGATAAACATAAATATTCAATCCTGGATGCTGTTTTTTTAAAGCATCTACCCAATTTTCGGGATCTCTTCCCGGACATACAATTAATAACGACATAAATTTTTCTTTTTCTTTTTTTAGCTTACAAAGGCACTATAACCGGTAATGGCGCGCCCTACAATAAGCGAATTAATTTCTTTTGTTCCTTCATAGCTGTAAATAGCTTCGGCATCTGCAACGAATCGTGCTACATCATATTCCAGCAATATTCCATTTCCACCCATAACCTCCCGGGCACGGCTTACCACATCTCTCATACGCATACTGGAATAGACCTTGGCAAGACTTGCATGTTCATCCAGAAGCATACCCTGGTCCTGCATTTCTGATAATCTAAAACACAAAGTCTGCATAGAAGTAAGGTTGGAAAGCATTTCTACCAGATGATTCTGGATGAGCTGGTAAGAGGCAATAGGTCTTCCAAATTGTTCTCTTTTTTTTGTGTATTTAAGCGCACTTTCATAGGCTCCGCGGGCACAACCAACGGCCTGCCAGGCAACACCTGCTCTGGTCATTCTCAATACATTGGCGGTATCTTTAAACGAATTAGCATTCTGTAGCCTATCACTTTCCGGCACTTTGCAATCCTTAAGGGTGATAATCGCATTTTGAACGATCCTCAATGCCATTTTATCCTTGATCTTTTCTGTGGAAAAACCGGGATTCTCTTTTTTAACCAGGAAGCCTTTTACCTGATTGGATTCAAGGTCCCGGGCCCAGATAATAATCACATCGGCAAAGGTTGCATTGCCTATCCATTTTTTCTGACCGTTCAGTACCCAGTTTTCTCCATCAAAGCTACAGGTCGTTTCCAGGCCACCGGCAACTCCCGATCCTACATTAGGTTCGGTTAGACCAAAGGCTCCAATCTTTTCCATTTTTTGCATCTTCGGAAGCCATTCCTGTTTCTGCTCCTCACTTCCGCAGAGGTAAATGGAACCCATAGCCAAACCACTATGAACTCCAAAAAAAGTTGAAACCGAAACATCTACCCGTGCAATCTCCTGGGCGATGATCCCTTCCATTAAAAATGGTAAATTCGGGCAACCATAGCCTTCATAAGGAACGCCAACGATGTTTAGTTTTTTGAACTTTTCAATAATTTCAAAAGGAAATTGATCTTTTTTCCAGTATTCATTCACCAGAGGTCGAATTTCATCTTCCATGAAATTGCGAACTTTCAACTGAATTTCCCTTTGTTCTTCGGTGAGTTTAAGATCGAGATTGTAAAAGTCCCCATCAATAGGAGGGAGGTCATGTTGCCCTTTTTTCTGTTTTGTTTTTAACATTTTCATCAATCCGGTCAACTGTCGCTCGTCTAATTTCCCTAAAGTCTTCATCGCCTCAGCCAGGTCAATTTTTTCATTGATTTTCGCCAGCTGGTCCATATCGACCGATTTTAACAGGCTAATCGTATTTTTAATTTTTTTGAATAAAGACATAGGAGAACCTCTTGGTGAGTTTTAAAAATAGGCATTAAAGGAACTCAAGGCTGTTAAGGTTTTCCGAAGAAATGATAAAATATGGAAGCGGAGCCTGGACGGTTTTTGAGCAAAAAAAAGCCGCTTTATTAAGCGGCCAGATTTTTTTTCTGAATTCTTATTCGAGATTGAAGACCTCTTTAATTTTATCTATATAGTCTAACTTTTCCCAGGTAAATAATTCTACTTCCTTCTTTACCTCTCCCGAATAAGGGCTTTTAAATATCTTAGTGATCGTTCGGGGTTCCTTGCCCATATGTCCATAGGCGGCAGTTTCACGATAAATTGGATTTCTAAGATTTAAGCGATCTTCAATGGCAGAAGGGCGCATATCAAAAATCTCTCTTACTTTTTTGGCGATTTCCCCATCGCTAAGATCTACATTCTTTTTCCCGTAGGTATAAACCGAAATAGAAGTTGGTTCAACCACTCCAATAGCATAGGAAACCTGCACAAGAACTTCAGGTGCAACTCCGGCCGCTACAAGATTCTTGGCTATATGTCTTGATGCATAGGCTGCAGAACGGTCTACTTTGGAAGGATCCTTTCCTGAAAAAGCACCACCACCGTGAGCTCCTTTTCCACCATAAGTATCCACGATGATCTTTCTTCCGGTAAGTCCCGCATCTCCATGTGGCCCGCCGATCACGAATTTTCCTGTTGGATTAATATGATAAATAATATCATCATTGAACAATTTCTGAACATATTCAGGTAATTGTTCTCTTACTCTTGGAATAAGAATTTCGAGGATATCCTTTTTTATCTTTTTCAGCATGGCTTCGTCGTTCGAGTCGAATTCATCATGCTGAGTGGAAACAACTACCGCTACGATTCGTTGAGGTACATTATCATCGCTATATTCTATGGTTACCTGGCTTTTAGAATCAGGTCTTAAATAGTCAATATCTTTTCCTTCTCTTCTCAGTTTTGCCAGTTCAATAAGGATCTTATGGGATATATCCAGTGCCAGAGGCATATAGTTCTCAGTCTCATTGGTCGCATAACCAAACATCATTCCCTGGTCACCAGCTCCCTGCTCATCTTTATGTCCACGATCTACCCCCTGATAAATATCTTGAGATTGTTCATGAATCAGGGAGATCACTCCACAGGAGTCACCACTAAATTTATAGGCACCTTTGGTATAACCAATATCATTGATCACATCACGGGCGATATTTTGTACATCCAGATAGGTGTTACTTCTCACTTCTCCCGCAAGAACTACCTGACCCGTAGTAACCAGTGTTTCACAGGCAACTTTCGAATCCTTGTCAAAAGCTAGAAAATTGTCTAATAAAGTATCGCTGATCTGGTCTGCAATTTTATCCGGGTGGCCTTCAGACACGCTTTCTGAAGTAAATAAATAAGCCATTCAATTACTTTTTAAATTATAAGAATGGAAGAAATTTGACGTGAAAGGCTAATAGGAGTGAATTACTACTGCTTTAGCATTTTAGCATATACCCTCCGGTATATTTTAGGGTTGCAATCAGTCAAATCTGTCCCCTTAATTAATCAGCTACAAATGTATAAAAATTCAAACGATCGCGAATTGATTTAACGTCATTTTATCTAATAACAGTTTATCTACAATTTCTTAGGTGACCAATACCTTGTCATTTACTTATGATATGGGCGTTGCGCTTCGCCCGTACCGGGCTCGCGCCGGGCTTTCGCGACTCGCTTCCCCATATAAAAATCGGGAGAGCTCAAACAAACGCTCAATCCCTAACGCAAAAATTTTAGTCATAGAATAATCAAAAAAACCATAGTTTAATTTTAATAATCATTAAAAATGTGCTTAAAAAATCAAATTTCAATAATTCTTTTATAATTCCTTGGAAATTAAAATAGTCCGTTGTTATATTTGTAAACGAATCAGAAGTAAAAATGATCAGAACAATTTGTAATATGATGTGCATGATGTGGAAACCTTCCGCAGCGCATTCTATTGCATAATTCTGAAAAGATATAAATTGCAAAAAGCCGCTGCCAACCGCAGCGGCTTTTTTATTGGGAAAAACTGAAATACTAAATGTCACACTGAGCTTGTCGAAGTGTGACGAAAGAAATAGAAATTAAAAAGTGATAAAATGAAAATTAGGTTAATAGTAAATATCTTAATGTGTAACATGATGGCGATGTATATGTGTCGCATGGGAAGCTATTGCCAAAACTTGAGAATATAAATTAGTTAAAGAGTTTAATTCTAAAGTCCCCTTGGTAATAGCGAATCAAGGGGACTTTTTTATTTAAACCTCACAGGTTTTTGAAACCTGTGAGGTCTTCAAAAGAAATTTTTTTAAAAACATTATAAAATATATTAATCATGAGCACTCAAAAATTTTCTACAAATGCCCTTCATGCAGGACATGATGTAACACAAAATGGCGGAACCAGGGCGGTGCCAATTTATCAATCTACTTCTTATGTATTTAAGAATTCAGATCATGCTGCCGATCTTTTTTCACTGACAGAACCTGGATTTATTTACACGAGGATCAATAACCCAACGAATGATATTCTCGAACAAAGATTGGCGGCTCTCGAAGGTGGGATCGCTGCAGTGGTAACAGCTTCGGGAACGGCGGCCACGAATACGGCGTTACTCACCCTTTTAAAAGCAGGGGATCATATCGTTTCCTCTAATAGTTTATATGGAGGGACTTACAATCTATTTAAAAATACGCTTCCGCGTCTTGGGATTACTACCACTTTTGTAGATCCTTCAGATCCGGCTAATTTTGCTGAAGCGGCTCAGGAAAACACCAGGGTATTTTTTGCTGAATCAATCGGAAATCCAAAGCTGGATATTCTGGATCTTAAAGGAATCTCAAAAGAAGCTAAAGCATTTAAGGTGCCTTTTATTGTGGATAATACTGTCGCTACTCCTTATTTATTAAATCCTATTGAGCACGGAGCAGATATCGTGATCCATTCACTTACAAAATATATTAACGGGAATGGAACCGCTCTTGGCGGAGCTATTATCGATGCAGGTAATTTTGACTGGGCTAATGGGAAGTTCCCTGAATTTACAGAACCTTCCCCGGGTTATCATGGCCTGGTGTATCATGAAGCTCTCGAAGAAGCTGCTTTTATCGCCAAAGTTAGAATTGAAGGTTTAAGAGATCATGGTGCGGCTTTGAGTCCATTCAATGCTTTCCAGATTATTCAGGGTCTGGAAACTTTGAAAGTGAGAATTAAGGAACACAGCAGCAATGCACTGAAACTCGCTAAATGGCTGCAGCAGCAGGAAGAAGTGGAATGGGTAAATTATCCGGGACTTGAAAGCAGCAAATACCACCAATTGGCGAAGGAATATCTTCCAGAAGGTCAAAGCGGACTGGTAACTTTTGGTGTAAAAGGAGGCTATGAAGCAGCCAAAACTGTGGTGGATGAAGCAAAAGTATTTTCTCTCCTGGCCAATATTGGAGATACAAAATCCTTGATTATTCATCCTGCAAGTACAACGCATCAGCAGTTAACCGAAGAAGAGCAGGCTTCTACCGGAGTAACTCCGGATCTTATCAGGCTTTCAGTAGGTCTTGAAGATATTGAAGATCTAAAGGCAGATCTAAAAGAAGCTTTTACTCAAATTAAAAAGAAGAGCCTTGTTTAAGTGTTTGGTTTGATTAGGAGATCCGGGAGGGTGAAAAAAGCTTTCCCGGATTAAATTAAAAAATATGCTAGAAGACTTAGTCATAAAAAAATTTAAGAATTCAGCTGGAACCCGCCAGGATATTCATTTGAGTTTTCAATTCTTCGGAAGAAGACCCGGAGATGCTCCCGTGATTTTAGTGAATCATGCGCTTACGGGAAATTCTCTTGTGACGGGTAGTGAAGGCTGGTGGAAGGATCTTATTGGGAAAAATAAATGTATTGATGTAGAGCACTATTGTATTCTGGCTTTTAATATTCCGGGCAACGGATTTAAAGGTCACCAGGATCAGTTCTTTGAAAATTATAAGGAATTTGAATTAAAGGATATAGCAAGGATCCAGTCAATTGCTCTGGAAAAACTGAATATTAACCGGCTTTTTGCAATCATTGGAGGTTCCATTGGTGGAGCTCTAGCCTGGGAACTGGCCGTGTTAAAACCAAATCTCGCGGAACATATTATTCCAATTGCGACAGATTATAAAGCTACAGATTGGCTGGTGGCAAATTGCCGAATTCAGGATCATATTCTTAATAATTCTTCAAATCCGGTTCATGATGCAAGGATGCACGCAATGACCTTTTACAGGACACCCCAATCTCTGGCTCAGAAATTTGAAGGAAAGAAGAATGATGAAAATCGAAGTTTTGAAGTGGAGAACTGGCTATTGCATCATGGCGAGAAACTGAAAAATAGATTTACCCTGCAATCTTATAAATTAATGAACCATCTTTTAACAACCATTGATATAAGTAAGGGAACTGGAAATTATCTTGAAGCAGCAAAAGAGATCAGAGGTCATATCCATATGGTTACGGTAAATTCAGATCTCTTTTTTCTCGCAGAGGAAAACTGGAACACCTATGTGGAATTGTCTTTATTAAAGAATGATATAAGCATTCATGAAATAAAATCGATTCATGGTCATGACGCTTTTTTAATAGAGACCGATCAATTGAACCAATTTCTTAAACCAATATTTCAGACCCAAATCTTTAAAAAAGATGATTTAGATGGATCTTATACTGAAAAAGAGAAAGTGAGCAGTAAATAATAAGTATGGAAAATTTTGAAACCATTGCCGTAAGAACTCAAACTGAAAGAACACAATTTCAGGAGCATTCAACGCCTTTGTACCTAACATCGAGCTATGTCTTTGAGGATTCTGAAGATATGAGAGCCAGTTTCGCGGAAGAAAAAGAGCGAAATATTTACAGCAGATTTACCAATCCAAATACTTCAGAGTTCATAGAAAAAATAGTAAAAATGGAGGGTGCTGAAGCCGGGTATGCTTTTGCGACAGGAATGGCCGCGGTATTTTCAAGCCTTGCAGCTTTGCTCAATAGCGGAGACCATGTTCTTTCGGCCAGATCGGTTTTTGGTTCTACCCATGGTTTGTTTACCAGATATTTTCCGAAGTGGAATATTGCCCATAGCTATTTTAATGTAAATGAGCCCGAAACCATTGAAAGTTACATTCGGCCGGAAACTAAGATCTTATTTGCTGAAACACCAACAAATCCTGGTGTTGACATCCTTGACCTGAAAGAATTGGGACGAATTGCAAGAAAAAATGATCTAATACTTATAATCGATAATTGTTTTGCTACCCCATATATTCAAAATCCTATTAAATATGGAGCCGATCTGGTCATACATTCAGCTACAAAACTAATTGATGGACAGGGGAGAGTACTGGGTGGAGTAACGGTAGGAAGAGAGGATCTTATCAGGGAAATTTATCTTTTCAGCAGAAATACAGGTCCGGCACTTTCACCTTTTAATGCCTGGATATTATCAAAAAGCCTGGAAACTTTACCAGTGCGGCTTGAAAAACATTGTGAGAATGCGCTAAAGCTTGCTGAATTTCTGGAGAGAGAAGATAAGGCCGAAAACGTAAAATATCCTTTTCTGAAATCTCATCCACAATATAAAATTGCTAAAAGGCAAATGAAGCTGGGAGGTAATGTGGTAGCTTTTGAAATAAAAGGAGGAATTGAGGCGGGCCGAAGATTTATAGATAAGCTGAAACTCTGTTCCCGTTCTGCGAATCTTGGGGATACCAGGAGCATAGTGACACATCCTGCCTCAACCACCCATAGTAAATTATCTCCGGAAGAACTTCGGTCGGCCGGTATTTCAAAAGGTTTGGTGAGGGTTTCGGTGGGACTCGAACATATAGATGATATTATTAATGATTTAAAAAACGCATTAAACAATTAAAGTTGGCAAGGGGAATATTTTTATATTCGTCTTATGCTTTCTAAAAAGACCAAGTACGGAATCAAGGCACTTACATATATTGCCAGGAAAAAGGATCGAAAACCGGTCCAGGCCTCAGAGATCTCTGAAAGTGAAAATATTTCCCAGAAATTCCTGGAAAGTATTCTACTTGAATTAAGAAAATCGGGATTTCTTGGCTCTAAAAAAGGTAAAGGCGGTGGTTACTATCTTATTAAGGAACCGGAAGATATTAGAATGACCGCTGTAATAAGAGTTTTAGAAGGTCCCATTGCTATGGTGCCCTGCGTAAGTCTTAATTACTATGAAAAATGTGATGATTGTCCTGACGAGAAGACCTGTTCGGTTCATAAAATAATGATACAGGTTAGGGACGCATCCTTAAACGTACTTGGCCAAAACACATTACAGGATATAGCTTTTTTCAACTCCTGAATGTTAAAATAAAAATTTATAACATAAATAATTGGTCAATAGAAAATTGAAGTTTAGTTTTGTTAATAACCTAGTAAACCTATAGGTTTATAAATAATGAAGTAAGAAATGTTGATGCTACTAAATCAAACGAAGACAAAAAGTAATTATAAAGAGGATAAAACAACCGAGAGGCCAATACGAAGTATTTTGAAGGCTATTAGTTGGCGAATTGTTGGAACTGTGGATACTATCGCAATTTCATGGATACTTACGGGACAGGTGGAAACTGCTTTGGCAATTGGATCTGTAGAATTAGTAACCAAAATGATCCTCTATTTTGGTCATGAAAGAATTTGGAACTTAATAAATTTTGGAAAGGAATAGTTATGAGAAAGTTTACAAACAGAGAACTAAATAAACTGAATAGTCAGTTGCGTGGTGTTGCTCCTTCCGAGATTATCCAATGGGTTTTATCGGCAAGTGATAACCCGGTAGTAACCACCAATTTCAGACCATATGAAGCTGCAATTCTTCATGCATGTGTAAAAGAAGACCCAAAAGTTAAAGTAATTTGGTGCGATACGGGTTATAACACACTTCAAACTTATAAACATGCAAATTTTCTAATAGAGAATTTGAATCTTAATGTGAAGCTGTATACTCCCAAGGAGACTGCGGCATATCGTGATGCCTTTTTCAATGGCATCCCTCAGGTAGATTCTCCACAGCATGAGGAGTTTACCAGGCAGGTGAAACTGGAGCCTTTCCTGAGGGCCATGGCTCAACAAAAACCCGATGTATGGTTTACAAATCTCAGGAAAGGACAAACAAGTTTTAGAGATAGTATTGATATTCTTAGTTACAGTAAAGATGGATTATTAAAAGTGAGTCCTTTTTACCATTGGACCGATGAAAAACTTGATGGTTATTTAAGGGAGCATAAACTGCCTAATGAGTTTACATATTTCGATCCAACAAAAGTATTAGATAACAGAGAATGTGGTTTACACATTTAAAAAAGGATACATGAGTTTAGTTTTAAAACAAAATACCTTAGAAAGCGAAGCAATTTACATCTTTAGGGAAGTTGTTGCACAATTTGAAAATCCGGTACTCTTATTTTCTGGAGGGAAGGATTCTATAACCCTGGTTAGACTGGCCCAGAAGGCATTCTACCCTTCTAAAATTCCATTCCCTTTATTACATATAGATACGGGTCATAACTTCCCTGAAACTATTCTTTTTAGAGATCAACTGGTAGAAGAATTAGGTTTAAATCTTATTGTACGGAAAGTACAGGATGATATAGACAAAGGGTTTTCAATTGAGGAAAAGGGAAAATATTCCAGTCGAAATTCTCTCCAAACTAATACTCTTCTAAATGCAATTGAAGAATTCAAATTTGATGCATGTATTGGTGGAGCTCGCCGGGATGAAGAGAAGGCCAGATCTAAGGAAAGAATTTTTTCAGTTCGTAACGATTTTGGAGAATGGGATGAAAAGAATCAACGTCCTGAGGTCTTTGATATACTGAATGGTAGAATTGATTTAGGTCAGAATGTACGCGTTTTTCCTATTTCAAACTGGACTGAACTTGATGTTTGGAATTATATCGATTCTGAAAATATTGAGATCCCTTCAATTTATTTTGCACATGAAAGGGAAATATTTGAAAGAGATGGGTGGATTTGGACTGCTTCAGAATATGTTTATAAGGAAGACCACGAAATTACAGAAACAAGGAGAGTGCGATTCAGAACCGTTGGAGATATAACCTGTACTGCCGCTGTAGAGTCTGATGCAGACACAGTTCAGAAAATTATTCAGGAAATACGGAATTCTGCAATTTCAGAAAGAGGAGCTCGATTAGATGATAAAAGATCGGAGGCCGCAATGGAAACCAGAAAACAACTAGGTTATTTCTAAAAATATTAGAATGGAAGTATTAAAAATAGCAACTGCAGGCAGTGTAGATGATGGTAAAAGCACCTTAATAGGAAGGTTGCTCTATGATACCAAATCTTTAACCTCAGATAAGATTGATGCCATAGAAAGGCTAAGTAAAAAAAATGGACTGGAATATCTGGACTTTTCACTTGCCACAGATGGACTTGTAGCAGAAAGAGAGCAGGGAATAACTATAGACGTTGCCCATATTTATTTTTCGACCCCGAAGAAAAGTTATATCGTCGCCGATACGCCCGGTCATATTGAATATACAAGGAATATGGTTACAGGAGCATCGACATCCCAAACATCTATTATTTTAATTGATGCTAGAAAAGGGGTTATAGAACAGACTTACAGGCACTTTTTTATCAATAATCTATTGAGAGTAAAAGAAGTTATCATTGCGGTAAATAAAATGGACCTGGTCAATTATTCAGAAGAGGTTTTCAAAAATATAGTTCAGGATTTTCAGCAGCTTAAGTCTAAAAGCGATTTTAAAGACCAGAAATTAACCTTTATACCGGTAAGCGCTTTATGGGGAGAAAATATTGCTGAAAAATCCCAGGCAATTTCCTGGTACAATGGGCCAACAATTCTGGAATATTTGGAACAACTAAAAGCGGAAGATTTTGAAGAGGAAAGTCAGGCACGGTTCTCTGTACAAACAGTGATAAGACCAAAGACGGATGAATTTCATGATTATCGTGGATATGCCGGAAAAATAAGTGGCAGTAGTTTTAAGGTTGGTGATGAAGTGACAGTTTTACCATCTTTAACAACTTCTACTATTAAGGAAATTCAATTCTTTAATGAGTCTTTCCAGGAAGCTCCGGCGGGAAGTTCTGTCACTATTACACTTTCAAATGATATAAATGTTGCGAGAGGGGACATGCTTGTAAAAACCTCTGAAGTTCCTAAACAAACCAGATCTCTGGATGCCATGGTTTGTTGGATGGATACTAAGGCTTTGATACCAGGAACAAAATATGTTTTGCAACATAATACAAATGCGATTCTCGCAAAAATTGATAAGGTTGTAGGTCATGTAAATCCAGATTTCGGATCGGAAGAAGAGGTATCATCGCTGTATCTCAATGATATTGGGAGCGTAAAAATTAAATTAAGTAAGCCAGTATTCGCAGACAGTTACAATGAGAATCGTGCTAACGGAAGATTTATTTTAGTAGATACTCAAACTAACACAACAGCGGGAGTTGGATTTATTAGATAACGAAAATTAAAAAAGTGAAACATTTCATTATGAATATTATCTCCTATATGTGTATGCGCTATTCGCCTCACACTTAGAAGTCTTTTTTATAACAAAGAATTATAAAAAGTCCTTTTAAGTGAATTACCTAAAAGGACTTTTTCATTTAAGAAGTTTCCAAAATGTCATGCTGAAGTTGTATCAGCATCTAAAAAATGAAGATTACCAGCAGAATTTAAATAATAAAAATCATGCAAAGTTTTAGAACCGAAATTGAAAATCCCATTGTCGAACAGGACATTCTGGATTTAGAAAAGAAGATAAGGTTGTTCCGGGAAGGAAAAGCCAATGAGGAGAAATTCCGAAGCCTGCGTCTTGCCCGCGGAGTTTACGGGCAAAGACAATCGGGTGTTCAAATGGTTCGAATAAAACTGCCATTTGGAAGGGTAACATCGGAACAGTTGCATCGTATCGCCGATGTTTCTGACGAATATTCTACCGGAAGGCTGCATATCACTACGCGCCAGGATATACAGATCCACCATGTGAGCCTGGATCGCACGCCCGAACTGTGGGCACAACTGGAAAAGGATGATATTACCCTTCGTGAAGCCTGTGGAAATACGGTAAGAAATATTACTGCTTCTGAAACTTCCGGGATCGATCCTAAGGAACCTTTTGATGTATCGCCTTATGCGGAAGAGACTTTTAAATTTTTTCTACGAAATCCGATCTGCCAGGAGATGGGACGGAAATTCAAAATCTCTTTTTCTTCTTCAGATGAGGATACTGCATTGAGTTATATTCATGATCTCGGATTTATTCCGAAGTTGAAAGACGGGAAGCGTGGTTTTAAAGTGCTACTCGGCGGTGGGCTGGGTTCTCAACCCCGACATGCCGATGAACTATATGACTTTCTTCCTGCTGAGGATATTATTCCGCTAATTGAAGGTGTACTTCGAGTTTTTGATCGTCATGGTGAACGTTCTAAAAGATTAAAAGCACGAATGAAATTTCTGATTAAGGATATCGGGAAAGATGCTTTTATGGAGCTGGTAGAAGAGCAGAAAACTGCCTTATCCAAAATACAGCCAAAATTCGAAATAGAAAAATTTGAAGCCGAGCCTCCTATACAGGATGTCGAGGTCCCTCCAGTGGAAATTGAAGACCAGAAAGAATTTGAACTTTGGAAAAGCACTAATGTGTTTCCCCAGAAACAGAATGGATTATTTGCAGTTGGGATTCGTATCCCACTTGGAGATTTTTATACAGGTGGAGCAAGACAGCTTGCAGACCTTATAAAAAAGTATGCCGGAAATGAAATTAGGTTAAGCCTGAGACAGGATATTTTAATCCGTCATGTACGTGAGGAATTTTTACCGTTTTTCTATTCTGAATTGAAAAAACTCGGTTATGCGGAAATCGGCTATAACAAAACGGTTGATATCACGGCCTGCCCCGGTACTGATACCTGTAACCTTGGAATAGCCAGTAGTACGGGAATTGCCAGTGTGCTGGAAGATGTTCTGAAAGAAGAATATCCTCAATTTATAAACGGCAAAGATATTACAATAAAGATCAGTGGTTGTATGAACGCCTGCGGGCAGCACAATATGGCGGAGATAGGTTTCCAGGGAATGTCAATAAAAGTTGGGAAAACTGTGGCTCCTGCCTTACAGGTACTTCTTGGTGGTGGAACTATTGGAGACGGAAATGGTCGCTTTGCAGATAAAGTGATCAAAGTTCCCAGTAAGAGAGGTCCTGAAGCTTTGAGACTTTTGCTGAATGACTTTGAAGCGAATTCCGGCAAGGAGGAAAAGTTTGCCGAATACTATGACAGGCAGGAAAAGACCTATTTCTACGAACTATTGAAAGACCTGGCTGATACTTCTAATATTAGCGAAAATGAATTTGTGGATTGGGGACATGAAAAACCCTACATAAAAGCTGTTGGAGTTGGAGAATGTGCCGGTGTGGTAATAGACCTTATTTCCACGCTGCTTTTTGAAAGTGAGGAAAAGATAGATAATGCTAAAAGTGCATTGGAAAGAAAAGCCTGGGCAGACAGTATTTATCATTCTTATACTTCTTTAGTGAATTCGGCAAAGGCATTATTGCTCACGGAAAATGTAAAGACCAACACTCAGGCGGGAATTATTTCTCAGTTTGATGAACTTTTTGTTGAGACCAGAAAAATTGAATTGTCGACTTCTTTTAAAGAATTCGTTTATCAGTTGAATGAAGACGAACCTACCGAGGCTTTTGGAAATAAATATTTAGAAGACGCGCAGTTATTCCTGAAAAGGGTAGATGCTTATAGAACAAAGGAGGTACAAAATGTATAGTACACCAAAATTGACCGTAGTTGGGGCGGGTCCAGGAGATCTGGAATTGATCACTATCAAGGCTTTGAATGCCTTAAAAATTGCAAAAGTGGTTTTGTATGATGCCCTGATCAATCGTGATTTACTCGAATATGCACCACAGGCGGAACATATTTTCGTTGGAAAGCGAAAGGACAAACACCGTTATTCTCAGGATGAGATCAATGAGCTTATTGTAAAATATGCTTTGGAACGCGGACATGTAGTCAGATTAAAAGGTGGTGATCCCTTTATCTTCGGAAGAGGTTCTGAAGAGATCAGTTATGCTAAAAAACATGGATTGGAAACGGCGGTGGTTCCAGGAATTACATCTTCGATCGCTGTTCCTGCGAATGTGGGGATTCCGCTTACCCAAAGAGGAATTTCAGAAAGTTTCTGGGTGATCACCGGAACTACTTCACAGCGAACATTATCAAATGACGTTAAACTGGCAGCACAGTCAACCGCCACAGTTGTCATCCTCATGGGCATGGGGAAACTGAATGAAATTATTGATGTTTTCAGAAGTTTTGGAAAAGAAGATATCCCGGTTGGGATTATTCAGAATGGAACCACGCTAAATGAAAGATCAGGTTTTGGTACGATCAGAAATATTAAAAAAGTGGTTTCAGAAAAACAACTGGGTGCTCCGGCAATTATAGTAATTGGGGAGGTTGTAAAGGAAAGTCATCAGCTTCAGCATATTTATAATGAGGTGAATACTTTTCCAGAGGCATTGCTTATAGATGGTACTGAGGAAAAAGAATATTCCAATTCTCCTTTTGGGGGCTAAAGTGGCTAAAAATGGAAAAAAGAAACGAATTATATCCGGTTTTTTTAAAGGTCAGTAAGCTCAAAATTCTGGTAGTTGGAGGAGGAAATGTAGGTCGTGAAAAATTACATTTTCTGTTGAAATCAAGTCCGAATGCAAATGTTGAGGTGGTGGCTAAGTGTTTTTTACCAGAAACAGAAGAACTAGCACTTAAATATGGAGTGAAACTGATCAAAGGACGGTATAAACGAAAATATCTAAAAAAAAGACATGTGGTGATCGCAGCAACAAACGATCCCAAACTGAATAAAAAAGTTCACAAACATGCCAGGAAGCGGTATTTACTGACCAATATTGCCGATACCCCGGAGCTCTGTGATTTTTATATGGGCGGAATTGTAAATAAAGGACATGTGAAGATCGCCATCTCCACCAACGGAAAATCACCTACCACGGCCAAAAGACTCCGACAGTTTTTCGAGCAAGTAATTCCGGAAAATGTGAACGAGATGGTTGAGAATTTAAATGAATACCGAAAATCCATTAAAGGCGATTTTGAAGCCAAAGTGGAACAGATGAATACCATAACAGAAACCTTAATTGAAAAAAGAGAGAAAAATGATTAAAACAGACCTCCTGATAATAGGAGCAGGACCCACAGGATTGTTCACCGTTTTTGAAGCGGGGCTCCTGAAGTTAAAGACACATTTAATAGATGCCTTACCACAGCCGGGAGGGCAGTGTTCAGAAATATATCCTAAAAAACCCATCTATGATATTCCGGCTTTTCCCGAGATACTGGCAGGTGACTTGGTAAACAATCTTATGGAACAGATAAGACCTTTTTCTCCTGGTTTTACGCTGGGGGAACGTGCAGAAACTCTTGAGAAGCTTGATGATGGGACCTTTATAGTAACCACCAATAAAGGTACTGAGCATCATGCTTCGGTGGTAGTGATTGCCGGTGGACTTGGTTCTTTCGAACCCCGTAAACCCCCTATTAAAAATATCACCGACTATGAAGATAAAGGAGTGTCCTATTTTATAAAGGACCCTGAGTGGTATCGGGACCGAAAAGTAGTGATCGCGGGGGGAGGTGATTCTGCTTTGGACTGGGCGATCTATTTATCTGATATTGCTTCAGAAGTTGCTTTAGTACACCGCAGAAAGGAATTCCGTGGCGCATTGGATTCAGTAGAACGGGTTTCAGAATTGGCAAAATTAGGTAAGATTGAAATGATCACCAATGCTGAGGTCGTTGGATTACGAGGAAATGATGAATTGGAGCAGGTGGTGATCCGTAATAAGGATGAGGCTCGTGGTGAGGAATTTAGGGAGGTGGATGATTTTATCCCTTTATTCGGACTATCTCCAAAACTTGGACCCATAGGTAACTGGGGATTGGAAATTGAAAAGAACGCTATTAAGGTTGACAATTCTTATGATTATCAAACCAATATTCCCGGTATTTACGCCATAGGAGATGTAAATACCTATAAAGGCAAATTAAAACTGATCCTTTCCGGGTTTCATGAAGCAGCGATCATGTGCCAGAGTGCTTACCAACTAATTTATCCTGATAAAAAGTATGTTTTGAAATACACCACTGTTGGCGGTGTGGGAGGATTCGATGGTACTAAAAAAGAAGCCAAAAAAGAAGTTGTACAGAGTATAGGAGTTTAATTAGTATGTTTTTTTGTTTTGCGGACCTTCAGAATTAATATTTCGCAGGTTTTTAACTCCTTGTTTTCAGTTGAATAGGGTTTAAAAAACTAAATTAGCTATTAATAAACTTGCGGAAATGATTGATCTTTCAGCTTAAATAAGAAGGTAAATGGAAACTTTAAAAATGGATTTTAGGATAAACATGGAGGAGAACTCCGTGATTGTGGAGAGAGAATTTGCCGCTCCTTTAGACGTAGTATGGTCGGCATGGACATTACCTGAAACACTCGATAAATGGTGGGCCCCAAATCCCTGGAAAGCGAAGACAAAATTGATGGAATTCAGAGAAGGAGGAAAGTGGTTTTACGCTATGGTTGGTCCCAATGGTGAAGAACACTACTCCCTGGCGGAATATAAAAAAGTGATCATGGAATGTCGGTTTGAAGGATGGGACTCTTTTTGTGATGAGAATGGGAAGATTTCTCAGGAACTTCCAAAGTCTTATTGGATAGTTGAATTTGAGCCGGAAGGAGCACATACCATGGTTACAATTAAAACAAAATACGAATCGGTTGAAGACTTGGAAACTATACTGAAAATGGGATTTCAGGAGGGTTTTACTGCGGCACTTTTACAACTTGATGAACTGTTGAAATCCTAAAGCAAATAGCAAACAGCATTGGTGATTTCCTAATTTGGATTGTTATCTTTGTTCAAAACATATTTAAATGAAGGTTAGTTTAAAAAGAATCAACGATAATTACCTTTTTGAAACCAAAAATGAAAATGGGAATATTGTCCTTTTGGATAATAAATCTGAAGAAGAGCCAAAAGGTTCCAGTCCGATGGACCTTATTTTAAGGGGGATCGCGGGTTGCAGTAGTATTGATGTTGTGATGATATTAAGGAAACAACAGCATGAACTCGAGGATCTTCAGGTGGATGTGGAAGGATTTCGTGAAGATGGTGCCATTCCTAATGTTTTTAAAAAGATCCATCTCAACTTTAAGCTAAAGGGAGATGTTCCGCCGGCGAAGGCTAAAAGAGCGGTTGAACTTTCGATGGATAAATATTGCTCCGTGTCAAAAATGCTGGAGAAGGCTGCGGAAATAACTTATGAAGTGAATTTGAATGACCAGAAAGTAAATTAGTGAGGACTTTTTATACGAAAATTGTAAGAACCTGGAAGCCATCCAAATGGCTGCGCACCATAGGAACTATTCTGTTGTTGGCAAGTGCTGTAACGGTTTTTGTCTGGAAACCCGATATTTCCTGGTTGATGATGCTCTCATATGTGATCTATGCAATCACTTTTTTGTTTGCGCTTAGTCTTAGTTTTATCCAACCGAAAGATCTCGGGGAAATAGCTATTTCCGAAGAAAAAATTTCAGTCGATTGTAAAGGAGAACAGCGGGATTTTTTGATTTCAGATTTAAAACAGTTGGGTCTGGATTATCGTGGATATGCGCACTTCTGGAAATATACCATTCAGGGAAACAAGAATCATTTTTATTTTATGGACCAGTTCGATAATAAATTTGATTATGAGATTATTATTCAAAATAAGGAAAAGAAAGAAGAGCTTAAACAATTTCTGAAGAATATTAAAATGAACTCAAAGATCAAAGTCGAACAAACCGGCCATTATTCCTTTTAAAATTACTTAATTTTTTCTCAAATATATTGTAAATCAAGGACTGAGTCCTATATTTGTTTTTAAGTTCATAAAATTAATGTCGTTATCAAGAAAGGTTGAGGGAATAGACCCGCTGAAACCTTGGCAACCCTCCTGTATAGGAGAAGGTGCTAAATTCTACTGCATGGCAGATAGATAACAAAAGAATACTTCCTAATCTTCTTTTTTTGATAATGATTCAGATTATACCATATGTCAAAAATAGAAGAGATACTTTCTCAAAAAATATTAATACTGGATGGTGCTATGGGCACCATGCTTCAGGAATATAAATTTTCTGAAGAGGATTTCCGTGGAAAGAGATTTGCTGACTGGCCTGTTTCCCTAAAGGGTAACAACGATCTTCTTTCTCTTACCCAACCGGAGGCCATTGCTACAATTCACCGAAAATATTTCGATGCCGGTGCCGATATTGTGGAAACGAATACTTTTTCGGGAACTACTATCGCCATGGCCGATTATAAAATGGAGGAACTCGTTTTTGAATTGAATTATGAGTCGGCCAGAATTGCCAAAAAAGTAGCCGAAGAAGTAACTGCTGAGGATCCTTCGATGCCTCGCTTTGTCGCAGGTGCTATGGGTCCCACCAATAAAACGGCCAGTATGAGCCCGGATGTAAACGATCCCGGGTTTCGTGCGATTTCATTTAAAGAACTAAAGAAAGCTTATAAGCAACAGGCAAAAGCCTTAATTGAAGGAGGAGTGGATGTTCTCCTGGTTGAAACAGTTTTTGATACGCTGAATGCCAAGGCAGCTCTTTTTGCTATTGATGAACTAAAAGAAGAATTGCATGTGGATACACCAGTGATGGTGAGTGGAACGATCACAGATGCGTCGGGAAGAACTCTTTCCGGACAAACGGCCGAAGCTTTTCTGATTTCGGTTTCTCATATTCCGCTTTTGAGTATCGGTTTTAACTGTGCGCTTGGGGCAAAACAGCTTACCCCGCATCTTGAGGCAGTGGCGAGAAATACCGAATTTGGAGTTTCAGCTTATCCAAACGCTGGTCTGCCCAATGCCTTTGGCGAATACGATCAGGACGCTCAGGAAATGTCGGACCAAATAAGGGAATATCTTGAAAAAGGCCTGGTGAATATACTGGGCGGATGTTGCGGAACAACTCCTAAACATATCACTGCCATTGCCAAAATTGCCAAAGACTATAAACCTCGAAAAATTAAAAGGAACTTTCAACCCCAAAGTATTTAGAATATGTCTGAAATAAGACCTTTAAAACTTTCCGGGCTGGAGCCCCTTGTGATCACCCCGGAAAGTAATTTTATAAATGTAGGAGAACGCACGAATGTGGCAGGTTCCAGAAAATTTCTTCGTCTTATCAAAGATGAGAAGTTTGATGAAGCACTTGACGTAGCCAGGGAACAGGTGGAAAATGGCGCCCAGATCATCGATATAAATATGGACGATGGCCTTATTGAAGGTAAAGAAGCCATGGTGAAATTCCTGAATCTGGTGGTGGCCGAACCTGATATTGCCCGGGTTCCTATTATGATTGACAGTTCTAAATGGGAGATCATTGAAGCCGGACTTCAGGTGGTGCAGGGGAAATGTGTGGTGAATTCTATTAGTTTAAAAGAAGGAGAAGAGGAATTTATAAGGAATGGCAAAAAGATAAAACGCTACGGTGCGGCGGTGATCGTAATGGCTTTTGATGAGGTTGGCCAGGCCGATAATTATGAACGTCGTATTGAAATTGCCAAACGATCCTATGAAATCCTGGTCAACAAGGTGAAATTTTCTCCTGAAGACATCATTTTTGATCTCAATATTTTTCCCGTAGGTACCGGGATGGATGAGCATAAGCGAAATGCGATCGATTTTATTAAAGGCACCCGATGGGTGAAGGAAAATCTGCCTTATTGCAGCGTCAGCGGTGGGGTGAGTAATGTCTCCTTCTCTTTCCGTGGAAATAACCCCGTGCGGGAAGCTATGCACTCGGCTTTTCTTTATCATGCTATCAAGGCCGGGATGAATATGGGAATCGTAAATCCTTCCATGCTGGAGGTCTATGATGAGATTCCTAAAGACCTGCTGGAGCATGTTGAAGATGTAATTCTGGACCGGCGGGACGACGCAACCGAGAGACTTCTTGAATTTGCTGAAAATGTTGTCGGCAGAAAAAAAGAAAATAAAGTTGATCTTTCCTGGCGCGAGAATCCATTACAGGATAGAATCACGCATGCCCTGGTGAAGGGAATTGACGCCTATATTCTTGAAGATATCGAGCAGGCCCGTCAGGAGGCTGAAAAACCACTGGATGTGATCGAAGGCCCGCTAATGATAGGGATGAATGTAGTGGGAGATCTCTTCGGAAGCGGAAAAATGTTCCTTCCACAGGTAGTAAAATCGGCGAGGGTGATGAAAAAAGCGGTGGCTTACCTGTTACCATATATCGAAGCTGATAAGTCGAATAAACGTAAGTCGGCTGGCCGTGTTTTGATGGCCACTGTAAAAGGCGATGTGCATGATATTGGTAAAAATATCGTGGGCGTGGTTTTGGGTTGCAATAATTATGAAATTATCGATCTGGGCGTGATGGTGCCGCCCGAAAAGATCATCGAAACTGCCAAAAAAGAAAATGTCGATGCCATTGGACTTAGCGGACTTATTACTCCGTCGCTTGACGAGATGGTCTTTCTGGCCAAGGAAATGCAGCGGCAGAATTTTGAAGTTCCACTGCTTATTGGTGGTGCGACAACTTCCAAAGCACATACCGCGGTAAAGATAGATCCGCAATACAAACAGGCGGTCGCTCATGTGAATGATGCTTCAAGAGCGGTAACTGTGGTTGGCGAATTATTGAAAGAAACTACCCGCGAAAAATATAAATCTGAACTGAAGGCTGAATATGATAAATTCAGAAAGAATTTTAAAAAGCGAAGCAAGGTGAAATCTTTCCTAAGCATCGAAGATGCCAGGGAAAATAGATATCAAATCGATTGGAACAACACAGAAATCTTTAGACCCAAACAATTAGGAATTCAGTTAATAGAAAATTTTGATCTTAATAAACTGACGGAATATATTGACTGGAGTCCGTTTTTTAGAAGCTGGGATTTGCATTGCCGTTATCCTGATATTCTGAAAGATGAAAAAGTAGGGGAGCAGGCGCAGAATCTTTTTGATGATGCGAAGGCTTTGCTTAAGCGAATTCTGAATGAAAAACTATTAAAAGCGAAGGCTGTTTTCGGACTTTTTGAAGCGAACTCAATAGAGGAAGATGATATTGAAGTGAAATACGCAGAGAACTCCGAAGAAAAAACCGCGGTTTTCAGAACGCTCCGCCAGCAACTGAAAAAGTATGGTGAAAAGCCCAATTTCGCCCTGGCCGATTTTGTGGCTCCCAAGGAAACAGGAATTCAGGATTATATGGGTTGTTTTTGTGTGACCACAGGATTTGGAACCGATAAAATCGCCAAAGAATTTGAAAAAGATCATGACGATTATAATTCCATTATGATCAAAGCCCTTGCCGATAGACTGGCGGAAGCTTTTGCGGAATATCTGCATAAAAGGGTCAGAAAAGGGGATTGGGGCTACGCTTCCGCGGAAAATTTAAGTAATGAAGATCTGATCAAAGAGGAATATAAAGGAATTCGTCCTGCGCCGGGTTATCCTGCCTGTCCTGATCATCTGGAAAAACTAACGATCTGGGATGTTTTGAAGGTGGAAGAAAGAATTGGTGTGAAACTTACCGAAAGCCTGGCCATGTGGCCGGCTGCAAGTGTTAGCGGATATTATTTTGCGAATCCGGAAGCGCGTTATTTCGGATTGGGAAAAATTAAGGAAGACCAGGTGAAAGATTATGCTGAACGGAAAGGGATTTCGGTAAAGAAAGCTGAAAAATGGCTGAATCCGAATATCGCGGATTAATTAATAGCAATAGGCCAATAGCTTTAAACTCTAAGCTTTAGTGTGTAATAGAAAATGAGTTTTTTAAAAGATATAAAATCTGCTTAAAGCTTATGGCTTATAGCTTAAAGCAAATAAAAAGTTTTAATGAAAGTAACAGAGCATATCGAAAAGGCGAAAGGAAAAACATTGTTTTCCTTTGAGATTATTCCACCAAAAAAAGGGAAGAATATTCAGGAACTCTATGATAATATAGACCCTTTAATGGAATTCAAACCGCCTTTTATTGATGTAACTACCTCAAGGGAGGAATATGTGTATGTCGAGAAAGAAGGTCTGCTGGACCGGCAGATCACCCGTATGCGACCCGGGACGGTTGGAATTTGCGCTGCTATAAAACACAAATATAATGTAGATACCGTGCCTCATGTGCTTTGTGGTGGTTTTACAAGGCAGGAAACTGAGTATTTGCTAGTGGATTGCCATTATCTGGGAATCGAAAATGTGATGGCTTTACGAGGTGACGCGATGAGTCATCAAAAATATTTTGAACCTACCGATGGAGGACACAAATACGCGTGTAACCTGGTAGAACAAATTCAGGATCTTAACCGGGGAAAATATCTTCATGATGTAATAGAAGCCGATCATAAATCTGATTTTTGTGTTGGCGTAGCCGGATATCCCGAAAAACACCTGGAAGCACCTTCTTTACAATCCGATCTAAAAAGGTTGAAAGAAAAAGTAGATCATGGAGCAGATTATATCGTAACCCAGATGTTCTTTGATAATTCCAAATTCTTCAAATTCGTGGAAGATGCCAGAAAGGCGGGAATTAATGTTCCTATTATTCCGGGAATTAAACCCATCGCTATCAAACGTCATCTTCAGCTTTTGCCTCAGGTATTTCGTATAGATCTTCCTGAAGGATTGATCCGGGAAGTAGAAAAATGCAAGACCAATGCAGAGGTTCGTGAAGTGGGAGTGGAATGGTGTATCCAACAGTCAAAAGAACTTATGGATTTTGGATCGCCTGTACTTCATTATTATTCTATGGGAAAAAGCTCCAATATTCAACAGATCGCGGCGGCAGTTTTTTAATATTAAACTACAAATCTAAAAAGCAATTTCTTTCGTAAATATGTTAGATTTGCTGCGGTATGAAAAAGATTGCCCCTTTTTTCATTTTTTTATTTGGATTTCTGACTTCTGCTCAGGAAGAAGAAATTCCTGATTATTACGCGTTGGATGCTAATTACTTCTACGGAAGTATTCTTGAGCATAATCCCGATATTTCACATTTGATCACAGATCATCCTGTTGGGGTGATTCTTAGCTGGAACCATAAAACCTATGGTTTAAGAAAATGGGAACGCCGTTATAATTATCCGGATTTTGGATATTCTTTGATCTATCAGGATCTTAAAAATGAATATCTGGGCGAGAATATTGGCCTTTATGCACATATGAGCTTCTATGCGCTTAAGCGACTTTTTATGTTTCGTATAGGGCAGGGAGTTGCATACGCAAGAACTCCTTATGATGCAGACAGGAATTATCAGAACAATGCCTACGGAACCCATCTTTTAAGCACCACTTATCTTATGGGGAATTTGAAGAAAGAAAATATCTATAAAGGTTTAGGGATTCAGGCGGGAATATCTCTTATTCATTATTCTAATGCAGATCTTGGTTCTCCAAATCATAGTACCAATACTTTTACTTTTAATGTTGGTTTGAATTACCTTTTGGATCATGAAGAAATACCAGCATATATTCCGCATAGCCCCAAAGAAAAATATACAGAACCTGTGCATTATAATTTTGTGGTAAGAAGTGGTGTGAATACTACGGGAGTAGTGGGCTCCCCTCAGTTGCCATTTTTAACCCTTTCGGCATATGCCGATAAAGTGCTGAATCATAAAAGTACCCTTCAGGCGGGAACCGAAATATTCTTTTCCCGTTCACTGGAAGAATTCATTCAGTACAAGGCGATAGGATTCCCACAGGAAGGAACTTCTGGAGATGAAGATGCCAAAAGAATTGGAGTATTCGTAGGGCATAAACTTACCTTCAATAAAATATCGGTTATTACCCAGTTGGGATATTATGCGTACTATCCTTATACAGATTATGTGGATCAGATTTATAATAGAATAGGGCTGGAAAGAAAGATCAGCGAAAACTGGTGGGCATCTGCCACAGTGCGTTCGCATGGAGCAAATGCCGAAGCCGTAGAATTTTCAATAGGATACAGGTTATGAAGAAATTACTATTCTTAATGCTGATAATCGGTTTTCTGGGATGTGATTCTGAAGACGCTAACGACTGTTTCCAAACGGCTGGGAACATAGTTCAGAAAGAGGTTGAGGTGAAAAGTTTTTCAGAAATTATGGTCTTTGAAAAGATCAAATTATTCATAGGGCAGGGGCCTGTTCATAAAGTAGTGATCGAAACCGGAGAGAACCTTATGAATGAGGTAACTGTGGAGGTTAAAGATGGGCGTTTGTTTTTAAGGAATGAAAATTCCTGTAATCTAGTAAGAGATTATGGGATCACTAAAATTTATGTAACCACGCCAGATCTTACCTGGCTGCAAACGAGTTCTGAGATTGCTATTGAAAGTATTGGTACTCTTAAACTGGATGATCTCTGGTTGAGATCGCTAAACCAGGAGCGGGACCCTGAAATTCATACCGACGGGGATTTTATTCTTGATCTCGATGTAAAAAAACTAAGGATCACCAATGATAATTATTCACATTATTTCCTAACCGGGAAAGCCGAAAATGTAAATGTTTTCTTTGCTGCCGGAGATGGCAGGCTGGAAGGAAGAGATTTTATAGTTCAGAATTATGATATTTTTCATCGGGGAACCAATAAGATAATTGTAAACCCTCAACAAAGCCTTAAGGGAGATATTTATAGTTACGGGGATATTATTTCGGTAAAGCGGCCACCAATAGTGAGGGTAAATGAGCATTTTCGAGGGAAACTCATTTTTGAAAATCAGTAGATACTTTGGAAATTATTCTCCTTTAGAAGAAGTTAGTTCGGCAAAAAGGCTTTCCAGATTCTTTGTTTTTTGATTCAGCTGTAGTGTTTTGAGTCCGTGATCATGGGCAAAATCAAAAACGGCAGGTCTCATATCCTTAGAGGTATTAAAAGTAAGTACATACGAAAAGCCGCCCGTATTTTTTACTGAAACAAGATCAGGTATCTTCTGAAGCGCCACCCTTTCTATACGATAATCAAATTCCACGAAGATGATCTGTTCTTTTTCGACCCTCATTTCAGTTAACTTTTTATCGGCAACGATCTCTCCTTTATTGATTATGATCACCCGGTCACAAATCGCTTCTACTTCCTGCATGATATGAGTGGAAAGAAAGACTGTTTTTTCTTTGCCAACATTCTTAATTAAAGACCGTATTTCTACTAACTGGTTTGGATCCAGCCCTGTTGTGGGTTCATCCAGGATCAGTACTTCCGGATCATGTAATAAAGCGGCTGCCAGACCAACTCTTTGTTTATAGCCTTTTGAAAGCTGAGCTATCTTTTTATTCGCTTCGGGAGTCAGCCCGGTAAGTTTAATAACTTCTTCCACCCGATTTTTGTCGATAGAATAGACAGAAGCATTAAATCTCAAATATTCCCGAACAAACATTTCGGTATATAAAGGATTGTGCTCCGGGAGGTAGCCAATGCGTTGCTGAATACTACCAATATCAGCCTTTAAATTAACTCCGCTTATTTCGGCTTCGCCTTCATCTGCTGAAACATACCCGGTAAGGATCTTCATTAAGGTAGATTTTCCCGCACCGTTGGGTCCTAAAAAACCAACGATTTCACCTTTTGAAATACTGAAATTGACTTGATTCAGCGCTTTCTGGCTTCCATAATGCTTTGATATGTTAGTTACCTTTATAGACATAGATCTGAAATTCAAAATTAGGAATAAATAATCAGTGTGCCTGCTGAAAACTTTTCATTTTCCAAACGATTATTGCGCCCTGAAAATTGTTTTTCTCATTAAAACATGATCCATTTTCCGAATATGTAAATTCTGCAAAATTTCAGATTAAAATATTTTGAAACTAAAATTTAAGCACTACTTTAGTCATTCATAATTATTGATAATGACAAGTTTAATCAACTGGAACGCATTCTATTACTTTTATTTCTATTACGGAGATAGGATCGGGAATGCTATATGATTAAATAAACATAAAATTATATAAAAGTCTCGATCTAAAATCGGGACTTTTTTTTGATAGCTATATGAACAAAAAAATAGGGATTCAAGGCATAAAAGGCTCTTTTCATCATCTGGTAGCGATGGATTATTATCATAAGCAGGTCGAGGTAGTGGAATATATGTCTTTCCACGAGCTTGTACAGAAGCTGGCGGCAAAAGAAAGTGATGAAGCGGTCATGGCCATAGAGAACAGTATTGCGGGATCTATTTTGCCAAACTATGCACTGATCGATGAATATAATTTGAGTGTGATAGGAGAACATTACACCCCGGTAAACATGAATTTAATGGCACTTGAAGGTCAGAACATAGAGGATATTAAGAAGGTGTTTTCGCACCCAATGGCCCTTTTGCAGTGTAAGGAATTCTTTAAGAAGCACCCTCATATTAAACTTATTGAAGATGTGGATACAGCCGAAGCTGCCAAAAGAATTTCTGAACAGCAACTTAAAAAAGTGGCTGCTGTGGCCAGTCCAGCTGCTGCTGAAATGTATGATCTTAAAATTCTTGCGCGTGAAATTCATACGATAAAAAGTAATGCCACCAGGTTTCTGGTTTTAGGAACAAAACAGAAAGAACCCAATGGTGAAAAACTGGATAAGGCTTCCATAAAATTCGATTTAAAGAGTGAGCGTGGCAGTCTGGTTTCGTTGCTGAATATTTTGAGAGACTGTTACCTGGATATGACTAAGATACAATCACTGCCGGTAATAGATGAACCCTGGAAATATTCATTTTTTGTGGATGTGATTTTTGAAAGGTTTGAAGATTTTCAGAAAGCTATTGATGTGCTGAAACTAATGACCGAAGATTTAAAAATATTAGGGATCTATAAAAATAAATTATCATGATCACGGCAAATAGACTTGATAATGTACAGGAATACTACTTTTCGCAAAAACTGCGTGAAGTTGCCAGGTTACGGAGAGAGGGAAAACCTATTATTAACCTGGGAATAGGAAGTCCGGACCTGGCTCCGCCAAAGGAAGTGGTTGAAGCATTGAACAGGGCGCTGACCTCAGATGGCGCACATCAATATCAGCCTTATAAAGGAATTGCTGAGTTGAGAAATGCTATCGCTGGTTTTTATGAAAGATTTTATGACCGGTCTTTAGACCCGGAATCTGAGATCCTTCCCTTGATGGGAAGTAAAGAAGGCATCATGCATATTTCTATGGCATTTTTAAATCCTGGAGACGAAGTTTTATTGCCGAACCCCGGTTATCCTACATATAGTTCTGTTAGTAAATTATTAGATGCTTCAGACAGGAATTATGAGTTGAAAGCTGAAAATAACTGGTTGCCGGATCTTGAAAAATTGGCCAAAGAGGACCTTAGCAAAGTGAAACTTATGTGGGTGAACTATCCGCATATGCCAACAGGAGCTGTTGCTCCGGAGTCTTTTTTTGAAGAGATTACCCAGTTTGCAGAAAAGCATAAGATCCTGGTTATAAATGACAATCCATACAGCTTTATTCAGAATTCAAATCCTAAGAGTATCCTCAAAAAAGACAGCCTTAGTGATTATGTGATGGAGCTTAATTCACTGAGCAAAAGTTTCAATATGGCGGGGTGGCGCGTTGGAATACTTGCCGGAAGCCAGAAGAATATCAATTCGGTTTTAAAGGTAAAATCAAATATGGATAGTGGAATGTTTTATCCTTTGCAGGCAGGCGCGGTACAAGCCTTGAAATTGTCCCAGTCCTGGTTTGATGATCAGAACAGGATCTATGAAAAAAGAAAAGAACTCCTACTCGATCTTATTGAAGAATTGAATTGTGAGGCTGCGGATGGCCAGGTAGGATTATTTATCTGGGCTAAGGTTCCTGCTGGGAAAAGCTCGGCTGATTTGGTGGATGGATTATTATATGAGCACGATATTTTTATCGCGCCGGGATTTATTTTCGGTTCACAGGGAGAAGGATATGTACGTTTTTCATTATGTGCAACAGAAAAAGTGATAGAAGAAGCATTAAACAGAATTAAGCAATGAAAGTTTTTATAATTGGTACAGGATTAATTGGTGGCTCTTTTGCGCTGGATCTTAAATCATCTTTTAGGGCCGTCGAAATCTACGGAATTGATAAAAGCGAAGAGCATCTCCAATTGGCTGTGGAAGCTGGGATTATAGATAAGAAGGCCAATTTTGATGACCTGGCAAAGGCAGATCTGGTTTATTTGGCCATCCCTGTAGATTCATCATTAGAGGTATTACCAAAGATACTTGATATTGTTAATGATAATTGCCTGGTAATAGATGCGGGATCCACCAAAGAAGAACTTTGTAAAAAAGTAGCTCCTCATCCTAAGAGAAGAAATTATTTGCCCGCTCACCCTATTGCCGGTACCGAATTTTCGGGACCTTCAGCAGCCTTAAAAGGCCTCTTTATAAATAAAACGAATATTATTTGTGAAGTAGAGAAGACGGCTTTTAAGCTTCAGGAAAGAGCCCTGGAGATTTTTCATGCCATAGGAATGAGGATCAGATATATGGATCCCGCGTCTCATGACAGGCATATCGCCTATGTTTCACATTTATCGCATATAAGCTCCTTTATGCTTGGTAAAACGGTTCTGGAAAAAGAGAAGAACGAAAGGGATATTTTCGACCTGGCAGGAAGTGGTTTTGCCTCCACCGTAAGACTGGCAAAAAGTTCACCAGCAATGTGGACCCCAATTTTTAGCCAGAATAGGAAAAATGTAATGGAAACATTAGACGAATATATTTCAAATCTTCAGCATTTCAGGCAATTAATGGAAGCCGATAATTTTGAAGAAGTCTTCAACGAAATGGAGAAGACGAACCATATAAAAGATGTATTAAACGGAATAACTCAGAACGAAAACTTAAAGATACTGGAAAATGGAAAATAGTACACAACTCAGAAAATGGCTGGACGATTTTAATTTATCGCATCCGCTGGTAATTGCGGGCCCATGTAGTGCCGAAACAGAAGAACAGGTATTAACGATCGCACATCAGTTAAAAGATAGCGATGCCACTGTATTACGTGCAGGGATCTGGAAGCCCAGAACAAGACCTGGAAACTTTGAAGGAGTTGGAGCGCTTGGACTAAAGTGGCTTCAGAAGGCAAAGGAAGAAACAGGAATGCTTACCACAACCGAAGTTGCCAACCCAAACCATGTGGAACTTGCGCTTAAACATGATGTGGATATTCTTTGGATTGGAGCAAGGACAACGGTATCTCCTTTTATTGTTCAGGAGATTGCAGATGCCTTAAAAGGAACCGATAAGATCGTTCTGGTAAAAAATCCTGTGAATCCTGATCTTTCGTTATGGCTTGGAGCTGTAGAAAGATTACATACGGCAAATATCTCTAAACTAGGAGTGATCCACAGAGGTTTTTCGGCTTATGAAAAGACAAAATATCGTAATAACCCGGAATGGCAGATCCCTATTGAACTTCAGAATAAATTCCCTGATCTTCCACTAATTCTCGATCCTTCTCATATAGCAGGGCGCAGGGATATCATTTTTGATCTTTGCCAGACCGCGCTCGATCTTAATTACGACGGAATTATGGTAGAAACACACCATACTCCAGATAAGGCCTGGAGTGATGCTGCACAGCAAATAACCCCGGAAACACTTATAAAGATAATGGATGATTTAAAAGTAAGAAAGGAAGTTTCGGCCAGTGAAGAATATCAAAATAAACTAAACACGCTTAGGTCTAAAATTGATATTGCTGATAGTCAGATTATGGATGTTCTTTCCAAAAGAATGAAGATTTCAGAAGAGATAGGTCAGGTGAAAAAAGGACAAAATGTGGCTATTCTGCAAACTAAAAGATGGAATGAAATTCTTGGGAAAATGGTTCTGGAAGGTGAAGAAAAAGGACTTAGTGAGGAATTTGTCTTAAGAATGTTCAAAGCGATTCATCAGGAATCAATTAACCATCAACAGAAAATTCTGGATGGGATTACCCGTTAAAACAAAAAAAAGCTGTCAGGTTCCTGACAGCTTTTTCTATTTATGGCCGTAATTAATCTGTATAACCTAATCGTCTGGACGCTTTACGCATTAAAACGTTGATTAAAGCATCGTTATCACTGCCCAGGCTGCCTCTTACTTTTTTATTGTAATTCCAAAGAAGTTCACCGGTACCTGCATTATTAACGCTCATGTTAATAACGGCAGTATTAGTGCTTCCCCAGAATCCCACAAGAAGTCCCAGGGCTATAGAAGCTCCGTCAGACATCGGTTTGTCGGTTTCAAAGGTTCCCGAAATAACAGCGTCCACGCCCAATATTTCTGCAATTTCTTCAGAAGTATGCAGGTTAATATCAGTGATTTCAGCTTGATGCAAGAGAGCATTTGTTCTTTTAGGATCCTGAAGATCTACTTCAAGATCACCTCTTTTCTTGCGTTTAAGAAACCATGAATACATTGCTGACTGAATTGAAAAACCTTCACTTTTTTCCAGTTCTTTCATTTGATCTGTCGTCATTTCCTTCATTTGTTTCGGGCGCAAATTGACGCTTGCCTGGAAAGGAACAATTGCAATAACTTTGTGATCAGCCGTTAATTTTTCAAAATCCGGGTGCTGATAAAGATTGGTTTGCGCCATTGCTGAATTCAAATTGAATAAGAATAGCATGGCCATGACTAATTTAAAAGTAAATTTGTACATGATGTAAGATTGGTTAGAAATTGGAGTCAAATATATCTTAAAATTTTAAGATTCATAATCATAATTTTTTATTTTATTTAACATTAATGCAGGGAAAGGTTTATAAGTCAACAGGCAGTTGGTATCAGGTGAAAGCTGAAGACGGAAAGGTCTATGAATGCCGTATAAAAGGTAAGTTCAGGATCCAGGGGATAAAGAGTACCAACCCGGTGGCTGTGGGTGATAATGTGGTTTTTGACCTGGAGGATTCGGCAGATGACAGGAAGGGAGTGATAAAGAAGATTCTTGAACGTGAAAATTATATCATCCGTAAATCTGTAAACCTTTCTAAACAAACTCATATTATTGCGGCCAATATCGATCAGGTATTCTTACTGGTCACTCTTAATAACCCGCCCACCCTTACCACCTTTATAGACCGGTTTCTTGTTACGGCAGAAGCTTATCATATTACTGCCATTCTACTTTTCAATAAGATAGATACTTACTCCATTGAAGAGTTAGCTGAAGTTAAATACCTGGCAGAATTGTACAGAAATGCCGGATATGAATGTATTGGTATTTCTGCTAAAATGGGGAAGAATGTTGATAAGGTAAAAGAAAAAATGACCGGTAAAACAAGCATGATTTCCGGACATAGCGGAACCGGTAAATCCACTCTGGTAAATGCCCTGGAGCCATCGCTGGACCTTAAAACGGCCAAAGTCTCAGAACAGCATGGCCAGGGACAGCATACGACTACTTTTGCTGAAATGTTTGATCTAAGCTTTGATGCCAGGATAATTGACACCCCCGGGATAAAAGGATTTGGAGTAGTGGATATGGAACGTGAGGAAATTGGTGATTACTTTCCAGAATTTTTTGAGCGAAGGCAGGATTGTAAATTCCATAATTGTCTACATCTTGAAGAGCCAAAGTGCGCAATAAAAGAGGCGCTGGAAAATGATGAGATTGCCTGGTCTCGCTATAAAAGCTATCTTCAAATCATGGAAGGAGAAGACGAAAATTATAGAATAGATCAATATCAGAAGTAATGAGAGCAGTTTTACAAAGAGTTTCAGAAGCATCTGTTAGAATTGACCATAGAATCTCTGCAACCATTCAGGACGGCCTTTTAATTTTACTTGGTATCGAAGAGGAAGATGGGGCTGAAGATATGGAGTGGCTTTGTAGGAAGATCATTAATATGAGAATTTTTAATGATAAAGAAGGGGTAATGAATAACTCCCTTAAAAATATTGATGGGGATGCCATTATTGTAAGCCAGTTTACGCTGCATGCAAGCACCAAAAAAGGTAATCGTCCTAGTTATATTAAAGCCGCTAAACCTGATGTCGCCGAGCCACTTTACGAAAAGTTTGTGCAGAAATTTGAAAAAGAACTTGGCAAGGCGGTAGGGACAGGGAAATTTGGAGCCGATATGAAAGTCTCACTTCTAAATGATGGACCGGTAACTATTTTGCTTGATTCAAAAAATAAGTCTTAACAAGTGTTAAAAAGAGTTAAAATTCCTATCTTGCATTTATAAACATTTCCAGGTCTATAAATGCGCTATTTATTTTTACTGTTTCTGACTGGATTCACCATCCATTCTCAGAACTATCCTGTAAAAGATATTGATGCTTCCTTATTAAAAAACGCCGATGCTGTTATTCGAAAGTATAGCAGAACCATCGAAATTAAAGATTTAGACAATCTTATTGTGACAAAAAAAAGGGTGGTCACGGTCTTGAATAAAGACGGTGAGAGCTATGGAGTTCTATGATGAAAGTAATAAAATAAAAGAACAGGAGGCTATCATTTATGATAAGAATGGTGAAGAGATTGAGAAAATTAAATCCAGGAAGTTCAAGGATCAGAGCAATTTTCCTTCCTTCATTTTATTTTCCGATAACAGGGTTAGCTATCTGGATTATACCCCTCGTTCCTATCCATATACAGTAGAATACACCAGTGAAGTAGAAGAGCATAATTCTGTGTTTATTGGCGACTGGGTGCCGGTAGAAGGTTATGACCTAAGCGTGGAAAGCTCCTCATTTAAATTGATGAATCCGGAAAATATTCCCTTACGATTTGCCGAAAGAAATTTTGCAAATACCCAGCTGCTAAAAAACAATTCCAGTTATAATCTGGATTATAAGGTGACCGGTTTGCCTGCGTATGAGTATGAAGTTTTAAGTCCTGATTTTAATAATTTTGCACCAAGAGTTCTGGTGGCTTTAAATGATTTTGAACTGGAAGATGTAAAAGGATCAGCCGCTAACTGGAAGGAATTTGGTAAATGGATGTATGAGAACCTGGTGAATGATCACGATAAACTTTCTGCCGCAACCGTTAGTAAGATCGAATCCCTTACCGCCAACGCTAAAACAACCGAAGAAAAAGCAAGGCTCATCTATAAATATGTGCAGGATAATACCCGGTATATTGCAGTTTCCTATGGGATTGGTGGCTGGGAGCCGGCAACGGCGCATGAAGTGGATAGGTTGAAATATGGAGATTGTAAGGGCCTAACTAATTATACAAAAGCCTTATTGAAATCCCAGGGTATTGAATCTTATTATACAGTGGTTTTTGGTGGGGATAAGAAAGAATATAGATCCAGATTTTACTAAAATGCAGGGGAATCATGTGATCCTGAATATTCCTCAAAAGGATACCAGCGATATCTGGCTGGAGTGCACCAGCCAGGAATCTCCATTTAATTATATAGGCGATTTTACCGATAATCGTTACGTTTTACGAGTTCAGCCAGAAGGAGGAAAACTGTTAAAAACAAGGAGGTATTCTGAAGAAGAAAATTTGGAAACAATTAATTGCAACCTTCAATTAGATGAAAATGGAGGGTTTGTGGCCGATTTTGAGAGGAATAGTTACGGGATACCTTATGGAGATATTTATTGGATTCGAAAGGAAACGGAAAAAGATCAGAAAAAATACTATCGTAATGAATGGGGTGATATTCAAAATATCGACTTTAATTCAATTGAATTTGAAAATAACAGGGAGGAAATAGTCTTCCGTGAAAAACTGAATTTCAGTGGTCAGGGCCTGGCTTCTAAAGCAGGTGACCGGCTGCTGGTCCCGTTAAACTTTATTCAACAGGGAAGTATTTCTATTGAAAAGAATAAAGATAGAAAACGCCCATTATTGATGAAGCGCGGCCGAACCTATAAAGATGAATTCGTCTATAGATTACCTGAGGGTTTTGTGATTGAAGCTTTACCGGAAAGTCAGTTGGTGGATTCAGAATTTGGTGGATTTACGCTTTTGATCACTTCTGCCGAAAATGAGATTAGAGTAAACCGCTCATTATTGATAAAAGAGGGAGAGTGGCCTGCTGAAAAATATAAAGATTTTCGTGAATTTCTAAACCGAATTAGTTACCTGAATAACCTTAAGGCAGTGATCATTGCCAATTCTAAAACTTAAGCACCATGGTTAAATTTTACACTCTAGTACTATTGCTTTTTGGAGCTTCATTACTAAATGCTCAAAACTTTAAATTTGGAAAAGTTTCTAAAGAAGAAGTAAGCGAAAAAGTGCATCCAGTGGATAATGATGCAAATGCAGCCGTTCTCTATAAATACAGGCTAACATATTATAATTATAATTCAGGAGGTTTTCAATTGATAACAGAATTTCACGAAAGGATTAAGATCTATAATAAGGATGGATTTGACTGGGCTACAAAAAAGATTCGCACTTATGATTCAAGGTCTAATGGTCATGAGCGTATTTCTGGTATTAAGGCTTATACTTATAATTTAGAAAATGAAAAGCTGGTAGAGGTCAAGCTCGATAAAGATGAAATAATTGAAGAGAAAACCTCTAAATATCATAATACCACAAAATTCACCATGCCGGCTGTAAAAGAAGGAAGTGTGATAGAATATGAATATAAAATATATTCTCCTTTTTTAACAAGTATAGATGATTTTCAACTTCAGTATACTATTCCCATTAATAAATTAGAAACAAAACTATCAATTCCGGAATACCTTGTTTTTGGGAAGCATTTTAATATGCGGTCACCTCTTCAGATTAATTTGAAGGAAAGCAGGGACAATTATAATCAGGGTGGATTAAGGTTTGGTGTGAATATTTATGAAATTAATATGGATGATATTCCCGCGCTGGAAAAAGAACCATATATAGATTATCTGCAGAATTATGCTGCCATGGTTAAATGGGAACTTCAGCTTACAAGGTTTCCAAATCAAATTATGGAAAATTATTCCAAGACCTGGGAAGGAGTTGCTAAATCTATTTATGATGATATAGGTTTAGGGAAAGAGATTGATCATACAGGTTTTTTTGAAGATGACATAGATTCTCTGCTAGCGGGCATATCGAATCCAGATGAAAAGATCTCCAGGATTTTCCAGTTTGTAAAAAAGAAGATGAAGTGGAATGATTATGTTGAGTTTATACCGGAATTGGGAACAAGAAAAGCCTATAAAGAAGGATCAGGGAATACAGCAGATATCAATTTATTATTAACTGCAATGTTAAGATATGCAGGACTTAAAGCTAGTCCGGTGCTGGTTAGTACACAAAGTAATGGAGTCCCTCTCTTTCCAACCCGGAATGGTTTCAATTATTTGGTTTCGTGTATAGAAATGCCTGAAGGTAATCTATTGCTTGATGCTACAGATCCAGGTACGGCGGTAGGACAACTTCCGGAAAGAGCTCGAAACTGGCAGGGACGTATTATTAAGGATGACGGAATATCTGATTGGGTGAAACTTAATCCAGATTACGTTTCAGAAATGAACAATACGCTTAATATAAAAATTGAAGAGAACGGAGTTAGTGGTTCACATTCTAAGAAACTTAATGGTTTGCTTGCCATGAATTATAGAAATAACCTCCTTTCTAAATCTCCTGAAGATATCAAAGAAACTATTGGTAGTTCAGTGAAAAATAGCAGTATTTCTGAGGTTAAAGTTGATAATCTTGACCTGATAGGTTCAGAAATCATGGAGTCCTATAAATTTAAGTCGGCTGAAGGTTTTGAAAAAATTGGCGACAATATTTATTTAAAACCACTTTTATTTGAGGCCATGAGTGAGAATCCATTCAAGGCAGATAAAAGAACTTACCCTATATTTTTTGATTTTCCAGTTTCGCGAAAAAAAATGGTTAATATTATGCTTCCTCAGGGATACGAGATTATATCTGCTCCAGAAAGTACGATATTTAAACTGGAGGAGGATGAAGGGGAGTTCCGGTTTATTGTACGTAGTAATGGTAATTTCCTTAGAATCGAATCAGAGGTACGTTTAAATAAGACCGTTTTTTCACCTTTGGATTATGAGTATCTGAAAAAGTTTTATAGTAACATTGTTGAAAAACAAAATGAAACCATAGTTTTGGGTAAAATTTCAAAAGATGGAACTAGCGAACGCACAGAAAGCGGTAGATAAATGGATTCAGGAACATGGGGTTCGTTATTTTAATGAACTCACTAATATGGCCCAGCTTACCGAGGAAGTAGGTGAAGTGGCACGAATAATAGCCCGCCGGTATGGCGAGCAAAGTGAAAAGGAAAGCGACAGGAATAAAGATCTTGGCGAGGAACTTGCCGATGTTGTGTTTGTTGTTCTCTGTCTTGCAAATCAAACCGGAGTGAATCTTCAGGAAGCGTTTGACCGGAAACTGGATCTTAAAACCAAACGAGATCACGACAGACATCAGAACAATGAAAAACTGAAGTAATGGATATTAAGGCTACCTTAAAAAAGAGATCCTTTTGGAGGTCTGTGCTATGGCTTGGCCTTTCCTTTCTGGTGATCTATAATTTCATTTCATTGTTTTTTGAATATGGAGGTTTGGATTTTGAATCCTTTTACAGGGATAAGATTGCTGAAGGTATGTGGTTACGGTATGCTCTTTCTCAATTGGTAGGTGGCTTTTTATATGGATTCATTTTAGCCTTCGGTCAGTTTCATCTTAATCAAAAGAAAAAGTAACTTAGCAATTCATTATTGCTAATTATACAATGACCTCAAAAGTTTCCCATTCCGGTAAGAATTTAAAAGGAAATCTACAGATTACTGGTTCCAAAAGTGAATCTAACCGTCTTCTTATTCTTCAGGCATTATATCCTGAAGTTGATATTCAGAATTTATCAAACAGTGATGATACACGCGTGCTTAAACAAGCTCTGGAAAAGTCTGAAGGTACTATTGATATTCATCATGCGGGAACGGCCATGCGCTTTCTTACTGCTTATTTTGCTTCTAAAGAAGGCTGTGAGGTAGAAATAACCGGAAGCCAGAGAATGACTGAACGGCCAATCCGTTTGTTAGTGGATGCTCTTCGGGAAATGGGTGCAGATATTGAATATATTAAGGAAACTGGCTTTCCCCCTTTAAGAATACACGGAAAAAAACTGCAGGTCAAAACTATAAAATTACAGGCTAATGTAAGTAGCCAGTACGTTTCGGCTTTAATGTTAATAGCTCCTTCGCTTGAAAATGGGCTGGAGATTATCCTGGATGGTCGAATTACTTCTACGCCTTACATTATGATGACCCTGGAGATTATGCAGCATGCGGGAATTAAGGGGAGATTTGAGAATGACCGAATTTTTATAGAACCTGCAAAGAATCTGAAACCCGCGACTATTGCGGTAGAGTCAGATTGGAGTTCGGCATCTTATTTTTATGGCATCGCCGCTATTTCAGAAACTGCAGAAATTATACTTTCTAATTACCGAAAAACGAGTTTACAGGGAGATTCATGTCTGGCCAGGATCTACAAGCATTTTGGGGTAGAAACAATCTATGAAGGGAATAGCATTATTCTTAAGAAAAATTCCTTTAAAAGAGCCAAAAGACTAAAAGAAGATCTCCGCAACTCCCCGGATATTGCCCAAACCATTGCTGTTACCTGTCTTGCTTTGGGAATGGAGTGTGAACTGGAAGGCTTACATACCTTAAAAATAAAGGAAACAGACAGACTTCAGGCGCTAAAAAATGAAATGGAGAAATTTGGTGCAAAAGTCTATATCGCCCAGGATTGTCTTCAGCTTTCCCCTCCTGGGAAATTAAATTCAAATGTGGCTGTAGAAACCTATAACGATCATCGTATGGCCATGGCTTTCGCTCCTTTGGGATTAAATGTTCCCCTGGAAATTATAGATTCGGAAGTAGTTTCAAAATCATACCCAGATTTTTGGAAAGATCTCAAAGAATTAGGTTTCAAGATAGAATAAATTAGATATTTTCTAAATAAATAGCCATTTACTTGACAACCCCCCTGTCGAGATCGTATATTTGCAACTTTTAAAACCGGAACTATGGGAATGAAACTTTCAAACTTCAATTTTGAACTGCCAAAAGAACTTTTGGCCGAATATCCATCTGAAAATAGGGATGAAGCTCGGTTAATGGTTCTAAATCGTAAAGAACAGACGATTGAACATAAAAAATTCAAGGATTTAATAGATTATTTTGAGCCGGAAGACGTAATGGTTCTTAATAATACGAAAGTATTTCCGGCCAGGTTATACGGAAATAAAGAAAAGACCGGTGCAAGAATTGAAGTTTTTCTTTTAAGGGAGTTAAATCCCGAAACCAAATTGTGGGATGTACTTGTAGATCCTGCCAGAAAAATTAGAATAGGAAATAAACTATACTTTGGGGAAGATGAAAGTCTTGTGGCCGAAGTTATTGATAATACTACCTCAAGAGGTAGAACTTTGAGGTTTCTTTATGATGGATCTTATAGTGATTTCCGAACAAAGCTAAAGGAACTTGGGCAAACTCCACTTCCAAAGTATATAAAGAGAGAGGTGGAACCACAAGATGAAGAGCGCTACCAGACAATATATGCTAAAAATGAAGGTGCTGTTGCAGCACCAACTGCCGGCCTTCACTTTTCAAAACATCTTCTAAAAAGACTTGAAATCAAAGGAATTGACTTTGCAGAGGTTACCCTGCATGTAGGTTTGGGAACTTTCAGTCCGGTTGAAGTTGAAGATCTTTCTAAGCATAAGATGGATAGTGAGGAAGCATTTATCACCAAAGATGCTACAGATATAATTAATCAGGCAAAAATTGAAAAACGCAAGGTTTGCGCCGTTGGGACTACAGTAATGAGAGTATTGGAAAGCGCTGTTTCATCAGATCAGACTTTGAATGAATTTGGTGGATGGACCAATAAGTTCATTTTCCCTCCTTACGATTTCAATATTGCAAATTGTATGATCACCAATTTCCATACACCTAAGTCTACTTTGCTTATGATGGTATCTGCGTTTGCAGGTCACGACTTCGTTAAAAAGGCTTATGAAGAGGCTGTAAAAGAAAAATACAGATTCTATACTTATGGGGATGCGATGCTGATCTTATAATAAGTTAATAATTAATTTAAAGGCCATAAGCTTTCTCAAAGTTTATGGCCTTTTTTGTAAGTCGCGGAAAATAAAAAGACTCAAGGAATCGGTTTTAAGTTTGTAATTTAGCAGCGTGAAGGAAAAGAAAAAGGACATACGGGCATTAACGAAAGAACAACTTCAGAAATTTTTTGTTTCTCAGGGTGATAAATCCTTTCGTGGAACCCAGGTCTATGAATGGCTCTGGAAAAAAGCTGCGCATTCTTTTGATGATATGACAAATATCTCGAAAGAAACTCGTGCCATGCTGGATGATAATTTTGTGATCAATCATATTCGGGTAGACCGTATGCAAAGGAGTAGTGACGGAACCATAAAAAATGCCGTCAAGCTTCATGACTCCTTAACCGTGGAATCGGTTCTTATCCCAACAAAATCACGAACTACCGCCTGTGTTTCCTCTCAGGTTGGATGTAGTTTGGATTGTAGGTTTTGCGCTACTGCCAAGCTCAAAAGAATGCGTAACCTTAATCCTGATGAAATCTATGATCAGGTAGTTGCGATTGATAATGAAAGCAGGTTATATTTTGACAGACCATTATCTAATATTGTATTCATGGGAATGGGCGAGCCTCTTATGAATTATAATAATGTGATGAAATCCATTGAAAAGATTACTTCTCCTGAAGGCCTTGGAATGTCTCCTAAACGCATTACAATTTCAACTTCCGGAGTTCCTAAAATGATAAAGAAACTGGCAGATGATGAGGCGAAGATCAAACTGGCGGTCTCCCTGCATTCGGCTAGAGATGAGGTAAGAACGCAAATCATGCCTTTCAACGAGACTTTTCCTTTGGATGATCTTCGTGAGGCTCTTGAATACTGGTATTCTAAAACTAAAAGCAGGATTACTTATGAATATATCGTGTGGAAGGGCATTAATGATACCCGTGAAGATGCCCAGGCCCTCGTTAGGTTTTGTAAATATGTACCCTGCAAGGTGAATCTTATAGAATATAATCCCATTGATGATGGTGATTTTAAACAGGCTCCCGCAGAGGCTACAAATATGTACGAGTCTATGTTAGAGAGGAATGGGATTACCGTAACTGTGCGTCGTTCCCGAGGAAAAGACATTGATGCAGCCTGTGGTCAACTTGCCAATAAATCGGCTTAAATTCAAGCTGGTTTTCTCCAGGTTTTCTTCGTTATAAATATGTATATTTACCGCCTTTATGAAGGTTATTTCCCAAATAAAGCTTCCGGTAGAGAAGGAGATGGAACTTTTTGAAAAAAAGTTCTTCGAATCCATGTCCTCACAAGTGGCCCTCCTTAACCGTATCACCCACTTTATCGTTAATCGCAAGGGGAAGCAAATGCGGCCCATGTTCGTATTTTTGGTGGCTAAGATGGTTTCTGACGGGAGTGTAAATGAAAGAACTTATAGGGGCGCTTCGGTAATTGAGCTTATCCATACCGCCACATTGGTGCATGATGATGTGGTAGATGATTCTAACCGAAGGAGAGGCTTTTTTAGTATAAATGCTTTATGGAAAAATAAGATCGCCGTGCTCGTTGGTGATTATTTATTATCAAAAGGACTTTTGCTTTCTATAGATAATAATGATTTTGACCTTTTAAAGATCATTTCAGTAGCAGTTAAGGAAATGAGTGAGGGAGAATTACTGCAGATAGAAAAAGCCAGAAAACTTGATATTACTGAAACGGTCTATTATGATATTATAAGGCAAAAAACAGCTACTCTCATAGCCGCTTGTTGTAGCCTGGGAGCGGCTTCTGTGAAACCTGAAAGTAATGAGATTGCCAAAATGAGAAGGTTTGGAGAGCTTATAGGAATGGCTTTTCAGATAAAAGACGATCTATTTGATTACGGGGCAGAAAAAATTGGAAAACCAACAGGGATAGATATTAAAGAGCAAAAGATGACCCTTCCTTTAATTTATACTCTTAATAAAGTCCCGAAGAAAGAGCGGGAATGGTTAATCAATTCGGTTAAAAATCATAATAAGGACAAAAAGAGAGTGAAGGAGGTGATAGAATTTGTAAAACATAACGGAGGCCTTGATTATGCAGTTCAGCGAATGAAAGAATTTCAAAGGGAAGCCTTACTTATTCTGCAGGATTACCCCTCGTCGTCTTACCGGGATAGTCTGGAGTTGATGGTCAATTATGTTATAGAACGTGATAAATAAAAAAAATCGAAGTTAAAGAAACTTCGATTTTTTTTACAGAAGGCGTTGAGTTTTAATTAGCATCGTCTGTAGTCTCTTCTCCATTCACATCATCGGTATCATGAATTTCTTCATCGATCTCCTCACCAACTTTTTCCGCGCCTTTTTCGATTTTTTCTCCGGCTTTCTCAGCCCCAGCCTCAATATCTTCTCCAATAGCTTCAGCTGCTTCTTCAGTTTTTTCCTGGGTGGTTTCACGACAGGACTGTAGGGAAAGAGCAAATATTGCTGCAACAATAAGAAGGGTCATCTTTTTCATAATTCCAGGTTTTAGGTTAATTAAAAAAAGCCATTCAGAAGAATGGCTTTAGTTTTTAAAAAGAATGATGATTACATATCGTCATCAGCATTCATATCATCATCAGCATTCATATCGTCAGTGCCTTCTACTTCCTCTTCCATTTCATTCCCTGCATTTTCAGCAGCGTTTTCTACTTCGTCACCAGCTTCTTCAGTGGCGTTTTCAACATCTTCGCCCATAGATTCTACGGCGTCTTCAGTTTTTTCCTCAGTAGTTTCTCTACAAGAGTAGATAGAAAGGGACATTGTTGCAACAGCAAATAGTAAGAATAATTTTTTCATTGTTAAAATGTTTAATTAGTTGAAGAAGCAAAGTTAAACATTTTTTAATTATGCAAAAGCACTCTTTTAACTTAAATATTTTTCATGACTTTAGGGGGTAAAGGTGGGTTTAAGCCTTGTCAATGTTGAGTTTACAAATATTTTGAAAGATAGAACTTTCTTTTAAAGGGCCGAATTATCATCCAGGGCTTCGAAAATTATTCATATTCGTCGTCTATTAGGTCATTATATTCAAGGAATTACAGAGGAACACTCTTTGCTTTAAACTTATCATAAAGTATTTTAGAATTTCTTAATTTATCTTAAATCCTTCGGTCTGGCCTTCCATGATTTCTCTTTTATATATACGATGATCATAAAATTCAGGAGTTTAATTAGTCTACCTCAAGTTTTTTCTTTTCAGGATAAGTATCCGGATCCTCACCGGCAAGTTTGGCGAAATTACGATAAGCCTGTTCGACCTTTTTTGGATCTGTAGTTTTGAATTCTTCTTCTGTGACCTTATATTTTTCCTGAAGTGAATCAAGTCTCTCATGCATTTTGTTCTGAACTTCAGAATATAGAGGGTCATTATAAAGGTTATTCTCTTCCTGTGGATCTTTTTCAAGATCGTATAATTCCCAGGTATCTATATCGTCATAAAAATGGATTAATTTATATCTATTGGTTCTTATACCATATTGCCGTTTAACCATATGAAAAGCCGGAAAATCATAATAATGATAATAAATGGCATTCCTGAAATCCTCCTGGTTCCCATTACCCAGTAGCAATGGTTTTAGCGATTTTCCTTGCATATCTCCGGGTATTTCTACTCCTGCAAAATCAAGGAAGGTAGGCGCAAAATCCAAATTTTGAGTAAGTGCATCTATGGTGATACCAGATTTTACTTTAGCCGGATACTGCACAAGTAAAGGCATTTCCAGAGATTGTTCATACATGAACCTTTTATCAAAAAAACCCTTTTCTCCTAAAAAGAATCCCTGGTCGGTAGTGTAGACCACAATGGTGTTTTCAGAAAGATTATTTTCTTTTAAATAATCCAGGATTTTCCCCACTCCATCATCTACGGCCGCTATACATCCCATATAATCACGCATATATCTTTGGAATTTCCATTTAGCGAGTTCTCTTCCGGAAAGGTTTTGATCAAAAAAAGCGTTATTTTTTTCTCTGTAAGCAGCATCCCATTCTTTCCGTTGTTCCGGGGTCATTCTATTGAAATCTGTTTTCCAGGGATTATGTCTTAATGAATCACTTCCCTTTGATACGGTCATTTTGAGATCGTGACCTTCATACATATCTTCATAGATAGTTTGCAATTGTTCCTGTGCCGCAACCTGATCCTCATGTTTAGAAAAATAGGTCTCCGGAATCGGGAAATTCACCGAATCATATTTGTGGATATATCTCAATGGCGGCATCCAGTTTCTATGCGGAGCTTTATGATGTACCATAAGAAAAAATGGTTTTTCTGGATCTCTATTTTCTTTTAACCAGTCTATCGCCATATTGGTAATAAGGTCCGTAGCATAGCCCTCTACTACAGTTGTATCTCCATTATGTATAAAGTCTGGGTTGTAATAGTTTCCCTGATCCTTTAGAATATTCCAGTAGTCAAAGCCCTGGGGTTCGCCGTCCAGGTGCCATTTTCCAATAATCGCGGTTTCATATCCACTTTGTCTAAGATATTTTGGAAGAGTTGGTTGTGAGCCATCAAATTTTTCTCCATTCATTCTAAAGCCGTTTATATGGCTAAACTTTCCAGTTAGAATAACCGCCCTGCTGGGGCCACAAATGGAGTTGGTGCAGAAATTATTAATGAATTTGGCGCCATTTTCTGCAATACGATCAATATTGTGAGTGGGGGCCAATTGACTTACTGGATGCCCGAAAGCACTTATTGCCTGGGTCGCATGATCATCGGCCATTATAAAGATGATATTGGGTCGTTGGGAAACCGTGTTTTCTTCTTTGCTTTTTTCTGAACGCGAAGAATTATTACAGCTTGTTAAAATGCTGAAAACAGCCAAAAGAGCAACGATATTTAAAAATCTCAAAATATTAGAATTAAAGGTTGAATAAAGTTTAAGATCATAAATTACAAAATAAATGTTTGAAAATTGTAACTTTTCACCTGCTCATAAACTGCTCAAGGTGATTTTTAATTTACAAAAAGAAATATATAAAATACTGATATTGTGGATAATAAGCTTCAATTACGCCTATTCTCAAAAATTAGTACCACCTATACAAAATTATTCTCCAAAAGAATATGGCGCTGCCAGCCAGAACTGGGATATAGCCCTGAACTCTCAAGGGGTGGTGTATGCCGCAAACAATCAGGGCTTACTTGAATATGACGGTTTAAGCTGGACATTATATCCGTTGGAGAGTAAATCCATCATTCGCTCTGTTTTTCCTTATAAAGACAGAATTTATACAGGTTCTTTTCAGGAATTTGGTTACTGGATACGTGATGAGAAGGGCCAGTTATTTTATACATCTCTCAAACCACTTATGGCTAAAATTGATTTGAGGAGTGATGAGTTCTGGGATATTATGGCCTATAAAGGCGCCATATATTTTCGGTCTTTTGGTGGTATTTTTAAGTACAAAGACGAGGCTATTACGAAAGTAAAAGACATCGTTTCCACATCAATGTGCATTTATAAGCAAAAACTTGTGGCTGCCAGAAGGGATGGGGGTCTAGTCTTTATAGAAAGTGATAATACGCAAAGCATATTCGAGGGTAATTTAAAGTTACTTGAAGGTAAAAATATAGTTGAGCTGGAAGCTCTTGGTGACACTTTATATATTGGAACTCCCGATGCGCTTTATTCTTATAATGATAATCAACTTAAAAAGTTTCCTAGTGAAAAGCTTAATTCATTACTAACTAAATATGAACTGAATCATGTAATTTCAGTGTCCAATAATGAAATATTACTAGGTACTCTTAAAAACGGGATTATTAGGTATAATTTGGATTCAAAGGATATAGATGTTTACGATCGTAGCCTTGGACTTCAAAATAATACAGTACTTGGAATGGCCTATTCAAAAAAGAAGTTATGGCTTGCTTTGGACAAGGGAGTAGACGCTATAGATCTGGATTCCCCTATAAATTTTTATACAGATAAGACAGGGGAAATTGGAGCCGTATATGATATGCTTAACTATAAAGGGAATTATTATATAGCAAGTAATACAGGAATATATACGTTCCATAATAAAACACTTTATCCTATAAAGAATGCCGAAGATCATGCATGGAACCTGGAGGAACTTGAAGGAATATTGTATGCGAATCACAATACGGGTGTCTATAAGATTATAAATGATGAATTTATTCCAATAGAAGACCGGACTGGCAGCTATACGATCATGAAAGTCAATGATTCGAAAGGAGACCTACTGGTATGTCATTACACAGGGCTGAGTCTCTATAATCCGGAGTCAGGAGATATTCATGAATTGGACTCTATAAACTTTCCTGTTAAGCAGTTGGTTATCGAAAATAATAACAGTTTATGGGCTGCTCATCCTTACCAGGGGATATATCATTTAACCACAGATGAAAATTTTGAGGTTAAGAGGGTAAAACCAATGCCTCCCATTGATGGTAAGAAAAATTTTAATCCAAATATATATAAGGTTAATAACCAGTTAATAGCTTATCTAAATTCTACATGGTTTAAATACAATCCTTTCCAGGAAAGGTTTGAAGTCTTCAGGGAATTTAAAAAATATAAGAATTGCCGGCTTGCGTATGTAGGAGAGGATACATTTATATTTATTAATGAAAAAGATGGTTCAACCCTATACACCGACCTGAAGAACGAAACGATTATAATCCCTCCTGAAAAATTTAATTACCGACTTGTGAAGTCAAATGAGAATTTTATCAGGGAAAACGATTCTATTTTTTATGCGACTTTAAATGACGGTTTTGCGAGGATTAATTTTTCCAAGTTAAAAAGAAGGCAGAATAATGAGTGGAAAAGCACCCCTTTTATTAAGCAATTTTCAGATGATCAAAATAAATATGTGCTTACGGAAGATCCAATTATTCCTTATAAGGACTCCCGGAGTATTACGGTGAAAGTTGGTCTCCCGGTTTCAGAATCTCTAGGATTACAATATATATTAAGCGGGGCAGATTCCTTAAAGGGTGAGACCAGGAGTGGTAATATTGATCTGCGTAATCTTAAGCATGGAGATTATACCTTGCAATTAGGTGCGTTAGGTGCGGGCGCAAATAAAAGAGAATTCAAAGAATTCAATTTTAGTATTGCGCCGCCCTGGTATTTATCTACCGATATGAAGATTCTTTATATACTGGTTTTAATTGTTATAATGATGCTAGTTTATGGATATAATAAGCAAAAGCTAAAAAAACATCAGTTGCAGTTGGAAGAAAAATTTGAGAAGGAGCATATGGAGAGACTTAATATGCTAGAGAAAGAAAAGTTAATGAATGAAATTGACCTGAAAAGAAAAGAACTTGCCAACACAACCATGATGGCGGCTAAAAAGAATGAAGTTCTAATGGAAATTCAGGGAGAATTGAATAAGGATAAGAATAAGTTTTCCAATCAGTTTCGGCTTAAGCATATAATGAATAAAATAAATAATGCCGTTAAGAATAAAGATGAATGGAAGGTATTTGAAACAAATTTTAATGAAGTGCATGAAGATTTCTTCAAAGATTTGCTGAAGGAGTATCCAAAATTGACCAGTAAAGATTTAAAATTATGCTCGTACCTTAAAATGAATTTAAGTTCGAAAGAAATCGCTCCTTTAATGGGGATTTCGGTTAGAGGAGTTGAAGTCCATCGTTACCGCCTAAGAAAGAAAATGACCCTCGATGGAGATGTGAATTTGACAAAATTCTTAATAAAGAATTTCTAAATTCTTATAAATTGGCAGGTATTCTTAAGTAAATCCCACTACTACATTACTACATCACTCTAGTTAAATATATCAAAATATTTACATCATTCATTGTGTAAAATACTGAAAAACAGTATATTAGGTATGAAATATAAATGAAGTAGTAGTTGTGTACTACAACGTTTTCGTAATTCTTCAATGTGGACGTATCTTTCTATGTTAAATAAGCTAAACACCCAATAAGTATGAAAGTAAAACTATTCTTCGCCTGTGCGATTTTTATGGCTTTTAGTAGTCTTGGAAATGCACAGCAAACCAAAACCATTAATGGTATTGTGACAGATGCCAATCAGGTTCCTTTACCGGGAGCAGAAGTTAAAGTAATCGGAAAGGAGATTTATGATGTAACCGATTTTGACGGGAATTTTTCCCTTGAAAATGTCCAGGTCGGAGATATGTTTCGTGTATCATTTTTAGGCTTTAGTGCCCAGGAAATTGAAATCACGCAAAATAATAATTATACGATTCAGCTTCAGGAGGATGCCGGACAACTAGAAGAAGTTGTGGTCGTTGGATACGGTACTCAAAGAAAGCAGGATCTTACCGGTAGTATAAGTCGTGTGGATTCTGAAGCGATTACGAGGCAACCCGCTGCTTCACCTATGCAATCTATTCAGGGTCGGGCCGCTGGTGTGCAGATCACCCCTTCCGGAGCACCTGGTTCGACACCTGATGTTTTTGTAAGAGGTCTGGGAACTGTATATGGCGGACAAAATCCACTCTATGTTGTGGATGGTATTCTTACAGATAATATAGATAATATCAATCCTAATGATATTACTAATATTGATATCCTTAAAGATGCTTCTTCTCTTGCCATTTATGGTAACAGAGGGGCAAACGGGGTTATTATTGTAACCACCAAGAAAGGTAAATCGGGAGCTTTACAAATTAGTCTTGATTCTTATTATGGATTCAAAAACGAATTGAGAAAAGTTGATATGGCTGATTCCCGTTCTTTTGCGATCTATTCTAATGAAGCTCTTATAGCCGATAATAAAGATCCGAGATTTGATGAAAGCCAGCAATTCAATACCGATTGGTTTGATGAAATTACCCGAACAGGAAATGTAAGTAGTAATAACCTTTCCATTTCTGGTGGGACGGAAGATATTAGAACATTCTTTAGTGCCGGATATTATGAAGAAGAAGGTATTCTAAAAGGAAATGATTTTAACCGTCTTACCCTAAGAAGTAATACCCAGTTCGACATTTTCGATAAGATTACTTTTAGTCAACAGATAAGTGCCGCTTTAACACATGAAATTCCAAAACCATTTGGTGCTTTTAATAATGCTTATAAGCAAACACCTATTATTCCGGTACGTTATCCTCCGGGAGAATTTGAAGGGAAATTTGGTTCCTCTACAGGAATTAATAATGTAGGAAACCCGGTTAGGGATCTGTTCTATGATAATCAGAAGCAGAAGAATTTGAAACTACAGGGAACATTTACTTTAGAATACGAAATTGCAGAGTGGATAGATTTTACTTCAAGATTTGGTATTGAAACTGAATATTTCAGAAGAAGAAGCTTTACTCCTAATCTTGATCTTTATTTATCTGCCGATCCTACGAGAGTCAGAGATACTTATCCTGATGCAAGTCCTAAGAATACTTTGGCTATTAGAAAGAGTGATAATTACAGATGGGTTCTGGATAACTTTATAACATTAAATCATGAATTTAATGATTTGCATAATTTTAAATTAACTCTCGGTACAACTACTGAGGAACTTGGAGGTTCCTTTTTAACAGGAATTAGGTATAATGTCCCTCCACAGAGTGACTACTGGAGTTTATCTAATGGTGACGAAGAACCACAACTTTCAAATGGTACTGAAGATAACTTAACAAGGTTGCGCTCATATTTTGCTCGTTTAAATTATGATTACGATAGTAAATATCTTTTAACAGCGACTTATAGACGCGATGGATCAAGTAAATTTCAGAAAGGAAATAAATATGGTGACTTTTACTCCGTTGGTTTAGGATGGGTAATTTCAGAAGAAGCTTTCCTTGAAGATTCAGAGTTTATTAACTTACTTAAATTAAGAGGAAGTTATGGGGAATTGGGTAACCAAAATGTACCCTTAAACATCCTTACTTTTTCAACAGGTCTTAATTATCCGTTTGGACCCGAGGAATCAATTAACGAAGGAGGAACTATTACTTATATAGTTGATCCTGCACTGTCCTGGGAAACGACGGAAGAATATGATATAGGACTTGAATTCGGATTCCTGGATAATAAGCTTTCCGGGGAAATAGATTATTATAACCGTCTTAACAGGGATGCTATACTTCCAGTAAGTTTCCCAGACCAGTTTGGATTCAATAGAACCACATTGACTCCGGCAGGACAGGTGAGAAACGAAGGTGTTGAGATTGTACTTGACTGGCAGGACCAGATAGGTGAGGACTTCTCTTATGAAATTGGAGGGAATGTGACCTTTAACCGTAATGAGTTGGAAAAAGTAACCAATGAGTTTTTTGCTCAGAATACAGGAGGAAGCCTCGGGAATGGACAGATCACTAAAAAGGTAGTAGAAGGCCAGCCACTTGGAAGCTTTTGGTTACTGGATGTTACTGGTGTTGATGAGAATGGAGAATTTATTTATGACGATGTGAATGATGACGGACAAATAAATGATGATGATAAGAAATTCTTTGGATCCTATACCCCAAAGAACTATATGGGATTCCATATGTCTGCTAACTATAAAGCCTGGGATTTTAGCCTGGATGGCTACGGAAACTGGGGTAATGTAGTTTACAATGGAAAAAAAGCGAACCGCTTTAGCAATGAGAACATAGAGCAGAAAGTATTTGATAATCGCTGGACACCTGAGAATCCGTCTAATACAGAACCGGCACCTTTTAATGGCGTTCCATTGGCTTCGACTTATTATTTGGAATCTGGGGATTTCTTCAGGATTAATAATATCACAGTTGGATATACCATACCTTTTGAAGGAATAGATATTATCCAACATGCCCGCGTATATGTTACGGCACAGAATCCTATCATTGCTCAGGCATATTCAGGATATACCCCTGAATTACCCGGAGGTCCTCTTAATAGAGCTGGAATCGAGTTGGATGCTTATCCTTCTACACAATCATTTTTAGTAGGACTAAACTTAAGTTTATAAAAAAAGAGATATGAAAACAATATATAAGAAAACCACAATTATACTTGTCATTATTTTTGGACTGGTGGCCTGTTCGAAAGATTTTTTAGAGGTCAATCCGTCACAGGAAACTCCGGAAGTAGCTTTGTCTGATCCGGATGTTGCTCCTCAACTGGTCAATGCAGTTTATAATATCTTTCTCGGATTTAATATGAGTTCATTTCCCTGGTATGGTGCTACGGAAATAACTTCAGATAATGCCGATAAAGGAAGTGATCCTGGGGATACTGGTACTTATCAGAAAAACCACGCAGAATATACATATACCGAAACGGAAGCTTCTTTCAAGAACCTTTGGGATAATCATTATCAGGGGATAGCGCGTGCAAATCGTGCGATAATTCTTTTACCTGATGTGGATATTGACGAGGATCTAAAAAGCCGTTTGATTGGTGAATCCAGATTTTTAAGAGGTCTTATCTATTTTAGATTAGTCCAAATGTTTGGTGGTGTGCCAATCATCGATTTTATTCCAGATCCTAATAGTGCTGAGGATATTAATCGTGCATATGAACGTAACACTAAAGAGGAAGTATACAGCTTTATTGAAGAAGATTTAATGTATGCAATAGAGAATCTTCCGCTTAAAAGTGAGTACGCTGCTAACAATCTGGGAAGAGCTACTCAAGGAGCTGCCCAGGCCCTAATGTCTAAAGTAAAGTTATATCAACAGGACTGGCAGGGAGCTTATGATTATTCTTTGGATGTGATCAATTCCGAAGAATATCAATTGGAGCCGGATTATGCTGATGTATGGAAAGAAAGTCATGAGAATGGTGTTGAATCAATTTTTGAAATCCAGGGACGTGGAGAAACACCAAGTCTTGGAGTAGATAATTACAGAACTTCTCAGGGAGCCCGTGGCCAGGGAGGCTGGGGCTGGGGATTTAATTCTCCAAGTGAAGATCTTGTAAATGCCTATGAAGAGGGTGATGAAAGAATGGATGCCACTATTATTTTCCGTGGAGAGACCTTATACGATGGTCGGTTTGTACCAGAAACGGTAACTAATAAACGTTATAATCAAAAAGCCTATGTGAATATTGAAGCTGAAAATCCAAACGAGAAGAACGTAAGACTTATTAGATATGCAGAGGTTTTATTGATAAATGCTGAAGCTGCCTTTGAGTTAGGAGATGTTGAAACTGCCTTAGACCGTGTAAATGAAGTGCGTGATAGAGCAGGTCTGGACGATCTTGAATCTCTTACTATACTTGATATTTATAAAGAAAGAAGGCTTGAATTGGCGATGGAAGGAGATAGAATGTTTGACCTTAGAAGACAGGGACGCGCTGCAGAAGTTATGCAGGCCTTTGGTGTACCTTTTGTAGAAGGTAAACATGAATTATTCCCAATACCTCAGGAGCAAATTGCTCAAAGTGGCGGATTGCTAGAGCAAAATCCTGGATGGTAGTGAATGTCTTGTAAACTTAAATATTTAAGCCTTTTAATAATTTTTTTCAGCTTAACAGGCTGCAGCAAGGATTCGGGTTCCAATACGGAGCCCGAAAACCCTGCTACCGAAGAAGAAACCGGAACTTCCGGGAATGAAAATCCTTCTCTTTTAGACGAAGAATTATTGGATCTTGTACAGGAAAAAACATTTGATTATTTCTGGAGCTTTGCCGAATCCAATAGTGGAATGGCACGGGAACGATCACAGGATGATGCCTATGGTGGAGAATCCCCGAATATTGTAACCACCGGAGGAACAGGTTTTGGCCTGGCCTCGTTTCCGGTGGCAGTAGACCGTGGATGGATCACCAGGCAGGCAGCTATAGAAAGACTTGATAAAATTCTGAAATTTCTTGAAACAGCTCCCACCTATCACGGAGCTTTTTCTCACTGGTATTATGGAGATTCGGGATTTACCAAACCCTTTAGTCAGTTTGATGATGGTGGAGATCTGGTGGAAACCGCTTTTTTAATGCAGGGGTTATTAATTTGCAGGCAATATTTTACTGAAAGTGATATCAATTCCAGAATAACCAAACTTTGGGAAGAAATTGATTGGACGTGGTATACTGAAGATGAAAATACCTTGTACTGGCATTGGTCACCCAATTATGATTTCCGTATGGATATGAAAATTAAAGGCTGGAATGAGGCTCTAATTGTATATGTTCTGGCGGCTTCCTCTCCAACACACTCAATCTCAAAAGAAGTTTATACAAAGGGATGGGCATCCAATGGGAATATAATGACCAATAGATTTCATTATGGCTTAAATATGCCGCTGGGTCCTTTATATGGCGGCCCCTTATTCTTTAGTCATTACTCATTTATTGGTTTAGACCCGCGAAATTTGCAGGATCAGTATGCCAATTACTGGGAACAGGTTACTGCTCATAGCCTTATTAATTACGAGTACTGTGTAAGAAATCCAGAGAACTATAAAGGTTACGGGGAAGATACCTGGGGCTTAACCGCTTCAGATAATTATGAAGGCTATGCGGCACATAGCCCTACCAATGATTTAGGAGTAATAACTCCAACCGCCGCATTGTCTTCTTTCCCGTATACGCCTGAAAAATCAATGAAAGCAATGAAGCATTTTTATGAAGATCTTGGAGATGACCTTTGGGGGTCTTATGGATTTTATGATGCTTTTTCTGAGGAATATAACTGGTTTTCAAATGGCTATTTAGCAATTGATCAAGGGCCGATAGTTGCGATGATAGAGAATTATAGAACGCAATTACCATGGAATCTTTTTATGAGTGATCCCGAAGTACAACAGGGGCTAACCAAATTAGGGTTCTCTTTTTAAAATTTAAAATACTATACTTTCATATTTTATAAAAAATGCAAATAAAATTATTCTTAATACTGGCAATCGGCTTAAGTCTGTTTACAGGATGTAAGAACCGGGATAATTCTGAAAAAGTAGAAATGGCAAAGAATTCAGAAAAGGATATACTTCAAATTTCTGATGAAGAATTATTAGATACCATAGAAAGTCAGACTCTTAAATATTTCTGGGATTATGCTGAACCCAATTCGGGAATGGCCAGAGAACGATATCATCCTGATGGGAATTACCCAAAAAACGATCCTCATGTTGTAACTACCGGAGGAACGGGATTTGGTCTTATGGGAATTGTTGCGGGTATGGAACGAGGGTTTATTCCAAGGGACTCCGCTATTGCACGACTGGATAAAATAGCCGATTTTCTTGCTAACACTACGCGCTTCCATGGTGCCTGGCCACATTGGATAAATGGAGAAACCGGCGAAACCCAGGCTTTTGGGAAGAAAGATAATGGCGGCGATATTGTGGAAACTTCTTTTTTATCTGAAGGCCTTATCGTGGTTAGGGAATATTTAAAGAAAGGTTCCGAAGAAGAACAGGCGGTGGCTAAGAAATACGATGAGCTCTGGAAAGGAGTAGAGTGGAACTGGTATACAAATAACAAAAATGGAATCTACTGGCATTGGTCCCCCGATTATCAATGGGAAATGGATTTTATGATCGAAGGTTATAATGAATGTCTTATCACCTATGTTCTGGCGGCTTCATCACCAGATCATGCGATAAAACCGGAAGTTTACCACAAGGGTTGGGCACGCAATGGAAATATAACTACCGATGCTGAATCCTATGGAATTCCGCTTATTCTAAAGCATAATACCAGTGGAGACAAAGGAGGTCCTTTATTCTGGGCGCATTATTCATATTTGGGATTGAATCCTAAAGGTTTATCAGATAAATATGCCAATTACTGGGATCTTAATGTAAACCACACGAATCTTAATTATGAATATACTCAGGAGAATCCTGAAAATTTTGACACCTACAGCCCGGAATCCTGGGGCCTTACAGCCAGTTACTCTAAGAATGAAGACGGGAGTATAGGTTATGCAGCACATTCACCAGATAGTGACAGGGGAGTAGTTTCTCCAACAGCTGCGATTAGTTCAATTCCATATACTCCTGAAAAATCCATGCGAGCTATGCGTTATTTCTTTACAGATTTAAATGATCTCCTATGGGGACCAGCAGGGTTTTATGATGCTTATAGCCTGGAAGATGGTGAAAAATGGGTAGCCAAAAGATACCTTGCCATAGACCAGGGCCCAATGGTAGTAATGATTGAGAATTATAGGACAGGACTCATATGGGATCTTTTTATGGGGGCTCCAGAAGTACAGGAAGGACTTAGAAAATTAGGATTTACATATGAAAAATAGACTTAAATACTTACTATTTTTAATTGGCTCCATTCTATTGATGTTGCCGTTAATGGCAACTTCTCAAACCAGGGAAGATTTTAAAAGAGAGAAATTTATTTCAGGAAAAGACACTCTTAAATATAGAATTCTTTATCCCGAAAATTTTAATGAAGAAAATAATTACCCCCTGGTCTTATTTCTTCATGGAGCAGGAGAAAGAGGAAATGATAATGAAACTCAACTGGTACATGGCAGCTCACTTTTTCTGAATAATGCAAACAGGAAAAATTTTCCTGCGGTGGTTATATTTCCGCAGTGCCCTAAAGATGATTATTGGGCAAATGTTGAGGTTGACCGAAGCCAGTTTCCTCTGAAATTTGATTTTCACTATGATGAAGGCCCTACTGATGCTATGAAATTGGTCATGAAGTTAATGGATTCTGTTTCGCAGAAACCGTTTATTGAGAAAGACCGAATTTATGTGGCCGGCTTGTCAATGGGCGGAATGGGAACATTTGAAATTCTTGCCCGCAAACCCGATATGTTCGCTGCGGCAATTGCAATTTGTGGAGCGGCAGAATCCAAAACGGCTGAAAATTACAGGGATAATCTTCCTATTCGAATATTTCATGGTTTACAGGATAATGTGGTTCCTCCTAAATTTTCAAAAGACATGGCTGCGGCTATTAATTATAATGAAGGAAACGCCAGTTTAAGATTATATAAAGATGCCAATCATAATAGTTGGGATTCTGCCTTTGCCGAATGTAATTTGCTGGAATGGCTGTTTTCTCAAAAGATGGGCGAATAGATAGAAGAAAATTTGGTAATATTCAGGTTTTTCAATCTTGAAGATATAAAGAAATGGAAGGATCAAATCATTTAATTACATCAATAGCTTTATTATTAGGTGTTATCGTTTTTGGACAGGAGGTGGTTCCGGAAACTTATATTAATCCGCTTGATATCGACTATACCTATATGGTTTACAATTCGAGTAAAAATATTTCCTATCGCTCTGGTGCAGATCCCGCCGTAATTGAATTTCAGGGAGAATATTATATGTTCGTGACTCGTTCTTTCGGTTACTGGCATTCCACCGATTTGATCAATTGGGAATTTATTAAACCAAAGCAATGGTATTTCGTGGGGTCCAACGCACCAACCGCATTCAACTATAAAGATTCGCTGGTGTATTTTGCAGGTGATCCCGCGGGTTACGGGAGCATTCTTTACACCGATGACCCGAAAAGCGGTAATTGGACGCCTACTGCTTCAATTACCAGTAATATTCAGGATTCGGAATTGTTTATTGATGATGACGGAAAAACCTATCTGTATTGGGGTTCGTCAAATGTGCACCCTATTAAGGTTAAAATTCTGAACAAAGATGACCGTTTTCTTGAAACTGGAGTACAAAAGGAACTTATTAACCTGGATGAAGAAGAACACGGCTGGGAACGCTTTGGTGAAAATAATTTCCATCCTACCATAAAGGAAGGATATATAGAAGGCGCCTCAATGACCAAACACGACGGCAAATATTATTTGCAATATGCGGCACCCGGCACTCAATTTAATGTTTATGCTGATGCTGCTTATATTGGCGAAACACCGCTGGGTCCCTTCATCTATATGAAAAATAATCCCATGAGTTTTAAACCGGGCGGATTTACCAAGGGCGCCGGTCATGGCATCACTGTAAAACAAACCAATGGACAGTACTGGCATTTTGCCACCATGGCCCTGGCTTCCAACTCTCACTGGGAACGCCGTTTGTGTATGTTCCCTACTTATTTTGATGAAGAAGGATTAATGTACACCAATACAAGCTACGGGGATTATCCAATGTTTGGCCCAGATCATCCAACCAAAGCTGGTCAGCATACCGGCTGGATGTTGCTTTCTTACCAGGGAAAAGTCACAGTTTCCTCCTCCCAAATGCAGGTAAAGAAAAGTACCGCTACAGATGGCGATTATGATATCACCAAAATGCCATTGGAAAAAGATAGTAAAGGTGAAATTATTACGGAGCTTCTAACTGATGAAAGCCCAAAATCATTCTGGGTAGCTGAGGCTAATAATGATAACCAATGGGTTAAGATTGAAATGCCTGCGCCCGGAAACATATATGCCTTTCAATTGAATTTCCATGACCAGGAGTCGGGTATTTATACCCGTACCGAAGGATTAAGGCACCGATTCACCTTGGAAGTTTCAGAAGATGGCAACAATTGGGAAACGGTTGTGGACAGAAGTAATAGCTATGAAGATGCACCTAATGCCTATTTCACCCTTAATCAGCCGGTAAAAGGAAAATATGTTCGCTATAACAATGTGAAAGTTCCGGGAAATAACCTGGCCTTATCAGAAATCAGGGTGTTTGGTAAAGGTTTCGGAGAAAAACCTGCAGAGGTGAAAGGCTTCACAATATCCCGACAGGAAGACAGAAGAAATGCCTCTTTTGAATGGGTACCGGTGAAAGGTGCTCAGGGTTACAATATTAGATGGGGCATTGCACCAGATAAGTTATACCAATCCTGGTTAATTTACGATGTAAATGAGCATTTTATGCGTAACCTGGATCGTGATACTAAATATTACTTCAGTATTGAAGCATTCAATGAAAATGGGATTTCAGAGAGATCTGAAACAGTTTTAGTCAAATAAAAAATCAAAAGTGAAGACAATGAAGAAAATTTATTTATCGATATTCTGTATAGCTTTTATGGGAATTTCAATCCTTTCGGCTCAGGAAAAGATTCCGCAGGTGGAAGAATTACTTGCAAAAATGACCCTTGAAGAAAAGATTGGTCAGCTAAACCTTCTAACACCTGGAGGAGGTGTGGCCACTGGCTCTGTGGTAAGCGAAGATGTGGAAGCCAAAATAAAGGCAGGTAACGTTGGAGGAGTATTTGGTGTTTCCAGCCCGGAAAGGGTTAGACAGGCACAGGAAATTGCGGTTAAGAATTCCAGGTTGGGAATTCCGCTACTTATTGGATCAGACATTATTCATGGATATAAAACCACGTATCCAATTCCGCTGGGACTTGCTTCCAGCTGGGACATGGATCTTATCAAAGAGGGAGCCCAGATGGCAGCGAAAGAAGCTACCGCTGATGGGATCAACTGGAACTTTTCGCCTATGGTCGATATCGCAAGAGATCCGCGATGGGGTCGTATCGCAGAAGGAGCAGGTGAAGATCCATATCTGGGATCTCAGATAGCCAAAGCGATGGTGCAGGGATACCAGGGCGAAGATCTTACCCTGCCAAACACTATGATGGCAACAGTAAAACATTTCGCCTTATATGGAGCGGCTGAAGCGGGAAGAGATTATAATACTACCGATATGAGCCGACTTAAAATGTTTAATGAATACTTACCACCTTATAAAGCGGCGGTTGATGCCGGAGTTGGAAGTGTAATGTCCTCTTTTAATGATGTAGATGGTATTCCGGCAACGGGAAATAAATGGCTGCTTACCGATCTTCTTCGCGGACGATGGGGCTTTGACGGATTTGTAGTTTCGGATTATACTTCGGTAAACGAAATGATCGCTCACGGATTGGGTGACTTGCAGGCTGTTTCAGCGATGGCTATCAACGCCGGATTGGATATGGATATGGTTGGAGAAGGCTTTTTAACCACCTTGAAAAAATCTGTAGAGAAAGGTAAAGTTTCCGAAGAGCAGATCACGAAAGCGGCGAGAAGAATTCTTGAAGCTAAATATAAGATCGGCTTACTGGATGATCCTTACCTGTATTCAGATGCAAGCAGACCTGAAAAGGATATCCTGACAAAAGAAAACAGGAGTCTGGCCAGAAAAGCTGCGACCAGGTCTTTCGTTCTTCTGAAAAAGCATAACAATATTCTTCCCATTGCTAAAGACGCCAATATCGCGTTAATTGGACCCCTGGCAAATAATAAGAATAACATGCTGGGGACATGGGCGCCCACCGGTGATTCCTCCTTATCCATCCCAATTCTGGATGGTTTAAAAAATATAGCACCAGAAGCAAGTATCAAATATGCAAAAGGGGCAAATATTTCTAACGATACCACATTTGCAAATCATGTAAACGTCTTTGGAGAGCGCATAGCGATTTCAGATCAGTCTCCGGAAGTTTTACTTAAGGAAGCCTTAGATATTGCTAAAGATTCAGATGTTATTGTAGCGGTAGTTGGAGAAGCCACAGAGATGAGTGGGGAATCAGCCAGCAGGACCGATATTACAATTCCCGATAGTCAGAAGAAATTAATAAGGGACCTTGCTAAAACAGGAAAACCGGTAGTGTTAGTTTTGATGAGTGGCAGGCCTTTGGATATTTCCGAAGAAATGGAATTACCGGTAAGTATTTTACAGGTTTGGCATCCGGGAATTGAGGCTGGGAATGCAGTGGGGGATGTGCTTTTTGGAAATTATAATCCTTCAGGTAAATTAACCGCTTCCTGGCCAAGGAGTGTGGGACAAATCCCCGTGTATTATTCGCGTAAAACTACCGGCAGACCTTCCCCTACAAAGGAATTTCAAAAATTTAAGTCGAACTATCTAGACTCTCCTAATTCGGCATTATTGCCTTTTGGATATGGTTTGAGTTATACCAGTTTTGAATACAGTGATGCTGAAGGCTTCATTCTAAAAGCCTCAATGCAGATGGAAATATAGAACTCAGCGCAAAAATCACCAACACAGGAAACTTTGATGGTGAAGAAGTGGTTCAGCTTTATATTCATGACAAAGTGAGGAGCATAACGCCTCCCGGGAAAGGAATTAAAGGCTTTTAAGAAAATCCTGATCAAAAAAGGAGAATCTGTAACGGTCACTTTTAAAATTACTGCGGAAGATCTTAAATTCTATAATTCTCAGTTAGAATATGTTGCTGAGCCTGGAGAATTTGAATTTTTTATTGCTGGAAGTTCAGATGCTGATTTTGACGGATCTTTCGAATTAATAAAATAATCAGTTAGTTTTAGTTTGTTGGGCCCTGGTAGTTTTTAATACCGGGGCTTTTTTTATAGTTTTTGTAACTCTATTCCAGAAAGAATTACTTTTCCTTCATTAGGTTCGAAACTAATAGTTACTGGATCCTCTGTTTCTACGATATAATCGATCCTCACGGCCTGAAGAATTCCATAGTCACGAGCCAGATTCAAATTTTTTTCTACCAATTGGCCATTAATACGGATATTGAAATTCCGGCTTTTACCAGTAAGCCTATTTTCTTCTTTAGTAAGATTATAGATATTTTCCTTTGAAGCTGCTCTGTTAGGCTCGGTAAAAAGTAATGAAATTCGATATTTTCCCGGGGGTGTCTCAAATTTATAAGCGTTTATGCCTTCCCGCATGGTCTGGTATAAAGGTTCCTTATCGGTATTCAGAATGTTTGCGGCGCTTCCCTGGAATTTATTTTGTGATTGCTGAAAAACTTCTCCCCCAACATAGCCAAAATCATTATTTTCAAAGGCCTGATCGCTTATCCAGATCTCTCCGGTTTCCTCATCAACAAAATCACTATGACTTCCCACATTAATAAGAAGGGGAGTGGTCTCAATATTTTTTATAAGATTCTCTCTGAAGTGTATATTGATCTTTCTCAAATGGTCAGCATTACCCGAAACGGCTTTAAGGCTATGAGTTCCTTCAGATAATTTCAAATTGAATTCTGCGACATTATCAATAACCGTTGAGGTCTTTTTCAATTTATCATCGATAATTAAATCAAGATTTTCAGAATTTGAAAAGACTTTGACCATGACTGGTTGCCCTTCTTTTATAAATCTATTCTCAAAATTCTTTCCGGCTATATAAACAAAATCAGAATCGGTCAATCGGGCTTTGTAGTAATAATAGATGTCTTTAGGCTTTCGGTCAAAATTCACTAATCCTTTCTGATTGATAAATGGACGGCTGTCTTGCCTTCCCGAAGAACCAAAATCTGCAAAGTTCCAGGCAGCCATTCCCAGCATATAAGGTCTTTCCATAACCTGGTTAAGATAGCTTACATGGCTTTTTAACTGATAAGCTTCACTATAATCCCAGGGTTTGGGATCATTCGTCTGAATTCTGGAATCGCTTCCGGGTCCATACTCTGAAACTATGAGCGGGCGGTCCGGATATTTTTGATGTTGATCATCGAGAAATTTTCCAAGATTTTCCAGTCCGGGGGAATACCATCCAAAATAAAGGTTCCAGCCAATCACATCAGGAATATCCGCAATTTTAGAAGTGTTGTATAGACTATTTTCGTGCAAGGCCATAACACTAAGCCTGGTAGTATCCAGTTTTTTGGTTTCTGCTTCCAGTTTTTTAGCGAGTTCTACACTCGTTTCAATTTTCGCTTTTTTATCGGCCTCGCTCATATCAGCGGTAAAAACTAGCCGTATAAATATTTCATTCATATAACCCCAGAATACGATAGACGGATGATTGTATAGCTGAAGTATCTGTTCCCGCTGCATGTTTACGGCATTCTGGTGATATGCTTCAGAATTGGTTACATCATTTATCACTGGGACTTCGGTCCAGACGATAAGACCTAATTCATCACAAATTCTATAGACCTCGGGGTCTTGTGGATAATGAGCCAGTCTTACAAAATTGCTGCCCATCTCTTTGATCATCTGGTAGTCTTTCCTGTGAATTGAATTGGGAATGGCGTTGCCCATTTTTTCAAAATCCTGATGACGGTTGGCTCCGATAAGTTTTAGATGTTTTCCATTGAGAAAGAATCCCTTCTCAGGATCAATTTCAAACCATCTACAACCAAAATTTGAAGAGTAGGAATCCAAAATTTCTCCTGATTTTGAATCGACCAAATTTGCTTTTAAATGATATGAATTGGGTTTTTCAGGAGACCAGAGTATAGGATCTTCAATATTGAAATTTACCGAAAAATCATTAGTTTTTATATTTCTGGTGGAAGTGGTAGATTTTCCTTCCGGGTTGATGATTTGTACCTCCAGTTTTAAATTATTTCCTACGGAATGTACCTTTCCCTCAAAGCTTATCGCTGCTTTTTCATTGGAAACCTCGGAGATTTTAATAAGCATATTCCCGGCGGCTTCACCTTCCATCTTAAAATGACTTTTGCCAGTAATTATAAGTTCCAGATCGCGATAAATTCCGCCATAAAAATTGAAGTCGGCTTCGAGAGGAGGAATATTTTTATCATAAGAATTATCAACTTCAATTCTTATACTGTTGGCTGTTCCGAATTCAAGATGATCTGAAATTTCAAAAACAAAACCGGTATACCCGCCTATATGTCTCCCTGCTTTTTTTTGATTTACATAAACTTCGGTAATCTGGTTGGAACCTTCAAATTTTAAAAATACCGATTGATCTTTCCATTCCTTTGGCACGAATAGTTTCCTGGTGTAAATGCCTTTTCCGCGGAAATATGGTTTCCCCTCTTCAAATGCATCCTGGGCATTCCAGGTATGCGGAATATTTATCGTAGCAGTATCTTCTGAATTTTCCAGTTTAAACTCCCAACCTGAATTAATGGTTTTTACAATCCTTTGTGAATAAATTTTTCCGCAGAAAAAAAGCAGTAGGATGATCAGGTATTTAACGGCTTTCATATTTATATTATTTTGAAGAAACCGGCTGGGTCCAGGCCACTTCTGTATCTCCTGTTCGGTAAGGATTTCTCTTTACCTTATCTGAAGTAATCTTAGCTCTTACAAAAATGATATTTTGAGGAATTTTATAACTGGCTTCAGTTTCTTCGGTGGTTTTCAAAATTTCACTTTTCATGGAGCCTTTATGAACCCCTATAAACTCAATCCTGTAATTGACATCCTTTTCAGCATCTATAGAAATCTGAAGAATATTATCTTTAAAATCGACATCTTTCAAACTAACCCCGGTACTTGCATAGAAATTGCCTTTTTCCAGGTTTCTTATAATAGCCCCAGGAGTAAGGCTGTCAGATTTTACTTCTACCCATCCGCGTCCGGCATTGCTGAATTTGGAACCAAATTGATGATAATGATGACTGTCATCTGTGGCGATTCCCATAAGTAGTGGTTTTTCCATAGCTGCATAAGCAATATTGACCTTGTCCCAGATATCTTCAGTGCTATCATGAATACTGTCGCCATAATTATTTACATAAGGATGCCCATTATAAACCTCAAAGAAACGCTCTCCATCCAACTGAATAATATCATCGGCTTTTATAGCATATGTGAAATTAGGATGATTTAAATGCTGAAGGACCGGCTCGCCGGTTTTTTCCCCTTCTGCTTTTACAGCATTTAGATTATTTTGGATAAGCTCCACAATGGTTTCACCTTTCTGAGGCTCAATAACATTTTGAATGTTCACCGCTCCCATATGCACGGCCTTGCCCTCCAGATAAGTAGTGACCTCTTCAGCTTTGAAAATCATAAATTTATCACTTTCCTCAAAAAGGGGCTTGAATTCTTCCAGGGTCTTTAGTTGCACCTGGACTCCATTTTCTATTCTTCTATAGGTTATCCATTCTTCTCCATATTTAGACAGGTATTCTTCAAAGCCTTTAAGATAAAGTGAATCTTCCTTGATGGTTACTGCTTTCACACCTTCAGCAATAATATTATGATCTGATAATGCTACAAACTGGTAGTCATGATCCCGGTACCAGTTCATGATCATTTCCGGGAATTCATCCCCATCGCTCCAGTAAGAATGGGTATGAAGATTGCCTTTATACCATTTTGACTCCTGAGAATTTCCATAAACTGAAAAAAGGAGACATAGACTTAAAAAAAGAAATTTTTTCATTGGTAAATATTGGTTTGGATTTTAGAATTCCCCAGGGCGACCTGTTTTAGGAACAGGAATAATTGCGGAAAATATTTAAAAGGCATTCCGGAGATTTCATGTCCGGCGTCTTTGAAGGAAAAAAATAAGTAGGAGGAATCAAGCTTTTTTAGTTTTCCCACAATAGTTTCGGCACCATCAAGAATAAGATACCCGGGATCTTTAGGACTGCAATAATGATGCGCGGCAGTTCCGTAGGGTACTAATTGATCTGAAGTTCCATGGAAGAAAATACCAGGAATAGCATTTTCTAAGGTAAGATACCTGCTGTCCACTATGGCGCCTGCCAGAGAAATTACCGCTGAAAAATGTAGATCATTGTACTTATTCTCTTTGGGAAACATGAGATCGGGATTATAAACCGCATTTAAAACAGCCTCGGCGCCGGCACTGCTTCCACCAACGATTATTTTTTCTGAATCGATATTATATTTTTCAGCTTTGCTTTTCATAAATAGGGCGGCATCCATAAAATCTTCAGCTGCCAGGCGGAAGGTTTCCATTTTTCCTTCAGCATTAAAATCACAGCCGAAGCCTTTTCCTTTGCGCACAAGTCGGTAAGAGATAAGTCCAACTACATAACCCTTAGCAGCGGCAGTTTTTGCGAAATTCACTTCGCCTTCATTTTTTGGACTTCCCCCGGCAAAACCTCCTCCATGCATAAATATGATTAATGGCCTGTTTTTGTCAGAATTCTCGGGTTGGTAAACGTCTACAATCAATTGTTCGCTATCTTTTTCGGAATAAATTTCAGTAGTAACCGGTTTGAGAGTAAATAAACTGTCAAGGTATTTTTCCTGAGCCTGAAGGGTTTGCAATGTAAGCAGAAGCAGAAAAAGAGGAAGAATTTTTTTCATAATTCAGGATTGAATTTAGACATTCAAGATACTTAATTTTGAAAGAATAAATAAGTGGTATTTTCACTCAGAAAATTTTATCTTCGCTGCATAATTTTTGAGTTATGAGTTTACAGGATAAGGTAATGGTAGAAATGAAAGCTGCAATGAAAGCTAAAGACAGTGCTAAACTGGAAGCTTTACGTGCGGTGAAAAGTGCCATCTTAATGGCTAATACCGAATCTTCTTCAAAAGAAGGTCTTTCTGAAGAGGAGGAACTAAAACTTTTACAGAAGCTGGTGAAACAGCGTAAGGAAAGTGCTCAAATTTATAAAGAGCAGGGCAGGGAAGACCTTGCTGAACCTGAACTTAGACAGGCTGCGGTAATTGAAACTTTTTTACCGGAGCAAATGAGCGAAGAGGAAGTTGAAGCTAAGGTGGATGAAGTGATCGCTAAAACCGGTGCTTCAGGAATGCAGGATATGGGAAAAGTGATGGGAATAGCGACGGCTGAACTTGCCGGCAAAGCAGATGGTAAAACGATATCTACTATAGTAAGGAAGAAATTGAGTTAAGAGTGAAAGTTGAAAATTGAAAGAATTTTTTAAAGTACGATTAAAATTTTTAACTTCTGATAACTGATTATCGATACTGGCCCCGTGGCGCAACTGAATAGCGCATCAGATTTCGGCTCTGAGGGTTGGGGGTTTGAATCCCTCCGGGGTCACAAAAAAAGGCAAGCTTTAAGGCTTGCCTTTTTATTTTTCGAAAATAAGATTAAGGGACCTCAATATTATTTACCTCCATTTCATTTATGTGCAATTCGGAAGTTGAGCTAATCCCAAATGTATCATAAGGTCGTTTGGAAAGAAAATTTCGCTCATTACAGTTAACCCGTTGTCATAAAAGATTTCGATCGAGGTTTTGCCAGAACAAAATGAACTTTAAAGTATCTGAAGTTGAAATTCTTGGTGCAGTAGATCGTTCATCCAGTTCTGTTCTGGGGTAAAATGAAATGCAGGACGAAATTTTTCATTTTCGGCTATCGGTTTTTCTGCTATTTCAGTGGACTTTTCATCTTCCTTCTGATCATTTTTGCAGGAAAAAGGAAGTAGTATTGCCGAAAGCGCAATAATACAATACTTAGCTAAATTTTTCATCGGTTAAACTTGTTTAAAGCCAGTTCTTCAGAAAGCTCCTCCAGGGATTTTCCTTTGGTTTCCGGCATAAGAAATATTACAAAAAGTAGTTGCAATACCATCATGAATGCAAAAATAGCGAACACGGTTCCCGCTCCAATCGTTGAAAATAAAAATGGTATGAGCGAAGGAATAATAGCTGCAAGCAGCCAGTGCGTAGAAGTTCCGAATGCCTGCCCGGATGCTCTTATATGGTTAGGGAAAATTTCGGCAATAAATACCCAGATAACCGCTCCCTGACCTATGGCATGGGAAGCGATAAAAACGAATAGGAAAATGGGTACATAATAACCGCCCCAGTTAAAAAAGAAGGCGGCGGCCACGAGGGAAAGAGAAATAATATATCCTACAGATCCCATGTACATTAATTTTTTCCGTCCAAGCCTGTCAATAAGAAATACTCCAAAGAGAGTGAAGACTAAATTCACCAGGCCTATACCAATACTGCTAAGTAAGGCTGTGCTGGCGCCCAGACCGGCTTCTTCAAAAATTCTTGGCGCATAGTAAAGAAATGCATTAATACCGGAAAGCTGGTTAAAAAAAGCGATTAGGAATGCCAGTATTAGAGGAAACCGGTATTTCTTCATAAAAATATTTTCCCCTTTTACTTCATTTTCAGACTGATGTTGAATTTCGGATATTTTGTCATTGACATCTATATTAGGATTGATAATAGCGAGGGTTTTTTTAGCTTTTTCAATTTTCCCTTTTCCAATAAGCCAACGCGGACTTTCGGGGATAATAAAAACAAAGAGGATATAAATAAGTGCAGGAATTGCTTCCACTCCAAGCATCCATCGCCATGGCTCTGCTCCTGTATTTCGCAGAAAATAATTGGAAAGAAAAGCAATGAGAATCCCTAACACAATATTAAACTGATACAATCCCACGAGGCGGCCTCTGTCTTTAGAAGGAGCAATTTCTGAAACATAGGCAGGTGCAGCGATAGTCGAGGCTCCAACCCCAAGTCCACCAATAAATCTAAAAGCGGCAAAAATATAGGGATCATCAACTAAAGCCGAGCCCAAGGCAGATACGAAATATAGAATTCCAATGATTAATAAAGTATTTTTTCGTCCCAAAGCGTTAGTTGGAATACCTCCAAAAATAGCGCCTACCACGGTGCCCCATAAAGCCATGGCCATGACTACCGAGCCGTGTATTGCATCACTGGTTTGCCAGGCGGCTTGTAATTGTTGATCGGCTCCCGAAATCACTACCGTATCAAAACCAAAAAGAAAACCGGCCAAAGCGGCACATACGGACCAGAGTAGAATTTTATTCATATATATGATTTATGAAATAGTTAAAAATTTAAGTTATAATTTAAAGATATCGAAATTGAAGATAGGAATTATTGGAAAAAGCTCTTCCATTTATTTGTCAAGCTTATAACTAAACTTAATCGTTCCAGGCAGGGCTTTTTTATTCTTAATCTTGAATTAAAAATGAGCGCTTAGAATTTAATATTTAGCTTTTTTTAAGCCTTAGCGTTAAATCTTACACAAATAGTTTCTTTACACTAGGCTTAAAATATAAATTTAGCCTCATAAAGTAAAAACACCTAACACCTATGGCAGCATATTTCAATACCAATCAGCTTAGATCCTCATTACAAGAGTTGATAAAAATGTACATTTCAGAATGTAAAGAATGTAATGAATTACCTCAGGATTGTATGGATCTTAATCAGGCATAATTATATGGCTGAATTTGTAGCCTACAATAAAAAGGAAAATACAATAGAAGTGGGGATCAATAAAACTGATGAGTTTGACAATTATCCTGAAATTGAAATATATACTTTTCCTTTAGATGATATTGGAAAAAAAATAGATCATTCCTTTAAAAATAATAATGAAGACCTTGAGTTTTACGGAAAGATTATAGGCCGTAGAAAAGGTCTTGGATCGAATTCTGTTGTGGTAATGGAATAATAAATTATCACCCTCCGTGACATGAAGGCAGTGTTGAATTTTTCAATGCTGCTTTTTTTTGGTAATGAAAAAAGAATAGCTATTTTTAAAACAACTTAAACTATACCTGCTTTCACGAGAATATGAAAAAATGCATATTTTTTATCTTCATTGTGGTTTTCAGCTTTTCTTTAAGAGCTCAATCGTTTCCTGGGGATGTGACCATATCCCCACAGGTTGGGGTTAGTTTTGCTACATACTTTACCTCAAAGCGAGGTTTCGATCCCAGAATTACACCAGGTGGAGGTATTATTGGAGAATATTACTTCAATGTTACGTGGAGTTTTAGAAGTGGATTCATTTATGATCAGTTAGGGGCCAGGGATAACCTGGGCTATATGCAAAAGTTAGATTATCTTGCAGTGCCTCTACATGCTAACTGGCATTTTGGTAGGAATAGATCGTGGTATGTAAATATTGGCCCCACGGTTTCTATTCTTCTATCCGGGATGGCTGAAAATGAAAAAGGTGATGTCATTGATCTAACCGATAGTGAAGGGCCTGTTTATAAGGATTACGATTTTGGGCCGGCAATAGGAATTGGTTATAGGTTTTACCTGGACCACAATACTCAAATGTTTCTGGATTATCAGGGATATGCAAGTTTTCTCAATATCACAGAAGGCTTACCTTATCAACTGCGAAATTCCAGAACCTCTTTTAATTTAGGAATAATTTTCACCTTCGATACCATGAAAGGTCTTAGGAGGTAGTGGTGATATTTTTCTTTTTAATGATATCTTTCATAATGATCTTCGCATGAATCCTGGAATTTTCAATAAACCATTTGTGGGTTTCAACTCCTCCGCAAATAACTCCGGCAAGATAGACACCTGAAACATTGGTTTCCATGGTCTCCTCATTATAATGAGGGATCTTTTTACCATCGTCTGATAATTTGATACCCATGTCCTGCAGAAAGGCAAAGTTAGGTCTGTAGCCCGTAAGAAGTAGAACAAAATCATTTTCCAGTATTTCATCTCCATCTTGGGTATCAAGCACTACCTCATTTTCCCTTATTTCTTTCAAATTTGAATTGAAGTATGCTTTAATACTGCCCTCTTTAATACGGTTGAGAATATCAGGTCGTACCCAGTATTTTACTCGTTCACCAATTTCTGGTTTTCGCACGATCATTGTTACATCTCCTCCTTTTCGGTAAATTTCTAGCGCAGCATCTACGGCAGAGTTACTCGCTCCCACTACCAGGGTCTTTTGGGTGGCATAGTAATGGGGGTCATTATAATAATGAGATACTTTTGGCAAGTCTTCACCTTTGACACCCAGATTATTTGGGATATCATAAAAACCTGTAGCTATAATTACATTTTCGGCCAGATATTCAGTTTTAGGGGTAATAATTTTATGTTGATTCTCATTAATAGTCTTAACCTCGGTTACCTTTTCAAATAAATTAATATTTATATCATTTGAAGTTGCAATCCTTCTGTAATATTCTAAAGCTTCCCTTTTACCGGGTTTTGGATTATTGCTTATAAAAGGAATGTTGTCCAGTTCAAGCTTTTCAGAAGTCGAAAAAAATGTCATATTCGTAGGGTAGTGGTAAAGTGAATTTACCAGACAGCCTTTTTCGATTATTACGTAGGATAGCTTCTTTTTTTTTGCTTCAAGAGCACAAGCTATACCAATAGGGCCGCCTCCAATAATTACGACGTCAAATCTGTTTTCAGGAATTCGCAATTTCTTTAAGTTTTTTTATGGTTTGGGGCTGATCTTTGGCTTTAAAAACAAAACTTCCGGCGACTAAAACATCGGCTCCTGCCTTTGAAAGCTCCGCTGCATTTTTATCTGTGACACCACCATCGATTTCAATTAAAGTATCAGCATTATTTAATGTAATAATTTCTTTAAGTCGCTTTATTTTATTGTAAGTGTTCTCAATAAAACTCTGCCCGCCAAAACCTGGATTCACACTCATTACAAGAACTATGTCGATATCATTGATAACATCTTTCAAAAGCTCTACACTTGTATGAGGATTTATTGCTACTCCAGCTTTCATTCCTTCTGCCTTAATTGCTTGTAAAGTACGATGTAAATGGGTGCAGGCTTCGTAGTGAACAGTTAGAATATCGGCACCTAACCGGGCAAATTCTTTAATGTACCTATCGGGATCCACGATCATAAGATGCACATCGATAGTTTTTTTGGCATGTTGATTAATGGCTTTTAGAACCGGCATTCCATAAGAAATATTTGGAACAAAAACCCCGTCCATTATATCAATATGAAACCAGTCTGCCTCACTGTTATTTAGCATTTCAATGTCACGCTGTAGGTTTCCAAAGTCAGCGGCCAGTACAGATGGGGCAATAAGTGTTTGGGTCATGGTTGTATTGCTGTGTTTGTGTAAAAATAGGAAGAAATTAGGGTTATCTAAAGCTTACTGCATTAATGCTTGTAAAATGTTCTTTACGGCTTTCTGTTTAGGCTTATCAAGAACTTCAACATATTGGGTATATGTCTGAAATTTAGATAGATTATATTTGTTAGTTTCGGTAACCAGGTCAGATTTATAGCCATCATAAGATTCCTTATGTATTGGAGTGCTAAGGATTTTAATGATATTAGAATGTCTTTGATCTTTTTCTATGGTTTTATAAAGTTGCTTAACCTTTGATTCTTCTCCTTCAATTACCTGAAAGAAATTACCTTCAGAATAAAGTAATAAGCCAGTAATATCTTCCCGGTTATTATTTTCTTCACTGTTTTTCAGCAGTTCTTCAATGTCTTTTCTTGTAAGTTCTTCAGAGACGGTACTTACATAACTTATGGCATACCTCATTTATAAATGATTAAAAATCAGGGGTAGGGCCCACAATTATGGTTATAGTTTCTACAAATTTAAAAATATAGTTGCTTAAAACTATTAAAATAAAGCCAAGAAAAAACCCCGGTCATCACTCCGGGGTCATTCATCAATCAAAAAACGAACAGTTATTTTCATGCCGGTTCATCACGCCGTCACTAAACTGTTGTTGCTTTAAATAACTTAGCCAAGATACGTTTTTAAAATTTTACTTCTAGACGTATGCTTTAATCTTCTTATGGCTTTTTCTTTTATTTGTCTCACTCTTTCTCTAGTTAGATCAAAAGTCTCGCCAATCTCTTCTAAAGTCATAGGATGTTGATCTCCAAGACCAAAATAAAGTCTGATCACATCAGCTTCACGCGGAGTTAGGGTTTCTAATGCACGCTCTATTTCTGTTCTAAGAGACTCATGTAAGAGCTCCTTATCAGGATTTGGTGATTCTCCTGAACGTAAAACGTCATACAGGTTAGAATCCTCTCCTTCCACTAATGGAGCATCCATAGATACATGACGCCCAGAATTCTTCATAGATTCCTTAACGTCATTTATGGTCATATCAAGCTCTTTCGCTATTTCTTCAGCACTTGGCGGACGCTCATGTGACTGCTCTAAAAAGGCGAAAGTCTTGTTTATTTTATTTATAGAACCAATTTTGTTCAATGGCAAACGAACAATTCTCGATTGCTCTGCTAATGCCTGTAGGATAGATTGACGAATCCACCATACGGCATACGAAATGAACTTAAAACCACGTGTTTCATCGAAACGTTTTGCAGCTTTAATTAGTCCTAAATTTCCCTCATTAATAAGGTCAGGAAGGGTTAATCCCTGGTTTTGATACTGTTTTGCTACAGAAACCACAAAACGAAGGTTCGCTTTGGTTAGTTTCTCCAGTGCGCGGTTATCACCCGCTTTAATTCTTTGTGCCAATTCCACCTCCTCATCAGCGGTGATCAGGTCTACTTTACCAATTTCTTGCAAATACTTGTCTAACGAAGCGGTTTCTCTATTGGTAACCTGCTTCGTAATCTTCAGTTGTCTCATCTATCTTCTCCTTGGTTTTTTAATGGTGAATAGCTCTTGTACATAGTTATACGTAAGGAATGCTTAAAATGTTACAAAAACATTTATTTTTTATATTATATATCTATAAATAGCTATAAATCAGCAATATAAATATCCTTTTATTTTACTGTAACAGTTGCTTAGTCGAAGAAGAATTTATTCCATACAGTTAATTTCAAAAAAAAATTAAATAAAAAAAGCCGCAGTTGATGCGGCTTTTTAATGATTTAGAAAGAAAAATTAGTCTCTATCTTTGCGATCTCTATTACGATTGTCACGGTTACGACTATCTCTATTTCTGTCGTCACGACCACGATTATCTCTAGAACCTCGTTTGTCATCTCTAGGGGGTCTTGCCTGATAACCTTCTGGTTTTTCTAACAAGGCTTTTCTAGAAACTTTATCTTTTCTTGTTTTAGGGTCCAGACCGAAATATTTCACGTCTATAACATCACCTAATTTAAGAACATCGTTTACATCATTGGTACGTTCCCATGCTAATTCAGAAATATGAAGCAATACTTCGTTACCCGGAGCATCAACATATTCTACAACAGCACCAAAATCAAGGATCTTGATCACCTTAACTTCATACACACTACCTTTTTCAGGCTTGAAAGTAATTGACTCAATTTTTGCAAGTACTTTATCGATTCCTTCCTGTTGTGTTCCAAGAATTTCAACGATACCTTCTTCAGTTACCGGATCTTCATTGATCACGATCTCCGTTTTGGTTTCTTTCTGAAGTTCCTGAATTACTTTTCCTCCAGGTCCAATCAATGCACCAATAAATTCATTAGGAATTCTTCTGGTAATGATCTTGGGAGAATGAGCTTTAACATCCTTATTTGGTGATGGGATAGTTTCAGTTAATTTATCAAGAATATGAAGTCTACCTGCTCTTGCCTGTTTTAATGCGGCCACAAGGATCTCGTAAGAGAGTCCTTTAACCTTAATATCCATCTGGCACGCAGTAATACCGTCTTCTGTACC
>CAWGSM010000015.1:0-22446 GCA_963825045.1 uncultured Flavobacteriaceae bacterium | reverse complement strand
ATAGATTTTTTTTACTTAAACATCGTCTGAATAGAATAAAACAAAATATGCCCGGCTAAATATCCGGGCATATTGGTTGTTATTTGAAAAATTTAAAAGCTCAAATTTAGAATTCCCTGGACAGACTAATTCCCGCCCCAAATACAGGTTCCTTAATAGAATTAAAATCAAACCCAAAAGTTAGATCTGCCTGTACCGGAAGATTTAAAAACCTCCATTTGGAGTAAAAATTAAGCACATCTTCATTAAGACCCCTGAGTTTAACGGCTCTCTATAAGTCCCTTCATTGTGACGATAAGTTAAAAGTATCTTATAAGGGAAGCTCTGAAAATAGCTATAGATCTGCCCTCCAATCCCAATATGATGCGCACTAAATTTATTGTTAATTATTTCCCTTTGTTCTGATCAAATGTAAATAAAGGAGATCCCATAATCCTATTATTAAAAGTCCAGCCCCAGGAATGAATACGATTATTCAAGTAATTATCGGCACCCCAATTATTTACATCCTTACTTTGGTCTCTGGTATTAATAGTATTCATAGATCACTGAATTCAAAAGTCTATTTTTTTCAGAAGTTTGCCAAAAAAAACCATATCTACCATCAGGAAAATTCGCCAGGCGACTACCCGAGCCATCTTCGAATATGGAGTTATAAATAAATTTCAATTCTGAATGCTTAAACCTTTTAGTCAGGTAAAGTTCCCAGGATCCGAGGTGATTACCCAAAGCATTTTCCTGATCACCCATCACGGCATTTTCGTCACCTGCACTTCCTCTAACGATGCGCAAATAATCATTTATTGATTCCGGCTGTTCACCAAATCTTTCAGAAGTACCACCCCATTGGGCGAAATGCTGAATTCCTCCCTGCACGGTAAAACTTTCTGACAAATTCAGTATCAGCTGAAATTTCTTATGATGAGTAAAACGATTTGAAAATTCGTGATCATTCTGATAATAATCTTCCCAGGCAAATATTAATCCTATCCTCTTTTTGGAAGAGAAATAAATAGGCCTATTTGTCTGCAATTGAAATCCATATAGAGGCCTGGAATTAATAGACCATAAAATGTTTTCATTGGAGGCACTTAATCCATTATATAATTCAGCCTCTTGTTTTCTTCCGGCTATGATCTGAAGCCATTTGTATTTAAAATCAGCATATAGCTCATCTATAAATATCTCATCTTTGAGTGCATCCTGATATAGAAGTCCTCCTCCAATTTCCAGACTGGTCTCTTCTGAGATCTTATAATTAAGTTTTCCATTTATCCAGCCATCGATATTGGTTTCTTCTGAAACCCTGCCTCGCTGATTAGAATAAAACCAGAAGGGCAATTCTTCCTTTGATGAATAATATCCGTCTAAATTCACGCTACCTGAAAATTCAGCCTGCGCATAAATTAAATTTGAAGTTGTTAGAATAGCGAGTAATAGGAATAGTCTAAATTTCATAATTAAATAAAAAAATAGCCCTGAGAGGCTCAGGGCTAATATGTTTTTAAAATAAAAGTTTTTCTAAAACATGGCTGCTCTACCGGTTAACCTCTTCAGAAATGATTTTTTCTCTTCTCCGTAAGCATAACCATACTTATTTCCATATCCAAAGTTTGCCCATTTAACATCATTCAGTACAAAACTTACATCATGAAGTTTTCCTTCATTTTTTGAGTCTACGGCAAATTGGAGTAATTTCTTTTCTGTATAACCAGCTCTAACCACATATAAAGTAAGATCTGCCCATTTATTTATCAGGAAGGTATCTGTAACCAACAATAGAAGGCGCAGTATCTACAATCACATAATCGTACATCGTTTCTAATTCCTTAAACATCTCTCCGGTTTTGGGTCTTCGCCATAGCTCCGATGGATTTGGAGGAATAGTTCCGGAAGGTAATAATTGAAGGTTTGGGTTTTCACTATTAGATTCTCTTATTAGATCTATTAATTTCAATTTATCATTAGCCAGGTAATCACTTACCCCAATATGCTCCCTTGCATCTTTTTCAAATCGCTGAAACTGAGGATTCCTAAGATCGGCTCCAACCAGCAATACTTTTTTATTGGTATTAGCCAGAGTTATGGCCAGGTTATAAGACACCAAAGTTTTTCCTTCACCTTTCACCGTTGAAGTTATAAAAATGGTATTACCTCTTACCTTGTCCGCAGTATTCACAATTAGATATTGCAGATTAGTATGCAATATCCTGAATGATTCAGCCAATACACTTCGGTCATTTTTAAGAATCATTTCACTGTCTTTCCTTTCAACATGTGGAATTTCCCCCACTACAGGAATCTCCTTCGTCTCTCTCTCTATATCTTCCCGACTTTTAATTTTATTATTCAGCAAGGCCTTTAGATAGATGGCTAGAAATGGAATAAGCAATCCCAGAATCAGAGCTGCCAAAAGTATGATCTTAGGTTTTGGCGAAACCGCTTCTACCGAGCTATATGCCCTATCCACGATCTTAGCCTTTGGGGCAGTTACCGCCAGGCTTAATGAATTCTCCTCTCTCTTTTGAAGAAGGAATAAATAAAGAGACTCCTTGATATTCTGCTGCCGCTCAATTCCACGATATTGCCTTTCTTTAGCCGGAACTGCAGATATCTTTGAATTGATGACCGATCCCTGTCTTTCCAGTTCCTGTTCAGATACTCGTAGATTTGATTGCAGTCTTTCAAAACTCGCCAATACGTTCCCCCTGATCTGTTCGATCTGGCTATTGAGTCTTTTTACTACCGGGTTCTTTTCGGTAGAACCACTTAAGATCCTATTGCGTTCCAGAACCAGGTTATTATATTCTTCGATACTACTATTAACCGATTTCTCTTCGATACCAAGATTTGCCGGAAGAAGATCTGATCCTGAATCGCTCTTTAAATAGCTGATCATGGTATTCGCCAATTCCAGCTGAGTTCCTATCTCCTGTTCACGCTTATTATAATCACTTACATTCTCAATGAACATTTCAGATTCAGCTTCAATATCGGTTAACTGGTTGGCCTCTTTGAATTCTTCTTTCCCTGTTTCTACCGAATCAAGTTCTTCATTTATGATCTGTAATCGCTCATCGATAAAAGTTGCCGTATTCCTGGCTACCAGATTTTTGTCTTCGATAGCTTCCTGGTTATATTCAAAGATCAGTTGATCCAGATATATCCTGTGCTTTTGCTTTTACTGAATCATCCAGTCCCAATTCAATTAGGCTGGAATTCTTATCCGTAAGATTGATCTGAAGTTTAGATCTATAATTTGAAACTACCGACTCTATATTTGAAAACTTAATCACCAATTCCGGCAATCTCTTCATCTTCACCTGATACATAATCTGAATTTTCAACCAGGATGATATCAGCAAAAGGAAGCTCTATCGGCTGACCAATTTTACCCTTATAAACCTCTTCGGTTTCCGTATTGATCAATTGAAATTCATTTCCATTTCCATTTTCAAGTCTGAAATTATTTGCTGCCTCCTTAGAATATTCGCCTAGAACTTTTTCATCCATCTTTAAAACCTGTACAAAATATGGAGTGTTCTGGTAAAGCTCCGGACTTTTGATGGCATCTTCATCATAGTAGGTGACATTTAGATTAAGTGCCTTGACCACATTGGTCATCATTCGCTTGGAACGCAGAATACCGATCTCATTCTCTATGGAAGCAGTACCCATCCCGCCTAAAAGACCCAGATCGGCAAAAGCAGCCATTTCAGAGGAAGGTGATTTTCCTTCCTCATCCTTTATGATAATACTGGCTAAGGTATGATAGGTTGGAGTGGTTACTTTTAAATAAGTAAAAGCCAGAACCACACATACCAACACCCCTAGAACAAAATAAGGCCAGTGCTTAAGATATCTTTCCAGTTCTTCCCGAAGGTCTATTTCTTCTTCCTGCGGACGATTATTTTGAGTTGATTGTGACATGATTAATTGGTAATTAAAACTGCTAATGAAATTAAAACTGAAGCGATGGATATATACACCCCGGCATTACGATTGTAACTGGCAGATTGCATTTGCGCGCCGTTTGGCTCAACATAGACCACATCATTTTGCTGCAAATAATAGAATGGCGAGTTAATAACGTTGGGGTCTGTAAGATCAAGATATTCATGAATCTTTTTACCATTTTCTTCCCGCATCACCAGTACGTTATCCCGTCTTCCATAAATAGTAAGGTCCCCGGCAAAACCTAAGGCCTTGGGCAGGCTTAAATATTCATCCCGAATATCGAAAGTTCCCGGCCTGGTAACCTCTCCAAGTACACTCACCTGGAAATTTACGATCCTTACATTCACGATAGGATCCTGAACATACTCGGTGATCTCAGTTTTTAATTTTGCAGCCAGTTGCTGACGATTGAGTCCGGTGACATTAACCGTACCCAAAACCGGAAATTCAATATTCCCATCTGAATCTACCAGGTAGGTTTGCAATTGCTGTCTTCCGTTCACCGAAAGTCCGCCAAGCTCAGCACCTCCCTGAGGCACTCCAATAACCGGTAAATTAAAAGGCAAAGCTGCCTCCTGCTCGGGAGCAGAGACGCTAATAGTTAAAAGATCATTGGCTTTTATTTGTAAACCGGTTTTCTGAGTTTTATCCATGAATCGCTTCAGCCTTTTCCAGTCCCTGGAAATAGACGATCTCTTTACGGGAAACGCAGGAAGATAATAGCAGTAATGTACTAATAACTATCAGCGATCTTTTGAATGTTGTAATTTTCATTATTTTAAATTGGGGCTGCGAAAATAAGGTTTTCTATACCAGAATTCACAAAATATTAACGTTAAAAAAAAGTATTGACTAGGAAAAAAAATTGGTATTTCTTATCAGTGCACGTAACTGAACCTTAACACCATGGCGGTTAATTTTCGTCATAACCACCTTTAATTTCCTGTTTTTCTTCATTATTTCGAATATAACGGCTATCAATGTAAAAACAAGCAGCATTATTAGCATCAGACCTATACTACTCAACATTTTACTTAAGGAAATAAAGAGAAGTATGACAAGAATATTAATGGCTCCAAGCACAAGACTAGCCTGTTTATGCGTAAGCCTGTAATCCAGTAAAACATGGTGTAAATGGTTTCGGTCTGCCTCGAACGGACTTTTACCATGTAAGAGCCTGATCACGATCACTCTTAGAGTATCAAAAACCGGTAAAAATAATATAGCCAGGACAAACAGAATACGGTTTCCCGGTATAAATCCCTCTTCTAATAAAACAGGAGATTCACTCCTCACCAGGATCTTAAGGCTAAGAAAGGCGATCAAAAACCCTACAGTTAGTGAACCTGCATCTCCCATAAAGATCTTACGATGCCCCCGGGAAAAATTATATCTCAAAAAAGCGGCCAGCATACCCACTACGGTTACACTTAACAACACGAAATATGGTTCTGAAATTACATAAAAGACCACCGCGAAAGAAGAGCAGATCACGATTCCGGCAATACCAGCCAGCCCGTCTATCCCATCAATAAGATTATAAGCGTTGATCAGCGCGACCACAATAATTAATTTAAGCCCGTAACCAACTAAAAGTGGAATTTCATTGATTCCAAGGAATCCATGTAAGTTGGTCAATTGTAATTCTGGTGAAAAAATAATAAATCCCGCGGCAAAGATCTGACTGAATAACTTAAGCTTTGCGGTGGAAACCACCAGGTCGTCCTTTAAACCAGCCATAAACAAGAAGGTTAAGCCGATAATCAAATGATTTCCTGTTTCGGCCGTACGCAAACTTTGCAAGATGCTAATGATAAGGATCAGAACCAGGAAGAAAGCCACACCTCCAAAAGAAGGCACCTCGATCTTATGTGAACTACGGTGATTGATCTCTTTTACCAGCTGTTTCTCTTTGGTCACCCAAAGTACCTTAGGTATAAAATACCAGGTGAGACTAAAGGCCAGTAAAAAAGTACTGAATGTAAAAAATAAGGTATAACCCCGGAAAAGTTCCAGCAGTACCTGTTGATCTAAAATATTCATTTTGGTAGGTTATCGGGTTATAGAATTTAACCTGATCTTGTAGGGAGATGGGTTTGGTTAATTATTAGAATATATTTTTAAAAGTGCATTCACAATTCTGGAGGAAGTTTTTCCATCCCATAGTGGAATTTCACCACCTTGCTTCCAGTCTCCGGCCATCAATTTATCCAGATAGGGTTTAAGTTTTTTAGGATCGGTTCCAACAAGCTCATTGGTACCCATTGTAATAGTTTCAGGACGCTCTGTATTATCTCTTAATGTTAAACATGGCACTCCCATTACTGTGGTTTCTTCGGTGATACCTCCAGAATCTGTAACTACAGCTTTTGCGTTCTTTACGATAAAGTTGAATTCGAGATAGGAAAGAGGCTCTACATAGTGCAGCCTGTTATGGTCAATACCCAGGTTCTGCAAGATCTTGGCTGTGCGTGGGTGTACCGGAAAGATCACCGGTAAATCGCCTGTGCCGTCAATGATCGCCTGCATCATCGCCTTCAGATTTTCTTCTTCATCTACATTGGCCGGACGGTGAAGGGTCAAAACAAAATATTCTTTATCCTTAAGAGGTTCGTCATTAACCTTTATTTCAGGGTCTATTAAGTTTTCCATATTTGAAAGCAGGGTGTCTATCATGGTATTCCCTACATAATGTATACGCTCTTCCTCAATTCCGGCTTTTCTAAGATTTTCATTGGCAATTTCGGAAGTGGTAAAGAAATGATCGGTAATAGAATCGGTTACCATACGGTTGATCTCTTCAGGCATGGTCAGGTCCCCTGAACGTATACCCGCTTCCACATGTACTACCTGTACATTCAATTTCTTAGCCGTAATGCTACAAGCCATGGTAGAGGTAACGTCCCCAACTACTAAAACCACATCAGCGGGATTTTCTTGTAATTCTTTTTCGAAACGTACCATGATATTTGCGGTCTGCTCTGCCTGGCTTCCTCCACCTGCTTCCAGGTTTGCATGAGGTTCAGGAATTCCCAATTGTTCAAAGAAAGAACCGGACATTTTTTTATCGTAGTGCTGTCCAGTATGGACAAGTCTAAAATCGATATCCTCTCCTTCCGATTTAGCTTTTTTAATTGCTTTTATGATTGGAGCGATCTTCATAAAGTTAGGTCGCGCTCCGGCGATAATGGTAATTTGTGGCATAGTAATTTACGTGTATGTTTTTTACTTCGGTGGCTTCGAGTGCCTCAGCCACCTTTATAATTCCTGAGGTTCTTGAAGGCTCACCAATGGTCAGGTGTCTTTGACCATGAAACTGCTGAATATTCTAATGTTATTTTGATTTATCTATATCTCGATATGATATTGATAATTCTGGTAATTGATTTTGCTGACTATTAATCAGAGCTAACTTCTTATCCCTTCGCCATCCCTGTATTTGTTTTTCACGGTAAAAGGCCTCGTCAATTCTGGCGAAAATTTCAACGTAAACCAATGTTACCGGAAGGTATTTTTTGGTATGGTTTGCTCCTTCTCCCTTACGGTGCTGCTCCAATCTCAGCTCAATATCTTTTGTGCTCCCGGTATAAAAAGAACCATTTGAACATTCTAAAATGTAGGTGTAACCGGGCATATTTTTATTCTTCGGTGACTTCGAGTGCCTTAAACACCCTTATGGAATCTTAAATTCTCGAAATATTTGGAGCCTGAGGTTCTCGAAGGCTCTATTATCGTCCTTCTTTTACTTTCCTTAAACAAATAAGCATCTTCTCAGCAATCTTGTTTCTATCAAAATCTTTCACTAATAGTTTAGATCCTTCCAAAGTCTGCTGGTATTTTTTCTTTTCTGTGATGTTTTGAATAGCTTTAAAAAAGGAATTCTGATCTTCCGGGATATAACAAACCCCGGCGCCATAGTTTTCTATAATTCCTTTAGTCTCTCCTTCCAGACCAAGAAGGATTGGTTTCTCCATAGCTGCTGCTTCAAAGATCTTAGAAGGAATAACTGTTTTAAAAGTGTCACTTTTCCTTAGGTTAACTAAGGCGACATCCATAAGGCTGAGATAATCCACCACTTCCGCTTTTGGTACAGAATCAACAAAGACGGCATTGGACAATTTAAGATCTTCGGCTTGCTTCAAAAGGTTTTTTTTCTCTGCACCATCTCCAATAAATAAAAATGCCAAATCAGGGTGAGACTCTTCCAACGGTTTTATGGATTCGAGAATAAAATTTAGTCCATGAGCCATCCCATGAGTTCCTATATATGCAAAAACTGTTTTGTCTTGAAGCTTTAATTTCTCCTCCAGCTCAACCTTCCTACCGCGTGGTTTAAACATTTCCAGATTCGCTCCATTTTTGAACACCGATATTTTTTGAGGATTGATTCCCCTTTCAGAAATTTTCTTTTTGAATGTATCGGTTACTACGATTATGTGGTTTGCAGATAGATAAAGCCTTTTTTCGATCCATTCGAAAAAACGAATTGCACGATTTCTTTTCATAGCTCCAACAGCAATAATAGATTCCGGCCACAGATCCCTGACTTCAAATACCCATTTTTTTCTTTTAAAGAAAGCCAGCCATCTTCCCACCACAGCTGTGAAGAATTGAGGTGAGGTTGCGACTATTAGGTCGGTCTTTACAAAGAGTCCAGCAAAGAATGCCATGACCGCAAAACTTATATAATCAAGAATACGTTTTATAAAACCTTCATTAGCGGTGATATAACTCCATACCCTAATAACTTTGATACCATCCATCACCTCTGACTGATATAACTTATTTCTATAACCAGCATAAACTTTCCCCTTGGGGAAATTAGGAGCACAGGTTATGACAGTTACATCTACACCTTCTTTAACCCATTCTTTACAATGCTCATAGGTTCTATTAGCTGGAGCATTCACCTCGGGCGGAAAATTATCCGTTAGGAAAAGTAATTTCATGATTTTATGTCAATGATCTTTTGTGCAGGATCCTATATTATCCGCAATTCTTAATTTATAAAAGCGGTATCATCCTGAGAAAAAGTCATATTAGTAGTATGAATTTTTTCAGGTTTTATAATCAGTTTAGCCTCAGTTGAAATTTTATAAGAAACTTTCTTAGCTAGTCTTAAATTATTATAGCCTTCTGCAAACTGATAATCCATTAATTCCAGATCCTGAGTTCCTGTTAGTTCGAACTTCAATTCTGAATTCACTATTATCTTATTATCAAGCAATTCTATCTTTACATCAGGATGAAAATGTAAATGACCGGTAGCTTCATAGTTTTTGGCCCTGGATTCTAGAAGGTCTGTTACCTCAAATTGTTCACCTATCTGAAATTTGCGATGATGAATAATACTCTGACCGGAATATCCATCATGACTTGCCTCAATACAGCTATTGTTTTCTTGTTTTACCGTCACCTTGGCTCGTTCAGCTACTCTGAATCCACCCCAGACATTAGAAGAATTACTCTCATTTATTGTAACCGTATTATGCGAACTGGTAGACCTCTCTAATTGCCTTCTATCGTTCTTCTCATAGGTAGAAATTCCAGTATCTACAATTACTGGTTTGTTCTTAAAATTTAATACGAACTGTAAACTATCGGCATGTGAATGCCCTGGCTGATAGGAAGGAGCAATCTGCCCAACATCGAGTACTATCTCCATCTTATTCTTAATCCACTTTCTGTAACCCGAATCACTCAGGATACTATTTTGAGATTTCAAACCAAGACTATTCGCATATGTATAGAGCTCCTTACTGGAAGGTGCAATCCCTTTTGCAGAATCGTTCAGAAATGGAATATCACCATTTTTATAGGTTATGGCATCAAGCCACCCAAGCATTAACTCAGCTTTCTTTTTAAGCAATGGAAACAACTCTTTATCCTTCCAGGAATTATTCTCTACGAGGTTTATACAGTCCAAAACACGATGTAGAATGATCTGGTGATACATGGGGCTCAACTCATAATGCCCTCCGTCAGCAAGGATCTGCTCTTCCAATTGCTCTCTCAAAATGTTCTTTGCCTTTTTATACACCTTTTCATCCTGAAAATAATAGGCTCCAAAAAGCAGGGAAAATCCATTTTCAAGCAAATGATTGGCCAGTAAATGATATTCCAGGTTATCAACTAACCTTAAATAATCATTATAGAGAACCTTATTTATATTTTTCTCCCGAATATAATATCTTGAAAGGAATTTGATCCAATTGATCCCTCTAAGGGAAATAGGATAAGGTTCTAAACCATCTTTTAGTTCACTGTATTTAGAAACATAATTTCGAATCAATTTTAAACCTTCTTCTTTAGATATATTCTCCTGATTCAGGAAATCAAAATAATTAAGATTGTAAGTCCAAAGTTTTCCATTCGTTGAATAATTCCAATTAATTTCAGAAAACTCTTTTTTTAGATTAAGAAATTCGAAACTATTATTGCCTAGAAATGAATCCCTATAAATAACACCGTTTTCAAAATTTAATTCCACCACTTCATTTGGCACCTCTTTATACTCTTTAGAAACGAGCCGATTTTTCAGATGGTAATAAACCTGATGGTAGAGCTGAGTTGGCTTTACATGCTTCAGGGTTTGAAAATATAGATGGAGCTTAGACTTCAATTTTCAAATTTATTGCGCCAGTAAAGGTTCCTCCTTCAAAACAGGACCATTCTCTGCAGTAAATGTATCCAGATCGATCCAAGAACCCTTCTTGAGACTTTCAATAGCTGCTAAGGAAGCTTTCGTGGTATTATAGGTTTCAGCAAATGGCACAATAGCCTTTCCGCCTTTCTTTAATGAATCCACAAGCAAATCAAATTGCGCCTTGTGTCCCTTATCCTGCTTAGTTTTCATTTTAGAAAAACCTTTTATTCCATATCCTTTAAGACTTCTCCAGTTATCGAGAACAAGAGTTCTCTCCTGGCTGTAGGCCTCGATACGTTCTTTGGAATAAGATTTACTTCCGTTAGCGAAATAATTGATCACTGCATTGGTACCATTTTCATATTTCAAGAGAATAGATGCGTTATCCGTACTTTCTTCAGGGTTGACTCCCATAGAATTCATACAGATAGATTTCACCTTGCTACCTGCCAAATAGGTACACAGATCTATATAATGACATGCTTCACCAATGATCCTTCCTCCACCAACTTCCAGGTCGTGAATCCAGGCATCACCGGGAATAAAGCCGGCGTTCATAGTAGCTACTATGTTCTTGGGACCTTCTCCTAATAAACTCTTCATCTTAACAGCCAGGGGAGAAAATCGACGATTGAAACCGACCACGACCATCTTATTTTTTTGTTCAGCTAACTGATTAATTTCTTCCAGTTCCTGTAATTCAAGACATAAGGGTTTTTCAACAAATACATGTTTATCTGCGTTTATAGCTTCTTTAGTCATGGAAGCATGAAGATTGTGACGAGTAGTGACCATCACCATATCAACTTCATCATCCTTCAGGATCTCCTTATAATCTGAGGAAGCATAGGCTACTTCCCCTTTTTTCGCCAGCGTTTTAGCAGAAAGTCCGCCGGCACTAGCGATGTATTTTAAATTGGCATTTGCAGCTTGCATTCCCGGGATGATGGTGGAAGAAGTGAAATTACCTGCTCCTATGATCCCGAAAACTCCTTCTGAGGCCTTATACCTTTTTTCTGAAACCTTTACTTTAGAATCCTGTACTGAATTTTCAGGAAATTCAAGGATAGAAGCGATGGAACCCTGCTTTCGCATATCTCCATAGATCTCTTCATAGTTCTCCAGTTTTACTCTTTCGGTGATCAAAGGTTTTACATCTAACTGACCTGAACCAATTGCCTGTAAAATCGCTTCGAAATTTCGCTTTTCGGTCCAGCGTACATATCCAATAGGATAATCCATCCCCTTTTGCTCATAATCGTCATCATAACGGCCCGGACCATAAGAACAGGAAACCTGGAAACTTAATTCCTTCTCAAAGAAATCTGCTCTCTGGATATCAAGGCCAATAACACCTACCAGAACAATTCTGCCCTTCTTTCGGCTCATCTCTGCCGCCTGGTGAATAATCTCGTTACTGGAAGAAGATGCAGTTATAATAACTCCATCGGCGCCTACAGAATTAGTAGCTTCCTGGACAAATTTTATCGCATCTGTACCTTTTCCGGGATTAATAGCATTGATACCTTTTTCTTTAGCGAGATCCACTTTTTGCTGATCGAAATCCAGACCAATAACCTTACAGCCATTAGCTTTTAAAAGCTCGGCAGTAACCAGACCAATGAGCCCAAGCCCTATAACAACAATGGTTTCTCCAAAAGTGGGATTAGTTAAGCGAATGCCCTGTAATCCTATGGCACCAATTACCGTAAAAGCAGCTTCTTCATCACTAACGCTTTCAGGTATCTTTGCCACCAGGTTTTTAGGTACTGAAACAAATTCTGCATGGTTACCATTAGAGGCAACCCGATCACCAACCTGGAATTCTGAAACTCCTTTTCCAACAGCTACAACAGTTCCAACATTACAATAACCAAGAGGCAGTGGCTGATTAAGTTTGTTGAAAACAGCTTCCAGGGTGGGCATCACCCCATCGGTTTTCATTTTATCCAGCACCTGCTTTACCTTATCGGGTTGCTGCCGGGCTTTGGCGATAAAATTTGCTTTCCCGAATTCTACCAGCATACGTTCGGTACCCAAAGACACTAAGCTACGACTGGTTTTAATTAAGACCTGACCGGCTTTAACTTGAGGTGCTGGTACTTCTTCTAATATGGTGTTACCTTGTTTAAGGTCTTGTATTATTTGTTTCATTCTTTCTCTAAAATTATTTATAACCGAGTGAATTCAGTGTAAAGGAAACTTGATTCATGATTTCCTCTAGTTCATTTTCTTTTATCTCTGATTTCCACTTCATAGAATTTTTTGATTTCACCTTTAAAGACAGATCCTTTATGACGCGATTATTTGGAACAAGGTTCATAAAAGCACAAATCAATTCGAGGGTCTCTTGCGGGTTAACTATAAAATCTTCGTAATGTATCCTCAAAACTCTTTCTTGATCCAATTGTCTTAAAGAACTTTCTGCGGCAACTACGCTTCTTTCCCATTGTAAGGCACATGTAACTAATAGAGGAAAACGCCTGCGGACCTTTTTAATCCCTGGAAATTTAGGACCCCATGGGATTTTATCATTTTTGAAGATTTGCCTTTGGAGATAATTAGAGAATTTTAGTGCATATTTTGGCAAATATGATAAATCTGAAAAGGTGGTAAATCTTTTTGAAAAATCTCCCTCCTTTTTAACAGTTTGGATTACCCGATCAAAAAACTTTGCTTCGCGAATATCTTTACTGTCTAAAGCTTTACTCTTTGAACCAGACCATTCCTTTGATGCAGACAAAGCTACTTCCCTTCCGTCTCTTATTAAATGAATAAACTTAGCATAGGGGTAAAGTTGATTTATATAACTAATTCGAAAACAATTACTTGGGGATTTTTCTAAAATAACATTTTTGTCTATTGTAGTATTAGCAACAAGTTTCCTCTTTATTTTGTCTCCATCCGATGGACTAAAATCCTGTTTTTGCAAAACATCATCAGAGCGATGTTTGATTGCGTGCTGCCATATATAATCTGGCTCACCTAAATATGTTATTTCTGGATGAAATGATAAAATTTGCTCACCCAATAATGTGGTACCCGATCGAGCCGCTCCAATTAAAAAACAAATTTCATTTTTTTTCATATTCATAGCATCAATAATTAATTTTTCAAATTATTATGGTGATTTTTATTATTAAATCTGTCTAGAATTTCCAAGATATTTCTCCTGAAAACAATTGTAAGACTATCCGTTGGAATAAACTTCTATAAGGGATGTGATACTTACCGGTTCAATTTCTTTTTGAAGTGCTCCAAATTTTCTTGAAAAATTATCATGCTTAATGAAATTATATTCGCCTCTTTTATAGATCATGGTACCCTTTGGTCTACTCACAACATCAGTTGCTAAGGTCAATTTATTCAAAAATAAAGATTCACGAAGAGAAATGGAATCACCATCTGTTGAGGTGTTTCTTATGTTTGCATCAACTTGCTTTAAAAGCATAAAAAAAGACAGAGACTCATTAATTATAAGGATATTTGATGTCAATAAAAGATTGTTATCCTCAACAAATTCTTTGTACTTAAAGGAAGGGTCAGCTATTACTAATCCTATTTCCTTATTATTTTTAAAATAATTTATTAGATCTATGATGCCGTATATTTCATTACCATTTTGGTCATATGTTAAAGAATGTGCACTTGTGGCATATACGAACTCATGTTGTTTCTTAAACTTAACTATTTTATTTATCAGATTGGAGCCTAATAATTTTTCCTGTGGCGGCGGTAAAAATGCTGAAATAATTTTGGTTCTGTCATTGAAATTCTTCGCAATCTTATAGCTGCTCTCATTCAAGACAATTGGAATATCCGAATTCTTTAGGATTTTAGTTAGCAGTTCTTCTTGATTTCTAGGATACCTGTTTAAATCTCTATGAAAAGTGATTATAGCCTTCTTGTTATAAATATTGCATAAAGCAGTTACGAAAAATTGTACATTCAAATTGGAAGAATGAAGATGAACTTTATCATATTTAGGAAGATAAATGGCAAGAGTTAAAAGATTGAAGAAACTAAGTCTCTTGAACTTAAAAGGAAATTTCTCTTTTTCTAGAGTATTTATTAATCTCTGAACATGTATTCTAACTCCACCAATAGGCGGGGGCACATTGCCCATTATTAGTATATTGTTTTTCATTAAATATTTTGCGATATAATAAAATTTTTAGTTCCTATAAAATCTCTTTTTTCATTAAAGATGTGACTGGATATTAGTCTAAAAAAATGACTACCTATGCATGATTTCACTTTAGAATTCTACGTTCAACTATTCGAACACGACATTAGGTTCAAATAATTGTCGATAATATTTTCTTTTTTAAATAGCTCTTTTGCTCTCTGATGGGATTCCTTTCCCATTTCCTCTAACTGCTTATCGGGAACCTCCAATAATCTGATAATAGAATCTCTAATTGCTTCGGGGGAAAATCTTTCTATTACCAGTCCAAAATTTTGATTGATAATTAACTTATTATCAGATACATCCGTAACAATAACTGGTTTCCCACTTGCCATTCCTTCACAAATTGAATTTGGTAGGCCTTCATAAAAACTAAAAAGTCCAACCGCATCATACTCCCCCATTATTTCATTAATTGAGGAATGAGGATCCCTAAATTCTATTATGTCGTGTAAAGCGTATTTTAGCAGCAATTGCTTTGCCTCATTAAACGCATGAATGACCTCATATGAATTTTTTCTTCCATACCAGTGGACCACGAGTTGGTTTTTGTAAAATTCTGGAAGTAAGTTGACGGCTGTTACCAGACCTTTTGCGTTCTTTAAGGATTGATGGTTCGAAGCAACTAATAAACGGAATTTTCCTGTTTTTCTGATTTGGTTCTTTTCATATTGCCACCTATTAAAATCGACCATATTATAAATGACTTTAATTTTTCTGCTCGGGAAAAAAGGAACTACTTCTTTGAATATTCTAATGTTCGCGTAGGAATTGGCCACTACGTAATTTGCAAAAAAATGGAACCACCTATAAATCCTCAGCTTTCGAGATTTTTTTATTCCAGGATTAGCACTTCTTTCCCCAACTATTAATTTCCATTTTCTGAAAGGAAATCCCGCTATTTCGCATAGAAAATTAGCCCCTTCTAAAAATGATAAGACAGTATCGGGTTTATGTTGTTTTATGGCTTTTCTAATTTTAAAGATCCGTCTAATTTGATTTGGTTCCTCTATACACTGTACCGGGATTTGGGCTTCATCTAAGATAGAATGGAAGAAATTTATATCATGATAAATTAAAAATGAGACGTGATTTCCCCTCTCTTTGAAACCTTTTGCCAATTCCACTAATTGCCGCTGGGCACCACCAGAACTTAAGCTATCTATGACGCAGAGAATCTTCATACGAGATACTTTATAATTAAATACATTAGAATTAGAAAAATATAAAGGATAGCAGTAAAAATTTTTACGGCCATTTTATTCCTCAGTAAAAGTGAATGATTAACATGAGCATATAAAGCGAATGTTATAGGGTACATCGCGATAATTCGGCGCACATTCATGTTTGACGTATTCAAAAAGAAAAAAATCAGCGAGATACCAACAAGTACGTATAATTCCTTGGGAATTTTTTTGAACAAACTTCTCTTCATAAAGAGAATGAGAATCAAAAACAAAAATAAAAAGGACCAAAAAATAGCTGTTGAAAGCATTATTAATCCAACAACTACTTGATAAATATTTCTTGAATTTTCCAGAATAACCCAAGGCGGCAATGGCTGTAGTTGAGAATAAATAATGACAGCAGTTTCCTTTAAAGCAATTGGCAAGCTATATAATTTTGCGCCTATACCATCATTTAATGTCTCTGTTGTGTGTGACTGGTAATTAGATAGATTTGCGAGTGCTGAATTTATATTGGGTATTAAATAAATAATTATAAATAGAAATAAGACTGCTCCAAGAAGAATGGTAGGCTTCCAAATCTTTTTTATAATTAAATGATTTCTACCCCTAAAATATAGATAAAAAAGCGGCATAAATAGATAAAACAAGCCGTGCGCCATTCTAAACTCCCAGGTAATAACAATTAGAGGAATAAATAGTAATAGTGTTTTGAGAGAGAACTTTGTATGAATTAAATACACACCAATCGAGTACAGAAAGGCGATATGGATATCTCTTAAAATCCAGGGGGAATAATAAAAAATGAAAGAAAAAAATGCATATAAACACGTGTATTTAAGAGCTGCTTTTACGGGTATATAGTATGTTAAGATCTTATAGACAAATAGATTTGTAAGTATGGCAAGAAAGCTGACATAAATAGATTGTAAGAGAAATGAATTTCCATCAAAAAAATTATTGCCAACAAATGCGATTACTCCAAATAAAAAGTAGGCTGCCTCCTGCTCTATATGCACCCTTTTTACAAAACATTCAATGAAAATTTTGGAGATTGAGGACTTTTCACCTAATTGGTTGCTAATTGAAAAAAAATGCTCTTGATCTGGATAAATAAAAAATCCATTTATTTCTTTGAAGCTCAAATACGAAATAAGTGAATACAATATGTATACAGAAAAGGTCGCAAAGAGAACTTTTAGTAGATCTTCCTTTTCTTGATTATTCTCTCTTCCTAAGAAATGTGCCATGCCCGTTCCAGAAAAGAAAAAGAATATAAATGAAAAACCTATGGCACTGCTTTGGGTGAATAGAGTAATTCCAACTGAAATGAGAAGAGCAAGAAATAAAAGTATAACCATTAAAAAATAACTTAATAATCAATTACCTGATTACATATGTGCAATTTTGCTTTGATTAGAAGAAATACGGTCAAGAACATCATTAACCATCCAACCATAAGAATTAAATTTGCCTTTGTGAAAGTTGAGATTTCTGTCCCAATAACCCTCGCAACCAACATATCCATGCATGGCAAAACCGTAACTTACTTCCACTAATAGCGGCTTCTCATCTAGGTAAACAAAATCCATTGCACAAGATTGCATATTCAATTTTCCGTTGATTTGAAATGCCAATGCAATCAAGGAGTCACTAAAATGTTTTTTTTCATAAAAAATTGTTCCACTTCCAGATGCTCTAAAATCATTTTTTCGCGTCATACGCTTTATAGCAAAGGCATGATCTCCTATTACTATTACTCTGATATCAAAGTCATTATTAGGAATAAAATCTTGAAAGTAAATATATCCTTTTTCGGTTCCCTGCATTCTTGAATATTCAGTAGTGAAAAACAAGCGCCCTGTTGCTTTTAATAATTTCTTTGTTCCTACCTTCTTTTCTCGAAATTTTTGAAGATATTCTTTAAAGTGACCAATCTTGTTAAACTGGGAAAATCCTTTTCCAAAAGCAATATCAACTTTGTGTAATGCCTCTTTTTTGTTTTCCACCAAACTCACATTAGCCGCTCCAGCTCCACCGCGCAATTTAAAAACTTTTGGGAATTTGGTTTGCTCTACCCATTTTATTGCAGAAGCCTTATCATAAAAAACATAGGAAGGTATTAAAGGAACCTCCACATTTTCCAACAAATACTTCTGTCCCACTTTATCATCAAAGTGCCAAGATGTATTGAAGTTAGGAAAAACTATCTTTCCTGCTTGTTCAATTGAAAATAAAAGCTGCTTTGCAAATAGGCCATTTTTAAAATCACCATGGATATAATGCCACATGAGAGCGTCACAATCCTTTAATTGTTCAATAATATTCGATTTATAACAATCAACAATTTTGAAGCTTATTGAATTTTCCTCACAATATCTAATCCATCTATCGGAAAAACTTCCAGATCTATGTTGTATTCCTATTTTCATAATTTGTTCTCATTAAAAAGTATGGGTGAAAGTGCTACCATTATTGCGTGGTCAAAGATTTTTTACTAGCCCTAAAATATTCGATGCTGACCCCTACGCCCATTATTAATCTACCCAATGTCAGATTGAGAGCAGCGCCGATAATACCAAAGAAATAAATGAGTGGAAAAGCAAAAATAAAACCTATCGATGCTGCCCATATCGTATTTTTCATTACAAGTTTATCTTCCTTTTTTATGATAAAATAATTAACTCCGAAAATATCATAAAGAGAGATAAAGAAAATACCTGTTGAAAGAATTGATAAAATTAAAAAAGAGTCTTGGTGATTAATATTTAGATACCAGAAAATTATCGGAGATATTAACAGAGGAAAAACTGATAAAAAACTTCCTAATCCCAACATCATTTTCAAATATTTACTGAATGATTCTCGCTTCCTATTCAAGTAGGGGAAAAAAGTCCTTGAAATTATATTAACCAATATTACGCATAGATCAATAATTTTTTTTATCGCATGGTAGATTCCTACTGCACTCGTGTTTACTATCAATCCTAATAATACAGTAGTTGAATTGTTGTAAAGATTAGGCAGGAATTGATTAGTAAAGATTGGGAAATTATTTATCAAAGAGTTTTTGATTAGGTTGATTTTTACAAAAGAGAATCGTAACCTAAATTTTTTAAACAAGATATATTGAGCGACAATTCCGGAAATTACATACCCCAAAGATTGTAGTAATGGATAAATCCAATAGTCATCTTTTTCCGTAATGAAAAGGAAAATACAGACTGTGAAGAAGATTTTAACTCCTACATTTAAAAGCGTAATGTATTTCATTTTTTCAATTCCCTGGAAAAACCATTCTGGAAACAAGACATGCCCCACTAGCATTGGAAAGGTTAAAAAAAATGTGAGCTTTTCTTCATAAAATGGTTCATATAGAAGAACAACTCCTGTAAGTATGATCAGAGAAACCAGTAAAAGCAGGCTTTTGACCGTCATTACCTTACTATAAATCAAATTTAACTTTCTGCTACTATTCTTTGAAATAGCAACTTCCCTCGTAGCTGTTATTTTAAAGCTGTAATCTGTAATTGAATGAAAATAAGCAACTATTGAGGCTGCTAAAATAATAACACCATAGTTAGAAGCACCTAAAATTCGCAGGACATAAGGCAACGTTACTAAGGGTAAAACAATATTTACCATTTGCAGCACAGAAAGTGAAGCAAAATTTCCCACAAGCGTTTTAGCGTCTTTGGTTTTTAATGTTTTCCTAATTTTATTTCTCAACTGCTTCTGAACTTTTTTAATTAAAGAAAGGTTTTAGTGGCAATCTCGTAAAATCCGATTTTTAAACCGGCATAAGGATTTCCGGTTATGATTCAGGAAAAAAGAATAGTATCTAAACCTCCTATTACTCTCCATATGATCGCTTTTGCTATATGTCTTTTGTGAGTTGAAATCAAATCTCAAACACTATAGCTTTCCTCCGGCGTTATCTAATACTCCTTTTACATCATAAACCACAGACCCTTTGCTTTTTAAGGAGTCCAAATCCATATTCAGAAATTCCTTATGCGCAACTGTTAACACAATCGCATCATACTTTTGTCCTTCACTTCGACTTACGCCTTCCTGTTGGTCGGCGAGCTCAGTGCAGGCTCTAAGCTCATTATAGCAAGTCAGTCCATATTCATGCTTCACCTCTGCTGGATTGGCTAGAGGATCGAAAATAGTCACCTCCGTACCATATGGTTGAAGCTCTTTAACCACATCTACCACTTTGGTATTTCTTACGTCCGGGCAATTCTCTTTAAAGGTGATCCCAAGAACAAGGATGTTTGCTCCTTTAACTTTAAGATCGTTTTTAAGCATCAATTTGATAACTTCTGAGGCCACATACTGCCCCATGGAGTCGTTCATGCGCCTTCCTGCCAGGATGATCTCCGGGTGGTATCCCAATTCCTGTGCTTTTTGCGCCAGGTAATAAGGATCTACGCCAATGCAATGTCCTCCAACCAGTCCGGGTTTAAAGGGAAGGAAGTTCCACTTCGTGCCGGCAGCTTCCAGAACATCACTGGTATCAATTTCCATTTTATTGAAGATCTTGGCCAGTTCGTTTACAAAAGCAATATTAATGTCCCTTTGAGAATTCTCTATAACTTTAGCCGCTTCTGCAACTTTAATGGTCGGTGCCAGATGTGTTCCAGCAGTGATCACACTTTTGTATAGCTCATTCACCTTTTCCCCAACTTCCGGAGTAGAACCTGCTGTTACTTTTAAGATCTTTTCTACCGTATGTTCCTTATCTCCCGGATTGATACGTTCCGGTGAATAGCCTACAAAGAAATCCTCGTTGAATTTGAGTCCGCTAACTCTTTCTAAAACCGGTACACACTTATCCTCAGTCACTCCTGGATAAACCGTAGATTCGTAAATAACTGTATCTCCCTTTTTCAATACACTGGCAACAGATTCACTGCTTTTATAAAGCGGGGTTAGATCTGGTCGATTGTTTTTATCAATTGGAGTTGGTACGGTTATGATATAATAATTACAGTCGGCGATCTCCTCTAATTCTGAAGTGCAAAACAAACCAGTTTTATAGTGCTCTTCAATTTCAACATCTCCTGCGATCTCAAGCTTAGAGCTTTTTACCGGATTAGACTGTTTTAGGACAGCCTGAAGGATTTTATCTTCAACCTCCAAAGTACTGTCGTGTCCTTTATTTAGCTCATTAATCCTTGACTGATTGATATCGAATCCTACAACAGGAAACTTTGTAGCAAATAGCCTGGCCAGTGGCAAACCCACATATCCCAATCCAACTATGGCAATTCTTGGTCTTTCGTTGATCATTTTATTAAAAAATATTGAAGTAAAAACAGGGCTTCGCCGCCGTGAGTCACATTTGGTAACTCTCGTAAAAATTTTTGATAAACCTGAGTGAGAAATTCTAATCAAGGGTTTGATCAGAATAAATGATAAGTAGGGCTTAGTTCAGGTTGTTTCTTTGAGGCGGCAAATATACCCTCACCTCTTGGGAAGGGCAAAATTATAAATGTTAAATTTTTAACTTAAAATTATAAGTTTTTAACGATAAAGACTTAAAGTCAAAAATGAATGAAAGATACTCAGCTATTTGAGTTAATAAGACATTTTATTAAGTTAAAAAAAAGTATCAAAAGTTAAATAAAATATTGAATATCAGATTTTAAACCGCTTATGTATCTATCAGAAATAACAATTTCCTCCGCGTCGTACTGAAGATAAATTATTTCCAAAAATTTTATAATTCAGGCTTAACATCACCTGGTTCAAGCGACCTTCATCAAAATACGCCTGGTCACCGGTATCAAAATTAATTCGTTGAAAGTCATTAGATGGAAACGTAAAGTCATATCGTAGGTCTAGCTCCAGTCTATTTAAGCTTATCTTAAATCCTACCTGACCAGCAAAATTACTATGATCATCCACCAAAGGGTCCAGAGAATTCTCCATTTCTTTATTTAGAATAAATTGGTAAGCAGGGCCTGCATATAGATCAAAAGGCCCAAAAACATTATATCCCAACAATAGTGGCACACTGATCTTTTCTAAGCTATATATAGAAGGAGATTCAGAAAACTCAAATTCTCCATTAGCCTTATTAAGAAACACTTCAGGGCGCACCAGCCATTTTTCAAAATTCAATTCTAAAAAAGCTCCCGCCTGATAACCAAAAGCCGATTCTGCACTGTATTGCACTGCATTTCTGAGGACTTCAGATCCATCATCATTTAAGCTATAATTTAGTCCGGCTTTTAAGCCTGCACTATATTCCTGAGATGTCAATATATGTACAGAGAGGAAAATTAAGAGACATATTGCATTATTAATTATCTGATTGAACTGAAAAAATGTTTTCATTTAATTACAAGTAGGCTTTGATTTATATAAAGGCTATTACGAAACAGCATTCTATTTTAGAATATTGAAAATAAAAATTTATAGTAGCTTAAAGGTGATTATACCAAATCCTGAATATT
>CAWGSM010000014.1:0-61633 GCA_963825045.1 uncultured Flavobacteriaceae bacterium | reverse complement strand
GAACTCCAATCTCCCGATCCTCTTGCTCCTTCAGTTAATTTCCTTTTATGTGCTATCTTTTTTAAAACTTTATAATTGCTATTCTTTTTACAAGCTTATCTCAGCAAAGGCCGTTGTTGGGGAAAATTGTGAATCAGAAAGGGGAGGAGTGGATTATGTTCTCCTTTTGTATTTTGGCCAGGTAAAGCTTTAGGTTGAGATGACAAATCAAATGATCCAAAAGGAATCCCAGAATGAGGGGAAAGAAATGACAATACTGAAATTCTTCAAGAAAATTCTTCTTAATTAATGATGAACATTCTTAAGAAATAAAGCCGGAACAAACGGCTTCAATGATGATCTGTAGTAAGGTCTAATATTGGGTTAGAAAATATCGAATTACATCTGTGGTGGTAACAATACCTATCAGGTTGTCATGAGCAACTACTGGAAGGGCATGAAATTCCTTTTCTATAAAGATAGTAGCGACCTCCTTAATGTTTGTTTCGGGAGAGACACTTACCACCTTTTTGGTCATCACGTGTTCTATAGAAAACATATCGTAAACGGTGGTTTCCACCTCATCTTCATCATCATCTAAAGCATCTGCGAAAGAAATCCGCAGCAGATCATTATAACTGAGCATACCTACTATATGTTCGCCTTCCACTACCGGTAAATGTCTTATATGATGTTTTTTGAAAAGTGCTTCGGCATGCGATAACTCATCCTGAAGATGAAGCTTGATGAGGTTTTTGGTCATAATTTCGGAAACAGGAGTTTGTTTATCCATAATCTAGATATTTAAAAAAAAATAATATAATCGGAAAATGATCTACTGATTAAAAATAAGCCTTATCCGCCTAAATTCAGCTGTTTCAGCCTGTTTTTTAACTGAAATAGGATTTTTGTCATATTTCCTGTTAGTAGTAAAGTTTTTTCTGGACCGGTCGGAGGGAACGACCATATTTCGAAATTTCCAGGTTTTTAAGCGGTTTCCAGAGGGTGCAAAATTATTGGTCACCGGATTGGTCTCGCTTTAACAAAATTTAACCTTTTTCTGTAAAGAGGGAATTCAAAATCATTCAAATATTATGTGGTACCTGTATTTTAGGTTAAATTAGGAAAGGTGGACTATTTAAAACCTCATAATTCTAAGTTCACTTGTTCAAGCCTAGTTTCCACAACCAAGAAAATTTTGGGAATTAGGTGGCTTTCTTTGTCAGCAAGGGACGCTTCTTTGTTTTTCAAAGAAGTGAATCCTGTTTCAGTTAAAAGTAGAACCTTCAATCTTTTCTTTGGTTAAGAGTGTTTATTGGAGCCAAAAAGACAAAAGTTTAATTTTTTTAATTAAATGCCTCGCATATATGCTTTAATTGCAAAAGGTCTCATATAGCCAGTATGTCTTTTAAGGTGGAGGCGCCGTTGATAACCCGTTTAAAAATGACAATAAGGTACCTGCAAAAACATCAAAATCCCGGCCATCTGGGTCGGCAATATCATCCGTTGGATATGCCGAGCTATTAACCTCTGAACGGCCTGGGATTTTCCCATCCCAAATTTCCTCTATTAAACCTGAACCACCATTATCAAGAATCTCTTTAAGAGTCGAAAATGCACTATGCATGTTATTCAAACGTACTAAATTCGCATCAGGAAATGCGCCACTAACAGTATTGTTTTGATTTAGGTGAACTTGCATTAAACCTTTTCTTAGATTCTGTATGCTTGCACCGCGGCCGTTTGAAAGGTTCTTATCAAAACAAACGATATCAACGGAACCATCAAAGGTAAATCCACGTCTGCGAAAAGAAGAACTGCCAATCAAAGCCCAAATGTCATCTACTATAATCACGTTTGTATTCAAATGCAGGGGACGACCAGGAAAACCTATGGGGTGATAAGCCAATACTCTGTCTGGGGCATGTGTTTTTAAATTATCAATTAGTTCTTTTCTTTTTACTATTTCTCTTGCTTTAAAGGTTTCGTAGCCTTTGCCATATATAGGTTCCTTCGTAAGGGCTATAATCAATTTTAGGTTAGGATGCGCAGTAAGTTGATTCTTTATAATTTCGATAAAATCGTTGGTCTCTGTATCATAATCTGTTTTTCCGAAGAAAGATCCTTCAATATATATAAGTTGGCGGGCTTTCGGAATGATAGACTTGACGGCCCAAAACGTATCTCTTCTTCCGTGTTTGGAGGCACTATATTCCCATTTCATTTCTTCATAAAGCCGATCGGCATTCGCATTCGTTTTGAGGCTATTCAAAGCATTCTGCAATTGGGTTTTTAATGGATCCGGCATTGGGTCTATCAAATTACCGAGATTAATACTATCTACAAAATCAGAGAATGTTGCAGGAAAGTTTAAGGTCACTAATGAGAATTCTGGTGTTTCACATTTTGGTGCTATTGTTTGGAGAACACTTACTACTATAGAATTCCCTGAGGCGGCGGAGGGAATGTTCCAGTCATTGCCTGCGAGTTCAATTAAACGCTCTGCAATGTTCTTTGCATGTTTTAATCCCATTCGTGCAATGTCATAACTGATACGTCCTCCAGTTGAAGTGATCGCCAAATTTTGAAAATCCTTGCCTCCATGACTCCCAGGACTACCTAATCTATGCAGGGAATTCCTTGAATCCTTTCTTAACCACATTCCTGAAAGCAGCGCATTCCAGGTCCCCGAGTTACTTCCAGCTACAATCGTTTCTGAACGAGCCATGGTGGGCATTCGAGGTGCATCTCTAGGATCACCCTCTGATGACAGTGCAAGGATCATGTCTAATGTGCTTCCTGTCAATGGTACAATGACTGTAGAAAGACCATTGATTCCACTATGAGATATTCCTTTAAATTGTGCCGTATTGAATTGATTTGTTTCCGCAGAAAGCAAATTTGTTTCTTCTGCAGAGAGTGCTGCTTTTGCGCCAACGATACAAGTAACATTTCCAAAAACACGTGCCTGGTTATTACTATTTACAACAATCACATCTGTATGCAAATTAGGTGTGGTGGGTAAACTGGTCGGCAACCCCAATTGCACAAGACCTAGAGGATCTACCAAACGCAGGGCCACTTTACCAGAGGCATCAGTGACAACAGCTCCCGATCCATCGCCTCGCCCTTCTCGAGCTCCAGCTAGAAATTCTCTATTATAAACCCGAACAGCCTGACCTGGCGAAAGACCAGAAAGTATGAGAACAATATCTGCCTCACTACCATCGATAAAATGAGCGGTAGGGTTGAAATCTGCTTCGATGGAGCTATTAATTGTGTCTGAGTTCACGGGTATTCCGGTAGGGAAATTTGGCCATTGTGAATTCGCTATTGACCCGTCAGAAGGTAGCGTAAAATCAGTATTAATTGTCGGAGAGACCACAACATTTTTTGTGGTATTATTTGTTAATATTTCACTGGCAACACCCATGCTACTATTTCCGTTAAAAACAAAACTTATATTTTCGTTATCTCTTACTTGGGGTCTAGGTTCGATAGAATCTGCGGCATCCCCGCTATCCCTTGTGCCAATTAGTAATTCATGAAAGTCTTTTACTACAAACAATCTCAAGAAATCACGATGCAGGGTTAAAGCGGGAGTTGGAATCGTAAAACTTGTGCCTAAAGTACCGCTAATAGCAGATCCAAAGAGAATTTTGTTGTCACTTGTATTATTTCGGAGAATGGCGTTTGACGTATTTGTAACTGAAAAAACCCCGTGAGCAGCAGATATAACATTTAAATTCGTAATATCAGGGGTATTGTTATCAAAGGGGACGTTAAACATATCTGTTACATGAAGTAGAGTATTGCCTGATCCTAGGTCGCCTATATGCTTTATTTGTCGGTTGGCCTGGGGTGTAGGAGATGTCGCTAAGAGTTCTTTACTCTCCAAAGTTTGATGTGTATCTACCAATTGGTCAAATATATTGGCAACGCTTACAGGGTCAATAGGAAATCCATGTTCATCGTGAATAGTCAAATCTCCATGCAATGACACGCTTTGTCCTGCGAATATTTTTCCTCCCTCCGGACCACCTCCAACATTCGTATTATTCGTATATACAAAATAGTAAGGCACTGGACGATCTGGAATATGGGTATCAGCAGTTTTTCCCTCAATTATTGTAGCATAAAGACGTTGTAGTCTCAAATATACTTGTGGAAATACTCTTAAAATCACGGAACCAGCAGTAATATGGTCTCCTGAAGGCAAAATGATCTTCTCCCAGCCAGCTCCCACAGAAAGGAATCCTGCTACGGGAGCAAGCCATTCATTGGTGCAACTAACCGTTAAGGGTTGTGCACTTTCAGTTACTGCCCCACTTTCGTGATTATCTGTCCAATGAACTGATAACATTGGTGATGCAATGCCCAAGGCTTGCAATCCAGCATTGCTTATTACTTGTTGAATATCATCTTGAACGGCCATAATTAAAACTATTTATCCTTCTGTAATATTTTTTTCTTTTTTAACTACTTTGCGCTTAGGACCTGAGATTCTGACTATCACTCTTTTCTTGATCAAGCCTAATGTACTGGGTACCGATTTTGCCGGTATGGTTATCAAATAGGTATATCTCCCTTTCCCATCTCGTGAAACTGAACGATAGATTGTCATTTTAATGGGCCTTGGAGTTAGTGGATTGATTCTGTCTGAAACAGAGATCCGTGCACCTAAATTTAAACCAGAATCGATAAGAGGCGTAATATTAACACCGAGATCAGGTGTTAATCCCATTCTTTTTTCAGGGATTAAATGAACTTCCTTCTTTATAAGTAATTTGGTAGTTCTACTTTGAACAAAAAATATCTCCATGAGATAGACACCTCTCAGAGGCTTAGTTATAGGTGTCCCGCTTTTAAACTGGACCAATAATCGCTTCGAATTTTGCTTCGCTATTAGTGAAACAATATCCACCTTTGGACGAACAGGAGGTGCAATGTAAGTGGTTCTTAATTCACTTATTCGTCCTTTAGGATCTATAAGCCTCAAGATGATCTCATGAGTCGTACTCGGTATATAGCCTTCATAGGTCCATCGTCTTTCATTATCTATTGAGGTTCTGTAAAATTCCAGAAGCGTGATCCCTGAAGAGGTCTTCATTTCTATTAATGCTAGAGTAGTTTCCAATATCTGGACCTCGTTAAATTCGGTAGCTGTTCTATCTACTGTTAACACCCGGAGCTTATGTACACCTAATGGACTTATCCATCTTTCTGCCCTGCTTTCGAAGCGTAGCCTTAGGTGGCTCCCAGTTTTAGCTACAGTGAGATTTATTAAATCGGGTGGGTCTGGTGGAAGTAGTGATACTTTAACCAGGTTAGAACTTTTTGAGCGTCCTTTGATGAGACCATTAACGGGATCGTGTTCACCAAAAGCAGCTGCTCGGTAATAATAGGGTAACCAACTCGGTTCTGCGTTATCGAGAAGTCTATAATAATTTGGCACATCATCAGACGATGTCATTGGATTTCTACCAGCATCCAATTTTTCCCAACGTGGATCTGAATCGTAAGCCACGGGATTGCCCATTATGTTAATATTTGTAACCAATAATTCGGATCTGGTTCGATATAATTCGATACTACGTGATACGAGATTGCCATAGGGTTCAATTTCTACCTGTAATCCTCCTGCAACAGGATTAACTTCTAAGATTGGTGGTGCTGGAATCATACGTTGTGATACGGCCACTATAAGCCAACCGGACATTTCTGATTCAATCTGTTCTGAAGTAATACTCGTTATACAATAAATATAGAAGCCACTCGCAACCGCTGGTAAGTTAACAGTGGTTCTTGGCGCAGGCAAGATGTCTCTGTTCTTCCTGATAAAGGCATCTTTCGCCCTAGGATTATTTGCATTGCCTAGAAGATCATTTGCACGTGCGATAATGTCTGTTGTCAATAACTCTGGTAGGCCAAGAGCATCTCTTAAGCCAAGTTCTGTAGCCTCGTAGATAACATATCCCTGGGCTCCTGGTACATTTGGAAAGTTTAGTTCATACCTTGCATACCCTGTTGCATCTGGAAGGGACGTCCAATAAATATCTGGAAGAACGCTAGGAATAGCAGCTGGAAAAGGATTGTTAACCTTTGTTGTTTTTGGTGGGGAGTAGTTGCTTAACAAAGCAGCGTTTACCTTTTCACTAGCTCGAGCAAATACAGCATAAGCTACACGATCTACCGTGGTGAAATCGACTCTCATTCCTTTTACGCTCACCAAATACTTTCGCGTTTGACCATCACTGGCTTCTGGTGCTTTTTTCTTCACCGTAACTCCGGTAATAGTTGTTGGAATTTGATTAATACCACTATTATTGAAAGTAAGTTTTACACTTGTACCAAAACCTAAGCCATTGATTTTTTGCAAACCCGGTGGAGCGATCGCTCCAGGTGAAGAGGAAGGATTAAAGAATTTCCCTACTATCTCGATTGTACTGGGGCTTCTATCCTCCCAATCCCAAGCCACTTCAATCTCAAGACTTGCTGGAGCACTTTTTCCAACAGCACTTGCGAGATCCAGTTTAAATTCTGTATTCAAGATGGCAGGCATGTGAGGTCCAGTTGAGGGTAAGTTGTAATTGGCTTCAACCCAGTTACTCCATCGTCCAAAAATATCAGTTGCAATTTTTAGGTATTTTACGGTTCTGGAGCCTATGAATGGATTTTTATTGAGCCTATCAATATAATTGGCAGAAATCTCATGAATGACATCTTGATTAGGATTTTTTGCTGGTATAAAACCGTAGTATCCCGAAGATGTAAATGGTCTTTTCTCACTTAAGATCTTGGCACTAGACCCGTCATCAGACCTTGCAAAAATATAGGATACTGGTAGGTACTTCGTTGGGATTCTTAACCATCTTAAATTTAGGTCTTCACTAAATGCAGCATCTCTGGAAAGAGGCCGGTTCTTAGAGTAATTATTAACGAATAATGGTGTTTGTAACGCATCGGGAACTATATTATATCTTGATAATGCAGCATACTCCCGTCTAATATTTCCTGGTAAAATGAATTGAGAACTTACCATATAATCATAAGGTGAACGGAATGATCTCCTTGGTTCTGTATATTTCGTGTGTAAAAAATCGTTGCTATCAATTATATCCGTGGTTCCGAATCCTAATCCTAAACATGCCCATATATCCATTGAGGCACTAAGTAATGTTGTGGCTGCCACGGGAATCTTAAATTCTGAATCTTCACTTGAAACGGATGAAGAAGGTTGATGAATTCCTCTACGTTTAAGACTCTTTGAGTATTCGCTTTGCCTGTTCTTTGGATTAAATGAGCCTTGATTGGTATTCTCGAACATCTCTGTTAATAAACTCAACAAATTATCACCGCCATCGGTGATTTCGTTCAAGATTTCAGAACCTGTTGGTGCTTTAATTGCGGGAACATTAACGCCAAAGGCATTGGTATCTGGATCTTGATAGAATAATCTGGCCACTTCTACTCTAATATCACAGGCATCTCTACCATCGGTTAACTGACCCACTCTTCCTTGCTCGATGGTTGAATCATAGATGTTTGAGGGTACCTCGTCCCTGGCATATGGAAGTCCTACTATTTCAATAAGTTGCCAGTCGTTAGCATTAATCATGGCTTGCATGGAAACACCTCGCCAAAAAGAAAGTTCACATGCATTTGTCACTCCAATACTTCCGATATTTGGAGCTTTAAATCGAATACTGGAATTAGCGCCTGGTGGTATCTTTACCGATTCCCCAGGGATCGGTTCTCCATTTTGGTCAATGGCAAATACAGTAGCATCGTTTGAAAAAGCGTTGTTGGCAACAAAGATTATGTCGTAGAAGGATTCACCATTCAGGGAGATGTTATTATTGGAAATTGTCCTTTTAGTAATTCCTAAAGCTTTGTAAAGTTTCTCGTTGTCAGATAGGCGCCGCCATACCTTGAATGGTTCCTTGGGAATACCCAGGTAAGGTGCTAATCTCCAACGCAATGCAACGGCATCGTATTCCTGTGGAATTTTTATGCTAAGGCCAGATGAGACGCGACCTGGCTTTATATTACGCCTTTTACTTCCGATGGCTGAGGCCATTTCTAAGGAGAATAATCGCGTGAAAGAGAATCGTGCCATAGTCTTCCTTATTTAATCTATTATTTCATTTATTTCCCAAGGAGCTTTTTCCGGTAATTCTGTTTCCAGAATGATGCTTCCTGTTTCTAATCCACTCGTGCCATCCAGAACAATTGCTTCCTGTACAAGGCTTAATTGTATTTCTGTAAAACCATTTTTTAAGTAAACGATAGTTCTGGTACCACCCGGGGAGCTTACTAATCTCTGAACAGCTTTTAAAGCGGTTGTTTCTTCAATCCTTAAATATGGTTGCTCTACGATAATCCAATGTTCCATGTCTCCACTTTCTGAAGGGACATTTACTTTATTGGGAACAGTTCTAATTCTCCATAATGGTTCAGGGGCATCAATCAATAAAGCCCGTAATTTGAAGGAGTCGCCAGATGGCTGCCATAAATAAGTGATGGTTGGATCTTTTGATGGTTCTATAGCTTCCAATCCTGCATTCAAGAATGCTGTTTCTATATCTTGATCAGACGGTGCGTTCCCAAGTAATGCCAAGTTATTCTCTAATCGTCTATGTTTTAGGCTACTTGACCTGATTATATCTGCCAATTCTTCCATTCCACTAAATCGAGAAGTCTTGAAGGCAGTTCTAAATAAAGGATTGGACGCCTCGAGAGGAACGGGTGCACCCTCGATTTCCACATCCAGAATGTATTCGGTACCTCTATCCAAAGGTAGGTTCAAGACAAACTTTCGATGTTTCTCACTTTCAATGTTCCTTATACAACCTTTGTTGTCCGTAATTAATCTAAGCGTTTCTTCAAAAGGAGTTAAAATAGAAGCATCAACTTCTTCAAGGTTATCCAGGTCTATAGTTGGTTCGCTTGACGGATGGTCTCCATTAGCTTTTCTTAAAACTGCCTTAAGGGTATCTCCATATTTTTGATATAATTGGATAGCACTGGCATCATTAAAATAAATTTCAACAGCATCCTCAGTAAAGTGATATGGATTATTATCATATGGTGATATTAATAACACCCATGGATTCAATTTGGCGGGAGATGTTTGGTCTGTCATAAAAGTGAAACGCTGAGTTGCATCTCTAGACCCCTCGTTCCAATCGCCATCTTCATCCTTTTCTCTGGCTTCTGCCTTATATGCAACCGAGACAGTATATCTTGTATCTGGTTCTAGCAGGGGTCTTAACTGACCACCCGCAAGGGCACTCTCAACAGTTTCGATTTCGGCATCTCGCCGGCTAGTTTCGTGTATAAAACGTTCTCGCTCTTGAAGTTTGCACATTTCCATCGCACAAAGCAGTAATGATGGTGGATTAATTAGCTTCCTTTTGGGCTCTTCAACTAATATATCGAACTTGATTACACCTTCTTTAGGATTCCATTTTAGTAAATATCTCTCAAGATGGTTTTGGGCATTCGTTAAATAGGACATTATCCCTACTATGGATGTTACCCATGGCCCAGAGGCATCTACCCATTGTGGAGTGAGATTACCACCATTAACACCACTAACTTCTAAAATGTCAGTTGCCAGAAGTGATTCTATAATATTTTCTTTCTCATCATACCCTCTAATAACAACGGACTTAAGGTTTGTACTTTCGTGAACGGCAATCAAAAGTCTAACTTGTGTAACGGCTCCACTATCCACTACGATACGTTGCGGCTCCTTGAAGGCAAGCTCTTTGTATTTGTCTGGTAATTGTAATGTATCAATCTTTTCCCGTATTCTAGTAAAAGGGAGCTCTAGGACACGTCCAAAAGGCTTCCTGGGATTATGAAATACAGAAGCATCTGTTATGCTCATATCTGAGAAAGCACTTGCTCCTGTTTGATCACTTACACCCAATGTATTGCCAATCACCTTAGCGTGTTCAATACCTATTCCCTGTTCAGCCATGATTAATTCAGCCAGTAGGGGATCATTTAGTATACCCTGGTCTTCATATACATGGATACGCTTATTAGGCAATTCCGACCTTACTGTGTCTTGAGGATCAGGCCAAATGATACCGTTTAAATGCCATCCAGTGTCTGAATAACCCAATTGTTGTAAGCTGAATGTCCATAGCATACATGCCTCAGGAGCGATCTCATCACAAATACGGTCCCAACGTTGCGTTAAGGACTCTGTCAATTCATCTGAACGTTGAATAGCTCTTGGCGTTGCGTTGGGAATCCATGAAAGCAGAGCGAGATCGATGTTCGTATCGATTCCTTTTGCATCAGGTTTGTTAGATATCCAAGTTCCTGGAGGTTTCCCAAGACCATCTAAAGATAATCCTGGATCTATAGATACAGATGTGAGTGAATAGCGAACCTCTCTATTCTCACCATTTTTTATCCATCCAGACGTGGTTAATTTTGGAGCCTGAAGTAAATCTTGGGTGAAGGTTGTAAATGCTGTAGCCTGCAGTGCAGGTGCCTTCAATTTTAATATGGGTATGGCATCTATTGGAACACGTATTAGTTCGTTATCAGTTGCTGAACTAACTATCGCCACTTCCTTGGCGTTTCCTAATAAACCATCGATTGGACGATCACTTCCCTGACCAAGTACTAAAGCTGGTGAGCGACTCTGCAGGACCATGCCAGATAACAAATCTGGAGCGGGTGAAGCAGGCGGTTTATTGCCAATCTTTATTTTAACACAACCTTTGATGCTGAAGAAGAAGAAATCAACCTTGCCACATGCTTCTCCAAGTAGATATGTTGGATTAGGAGCTTCGACAACCAATGTGGCCCACGCAGAGATGGAAATGATAAATAAGCGAAGTTCACCGCGAAGTTCCATGATACCATATACATGGAATGGTGAAAAACTTATTCCTGCGTCAAAGCCAGCAGTTACTTTTAAATAAAGTCCTGAGCTTTCGTCACCAAGAATAATGGAGGCTTTTAGGCCAACTGCAATAGCCAAACCTTGTAAGGTGATATTTCCTTCTGGTCCAGGAAAATTATCGATTTTGTCTCCATCGATCATAAAATAACCTTGAGCTTTTACAATACCCAATACCTCCGCCGTGATGGGTGCAGAAATACGACCGATATAAAGATTCCAATCATTAATATTATTAAATGAGAAGCCAGCTTCTACAGGAATTTTTAGACTAATTAAATCTTTTATCTCATAAGCGATCAGTACACCAATTGTTAATTTGTTAAGGTTGAAATCCAGGTCCACAACAGCTAAAATACCCAAGGATTCTACGCTACCTTTAGTTTCAGGGAGGGTATTTAAAATGTTCAGTTTTACGAAGATTAGGATTCTAGGTCCAGGTAGTTCTAGAACTAGCATACCTTTTAAGTTCAAGGTGAAACCCCCATCAACGGTTCCAAGTACAGCACCAATTCCAAATGCCCATTTATCAAGGTTAGGGTCCCAACCAGAAATATCAGTGGGATTTCCATTAACAACGGAATTCAACCAATTGAGCGCTGGCACATCTGCGTTAATATTCTCCTTACGCTTATAGTGCATTCCAAATAATCCAAGGACACCGTAAAGGCCGAGTCCTGTTCCGGCTACGGGAATTGGAGCAGGGAATTCTACCTCGAGACCAAGATAGAAGGCCGTAGCTTTTCGTCCATCTGCTTCAATAGGGTTAATTCCTATACTCGCGGCAAGTCGAAGTTTAATGGGAACAATAGTAATATCGATGAAGCCTTTTATGCCATTACTTAGGTCAATATAACCAGTCCCAACAAAAGTACCCGGGATATTAACAGTTGCCTTTGTTGGAATGATAGTAGGAACTCCGATAGGGTCTACAGGAATCTTAACTTTTATTTGGTCTACTGAAACAATACCTAAATTAGCATTAATGGCAAGGTCAAATTCGACATTCAATGGGTTTACCCTCGATACTCTAGCGCCAACAACTTTCAGGATATTTCCGAAAGGTGGTGATACTTGGAGCAGACCTGGGTCCGCCATAGCGAACTCGTATCCTTTACTTGTATCAAATACTGGGATATACTCACCATCAATGAAATCTAATTTAAATCCGAGTGCATTGTATCTTACTCGCAAAGGTTTGTCATCAGAGGACTCGATCTTAATTATTCCTAAATCAAGATCGATCTTGAAATCGATGGCATAGTCGAACATTACGGATAGATCGGTGACCGTGGAATCTTCAAAATCCAGATAATCCACTAGCTGAGTGCTAATATTCAATTCAGCTCCATAAAGAGTGATTCGTTCCATCTTAAAAACTCCGGTTAGCCCAAGGGCCACTGCAACACCAACTTCAACTGCGGCTAAAACGATGGGGGCTGTTGCATCTCCGCCATCTGCTTTTACACCGGAATCAATCGAATCTGCAATTAAAGGGGCAAAAGTCAATAAAGAACCAAAAGTGTTGCTAAGAGCGGCTGGTGTGAATTTGTTTAAATGAATGAATCCATCCTTCTGGTCCTTGTCGAAACCAAGCCCTAAAGTATAGGTCATTCTTTTAATGGCAGAGTCATAACTCATTTGCAACAAATAGTCGACTATACCATCTTGTGGGGTGACACCTGTTTCTTCTGTTGAGCCGGGATGTGATTCAATATTCGACCCAATAGTGTTTGTAGATCCTGCTGACGTGCTAGAACTTTGAATGACCCCGGCTCTATTCTCTGCTGCAGTTCTAAAATCTAACTGACCATGAATTTCTGCCAAGACCAAATCATTTCTTTGAAACCTTACTTTAGTACCAATGCTCTTAAAAATAGGAGGTTTCGAAGGTGTTTCAGGTGTAGGACCTCGCTCTGTAGGTGTTCTAAGGTCTTCTACAGTAGAGGGAGGCCGCTCAACCTCTACAGATACCGTGGCGGTACCAGCTGCTGTAAAAGATATGATGGCATTTCTGTAGCATTCCGGTTTGTAATCTCCGGTACTGGTTCCCGGATGAGGGTAGGATCCGCATCCTGGTAATATGCCTCCGTTCAGTTCAGAGCTCAGAGCCGCTCTTGCTCTTTGGGTGCCATGCCCAACTTTAGACGGAGCACTGTTTATAATAATACCATTTTCTGATGCCAGACGTAGGATCACGTCGTTAAGAACTTGTGCCCTTCTATCTGATAAACGGTCATTATAATTCTCGTTTAGATGGCCATCAAAGGAAGCATTTCCTTCAATAGACAAATTATTTCCCTGACCCGCACCGTGAGCTCTTTGTATAAAACCTAGCAGTGTATTTCCGTAAAGTTTGTAAATCCTGCTTATTTCACTATCCATTTGAGAGGCTAATGGTACCTCAAATTCAAAATAAATAATTTCATCTGGACTAACTGGTGGTGGTGTCCAGTTGGCAACAATAGCAGCCGAAGGATCTCCTGGACCTGAATCAATACTAAAATCACCATTGCTAGCTGTAGTTGGTATTGGGCTGCCGTTAACAGTTATATCGGTTACGGGTGTTGGATTTGCGTTTAAGAATATCTTATTGTCATCTGGTTGATGAGATTGCAATTGTATAGTATAACCATCATCACCGGAAATTCTACTAAGTTGAGGTGAGGGTATGGTTGTTAGAGTACCGCTGCTTACGCCAGCTGCGGTAAGTTCTAGAACAATGGTTTCATGCCATTCAAAATTAGGAGTGGAGCTGTCCGTAACATTAATTGTCAAAATCCTATTTCCAGTACCTGGGTTTCCCAGTTGCCAGATAGGTCTTGTAGCATCTCCGTTAAACGGTGTGGAACTCAAGACAGTTCCGTTGAGATTAACTGCAATGGTATAGGGTGGATATCCTCCAGTAATGGATAGTTGTAATTCGCCATCTGCAGCCACAGATGCACGACTATTTGTCACTGTAATGGTTTGGCCATCTTCTACTTTGGTACCCCTCGACACGGTTCTTCTTTCATCGCCTTGATATAAGATCGGTTCAACTTTCAGGTGGTCATTTCGTCTAATAAGGTCGAATGCAAGCTCACCACTGAAACCATGCTCCAAGTCTATCAACAGGTCATTTGCCCTTGTATCGAAGGCAAAACCTGTTTGTTTTCCAGTTGATATGAAGAAGCGTACATGGGGTATCCAAAGACCCCTGAATTCATCTCCAGTTCCAAATTGTTCTAATATTTCCGGAGGAGTAAAAGAATCACTGAGATCCAAAACGATTCTTTCAAGTCCGAACCCTACAACACGTGATTGATGAATACATAGGGGCGGGGTCATTTTTATTAATTCTCCCGCTTTTGGGTCTGCCGGATCATCCAATCCATAGACACCCCAACCCTTGAAATCGAAATCCAGATCACCAATGGTATCTCCTTGGGTTATGTTCAAGGCAATTTTTGGCAAGGTAATTTGCACCTGTTCTACTTCTGGCTCTGGATCTTTTACTAACCAACCATCAGGGGCTATTTTTGCAGGTAAAAACGAATCCTTGGGAAGGTGAATAGAAATTGCGGAAAAGAGTAATTCAATCTTGAAACCCACTCCAGGATAATCTGAGGGGTCGCCAGTTGTGGACGCAATTTCTAAACGATTTAAAAGATTATTTATATCTGAGACGGGTGATCCTGCGGGAGCAGCTGTTCCAGCAGTGCTTACAGCTGTCTGAATAAAATCGGATCGAGTTCTCGGAACGGTCATCCTGAATTGAATGTTGACATCTTCCCATTGAAATACAGTTCCAGATGGAGTTCGAGCAGAACTAGGAGCCTGCGCCGTGCCTTCTCCCACGAATTGAGCTTTTCCGAAATACACTACTGCTGAATCATCCCAAGCTTCCTCCATGCTATCGATTCTTAAAAAGCTTAAGATTTCGTCGAGCCACTCTGGAAGCTGAACACCTACTAAAAATTGAGGTTTTAAAATGTCGATGAATCCTGTCCTTGCCATGCTATTTTTAAGAAATTAAAGGTTTAGAAAACAAGAACACCTTAAATATGAGGAATCCGGATTAGGTGAACCTATTGATTAATATTACTTAGTTGCTTATCTAACCATGATTAAACATGTGGGATATTAGTTAGCAGTTTAGGTAAATAAATGACTTGAATTTTTTAAAGGTGGCTTAATCAATTGTGAAAGATGATAAAATAACATTATCAAATAACACATATGTCTCGGGGGATTTTATTTACTCTAAAATCAAAAAAACAAGTAGTTGCTAAATTCGCAGCTTACACCTAAGGTATTGAAATTTAGTAACTTGCGAATGTTTTTTCTTATTTTTTTTCAGAGAAAGAACTGTAAATCAGTAAAATAATACACTTAGGGATACTAATTTCGAAAACGGAAAGAGGTAGCCTAATTGGCCCCGATTGAGACTATATTTGGTATTTTTAAATAAGGTCTAATAAAGTTAAAAAGCCTGTAAAGCATATTTTAAAAGGTATTAAAGACGGATGTTCGTCTAAAAAGTGGAGTCGTGGATCTGGATCCGGCTCAACCTGACGCTCCCATTCACTTTATTCAGCTAGCTTTTCTTGTATGTAGCCCAAAAGTCTTGAAATGATAGCGATCTGCTCAGTTAAATACATTGCAGATCTCTATCATTTGAACCCGCCGACCAGCTACGTTTAACCGTGGAGTATGAGGATCTTTCCGGAGGATGTAAAATTACTGGTCATCGGTTTAGTCTCGCTTCAACAAAATTTAACTTTCGGAAATAAGTTTTTAGCCTAAAAAGAGATAAAAAATATGCCAGCCTTATCTGGTAGGTCGACCCTACTCAATCTACCTTAAAGGTCTGGCATATTATATCATTATATCAGTTGTAGATCTTTCATGATCGAAACTAGATGAGGATTTGTATTGGCGTTAAATTCCTCTCTCAAATCTTTAAGTTTTTTTTCGATCGCGCTTTTACTACTGGGTTTTATATTCTGAATTTTCAATTCCTGTTCTATCTGATCCTGGGTCAGGCCATTTGCCAGGAATTTTACAATGTTGATTTCAAAATCATTTAAAGTGAGCACATTGTTTTGTTTCAGGATCTTTTCGATGGAAGGCGAATTATAGTTTGAACCATTATTCAAATGTGAGATCGCTTCCTTTAATTCCTTTAGTCCATTACGATCTTTACATACATAGGCCTCTATATTTCCAGAATCCCAAAGCTCCTTCACGGTTTGCGGATGATCCTCTATGGAATTCACCAGGACCTTAAGATCTGGATTTTCAGATTTTAAAATGGCTATAAGCTCTTTGCCAGATTTGATCTTTTCCTCGCGATGATCCTCTTTGAAAGAAAGATCACAGATCAGCAGATCGAAAGGTTTCTTTTCCTGTGAAGCCTTTTTAGCAAGAAGCCAGGCTTTATCGCAATACTGCGCATGTGCTACTTCTGGAATATTAAGTTCATTTAAAACAGATGCAACGGCATGGTTGATACTGTCCATATCTTCTGCTACTAATACTTTTTTAAACATGCCGGAATACTAAATTGGAATCTGAATTAAAATTTTTAATCCCTTATCCTGTTCGGTTTCAAAATTAAGTTTTCCTTTTATAGAAAAAATACGGTTTTCCACATTTTGGATCCCATTACCCGATTTCAGGCTTTCCTTTGAAACACCAACCCCGTTATCAGAATATTGGATCTTTAGTAAATTCTTTTCTTCAGAAAAAATAATGGCGACCAAACTTGCCTGGCTGTGTTTATTCATATTGATCATCATTTCCTGCAAAACCCTATATAGAATGATCTTTTTCTCTGAGCTAAGTATACTCCAATTGATGCTTTCTTCACCGCGTAAAATAAGTCTCGTATTTTCTGAAACAGCAGAACTAAGGGTAGATATTAAATGCGGCAGGTAATTCTCCCCCGTAGGAATACTGCTATTTTCCCTGGAAATATTTCGGGTACGCTTATAAATATGCTCCAGTTTATCCATGAGATCATTTGAGGCAATTTCCTGCATTCCACTCATTACATTATATACATCGTTAGCTAACTCATCGTGGATCTTTTTTGAGATCCTTGTTTCCGTGAGATGAGTTTCCTGAATTTTTTCCTTTTCATGTCGTTGTTTGAGATAATAAAACCCAAATCCGCTGCTTACCAGGATCAGCATTCCACCCAGAGAAAGAATGATGGTTTGATTTTTCAATTCTTCAGATTCCAATTGTTGCATAACTGATTCAGCCTGGAGATCATCAATTTCCTTCTGTTTTTGTTCCTCGTCGAATTTGATCTTGGCAAAGAAATTCTTGGCCTGTAATTCGGCTAACTTTATGCTGTCATTTAAATGAAGATATCTTTTAATATAGTCTTTAGATTCCGTTGGTTCAGCAATCCTGAGAAGCTTTTCCAGTGCATTTAATTCTGAAATTTTGCTGTCATTTTTCCTGGCGGCATCCAGGGACATGACGGCATATTCTTTAGCCAGCTTCAGGTCTTTATTTGAATAATATTCCGAAAGATGGCTGTAACTAGAGATAAGACCTTTCAAATCATTGCTTTTTAACCTCATTTCCTCGGCAGTTTTCAGATCAGCCAATACATTGGCCGTTGAATCCTTGAGCCAAATGGTATAGGCAAGATTGTCTATAAACCTTGCTTTTGATTCCTCATCAGCATATTCGGTTTTAGAATTGACCAATTTCAGGTATTCAGTGGCCTTGCTAAAATCACCATTGTCCCTGTAGGCCAGGGCCATGTTGTTCAAAAAGGAGAGGCTATCTTCAGTTGAGGTTGAATATTTTAAAGCCGACTCATAATTGGCTATCGCATCCTTATAGAAACCACGCTCACGGTTGGCAATACCAATTTGATTCAAAGCACTGCTTATATAAGCTGAATCTTTTGTTTGTTGTAAAAGACGTAGGGCCAGGGCAGCATTTTCCTGGCTTCCAGTATAATCTGACATACTGCTCTGGGCATTTGCCATTTCAAGGGATCTTTTTCCAGCTCTCAGGCTATCTCCAATACTTAGAAACAGCTTCCGGGATATAAAGGCATTCCTATATTTCTCTTTATAATTATTTAAATATTGATGGATTATTGCTTTCCGGTAGTATCCTAAAGCCTCGAAATAAGTTTTATCATTATTCTTAGCTCGATCGATCATCTTCTCAGAATACACCAGGGAACTGTCATATTCTTTAAGTCGGTTATAGGTGTAAATGACGCCATCCAGCAGATAAAATTCGATCGTATCATTTTCAATCTTAGCGGAATCCAGTCCATTTTTAAATTGAGCAAGCATTTCGGAGGGTTCCTTTGAATCAATACCCTGTTGAAAATAATATTCACCAGATCCAGGTTTAATTTCTTTTGAAGTCTTTAAGGATTCCTGATCACAACTGGTAAACATAAAGAAGCTCAGTATGAAGATAAGAGTAAATTGGGGGTCTCGCATAGAGCGAAAATAAGTAAAAGGAGAATATTAAGAATTCAATAGTATAAATTAAATCACAGGAGTAACGACAGGTTTTGGCGCTATGATCGGGTAACCTTGTATTGAAATAAAAATCAATATGAGGAAACTTGAAATTACTGCTTCCGAAGCTCAGTATCAGAAATTGAATACGATAATTCGGAAGTCAAATTCTGATCATTTATCTGAAGGTGTTTTTGGTGGCTACGAATTATGTCTGAGTATAGGAATTCCGGATATTTTTCCCGCCAGTCTGGAGATCAAGACCAATAAGAGTATAGATCTTGGTGAAGTAGAGTGGAAGTTCTCAAAGAAGGAGTTATGAATTCAATCAGAACTTATACCTAACCTACAAAAGGCATTAGAAGTAGAATTTATTCAGGAGGCATTGTTTGAGCTGGTAGAAGAGAAACATCCCTTTGCTCCATTACTTGTTGTAAATCACCAGGACAAATTCTTAAGCCTTTCAAACAAGGATCATTATTTATATCTTATTCCGCTTAATTCAGCTGAGATCAATAAAGAAGTAATCGAGTATTCTAAATACATTTTTAATCGTAAGAAAATATTTATTCAGTTGAAGGAAAATCAGGAGATTTCAGGGCTGGAAAACCATTTTCAATTAAAGATCTCTGACATCATCAGCCAGGCAGTAAAGAATGGGATCGATGAAAATAATATTTATTTACTTTTACTAAGAGATGCTCTTCAACCACTTGGCGATTCAAACTCTTAAAATTAATCATTATGGAAGCATATCGCGAAAAATTGATAATGACCTACAGGGAACTTCTAAAAATTGATGAAGAATTGCTCGAGCGAATCATAAATGTAGGTATGACCGGGGAACTGGCAGAGATCAATGAAGCATTTCAGAAGAATGATATTTTTCAATTTGATAAGGAAATGTTTCGTGGAACCAAAGACCAGAATTTGAATATGCTTTTGGATCTGCATGACAATCTGGAAGATACCATGATCAGCTTTGCAAACCTTAATAATATTACTCAGGAGGAATTGGATGAGCTTGAATATTAGAATTGAGTTTGGCAATTGAGGGTATAAAATTTAAAACGACATATTTTGTCGCTATTCCCTGTTTAATTTGTGCCTTGAAATCCTAAAGAGTTTTCGCTATGCCAATGTCAAATAACGGCTTTAAGTGGAGACCAAATGACAATTCTGCTATTACTAACCTACGCTACACGCTGGAGGCAGAGAAATGGGTAAACGCCGTTTCATCAGCTCAACGGAAGGCTCAGCCGCGTTCTGTTTCTGGGGATTTGGCCTTTATAAGCAGTTTGATGCAATTCGTGTTTTGTATTCTTTTGCTAATTGTTTTAGGGATATTAAAGCTAATTACAGCGATAGTACGCTTTTGTAGAACAAGAATCGCTCAAGTTCCAATCCTGATAATAAAAACTCAGGATAAATTAGAGAAACAAATTGAATTAGAAGACAAAAGAAGCCAGACGCGGTTTGGAATATGAAGTCAGAAAAACGATATCCGGAAGGTTGGCAGCTTATTTTCTGGACTAGTCGGGGTCGGTTGCGACATATCTGGAAATTTCTTTATCTATTGATCTTTATTTTTATTATTGAAATAATCGTGCTTTTTTTACTAAGTCAGTGGATACCCGACTATGTACGGATTTACAAAGAGGTAATGATATTCGCCGCAGGAGTAAGTCTGTGGTTTGCCTTTTTGGGAGTGGATGAGTAAAGATATCTTACATAGATTTAAACAATATGATGATTCCTACATCTGTAGTTAAGGCTTAATTTAATGCTATGAGAAGTATAATAACCTTATTGTTACTGCTGATCTTCCAGTCTATAGAAGCCCAGACCATACGCGCAACCGACAGGTATGGCGAGAAGCTTATTTTTTGTTGATGGACCATACACTTAAAAAAAAGGATCGCTATGGGGAAATGCTTATTCTTTTGGGATTGGGGAACTATAAAAAGAATGACCGCGTATGGAGAATCTCTCTTGTTTATTGAAGGAAATCAGGTTACGACCGGAAGTAATAGGTATGGAGAAAAATTATATTTCTTTGACGGCATATACTATCAGGGAAAAAGATCGCTATGGCCAAAAATTATTTTTTCTTGACAATAAGACTTAAGGGAAAAAGATCAGATATGGAAAACCGATGTATTTTTTTGAAGGTATACCAGACCGTTGGGTTTTAGTGGCTATAATAAGTGTAATAGAATTTAACAGTCTGAAAATTAAGAGGTAATATAATGAAGAGGAAAATTTTTCAATTATTGAATCAGCAATCACTGGGTTTATGAAGTATTATTAATTTGCATGGGTAACGTATATCCATTTTTTTAAACACATTAAAATTATATATTTAACAGGATTTTAAGCCCCTACCTTACTATCTCGCGAAAAATTACAGGAATCGAATTTGCTTTTACTGAAATTTCCAATTATACATTGTGATTAAGATCAATAATTTAGGGTGATTATAAAGAAATTACTATTCAAATATTTTCTCTTCGGGATAATCCTGTTTTTTGGAAGTGGACAATTATTTGCTCAGGTAAAAGTATGTTCCTGGAATGTTCAACATTTAGGTAAAACAAAATCTACGGAAGAAATGGAATTCATTGCCAATACGCTCAGGGATGTTGATATAGTAGCCCTTCAGGAAGTGGTAGCCGGAAATGGCGGAACTAAGGCTGTGGCAAGATTGGCAGATGCTCTCAATAGAAAAGGAGATAAGTGGGATTATATCATCAGTGATCCTACTAACAGCAGCCCGTATGCGACCGAACGTTATGCCTACCTGTGGAAAACAGCTAAGGTCAAAGGAGTAAGAAAAGCATGGCTGGAGCAAAAATTTGAAACGGAAATTGACAGGGAGCCCTACTTCATGGATTTCAGCTACAAGGGGACCAATTTTACCCTGGTCAATTTTCACGCTATTCCGAAAAAGAAGCAGCCGGAGACCGAGATAAAGTATTTTAAATTCTTACCGGAACAGTATCCCGACAGGAACTTAATATTCCTTGGGGATTTTAATGTGCCTCAGTCGCACACGGTATTTAATCCGTTAAAGAAAATGGGGTATAAACCGGCATTGGTAGATCAAAAGACCACCATGAAAATGAAATGTACCACAACTACCTGCCTGGCCTCAGAATATGATAATATCTTCTTCCATAATTCTAAAGTAGATTTTTTAGAGTCGGGCGTCATACTGATTTATGAAGCCTTTCCCGACATGGTTTCCGTTAGAAAGATCTCAGATCATATCCCGGTCTGGATGGAATTTGATCTACCGGTAGAGGGAGCTGAGGGAATACGTACCATTATTTCAAACAATTAAGATGATTAGAAAAGCACCTACAGTACATCACCAGTTTGCCTCCTTTTTCAAGGAGCAGGAAGATCTCCAAGCTTTTGCCTATGCAGCTTCAAAAAGTCTGGCAGAAGGGAGCATTTGTTTTGATACTTCTGCAGATCCAAAGGAAATTTTTAAAGGTTACCGAGAGGAGGAAAATATGACAGGATTTGCTCCGGAATTACCAAATGGGGATTCCTCTTTATTGGGTAATGAACAGGATGTAAAAAAGCCTTTTGTCCTGCATGAAAATAACTTCTACATCACCCGCTACTTCAGTTATGAAACCGAGATCATCGACGGGATCAAAGGCCTGATTTCAAAAGGGGCTGGAGAGAAGGTAAAAAGGTTGGAAAGGTTAAAAGGTTCTGAAGAGTTCCAGAAGCTGGTGGAAAGTCGGGATCGAACATTGGAAACCGACTGGCAACTAGCGGCTTCAGCCGTGGCTTATCTTAACAACTTTAGCATCATTACCGGCGGTCCTGGAACAGGAAAAACCACTACAGTGGCGAAGATCCTGAGCCTGTTATATGAAGAAAAGGAAGACCTGGATGTAAAGTTGGCTGCTCCAACAGGAAAAGCAGCGATGAGAATGAAAGAAGCGCTTGCGAATAATAAGCAGGTGTCTGAAGATTTCAGGGAGAAAATAAGTGATCTAAAGCCGTACACTTTGCACCGGTTGCTGGGGGTGAAGCATCAATCCCCTTATTTCAAACATGACAGGGAAAACAAACTGCAGGCAGATATTATCATAGTAGATGAGGCCTCTATGATAGATGTGGCACTGTTTGCTAAATTCATCAATGCGGTAGGTCCCAACACCCGGTTGGTCCTCCTTGGAGATCAGAACCAACTGGCATCTGTAGAGGCTGGTAGTTTACTGGGGGATCTATGTAATTCTGTTGAGGAAAAGAACTTGTTTTCCCCGGGATTGAAAGGAAATCTGAAGGAGCTCTTTCCGTCATTGAACCTGCAATCACATGCAGGAAATGAAAAATTACTGCAGGACCATATTGTAGAGCTACAGCACTCTTACCGGTTTGATGAAAATCCCGAATTCCGGAAATGGAGTGAAGCGGTGATCAATAATAAGCAGGATGAATTAGAAAGTTTTTTTAAAGTAGGCAGGCCTGAAGGAAATATCCATGTTGACGCAGAGTACAGCGAAAAAGAATTTGAAAAGTTTATCAAAGGTTTTGAAAAATATATAGCCGAGAAGGATGTTGCCAAAGCCATCGAAATATTTAACGGGCTGCGTATTCTTGCGGTGATCCGAAAAGGTAGGAATGGGGTAGAGGGTTTAAATGCACGGGTTGAGAATTACCTTAAAAACAGGAAGAAGATCACTTTGAACAATGTCTTTTATGAAAATCGCCCTGTTATAGTTACCAGGAATCATCCGGATCTTAACCTTTTTAATGGGGATGTGGGATTAGTAAGAAAGGATAAAATATCCGGCAAAATGAGGATCTGGTTTCTGGATGAGGAGAAGGAGCTTGAAAAAAAGAATGGAGGAGAAGACCGGGAAAAGAAGCTGCGAAATTTTTCTCCCGGTGTATTGACCGATGTGGAAACTGTTTATGCGATGACCGTCCATAAAAGTCAGGGATCTGAATTTGATCGTGTCTTCCTTGTAATGCCCAAGTCAGAAGAACTTACACTGCTCACCCGGGAGTTGCTTTATACAGGAATTACCCGGGCAAAAAACAGGCTGACACTTCAGGGAACAGAAGAGGTCATAAAAAAGTCGGCGGGGGCGCGGGTAAAAAGAGCTTCCGGAATCACCAAAAGAATTTAATCATGAAACCAGTTTTAAAAATGCCTGCACCTGAAGACGATTTTACAAATGTTCGTATTTACAGCGGTTCTTCAAATACAGAGTTGGCCAAAGAAATGGCAGCTCATATCCGGGAGAACTTTAAAGGCACTGTTCCGGTATTTGAGCCGGTTCATATCATTACACCAAACGCAGCTCAACACAGCTGGTTGAAGGAACATCTTGCGGAGGAGTTGGGATATATTGCCAACCTGGAACGGTACAACCTTAACGGATTCTTTGATCATTTGATCACAAAATTATCTCCTGAGCCAAGGGAACCAAAGGATCGGGGAAAGCTTGTATGGGATCTTTTTGCTGAACTTGGAGAGAAAAAGTTTCAAATGGAATTTCCGAAAATAGCAGAATATTGTGGCCAGGACGAAATAAAACGCCTTGCCCTTGCACAAAAATTAGCAGGCTTATTCCGGGAATACGAGCAAAATCGGCCTGGTTTGATCAAAAGATGGAAGGTAGGAGCTCTGGCAGACCCGGAGGACGAGAACGAGTCATGGCAGGCATATCTTTATCATGCTGCGGGATTTGGAAAAAACTATGTGCATCCGGAAGAATTCCGCAGATTAGTAGATCAAGGTCAGGTTGTGCTTGGAAACTATCACTTCCTGTACATCTTTGGAGACGTAACTATAACTCCCCTGCAGCTGGAGTATCTTAAGGTGCTTCGTAAGGTTAGGGGGATACAGATCCATATTTATCGTTCTCACCTGGGACTGGAGAAAAAGAATAACCCTTTGGCGAAAACCTGGGGAGAGCTTGCAGATCTAACAGAGAGATCTTTAGGGCAGTTGGGGAGCTTACCGGAAAGAAAGAAGGAGGAAGTTCAGGTTGGATCGAATTTGGAAAGGATCCAGCAGGATGTCTTAAACGATATCAACAGCAACAACCTTAAGGAGGATGATTCTCTCCTTATCTATAATTCCTTTACTAAAGTACGTGAGGTAGAAGCTCTCTATAATTACCTGGTAAAAACTGTAGATGAAGCTGACCGCAAATTGGGAGCCAGGGATATAGCGGTTTACGTCCCTAACCTTGATGATTATATTCCGGCTATTAAGACCGTATTTGACTCAGCCTCATATGAGTTTCCATACACGCTGGTCACCCGGGGATTTAGCAGAGAAGAAAATTTTTGGACAGCCCTTGAGCAGATCCTTTCTTTCGAGGCGGAGGATTTTACGGCACCTAAAGTATTCAATCTCCTGGAAATGCAGCCTATTCAAAACAGTTTTGGGTTTAGAGATCTTGATCTGCTTCGTAAGGCTTTTCGGGATGCTAACATCCGCCGGGACTATAAGGGGGATGAGGAGCGGGAAACCAATTATACCTCCTTTTATAATGGGCTACAGAGGCTTATCTACGGCTTCTGCCTGAGAGATGACAGTCCGGTGGAGATCAACGGCAAAAATATTTCGCCTGTAGATATTGCTGAAGGTGCGGATGCACAGGATCTGATCAGATTACATCATCTGGTGGAACTGTTGCAGCAGTTGCTGGAGAAGAAGAAACCCAGGCGTACTGCAGCCGACTGGCAAAAGGAATTGATGCAGATCGCAGAAGATTTTCTGAAGCCGGAAGAATGGCAGGAAGATCGTTTCAGGACTTTAATGGAGAACCTTGTTTCTCTCGAAATTTCTGAAGAAGAAGTAGAATTCAAAACTTTTTTCCACAGACTTAAGGATCACCTGCAAGATCAGGACCTGCAACAGTTGAGAGGTAGGGGAGGAATTACCTTTAGCGGACTCTATCCGGGAATAAGTATGCCTAAAAAAGTAATTGCCTTCCTGGGACTCAATTTTGAAGAGTTTCCACGAAAATCCCAACAATTGAATTTTGATCTTTTAAATGAGGATGATAAGCCGGGAAGCAGGGTGGAAGATCGCGGTGCTTTTCTGCAGGTCTTTTTAAGTGCCGGGGAAAAAGTGCTGCTGAGTTATATAGGCCAGAATGTAAAAGACAATTCTGAAATTCCACCATCTTCACTTATAAGTAGTTTACAGGATTATGCTGAAAAAAACGGTCAGGAGATAAAAGATGTAAAACATCCGCTGCACGCTTTCAATTCCGCTTATTTTGATCCTGAAAATAAAGATCTCTTCACCTACAATGCAGCAAAAGAAGAAAGGGCGTCAAATAAGCAGCTGAAGGAGGTAAGCATTCCTGAAGAGATACAGCTGTATGAACTGGAGAATTTTTTGAAAGATCCTTTTAAACATCACTATAATAAAGTGCTGGGTATCTATTATGAAAGTTCGGAACTCCTGCCGGAATGGGAGTGTTTTGATCTGGATAATCTACAGGAGTGGAAAGTAAAAGATAGTCTCAAGGAAGCCAGACTGGAAGGTGAGGCTATTGAGCTGGAAGAGCTTCGAAAAAAAATGCTGCTTAAAAGTGAAATTCCACTTAAAAATATAGGACGTTCTAAGCTGAGAGAAACTGAAGCAAGGGTATCGGCCTTATGGGAAAAAGTAGAAGAGATCCGGAATGGTCGATCCATCGAATATTTAGAAAAGTCCATACCTCTTGATCTGGCAGGGGGGCAAAAAATGATCCTTAAAATAAAGCTGGAGGTAATAGGGGAGGACGGAATGTTTCTTATTGTATCCAAAAAGGAGAAATTAAAATATGAGCTTTCTGCATATATCCGGGCTTTGGGTCTTAGAGCTTTAGGGAAAGAGGGAGTGCTGCATTACTTCTGCCTTGACGGAGAAAATCCTCATCACGAGGAGGTCAGAGTGAAGCTGACACCAGATGAAGCTTTGAATGAATTAAAAGAATATGTATATCTGTTCAGGAAAAATTACAAGCAAATACTGCCCTTTTATCCCGAACTGAATCTTAAAGTAGACGATCTTGAAAATTGTAATGAAAATGAAGGGCGGGAGCAAATAGAAGCGATCAAGAATCTAATTGACAATTGTTTTGAACCTTGGAACAACTCCTTCCCTTCAGATTATTTTATACGTGAATACCAGCAGGGGTTTTTACTTGGAGCCGAAGGGGAAGCAAACTTGCTGGAGTTACAACGGCGCACAATAGAGATCACCGGAAGAATAAATGATGCCTTTAACCAAAACGAATAAGTATGCCCAATTTTGATTCCATAAATGTTCCGCTAAAAGGGAATAATATAGTTGAAGCAAGTGCAGGTACAGGAAAAACATTTTCTATAGGTCTCCTTGTCTTACGCCTACTCATCCAGGAAAAGTTCCCGGTCCATAAGATCCTGATGGTCACCTTTACCAATGCGGCGGTAGCTGAGTTGGCAGCACGTATAAGATCCTTTATTTCCAAAGCTATCAAAGTGGCAGAAGGAGGCAAGATCAGGGAGGAGGATATAAAAACCATTGTTGAGAAGTATGGAGATGAAGATACCTCGGAACTGTTGAAGAAAGCACTTACAGATCTTGATGAAGCTTCTATTCAAACTATTCACAGCTTCTGCCAGGAATCCCTCAACACCTATGCTTTAAATTCCGGCCAGGCTTTTGGTCTGGAACTACAACCCGATGTGCTGTCAGTTGCAGGGGAAGAGATCAGGAAATTTTGGAGGCAACATATCACTGTTCTCCCTGAAGAGCTCCTAAGCGAGATCCCTGAAATTTGCTTTGAAAATTTCGAAGCAGTAGTAAGGGAAACTATTGGCGGTAAAGAGTATGCTTTTGGAAGCGAAGATGACTTTGCAGTTAAGGATTGGGTAGAAGACCTAAAAGAATTTAAAGACTCCTATGAACGTAACAAAGAAAACATACTCACTAGCATAAGAAATATTGAGCAAGGGCAGATTCCCGGAGTAGGTCCTGGCAGGAGGGACGACATGGTCATTCACGCAGCTACTCTCTCGGGATATTGCGACATCCTTACCTCCGGAGCTCAGTACAAGGCAAATATGAGCAATGCTCTTTTTCCGCAGGATAGAGAAATTTTTAACAGGCTTCTCGCTGATAAAATAACCTGCTGCCATTGGCTTTTTTCGCTCTGTGTCACAGAGGTTATGAAGGGGGTGCAGCAGTTCTTGCAGGAGAAACATTTGATAACTTATGATGAGTTGATCAACAGGATGCATGCTGCCGTCACCGACAAGAAAAATGTTGAACTGACTAAGATCTTGAGGGAAAAATATGAAGCGGTTTTTATTGATGAATTTCAGGATACAGATAAATTGCAATATGAGATCTATGATGAGTTATTTGGAGATGACACTCTCTTATTTTATATAGGTGACCCTAAACAATCCATCTACGCCTGGCGTAAAGCCGATCTTCATACTTATTTTCAGGCAAAGAATAAGATCCCGGCAAAACGGCATTATGAGATGGAGAAAAATTATCGCTCTTCAGGTACTTATTTGGCTGCTGTAGAGGAGTTTTTCAGAAGATGCAAGGATCCTTTCCATACGGCAGATAGTGAACTGGACCTGAATTTTCTTTCAGTTGAGGCTCATAATAATTCTTATAAAGGCCTGACAAAAGCTGCTGACGAAATTAAAGCCTTACAGATTTTTGATGGTGGAACAAAAGCAAAGATCAAACCTAAAGTCCCAAAGTTAGTCCTGGAAATTTTAGAAGGCGGATACCACCTGAATGGGGAAGAGGTTAAAAACTCAGATATAGGAATTCTGGTGCGTACAAATAATGAAGCTGCCCAGATAAAAGGATTACTTGCAGATGCAGGTATACATTCCATTACTATTGATGACAACCAGGTATTCCAGGACTCCCAGGAAGCGAGATCCCTGAGCTACATCCTGCAGGCGGTTTTAGAGACCACAGAAGCCAATATCAACAAGGCATTATTGAATACTTTCACCGGTTATAGCTCAAAAGAAGTAGCCGAAAGAAATAAGGAAGATCTGTTGGATGTTTTCCGTGGATATAGGGAAAAGTGGAACAGATCTGGGGTTTACCCGATGGTAAAGGATTATATGGACGATTTTGGGGTGATGAGAAACCTGCTGGAGAAGGGGAATGCCAATGGTTTGCGCATCCTAACAGATCTAACCCAGATCCTGGAGTTATTGCAGGAAGCAGAATACAGGCAGGAATTAAAACCCATAGGCCTGTATGATTATCTAGGCAAACAGATCGCAGGAGAGCTGGAGGAAGGGGATGAATACCAACAACGAATGGAGAGTGATGCGGCTGCAGTAAAGATCGTTACCATACACAAAGCTAAAGGTCTCGAATATCCAATAGTAATTGCGCCTTTCCTCGACCTTAGGGCGAGGGAAGAAAATTTTATCACCACTTACGCTTATAGAGAAAATGGTGAAGATGGAAGTTATAAATTCTATTGCAGAGGCTTAAGAGATACGGAACAAAAGGAATTAGCCATGAGGCAGCTGGAGCAGGAAAACAGAAGATTGCTTTATGTAGCTTTGACAAGGGCGAAGTTCAACTGCTTTATATTTAAAACTTCCGGAGGTCGTGCAGGGAAAACCTGTCTTACCCCATTTACTGCTGAATTTGATTCTCACCCTTGCCTGGAGGAGCCCTTACTGGCAGGAGGTACAATCGGGGAGGAAGATCATCCAAAATTACCAGTTTTCTGGGGAATAATAAATAAACCCAATAATTTTTATCTGACGGATAAATTTTACGGTAAGCTCAGTTTCTCTGCCATAAGTGCTCACGGTGCCTATACCCCGAAAGAAAATTCGGGAGAACCTGAAGGATATGATGAATTCATTTTTAAAGATCTTCCCCGGGGTACAACTATTGGAGATGTGCTGCATAAACTCTTCGAAAATCTTGATTTCAGAGGGGGAAGTGAGCATCATAGGGAAGAAATTGAAAAGTTGCTCCAAAGATACTTTCCCCATAAGAAGGAAGAGCTTGCTGATGGTTTAATGGAAATGATAGATCATGTGCTGGATGCCAGGATCACATTAGAAGGAGAGCAGATATCCTTAAAAAAGATCGCAAACTCCAGCAAGAAAAATGAAATGGAATTTGATCTACGTACCAAAAATGTAGACCTGGTGGGACTAAGTAATTTTCAAGCGGGTGAAGGCATCTCGATTGGCTGTAATACTCAACATATGGCTAAGAGCGGATTGCTTAATGGACTTATCGACCTTTTCTTTAAATACAAGGGGAAATATTACATTCTCGACTGGAAATCGAATTATCTCGGAGATCATCTGGATTATTACGCACCTGAGAAATTAACTGAAGCTATGAACGAGGGTAATTATCACCTTCAGTATTTTATCTATTCTATGGCGGTTAAAAATTATCTGGAGCAACGTATTCCAGACTTTAATTATGAAGAGCATTTTGGAGGAGTGATATATGTATTTCTAAGAGGAGCTCGTAAGGAACAGCTGTCTGGAATATATACTAATAAGCCAACTCTTGAGCAAGTTGAAAAATTAGAGGCATTATTCAAGAAAGAAGAATTAGTATAGTCTAATTAATTTATGTGTAAACTATTTATCGTGATATGATCTACCCATCCTCATTTCCCGAATACTCTCATAACAGAGCTGAAAAGAAAGTTTTTAAGGCTTTGGAGCAATTGGACTCCTATGACTTTGATGTTTTCTGGAACCGGACTTTTGCCGGAAAATCAAAAGATGAAGACGGCCTGTATGAAATTGATTTTTTGGTTTTTGATCTAAGAAGCGAACGCCTTAATCATGTTTACATAATTGAAGTGAAAGGTGGAAACCTGCAATTCAAAGCCAATGAAAATGCCTGGTACCAGTCGGGTCGTTTAATGGAAACGAATCCAGACACGCAGGCGATGGGGTATACTTCAAATATAATCTCCAGATACAGTGATCAACTATTGCATAAAGTACCAGTAACCTGGTTATTATGGTTTCCCGATGGAGAAATCGATTTTGAGAATTTACCAACGCAGTTTGATACCTGGCGATTGATGGATCAGGTTGATCTGGATGAACCCAGGGAAGCACTGGATGAGGTGCGGGAATCACCCAATAATCAATATTATGGTCATAATGGGATAAGCCTGGATGAATATGAGGCAAGTATAAAAAAGGATCTGCTAAAAGATCTGGGTATCTCCCAGAACCTTCGAACGCTTATGGAAGATATGAGCATAAGTATGGATAGGGCAGAGGCAAGTCAAAAACTCTTTCTAACAGGCTTTTTAGATATGCAAAGGCTGGCCGTGGAAGGCTGCGCCGGTAGTGGAAAGACCATCCTGGCAAAGTGTGGAGCAGAGCTGTTAAATGATCGGGGACACAAAGTGCTTTTTTTATGTTTTAATAAATTTCTGAGTCATGAGGTTGATACAAAAATGAGCCAGGGAATCAAAACAGATACTTTCCATAATTTCATGAGGGAGTTTGTTGATGACAGGGAGCCTGGCTGGTTTGAGAAACAGGAAAAGAATACAGACTTTTTCGATAAAAAACTACCAGATAAATTCCGGGAACTTTTAAAATTCGCACCTCCAGAGATGAGGCGAGAAATTTGATGCTATCATCCTGGATGAAGCCCAGGATATGGAAATTGGCTGGCTTAATTCCCTGCTTAAATTTCTGAAGCCTGAATCGAAATATTTTCTCTTTTACGATAAAAGGCAGAATATCTTTAATAAGAATTTTAGTCTCCCCATAAGTGAGAATTGGACCAAACTTCCGCTTCCTTTTAATTACCGGAATACCAAAAAGATCAATGATTTTATTAACGAACAAATTGGAACAAATTTTATTTCGGGGATGGTGCCTGAAGGGGAAGAAGTGAAGTTAAGAACCTACAATGTCGAAGAGCCTGAAGGAGCTTTATACAGATGCCTGTCTGAAGTTCATAGAATGGGTAAAATACCTTTAAAGGATATCCTCATTATTACCGATGGTTCTACTAAAGACTGGAGACTTGAGGAAATAGCCTCTAATGGCTTCTCCTATGAGTTACTGGAAGCAGAAGAGGAAAATGATCCAACTAAAGTATATTATACCTCTATCAATCGCTTTAAAGGTTGCGAGGCAGAGGTGGTTTTACTTTTGCTTAACCAATCTCTGCAGGAAACCGAAAATAAGAATCTGCTTTATACTCAAATGACCAGGGCCAAGACTTTGTTGTATGTGTTGGAGCCGGAGGTTTAATAGATTTAAATTTCGTTTAGCCAGTCCCTATACCCATTCCAGCCATCATATTTATAAACGTTTTCAGGTTTAGCAGGAATATTAGAAGGTTTATTTCCAGTTCGCTTATACTCCCTCCAATCGTTCTCAGTTTTAAGATTTAAACTTCTTGCAAATTCTCTGGATTCTTCGAAACTGAGAAAGTTTGAGTTGCTTTTTCGTTGAACCTGTGTATAACCCAACCAGTCCATAAATCCGCACCATCCATAATTTTTATATACCTTTTCCGGTTTAGCAGGTATATCATCGGGTTTGGCTCCAGATTTCTTATACTCTTTCCAATCCTTTTCACTTTTTAAGCCCAGACTTCTGGCAAATTCCTTTGCTTCTTTAAATTCTTTAAATTGTGAATTTCCGGATGGCTGATTTCTTTGGATAGTTGAATATCCCAACCAGTCCATAAATCCGCACCATCCTTTATTTTTATATACCTTTTCCGGTTTTGCAGGTATATCATCGGGTTTGGATCCAGATTTCTTATATTCTCTCCAATCATTTTCACTCTTTAAACCGAGGCTTCTTGTAAATTCTCGTGCTTCTTTAAAAGGTTTGAACGAGGTATTCCCGGGATCTTTATATCCCATCCAATCGGGAAAACTCACCCATCCATGAGTTTTATATACTCTGTCCGGCTTAGCAGGAATGTCGGCTGGTCTTTTTCCTGAACGATTATATTCCCGCCACTCGGCTGCCGATTTTAAATTAAGACTTCTCACAAATTCTCTAGCTAAAATAAAATTTCTGAACTGACTTCCCTGCTCTCCAGTTGCCCTGGGATTTTTGAATTCAGGCCACCCTTTAATTTCATATACTTCGGCCTTTGAAGGAGCTAATCTTTGAACTATTTCCTTAGCAGTAGCATACTCCTGTGAATTATTATCTATCATCTGTGAAACCCAGCCAATCCTGAAAGCCGCACCACCCCATCTTCTTTATAGACTTTTTCTGGGTCTGCCGGAATATCTGCAGGTTTTAGACCAGTTTTTTTATATTCTTCCCATTCTATTTCCCCTTTTAATCCGAGGCTTGCAACAAATTCTTTTGCTTTTTCAAACTTCCTGAATTTTTTTCGCTGAACCTTAGTATAGCCTAACCAGTCTTTGAAACCACACCAACCTTCATCTTTATATACTTTTTCGGGTTTTGCTGGGATATCATCAGGTTTGGATCCAGATTTTTTATACTCCCGCCACTCTTGTTCACTCTTTAAACCTAAACTTCTTGCAAATTCTCGAGCTTCAATAAAATTTTTAAATTTTCGGGAATTAGATAATCCAAGAAAGTCAGTATAATCGATCCAGCCTTTGTCCCGGTATACTTGTTCTGGCTTGGCCGGAATATTTTGAGGTTTATCTGGCCCGGCACAGAAATTTTGGAATTCTTTTTTATTTTTAAAATTCAGACCCTTTGCAAAAGTTTTTGCTTCACTAAAGCTGCATATATCCAGTTCCTGTAGTAACTCTTCCAGCTTATTATATTCTTCATTTAACTTATCCGAAATGGAATCTTGTCCAGAAATCCTATTCCTCTTTATAATCCTGTCGTGCCAATCGAAACCAATACTTTGCCTGATCAACTTTTTTAGTTTGTATGGAGGCTTTCAAAAGTTTTAAAAACAGCTCATAATCAAGAAATGCACTTTCGTTTTGCTCAACATTTTCTTCAAAATATTTTTCTACCTGCAGGAACACCTCGTGAAGAATAGTTGAAAGTCGTTCAAGATTGTTTTTCTTACTAAGAGATAAACGTCGGATATCTCGACTACCTGTTAATTTTTCTAAAACTTTATTCGTTATAAATTGGCTGCCTTCATTACCCCAGATGTGAAATTCAATTTCTTTTTTAGTAGGTTTATAATTGCCATCTAAAATTGCTGTTTTAATTTTATTAAGTGGGAGTAGTCTTATTTCATAATGTTGGTAGTAATTTCTAACTATACCATCTTTCCGGATTTCGTATAATCTTTTATCGTGCATTACATACACTTTTTCAAGGATGCTGGTGCTACTAAGTTGGATGTCAAGAATGGTTCTGAACCATTCTTTAATATAATCCGCCTGAAATTTTGAAAAGAATTTAATTCCCTTTTCTATTTCAGGAGTTTTGGTTTTAAAATAGGGGGAATTAATAATTTTTAAATATTCTATTTCAGATAATATTTCTTCTTTTCTTTCTGGAAAATTAAAGAATTCCATATATAGCCTATGAATCCTTTCTTCAGAAAATTCTTCAACCAAATCCATAGCTGGTTCTTGACCAAATGCAACCAAATATTTTAATTTGGGTTGTAAAATTTTAATTTTTTCTTTAGACCAGGAGTAAAAAGGGAAATTCGATTCCGGGCTGTCAATTTTTAAATCAAGAAATTTATAGGATGTGCCATGGACCTGAAAAATTTTCAACTTTTCGATTTCTCTCTTCTATTCGCCTGAGGAATCTTGTTTCAACTTTTTCAAATTCTATTTTGTCTATTAAGTTTAATCTAAATGCATTTTTAGCCTGAAGTAGATTTGAAAAATTCCAATTGGTAGTTAAACTCTGAGATAAATTTTCATAATCTTCTTGAATTTCCGGTTTCTCTGTCGTGTCTGCTACACCATATATTTCAAAATGCCGTTCTTGAAGCTTGTCGTAGAGTTCGTAAATGTGCGAATGAATTATTTTGCTTTCCTCAATTCTGCCTAAATAAAAATAACAGGTAAAGACTTTACGGTAAAGAGGATGCACTTAACCAGGAGAAAGCAAATTTAAGTTGTTTCCTATTATTTAATAATAAATCATCAATTTTTAGTATTCCATCAAATTCTTTTTCATCGACTAATAATATCAAGATACATATCAGTCATGCTTCCGTAGCTTGATTCAAAACTAATTGTATCCCCACCCAAAGAAGACCTGTAAACAGAAATGAACTTTTCTGTAATAGCACTTTTAGAAACTATTTCCTTATTTGAAAAAATATCATTTGAAGCTGACTTAGCAATTTCTAAATGAATTGTTTCGTCTAGATTATTGTATTTTTGAAGCTTATTATGAAACTCAATCAAGATTCCTTTTGATTCAGGAACTGCGGTTAAGCTGGAATATTGAAGAAATAGCCTTTTATACTTCTCATGATACAATCTTCTTTTCAAAATTCTCTTACTGCGTAAATCTGCCTGAAGTTTCATTAGGTCCAGAAATAGGTATATAGCAGCCTCTTCGGTAGCTTTGGTATTTGTTTGAAGTGAGTTCGTAGACATTTTTAATTGATAGTTTATTGATAGTTTTTTATGAAGTATATACACTCTGCCCACCCCCGGGATAACTACTGAAGATGTGTTGATACACATTGGTGGTACGCAGTGCTAATTCCTCGTCATCATAATGTTCCTCGGGTAAGTACAACAGATGATCTGAAATAATTTGTCTTACCTGAGCTCTTATTTGCCTGCTCTCACGCCAACGTTCAATATTTAATCTCGTTTGTTTTAAACTTTTTAAGGTCTCGGCAGCGACCTTTTTTACGTCTTTTAATTCCTCAGAAGAAAGATCTTTTCCTGCCTTTAAAAGATCAAAAATGGCCAGATCTTCCTTGCTTAAATTATTACGTACAGCCCGCTTTTCTTCTACATCAAGATCTTTGATAAACTCCTCAAGATCTTCAAAGGCTTTCATGGTGTTTTCCAGACTTTTTCCTTTATTATATTCATCGATAATTTCTTTATACCGATCGTAAAATTCAAGACGTAAAGGATTTTCTTTTAACATTCGTTGGAGTTGCTTCTCCACTGCCTGCTGTAAGTCATAAACTATTGTATTTTTTCGCTTGCTGTTAGCGAAAGCAGCTTTGAGTTTATCAAAATCTAAATGACTTAAATCCACATAAACTTCTTCCTCATCTTCAGCTCTGTCTCTAATAAGAATATTTTCGTCTACCACCCGTTGTAGACGCATCATTAACTCTGTAACATCTGCACTTTTAACCTTCTGATTAAGCTGAGAGTAAATGGCATCTATGGCATTAAATTCCTTTACATAAGGCCTTACTTCTTCTGCAGGATACAAAGCTTTATATTTTTTAAAAACGTTTCTTGCAGAAACTTCAAAGGAGGTTCTGGTAGTTTCATTTAAGGAAACGCAATCTGCTGCCTGCTTAATCTTACCTATTTTTTCCATTGGTTTAGCCTTCAATCAATTCGGAAAGATTGAAGCTGTAATGATTCTAGCTGTTTCCTTAACCTCTTTGATAGCTTCTTTTAATTCCTGAGCAAGATCTGCGGGCTCTTTTACCGGGCCGGGATCCTCCTTTTTACCGGTTTTCCCCCATTTCCTTTACTTCCTTCTCCATATATTAAATACGCTTTTTCCAGCTGAGTATGGACATTTCCATAATCTACTATGAGACCATTCTCTTTTTCGTCATCATACACACGATTGGCTCTTGCAATGGTCTGCATGAGTGTATGTCCCTTTAAGGGTTTATCCAGATAAACCGTAGATACACATTGAGCGTCGAAACCTGTGATCCACATAGCACAAACAATTGCTAAACGAAAAGGATTTTCAGGGTCTTTAAATTCTTTCTCCAGGTTTCGCTCTACCATTTTTTTACGGTGGGTGGCGATATCTAAATTCATTTTCCTGAATTTATCCACCTCATTCTGTTCCCCACTTACCACTACACAAACTTCAGTTTCTGCAATGCGGTTATATTTGCGTCTTAGCTCCTGTTCTTCCTGCGCATCCTTACAATTCTCAATTTTTTGTTTAATTTCTTTAAGATACAAGGGCCAATATTTCATAACCAGGTCATGCATCCTTACAGCTGTAGGTTTATCCAGGGCAACATACATAGCTTTTCCCTGATACCCCCTTTCGTTAAAATGCCATACGAGGTCTTTGTGCTATGGCATCCAATCGGGGTTCAGCGGTTAGAATAGGATAATTTTTTTTGAAGAGGTAGGCGAGTTTTTTCTTTTGATCATCATCAATGTCTTCATTTTCAAAGACCTCTGCCATTTTCTCATCAAGATCGGGGTTGGTGATTTCAAGTTTTTCTCCACGATTCAAATATAAGAGTGGGAGAGTGGCATCATCTTCCACGGCTCTTTTAAAATCATAAACAGAAACATACTCTCCAAAAATGTTTTTAGTGAGTTCTTCCTCTTCCTTAATTATAGGAGTTCCTGTAAATCCAAGATAGGAGGCATTGGGCAACCCGTGGTAACGCATATTTCGTGCATAGGTTCCCGCCTGGGTTCTATGGGCCTCATCAGAAATTACGATTATGTTTTTCCTTTCAGTAATAAGGGGATATTCACTTTCGGTCTTTGGGTCGATTGAGAACTTATGGATCAGGGAAAATACATAGCGGTGGTTTTCTTTTAGTAAATCCCGTAAATGTTCTCTTCCTGTGATTCCGGTTTTATTTCCTGCAATTACATTTTTATTATTCACTGCACCCACACCGGAGAAGGTATCATACAACTGACTCTCAAGTTCTGTCCGGTCAGCAACAATTAAAAATGTATAAGAGTTTCCTAATTTTCGATGAATCTTTTCACATAGGAAAACCATAGAATAGGATTTGCCGCTTCCTTGAGTGTGCCAGAAAACACCAAGTTTTTTTTCGAGTTCCTCAATATTTTTTACATTTTCAAGTACTTTGTTAACTCCAATGTACTGATGGTTTTTTGCCATTAATTTCTTGACCTCACCGCCAGAATCATCGAAAAGTAGAAAATTTTCGAAGATGTCCATAAAGCGAGATGGCTGGCAGGTACCCCTAAGCATAGTATCAAGGCTAACAACACCTTCCTCTTTTTCTTCAATACGTTTCCATTCCAGGAAATATTTATAAGGACTTGTTACGGTACCTACTTTAGCATCTGTACCATTGCTTAAGAACAATAAAAGCGTTGGGATGAAGAATATGGGTAATGGTATCTTTATAGTCGTTTAGATTCTCGTAAAATGCATTTTGCAGATCTGTATGATGAGCCTTTAATTCAAAAAAGATAAGCGGAATACCATTTACAAATCCTACCACATCTGGACGACGGGTATATAGTTCACCAACTACTTCCAGTTGCCGCACAGCCAGAAAGTGATTATCCTAATAATCTTCAAAATTGAAAGACCTTCAGTTTTTTCTTTACAATTTCACCATCTGGATTTGTAAAACTTACAGGGACACCATTTTTGAAGAGTTCATATTTTTCTTTATTGATACGGCCCAAAGTTTTGTTGGCTTCTTTTTGTTCGATTAGTGTAACGGCCTGCTCATATACAGTTTCAGGAAATCCGGGATTGAACTTCTCTAAAGCCTTAAAAAGAAAACGTATTAAAATAGCTTCAGACTTATTTCCCTCCCTAAAAGGCTACCGGGGCCAAAATTTTCATTTCTCCAGGCTGTTATTACTTTCCACCCAAGCTCCTCCAAGTACTTCTTGAGTCGCTTGTTCAATTAAGGCATCTTCTGAATATTCGTAACTCATACTAAGCGGATGTAATTTGAATAAGATAATTTTTAACTTCCTTAATCATTCTCTCTTTATGTTCATTAACTAGCTGCCAATTCCAATTTGAATGGCTAAAAATCAATGATGACTTCAAGGAATCAATGTTAGATTTGGATTCAAATTGCCCTTTTTTTTCTGGATATGGTTTGTTGCTATACTCGGAGTTCATACCGGGAGAGAGTAAAACAAGGTTCCCGAAATCGTCCAAGGGATCATATTTCTCCTGGAATTTTTCTTTTTCCTCTTCGGACATATAATGGAGATGCAAATTTTCTTCTTTTCTATTTCGTGGGAAAATATGTACTACGGAGTTCTTTGCTGTTAACCTGTAATTACTCCATTTTTCCTGATCAAGTTTGAAATCTCTAAATAGAACATTTCTGTTTTTCCATAAGATGTATTCGAGCTTGTAGAAAATGTAATTGGGATAATCGACACCTAAACCCTTGTTGAAATAACCTTCTACATTTTTTAAGCCCTTATCAAATTCTTCTTCTTTAAAAATAGCGTTGAAGGTTCTGTCTTTTAATAATTATCTCCTCCTCTGGATGCTTTTCTTTAAAAAAAAGATGGTTATCGAGCTTTTCCAGTTTTAATAGTAGGTGTTCAGGTACGTTTTCTTCCAGCAAATAAAATAGAAAGGGAGTCAGCCAGTATTGGGTGGTCAATTCCTGAGAATGATAAAGCATTCCCTGAAGAGTAATAAGGTCTGCAACAGTCTCGTTAGCGTCCTTTGTTCTTTGAGCACTAATATTTTCGTTTATACTACCGTTTTTGTTTTTTATAGTTGATTTGGAAACCTGCAGATACTCAATACTATGGTATTCGTCCTTCGAACCATTTTCGGAAATCCATTTAATAACATATCGGTCAAAACGAACTCGCAGATCCCATAGTAATTTTATAAAAGCCTTTACATTCGCTGAGTCTTTAAAATGATCATCTTCGATAAAATCAAACTGTTCCAGTAATCTTTTATCGTTCACTTCAACAATCTCGATGTTATCAGAAAAATTTTGCGCCTGGTATACTCTTAAGGTGTGAAGAAGAAAGGAAGGAAAGGAAATGATACTACGAATAGATTTGCTTGAATAATCATCTTCTTCAATAGGATCCTCGTTGTAGTGATTGATTTCAACATCATCCTCTTCTTCGTCTTCTAAAAGACTGATTAACGACTCTGTTGAAACGTCTTCTGTAGAAAGGGCGTCCTTAAGAAGTTGAAAAATATCTATTGTACTTAAGTCATAGCTTCCAGAAGAGAAATTATTGGAATCATCAAATTGTAAAAAGATTTTCTTCCATGTAAGACCAGCAACTTCCTTGATATTCTTTTCGATATAGGAATCCATTTGACTACACGCATCCCAAATTGTAGAATAGATTGTTCTCTCATTTTTATTGGTAAGAGATTTCAGCAATTTTGATTTTAAAAGTTCATGATGTAGTAGTTGCTTTCCTCTATTATTCATAGCTTCAAAAACTCTATTCATGTAGATTCTGCCGGCATAAATGTAGTTGTGAGCACGATTTTCTTTAAAATAAAATCGGAAAATGCCTTTGTGTTAAAATTCCCATCCTTTGCGAAACTTTTTAGTTGTTTCTTTATTAATATTCTTGCTTTTGCAAGTGGAATTATTTCATTTATTTCAGTTTCAACTCCTTTTAATATTTCTCCTTTAGGATTCAGGTATTCACTAAATGAATCAACATCCTGCAAATAAGCCTGAGCCTTCTCCCTTATCGAAAAATAAATTCTGGGTTGCCCATCTTTATGAGTAAAATCTTTTAAACTTGGGTTAGATGGGACTAAACAATCGCAGAGTAACCATAAAGTTGTAAATCGTTGCTGACCGTCAATTAAATCAATATTTCCCTCTTTGTTTGCACTTAACATTACCCCTCCCGAAAAAGTATCTTTCATTTCCTTTTTCAAAAGCGTTTTTGAGATCTTCTTAGAGGGTTGTGATTTGCGGTTGCTTCCACACATATAACCTTTGATATATTGGTATATTAAGAGTAATATCTTCTTTAATAATCTCAAGAAGGCTTATGGATCCTGAAGCGATTCTTATATTTTTAGGATCAACCAATTTTTCAAAATCTGTTTCTTTATCTATTAAGGTATGCATTGATCCAATTTTTTTTATTTTTTAATACAATGTTATTTTGCCGATGAGTTCCATAAAAATTTATGATTGCTCTATAATAGTTTTGTCGGGCCGGAGAAAGAGGTTTTCCTTTTGAATCCAAAATCTCTCCATCTTCATATTTGAATTCCCTGTAGAATTCCTCGGGAACAGCTTCTGAAACTTCAGAAATAACTTCTGCGGATAAATAAGAATTTTGGATCACCTGTAAAAAATTACAGTAGTCCCTTAGCAAAACAATGGGTGACTGCTCTAAAATGCTTGCCCTATTCATTCTATAAGCTCCTAACATATGTTCCAAACTAAGAGCAAAAGATAAAATACTGCCTTCTCCATATTTGTCAAAAAACGAAACAACAGCTATTTGGTAAAGGTTCACGAAATAGATATTGTGTACCTGGTTAATTAGCTTATTAACATGAGCCAAAGTAGCTACCGTGTTTTTGATGAAAAGCTGGTCATACAGCTCATCATATTTTTCTGTAAATAAAAAGAAACCTATTCCCTTTTGAATCGGTTGAGTTACAGAAAAGGGTAGAGCATTTCCTGAAAATGATGAGAAATTAATAGAAGAATTCAATATTTGATTCAAATTCTCATCTATTGATAAAGACTCACCAAGCATATTGTTCCGGTTAGGGTAAAATCTTACTTCATCATTTTTCTCGAATTTCAAAGTATATTTCTGAAATGTATCGAAGTATTCCACGCCTGTTAGGAAACATTAGACTGCCCTTTGACCAATAACGAATTCTCCAAAGCATCTTTATAAAAAGTTCATTTAGATTGTTCAAATTACTATGGCCATTTCGGCTTTTAGAATTTATATTGACCTGATCAAATTTCCTGGCGAAATGTTTTAGATAAGTATCTTTACCATGTAATTCACGTAAATGATAAGACTTGAAAAAGTCTACTTCATCCAAAGGAACACCTCTATTGTTCTGACTATCAAAAAATATAAAAGCTTCATCTTCACTTTTGGTCAACACAACAGATACAACAAGTTTAGAAGCAATTTTTAAAAAATGCTGAGCAATTTGATCATCTTTAAGACTTCTTAGATAGTTCTTATTTGACTTGATATTTTTAAAGGATATACGGGAATGATATTCCAAATTCATACGGCCTTTTTTCAAAGCTGAATTACCCTTATTCCAAACATAATCCATTATAAGCAAGGTTGTGATACGCTGCTGCCCATCAATAATTTCAAGAACCCCATCCTTTTCGTGAATTATTACAGAGCCTAAAAAATATTCTATGGCATCCTCTTTAAAGGACCTGGTAGGTTCAACATAGAAATGATCTTTCCAGTCTTTAATTAACTCTTCTATATGCCGCTCATCCCACACATAAGGTCGCTGGAATTCGGGGATTGTTAATCTCGTATTGTTAGATTGAAGCAGTTGTCCTACTCTAATCGTGCCCACTTCCAATAAGCCAGCAAGGTCTTCAGTTTTTTCGTTTTGGACGAGATTAAGTTCCGATACTGTTTCCATAATTTCTTTAATATTGATTGGTTTCTAACTGCGGAATCAAATGCCTTTCATAGTCACAGTAAAGAATATGAAGCTTAAAGCCTTTTTGAGCTAAAAGTTGTTGGTTGGAATAATTTTCTATAATTTCTTTGATATCCTCATTGCAAAAGATCACTGCCTGCTTCTCTTTAATCACCTCCTTTTTCTTTAGAAGTTTATGAATGCTGTCCCGCATTTTGGTTTTGCAAAATGAGGGTGCGGCATTAAATGCCTCTCCAAAAATGGTTTTACCGTCTGTAGTTTTTATGATGATATCCTCGCCGGCTTTGTTACCCATTTTCAAGGTGATTGTGGCGGGGCTGATTCCCGAAACATCCTGATTGAATAACTTTTCGGCACCGGTAAGAAGTACAAGATCACTTCCTATCCTGTTAAGGCTCTCAAAAATGGTAAGATTAATATATGGACCTATTGGCCCCAGATCTCTTTTGGTAAGTTTTATCAATTCCATAGTGCTCCCATGAGAAATAGGAGCACAAGGATTATTTTCTAAAGATTTTAAATAAAGCTCTTTTGCCTCCAGGAATTCCTGATGGTTCAAACCCTCTTCAAAATGAGATTTAAGAATGAACTTTTTTGACATTTAGAGGGGTTGTATTTCTGCTGGTTGTGATTCTAGCATTGTGTTATCTAAATTCAGCTCCTCCACATCGATCATCCCGGTCATGAGACGAGGCAGTAAAATATCCCGGGTTCTTTTAGAAAGTTATTTTGTTTTTGTAAAACTAATTTTAAGTCAAACAGCAATTTTGTGGTTTCTTCGAAAATAATTGCCTCTTTCATGTTTGGTAGATTTATTTCTTCCTCTTTCAAAAATTTGAAATGTCGCGCATAATGATAATTTGAAAGATCTACTCCTAATAAGGCATGATAAAATAAATGCTGAGGCATTCTTTCATTATTAGATAAAATTATCTGGGTACCATCGGCTCCACGGGCAAAGGGGAAATTAATGAATTTCAAGATTCTCGTGTGGTCACCAAAAACAATGAGGGGAAGGTCAAAATCAATCAAAGCAGATTCCTCATTAGTGTAACCTGCTATAAAATCTTTGCTTTGATCCACTACAGGAATATCACCCTCCTTTAATTGATCTGATGATTTAATTTTTGTCGTTGATTCTACTCTTTTTAGTAAATCACCAACTTTCACTTTCTCCCACCCCTCCGGCAATCCTGTTTCTTCATTGATAGGTGTCGATTCGTGTCCCGGGAATTTCATTCTCACAAACCACTCCTCATAAGTGAGTTGTGCCTTTTCCTCCAGCAGCTTTATCCGTTTCAGATTGTTCTCAATGAGATCATCATAAGAAGAAAGAATGGAGGCGATTTTTTGCTGATTGACTTTATCTTTAGGTACATTTACCTTTATCGCACAAAAATTTGTTTTGCTTACATGATGACGACCTGAAGCAGTTCCAGGATTAGCATTTTCCACCTTAGGTAGATTAATTTTCAGGAGGTAATAAATAAAGTTTGGATCGTAATTTTCATTGGGAATCACGACATTGACCGATTGATTCGTAAAACAATAGCGATCGGCTTGAAAAATTTTCTCACCTACGGTACCAATGGTCACAACTCCTGTGGCACCAGGAGGAATATAAGATCTGTGATATCTGTTAAAAGCTTGTTGAGAATAATTCTCCTCCCAATCAACTACATATCTTTCTCCAATCCTCATATCAGTTGGCTTTAAAAAAGGATATTTGCCACCGTAATTTTTAGGGTCTTTCTTAGGTGGAGTATTCCCGGTAATTACCTTACCTAATTCCCCAATCGTTGTCTGCTTCCACCGCTCTTTCATATTTCTACTGATCGAATTTTATTTATCAACTCGTTTGACTCTTCATTTAACTGCGCCAACTCATCGTTAATTTCTGAAATTCTGGTTTTGTAATCGAAATCGTGATCTATTTCAATACTCACCCCGACATATCTCCCGGGAGTTAAACTATAATCCTGCTCTCTTACCTCTTCCAGCTCAACAATTTTGCACAAGCCCTCTACATCTTCATATGAGCCGGTGGGGAAATGTTCTTTGAACCAACTGTTTTCCGCTGAAATTTCCGGCTTGTTTCCCCGGTACATTTCAATAATAGCTGTCAAACCTTCCATCTGCTCCTCGCTGAAATCATTTATTGTACTAGTTACCTTGCGGTACACATTGCGGGCATCGATCATCAGGATCTTATTCTTATTTTCCTTTTTCTTGCCTTTATCAAAAAACCATAGATGACAGGGGAGGGAGCGGGTATAGAAAAAGTTGTTTCCAATGGAAACAATGCAATCAATATCTCCTGTTTCCACCAGTTGCTCGCGTATGCGTTTTTCGGCATGTCCGGCATCTGTAGCCGAGGAAGCCATAACAAAACCTGCCCGGCCTGTTGGGATTAAGATAGCTGTGGAAGTACTGCATCCACAGGTAATTCCCGTTAGAAATAGTTCCTTTACCGGTCAATGGTGGCCCAAACGGGAGCCGTTTATCTTCAGTAAGAAATTTATTCTTGGCATCCATCTTATCCACATTAAAAGGTGGATTGGCCATCACAAAATCACATTTTTCAAACAGATTGTGAGGATCACTATAGAAACTGTTGCTGTTAATGATCTTACCTTCAATCCCGTGAATGGCAAGGTTCATTTTAGCCAGCTTGGTGGTGTTGGTCTTATATTCGGTACCGTAAACCGTCACCGCTTCGTTTACGCTCTTATTCGAATGGCTCTTGATAAAATGAGCCGATTGTACAAACATACCTCCCGAGCCACAAGCCGGATCGTGAATAATACCGTGATCGGGTTGAATAAAATTCACAATGAGGTTAACCAGGGAAGGAGGTGTAAAGAATTCGCCGCCCTCCTGCGCACCGGCTCCCTGCATGGAGAATTTCATGAGGAAAAATTCATAGATCCTTCCGAAAACATCTCCGGAGGCTTTTTTTACCGCATCTTTATTAAATACTCTAATAAGGGAACGCAATAAGTTTGGCTCCAATTCCTGGTAATTTTTGGGGAGGATCCCCACAAGGTCTGGATACTCAGCTTCGATGAGCTTCATCGCATTATTAACCGCATCTGCAATGTCTTCACCACCCGGAAGGTTGGCCAGATAATCATACTGAGCTTTCTCGGGAAGCATAATAGCTCCTGCGGCTAAATAATCGGTTTTATTGGCTTCCCTTTTGGCTCCTGTTCTAGGGTTTACCGGAAGAGATTCCTCAATTAGTATTTTGGCTTCTTCATATCGGTTCTGAGCAAAACGCAGCAAAACTAAACCTAAAAGCGGTTCTTTATATTCGGCAGCTGTTAATTTTGAATTTGCTCTTAGTTCATCTGCGGTTTCCCACAGTTCCTTTTCGAGCTGTTTTATTTGTTCCTGATTCATTGTTCTTTTTGTAAATTTTATTTTTTACTCCACCAGTTTCCCTCTTGGAAAAACTGGCTATGCTTAATTATTTATCAGCGAGGGCTTAACTATTTATAGAAGTATTGCTGGCGACCTTTGTTTGATCCTCAAAAATAAAAAGATTGCAAAAATTCTCGGCATCATTTGAGTCAAGTTCCAGTCGTGAAATAAAAGCGGCCAACTGAATTTTGATTTCATCATCAGATAAAGGTTCATCTTCATCTACAATTTCCTGATCGCTCAAATACTTTCTTAATTTACTGATGTTGTTCCTTCTAAATCCTGAGACTTCAGAATTTTCTAATGCTTCCAGAAGCGCTTCAGGATCTCCTTGTAATTCTTCCATTTTCTCACATACCTCATCTATAAAACTTGCACTAACCGCCCCTGAATTTTCCAGGACTTCCCTATGGATGCTAATTGCACGTCCTTTTCTGCTTAAGTATATCAATCGATCTAAAAGCCTGATCTTGTTTTCTATTGTGGATATCCATTCTGGAGTCAGACCTTCAATTTCTCCGTCTAATCTTTTGAAACTATCAAGCTGCCCCCAGGTTCTTAGTCCCTGACTAAGGCATTTATGTAATAAAATGTCGTCATTTATTACATACCAAAGGTGAAGCTGGGCACTATCCTTATGCAATAGGTTGAATTTATTAACATTCAGAAGTTTACCATAATTCTTCATGGGAATTTTCGCCCGGTTCGGGAACTTCCTCCTTAAAACGAAATCCTTTCGAAGTAGTGAAAGGTTCTTCAGCTTGCTCGCTGTGGTCTTGTAATTTAATTGTTTCGTAATCCAGATCAATCTCATCTTTTAAAATGCTTTGCCATTTGTAAACTTCATCGGCCTGTGCAGTAAAATAAAATACCTGTCTGCCTTCTTTGCTTATTTCAATAAGGGCTTTGATAATGGCAGTTGCTCTTTCATCATCAGAATTGGCGAGTAACTCATCTGCAAGTATAGGCAACTTTATTCCTGATTCCTGGCTCTCAACATAAGCCAGTCTTACTGCCAGCAATAATTGAACCCTGGTGCCTGTAGATACTTCAGATAGCGTAAGCCCTTGTTGGTATATAGTATCATAAGCTTTAAAGGAAGGATTGTCATTATCGTCTAATCGCAGTTCATAGCGGCCATTGGTAATTTTATTGAATAATATGTTTGCTCGTTTAAAAACCTGTGGTCTGTTTTGATCCCGGGTTTCTGTTTTTAACTTTTCAACAATCAGGTTCCCTGTTACAGAAGTCAGATTATTCTGATATAAGTTCACCAGGCCTTCCAGAGCTATATGTTTTTCGGTTAAAATATCTTCGAGTTCATGACCTTTCTTTTTATCATTTATTAAGGTTTCTATTCTCGTGATTTTTTCAGAAATTTCTTCTAGTTCACCGGAAATTTCTTCATTTTCTTTTGTTTTTTCTTCTATCTCGTCGAGGCTTAAATTTTTTGTAGTTTCCTTTAATTCCTCAAACAGCGACTGACCTTTTAATTCATTTTCTTTTTCCAGTAGCTTTTGTTTTGAAGCAAAAAGATTCTGTGAAAGATCTTTATAATCTGCCAGCCTTTCTATTAAATCCTTAAGTGCGTTTTTATCTCCCTGGGCAACAATCAGCTGCCTGTAAATGGACGATAGTTTTTCTGAAGCACCATTTTTGTTCTTTCTGAACGTTTTGAGTTGCACCTCAAGATTTGAAATATTTACTAAAGCTTCCTTTTTTGTTCCGAGTTGTTTCTTCAGATTTTTTAATTCAGCATCTGCTTCGGACTGATTATTTGCAGTTTGAAGATTACATTGTTGCAAAAGAGAATTGAATTCCTTTAATTCATCTGCAAGTTGCTTTTCTTTGGACACCTTTTCTCCCTCTAATGATTTGTAGGCTACATGGGCTTTTTGCCAGTCCCGTGCATTCCTGATAAACCAATAAAGGCTACCAAAATCATTTTCATTTACATTAGGTACAGATCCTATTTCTTCTCTCCATTTTCTTTGGTCATTCTGAATGTTATCAATCTCAGGGGATAGGTTTTTAAGTTCCAGATTGAGCTGTCTGACTCTTAAATGAGTGTCATTTTTGATTTTCGATTTTCTTAGAAGTTCGAAGAGCACATTGATATGTGAGGTAACTTCTTCCAAATTCCATTGGGAAGGTAACGGTAATCCTAAATCTTTAAAATCTTTTTCCCTAATAGAATTAGAAGAAGCATTGCTTCTCACCTGCAAAGCGTAAAAGACAAGACCTACTATAAATAATATACCGATAAGTCCCGGCCATCCAAATAACAAAGTTGCCAATGCTGTGAGGGCTCCCACAAACGCAAGTACCGGAATGACCCAAACCGGCAAATCAACCTTTATTTCCTGCTCCTTAATCCAAGATCCTAAAAAATTCACTCCCTGAAGTACATTTTCAGGTTCAAAGGGTACATCTTCTAAGTTCTCTAATTCTTCCTGAAGTCTGTTTTTCTCGTTCTCCAGGTTTACCTTAAGGCCAAGTACCCTGTAAGCATTCTTGGTGAATTCATCTAGATTTTTGACTAATTCCAGATCGAGTCTCGCCCATTCCAGTGGATCCAGGGATTCATCTATTGCTTTTACCGCTTCGCAGCGTTCTTCATGTTTTGCAAATAAATCGGTTTCCAGATCTTTTATCTTGTGAGTAATCTCATTGAGATTATGGAGCCTGTTTTCAAGATTTGTTAGGATGGTCTCAGATATTTCTAAACCTGAAATTTGAAGATCATTAATTTTCTTCTTTTCCTTCTCAATATTGTTTTCAGTGAGATCGATACCATCTTCTGCATCTGCTATCTGAATTTCCAAATCTTCAATAGCCGTTAATTCCTCACCAGAAATATTATCCATCGAAGCCGGGTATTGATCCTTTAGAATAGCTAAATTATCAGAGGTTAATTCTGCTCTTTTCCATTCAGAAAGTGCCTTGTAAAACTTATATAGAAGGGAGGCCTTTTTGGCTTTACTGCGATCTGTTTCCAGATTTCGCAATGTTTCTTCTTCATTTTTAAGTTCCTTATGATTTTTTATAATTTCCTTATATTCCCTATCTTTTATTGAAACCTCTTTAAATTCAGAAGCACTACTGTTTTTGATTGTTCGGGAGTAATCAAGATTATTGTGAGCTTCATCAAGGTCGTAACCTCCAATTGAGGCTTTCATAATTTCCCTTGCAAGATCATCTTCATTCTCTTTTATGAGGTCATGCAGAGGTAGGAGATACCTATGGCAACCTTCTTTAGACGGTATACCATTTAATTTTTTATCAATACCATCTTGTTGTACTCTTACAGATTCAGAATCAATTTTTACTTGCCAGAGATCATCATCAATTTCCAATTGAGCATCTACATCTAACCCCTTTGTTTGAAAGGGCCAGATAACTTTTTGAATTATCCTGGACGTTGAACTTTTACCAGAAGCATTAGGGCCGGTAATTAGGTTAATGTTTTTAGCCAGTTTCAAAGGAGCCATTCCTCTGGCAAAACCGGGCATCCTGTGGATGACTAGATTTTTTATGTAAAATGTCACATTTTTCATCTCGCTTGCTGTAAATTTAATTCGCTAATAAGGCGATTACACTCCTTTAAAATATACTCTTTAGCATCGTTATCAGGTAGCATTCCAGATGGCTTCAAAGGGTGATAAGTGTTTGCTTTATTTAATCTATCCTGTATTATCCTGCCATTCCTCTAACAGACTTTCCAGAAAGGGGGTTGTCTCTCCTTTTTCGATAGCAAGAATAGAAGTGGCTAAGATTCCAACAGGAGACGATTGTTTTGCAAGTTCTTCAAGATCTGTTTTTGGTCTTAACTTTATTACAGTTTTACGTACCAGTATTCTGGTTTCCGTTTCTGTTTCTAAATTGAGATCGCCAAGATTTCTTAGCCAGGATTCAAATTCCTGAATTTTGTCATGCTCTCCTTTAAAAATAAGGTCGCAAACCAGAAGTAAAACATTCTCCAGATCAGAATTTATATCTGTATAAAAATCTATTAAACTGTTTGTTATAAGTGATCTAAGAGAGCTTTCATCTTCGCTTTCTGTTATATCAACTGTAAGACTCTCAAAACGGACAGGTGAAATAGATAGTGGGTGTATACTAACCTTTTGTTTATTCTCAACTTCTATGACCAGAGGGCCATGTTTTCCCTTTTCTTTTGCACTAAGAGCATGAGGAGAACCGGGGTAACAAACAAAAGGATTGGATTCAATCAAAACAGATGGTTTATGAATATGTCCTAAAATCCATGTATCTACACGACTATCCAAAAAGTTGTTATATTCTATGGGAGCATAAGAGCTTTCCATGTTTTCAACCTCTCCATGTAGTAAACCAATTACGGGTAATTTAGGATCTATGATGTCCCTGTTATATGAAAGGAAAGGATCATGTCTATAGTGGAATGTTGGAAAAGACCAGCCTACAAACTGCATTTGTAAACCATTCCTTTCAAAATTTTTTACCTCCCATCTCCCATTTTCTCCTAATAAATGCACATTTTTATATCGACTAGAAGCGGCAATATCACTTAGAACTTTATAGTCGTGATTTCCCGCCACCATAAAGACTTCCACACCGGCCTTTTCTAATTTATCGAATCCGGCTTGAAGTGGTCCGATTGCTTCAAAAAAGCGATTGTCTTTGTCTACGATATCCCCGGATAGTGCCAAAACATCCATTTTGTTATTAATGACATAGTCCACAAGTCGTTTCCAGGTATGCTTGGTAGCTAATTCTTCAATATTTTCATTTATACCTGAAGATTTTTTACCAATATGAATATCACCTGTTGCTAAAATTTTTATTGACATTTGTAGCGAGTATTATTTTTGTTGAAATTATTGCCGCGGAGTAGGGTAATTGCGGAATGCTAGTAAATCTAAATATTTTCTTAAAAAAAGAAAAGCAATTTCCCAGGTAGTTAGATTAGTTATCCACAGATTCCGCTATTATTTTCTCGATTCCATCAGGGGTAAATATCTGGTCTATAGCCAGGATGATCGTGTAGTCATCTGTCTCTGAAAGGAAAAGGTGAATATTCTGGTTAAGGTCATTATCTGGATTAAAATCAGGAACCGAAATAACCTTTTCATTACCTGCTCTCGGCGATGCAATGAAATTGATATCTACTCTATAAATATTCTCTGGATCTGTATTTATTGAATATTCCAGGTAGACTTCAGTAGAAGATTGAATCATTTTAACAGATTCTATCTCCGGTTTAATTCTTTTTCCAAAGCGCTTCCGCAGAATGGGGAGAAGTTCTTCTTCTTTATTAATATCCATATTCTTATTGTTTCTGGCTTAAAATTAATTCATCATAGCGACAAAATATGACGCTCAAATAGTGGCTTCTTCTAGTTTTTTTATACTATCGGATCTTGTATAGTATTAGTGAAATTATTTTGCATAGGCGACAAAGTCTATCCATAAATAATCATTTATGGAGGGGTCTACAGATAATATTTCCCCGGTATTTTTATTTTTAATAATCACAAAGTCATGATCCTTTAAAAAAGCAGAATCTAAATACCGATGGATATTAGATCCTAATAGATAAAGCTGCCCGATATGTGGTTTTGCAGACCAGGTTTCAGCCAGCCCATGTTTTTTCAATAAGTAATTGCAGGTGCTGGAGAAAAAAGTGGCGTAACCAACACAGTGTGCGGTTTCTGAAAATATTAATTTATTAGGGTCATAATGATTTCTGGAAGCGGTGAAATTCAGTTTTTCTGAGGTCAGGGAAAGGCTTAGGTTAATAATCTTTTGGACATCATATTCTTCATCGTCCTTAACCTTCAAATCAATATAATCTTTGAGTCTATTTTCAGTAATTTCATAATTTTGCCGCTTACCGATAGATCTATAGGTAATAAGTTCGCGGTAAAGCCAACCACGAAACAAGAGACTCAAAATTCCCAGAATTAGGAACGCCAGAATATTTTTTTTAATTCGGGACATTTTTGAGGTGTTAGTTTTCTATTGGGTCTTCTAATTCCTCATATTCATATGATCTTTTCTCTGCAAGTATTTTTTTTGCTGAAAACTGGTCGAAGTTAACCTTCTTAGCATTTAATATTTTAAACCAGGCTTCCGATTTTCCCTCTAAGTCTTCTCCAATCAACTCAGTTTTAATCTGCATTTTACCAGTTAAGTAATTAAAACTATTCTCTGTAAAATTATTTCTATAAAAGCTTCCTGTGATTAAACCTATCAGGATGTATTGATTACTTTTATTTTTTCTGAATTTTGCTTCCAGGGAATTTCCCCAGCCATCATTTGTATTTATGGTAATTACTGAGTTATCAATATTAAGCCCTACATATTCTTCATTCTTGTTCCTGTCATTAAAGCTCCCATAATTGGTGAAGTGGGGATCAAAGATATCAGCTTGGTCTAAATAAAAGAAATCTGCAGATTCAGTTTCTAACTTCCATTCTGAATCATCGTGAAGATATATCGCAACTGACTTTTTCCTGGTGCTATTATTTCTAATTACTATTACCAGATCATCCTTCGAGTCCACATTTAAATCGCCAAAGGCCACATCCTTTAAATTGTAGCCATCGGGAATGAGACTACCAACGTCATCTCCTGATTTCGGGAATATCTGGGCATTGATTAAAATGGGAAAAAGAATAATAAAAAAAGGGCAATATTTTAAGGTGTTTGATATCATTGATTTGTTGGCATTAGGTTGTTTAAAATTATAGAACCTTTGGTGAGTTTAGCGGTTTTTATTATTCGTCTCAATCACTCATATCCACACAAACGCTAATTTCCTTCCCGGAGGTTCCATAGGTTAAAAGGAAATGTTTGTTTTCTCCATTAAGTAAATAGCTAACGATCTCTGAATAATCTAATTCGGAAAGCTTTTGGTTCACAGAATGGTTGAATTTTTCTCTAATTAAATTTTCAAAATCCTTATTAATTACCTCAAACTCCTTCTTAGAATGACAATAAATAAATTCCAGGGCGGGAGAGGTATTGAATGTAGATTCATCTACAATTTTATGTCCTGTAGCAGGACAGTAAAGTTCATTGATTTCCAGGATGAAATTTGCTTCCAACCCAGTTGGGATATAAGCTGATTCCTTATTTTCAACTTTTATTACTTTGTTTTTTGGGTTATAGAGAAGATCAAAACAATAAAAATGATTATTGAATATGTCGCCCATTTCGATGAGGAGGTAGCGGTCCCTATATTTTTTTAGCTTTTCATTGATCAGAACCTGAAAAGGTTTTAGATTTAGCTGATTCTCTGTTCCAGACTCTTCCAGTGATTCCTCGTAAAGTTTCCGGATTTCTGGCGTTGCTTCATCGAATTCTTTATAATCATCAAAATAATTGAAGATAAGGGCAGAAGAAGGATCAAAATATTCCGGATGCAGAAGTTGTTGCCCAGTTACCGGGCAGTAGAAATTATCGGTTGAAGAATTAATATCAATATGCTGGAGTCCGTATTTCATCGATCAAATTAAAAGTTTTATTTGATTTGGTGCAGATCAAATGCCCACGAAGCTTTTAGTTACCTTCGCGGGTATGATTTTCTATTTCCAATTCTAATATGCCAGGTAAGAAAAGCCCATTAATGCCTGAAATATCAATAGCTCATAGTGGCTATAAGTCTAATCCAAAAAGACATAGAAATAATTAAAGAACCATCATGAGATGGAAGAGCTTTTCAGTTTTGGTTAGCCTTATATTCTAAGAATTTACAAAATCATTAATTACCTTTTCCATATTAGATGGAATTACTGCATTTTTGATCTTATAATTACCGCTTAGGTATCCCCATTTCCTCAAACCATTTACTCCAATAGGCTTAATAATATCCTGAGCATATGGGTTTTCATCATTTAGACTATTAATACCAATTACCAGCACTTCCAAATTTTCAAGATTCTTATTTGCAGGAATAAAACCCAGATCTTTTTCGTCCATCATCTGCTTCCAGTAACTTTTTATAGATTTAATCTCTTCAAACTATTTGGGGTTAGATATGAGGTTCTATTGCCTTCCGTCATTTGAGTATTCTCATAAAACATATACCCGTCAGTAAGAATTACCAGTATATTTCTGTGGCAGTTGTCTATACTGTAATCTTGAACGTTATCCTTAAAAAAACGCCATATGTCAGACCCTGGATAGTTACTCTTTTTTCCATTGGCATCTGTCTTGAGCAAGTTCATATAATTCATAGGTTCTTCACTATATAATTCCTTTGTGTCGTTGATTAAGTTGACAGAAGCATCTTTGTAAATACTATATTTAACCTCTTCAGCTATTTCATTAATTTTGTCGCTGGAAGGTTCGGGATTAAAGAAAAGCTGCATCGTCTTCCAGCAGAACCGATTTTTTTCCATCTGATATGTTGAATAAATGCTTCGCAAGGCTTTTTAAATATGCAGTATCTTTTTCGATCGTTTTTGGCGCTTCAATCCTGTCTGAAAGGTCCAGTAGCACACTTATATTTAAATTATTATGTTTTTCTTTTGCTAAATATTCGGGACAATCTGATTATTGGAGTATTGTATTTTGGTTGTACTAGCAATTTGTCCATTATTCTCCATTTTTGGTCTGTTTTTACAAGAGGTAAGATTAAAGCCTAGTACTAAAATTATTAAATTAATAATTTCTCATTTTCTTAGGATGATTTTTTAAATATTTGATTTGGAGCTGCACTTTGTGATATTAAGGTATTTCGCCAGATGGCTGTCATATATCTCCATGACATTGTTCCAATAAATTGTTCTTCTGCTCTTGTCCCATTGGTAAATTTGAGCGATATATAATATATCCATCCTTCAAAATATTTTGAAGCTAAATATTGGTAATCTTTTATAGGGAAAATATATCCTTCAATAATGGAATCTAGTTCACTTATTCGAACTTCAAGTGCATTAATTATCATTTCTAATTTTTTCAATTTGCGCATTGAGTTTTTCAATTAATTTCTGCTGGTTTTGAATTTCCTTATTGAAACTGGTAAATGAATTTTAATTTTATCTCTGATCTGCATGTTCATGCATTATAAAGTCAAATACAAGGCCCCATATAATGTATGAAATAAATCCAGCAAAAATTATAACCCAAAACCCCGGACTTTCCAGTGCATAGGAAACGGAAAATGGTGGATCTGTTAAAGATTTATTAAGGTCATAAAGTTTTTCTTCAATTAAGTAGGCGAGTATAGCATCAAAAAGAAACGTAACTATGAATAGCATTCCAATTTTGAAATAGTTCATAAATCCACTTTTTTGTTGAAACATATGGATAAGATATCCCAGGCCAAAAAATACAAATGGTATAAAAACTATAAAACCGAATTCCAGGATTCCTGCCTCCCAGGCTTCTGTTAAGAGCTTTAGGATAAAACATTCCTCCAAAAAGATCTGTTGAAGGATCAAAAGTTCTAAAAAAACCTGAGAATGAAGTGGAAATATAGAATATGAAAATATAAAGCGTTAATGGTATAATTAAACTAAGGCCTATCCAGAATTTTACGCTAGCCCTAGAGTCGACTTCAACACCATAATTCTCAGGATGGCGTTTGATATTAATTTTATCTTGTTTTAGTTTTTCAATTTTTTCTTCATAGACTCCAACTTGACCCTCAAGCTTGCCCAAATCTTCAAATTTTGTATTTAGAAGCTGTGGTTTTGACCTTTTTTTCTGTGTATGTAGGGTTGTTTTAATTTTTGCTGTTCTTCTAGAGTCTTCTTTACATTTCTTTTCGATATGATTGAAATAAAGCATTCAGGGAGGCTTTTAAATTACTTACGTTACCCTGGGCTCCTTTGGAATTTCCAAAACCGCGATTATGGTAGGACATTTCATGGTCACTGCTATTGTTCTCTTGTTTAGAATTATTCGAAGAGTTCTTTAAAACCGTTAAATTCTTTAGACTGGTCATGGTTTTTTAGTTTAATTCCTGTAAGATTTCTGCTAAAGAATTTTCTTCTTTGCATTATCAAGGAGATATGTAGTTAATTCATCGATATTCTCATCAAGGAATTCGAATTTTTTACAATACTTTTTAAATGCATTCATTTCATCCTCCGTGATCTTTCCATCAGCCCATATCATTTGTGCAAAATCATATAAATATTCTATTCGCTCCTCCAGAGTTTCCGGGATTGTTACTTCACCAATGGAACCGGTTAAGAATAGAGTCAAGGTCTGTTTTTGAAATACCTCTTTCTTCTGCAAAATGATATAAGCAGTTCCATTTCGCGTATGATTAAAGTTCTCATCAGATAGTGCAATCTGGTAAAGCCTTAAAAAATGACTTTTTAACTGTAGAGGGATACTTGTTTTTTCCATGCGGCTATATTTAATTGGTTAGATTTTCAAAATTGTTATCGGGTAAGGATATAAAATTCCCATTTATATCCATTATTGCTTTCGATGCGCTCTGTTCCCAGGTCTGGAATAACTCCCGGTGCTGATGCTCTGTATTCATAGTTCCCAGGTGGCAGATTGAAAGTTTTACGTTCTCTGCTGCTAAAATTATAGATCCGGTCATTCATCTTTAATGTTAAATCCTTTACGGTATTATTATAGATCTCAATTTCAGGTTGATAACTTCCTACTTTTCCAGTGTTTTGCAGAATTCCTTGTGAAGAAACAGGTACTTCATCGCCAACTTTGATATAGCTTTTTGAAACAAAACCCTCGTTATTCGTGGCAATATCGATTATATTAATAAATCCATTTTTGGATTCTAGGGAAGATATGAATATCTGAGAACCTGGTTTTAGGGTAGCAATGGTTTTATGATCTATCCCTGGTCCTTCTCTTAAATTTAATTGAGAGGTAGTCCATCCTAAATAAGATTGTGCCTGGCTTAGGTTAATGGTAATACATGCCAGAATCAGCAAAAAGTATTTTTTCATTCTGTAGGTTAGTATGTTGCAAGTAAACTTCTGAGTAGGGGCAAGAAATTTACATTCTTCGGTGCGTTTCCAAACATAGTTAAATTCTTACAAAATAATTAACTTAAATTGTTAATTATTCATAATTAATAGGGAATGCATATCCTTTAATTTTATTGTTTGATGAATTACGTTACCATCTGTAAAATATAGTTTTTTCCAAAAGGCTTACTATGAAATTACTTTTCCCGAAGTAGTTTGAATGCGCAACCGCCAACTGGACAACCGTAATAATAATACCAGTACCTATATATAACCAGTAATAAACTGGTAATGAGTAAAATTCCTGCAGGATCCAGGTTGAAATGAAGATTATGATCAACGAAATTGAAAAAATCAACCAGATCCCTTTTTTGATTCCACCGGGCATGAAACTTCTGCCAATCAGATTGGTTTCATCGTTTATATACTTAATCTTTAGCTGAGTGGTATAACAATCAATGAATTTAGAGATGATCATTGCTGCCGCTGTTATATATATTAGTATATCCAGGAGTATTGTTTTTGTAATTATTATTTCAGGTACAAAGTCATTGCATTTTCACGAATATATAAACTATAGCTAATCGTCATTACGGTTTGCCGTAAAATTATTGATTCAGCTGTAACTTATCGGGTATTGTTTTTCTGAACTTTAGATTTTCCTTGCTTATATTCCAGATACTTTTTCAATCGCCATGGATTTATATAATGGGGTCGGTTTAGTTTTGCTTCCAGCAAATGTTTGGGGTAATACTCAAAACTGTCAAATAACCAGATTCCAATTTTATCCAGATGTTCCAGCAAGAATTCGTACCGCCCGTAGTAGCGGGTCTTTCTAAAATCCCTCCAGTTATATTTTTCATCAAACCGGCATCGTCGCTGGAATTCATTGCCCGTTCTAAAATGTAATTCGTTATAAAGGTCTGCTATCGTTTTACCTTCGGTTTTTATTCGTAAAAGTATAAAAGGTCTGGACCTGTCTTTCGGTACTCATATTCTTTAATTAAAAAATGGTGAATACTATCCAGCTGGTTTTAGTAGACCTTCGGTAAATGATCTTATAACTGCATTGGCCGAGACAGTGCCTTTCATACCATTACGGGTATATGAGATTTCTTTTTTATTTCTTGTGTTTAGCTGTAGTCCTTCAAAGTCAGTTTCCCGCGCTTTAAGATACATCATAACCAGACCTTCGGCGATTTCGAGTGGCACCTGGTCTATAGTATATAACTTTTTACCTACCAGAATAACCGCCGGGAAACTCTTTGGGAGCTCTTCTGAATTACTAATCGTAGAAAAGTCGATCTCCCGTTTTCTAAGTTCTCCTATGAGCGCGATCCAGATACCTTCACTGATCTGTGCTGCGGCAGACTTTTCTAATTCTATATTATAAAACGCCACTAGGCCGTTATTTGAAAATTTTTCAAAAAGTATGGTATGCTTCGTATAAGTTTTTTTAATATCTGGCTGAGATCTTTTCATTGAAAATGGATAAAATTAGGTTCTGGATTAAAAACGCCCATTTCCGGGTTAATGAGCGTTTTTTATCAAATCACAATCAAGTCAGTTAAATCAAGCCCCGGTGGCTGTAAATAAATTGCTTACAACAATGCAATAATAAAAAGGGATAGTGACAAAATATGTCGCTATAAAATATTTTAAAAATTATGAGCAGTTTCCAGTTTGGAAATCCTGATAGTAAAGTTATTATCGGTTTGCTGTATAATTAGTTTTTTGAGAAGTATTTCAAGATGTCGAATGCCTGCATAAATTCACCAACCGTCCTCGCATTATCCAGTAAGTTTGGATGCTGAAGTAAGTTTTCTTGCTTTTCGGGCATTTCCAAAATACAAAGGGCCATATGTAGCTGATACTCGCAAAATCCATCCCTGCCTATGTAGTCCTGGAAGAATACTGGTTCTGGTTTTGGAACCTTGAGGAGCTGATTTAAATTGATCTTCAGGTTACTTCCATTTACAGTATTCTCAAGTTCGTTTATTTCCATGGAAAGTTTATCGGGATCAATGTCTGAGGTTTTGATCTCCGAACTATTCTCTTTTGTTTCTGCAAAAAATAAAGAAAGAACCGATAGAATATAAAGATTAGCCTCTTCCCTGAAAAACTCTGCAGGAAGTTCGAAATACTTAATTAAATAATCTTTTATCATATGCTGCATATTTCCTCTTAATTAAAAATACCCGCCCGGCACGGGTATTTTAAAATCAAATAAATTAATCAAATATCAAAATCAAAACCGGGATCATTATGTAATGCATGGCGAATATAGATGATGACAACGTCAAAATATGTCGCCTAAGCAAATCTTACTTGTCTTTCCAAATCAAAAAACTACAAAATGGGTAGGTGTTATCCATTCTATAGCTATACCCCGTTTCCATGTCCAGCCAGTTCTTTTCATCTATCCTCTTAAAATTGGAGTTAAAGAAATCAAGATTGTTCTGAAGCTCAGATATAGGGTAAATCATTCTGACATGGGTACAGATATCTTTGTCTTCATATGGAATAAAATATAACACCATGTTACGTTCGTATTTTTTATCTCCTAATTGAATACTATCATTGTATATAAAACTTTGATATCCATTGTTGTCTATACCGGTTTCGTCAGGTAAGCCCATGGTCTTTAAAATATTTTCTCTTGAATTCAGGATCTGAGCGTTACCTGTGGACTCCAGAAGTAGAAAAAAGAAACAAAAATAAATAAGTCTAAAAATCTTCATTTTCTAAGGTATAAGGATGCAGTATTTTCATCACTGCAGGAATTCATTTCAGTAACTGTTCTCTGGAGCTTTCCTTCGACAGATTTTGGCTTAGTCTCCATCGAATAATAAATAAGACCAAGAATAGTGATGATCCAGGTATGCCATGTTTTTCTAACGGGGAACATCTATTTTATTTTTTAAATAAAGACCAGGTAGAATCATTCTCATAGGCCATATCGAAACACAGGCTAACGCTTGCACATATCCCCTGGGTGATTAGCAACTTGTGGTATCCCCAGTCGGGATCATTTTTTAGGCGTTCAAAAAAGTGTACCGGATCTTTCGCCGTACCATCTTTTTCAAACTCTTCAGGAAAATCCTTTATAAATCCTGGGCTAACGAATTCGAATACCTCTGCTTCCGGGATATAAATAAAGAGCAGGGCAGGGGAGATCGAATAATCATCCGGAAACAGGATCTGTTTTCCGGTTATTGGACAATAAAGATTTTCCATCTCCCTGTTTAAGATAATTTCTGAGACCATAAGTTTTTATTATGGCACGAAAATAAAGATGGGTGACGACAAAATACGTCGTTTTAATTCAGCCTATTAGAATAGAAGTGTTTTCAGGTGAATGATTGATCTCCAGGTCTGTTCCCGTCCAGACAGCCTCCGCATATCTACGTCGTGTAGTATCTCCCTGGTTCCAGTGGCTACCTACATAATCTTCGATAAGATCATCTATCCATACCTTTTGTCCAGGTTTAAGATCTTTTGGTATAAGATAAGCGGCGTAAGGAGCAGGGAAGGAGTATGGGTAATACCAGGTCCAGTCAATTACTTTCTCATATTTATCAGGGTCAAAATTAGATCTGAAATCTCCAACCTCTTCTATTTCCCCGGTTTCTTTATGCTGAAATATGGCATATTTGCTTTTGATATTTTTAGAAGGTTCAACCTTTTTGATCAGTGGAAAATAATCGTTTTTTGCTGCTTTATTAATTTCTTTTTCAGTCCTTGCCGTGGTTATTACCGGCAAATCGTCTGGGTTAACTTCAGAGTCGTACATATTATAAGATTTTTAAATTCGATTGGTTAAGATCTATTTTCACACATTGGGCAGGATTTTTCTCCATGATCGTCAGAAGCGTGGTATCTTCTAAGTTCGCGGTCTCCAATATACTTTTGGAACATTCACTACAGTTCAATTTGCCGCTGGAATCTTTATTCAATTGCGAATAGCTTACTTTCAACGGACAATAAAGTTCCTTTATCAAGACCCCGCTATCTGTATACAATTTTCTGGTAACCAGATCTATTTTCATCTTATGATTTTTTTATTGATCTAATTCAAAAATTTCCATTCAACTTCCCCGATGTCCATGGGCTGGTGGGTCTTGATCTCCAGGTTTGCCGGAAAAACATCTGGAATGCCTACACTCAGGCAAAGTTCATAACCTCCAAAAACCCCTTCTGAAAGATGAGCCCTGTTAGAATATCTTATTTCTTCCTGAATATGTTGATATTGCTCGTCGCTTAATGGGATTTCTATTTTAGGCATGTGTATTAAAAATTAATCTCGGGAGTCCAGGTATTGTTGCCAGTAGTCTTGCCATTCATCCCGATATGCAATAGCAGTATCATAATCGATGTAAGGATGTTCAATGAAATCCCGTACTTCTATTCTTTCGTATTCCTCTGTCTCTGGATTGAATATAAATTCTACCCTCGTTAAATATTGAATTTTTAGAATATTGCTTTTGCCTCTGGGTATATATGGGTCTACATGCAATCGACTTGACTTTTGACAGATCTACCGTAAGTCCACCATGGCTGAATAAATAAGCTTCTGACATGTTTTCCTAATTTGATTAGTCAAAATTAAGTCAGGAAGACGACAGAGTGTGGCGTTTAATTTAATGGATCAAATATTACCAAACCTATAATATTAAGTATTGAAAAAATAAACCCGCTGTAGCGGGTTAATTCAATATTTGGTGCTGAAGTATTTTTCAATTATATCTTAAAGGAGTTCATCCTCATCAAAATCACCGAACCAGTCACGGAGTTTGTCTTTCGCATATTGCTTAACTTCGCTATCAATATAGGCACTTACAGTAGCTACAGCTGCTAATAAAACCCCTATATCATCTGCATATCCAACACCCGGAGTAATATCAGGTATAGCATCTATTGGTGAAATGAAATAACCTAAGGCTCCAATTATTACCCCTTTAGCCCAAGTAGGGGTATCTTTTTTCTTATAAGTATAATAAAGCGTTAAAGCCGAGTACACGACTTTAATACCTGCTTTTTTAAAAGCAGTTTTTATTTTATTCCAAAAGCCGTCATCAGAGTATTCTTTTCCGTATCCGTTATTTTCATTGTGTTTAGACATAAATAATTTGATTTTATAGTAGATTAATATTGAGATTATAGTTTTTAAAACTAAATTTTTTGTTTAGTTGCAGGATTGACATTTAGTAAACGTGCCAATTTTAGATGTTATCGTAGGCACTTTTATTACTTTCATAGCATTCTACCTGAACCCAACTGCTTTCCCTTTTGTTTCTTTCAGCTGCTGTTCTTCTTTAAAATTATAGATCTCCGAAAGGGGTAAAGGGGTTGAGGTGGTTTCCAGGATTCCTTCCTGAACTAATAATTGG
>CAWGSM010000013.1:0-50303 GCA_963825045.1 uncultured Flavobacteriaceae bacterium | reverse complement strand
GTTTATGTCCTATATCATTCATCGTAGTGGAAGATTTAGATGATCCTGTGGACAATATTTTTCTGTTGCAACCTACAAATCCTTTTAGGCCAGTAGATATGTTGAAAAGAGCTTATGAAGCATATAATTCGGAAAATCAAAAAAGTCTATTTACGGTTTCCAGAAGTTTGAGAAAATTTGGTAAAATCAGGAAAGGTTTATTTGTTCCCGAAAATTATTCTTTCGGTCAAAGGTCTCAGGATATGGAATATCTGTTTTATGAAAATGGTTTATTATATATTTCCAACGTAGCAATAATCAGGAAAAATACACTGATAGATGAGCAATCTATACCATTTGAAATTTCTCATATATTTGGTGAAGCAGATATAGATACTAAAGAAGATCTGTTTTATGCCGAATTCTTATATCGGAAATTATATGAATAGCAAAAATTTTGTAGAAAATAATTATATCAAATTCTGCAAGCTGGAAGGAAATGAATATATCGCCAGCGAATATGTTATTTATAAGATAATTGAAATGCTTCGAAAATTTAACCTGCGTGATTTTCTTGAATTAGGTGCGGGTATCGGTACCATAGCAGATTCTGTTTTAAATTATTCTTATTTAAATAATCTCCGATTGAACTATGTGGCTACAGAAGCGAATAAGTTCTGTAAGGCAGCCTTAATAGATAACATAGATAGATATTCTGATCTCAAATTATTCGATAAGATTGAAAATATCTCCAGAGATTCAAAATTTGATTTCATCATTATTGATGGATCGGAAAATTTAAATCTTCTTAAAGGACTCTGTAAGGATAGATGTATAATATTAATTGAAGGAGATAGAATGGATCAAACCAATAAAATTTTATCTATTTTTCCTAAGGCTAGTTATGTACATCTTACAAGTCTGGCCCGAAAAAAGGGGTATGCGCCCGGGAAAAAGAAAGTTTATCAGAGTGGAGCGAGATTGATTTTCTTAAATCCGGATCTTTCCATGAAATTCTATTGGCTGGAGCATAAAATTAAAACACATTTCAAAAGATACTTTAGGAATTACAAAAATTAAATGAGCAATTATATTGAAATAGCCGGTAGAAAAATAGGAAAGGATCATCCGCCACTGGTGATTGCCGAAATTGGGATTAACCATGAAGGTTCTTTAACAGTAGCCAAAGAAATGGTAGATGCCGCGAAAAGGGCAGGGGTTGAAATGATAAAACATCAAACCCATATAGTGGAAGATGAAATGACCGGGGCCGCCAGAAAAACCATTCCGGGAAATGCGGATATTTCGATCTACGAAATTATGAAACGATGTGCCCTGGATGAAGCTGAAGAACTGGAACTGAAGAATTACGTGGAAGATCAGGGAATGATATTTATTTCCACTCCATTTTCAAGAGCTGCAGCAAACCGATTAATGAGTTTTGATGTGCCTGCTTTTAAAATAGGTAGTGGAGAGTGCAATAATTATCCACTCCTGGAACATATTGCAGAATTTGGAAAACCTGTAATTCTGAGTACAGGCATGAATACTATAGAAAGTGTAAAGAAAGCTGTAGCTATTTTCGATAAAAAAAAGGTTCCGGTGGCTTTACTGCATACCACGAATCTCTATCCTACCCCAGTTCACCTGGTTCGCCTCGGCGCAATGGAAGAATTACATCAAAATTTCCCTGACAAGGTTTTTGGACTTTCAGATCATACATTGAATAATAATGCTTGTTTAGCGGCTACTGCCCTGGGAGCCTCTATTCTAGAACGACACTTTACAGATCATATGCAGTCGAACCGGGCCCGATATTGTTTGTAGTATGGATGAAGGAAAACTGTAAGGAACTTATCAAATCCAGTGCAGAAATAGCTCAAATGCGCGGTGGCTCAAAAAACCCCACCATAGAAGAACAAGTAACTATGGATTTTGCCTTTGCCACAGTTTGTTCAATAAAGCCTATTAAAAAAGGAGAACAGTTTTCCAGGGAAAATATCTGGGTAAAACGCCCCGGAAGTGGTGAGATCCCCGCTGAAAAATATAATGATTTGCTTGGCAGGACAGCCACCCGGAATATTAGTCAGGATGAGCAGCTAAAATTTGGAGATTTTGAATAAAGTATCAGTGGTCATAAGAAACCGAAACGAAGCCTTTTATCTCAAAAAAAGTCTTGAAATTTTAAATGAAGTATACTCGGACGATGTTCTTGAAATTATTATTGTAGATAATGAATCTACTGATGAAAGCCTGAAAGTTGCCGAAGAATATGGCTGCAGGATCGTAAAGATCACTGATTTCACCTATGGGAAAGCCATCAACCTGGGAATTTCAGAAGTGCGGTCTAACCTGGTCTTACTTTTAAGTGCTCATGCTGTACCTATTGGAAACAGTTTTTTTAAAAATTCACGGGAGCAAATGGAACTGAATCCTAAGCTAGCCGGAATTCGATATATCAATAGCATTTCTAATTATGAAAGAGCGCTTAAAAACGATTTTAAGGTGACAGATCCGCTGCGCTTTGGATTAATGGCGGGTTGTTGTTTGGTCAATAAAAAAGTCTGGGAGACCCTTAAATTTGATGAAAGCCTTTCCTTTAGCGAAGACAAAGAATGGTCGTTACGCGCAAAAAATTCAGGCTATGACATTCTGGATTTTAATGAAGGATTTTTTTACTTCATTAATCGGGATCAGAATTCTTTAGTTTCAAGATACCGGAACGAAACTTTAGCGGAATATCAATTGCATAAAAAGAAATTTCCTTCCAGATTAAAAATTTTCCTGTCATTTATAAATGATGCATTCTTTACCAACACAATAAAATTTCTAAAAGAGATAAGGTTTCAATGGAAAAGACTTGAGACAAAAATTGAAATTTCTCAAATTTTGAAGAAAAGTGAAGATACTAAGTAAAATAATATTTCTATTTCAATTTAATTTCAAACAAATAGGATGGATATTAAGCTATCTTGTCTTTTCCGGTCTTGGATTGAGAAAGTCAATTTTCCTGGATTCATTTTATCAATATTTCAGTTACCTATATTTCTTTGATGGAAGATGTTTAAAATTTAATAATAATTATTCAATATCAAGAATTGATAAAGTAAGTCCGAACGAACTTAAGTTGAGACTTGGTTCATCCAGCGATCTAGATGTTTTTCAACAGACTTTTTTTTGGAAAGAATATGAGTATGCGATTCGAATTTTTAAAGATAAATTAGGCTGTATGAATAATTTAAATATTCTTGATTGTGGGGCAAATATTGGTCTAGTTTCAGTTTTATTTAAAAATAAATTTCATAATTCTAAGATACTCACAGTAGAACCAAATCAACGGAATTTTGAACTACTTACTTTTAATTTAAAAGGATTTCAAGGAATAATTAATTTAAATGCAGGTATATGGAATGAGACTACTAAGTTGGGGGTAGGAAAAGCCTTTAGAGATGGAAAGGATTGGTCATTCAGACTTGAAAAAAATGGAGAAAAAAAAATTCAGGCCTTTTCTATATCTTATTTAATAGCAAAATATAAGTTTACAATTTTAGATATACTAAAAATTGATATTGAAGGTGCAGAGGAAATTGTATTTGATGAAAATTCTGATTTGAAATTTTTAGATGTGACAAAATGTATTATTATTGAAATTCATGATGAGGTTTCTTCAAGGAAAAATATTAATGCAATACTGAGATTGTACAATTTTTCCATTCATACAGTAGGAGAGTTGACGGTTGGTATAAATAAAAACTATAATAAGTCTAATGTCCAAAAATAAAAAAATAGTTTTTCTAACCGGGACCCGCGCAGATTTTGGAAAGCTAAAACCGCTGATACAAATTCTGGAAAATAACAGCGATTTTGAAACTCATATTCTCGCCACAGGTATGCACTTTCAGGAGCAATACGGTTATACCTATATCGAAATAGAAAAATGCGGTTTTAAGAATATTTCTTCCTTTCAAAACCATACGGCAGCCGCTACCATGGATCTAACCCTGGCAAAAAGTATCGAGGGGATCTCTGCTGTGGTAAAGAACCTAAAACCTGATATGATAGTTATTCACGGTGATCGTGTGGAAACCCTGGCAGGGGCCATCGTAGGATCTTTAAATAATATTCTGGTAGCACATGTAGAGGGGGGAGAACTTTCCGGAACCGTAGATGAGCTAATCAGGCATAGTGTGAGTAAATTAAGTCATATTCATTTTGTAGCGAATGAAGAGGCAGAGAAAAGACTCATTCAGATGGGAGAACTGGCTTCTTCAATTTATGTGATAGGCTCACCGGATATTGACATTATGTTCTCAGACGTATTGCCTGATCTGACCACCGTTAAGAAATATTATGAAATCAATTTCCGAACCTATGCTATAGCCATGTTTCATCCGGTAACCACAGAGGTAAACCATATAGCGGAATACACCGAAAATTTTATAAATGCATTACAGAGATCTGCCAGGAATTATGTGATCATTTATCCGAATAATGATTTAGGAAGCGATGAGATCATGGCACAAATTAAAAAGCTGAAAGGAAATGAGCGGTTTAGAATTATTCCTTCACTTCGTTTTGAATATTTTTTAAGTCTGTTGAAGGAAGCGGAATTTATGATTGGAAATAGTAGTGCCGGGGTGAGGGAAGCTCCTTATTATAAAGTCCCCTCTATAAATATTGGAAGCCGACAAAAAAACAGGTCCACAGATTCGCAGATTATTAACTGTGATTATGCCGAACCAGAAATTCTTGAAGCTATTTCCAGGATTGAATCTGTAACTTTTCAGGACAACAATAATGATTTTGGTCAGGGAAAAAGTGCTGAAAAATTCCTGCAGACCCTTAATAGTAAAGAATTGTGGGAGATTGAACATCAAAAACAATTCAGAGATCTAAGCTAATTTGAAGAAACGAAAAGCATTTATTTTGATACCGGATGGAGTTGGGATCAGGAATTTTATTTATAGTTCCTTTCCTGAGGATGCGGCCCGGCAGAATCTGGAGTTAATTTACTGGAACCTTACCGGGGCTGATATCTCTGAAATGGGATATTCTGAAATCAAACTTAAAGGGAAACCCGGAGCAATTTCAGATCTTTATAAGCGAGCAAAAATTGAAGCTGAATTAAACTTTTTTACTAAAAAATTCAAAGATCAGGTATATCAATCCTATAAATTTCCTTCAAAAGGTGGCGGAATAAAAAAACGGATTAAAAATACTATAGTCTCCTCCTTAATAAAAATTCATTCAAATAAAAAAGGGGTGATTAGATTACAGGAAAAAATGGAGCAAGCCGAAAGAAACACCCCTTATTTTAAACATTGTCGGGAGATTCTAAAAAGTGAAAATCCAGAAGTTCTTTTTTGTACCAATCAGCGTGCTTTGACCACGGTCGCGCCAATAATTGCAGCCAGGCAACTCGGAATACCCAGTGCCTGCTTTATTTTTTCGTGGGATAATTTACCAAAAGGAACTAAAGTGCTGGACACAGATTACTACTTAGTATGGAGCCGTCATATGAAAAAGGAGCTTGTAACTTATTATCCGGGGATTGATCCGGCTAAGATCTTTGTTACCGGAACACCACAATTTCAGGTTCATTTTGATTCGCAACTCAGAATTCCACAATCTGATTTTTATTCTCGGTATAATTTAAAAAAAGATAGAAAATATCTATGCTTTTCCGGAGATGATATTACGACCTCTCCCGGTGACCAGGTTTACTTAAAAGACGTGGCCTTGGAAGTTAAGGAGTTAAATAGAAAAGGTCATGATATTGGTATAATTTTCCGAAGGGCACCGGTAGATTTTTCAAACAGGTATGATAAAGTTCTTGAAGAATTCAAGGATATTGTCGTTCCAATAGAACCGGCCTGGAAGACTATTGGCGAACAGTGGAATGAGGTGATCCCCGATGAATATGATAATATGCTACAAACCAGTATTATCAACAATACTTTTATGGTCATCAATCTGGGATCTTCTATGGTTTTTGATTATGTCTCCTATAAAAAACCCTGCGCTTTTATAAATTATGATCCGGAAGCGGAGAAAATGCTCAAGGATGTTTCCGTAATTTACCATTATGTTCATTTTAGGTCGATGCCAGATGAAAATTCGGTTCTTTGGATTAATTCAAAAGAAGAAGTAGGAAAAGCCATCACTGAGGTTCTGGAAGAAAAAGTGGACCAAACTCTAGAATGGGCTGAAAAATGGTTCGGAATAATAAACGAACTGCCCGCGAAGCAAGCTACTTCAAGGATTGTTAAAGCCATCTGTGAAATTGCTGAAAAAAACGAGTAAAACATGCATATCGCTTTTTTAACCCCGGAATATCCTCATAAACTTTCTACCGCTTCCGGGGGCTTAGGTACGAGTATTAAAAGTGTAGCGACGGCTTTGGTTAAAAATAATATCCAGGTTAGCATTTTTATTTACGGGCAAAAGCAAAACCAGATTGTTAAGGAGGACGGCATTAAATTTCATTTTATCGCCCAGAGGAAATATCAGTTATTAGGCTGGTATTTGTATCGGAAATACCTGCAGGATTATATTGCTAAATCAATAAAAACAGATAAAATTGATCTTCTTGAGGTTCCGGACTGGACCGGTATAAGTGCCTTTATGAAATTTGAGTGTCCGGTGGTGATGAGGTTGAATGGGAGTGATGCTTATTTTTGTCATCTTGAAAGAAGAAAGCAGAAATCCAAAAACAGGTGGTTTGAAAAAGCGGCTTTTAAAAAGGCAGATGCCATTATTTCAGTAAGTGATTTTACAGGAAAAATAACCAATAAAATTTTCGGATTGAACAGGGATTATACGGTCATTCCCAATTCTGTTGATATTGATAAATTTTCAGCATCACCGGGTTTAACTGAAGAGAATAGGATCCTTTATTTTGGAACTATTATAAGGAAAAAAGGGATTATAGAACTAGCTGAAATTTTTAATCATGTTATAGAAAAGGAACCCAAATCCCGGCTAATATTAGCCGGGAGGGATGTAGTGGATATCTTCGAAAACCGATCCACTCTTCAGATTTTCAGAGAAAAATTGACTGAAAGGGCAAAAGAAAGTATTCAATACTTAGGGGCTTTGCCTTACGAAAAGATAACCAAAGAGATACAGAAGGCTGGTGTAATTGTTTTACCAAGTTTCGCTGAAGCTATGCCCATGACCTGGCTGGAAGCTATGGCCATGGAAAAGGCCCTGGTTACCTCTGATATTGGATGGGCAAAGGAAGTAATGATTGATGAGAAAACCGGCTATGTGGTTAATCCAAAATGCCATTTAGAGTATGCCGGTAAAATTATTCAGCTTATTAAGAATCCTGATTTGCGATCGGAATTCGGAAAAAATGCCAGAGAGAGGATTTTAAAGAAATTTGATGCAATTGTAATTGCAAAAAAAAATATTGCCTTTTACGAAAAAATAATAGGCTAACTTTAAAGTTAATATAGCAGTAATAAACCTTGATTCCCCTTAAATATAAAGGGAATTAAAAACCTATTAGCTAAATAAATATTTTGCAAAGTCTATGATAATATTTATTCATCGGGATGGAAAAAAACTTCTGGAGATCCGAAAGGATAAGGATAAATGTGAGATAGGATCCTCAAGCCTGACTGAAGAATTTTTTTCGATAGCAAAAAAATATCCGGATGAATTGATCATATGGGTGAACCAACAATATTTGGATCATATTCATTTTGCAAAATTAGATTCTATTTTCCAGCACAATTTAATTATGGCATCATATTCTTTAAGCCATAATCCAGTTTCCAAAGATATTGGGTATATAGATCAGTTCCCTTTCGTAAATCCCGGGTTTCTTAATACTTATGCTACCTGGTTTATGAGTACAGATATCGGAGGAATCTACGCAAGTACCTTAAATGAATTTAGTGAAGTGTTTAAAAAAATTAACGATTTTGATTTTTTACTCAATAGTATTTCCAAATTAGGACAGAAAAATTCCCTCTTTTGCTATTCTGAACCCGACCTTTATATTTCTTCAGTTTCAAATGAATTAAAAGGCCCGGATTGGTCTATACAGAAAGTGTTTCAATTCGTTGGCGCGCATTATCATAAGGCAAGACTGATACTATTATTCCTTTCCTTTTTAATAAACAAAAAGAAATTTACTTTGATGCCATTCTTTTTTGGGGTTTTTCAACGGTCGTTTTTCAGAAGTGAAATTAATTTGAAGATCAGTAATAATATAAGTTCCTTTAAAAGTAACCATAAAAATGAGGTTGAGGTAGTTATACCAACTTTCCGGCGTGCCTCGATGCTTATAAGACTACTCGATGAGTTAAATCAACAAACACTCTTCCCTAAAAAAGTTATCGTTATAGAGCAGGTTGATTCCGGGGAGGTTTCCTCTCTAAAGCTATCTCCCCGGGATTATAATTGGGAGATTGAACATCTGGTAACTAAAAATATAGGAGCTTGTAATGCGAGAAATTTAGGCCTGGATCTGGTACAAAGTGAGTTGGTGTTCCTTTGTGATGATGATAACAAATTGGAACCTCAGGTCCTCCAGAATCTGGTAAATGTTCAGGAAAAATATAACTTAGATGTTGTAAATACAGCTTATCCTCAGCCTGAGGAACCTATGGTCTTTAAAAAGATGAAGCAATGGGCTTCCTTTGGATCCGGTAACGCTTTATTAAAAAGAAAAAAAATTGGAAAAATACGTTTTGATACGGCTTTAGAAGGAGGCTATGGTGAAGATGTTGATTTTGGATATCAATTAAGGAAGAATGGTGTGGATATAGTTTATACTCCAGAGGTCATTATACAGCATCTAAAATCTGAAGAAGGGGGATTTAGAGAGATTTTAAAGCGTAAAAAAGTTGAAAATTTAAAAAATTCGCCCAAACCTTCGCCAAGTATGATGGTTTTATTAAAAAAGCATTATTCTAAACAGATGATTTTTGGATACAAATTAGAAATGTTTATGCGCTATTATAGTTTGCAGAAAATACGCAATCCTCTTAAATATATTAGAATAATGAATAAGAGATGGGCTTTAAGCGAAGCTGAAGCAAATAAATTATTCAAAATATAAATATTGGAATATAGATTCTCTTTTATCGTATGTACTTATAATCGCTGTGATTCACTCCAGAGGCTTCTGAATGCAATTCAAAATCAAACGGTTTATCCTGATGAAGTGCTTATCATTGACGGTTCAGAAGGTGCTGACACTGAACGAATGCTGGAGAGGGGCCATTATCCAAACTTAAAATATTACAGAGTTCACGAGAAGAATAGAGGTTTAACACTCCAAAGGAATTATGGCATAGGGAAGGTTGGAGATAATATCGATTTTGTTTGCTTTTTAGATGATGATATTGTTCCCGAAAACGAATATTTCGAAGAACTTCTTAAAACTTACAAAGAAAAACCAGACGCCATAGCAACCGGGGGCTGGATAAAGGATGAAACAATTTGGAGGAATGTTGCCACTACTTATTCGCCGGAATTTGATGAATTTTTAATTGATGGATATGTTCGTAAATTAGGTCAGCGGAATGTATTGAGAAAGAGGCTAGGATTACTTTCGCCTTTACCTCCGGGTTTCATGCCCGAATTTTCCCATGGTTTTTCGACTGGTTTTTTACCTCCTTCCGGAAAGATTTATGAGGTGGAATATTTTATGGGTGGAGTGTCTTCTTATAAAAAATCTATATTTCAAGAAATAAAATTTGCTAAAAAGTTCGCCGGCTACGGTTTGTATGAGGATATGGATTTTTGTTTGAGAGCTTCCGGATTAGGGAAATTGTATGTTAATACATCGGCCAAAGTAGCTCATCTTCATGAAGAATTAGGGAGACCGGACTATCATAAATATGGTAAGATGGTTATTGAAAATGGATATTATGTGTGGAGATTAAAATATAATAACCCGGCTTTTACTGCTAGAGTAAAGTGGAATGCTATAAACTTTTTACTTCTTATAATTAGATTTTTTAATGGGCTTAAAGAATGGAAAGCCCTGGATGATGCTAAGGGACGCTTTTCTGCATTAGTAGGATTATTAATTAAACGATAGAAATTAATGAAAACCTATTTTATATGTTTTAGTTTAAAAAATTCCTCCGTTGCAGAATACTTTGTTGCCTTAAGCAATAAGCTTTCAGAAAAACATCAGGTTTATATATTAACCTATGATACAAGTGAATACCCGTTTGAAATTAAGAGAAAAATTAATATAAAGAAATGGCCTTCTACTAGACCTGTCGGTTTTAAGGACTTTATTTTTTTAAGTAAACTAATTAAAGAAAAAAGACCTGATTGCATTATTGCAAATTTTGGTGCAGTAAACCTAAGTTTGATATGCGGCTGGCTCTTTGGCGTAAAAAACCGCATATGCTGGTATCATACCCATTCAGCCGCGCACAGTTATGAAAATAGTTTTCACAAAAAACGAAAAGAATTTGTCTATTCGCTTGCCACTAACATAGTTGCAATTTCAGAATCAGCAAAGGCCGACCTAAAAAATCATTACAAGGTAAAAAGAGAGATAGTAGTTATTCCTAATGGTATAGCCAACCCATCGATTGCTCAACCTGAAAAATTAAATCAGATTATTTTCGTAGGAAGGCTTCATCCAGTAAAAGGTTTGGATATTTTACTTAAAGCTTTACCTGAAATTTTTTTAAAATACCCTAAATTAAAATTAATTATTATTGGAGGAAATTTGAAGGGTGAAGAGATTCGAAACTATCGAACATTAGCTAGCGAATTACAATTTAGTGACAAGGTTGAATTTAGAGGTTTCAAATCGAGAGATTATGTTTTAAATGAGCTTTCGAAATCAAAGATTTGTGTGGTTCCATCATTTTTTGAAGCCTTTTGTTATGTAGTTATAGAAAGTTTTGCGGTGGGAACTGCGGTGATTGGTTCCAATACAACGGGAGTAGCAGAATTGATTAGGCACAATATAGATGGAATTCTATTTGAACCAGGAAATTCAGCTGATTTACAACAAGCAATTTTTCAATTATTAAAGAATGAAAATTTGAGAATGCAAATGGAAGAGAGTGCTAAACAAAGATTTCTGGAAAATTATGAAATTAATTCGGTTATTGAGTTAATAATTAAAAGGTTACAACTAGCTTAGAAAATTGGAGGGACAGGAGAAAATAAATAAACGCCAAAAGGAATTCTATCAAAGCTTTAGAAAAAACTTTGCTACAAAGTTGTGGTTTTCTCTCAGAAATGGAATTCTTACGAGATTTAGAAAAGCTATAAATGTTGAAAAATTCATCATTGAACAGCATGCAGAATGGATAGGAGATCTAAAACAAAAAAAAGTACTGGATCTTGGATGTTACGCAGGTAATTCACTTAGTATCTATCTGGCTCAAAATGCAAAAGAGTATATTGCAATAGATCTTAGTGAACCGGCTATAGAGCGTCTTAGTAATAGACTTACAAAGTATCCAGGTGCCCGTGCACTAGCAATAGATTTTTTATCAGCGGAATTCAGGGAAAGTAATTTTGATCTAATTTATGCATATGGGGTTCTGCATCATTTTAGGGATGTTGATGATCTTATAAACATTCTTAACAATAAACTTTCGGAGAAAGGTAGAATTGTTAGCTATGATCCAACTTCCACCAGTAAACCGGTATGGGTACTTAGAAAAATATACCGACCTTTTCAGAGTGACAGGGACTGGGAATGGCCTTTTACTAAAACCACCATTAAAAAGTTTTCAGATTCTTTTACTATGCTTGACCGAAGAGGAGTTTTGGGAAAATCAAAATGGTTTTTTCTTTTAAACCTAATGCCTATTTCTTCTCAGAAGCGTATAAAAATAGGAACGAAATGGCATAAGGAAGATTGGGAGAAATCCAGAAAATCTGATAAACGGTTTTTTGAATGTATGCAGGTATCCATGCATCTGGAAAAGAAATAAACTATGAAATTCGGTATTTTCACGCATGCGGAACATTTTTCAATTAATGGAGAGCTATACGCTTATGGTCCATACGTGAAAGAAATGAATATTTGGATTGATAACTTTGATAATATTTTTGTGCTTGCACCGAAACGCCCCAATTCGGTAAAGAACATTGATTTACCTTATAAACATGAAAATATAAGTTTTCAAAGCCTGCCTGCTATACATTTAGGAAAGGATGGAGTTTTATCCAGCATAAAGAAAAGTTTTGAAGTATTTAAAAAATGCCTGGATAATATGAGTTCATGTGATCACATACATATAAGATGTCCCGGGAATATTGGCTTAATAGCTTTGCTCGCTTCAATATTTTATCCAGATAAACCAAAAACGATCAAATATGCAGGTAATTGGAATCCATTTAGTGACCAGCCCTTAAGTTATCGGTTTCAGAAATGGCTTTTGAACAATAAGTGGTTAATTGGTAATAAAAAAGTTTTGATCTACGGTGAGTGGCCGGCACAACCTGAACATATAATATCATTTTTTACCGCATCATTTTCGGAGGGAGATAAATTGAAAATAAAAAAATATATTGATAAGGATTTAAATTTTATTTATTCCGGGGCTCTGGTTCCTGGTAAAAATCCACTTCTGGCGGTTCAGATCATACATCAACTATTAAAGGAAGGCCATGCTATTACTTTCAATATTTATGGAGAAGGAAGTGAAAGAAAAAAACTGGAGAAATATATTAAGCAAAATAATCTTTCTGAGCATATTTTTATTCATGGAAATCAGCCACAAAGCGTATTGATATCGGCTTATAAAAATTCTCATTTCTGCATTCTACCCTCTCGAAGTGAAGGTTGGCCCAAAGCTATTGCAGAAGGAATGTTCTTCGGATGTGTTCCAATAGCCACAGAAATCTCCTGTATTCCCTGGATGCTGGATGAAGGAAAACGTGGAATTTTAATGAACGAAAATCCCGTTAATGCAGCAAAAAAAATAGGAGAGGTGATCAATTCTCCGAAAAATTATAATGAAATTTCTCAAAATGCTATGCGGTGGTCCAGAAAATATACTCTTGAAAAATTTGAACAGGCCATAAAAGAAATTTTATGAGGATCATGCAACTTATTGATAGCCTCAGACCTGGAGGAGCAGAGCGAATGGCGTTAAATTATTTTTTAGCTCTCAAGGAGGTAGGTCATGAAAGTTTCATAGTTGTTAGCAGAGAAGAAGGTTTGCTTGCAGATCAAATTAAGCTAAATCCTAATTACCATTTTTTAAAAAAATCAAATGCTTTTGATTTTGGCGCTTTTTACAAATTGAAAAAAATAATTTCGATAAATGAAATTGAGGTTATTCAGGCACATAGCAGTTCCTGGTTTTGGGCAGTTTTGTGTAAAATTTCTGGTAGTAAAATAAAGGTAGTCTGGCATGACCATTATGGCAATAGTGAATATCTGGATAGTAGAAATAGCCAATTATTAAAAAAATTTTCCAATTACTTTGATGGTATTATTAGTGTAAATGAAAAATTGATGACCTGGGCGAAGGAAAGTTTGGGATTTAGAAAACCCTTGATTTATTTACCTAATTTTGTCAACCAGTCTGCCCTGGAAAAAAGAGAATTATTGGGAAACTCCAAATTCAAAATTGCCTGTGTGGCAAATTTAAGGCCCCAAAAAGATCATCTTACTTTAATTACAGCTTTTAATCTAATTCAAGATAAATATGATGTTTCTTTGCACCTATTTGGTAGAAACTTTGAGGACGATTATTTTTCTCAAATCAAAAACTTAATAATAAATAATCCAGCAATATTTTATTACGGTGAAGTGAATTCTGCACAGGATTTTCTTTCTTATGCCGATGTTGGTGTGCTGTCTTCAAAATCTGAAGGATTGCCCTTGGCACTTTTAGAGTATGGTATGGCGGGTATACCGGTAATTTCAACCAGGGTAGGAGAGTGTAGCAGAATTATTGAAAATAATGGGGGGTTAGTGCAAGTTAATAATCCAGAGGAATTGGCTAAGGCGATAGAATTTTATTTGAAAAATCCGGATATTGCTAAGCAGGATTCTGTAAATTTCCAGAGAAGTATTGAAAAGCTTTATTCAAAGAGGTGTGTTTTATCGCAATATTTCAAATTTATGGCTAGAATCTAAATTTTGAACCAGGATAACTATATAAATAACCAGTTTTATATCAAAATGCTTCTCTTGCATATTGGATATGGTTTTTTGATTCATCTCTTTCCAGCATTATCAAAAATAATTTTCCTCATAATTATGGGTTCCTTTCTCTTTATAATTATCGACAGAAAGAATAAAGGGAATGAGGCTTTGATGGCGGCAGCCTATATTGCTGGTGGGGAAGTATTCTATAGACAAACCGGAGCTCTTTTTTTCTGGGAAACGGGTAAATATTCAGTAATTATCTTTTTACTAATTGGGATGTTTTTTAAAGGGGCAAGTTCCAAAACAGTACCATTCTGGCTATATCTCCTTTTCCTGTTTCCGGGAGTTTTAATAGCTTCATTTAATTTTAGCTATGATGCCGAAGTTAGAAAGTTAATAGCTTTTAATTTAGCTGGCCCGGTTTGTTTAGGTGTTTCCGCACTGTATTGTTATTATAAAAAAATAAAACGGGAAGATTTTCAAAGGGTATTACTAATGCTGCTTATGCCGCTAGTAGCTCAGATGACGTATTTATATTTTCATACCCCAAGTATGGACGATGTTAGGATTAGTTTATCAGGTAATTATGTAGCTACAGGGGGATTTGGACCAAATCAGATTTCAACAGTATTAGGTATGGGGTGTTTTCTATTGGCAACCAGATTGTTCACTATAAAAAATAAATTTATAAATATAATTGACACCCTGTTGTTAATATTAATGGGATATCGTGCTGTTATAACCTTTTCGAGAGGAGGAATTTTTACTGCGATTGCGTGTATAGTGGCTTTTTTAATTTTTTTTTATTATAAACAGGACTCAAAGAGAATTGAAGGTACGAATATTAGAATCCTCATGATAATTGGAATATCTGCGGTGGTTTGGGTATTTTCGTCTCTTGAAACGCGGGGGTTAATTGGTAATCGATATACTAATCGTGATGCGGCAGGAGAGTTGAAAGAAGACATTACGACTGGAAGAGCAGAATTGATTACAACTGAATTAACAGCGTTTTATAAGCATCCCATAACTGGGATAGGTGTTGGTAAAGGTATTGAATACCGTGAAGAAAATTTAGGTGTTCGAATAGCCAGCCATAATGAAATTAGCAGACTATTGGCCGAACATGGAGTTTTAGGTATTTTTGCTCTTGCAATTTTACTGGTGGTTCCTTTGATATTCTGGTTTAAGTTTAAGAATAATTTCTATTTTCTGGCCTTTGTCGCCTATTGGTTTTTGACAATTAATCATTCCGCAATGCGAATTGCGATGCCCGCCTTTGTGTATGGCCTGGCATTATTATATATAGCTGATGAAAAAAAGAATCCTGTACATAGGAAACGACTTGCAGGTCAATAGTTTTACGGCAACTTATATCTCCTTCTTTAGTAAAATGCTTAGAAAGGAAGGGTATAAGGTCAGGACAGCTTCCACGCGGAATAACAAAGCGCTGCGTCTGGCCGAGATGCTAACTTTAATTGCCCGTTATAAAAGCACGACCGATATTGTCCTGATTGATACTTACGGTGCGATGAATTTCTATTACGCTTATTTAGTAGGAAAGACCTGTCAGCTATTGAATCTGGAATACATTCCCATTCTGCATGGGGGGAATTTACCGGATCGACTGGAAAATTCAAAGAAATTTAGTTTAAGCCTTTTTGGTGGTGCTAAAATGAATGTGGCTCCTTCTAATTATTTATATGATATTTTTACCTCCTATGGATTTAAAAATATTACCATAATTCCTAACGCGATTAAAACTTCAAACTATCCTTTTAAAGAAAGGAAGAGTATTAAACCTCGGCTTTTATGGGTGCGGAGATTTCAAAAGAGATATAATCCCATGATGGCCCTTAAAGTGCTGCGTATTCTTCAGCAAAGCTATCCTGAAGCCAGTATGTGTATGGTAGGTCCGGAAAAGGATGGGACTATGGCAGCCTGTAAAAAGCTGGCTAAAGAACATGATCTGGAGGTACGTTTCACCGGGAAACTTAAGAAGAAACACTGGGCGAAACTTTCAAGAAATTACGACTTCTTTATAAATACGACTTCTATAGATAATACCCCTATTAGCGTGATTGAGGCCATGAGTCTGGGACTTCCAATTGTTAGCACAGATGTAGGCGGAATGTCTGTCCTAATTGAACATGCCAAGGACGGGATCCTGGTTCCCGAAGAGAATGCAGAGGCCATGGCAAACGAGATCATAAGTATGATTGAAAACCCTGAAAAGACCAGTGTATTATGCGAGCATGCCCGACAAAAAGTAGAATATTTCGACTGGGAACTGGTAAAAGAGAAATGGAATAGATTGCTGGATTCATGAAAAAAATCCTGTATATAGGAAATAAACTAGAAAAACATGGAGCATCTCCTACCAGTATAGATACTCTACCAAGATTGCTCCAAAAAGAAGGATTCTCATTTAACACGGTTTCTTCTTTAAGAAATAAGCCACTTCGTTTATTGCATATGTTATCTGCTATTTTCCTTAAATGGAGAAGAACCAAATTGGTTTTAATTGATACCTACAGCACCACAAATTTCTGGTATGCCAGGCTTAGTGGCGCTCTATGTAGATTTCTTAAAATTCCCTATATTTTTCTTCTCCATGGAGGAGGGCTTAGATCCAGGTTTGAAAATGCTTCTGAAAAAACATTAGAGCTTTTTAGAAACGCAAAAGCTAATATAGTGCCGTCACGTTTTCTTTCTGATCAACTTCAGAAATTTGAATTTGGGAATATAATCATTATCCCTAATTCAATAGATATTTCTAAATATGCCTTTAAGAAAAGGGAGATTTTAGAACCAAAGATCTTATGGTTGCGGGCCTTTGATGAGGTCTATAATCCTCAAATGGCGTTAGAAACATTGGAAATTTTAATTGCAAAACATCCCGAAGCAGAACTTTGTATGATTGGGCCCGATAAAGACGGCAGTCTTATTGAGTCAAAACTTTCGGCAAAGGAAAAAGACCTTCCGGTTAAATTCATGGGAAAAATGAGTAAAAACGAATGGATTGAGCTTTCCGGTAATTATGATGTTTTTTTAAATACGACTTCTATTGATAATACCCCGGTAAGTGTTCTTGAGGCCATGGCTCTTGGTATTCCGGTAGTTTCTACTAATGTGGGAGGAATTCCTTATCTTATTAAGCATGAAGAAAATGGACTCCTTGTTCCTGCCAAGCAACCGGCTGAAATGGCAAAGGCTGTTTCCAGGTTATTGACCGATGTTTCTTTAGCAACTAAATTAAGTTTGAAAGGACGTGAAAGTGTGGAAAATTACGACTGGAAGAAGGTTAAACACTTTTGGCTAGAATTGCTAACCTAAAAATTATATATTTAAGCCTTAGCTGAAACCTATACAGCGATGTCTCAGAAGCCCCTTTTTCATTTTGAAATATCTGAGCGAAAGCTCCTCCTGCGTCTTTTTGATATGCTGGGAGTGCTTTTGGCTCTCGCCCTTGTGGGAATAATATTTAAATTCGATTATTTCAGGATCGATACAGATCAGTGGACCTGGACCCTCGTTTTCCTGATTTATTTAAATCTTTTTTCCAGTGTTTTTGAGTTATACGATCTTCAAAAAGCCGATCGTTTTGATACCGTAATAAAAAATGTTCTTCTCACCTCCAGTCTTACGGTGCTTTTTTATATCCTGACACCTTATTTTACGCCGAGTCTTCCGGAAAATAGACTTCAGATCGTATTTTTCTTTCTTTCGGTGACCAGCGCACTACTGCTATGGCGTTTCCTTTATATAAGCCTTATTTCCTCTCCAAGATTCTATAAACGTGTTCTGGTGGTAGGAGATTCTTTCGATATTAAACTGATCGCAGAATCGCTGCAGAAGTCAGACCCCAATTATTATGTGGTTGGTTACGTAAATACCGATTATCGCATTAGCACCGATCTGGTTAAGGAAGACCTTAAACGTTTTGAAGTTGAAGAGTTGCAGAATGCTATAAAAGAACATCATATTAATGAAGTCGTGGTGGCGAGTGCTTATCAAAAAGGGCTTATGCTTAGTCTGTATAACCAGTTGAGTGAATTGCTAAAAAAAGGATTTCCCATCAGGGATTATACCCAGGTTTATGAGGAAATTACACGAAGGATTCCAGTACAGAATGTAGATAAGGACTTTTATAAATATTTCCCTTTTAGCCGAAGCAATCAGAACAAGTTCTATATGCTGATATTTCGGGTTTTTGATATTCTTGTTTCGATCCTTGGGATCATCTTCGGAATTATTCTTTTACCCTTCATTGTGATAGGTAATCTTCTGGGGAATCGGGGTAGTATTTTTTATACACAGGAGAGAGTGGGAAAGCATGGGAAGGTTTTTAAAATTATAAAATTGCGAACCATGCTAAAAGATGCTGAAATCAACGGACCTCAGTATGCTCAAAAAAATGATTACCGGATTACTGGATTTGGAAGATTATTAAGGAGAACACGTATTGATGAGATACCTCAGTTTTATAATGTTATGAAAGGGGAGATGAGTTTGATAGGGCCACGGCCAGAAAGACCCGTATTTGTAAAGGAATTATCCGAAATAATTCCTTTTTATGATACCAGGCATATTATAAAACCCGGTCTTACCGGTTGGGCACAGGTAATGGCTAATTATGGCGACTGTCATGATGATGCTTTAGAAAAGCTGCAATATGACCTATACTATATTAAACATCGTGGGATCTTCCTGGATTTAAGTATTCTTCTAAAAACACTGAGTACGGTATTGTTTTTCAGGGGACAGTGAGCAGTTAGCAGTAAACAATTAACAATAATTTACAGGCATTGTTATTAGACAGGCTCAGTCCGTCATATCTACTGTGCTTTCCCGATCGTTTTTCGTACTTCATTCGGCCTTCGACAGGCTCAGTCCGTCATATCTACTGTGCTTTCCCGATCGTTTTTCGTAGTTCATTCGGCCTTCGACAAGCTCAGTCCGTCATATCTACTGTGCTTTCCCGATCGTTTTTCGTACTTCATTCGGCCTTCGACAGGCTCAGTCCGTCATATTTCCCGGTTGTACTTCGTACATCGTATTTCATTCGGCCTTCGAGAGGCTCTGTCCGTCAGGTATGATCTACGATGGTCTTGATCTTCTGTATTTTACAATTGCAAAAAGAAAAATAAACAAGGCCAGGAATTGGGCGATCCTTGAAATATAATCCCCATGCTTAACGTAAAAGGTTTTTTCAGAATTAATTCCCACTTTTCCTCTGATGGTTCCTCTCTTTTCGTACTCCAGTTTTTTAATTACATCTCCCCGGGAATTGATGATCGCTGAAATTCCTGTATTAGCACTTCTGGCCACATACCTGCGATTTTCAACTGCACGCAGCCTGGCATAACTCATATGCTGCTTATGCCCCTGAGTATCTCCCCACCAGGCATCATTGGTGATGATGCTAAGGAAGTTTGCCCCATTTTTGACATATCCCGTAACATATTCCCCGTAAACCGATTCGTAGCAAATTATAGGAGCAGTCCCTATGCTATCATTTAACCAAAATACTTCGCGGTTTTCCTGAGTGGTTTTCATAGCCACGGTCCCTCCAAGATCGATCATTATATTCCCGAGAATGGGCTTTAAAATATCCTGATAGGGAAAATTCTCAACTCCCACGACCAGTTTCGATTTATGATATAGTTCAACACTGTCGTTAGAATTTTTAACCATGAAAGCTGAATTATAGTCATCATACCAATCCATGGGGCCTATCAGATTGGTTTGTTTTCTAACTTTTTCAGGATCATTGAATCGTTCATAAAGGGAAACTCCGCCTAGAAAATTCAAATTTGAATTCTTTCTGCTTATCTGATTTCCATAAAAAACAGCTTCAGAATTATGGATATTGGAAAGCCGGGTACCATCGGCGAAGACAGTTTCAGGAGCCATGACAAGATCTGTAGATTTGGTCACACTCTTATTGCTAAGCTCCAGCAATAACTCTCCAATACGGGTATCGTTGGTATTGTATTTTTCGGTATATGGATTTATATTAGGTTGAAGGATCACTATTTCAATGCTTTCTTTTGGCTCTTCATAATTAGAGTAGATCCAAAAAGATATCGCTAAGGGAATCCCAATCAATAAAACTACCTTAAGGGCTGCTCGATAAAGTATGGGTTTTTCGCGAAATTCGCTGTACTGAAGAATTGCTTTAAAAACAGCTATATTCACGATCCAAATCCATAAAGTACCCCCAAAAGAGCCGGTATATTCATACCATTGTACCCAGCTGATATATTCTGAAAATACATTACCCAGATTTAACCATGGCCACGAAAAATCCCAGTTTAAATGGATCTTTTCAAAGACCATCCAGATACTTACCAGGAAGGTAGCGGCAGCGCCAAATCCCGTTCGCTTTGCCACGATATGATAGATCAGGAAAACTATGGACATTAAAAGCGAATTGGCTAAAATGGCAAAAGTTCCGCCGAAAGGTGTGGAGAAGTAGAGCCAGTAGGTCGTAATTATATTCCAGATAAAAAATGAAAGGTAGGATATCCCAAACACCTTTAATTTTTTCCTTTTTCTGGAATAATTTCTTATCCGAAACTCGGCGATGAGCAATGGAACGAACCCGAAAAATATCAAAAGAGGGAATCCATAGGTGGGCCAGGCGAAAGCCAGGATCAATCCGCTTATTAAAGCATATAAAAAGTTCTTCATGAAAACTAAATCTGCTCAAAAATAGGAAACTCTTTGCAGTTTTCAGTTAAGACTAATCAATTGTGAAATATTAGTACAGTGGAAATAGGGAAGCTGAAAGTGGAAAGTGGAAAGTGGAAAAAAATTAATTAAAGTAGAATTTAATTTTTTAATTATCAAGCCACAACCCACCACAAACAACAAACCCATAATTTTTAGATCTTTTTCGAATCAAAATAGTAGATTAGTGATCTCTAACCCATATACTCGATGAATTTAAAAAGACACGTCCCTAATTTTATCACTTTATTAAATCTTCTTAGCGGAAGCATTGCTGTTATTTTTGCTGTAAAAGGGAATTTAATTCTTGCAGCGATATTCGTGGCTCTCGGTATCTTTTTTGATTTTTTTGATGGCCTTGCCGCAAGAGCCTTAAATGTTAAAAGTGAAGTGGGATTGCAGCTTGATTCACTTGCCGATGTAGTTACCAGTGGAGTTGTGCCTGGGATCGTAATGTATCAACTATTAAATAAAGCTTTGCCTGCCAGCGAGGGTCTTGGTACCGACTGGAATTCCTCGATTTTTGATGTCCAGATAAAACCCTTTGCTCTAATAGGTCTGCTGATCATTCTGGCGTCGGCTTACAGGCTGGCGAAATTTAATGTGGATGAGCGTCAAACCGATTCTTTTATTGGGTTGCCCACCCCGGCGAATGCGTTACTTATTTTGAGTTTACCATTGATCCTTACGTATCAGCCAGGACCAGTAATATCAGGATTACTTTTAAATGAATGGGTTTTGGTGGGACTTACCTTAGTAAGCTGTTATCTTCTAAATGCAGAATTGCCTTTATTTGCCTTGAAATTTTCAGACTGGGGATTTAAAAATAATAAGCTTCGATATTCTTTCCTGCTGTTTTGTCTTTTGCTTATTATCTTTCTAAAGTTCGCGGCTATTCCCTTGATTATTTTGCTGTATGTGCTGGTTTCAATTTTTTCAAAATTGAAAGAATAATCTAGTCAGGTATATTCTTTATCAGGTTAATTTCGGTATTTAAAGCGGCACCGCTCATTATATCCATATTTGCGAACGGCCAATTGATCAATTCTTTTCTTTTTTCAACCGCATTTAAATAGGTTTCAAAATAACCTTCTCCAAGATTATTTTGTTTATAATAGCTTTTGACATTCTCCAGCATATTAGGCTGCTGATATACCTTCGCCCAATTAATAGATTTAAAAAGCCTGTATCGCTTTTTAATATCTTTTTTCTCCATCATTCTTTTTACCAAAAAGTCATCTATCCTGGATCTTATACCCCAGATTGGAATCTTCAGAATATTTGGAAAATTTTGAGGAACTATGGGAATCTGACTTGTAGGAACTTTTCTGAATTTTCTAAGTTCCGGTACTTCTTCTAAAAGTTTGTTTGCGAATCTGTAATAAAGTCTGAGGTTTGGATGGATATTACTGGTTTTCTTTAGCATTTGTAGCGACATCCCCGGGCTAAAGGCATAAAACTTTTCGTTACAGATATTTACCTGCTTTGAGAGTTCCATTCTGGTAAATGTATACCAGGAAAATAATTCGTCATAGAGTTCTGCATAGGGCAGATTGTGGTCCTCAATCCGTGAAAATAATTCCTCAAGATCAGTTAAGCTTTCTCTAGTAATCTGTTTTCGGTATTCCGATAATCCTGTTTTTTCAAACCAGAAATCAATTTGCCAGGAAAGGCTTGCTTTCTGTTTCTCGTTCTTCCATTTTTCGAAATTAGCCGGATTTGCAGGAGTAAAATCAAAATTTTTATGTTGGATGTAATATTTATAGAAGTTTTCTTTTCGGTATTTTGCGGAACTAAATTTCTTGATATTTCTGGCCGGAAGTCCTTCGCATAATTCTCCCAAAAGTAAAGGTTGTTTTTTCGAGATTTGGACTGCCTCAAGGATTTCTAGCCAGGAGTTTAGTTTTATAGATTCGGTATCCCTGGTATAATCAACAAGTAAAACTTGGTTTGGAAAATAGACCTCAGGTTTATAATAAGCATGATGTATGGCTGTTTTTATTTTAGCCAGTTTAGCCGCAATCTTTGTTTCATAGTTATCTTTTTCTCCAAAAGTATGAGCCTTAATTGTTTTAATTTCAGGAATTGCGCCAAGCGCAACTCTACTGTCAATTCCGCCACTTAATGCTATATTGACTTCGCTAAATCCAGTCGTGCAAAGTTCTACCTCTTTTTTATAATGATCCCAGTATTCCTGAACCATCCCTTCTTTTATCTGAATCGGACCTATATTTTGATATAGACTATTGTCAAATTTTCTATCTAATTTTTCCCCATTATGATTAAACTTTATCCATTCGCCCGGGAGTAAACTTTTACAGTTTTTTATAATAGTACGGGAACCTTTGTAAGCAAAATCTGGTCCTACAGCACGTTGAAAAATGCCGGTTTGATCAAATTCAGCATTGGAATATCTACCCATCAAAATTATACTGTTGGATATAAAAAAAACATCATCTTTTCTAAGATAGTATATAGGGTATATATTGGCTAAATCGGTGCACACCACTATCTCTCTACCAATTTTATTTATAATAAGTGAAGAGAAACTGCCGGTAATATGATCTTCAACAGGCCAGTTATCTGCTACATGGGTGGCTGCTGAAATTTTTTGTTCCTGAATTCCTTCAATTTTAAAATCTCGTAAATATCCGTTTGTAAGGGAAAGAATTTCCGGATTTTCTAAAAGGCAGGAAGGATCATTAAGGATTATATAGCCACCAGATCTTTCAAACAATTTTATGCCCTGGAAATCTTTAGCAAGGTTTAAATCAGGCTTTTTGCTTGAAAAAAGGAACTTCATGTCAAAATGATTACGGGGATCAAGATATTAATTAAAAAGCTTCTTCTTTCTAAGTTCAAAATTCTGACCCAGATAGACTTTTCTAACCATTTCATCTTCGGCAAGTTCTTCAGGGATCCCGTGTTTAAGGATACTTCCTTCAAACATCAGGTAAGTACGATCTGTGATCGCTAAAGTTTCCTGCACATTATGGTCAGTTATAAGGATTCCGATATTTTTATTTTTTAACTGGGCTACTATTCGTTGGATATCTTCAACTGCCACGGGGTCCACACCTGCAAAGGGCTCATCAAGCAAGATGAAATTTGGATCGGTGGCCAGGGCTCTGGCAATCTCGGTTCTTCTGCGTTCCCCACCACTTAAAAGATCACCACGGTTTTTACGAATGTGGCTTAAGCCAAATTCCTCAATAAGTGATTCCATTTTCATCAGTCTTTCTTTTTTTGAAAGGGTGGTGAGTTCCAGAACACTCATAATATTATCCTCAATACTCAGTTTTCGGAAAACTGAAGCTTCCTGGGCAAGATATCCAATTCCGTTTTGTGCCCTTTTATACATGGGGAATTTGGTGATATTTACTTTGTCCAGAATAATATTTCCGCTGTTTGGCTTGATCAATCCTACGATCATATAGAAAGAAGTAGTTTTGCCTGCCCCATTGGGTCCCAGCAATCCCACGATCTCTCCTTGATTTACTTCGATGGAGATACCCTTTACAACATCTCTACCTTTATAGGTCTTTACAAGTTTTTCAGCGCGTAACTTCATATTTTTTATCTTTTTAGATGCTATTTCGCATCTTCTAAAGCCTCCCAGTATTCGAAAGCCCTTCTTAAATGTGGAATTACAATAGTACCCCCAATAAGAGTACCAATACTCAATGTTTCCATCACTTCTTCTCTTTTAACTCCAGACTTGTGGCTGGATTCCAGATGGTATTTTACACAGTCATCACAACGTAATACCACCGAGGCTACCAGACCTAATAATTCCTTGGTTTTTTTATCCAGTGACCCCTCTGCAAAAGCATTCGTGTCAAGATTAAATATCCTTTTCAGGACCTTATTATTTTCTGCCAGAATCTTATCATTCATCCTGGCACGGTACGAATTGAATTCGTCAACCTTATCGATCATAGCTTAATTTTTTAATTTTTCTTCTTCTCTTTTGTAAATGATCTTGGAAATAATAATACTTACTTCATATAAGATCAATACGGGTATAGCAACAATAATCTGACTCACAATATCGGGGGGAGTTATGATTGCCGAAAGGACCAGTACGACCACAAGGGCATATTTCCTGTATTTTTTCAGAAAATCGGGGGTTATTACTCCTACTTTGGTTAAAAAGTAGATAATAATTGGTAATTCGAATATCAGTCCGCTTGCAAGTACCGACGCTCTTACCAGACTTATATAACTACTCAGGTCAAAGTCGTTAAATACGGTTTCACTCACCTGGTATTTTCCGAGGAAATTTATGGAAAGGGGAGTGACTACATAATATCCAAAAAGTACTCCAATAAAAAACAAAACGGAAGTCAAAAATATAAATCCTTTCGCGTACTTTCTTTCATGGTAATGCATGGCGGGGGCCACAAATTTCCAGAACTCATAGATCACAAACGGAAAAGCGATAATAAATCCTGCGGTTATGGAGGTCCAGACGTGTGCCGAAAATTGTCCTCCCATGGTTCTACTCTGAATCCTGAAGGGCATTTCCTGATCGCAGAAACCTCCTTCTATCCCGAAGAAACTCGAAAGTTTACATAGCATTTGATAAGAGAAAAAATCGGCATGTGCGGGTCCAAAAAGCAGAACATCAAAAATGAAACTTTTAAGGAGAAAGGCAACTACACCGGCAATTAAGACTGCTAAAGTCGCTCTTATTAAATGCCATCTTAATTCTTCAAGATGATCTAAAAATGACATTTCCTGTTCCGGCTCGGCCTCTGTCCCAATTTGCTTCATTATAAAATTCCTTCTCTTATTAAATTATGAATATGAACTACGCCGGAATATTTCCCATCTTCAACTGCCAGGAGCTGGGTGATCTGGTTTTCTTCCATTACCTCTAAAGCTTCGATGGCCAGCTTATCGTGTTCAATAGTCTTTGGATTTTTGCTCATGATATCTTTAACTTTCAAGCCCTTAATTTCAGAATGGTTTTTTAACATTCGACGAATATCTCCGTCTGTAATAATACCTATGATTTTATCATTTTCCAAAACTGCGGTTACCCCCAGCATTTTTTCTGAAATTTCAATGATCGCATTTGCGACTTCGGTCTCTGGGGAAACTTTTGGAGTTTGGTTTTGCGAAGTAATATCTGCAACTCGCAAATATAGTTTCTTACCCAGGGTTCCGCCGGGATGATATTTAGCAAAGTCCTTACTTGAAAAACCTTTGAGATTGAGAAGACAAATAGCCAAAGCATCGCCCATGACCATTTGAGCCGTGGTACTTGTTGTCGGGGCAAGGTTATTGGGGCAGGCTTCTTTTTCTATATAACAATTTAGCACAGAATCGGCCTCTTTGGCCAGGAATGATTCCATATTGCCTGTCAAAGCGATTAAAGTATTGTTGAAATTTTTAATAAGAGGAACAAGAACCTTTATTTCCGGGCTGTTTCCACTTTTAGAGATACATATTACCACATCATTTTCCTGCACCGTCCCAAGGTCACCATGAATAGCATCTGCGGCATGCATAAAAATAGAAGGGGTTCCGGTGGAATTTAGAGTAGCAACTATTTTATTGGCAATAATTGCGCTTTTACCAATTCCGGTAACTATAACGCGGCCTTTAGAGCGATAAATGATTTCTACCGCCTTGGTAAATTCTTCATCAATGAAATTTTCGAGGTTCGCAATTGCTTCTGCTTCGTTGGAAATTGTTTCTTTTGCAGTAGAAATGATTTGATCGCTAAGTTTCAAATTAGATTAAATTATGAATTGCAAGTACTAAAGAAATATGTATATTTAGTAAATGCAAATGTATGTAAAATTGTAACACAATTGAATGGGTTTGACCGAAATTGATTTACACAAAGAACTGAAGAAGTACTTTGGATTTAGTCAGTTTAAGGGGCTTCAGGAAGAAGTTATTACCAGTATCGTGAAAGGAAAAGACACGTTTGTGGTAATGCCAACTGGCGGAGGTAAATCACTATGTTACCAGCTCCCTGCGCTTATATCAGACGGTACTGCTATTGTAGTGTCGCCCCTTATAGCTTTAATGAAGAACCAGGTAGATGCGATACGAAGTATCTCCTCAGAACATGGTATTGCCCATGTTTTAAATTCCTCTCTTAATAAGACCGAAGTAAAACAGGTAAAGGATGATATCCGTAATGGAGTCACCAAACTTCTTTATGTGGCCCCGGAATCACTTACCAAGGAAGATTATGTTGATTTTTTAAAGAATCAGACGATCTCTTTTCTTGCAGTGGACGAAGCTCACTGTATAAGTGAATGGGGACATGATTTCAGGCCGGAATACCGTAATTTAAGACATATCCTCAAGAGAATAGGGGATAACATCCCAATTATTGGTTTAACGGCAACCGCAACTCCTAAAGTGCAGGAAGATATTCTTAAAAATCTAGGTATCCAGGATGCTAATACCTTTAAAGCCAGTTTTAACAGGCCTAATCTGTACTATGAAGTAAGGCCAAAAACCAAGAATGTCAATGCCGATATAATTCGCTTTGTGAAGCAAAATGAAGGTAAATCTGGTATCATATATTGTTTAAGCCGTAAGAAGGTAGAGGAACTTGCGCAAACGCTTCAGGTTAACGGAATTAAGGCGGTACCCTACCATGCCGGTCTGGACGCAAAAACCAGGTCTAAACATCAGGATATGTTCCTTATGGAAGATATAGATGTGGTGGTGGCTACCATTGCCTTTGGAATGGGAATCGATAAACCTGATGTACGTTTTGTGATCCACCATGATATTCCTAAAAGTATAGAGAGTTATTATCAGGAGACCGGTCGCGCGGGTCGCGATGGTGGGGAAGGGCATTGCCTGGCCTTTTATGCCTATAAGGATATTGAAAAACTCGAAAAGTTCATGAGCGGTAAACCTGTGGCTGAACAGGAAATTGGTCACGCATTACTTCAGGAAGTTGTTGCTTATGCTGAAACTTCGGTGTCCAGAAGAAAATTTATCCTGCATTATTTTGGAGAATCCTTTGACGATAAGACAGGGGAAGGTGCCAGTATGGATGATAACGTCCGGAACCCCAAAAAGCAGCATGAAGCAAAAGAAGACCTGGAGTTATTGATAAAAACGGTTAAGGAAACAAAAGAATTATATAAATCTAAAGAAGTTGTAAAAACTCTTATAGGAAAGTCCAATGCACTGATTGTTTCCCATAAGACCGATGAACATCCTCTTTTTGGAAAAGGGAAAGACCATGACAGTAACTACTGGATGGCTCTAACTCGCCAGGCATTGGTAAATGGATATTTACGAAAGGACATAGAGACTTATGGAGTTGTAAAACTTACAGATAAAGGTGAAGAATATCTAAAAAATCCGGTCTCTTTTATGATGACCGCAGATCATATTTATGATGCAGCAACAGAAGAGGTTGCAGCCTCTGCAAAAAGTTCTGCCTCAGTTGATGCCGGATTGGTAAAAATGCTGAAGGAATTGCGTAAAAAAGTGGCCAAGAAAAAAGATCTTCCGCCATTCGTGATTTTCCAGGATCCTTCTTTGGAGGATATGGCCTTAAAATACCCCGTGACTTTAGAAGAGCTAAGTAATATTCATGGAGTAGGAGAAGGAAAAGCTAAGAAATATGGGAAAGAATTTGTGGAACTTATTTCCAAATATGTAGAAGATAATGATATTACAAGACCAGACGATCTGGTAGTGAAATCTACAGGGGTTAATAGTTCTCTTAAATTATATATCATTCAGAGTGTGGACAGGAAATTGCCCTTAAATGATATTGCTTCTGCCAAAGGCATGCAAATGCCAGAGTTTATTAAGGAAATGGAAGCGATCGTTTATAGTGGAACCAAACTAAATATAGATTACTGGCTGGATGATATTTTAGATGAAGACCAGCAGGAAGAGATCCATGATTATTTTCTTGATGCCGAAACAGACAAGATAGACGAGGCTATGGAAGAATTTGATGGTGACTACGACGACGAAGAACTGAGGTTATACCGAATTAAATTTATTAGTGAAGTAGCGAATTAGAACGTCGAAGTTAGAAGTACGAAGCAGGAGTATAATTGGGTTATTAAGATAAAAAGTAGAACCCGGTACTTCTATAGGCTATCACCAAGATTTTTTAGACGAATACAACTAAAGATGCTACTTTCCACCTACAGAGCGAAGATCCTGGATACATGCGTCTTTAAGAGAAGGGATCCCATTTCCCTCGAGCACATCGATTACGCCACTTTGAAATTCCAGAGAAGATCTCATAAGACACCCATCCACGTTACAATGCCCGCCTTTTTCTTCCCCATCTATGGTGGTTATTTCTTCATGATCTGTAACGGGTTCAATACCCAGGTTCACCAGACCAAAGAGATGTCCGAATTCGTGATTTAATGTCGCACCCTCAATGATTGCCTGGTTTGGAGCACCCGCTTTTTGAGCAAACTTTTTAATGGTTTTTTCATAAATAACCATGGAGGTGTTTCTAAAGGCCGATCCAAGGGTTATCTTTTCGGTGCTGTCATCTTCATGACTTCCATCGGCGAAATAAATCCAGACCGCAATTTCGTCTCCCTGATTGTAGGTGTTTCGCTCAGTTTTTTCAATTTCAACGATCTCGTTTATACTAAAAGGTGCTTTTCCTGAGGAACTTACCTCTCTAAGATCCACTGTTATTCCATCGGGTTTATAAACCCTGGCCTGTAGAAAATTCTTTAAGAAATGAAATTCCTTCATCGGTAGGTCTGTTCCCTTCTACATATACGATTTCAAGATACATCGAGGTGTATTTAACATCGCTTAAAAGATCAGCTGCAGAGGACCCGGTAGTTTTTAAATTCGCATTTTCTACGCCAGGTACTGGTTCTTTAGTACATGATATTATGAATATCAAACCTAGGAAAAAAAAGAGCCTGTTGAGTTTAGCCATTGGGAATCAGAAATCTTGAGGTTTGGACAAAAATATAAATTTTAAGCATTTAGGCCCTATTTATTATAGCCAGATAATCAAAATGTCTGCCTTTTTTTATAATGTTACACTTAAAACCATGCTTTTCAGCATAAAATTTTAATAATTCCTCATCAATATATAACCATTTAAACCAGTTGGATTTCTCTCCTTTGTAGCTGGTTTGGAATTCCAGTTCACCGTAATACGGTTCGTTCTCGCTAATTGTATCATCAAATAAGTAAATTAGGTCTGAAGAATCCATTAGGATTTTTCCTCCTGGTTTAAGAATTCTTCGGCTTTCGTAAAAAACCTTTCCATATTTTTTATTTCACCTATGATCCCACTGCCATTCATTAGTAAAAGAATGGTGTCGAATTTCTGGTTTTTCAGACTGAAAAAATCTTCACATAGCGTATGCTTTAAGCCTCTTTTTCTGGCAATTTCAATAGCACCGGGAGAAGTGTCTATGCCCAAACATTCCATTTTTCTTTTATTCTGAAGATATAAACTGTGGCTTCCTGCACCACAGCCTACATCCAGGACTTTAGCCTCACAGAGCTCCAGAGCTGTTTGCTCTATTTCAGGCATTTCCTCAAAACATCGGAAGAGGTATTTAATTTCAATAATATCATCATCAAAATTGGGAGAATGGACCATGATATTAGTATTGTCATCATTCTCATAATATGCTTTGATGGCCTTGCCGAATATATCCTTATTTTTGTCCAATGGAAGAGATTCTTAAAAATTTACCAGATCGGGCCAAAGATATGAAGAAGGAGAATAAAAAGTTCTTCTCCAGGTTGAAGAAACGCCCACCTAAAAACCTGGATTCTTTAATGCGGGAATTACATGAAGAAGAATTCTCCCGAACCAACTGTCTCGAATGCGCAAACTGCTGCAAAACAACCGGTCCTCTTTTTACCCAAAAGGATATCAGCCGTATTAGCAGGCATTTTAAAATGAAACCGGGTGGTTTTATTGAAGAATACCTAAGGCTTGATGAAGAAAACGACTATGTATTACAACAGGTGCCATGTCCATTTTTAGGAAGTGATAATTATTGTTCTATTTACGATCAAAGACCTAAAGCCTGCAGGGAATATCCACATACAGATAGAAAGGATTTTCATAAGATTTCTAATCATAAATATTAAGAATACCTCCATTTGTCCTGCGGCCTATAATATTGTAGAAGAGATGAAAAGGAGGCTGGGATGATCAGGAAGTTTGCTTTTGTTTCCCAATAAATAAATATAAGAATAGAAGCCTATAAGAGGAGCTAATAAAATACAAAGTATCCATCCCCATTGGTGCAATGGTTTTAAATCGCGACTAAAGACATCTATCAATGCCCAGATTATTAATATTCCCGTTAGGATTATTAAAACAAAAAGAAAAATCGGAAAGATATTATCCATATGCTTTTAATTAGCATTATTTATAGAGCAAATACCCGGAACGTATATCTTTGAAATGCTCAAGATCATTTTTCCAGGAATTTTTGATTTCATCTTTAGACAGTCCATTTTCAACTTGTCTTTGTAAAACTTTAGTACCTGCTAATTTCGTAAAAAATGAATTAAAAAAATCATTTTTGTTTGATGTGTTTTTATAAGCTTCCAGGAGCCATTCAATATTAAGTTCCTTCAGGTATTCTGAATTGCTAAGGTTTCTTCCAAAACACTTCTCACCCTCATGTTTTGGATATCTTGCTCCTTCATTTGCTTTAGGAATATAATTAATAGCTGAAATAGTTGCGGTCTAATGATGGTGATCCAAAAATCTGAAATTGCTTATTGGTGCCTCTGCCTGCATTTACATTGGTTCCTTCAAAAAAACAAAGACTGGGATAAAGGTTTATTGCCTTATCATTTGGAAGGTTAGGGGATGGTTTTACCGGCAGAGAATACGTCCTGGAATGATCATAATTTTTAAGTGTGATCACCTTAAGATCGCACTGGATTCCGTTTTTCAACCACTTTTCACCATTGATCATTGTTGCATACTCCCCAATCGTCATTCCATAGACCACCGGCACGGGATGCATTCCAACAAAACTTTGATTTTCCTTTTCCAATACAGGTCCGTCAATATAATGCCCGTTAGGATTTGGCCGGTCCATAACTAATTAATGGGATATTGTTTTCTGCACAGGCTTCCATAATATAATGAAGGCTGGAGATATAAGTATAAAACCTCGCTCCCACATCCTGAATGTCGAATATCATAATTTCTATACCTGCTAAACTCTCCGGAGTCAGGTTTTTTATTATCTCCATATAGGGAGAGTATGGGAAGTCCCGATCTTAGAATCTATGCCATCTTTTATTTTTTCTCCTGCATCGGCCGTTCCACGAAAACCATGTTCGGGAGCAAAAACTTTAGTGATATTAATATCTCTTATCAATAAAGAATCAACCAGATGGGTATAGCTTCCATTCTCAGCTTTTATAATAGAGGTTTGGTTGCCTACGATCCCAACTTTTTTATTCCAGAGCAAAGAAATATTAGCTTCCGTTCTGTTGCTCCCGGTTATTATTTCGGTCTAAAGTCTTGTTGAATTCTGCTTTCTGAATTTTTACTAAGTATTCTCATCATTACGCTGATGTGTTTCCGCAGGAAAGAATTCCAATAAGAGAGAATAAAAATGTACTTTTGAGCAATCTCTTAATCATAGGATATTGAATTTCGAGTACTTCGTTGTAAAACGCCTCATCAGCGCCAAAAAGTATAAAAGTAGCATATCTGCCCCTATAATAAAAATAGCTATTACCGCTATAGCTATAGGAGTGGTGATGATGCTGGTGTCCTTTGCTACCGGTTTGGGACTGCAGGAGAAAATCCGTGATAAGATTGCTGCCTTTAATGGTCATATCAATATTTCCAGCTACGATAATAACAGTTCTAAGGTTTCACTTATTCCAATTTCTAAAGACCAGGATTTTTATCCCGAATTTAAATCGGTAGAAGGGATCAAACATGTACAGGCCGTGGCCACAAAATTTGCGGTGATTAGAACCGAAAGTGATTTTGAAGGGTATAATTGTAAAAGGAGTTGGGGACGGATTATAACTGGGATTATTTTAAAGACTTTCTGGTTTCCGGCAGGCTACCTGATTATTCAGGGAAACTGAATGATGAAATTCTTATTTCAGATTATCTCGCCAAACGGCTTCAATTAAAAGTAGGGCGATAAAGTGCCTACCTTTTTTCTTCGGGAAGATAGTGAACGGCCCTTACAGCGTGGATTTGTCATTACAGGAATTTATGACTCCGGGTTTCAGGAATTTGATGAGCTTTATTTGATTGCAGATATCCGACATATTCAGCGTATAAATAGATGGGACGAAAATCAGGTAGGTAATTTTGAAGTTTTTGTTGATGATTTTAATAAGCTCGATGAAAAAGGAAATGAGGTCTATGAAAATACAGGCTCTTTTCTGGACACTCAAACTATCAGTCAGAAATATTACTCCATTTTCGAGTGGCTTTCTTTATTCGATTTTAATATTGCACTTATAATCGGGATTATGATCCTTGTGGCGGGAATCAATATGATCACCGCACTGCTGGTGCTAATTTTAGAAAGAACCCAAATGATAGGAGTTTTTAAAGCTCTGGGAGCTGAAGACTGGAGTATTCGGAAAATATTTCTTTACAACGCGGGTTATCTTATTGTTTTAGGTCTTTTCTGGGGAAATCTAATAGGTATTGGACTTCTGGCACTTCAGAAATATTTTAAACTGGTGCCTTTAGATCCGCGAACTTATTATGTTACTGAAGTTCCTATTTATCTTAACTGGATTATATTCTTGCTGTAAATGTGGGAACGCTTATTCTTTGTATGCTCATGCTGCTGATCCCTTCCCTGATTATTTCAAAAATCTCTCCGGTTAAGGCTATAAAATTCGAATAAGCATACTTAAAAAACTTTAAATTTTAAAGACTTCTGATAAACCATAGAGATTTTTACCTTTGCAATTCTTTAAAATCAAAGAATGGATTACGTTGAAAATATATTAGGAACTATTGGGAATACCCCTTTGGTTAAAATGAATAAAATTGTTAAGGATATTGATGCCCTGGTACTTGCAAAATATGAAACCTTTAATCCGGGAATTCTGTAAAGGACCGTATGGCGGTTAAAATGGTAGAGGAAGCTGAAAAAAAAGGTTTGTCAAACCCGGAGGTACTATTATTGAAGGGACCTCGGGAAATACAGGGATGGGGCTAGCGCTGGTGGCGATTGTGAAAGGTTATAAAATGGTGTGTGTGATGAGTGATAAGCAAAGTAAGGAAAAAATGGATATTCTTAAGGGCGGTGGGCAGTGAAGTGATAGTTTGTCCTACCGATGTGCTCGCCAGAAGATCCTCGTTCTTATTATTCCACTTCAAAACGACTTGCCGAAGAAACCCCAAATTCCTGGTATGTTAATCAATATGATAATCTGGCCAATACCAAAGCCCATTATGAAACCACAGGACCTGAGATCTGGAAACAAACTGATGGGAAAGTAACTCATTTTGTTGTTGGAGTAGGCACAGGAGGAACCATTTCGGGAGTTGGGAAATATCTAAAGGAGCAAAATCCCAATATCAAAGTTTGGGGAATTGATACCTATGGTTCGGTCTTTAAAAAATATCATGAAACAGGGATTTTTGATGAAAAAGAGATATATCCTTATGTAACCGAAGGAATTGGTGAAGATATTCTACCTAAGAATGTAGATTTTAGTGTGATTGACGGTTTTACAAAAGTGACCGATAAAGATGCAGCCATTTATACGCAAAAACTGGCCAAAGAAGAGGGTTTCTTTCTTGGGAAACAGTGCAGGAGCTGCAGCTAAGGGTTTACTCCAGTTAAAAGACAAATTCACTAAAGATGATGTGGTGGTGGTTCTCTTTCATGATCATGGTAGTCGTTATGTTGGTAAAATGTACAACGACGAATGGATGAAAAAAATGGGCTATATAGAATAGATCATATTTTAGAACATACAACCCTCGCTAAAGGCGGGGTTGTTTTATGCTAAGAAAAGGCTAAAGCCTTCTCAATAATTTCGGAATTATCTAAAATGTGCTATTTTCAAAGCATAAATCTATTCTATGAAAAAAATATACTTTTTAATTATTGCCTTTATCTGTTTTTCCTGCAGTTCTACCTCTAAAGTTGATACCTCCCAAAATCAAGAACCTAATAGCCCTAAATACAGCTATCTTGCTTTAGGTGATTCTTATACTATTGGCGAAAGTGTCCAGGAGGAAGAAAGATGGCCGGTGCAGTTAACCGATGCTCTTCGCGAAAGAGGTTATGATATGGCAGCTCCCAAAATCATTGCAAAAACAGGCTGGACTACCGAGAATTTAATTAGAGGGATAGAAAATGAACTCAGTATACAAAGGGATTTTGATATTGTTTCGATTTTAATAGGGGTCAATAACCAATATCAGGGAAAACCAATAACCGAATATGAAGAGGAGTTAAGACATATATTTCGCCGGGCAATTAATCATTCAAAAACCATGGAAGCAGGGGTCTTTGCAGTAAGCATTCCGGATTATGGCTATACTCCCTTTGGAGAAGAGCATCAGGAAGAAATTAGTGCAGAGATTGTCCGTTTTAATGAGGTTTTTAAAAAGCTTGCCGAAGAATTTAATATAGATTTTTACAATATCACCCCCATTTCTCAGCAGGCACAAACTAATCCAGATCTGGTTGCAGGTGATGGCCTTCATCCAAGTGGGGAAATGTACCGGTTGTGGGTTCAGGAAATCGTAAATCAGGTGGCCGAAAAACTTCCAAAATAAATTTTGTACCTCCCGTATAATCAATAGTTTAATTTGATACTTTTGAGTTATGAGGGAAGAATTTTTATACCATATCTGGCAATTTAAAAAGTTTAATTCTGCAAGCCTTAAAACTTCAGAAAGAGAGCTTATAAATATAATGCATCCCGGTATTCAGAATAATTCCTCTGGACCAGATTTCTTCAATGCAAAAATACAAATCGGCGATCAATTATGGGCCGGAAATGTCGAGATCCATATAAAAGCTTCAGACTGGTATCTACATCATCATGAAACAGATCATAATTATGATAATGTGATCCTGCACGTGGTGTGGGAAGATGATGTACAGATTTTCAGGAAGGACAATTCTTTAATTCCATGTCTGGAATTGAAAGGCCTGGTTACTTCGGAAATAATGCTAAATTATTCCCGTTTGCTGGAACAAAAACATTTGAAGATCAACTGCGAGAAGGACTTTGAAAGTTTTTCCGATTTTCAATTAAAGCATTGGCAGGAGCGTTTATATTTTGAGCGCCTGGAGATCAAATCCGGGCTGGTTAATGATATCCTTTATAGAACAGGTAATAACTGGGAAGCAACTCTGTTCATTTTACTTGCGAAAAGCTTTGGCCTGAATATTAACGGGGAGGCTTTTATGAATACTTCTGAAAGTTTTGATTTTAAGGTAATTCAAAAACTCGGGGATAAATTATTTTCTCTTGAAGCTTTACTCTTGGGTCAGGCAAAATTAATCTCGGGTGTAGATAAATACTCCAGCTCGCTGAATAAGGAATATGAATACCTTAAAGCTAAGTTTTCCCTACAAAATGAGACGATTCAATCCCCCAAATACTTTAGATTAAGACCGGACAATTTTCCTACGATTCGTCTTGCACAATTGGCAGGGCTCTATGCGCAGGAGAATAATCTATTTCAAAAATTAATCGTGAATACGCATCTGGATAAAATCTATAAAATTTTTGAAATTGAGGTTTCGGAATACTGGCAATCTCATTATAATTTTGGAAAGGAACATCTTAAAAGAAAGAAGAAATTAAGTAAAGCTTTTGTGAATTTAATCATTATTAACTGTATTGTTCCGCTGAGGTACGCTTATTCAAAATATAGAGGAGAGGAATCGAATGAACTCTTACATGAAATAATGTCTCAACTCCCCGCAGAACGAAATTCAGTAACAGAACTTTTCAATAAATTAAATCCTCAAGTAGCGTTGAATGCTTTGGAAACACAGTCTTTAATACACCTCAAAAGCAATTATTGCGACCTTAATAAATGTCTTCAATGTGAATTGGGGTCATCATTACTTCAAAATTCGGCTAAATACATTTAAATTTGCCTTGTGACCACACTCGTTTATAATATTCGGCATTATTTGGAAAAACATGGTTTTTATGTTTCTTCCCGCATGGCAGATAAATTAGGAATGCGCGCAAAAAGTGTTCGTCTCTTTTTTATCTATGCCTCTTTCTTCACTATGGGGGCCGGTTTCATTATTTATCTAACTTTAGCGTTTTGGCTTAAACTTAAAGATCTTGTTTATACAAAGCGGACCTCAGTATTCGACCTATGAGAAAACTGATTAATTCAAGAATAAAACTGGCAGTATTCCTCATTGTCCTGGTTTTTATTACAGGAGTAGTGGGATTTAGATTCTTATATAATCATTCGTGGGTGGATGCTTTATATATGACTATTATTACCATAAGTACTGTTGGATACGGAGAGGTACAGCCCATGGACACATATGGCAAGTTATTTACTTCAGTTTTTATTATCTCTGGTTTATTTATCGTTGGTTTTGGTCTTTCTACAATAACAGAGCATATCTTAAATAAAAATAATATTGGTAATCTAAAGCGTAATAAAATGAAAAAGAGAATAGACTCATTTAAAGATCATATTATTGTGTGTGGTTATGGTAAGAATGGAACGGAGGCGGTGCAAAAACTCAAAGATTACCGTAAGGAATTCGTGATCATAGATGATAATGAAGAGGTTTTTAACAATATAGAGGAGGAGGATCTTAATTTTATCGTTGGTAACGCCACAGAAGATGAGGTACTTTTAGCGGCAGGAATAGAAAGAGCTTCTACCTTAATATGTGCATTACCGAGGGATGCCGATAATCTATTTATTGTACTTTCAGCCAGACAGCTAAAAAAGAATTTAAAAATTATAAGCCGTGCTACAGAAGAGAACAGCTATAAAAAACTTAAGCTTGCTGGCGCAGATAACGTAATAATGCCAGATAGAATAGGAGGTAGTCACATGGCCTCATTAGTTGTAGTGCCGGATCTTGTTGAGTTTCTGGATAATCTTTCCGTTTCAGGTAAACACGATAGTATTAATGTGGAGCAAATTCCCTTTGCAAAGGTGTGTGCAGATGGAAGGGAAAAAACCATTGCAGAAACTGATATTAGAAAAAGAACGGGTTGCTCTATAATTGGTTATAAATCTCCCTCCGGTTCGTATGTTGTGAACCCAGAACCATCACTAAGGCTTGAAAAAGAATCAAAGCTAATTATGATAGGGAGACCTGAACAGATAGAAAGTTTAAAAAAATATTATTCAGTTTAACTGCTAATATGCGGAATAGACCTGTTTGTGTAATTAATTTTTATTTAACAATAAATTCACAATTTAACTCCCAAAAGTTTGAAATAGCCTAATTTTTTAGCATATTCACCGGCTGAAAATTTACTTTATAAATAAACGAAAATCTATATGAGAAAGTATTTGCTTTCAATGTTCTTTTCATTTGCAATTTTAGGAATGTCTGCACAAGAACTAGACGTAACAGCTAAAATTGGTAATCCATCAAAAGTAATTAATAACGGTTTTATTGATCTTCAGGTAGAAGGTGGAACACCACCATATACTTATAAATGGTCCAGTCAGGAAACTCCTTTGGATTCTCCAAAAGCCGAAGGCCTTGTAGAAGGAGTTTCTTACTCTGTGACTGTAAAAGATGCAGCGGGAAAGTCTGTTACCAAAGAATACACAGTACCTGCTGAAGCAATTACCGAACATTTTAACGGAACCTTTTCTCCTATCGTCGCCGGAATGGGAAGTGTTCTTTTCTGGGATCCATTTTCTGCAATAGGGGTATACGACCCTGTGGTGTATGCAGATCTTAAACGCGTTCCTGCTCCAGAATGGGAAGCAAATATTGATTCTAAATTTGTTCTTAAAGAATGGAAAAAAGCTGAAGGAAGCCATGTAGAAGAAGGGGACCTGATTGCTGTAGTTGCTAAAGATGGTCAGGATATAGATGTGTACGCCAATGCAAGTGGTAGTTTAAAATACCTTGTAAAAGAAGGCGGAGTTATCTATAATTCTGAAAACAAAGAGCATGTTATTGAGCAGGGAGCTCAATATTTTGCGAGTATAAAGTATGATAATCCTATCCCATTATTACACCCAAATGGCGATCCTCAAACAAAGGATATTCCGTTTATTGTGGTATGGCTGGTTTTAGGAGCGCTATTCTTCACCCTAAGAATGGGATTCATTAATATAAGAGGATTCAAACACTCTCTTGAGCTGGCAAAAGGAAAATACGATGATCCAAATGCACCGGGTCAGGTAACTCATTTCCAGGCACTTGCAACTGCCGTATCTGGAACAGTGGGGCTTGGAAATATTGCTGGGGTGGCAGTCGCTGTATCTCTTGGTGGTGCAGGAGCTACGATGTGGATGATCGTTGCCGGACTTCTGGGTATGTCTTCCAAATTTGTGGAATGTACCCTGGGTGTAAAATATAGATTTATAAATAGTGAAGGTCGTGTATTTGGTGGACCTATGAACTATCTTAGATATGGTCTGGAAAAAAGAAATATGAGAGGCTTTGGTAAGTTTCTCGCAGTATTCTTTGCTATTCTTGCCATTGGTGCCTCTTTTGGAGGTGGAAATATGTTCCAGGCAAACCAGTCTTTCGTGATCCTTGCCGGTCAGTTTCCTTTATTAGAAGGTAACGGATTTCTCTTTGGTGTGGTCGTAGCGATCGTTGTTGGGATAGTAATTATTGGTGGTATTAGTAGTATTGCGAAGGTTACAGAAAAGATCGTGCCTTTCATGGCCGTGATCTATGTACTTGGAGCACTTACCGTAATTGGTGTAAATATCGAAAATATTGGACCTGCTTTTTCTGCGATCTGGGATGGAGCATTTAGCCCCAGTGCCTTAAAAGGTGGTGTCATTGGTGTATTGATCGTTGGATTCCAAAGAGCAGCTTTCTCTAACGAGGCTGGTGTTGGTTCTGCAGCGATTGCCCACTCGGCAGCGAAAACAAATAATCCACCTTCCGAAGGTTTTGTATCGCTTCTGGAACCGTTTATTGATACAGTTGTGGTTTGTACTTTAACAGCCCTTGTATTGATCTTTACCGGAATGCACGAAGTTGAAGGTGTGGGAGGAGTTGAACTTACCTCTACTGCTTTTGGTAGTGTGATCTCCTGGTTCCCTTACGTATTGTCTGTGGCCGTATTCCTTTTTGCTTTTTCAACCATGATCTCATGGTCGTACTACGGAATGAGAGCCTGGACCTATCTATTTGGAAAAAGTAAGAAAACAGAGATCGTTTATAAATCACTTTTCCTTGTATTTGTGGTCGTGGGTGCCTCTGTAAGTTTAGGAGCTGTATTGGATTTCTCAGATATGATGATCCTCGCCATGTCATTCCCTAACATTATTGGATTGTATATTATGTCTGGGGAAGTGAAGGAAGATCTTAACGAATATCTTAGAAGATTAAAAGCCGGTGAGCTATTTCATAAGCCGGAAAAAGCTTCTTAGTCTTTACTGAAAAATGAAATTTCTTAAATCCCATTTTGCACTTTCAAGAAGTCAGCAGAATGGGATTTTTGTTTTAGTGCTGCTGATTATTATTGTGCAGGGGATCTTGTTTTCTTTCGACTTTTATTCAGATCCAAATGTTTCAACAGATATTGATAAAAAAGAGTTGGAATTCTACCGGAATAAACTCGACTCTCTAAAAGCGGCTCAATCTAAAACCTCCAGAGATACGATCTATCCTTTTAACCCAAATTATATTACCGATTATAAAGGTTATCAATTGGGAATGAGTATTGAGGAAATTGACCGCCTGTTAAAATATCGCGCCGAAGGGAAATGGATCAATTCTGCTGAAGACTTTAAAAAGGTTACCGGAGTTTCTGATAGTCTTTTGGATGTCGTAAAAGTGAATTTTCGTTTTCCAGAATGGACTCAGAATACCAGGCATGTTATTGCCAAAGAATCCTATACTCAAAAACCAGCTGTGGTAATTGCAGATTTAAATTCAGCCAGTTCCGAAGATCTTCAAAAGGTGAAGGGAGTAGGAGAGGTGTTATCTGAAAGAATTATAAAATACAGGTATAAGATTGGTGGATATCTTGATATGATCCAGCTTAAAGATGTTTACGGTCTTTCCCCTGAAGTTATTGAAAATATAAACAGGATGTTTACAATTCAGTCGAGACCAGAGAAAACCAGACAGGACTTGAATAAAATGGGCGTTGGTCAGCTTTCCGAAATTCCTTATTTTGATTATGAATTGTCACGAAAAATTATTTCTTACCGTAAGCTCCACGAAGGAATAAGGTCTTTTGAGGAATTATCAGGAATCGATGGTTTTCCTTCGGATAAAATTGATAGAATTAAATTATATTTGACCTTAGAGTAATTTTTGAGAGAATATCATTCTTAAATTGCTAAAAATTTATTTGAAGAAGAAAAAATAGAAAAATTAGAATGAGCAGTAGATATTTTACGGAAGAACATGATTTGTTCAGAAAGAGTTTTCAGGATTTTTTACAGAAAGAAGTCGTGCCTCATATTGAAAAATGGGAAGAAACCGGGACGATAGAAAGGTTTATATGGAAGAAATTCGGCGAGATGGGATATTTTGGCCTTAATCAGCCGGAGGAATATGGAGGAATGGGATTGGACCTGTTTTACACGGTGATCTTTCTGGAGGAATTACAAAAGATAAATTCGGGCGGTTTTGCCGCGGCGATGTGGGCTCATGCTTACCTGGCCATGACCCACTTGAAAGTGGAAGCAGATCACGATATGAAAGAAAAATATCTCACTCCTGCAATTGAAGGGGAAAAGATAGGATGCCTGTGTATTTCGGAGCCTTTTGGTGGTTCTGATGTGGCCGGAATGAAAACTACGGCCGTTAAGAAAGGTGATAAATATGTGATCAACGGGTCTAAAACATTTATTACTAATGGTGTGTATGCTGATTTTTATGTGGTGGCGGCCAAAACAGATCCTGGAAAAGGGAATAAAGGGATGAGTATTTTCCTTTTGGATAAAGAGTTTAAGGGAATTTCGGCAACGAAACTAAATAAGCTAGGCTGGAGAGCATCAGATACAGCAGAAATAGCCTTCGATAATGTAGAAGTGCCTGCTGAATATCTTATGGGAGATGAAGGAAAAGGCTTTAATTATATAATGCAGCATTTTGCCATGGAACGTTTGATCATGGGTATAAATGCACATGCCAGATCTGAATTTGCTTTAGATTACGCCTTGGGGTATATGAAAGAACGTGAAGCATTTGGTAGAACTCTGGATAAATTTCAGGCACTGAGACATTCAGTAGCTGAAATGGCCAGCGAAATTGAAATGGCTAAAGAATTCAATTATTCCATTGCCCATAGGCTGAATGGAGGAGAGTATGTAGTAAAAGAGGCGAGTATGTCTAAACTGCTTTCCACTAAAATTGCCGATGAGGTAATTTACAAGTGTCTGCAAATGCTTGGAGGTTATGGTTATATGGAAGACTATCCCATGGCCCGGATGTTTAGAGATAGCAGATTGGGACCCATTGGCGGTGGAACTTCTGAAATTTTGAAAGAAATTATCGCCAAAATGGTGATCGATCAGAAGGAATATAAGCCAGCGGCCAGGTAAGAGTTTTGGCGAAAATCATTTCCATTATCGCCAAAATGGTGATCGATCAGAAGGAATATAAGCCAGCGGCCAGGTAAGAGTTTTGGCGAAAATTCATTTCGATTATCGCCAAAATGGTGATCGATCAGAAGGAATATAAGCCAGCGGCCAGGTAAGAGTTTTGGCGAAAATCATTTCCATTATCGCCAAAATGGTGATCGATCAGAACGAATACAAGCCAGCGGCCAGGTAGGAGTTTTGACGAAAATTCATTTCGATTATCACCAAAATGGTGATCGATCAGAAGGAATATAAGCCAGCGGCCAGGTAAGAGTTTTGGCGAAAATCATTTCCATTATCGCCAAAATGGAGATTCCGTATTAGGTTTTGAAAAAATAAGTTGAAATAACCCTGGGAATTCCCGGGGTTATTTTTTTAGACTGTTATAAAATGTCTTTCTGATGTTTGGACCTGTTATAAATGAGTCCTTCATCTCTTCATCTGTATAGAATTCACCGGTAAGACTTTCGTTAGCCATAATTTCAGATTCGGTTTTTTCCTCATCAATCGCCTGTTGAATATTTTTTCGAATTACCTTAAGCATATTCAAATAAGCTTCATAATCTGAATAGCTCGCAATATCTCCGTGACCTGGAATTATTTTGGTGTTTTCATTTATAAAAGAAAGACCGGTTTCGGCAGCCTCAATATCTCCATCTACGCTACCGCCACTTTCCAGGTCTATATATGGGAATCTTCCATTAAAGAAGGTGTCTCCAGTATGCAGTACATTGCTTTGTGGAAAATAGATGAGTGCATCGCCATCGGTATGGGCATTATGTACATGTACTAGCATGATGTCATTTCCATTAAGATGTAAGCTTATATTTTCATCAAAGGTCACAACGGGCAGGCCGTTTACAATGGTGTCATTTTTCAGTCTTTTGCGTACGTTCTCATGAGCAAAGATCAGGGCACCTTTATCGCTGAAATTTCCATTCCCTCCGGTATGATCTCCATGGTGATGAGTATTTACCAGAAATTTTACAGGATGGTCGCTTAATGTTTTGATCTTATCTATAATTTTAGAAGAGAGTGGAGCAAACTGGTCGTCTATCATAAAAACCCCATCGTCCCCGGTAAGAACTCCAATATTTCCTCCCGCACCTTTTAGCATGTGCACATTTCCGTTAACAGGAATAATTTCAATTTGAATATCATCCAAATTCTGAAATGCAAACAGGGGAGAGCAGATCAAAAAAAAGAAAGCAGTAATAGTAAAAAGATTTTTCATAGTTGTTTTTTTATATTCTTCTAATTTACAGAAAAATGAGGAACCACCTCTTTGTGAGTAAATTAGCCTGAATTTAAAATAGTAAGATATATGTTGTTAATTTATATAATTGGGCTATCTTTGCAGCCGATTCCAAAAGAAGGGAGGTGATGACACTATGTTAATTATACCAGTTAAAGACGGAGAAAATATAGATAGAGCTCTTAAGCGTTTCAAGCGTAAGTTCGATAAGACCGGAACTATGCGTCAGCTAAGAGATCGTCAACATTTTACAAAACCTTCTGTAGAGCGTAGAGCTCAAATTCAGAAAGCTGAATATATCCAGCACCTGAGAGACGCAGAAGATATCTAGTATTCCTGGACGATTTGTAGAATAGTCGATAATATTAAAGACTGTTGGTAATTTAAAGTTTAGTAACTTTGATTATCAACAGTTTTTTTATGCCCTTTTCTGCCTTTCTTGACTACCTGCAGCTGGAAAAGAAATATTCAGCACACACCATTGCTGCCTATAAAGGAGATCTGGGGGAATTCCAGGATTTCATAAATTCAGAATTTGAGCAGGAGACCCTGGAGGATATTAATTATTCCCAGATCAGGAGTTGGATTGTAGCTCTTTCAGAAAAAAATGTTTCTAACAGGAGTATTAATAGGAAGATATCTTCATTAAAAGCCTATTATCGTTTTCTTCTAAAAACAGCTCAAATCGAGTTTTCACCTTTAAATAAGCATAAAGCCTTAAAAGTTCCCAAAAAGGTCCAGATCCCATTTTCTCAAAATGAAATAAACCAGGTTTTGGAAAACATTGATGATTCCACATTTGAAGGATGCCGCGATAAATTTATTGTAGAGCTCTTTTATTCAACGGGAATTAGAAGAATTGAGCTTATAGAGATCACTTTAAAAGACCTTGATGTAGAAGGCGGAGTGCTAAAGGTGCTGGGAAAAAGAAATAAAGAAAGGTATGTGCCTCTGCTTGACTCGGTGAAAGAATCTGCATCACGTTACCTTAAACTAAGAAAGGATTTTCCGGAGGCTGCATATTCTGAATATGTTTTTATTAACTCCCGTGGAGATAAATTGACTGAAAGTTTTGTTTATAGAATTATAAATAATTATTTTAGTGTGGTGTCCGGCAAATTAAAAAAGAGTCCGCATATTCTGCGGCATTCTTTTGCCACACATTTATTGAACCAGGGTGCAAACCTCAATGCGGTAAAGGAATTACTGGGTCATTCAAGTCTTGCGGCGACTCAGGTCTACACTCACAATAGCATTGCAGAGTTGAGCAAAATTCATCAAAAGGCCCACCCTAGGAACAGTAAGGACTAACTCGATCTATTGTTTAATTAAATTCTACTGGATATGAAAGTGAATCTGCAATCAGTAAACTTCAACGCCGATCAAAAACTGGTCGACTTTACTCAAAGAAAACTCGATAAACTAGAAAATTATTTTGATAAAATTATTTATGCAGATGTCTATCTGAAAGTTCAGAATACAAGTGGAAAGGATAATAAAATTACGGAGATTTTACTGAGTGTGCCCGGAGGTGATATCATGGTGAAAAAAACCTGTAAGAAATTTGAAGAATGTGTAGATGAATGTGTAAATTCACTTCAGCGACAACTTATAAAAAGAAAGGAAAAAATGAGCGCCCATGTATAGCTGATTTTTTTCATAATTATTTTTTGATAAAGGAATAATTTATATACATTTGCAGTCCGTTAGAAATAGCGGACTTTTTTATGTTGAAAAAGTAGCTTTAAAGGCCGATGTAGCTCAGCTGGCTAGAGCAGCTGATTTGTAATCAGCAGGTCGTGGGTTCGAGTCCCTCCATCGGCTCTTGAAATATTGAAAAAAACGCTTAGGTTTGCAGCCGAAATTTTGGTTGTTTGGAAGGGACGAGAAGTTTATCCTGAGCGAAGAGCTTGTGCTGAGCATGTCGAAGCGAAGGAAGTCCCTCCAATGGCTCTTGAAATATTGAAATTACTGAAGATTCAGAAAAAAGTTAAGTTATAAAACATTGGATTTTAAAAACTTAAAAATTAAACTTCTGAATTTTAAAAAAATGCTTTGGATGCTGCTTCAAATTTGCTTTAATTTGCAGCCGTTTTAAAAACATCCTGAAGCTTAGCTCTTAAAAAAGCTATGGTTCTATGAAATAATGGTAAATAAATTGGGGAGATACTCAAGCGGCCAACGAGGACAGACTGTAAATCTGTTGTCTTTCGACTTCGCAGGTTCGAATCCTGCTCTCCCCACAAATGTTTTTTAGAGACCGCGTAGAAAATTTATTTTCTTAAGTGGGCGAAATAAAAATATTTGTAAGGGGTTACCCTTACTGGGTCATCAAATTTGTTTGATAATCCTTTTAAATAGATGAATGCGGGAGTAGCTCAGTTGGTAGAGCGTCAGCCTTCCAAGCTGAATGTCGCCGGTTCGAACCCGGTCTCCCGCTCAAAGCGGAATGTTGTCACGCCGAAAGGCGTGATTTCCCGCTCTAAAGAAAATAATTGAATCAGGATTTCTCCCGGTCGCTAATATGTGAAATTTAAAGGTTTTCCTGCCTTTTATAATTTCACTTAATTTGTTAGGTTACCCTTATTAAAGGGTTATATCGGCACGGTTACCTCGATCCTGATCTTTTCCATAGACCAATTTGGTTTATGGATATCGCTGTTTAAATGCAGTCAATTTTCTGGCCGACGTAGCTCAGGGGTAGAGCGTTTCCTTGGTAAGGAAGAGGTCACGGGTTCAATTCCCGTCGTTGGCTCTAGTTTTGTATAAAATTGAACACTAATATATAACTAAGATTAAATAAGTATTAATTATGGCAAAGGCAACTTACGATCGCTCCAAACCGCACCTAAATATTGGTACGATTGGACACGTAGATCACGGAAAAACTACATTAACTGCTGCTATTACTAAGGTAATGGCTGACGCAGGATATTCAGAAGCTAGTGCATTTGATCAAATAGACAATGCACCGGAAGAAAAAGAAAGAGGTATTACAATTAACTCTTCTCACGTTGAGTATTCAACTGCAAACCGTCATTACGCTCACGTGGATTGTCCTGGTCACGCCGATTATGTTAAGAACATGGTAACTGGTGCTGCTCAGATGGACGGTGCTATCCTTGTTGTGGCTGCTACTGATGGTCCTATGCCGCAAACTCGTGAGCACATCCTTCTTGGACGCCAGGTTGGTATTCCAAGAATCGTTGTATTCTTGAACAAGGTTGACCTTGTTGATGATGAAGAGCTTCTTGAGCTAGTTGAAATGGAAGTTAGAGATCTTCTTTCTTTCTATGAGTATGATGGTGATAATGGTCCTGTAATTTCAGGTTCTGCACTTGGAGCTTTGGAAGGAGATGAGAAATGGTCTAAGACTGTTCTAGAACTTATGGAAGCAGTAGATAGCTGGATTGAACTTCCTGAGCGTGATGTAGATAAGCCTTTCTTGATGCCTATCGAAGATGTATTCTCTATTACTGGTCGTGGTACTGTTGCAACTGGACGTATCGAAACTGGTGTTGCTAACACTGGAGATCCGGTAGAGATCATTGGTATGGGTGCTGGAAAACTTACTTCAACTATTACTGGAGTTGAGATGTTCCGTAAGATCCTTGATAGAGGTGAAGCTGGTGATAACGTTGGTATCCTTCTTAGAGGTATTGAAAAGAATCAGATCTCTAGAGGTATGGTAATCACTAAGCCTGGATCTGTAACTCCTCACGCTAAATTCAAAGCAGAGGTTTATATCCTGAAAAAAGAAGAAGGTGGACGTCATACTCCATTCCATAACAACTACCGTCCTCAGTTCTACGTTCGTACAACTGACGTAACAGGAACAATCAACCTTCCTGATGGAGTTGAAATGGTAATGCCAGGTGATAACCTTACTATTACTGTTGAACTTATCCAGCCAATCGCAATGAATGTTGGACTACGTTTCGCTATTCGTGAAGGAGGTAGAACTGTAGGTGCTGGACAGGTAACTGAGATTCTAGACTAAGAATTGTTTTAATATAAAAAGGTATCCCGTGAAAAGCGGGATACCTTCACTTATATTTACGGGTTTAGCTCAGTTGGTAGAGCACTGGTCTCCAAAACCAGGTGTCGGGAGTTCGAGCCTCTCAACCCGTGCAAAGATTGAAAAACTGAATAGCATGAGGCGTGAAGCCTGTCCTGAGCGAAGTGTTAACGGAGTCGAAGGGAGCCTCTCAACCCGTGCAAAGATTGAAAAACTGAATAGCATGAGGCGAGAAGCCTGTCCTGAGCGAAGTGTTAACGGAGTCGAAGGGAGCCTCTCAACCCGTGCAAATATTTTTTTGAAAAATGGCAGGAATTGTTAATTACATATCAGAATCTTATAACGAGTTAAGAAACCACGTTACCTGGACAAGCTGGAGTGAAGCTCAAAGGCTCACTGTGCTTGTTGCTGTATTCTCGATTATTTTTTCATTAGCTATTTGGGGTGTTGATTCATTGTTTAGTTCAGTGATAGAGAGATACTTCGAATGGGTTAAATCATAATTAAAGTAGCGATGGCAGAAGCAAAGGAAAAAAAATGGTATGTGGTTCGTGCCGTTAGCGGACAGGAGAATAAGGTAAAGGATTATATTGAAAAAGAGATCGAATACCTTGGTCTTCAGGATGCAATAGACCAGGTTTTGGTTCCTACAGAAAAAGTGATCCAAATTCGTAACGGAAAGAAAGTAAACAAAGAAAGAGTTTATTTTCCTGGTTATGTGATGATCCAGGCTAATATTGGAGGAGAAATTCCTCATATTATTAAAGGCATCAATGGAGTGATAGGATTTTTAGGAGAAACAAAAGGAGGAGATCCTGTGCCGCTTAGAAAATCTGAAGTGAATAGAATGCTTGGGAAAGTTGATGAACTTTCGGTACAAGCTGATAATGTTGCAATTCCATTTACAATAGGAGAAACCATTAAAGTAATTGACGGACCGTTCAATGGATTTAATGGGACCGTAGAGAAGATTAATGAAGAGAAGCGTAAGCTTGAAGTAATGGTTAAGATTTTCGGAAGAAAAACACCGTTGGAATTAAGCTATATGCAGGTAGAAAAAGTATAAAAATAACTGTTACATATATTTTTTGATAGTTTTTTCAGCTTCCACTCAACAAACTATCATTTAAAAATTTGAAAAATGGCAAAAGAAGTAAGTAAAGTTGTAAAACTACAAGTTCGCGGAGGTGCTGCTAACCCATCACCACCAGTTGGACCTGCTTTAGGTGCTGCCGGAGTTAATATCATGGAATTCTGTAAGCAATTCAATGGTAGAACTCAGGATAAGCAAGGAAAGGTGCTTCCAGTTGCAATTACTGTATATTCAGATAAGTCTTTTGATTTTGTAATCAAGACTCCACCTGCAGCAGTACAATTGATGGAAGCGGCTAAGACTAAAAAAGGTTCTGGTGAACCGAACAGAAAAAAAGTAGCTAGTGTTTCTTGGGATCAGGTTAAAGCGATTGCAGAAGACAAGATGCAGGATCTTAATGCATTTACTGTGGAGTCTGCAATGAAAATGGTTGCCGGAACAGCACGTTCGATGGGAATAACTGTAAAAGGTGATGCACCGTTTTAATCCAAAAAGAAATTTAGAGAAATGGCAAAATTAACAAAAAAGCAAAAAGAAGCTCAGTCTAAGATCGAGAACGGCAAGACCTATACGGTTGCTGAGGCTTCAGCTTTGATAAAAGAAGTTTCCAACGCAAACTTTGACGCTTCTGTAGATCTAGCGGTTCGTTTGAACGTAGATCCGCGTAAAGCAAACCAGATGGTGCGTGGAGTGGTAACACTTCCTCACGGTACTGGTAAAGATGTGAAAGTTTTAGCTCTTGTAACTCCAGATAAGGAAGAAGAAGCTAAAGAAGCTGGTGCAGATTTCGTTGGACTAGATGAATACCTTGATAAGATCAAAGGAGGCTGGACAGATGTTGATGTAATTATCACGATGCCTAGCGTTATGGGGAAACTTGGACCACTGGGACGTATTCTAGGACCAAGAGGTTTAATGCCTAACCCTAAAACAGGTACAGTAACTATGGATATCGCTAAAGCGGTTTCAGATGTGAAAGCCGGTAAGATCGATTTTAAGGTAGATAAGCACGGTATTGTACACGCTGCGGTTGGAAAAGCTTCTTTTGAAGCAGAAAAAATTGCAGGTAACGCAAGAGAATTATTAACTACGCTGGTAAAATTGAAGCCTCAGGCAGCAAAAGGACTTTACATTAAGAGTATTTACATGTCAAGTACCATGAGCCCGAGTGTAGCAATAGATACTAAAAGGTTTACTGAGCAATAATTTAAGATTATGACAAGAGAAGAAAAATCACAAGTTATAGAAGATTTAACTGCCCAGTTAGCCGATTCACAAACTATCTATTTGGCTGACATTTCCGGCCTTGACGCAGGAAGTACTTCTAACTTACGTAGAGCTTGTTTTAAAGCAAACGTAAAGTTATCGGTAGTTAAAAATACGTTGCTAGCTAAGGCGATGGAAGCC
>CAWGSM010000012.1:0-31388 GCA_963825045.1 uncultured Flavobacteriaceae bacterium | reverse complement strand
AATACTGTCTATGAATGATTCAATCTTTTCAGGGATCAGAATGGTGTAAAGAGGAAAAGAGGCGCGGTAAATATCCCAGAAAGCAAAGGTTGAATACATTTCACCCGATTCCATGGTGTGAATTTTGTCATCAGCACCCCGATATCTCCCGTCCACATCAGCAATATTATTAGGATGAATAAATTGGTGGTATAAATTCGTATAAAAAAGTTCTTTTCCTTTTTCGGTAGCCTGAATTTTGATTTTTGACAAAATTTTATTCCACTCCTTCTCAGCTTCAATTTTAACCGTTTCAAAAGATTTATTTTTAATTTCAGCGTTTAAATTCCTTATAGCACCTTCTACGCTAATAGAAGAAATTCCCACTCTTAACTCCAGGGTTTCCCCTTTCTTTAAATGCTGATAGTCCAAAACGAGCTCCCTACCCATTTTATCTACAAATCGCTTATTCTGAAACGGTTTCGAAAATTCTATAGCGAAATAAACTAGCCGATCAAGATTTTCATGGTTATTTCTTAAATAGCCCTGAATGCTTACACTATCCATATGAGTAAATCCGGCTTCTACTACCGGTTCTCTTTGCCTGCTGCGATTATAAAGCACTTCATTAAGGTTAATCAAAACATGATAATCGGCATTCTCTAGAAATGTATATTTATGAAACCCGATTCTTGCAGTAGTACTTAGTTCTACTTTAATGTCATCCTTATCCAGAGTGATAGAATAATATCCCGGAGAGGCTTTTTCAGATTCTTTGGAAAATGGAACATTCTCTCTGGTAAGTGCCTCCTCATTTTTATAAGGAAGTATTAATAAATCACCAAGCAGAGGATTGGCTCCTCCGCTGGTATGTGTATGCGCAAAACCTCTTATGGAAGTATCTTCATATTGATATCCGGAATGATAATCCCAGGTGAAATTTCCTGTATTAGGACCCAGTTGAACCAGACCCATTGGAGAGGTAGCTCCTACATACGTATGACCCGGTCCGCTGGTCCCTATAAATGGATTAACGTATTTGGTAAAATTTATACTATCATTTACCGGTTTCCAACCCTCATTCCCTGAATTCAGCATGGCGGAATGCATATCCCGAGCACTCAAGCTTAAAAAAATTAAGGCACATAAAATAGTTGTCTTGTAGCTGTAAAATATACCTGATTGATACAAAATTTTATTTTTAATTAATTGATTCATTTTAAAAATTAGATTTGCATTGATAAGCCAATTCGGTGTCTTGTAATTTTTATTGAGGTTTATTAGTCATCTTAAAAAGAAGTGTGCCTCCTTTCATAATATCATCATATGCTATCATGAAATTTGAAATGGGGTGTCCATCTAGTTCTACCGATTCAACATAGATATTATCCTTTCCAAAATTTTCAGTTTTAATAATAAAAGGCTTTTCCCCTACTTGAATAGTTGCTTTCTTATATGATGGCCTGCCGATGTCAAATAAACCAGAAACCGGATTTACCGGATAAAAACCCAATGAGCTAAAAATAAACCACGCGCTTAGTTGTCCAAAATCATTGTTCCCAATATAACCTTCAGGGGTAGAATCATACATTGTATTGAGTATCTTATCTACCAACGCCTGAGTTTTATAAGGTTTATCGGCATAATTATACAGATAGGGTATATGCTGGCTTGGCTCATTACCATGTGCATACTGTCCTATAAGTCCGCTAACATCGTGCGTGGTTCCTTTGCCGAAAATTGTTGGTTCCAAGGCGAGTAAACTATCAATGCGGGTTTCAAATTGTTCTTTTCCTCCCATTAAATTAATAAGTCCAGGAATATCATGTTGTACATGCCAAGTATATTGCCATGCGTTAGCTTCAGTAAAATCTCCGTTAGAAGTACCCGCATGTTCGATCTGTAGAGGAAAAAATGGCTCTACCCATTTCCCATCGGCAGTTTTACCCCGCATCAGTTTGTATTCAGGATCAAACAAGTTTTTATAAAAATTAGAGCGATGCAGGAAGAACTTATAATCTTCCCTTTTTCCTAATTCCCGAGCTAGCTGGGCGGCTGCCCAATCGTCAAAAGTAGCCTCCAGAGTTCTTGATACCGATTCAGACAATACCTCTTCTGAAGGAATATATTCGTAAGCATCATAAAGAGCCCATTTGTATTTAGGCCAGTGGTATTCGGTCAAAGTAGTCTTAATAGCCTCAAAAGCCTTATCACCATTAGTATAAAGTCCTTTCAGATAAGCATCCACAATTACAGCGACTGCGTGGTTACCAATCATAGTATGGGTGTCCCGCCCCCATAATGCCCATACCGGCAAGTAGCCTTTTTCGTCGTAATGTCGAATAATAGAGCTTACGAAAGCATCTATTTTTTCAGGAACTAATATTGTATACAGAGGAAATGAGGCACGGTAGATATCCCAAAAAGCAAAGGTAGAGTAGAATTCACCCGATTCCGTTTTGTAAATTTTATCATTCGCTCCCCTATATTTTCCGTCCACATCTGCAATATTATTTGGATGAATAAAATGATGATATAGATTGGTATATAAAAGTTCCTTTTGTTCTTCTAAGCCTTCAATTTTAATTTTTGAAAGGATAGTATTCCATTGCTGTTTGGTTTCTTCCCTAGCTTTATCAAAGGAGGTATTACTTACTTCAGATTTTAGATTCTGAACAGCTCCATCAATACTTACAGAAGAAATTCCAACCCTAAGTTCAATCTTTTCATTTTCTTTTAACCCTAAATAATCCAGAACGAGTTCCCTGTTTTGTTTATCCACAATCCTTTTAGACTGGAATGGACTAGAAAGCTCGATTGCAAAATAGACTTTACGATCTATCCTTTTTACATTGTTTCTAAGATATCCATGGACGCTATTACTATCAATGTAGGTAAATTCAGCTTCTAGAACCGGTTCCCTTTGCCATGCTTTTGTGTAGAGTACCTCATCGATATTTATCAAAATACGATAGTCTCCATCCTGAAGAAAGGTATATCGATGAATGCCTGTTCTGGCTGTCGCTGTTAATTCTACCTTAATATTATCCTCATTTAAAGTAACGGTATAATAACCCGGGGAAGCTTTTTCAGATGTTTTTGAAAATGAAACCTTCTCTTCTATTAATGCTTTTTCATTTTTGAACGGTAATATCAGAACGTCCCCCAGTATAGGAACTCCTCCGCCACTGGTATGGGTATGGGCAAACCCTCGAAGTGTACTATCGCGGTACTGATATCCGGAATGATAATCCCAGGTATAATTTCCGGTATTAGGACCCAATTGAACTAATCCCATAGGATAGGTAGCTCCAGGAAAAATATGACCGGAACCTGCGGTACCCGTAAAAGGATTTACATATTCCGTTAAGTCTTTGTTTTCTTTTCTTGACTTTTGAGTATAGACACTAAGGGGAATAACCAACAAGAATAGCGGTAAAAAATTTATCAAATACACCCTTATCATACCCATATTTTCAATGTTTTATTCTTCTATAGAATCAACAGTTTTATTAATTAAAATCGAACCAGAGAATCAAAGGTGGGTTTTCATCACCCTCATGAAAATTCGTCTGTCCTTTTTGAGAAGAAGGCCCAAGCGCTTCCGGTTTTCTGAATTTTGTGCCAATTGCTGGAATTTCATATAAAAATGAGATATCTCCCTCTGGAAACGGCGGACTCATCCTCCCTGTTCCTTCTTGCGGTGCTAATGGCGTAAATAATCTCAAATAAAGCCCTGGTGTTTCAGTAAGTATTCTGAAAGGTTTCCCGGTAGTTTCAAGTTCTGCCCAGTAAAATTCACCATGGTAACCTTTAAACTCCGGATAGACCAATTCTTCAAAGCTCTCGCCTGTAATCATATTATTATAATCTTTTTGCCATACCCCCAGCTCGGCTCCTTTTTTTCTATTTTTCCAGACCCGGTAAGGACCCTGTCCCATCCAGGTAACTCCCTTCACTTTTTTTTCCGGATAATTGAAAGAGATTCCTAAATAATCTATACTGTCCTTTTTCAAATGCAGCGGGCTAACTTCCAGCCGGAGTAGTCCGGATTTCAGCACTTTCCACTGAATCTTCTCCGGGTAGGTTTCATTATGAATTTCCAGCACAAAATTTCCTTCTTCATCTTTCTCCCAGTCTACAGCTCCTTTTTTTTGTTCCAAACCAACTAAAAGAGGCCCTCCGCTAAGGGGAATTATTTCCCCGGCATTGGTAACCTGTTGTAAAAACCCATTATTTTTACGGAACTCAAAAGTTAAATCGCCGGCTTTCACTCTAACTTGATCACCGTTTTCCGTAAGATTGATTTCAGCATTTGCTGGACTTTCAGCCTGTAATGCTGATATCAGATCATCTGTGATTTCATTATGTTTCTTGACTGGCCAGCTCCAGGTATATATTTCCATTCCTTTCGGATTGGTGGCCGTAAGAGAAAAAATATCAGCATCGCTAAAATCATCTGGTACTTCAAACTGAAGAATCCCAGTCAACCCTGGTTCTACATCCGGAGATTTTATCTTACCAGAATTCAATTGCTGTAATTCTGAGAAAGTATTTGCCGAGCTAGTTTTCCATGAAAAAGTACATTTACTGAGATTGGTATATAAATAATTATTTTTTACAATCAATTTTCCTTTAAAATCTGCCCGTATTACTATTGGTTGAATTTGCACCGGTGACCAGATTTCTTTAATGGTAAAGAAACTTGCTTCTTTCTCCCGGTGAGGGCCTACAATCCCATCCGGGGCGTTTTGGCCATTACTATCTAACCTTCCATCCTGATCGGTTCTTACCACGGCTTCATCTGATAATACCCAGAGAAACCCTCCGGCAAATGCAGGGTTTTCCATATAGCTTTGCCAGTAATCATCAAGTCCAGAACCATGCCCTCCGTCGAAGAGGCCGTGCAAAAATTCTGTAGGCATAAATACATCATCTCCCTTTGCAAGGCGGTTGATGCCATAATTATAATCAGGATAATGCCGCGTATCGATACCGTTGCGTAAGGCCCAAGGATAAATAACCGGCCTGTTTTGAAGATCGTAATGATGAAACCATTTCTCGCTGCTCAAATCCCAGCCACCTTCATTACCATGAGCCCACATAATGATACTGGGATGGTTCTCATCTTTCAGGATCAATTCTTTAATTAATTTTGGCCCCACTATAGAATCGTAGGCATCCTGCCAGCCTGTGAGTTCGTCAATTACAAATAAGCCCAACGAATCGCAGATTTCCAGAAACCGTTCGTCCGGCGGATAATGCGACATTCGAACAGCATTCATATTCATCTCTTTCATGAGCCGAACGTCCTGCAAATGATTTTGATCGCTCAGTGCCCGGCCTGTTTCGGGCCAGAAGGAATGCCTGTTCACGCCCTTTAAAACCACCTTGGTATCATTTACATATAAACCATCTTTTTCTCTTAATTCCACCGTCCTAAAGCCAAATTGCTCGTCTTTTTCGTATACTATAGTTCCATCCTGAAGGAGCTGAATGGTGGCTGTATAGAGCGCAGGAGATTCAGGATTCCAGGAGGTGATCCCTTCTAATTTCTCTGATACCAGTACTTCCTTGTTGCCGGCGGAAAAAGATTGCTCCAGTAACGCTCCCACCTGCTTTCCTTCCGAAGAACTAATCGCTATTCTTATCATTCCATCTTCAACAGAATCACTTAATTTGATCGAAGCTTGAAAATCTCCCTGATAACCTGCAGCAATGGATACATTTGAAAAATGTGTTGCCGGCAGAACTTCTAGAAATACCGGGCGAAAGATCCCGCCAAAGGTCCAGAAATCGGCATGCCGCTCCGCTAAATTCACAGATTCATTCTCAGAAATCTTGGACACCTCCACTTCCAGAAGATTCTCTTCACCATACTTCAGCAAATCGCTAATTTCATATTGAAAACGATAAAAAGAGCCCTGATGCATTTCTCCGGCAGACTTCCCGTTAATGCTTACCCGGGTATCGGTCATGGAACCATCAAATACAATATTGATCGTTTTTCCCTTCCAGCCTTGGGGAACTTCGAAGCGATGTTTGTAAAAGCCATGCTCCGCTCCCATTTTAATATCCTTATTCCAGTCCCGGCCGTAATTGTACGTTCCAAAACCTTCCAGTTCCCAGTTAGATGGGACCGGGATTGTATTCCATTCTCCCGCTCTACGGCCATCGGTGACCTTGAATTCCCAATCTACCGTTTCCTTTGCATCTTCCCCAGATAAATATATACGCCGATATTCTTGTTCCTGAGCTGATAGCACCCAGGGGATTATGAGCAACAGGAGAAAAAAACATTTCTTAATGAAATTTTCATAAGTTTTATGTAGAAAAACTATTTTCAAAATATACATTTAGGCTACTTTATTTTCTTTTATATTTTCAATTCAGTATAACAGACTATTTCCCTACTTCTTTCCATTTGCAAAATCGAACCATACTATCAATGGAGGATTTTGATCTCCCTCGTGAAAATTCGTCTGGCCTTTCTGAGAAGAAGGACCTAGTTTTTCAGCCTTTCTGAATCTGGTTCCTATTGGTGGAATTTCATAGAGAAAAGACAGATCTCCTTCAGGAAACGGCGGTGCTATATCGTCAAAATCATTCTCTGGCTTTAAGGGGGTAAAGAGCCTTAAATAAAGCCCTGGTGTTTCAGTAAGTATTCTGAAAGGTTTCCCGGTAGTTTCAAGTTCTGCCCAGTAAAATTCACCATGGTAACCTTTAAACTCCGGATAGACCAATTCTTCAAAGCTCTCGCCTGTAATCGTATTATTATAATCTTTTTGCCATACCCCCAGCTCGGCTCCTTTTTTTCTATTTTTCCAGACCCGGTAAGGACCCTGTCCCATCCAGGTAACTCCCTTCACTTTTTTTTCCGGATAATTGAAAGAGATTCCTAAATAATCTATACTGTCCTTTTTCAAATGCAGCGGGCTAACTTCCAGCCGGAGTAGTCCGGATTTCAGCACTTTCCACTGAATCTTCTCCGGGTAGGTTTCATTATGAATTTCCAGCACAAAATTTCCTTCTTCATCTTTCTCCCAGTCTACAGCTCCTTTTTTTTGTTCCAAACCAACTAAAAGAGGCCCTCCGCTAAGGGGAATTATTTCCCCGGCATTGGTAACCTGTTGTAAAAACCCATTATTTTTACGGAACTCAAAAGTTAAATCGCCGGCTTTCACTCTAACTTGATCACCGTTTTCCGTAAGATTGATTTCAGCATTTGCTGGACTTTCAGCCTGTAATGCTGATATCAGATCATCTGTGATTTCCTTATGTTTCTTGACTGGCCAGCTCCAGGTATATATTTCCATTCCTTCCGGATTGGTGGCCGTAAGAGAAAAAATATCAGCATCGCTAAAATCATCCGGTACTTCAAACTGAAGAATTCCAGTTAGATTTGGCTCCACATCAGGAGCTTTTATCTCCCCGGAGTTTATTGTCTTTAATTCTGAAAAACCATTTACTGAACTTATAGTATATGAGAAACTGCATTGATTTAAGTTAGTGAACAGATACTCGTTCTTAACAATTAGTTTCCCATTAAAACCAGGTCGAATAATAACAGGTTGAATTTGCACTGGTGACCATATCTCTTTTATGGTATAGAAACTCGCTTCTTTTTCCCGGTGTGGGCCTACGATCCCATCCGGGGCGTTTTGACCATTACTATCTAACCTTCCATCCTGATCGGTTCTTACCACGGCTTCATCTGATAAGACCCAGAGAAACCCTCCGGCAAATGCAGGGTTCTCCATATAGCTTTGCCAGTAATCATCAAGTCCGGATCCTAAACCTTCATCAAACATACCGTGCAAAAATTCTGTAGGCATAAATACATCATCTCCCTTTGCAAGGCGGTTGATGCCATAATTATAATCAGGATAATGCCGCGTATCGATACCGTTGCGTAAGGCCCAAGGATAAATAACCGGCCTGTTTTGAAGATCGTAATGATGAAACCATTTCTCGCTGCTCAAATCCCAGCCACCTTCATTACCATGAGCCCACATAATGATACTGGGATGGTTCTCATCTTTCAGGATCAATTCTTTAATTAATTTTGGCCCCACTATAGAATCGTAGGCATCCTGCCAGCCTGTGAGTTCGTCAATTACAAATAAGCCCAACGAATCGCAGATTTCCAGAAACCGTTCGTCCGGCGGATAATGCGACATTCGAACAGCATTCATATTCATCTCTTTCATGAGCCGAACGTCCTGCAAATGATTTTGATCGCTCAGTGCCCGGCCTGTTTCGGGCCAGAAGGAATGCCTGTTCACGCCCTTTAAAACCACCTTGGTATCATTTACATATAAACCATCTTTTTCTCTTAATTCCACCGTCCTAAAGCCAAATTGCTCGTCTTTTTCGTATACTATAGTTCCATCCTGAAGGAGCTGAATGGTGGCTGTATAGAGCGCAGGAGATTCAGGATTCCAGGAGGTGATCCCTTCTAATTTCTCTGATACCAGTACTTCCTTGTTGCCGGCGGAAAAAGATTGCTCCAGTAACGCTCCCACCTGCTTTCCTTCCGAAGAACTAATCGCTATTCTTATCATTCCATCTTCAACAGAATCACTTAATTTGATCGAAGCTTGAAAATCTCCCTGATAACCTGCAGCAATGGATACATTTGAAAAATGTGTTGCCGGCAGAACTTCTAGAAATACCGGGCGAAAGATCCCGCCAAAGGTCCAGAAATCGGCATGCCGCTCCGCTAAATTCACAGATTCATTCTCAGAAATCTTGGACACCTCCACTTCCAGAAGATTCTCTTCACCATACTTCAGCAAATCGCTAATTTCATATTGAAAACGATAAAAAGAGCCCTGATGCATTTCTCCGGCAGACTTCCCGTTAATGCTTACCCGGGTATCGGTCATGGAACCATCAAATACAATATTGATCGTTTTTCCCTTCCAGCCTTGGGGAACTTCGAAGCGATGTTTGTAAAAGCCATGCTCCGCTCCCATTTTAATATCCTTATTCCAGTCCCGGCCGTAATTGTACGTTCCAAAACCTTCCAGTTCCCAGTTAGATGGGACCGGGATTGTATTCCATTCTCCCGCTCTACGGCCATCGGTGACCTTGAATTCCCAATCTACCGTTTCCTTTGCATCTTCCCCAGATAAATATATACGCCGATATTCTTGTTCCTGAGCAAACAGAATTGTGGGAAATAACAGGATTGAAAAAAATAAAATGAATTGTTTAAAAATTGAAGAAGTATAAGTTCGCATTGTAGTATGAGGATCTATATCAATATTCTGGAATATGAATCAATAAGCTACTCAAAAATGGATAAACCATGGAGTAGCTTACTGACTAATTGTACTATTGCCTTTTTGATAAACCTATTCAATCGTCGGATTCGCATCAACTTCACTGAGTGGAATAGGGAATCGAATATTATCGAGTGTTACTGTAACAGGATTCGTAGGTGCCGCATCATTAAGCCTGCCCGAGTCTTCTTCAACCCCTGCCGGAACCGGTGGTTGTTGATACCTGGAATTGGACTCGACTCTTTCTTTGAAAATTTCGAAGAATCTATGTCCATCTGCCAATCCATTGGCTTCGAAGAAAGTTTCCCACCTTAACTCATTAAATATAGCTACTTTCATTTCTTCCAAATTAGATGGCTCCGGATTCAAATCATCTAATTTAGCACGATTACGAACCTGATTAAGTAAATTTATAGCTTCTGGAGTAGGTCCACCGGCCTGTCTTGTCAATGCTTCAGATAAATTAAGCAGTACTTCAGCATAACGTATAACAATCACATTATTGCTGGATCCAGTATTATCATGATTAATATCTATCCATTTCTGAAAGGCAGGACCGTCATGTACGTAATTATCTGCCCAGGGCCTTTGCGGATCAAACATGATCACACCTTTACCAGGACTATCTATAGTATCAAAAAATGACACCTGTAACCTCTCATCATCAGAATCAAAAGACAAGTAAAACGGTACTTCCCCAACCATATGCCCCCAGGCAGAACCGTAAGGAGTATCCTGAGGATTTGAATTGGAATAAAATGCATTTCTACAGCAAGAGTTTAGATCTCTCCAAAACTGCATAATTACCTCGTTGGAATACTTGATGGCGGTAACACTTTCCAAACCGAAAAGGTTTTCGAAATCCGGCTCCAAACTATATTCTTTCCCACCATCTTCAGCATTCACTACTTTTCTTAACCATTCTATTGAATTTTCAAGATCTCCCGCTTCCGCCACCTGCGCAGGATCCGCTGCTCTTTGTAAATATACATTTCCTAAAAGAGCTCTAGCCGCGCCTCTGGTCATCCTTCCAAGATCTGCAACTGGATATTCATCCGGTAAAAAAGGTTCTGCCTCAGTCAGGTCCTGTATAACGGCAGAATAAATATCACTAATTGGAGACAATGAAGTGGAAGTTTCTTCCAGACTTTGTGGTGGTTCAAGAATTAAAGGTATATCACCAAATAAAATCATCAAATCAAAATAGGTATACGCTCTAAGAACTTTCGCCTCGGCGTTGATCCTTTTAAAAGTGTCATCGCTGGAACCATTTTCCTCAATATTTGAAGTGGCAGCTATCACAACGTTAGCTTGTCTTATAGTATTATAGGCATTACTCCAGGTAACGCTCAAACTTGTGTTCGAATTCTCTACCTGATATTCATCTATTTGAGAACGATAATTTCCTGGACCGGCCCAGCGAGTATTGGCAAATTCAGTCGCATAAGCATTATCCATATAGTAATAGCTTCCAAAATTACTGCCTGCAAGATTGTAAGCCTGATTTACTAATGCTTCTGCATCACTAACGGATTGAGGAAAATTCTCAGAAGTATATGTATCTAATGCTTCTTCTTCTAAAAAATCACTGCATCCAATAGATATTAACACTGCTGAAATGCAAATTATTAAATTGAAATATTTCGTATTCATAATTCTATTTTTTTTGTTAAAAAGAAATATTAAGTCCTACTTGGAAGGAGCTCGCTAAAGGATAACTACTATAATCCACACCTAAATTTACAGTATTCTGACCGATAGAGTTAACATCCGGATTGAATCCTGGATAATCAGATATAGTAAATAAATTGGTCGCAGAAGTATAAATTCTCATTCGCTGAATTTTTAGTTTTTGAAGAAAGTTTTCTGAAAATTCATATCCTAAAACAATATTCTTTAATCTAAAGAAACTTCCATCAAAAATAATTCTATCATCATACTGGCCAACAGGCGTACCTGAATCCTGATTAAATTTTGGATATTCAGCATCGGTATTTTCAGGAGTCCATCGGTTATCAAAACGCTCCTGAGCAATAGCTCCCTGAGCTCCTCCGGAATATAATCCTACAGCGTTAGTCCATAAAATATCGCTACCCTGAACACCCTGAAAAAGTAGATCCAGCGTAAAAGCTTTATAGCTAAGACTTGAATTAATACCATAAGTAAAGTCTGGATTTGGATCTCCAATAACAGTTCTATCATTAGCATTAATTTGGTTATCTCCGTTTACATCTACATAACGGTACTCTCCAGCTTCTTTGACAAAGATACTGCCATCTGTAACGTCGGCATCAGCCTCTTCCTGAGTTGAATAAACTCCATCTGTCTGGTACCCGTAGAATACCCCAATTGATCTACCTTCCTCGATCAAACTTCCAGAAACGTTATTCCCATCTACGGCCTCTCCAAATGTTCTGTCTGATAAAATTTCAAGAACTTCATTTCGGTTTCTTGTAAAATTAGCACCTAAATTCCACTTTAAATCAGGCCCTTCTAATATAACTCCGTCCAATGAAAACTCAATACCTTTATTTTCAATTTTACCGGCATTAAATACGGGTGAACCAAATCCAGAACTTGGAGCAATATTTACTTCTAATAGCAAATCTGAAGTGGTTCTTTTATAATAATCAAAAGTAAAATTGAATCTCGACTCGAACATGCTGAGATCTAAACCGATATTCGATTGTTTACTTTCCTCCCACTTCAGGTTAGGGTTTGCAAAACTTACTGCATTTACAGTATTTGCTACAACATTTCCGAAAATGGTTCCATTAGTTGGCACATATCTTTCAGCCGTTCTTAAAACTCCTATCTCCTGATTTCCTGTTACACCATAACTTCCTCTAATTTTCAATATATCTAATTCCTCTACATCATTCAGAAAAGCTTCTTCACTAATTTTCCAGCCAAGACCTAACGACGGGAAAGTACCCCATTGATTATTTCTACCAAATCTTGATGAACCATCCCTACGTACGGTTGCATTTATTAAATATTTGTTCCTGAACGAATAGAAAGCTCTACCTACAAATGACGCAAGTTGCCATTTATAACGACTATTACTAACTTCTGGACCTCCAGGTTGCTGACCGGAACCAATAGCGTCTGCTCCAAGTACATCACTGGAAAAACCTCTGTTTACAACCCCAAGGGAACTACGCTCAAACGTTTGAGCTTCAAATACACCTGTAACCGTCAGCCTATGATCCTCTGAAAGTTCAGGTTCATAGGTTAATGTATTGGTGGTGTTTAATTGTGTACTTTCTACATGTGCCTGTTGGCCATAACCAGGATTACTTGTTCCACCAAACCGCGGCCCGGTTATTCTACTGTAATATGTTTTTCTTTGACGTTTATCTACATCAATACCTAAAGTAGATTTAAAAGTCAGAGATTCTAAAATATCGTATTCAGCAAAAACGCTACCTAACAGCCTATCAGATATCAAATTATCAGATGCTCCATCAAGTAAAGATTGTAAACTCACTCCATTACCATTAAAGATTACTGTCTGGTGTAAATAATCTCCGTTTTCATCAAATTGGGGCTGAATAGGTGACTGTCCATAAATGTTACTTAGAGTACTTGTTCTGTTACCTCCGAAAATTATATCAGAATCAGTTCTACTTAAGCTGATATTTGATCCAACACGAATCCTATTAAATCCTTTTTCCAGATTTAGTCGTAAAGAATTTCTTTCAAACCCACTATTTTTAATTATCCCGACCTGTTTGAAGTTGTTAATAGAAAGGTAATAATTCATATCAGTGTCTGTTGCTCCAGATAATGATAATTGTACATTGCGAATTGGCGCATCAACACCCTCTCTAAATGCCAGATCCTGAGGGTCTGGAGACGGACGAGTCAACAAATTATTTAATTCCTGATCTGATAACGGAAATGGTTCACCGGCATTATCAAATCCTTCTCGCAGGGCGGTCACGTATTCCGAATCTGAAACAACATCGAGCTCACCTACAGCATTTTGAATACCAGTATATATGTCCAAATTGATCGTTGGTTTTCCACCCTTTCCCGATTTGGTCGTAATCAGAACAACGCCATTGGCACCTCTTGAACCATAAATCGCTGTAGCCGATGCATCCTTTAATACCTGAATGTCTTCAATATCATTAGGGTTTAAGGTTGCTAACGCATTCTGGGTATTGAAAACGGCACCTTCACCTCTACTACTAATCCCCCCTGGCAATGAATTATTGTTATCGCTTATAATCGGAACACCATCAATTACATATAAAGGTTCTGAATTTCCCGTAATAGAATTAGACCCTCTAACCTTAAAAGATAATCCACCTCCAGGCGCACCATTTGATTGTGTAACCTGAACCCCTGACAGGCGTCCGGAAATAGACTGTTCAAAACTGTTTGCAGGTATAGATCCTATCTCTTCAGAAGAAATACCGACTGTAGCACCGGTAAGATCACCCTTCCTTTGAGTACCATATCCTACTAAAACCACTTCATCCAGAGCTGAAGCACTTTCTTCCATCGTTACGTTTATCGTAGATCTTTCATCAACCGGAACTTCCTGGTTAGAAAAGCCTAAAAAAGAAAATACTAAAACAGCATTATCATTATCTACTGTAATGGAAAAATTTCCGTCGAAATCTGTAGCCGTACCATTACTCGTTCCTTTTTCAAGAACTGTCACTCCTGGAAGCGGTACCTTGTTAGCATCTGTAACCACACCTGTTACTGTTTTATTTTGCTGTGCAGACAAACTAAGCATCGAGAAAAATAATATTAAAAATAAATGTATACCTTTAATACCTTTTAATCCCCCCTTTCGAAAATAGATCATACTAGTAAATTTAAGTTTCACTTGAATTAGTTTAAAAATATATCAAAATTTATAATTGTAATCGATTACAATACTTTTTTAAAAAAAATTCCGATTGCCGGATTTTTTATTGTAATCGATTGTAAATTTTCATATTGTTGTAAATATAGGATTAAATATATTTAATTTCAAAATTTATTTTTAACTTTTTATTAATCCTTGATTAGAAGAATTAATAGAAAATCTTTTTACTCATGTATTAAAACATTTGCATTTAATCGGATTTATGACATTTAAGTCATAAAACTAAAATGAAATTTAATAATTTGAATTTAGATATAATCAATTCTGAATAAGCAAATATTCGAAATATGAAAGAAGATAATTTAGTGCAGTTATAGAGAAAGTCAATGATTGTTCATCAAAATGAATGAAAATTTCTATTTCATTCTTCAGGCGGATATTTTTTAAAATTATATTTGTACTCGAGATTAGTCACCTGCATTTTACCTAATTAGTGATAAATTATCCCGAGTTATTACAATTTTACCACTCGAAAATTTTTGTTCATAATTCTGTTATTAATGGAAACCAAAGTAAGCATTTTGACATCTGATTCTAAATTTGTAAAAATTTTGCACTTCAGGAATCATTTTTTATGTAGTTAAAGATAGAATCATGAAAAAAGACAAGACCACGATTTATGATATTTCCAAGAAGTTAGGAATTAGTGCAGCTACGGTTTCAAGAGCGCTAAATAATAACCCAAAAATAAGCGAAAAGACTAGGAAGCTCGTTGCCAAAACGGCTGCCGAAATGAATTATAAGCAGAACAGGCTGGCCCAAGCCCTTAAGAAAGGAAGAACTAACAATGTTGGAGTGATCGTGCCCTATATTAATCGTAGTTTTTTCTCTTCAGTAATTCGTGGAATTGAAGAAGAACTTACTCCTCAGGGCTATCATATTATTATCTGCCAGTCTCATGAAGAAATAAAAAATGAAGCTGAACAACTCAATGCTCTGCTTAATACACAGATCGACGGAATCTTTTTGTCGGTTTCGAAAACTACCCAGGATACAGAACATATCAGGAAAGCTCAGGAAGAGGGAACTCCCATCGTATTTTTTGACCGTAAAATTGACGTATCAGGGGTTAGTTCTGTTGTACTGGATGATTATAAAGCAGGCTATATGGCTACTGAACATTTGATAAAAGAAGGTTGTACCAGAATTGCCCATCTTTCCGGTGACATCAATCTAGAAATATATAAGAATAGGTTCGAAGGTTATAAAGCAGCATTAAAGGCAAATAAGATCAAATTCAATCCAGGATATGTCATTCAGACGAGCAGTAAAATCGAGTCTGGAATGAAGGCTGTAGAAGAACTATGGGAGCTGAAAGTAAAACCCGATGCAATTTTTTCTGCCGGGGACTATGCTGCCCTAGGCGCTATTCAGGAATTAAAGTCCAGAAAAATTAATATTCCAGAAGAGGTTTGTGTCGTGGGATTCAGTAACGAACCTTTTACAAAGTACATGGAATTACCAATTACCTCGATGGATCAAACCCCTCTAATGATGGGGAAGATCGCTGCACAGGTTTTCCTTGAACAGGTAAAGGAAAAGAAAAGTCGGAGTATCGAGAAAAAAGTGGTTTTACCACCGGAACTTATTGTACGAGAATCGTCTAACAGGAAACTTTTAAAACTTTCAAAGGTACTATAAAGGCCAATTTAAAAAAGCTTATTTGAGAAAAAACAGTCTTTATTAATCCAACTATCATATTTTTTATATTTAAAGAGATACTCCCCTTTTCCATGGAATGAAATCGTTCTGATTCAATTGATCAGCTTTAGAAGTGATTTCTCCGCTTGCTACATTAATAATATATTCCAGGAGTTCTTCACCCATTTCCGGAATGGTCTTTTCACCTCTTATCACCGCACCAGAATCTACGTCTATAATATCAGGCATTCTGCGAGCTAAAGTAGAATTAGAAGACATCTTGATCACCGGAGCGATAGGATTTCCAGTTGGAGTTCCCAGGCCAGTAGTAAACACTACAACATTTGCTCCCGAACCAACCATACCCGTAGTGCTTTCAACATCATTACCGGGAGTGCAAAGCAGGTTAAGACCAGGCTTGGTGACATATTCACCGTAATCGAGAACCGCCTGGATTGGGGAAGTTCCTCCTTTCTTAGCAGCACCTGCAGATTTCATGGCATCTGTAATAAGTCCGTCTTTTATATTTCCCGGGGAGGGATTCATGTCGAAACCTGAACCTGAAGCTTCCGCAGCATTTTCATATGATTTCATTAATTTCATGAATTTATCTGCAGTTTCTTCATCTGCGCATCGGTTTACCAGTTCCTGTTCCACTCCGCACAACTCGGGGAATTCAGAAAGTATTGGCGAGCCTCCTAGAGCAGAAAGCAAATCTGATGCATAACCCAAGGCTGGGTTAGCAGAAATACCGGAAAATCCATCAGACCCCCCGCATTCCAGTCCTAACTTTAGTTTAGAAAGTGGTGCGGCTTCTCTTTTAATTTCATTGGCCTTTTTAATTCCTTCAAAAGAATCTCTGATAATGGTATTTAGCATTTCATCTACCGTTCCCATCTGCTGCTGTTCATAAATAAGCACCGGTTTCTTTATCTCAGGATTGATCTCATTTAAGGCATTTTTAAAAATGTCTATTTGTAAATTCTGGCATCCAAGACTTAGAACCGTAGCCCCGGCAACATTGGGATTATTCACATAACCTGCCAGAAGCTTGGAAAGCATTACAGAATCCTGCCTGATACCTCCACATCCACCCTGATGGGTGATAAATTTAACTTCGATATTATCAAAGACTCCGGCTTCCTCTTCTTCAAATTGTACCCTGGTATTCTCATCTTGTCCACTAATAAGATTACGAAGCAGCTGACGTTGTTTTGGAGATTTATGAAAAGAGAACTCTTTTTCGAATACATCTTTCAGTAATTCTACATTCCTGTTCTCACAAAACACCAGAGGGAAGAAGAGCCAGACATTGGCTGTTCCCACCTGCCCGTCTGGCCGGTGATACCCATTAAATGTACGGTCTTTCCATTTGGAAATATCGGGAGCCTGCCATTTGGTAACTTCAGACTTCTTGAAGGTCTGGCTGGCTTCATGTTTTACATTATCTACAGTAAGCACTCCGCCTCTCTTAATTTCCTCAGTCGCTTTTCCCACCAGCACGCCATACATATAGATCTTATCTTCCGCGGCAAGACCTACCATGCTAATTTTATGCTTGGCCTTAACGTCTGATAGAATAATTACTTTCTCTCCTTCAAACTCCACTTTATCACCCTGAAACAGATCTACCAGGGCAATGGCCACATTATCACTTTCATGTACTTTTATCAGTTTACTTTTCATCTGTTTCTATTTATTGTTTTTCAACGGTCAGATGCAATTCGTCTATAACCATTTCGGTTGGTATCGAAATATTGTTATGACTTATTTCATCACTATATGTTTTAAGCCTAGGCGAATTTTTCGGAAAAGGCTTCGTACCCATTTTGAATTCCTCTATTATCAATTACCTCCAGGGCATATGCAATCTTTTCTTTTAAATCTGGAATCTCATTAAGATCTGTATCCCAGAAATCGGTCTTTCCTAATACCTCTACGGCAATTTCATTATAACTATGTAATTCCCATATCTTTTTCATGGCCGCAATTGCCTGTTCATCATCTTTTATTGGAAGGCTCTGCCCTTTCCATTTACCGTCATAGAACCTTATTAAACATGCAAATGCGAAGGTAAGTCGTAAAGGCAATCGATTGAATTTTTTCTGAAAACCTAGAAGACTTGGGAGTACCCTCACTTTAAATTTTGAAATACTATTAAGAGCTATACTGGATAGCTGATGTTTGATAAACGGATTTCTAAACCTATCGAAAACCTCTTCAGCAAAAGAATTTAATTCTTTTGTGGAAAGAGACAAGGTAGGATTGATCTCTTCAAACACCGCCTTTTCAATAAACTCTCCGGTAAATTCATGATCTACGGTTTCTTTCACGGTCTCATTTCCGAACAAAATCGAAAATGGCACCATCGTAGTATGGGCCCCATTTAATATACGAACTTTCCTGGTTCGATAGGGCTGAAGATCATCTACAATTAGTACATTTTCATCGATCTTATCAAATGGTATTTTAGCTTTTAGGTTAGCTCCGCCTTCTATCACCCATAGCAAAAAGACTTCCGCAGAAACGACCAAAGAATCTTCCAGCTCCAGCTGTTGCTGGTAACTATCAATATCATCTTTTGGGTATCCCGGAACAATACGATCTACCAATGTATTGTGGAAACCATTATGCTCGTTGATCCAGTCTACAAATTCATTTTCAAGATTCCAGGATTCGGCATACTGTAAAATGATTTTTTTAAGATTATCTGCATTCTGGTTGATCAATTCACACGGAATGATCGTTAATCCCCTATCTGGATCTGCATTAAAATGCCGGAATCTTTCATAAAGTAATGCAGTTACCTTGGCAGGAAAGCTTTGATGTGGGTATTCCTGAAATTTGTCATTTTCATTATAAGCTATACCGGCTTCTGTAGTATTTGAAATTATGAATTCCAATTCTTCTTCCTTCGCCAGCTCAAGATATGCTTCATAATCCTTATATGGATCGTAGGCTTTCTGTATGCAGGTGATCAATTCTTTTTCCTGAATTTCCTTACCCTGCTTTATGCCCTTCATAAAAAGATTATAGAGCCCGTCCTGTTCATTGAGTACGCTTATCATTCCACCTGCAAGTGGCTGGATTACCGCAACACCAACATTGAATCCGGCCTCATTGTTAAGCTTATTAATAAGATAATCTACAAAAGCCCTTAGAAAATTCCCTTCTCCATACTGAACAACTTTAATAGGAAGCTGTGCGGTAATTCCGGCGTTCTTCCGGTTCAGTTTTTTAGATTTAATATTCTCCATAATTAGAATTGAATTTTTATTCAAATATTTCTGGTAACCATAGGCTTATAGCCGGAATAAAGGTTACCAATAACAGGACTATAGCCATAACCACATATAATGGCAATAGCGGTTTTATTACTTTCTGAATACTTGTCTTGGCCACTCCAACTCCAATAAAAAGGACTGAGCCTACAGGTGGTGTACAAAGACCTACACAAAGATTCATCACCATAATGATCCCGAAATGTACCGGGTCCACTCTAAGGTTCTCCATCACCGGTAAAAATATTGGAGTGAAGATCAATACTGCTGGGGTCATATCCATAAAGGTTCCTACAAATAATAATAAGAGATTTATTATCAGCAGGATCACATATTTATTATCACTAAGCGCTAACAAAGCTTCACTCACAGATTGTGGAATATTCTCATAAGACATCACCCAGGACATACTCATAGAGGTGGCGATCAATAACATCACAATTGCTGTGGTACTAATGGAGCTTAAAAAGACTTTATGTAGCATATTTCGGCTTAGTTCCCCATAGATCATGGATAGAACAAGGCAATATAGAACAGCGATTCCTGATGCTTCGGTAGCCGTGAAAATACCGGAAACTATACCGCCAATAACAACTACCAGTAGTAGTAAACTAGGCAAAGCTTTTAAAAATGTTGAAGCAATTAACCCAATACTTGTCTTATTTCCTGCTGGATATTTCTTTTTCTTGATCCAGATAGCTGCTACCAGCATTAGCGAAAGTCCCATCAATATTCCAGGTAAATAACCGGCAAGGAATAAGGAAGCGATAGAAACGCCTCCACTGGCCAAGGAATAAACGATAAGAACATTAGAAGGAGGTATTACCAATCCTGTAGTGGATGCAGTAACATTAATAGCTGCTCCAAATTCACGGGAATAATTTTCCTTTTCCATAGGTGGACCAAGAATTCCTCCAATCGCAGAAGCTGCTGCCACCGCAGACCCTGAAATTGCTCCGAATAACATCGCGGCAATCACATTTACATAGATCAAACCACCCGGCAGGGCGCCAATGAGGGCTTTAGCAAAATTAATGAGTCGGTTTGCAATCCCTCCCTGATTCATTATTTGTCCTGCCAGAATAAAGAAAGGAATTGCCAATAATGAGAAACTATCCAGTCCTGTAGCCATTCGCTGGGAAACTGTTGTAAAGGCAGCCAAAGAATCTATACTTGCCAACATGGTAAAAAGACATGATAATCCTATCGACCAGGCTACGGGAACCCCAATAGAGAGAAGAACCACAAAAGAAATAACCAGGATTAAAATTTCAGAGATCATACAAGATATTTTTCCGGGTTCATAATTTCATTGACCTTATACACAATTATCAGGATGCCACTTAAGGGCACTACGAGGTAAACTATGTACAAAGGAATTTCTAAAGCTGCGGAACTCTGACCCAGAAGAAAATTAACATAAACCAGGTTACTTCCGCCAATTATCAAAACAGTAAAACCAAAAAAGATGATGAGTATATTAATAAGAATTCTCAATTTCTTTTTCTTAGGCTTATCAAGTTTTTCTTCTAGTAGATTAATAGCAAGATGTTCTTGCTGTCCAGCAGCGTAGGCTGCTCCAAGGATACCGATCCAGATAAGTAAATATCTCGCGAGTTCTTCTGTAACCGAACTTGGGGATTGCATCACATATCTTGAAAATACCTGCCACAAAACTGCGATCACCATTATGGTCATTAAAAAGACCAGGATCGAACCCAAAATTTTATCTAATTTTGCTTTCATTTTACTGCCTGTATTTCTTCAATAATCTTTTTCATAGCCGGATCTAATTTGAATTCTTCGTACATGGGTTCTACCATATCGCGGAATTCCTCTTTATCGGCCTGGATGACTTTTACTCCAGCTTCCTGAATTTTTTCCAAGGCTTCTAGTTCGGCTTCACGCCATAATTTTTTTTGGTATTCCGAAGATTCCATCGCAGCTTCCTTTAACCATTTTTTCTCCTGATCGGAAAGTTTATTCCAGACCGGAGTTCCTATAACCAGTTCATCGGGTAGAGCGGTATGCTCATCAACCAGGAAGTATTTGCATACCTCGTAATGCCGGGAAAGGTGAAAACTTGGCAGATTGTTCTCGGCTCCATCTACGATTCCCTGCTGAAGGGCGGTGTATAGTTCACCCCATGCAATAGGTGTTGGTGAGCCTCCAAGATTTTTAACCATGTTTATAGCAGTTTGACTTTCCATTACCCTTAACTTAAGGCCTTTCAGTTCTTTTGGAGTTTCAATAGGTGTTTTGGTATAAAAACTTCGGCTGCCGGCATCGTAGAAAGTAAGTCCTTTAAGCCTTTTATCCAGGCTGGAGTTAAGAAAGTCCTCTCCTATTTCACTTTCAAGTACCTCGAAGCGATGTTCGCGATCCCTGAATAAAAAAGGTAAACCAAAAACCCTTAGACCAGGTGCGAAATTTTCCATTACCCCAGTAGACACTTTGGTCATTCCAAGGCTTCCAATCTGAAGCAATTCCAGACATTCCCTTTCTGAACCAAGTTGCTGATTCGGGTAAATATCGATCTGCATTTTACCTTCAGACTTTTCTCTTAAGCGTTCGCCCATATAGACCATGGCCTTATGAACCGGATGACTCGTATCCAAACCATGACCGAGTTTAATGACCCGGGTATCATTTTCTTTTTCGCAACCTGTAAAAAGGAAAACAAAAAGAAGGCTAAGACAGGTCTTATATAAGAATTTTGAATCTTTCAATTTTATTTTTTTAAGCTTTCAACGATCTTCAAAGAAGACTTTATTTTTTCAGAAATAGCCGGATAGTCGAAACTACCATTTTCCTTACGTACAAATAGTTTAGAACCTATGCCAACACAATGAACGCCGGCCTCAAACCATTCTTTCAGGTTTTCCTGGGTAGGACTTACACCCCCTGTGGGCATGATACTACTCCATGGAAATGGTCCTTTTACGGCTTTTACAAAAGAAGGTCCTCCTACCTGACTTCCAGGAAAGATCTTGACCACCTCAGCTCCTAATTCTTCAGCATACGAGATCTCGGTTACAGATCCACAACCCGGCATCCAGGCTACTTTTCTTCTATTACAGGTCTTGGCCATTTCCGCATTCACTATTGGAGAAACAATAAAATTCGCTCCTAGTTGCAGGTATAAAGAAGTGGTGCCAGGATCTATAACTGATCCTACTCCTAGGATCATTTCTTCGAAATTTTCGTTTACATATTTATTGAGTTCCCCGAAAACTTCATGTGCAAAATCACCTCTATTAGTGAATTCAAATACCCTGGCACCTCCGTTATAACAAGCTTCAATTACTTTTTTGCAAACTTCAAGATCAGCATCATAAAAAACAGGAACTATCCCTGTTTCTTTCATAGTCTGAGCTACCTGAATTCTAGTATAATTTGCCATTTCTATTTCTTTTCAGGAAATTATCCTGTGTTTTTTAATATTTATCTTTTGATCCTGCCGCCGGTTTTGCCTTCCATAACTTCCAGAACCTCCTCCACACTTACCAGGTTTGCATCCCCCAGGATAGTATGTTTTAAAGCACAGGCAGCATTGGCAAATTCTAGTGTTTTCCGATCATCATAATTCTGAAGTCCGTAAAGAATTCCTGCGGCATAAGCATCACCTGTTCCAATGCGATCTACCACTGAAGTAATCTCCAGTTCACTGGTAGATATATACTCGGTTCCAGTCCAGGCCTGGCCATAAATTTTCTGCCAGGAAGCGCTTAACCCGGTTCTTACTTTATCAAATACCTTTTCTATGGAAGGGCATTCTTCCATCAATTTTTTACTTGCCTTAATAAAATCGTCCTTACTAAAAGAAAAATCAGTTCCAAGGATCTCGTTGATCTCATTAACTCCACCGATAAATATCGTGGAAGATGACACCAGCTCTTTTAAGATCTTATGACCATCTTTTCCATATTTCCACAGGTTACTTCGATAAGCAGGATCTGCTGTCACTACAATCCCATTTCTATTGGCAACTTTTAATCCATCTTTAAGCGTTAAATACGCCCCTTCAGAAATTGCCGGAGTAATACCGGTCCAGTGAAAATGCGTAGCATCTTTTAAAATATGTTCCCAGTTAACCTGTTCCGGTGAGATATTAGCAAATGCTCCATGAAGCCTGTTATAGGCGATCGTACTGGAGCGGGCTGAAGAACCAACTTCTAAAAAATACAGTCCAAGCGGATGCTCTACTGTATTTACCGCAGAAACATCTATTCCCACCTGAAGCATGGCAGCTACAGCCGCATCACCTACCAGGTCATTCGAAACATTCGTGATATGTTGCGTTTTTAAACCAAATTGGGAAAGCGAAGCTGCCACATTCATTTCGGTGCCACCAAAGAAAAAATCCATATGGTGTGCCTGTTGCAGTTTTCGGTGCTCAGAAGGTGATAGCCTCATAAGCACTTCTCCGAAAGTGACAATCTTTGCTGTATTTTTATTATCTGTACTCATTAAAAGTCAAAGTATTCTTCAGCGTTATGATAAGATATATTGGCTATAGTTTGCCCGACAAGCTCCATATCGTCTGGAAGTTCACCGCTTTCCATTTCTTCTCCAAACAAGTTACACAATACTCTTCTAAAATATTCGTGACGTGGAAAGGAGAGAAAACTCCTGGAATCTGTTAGCATTCCAATAAAGCAGCTAACCAGTCCCATATTAGATAAGGCGTTCAATTGTTTGATGGTGCCGTCCTTTTGATCTAAGAACCACCATCCAGATCCAAATTGAACTTTTCCTTTGATGCTTCCATCATTGAAGTTCCCGATCATGGTCGCGAAGATCTCATTATCGGAAGGATTCAAGTTATAAAGTATCGTCTTGGTAAGTTTATCTTTGCCGTCCAAAGCATCCAGGAATGCAGAAAGATTTTCCGCCTGGCAATAGTCTGCAATAGAATCCCATCCAGTATCGGGACCAAGCTCCTTCAGCATTCTTTTATTATTGTTCCTTAAAGCTCCCAGGTGAAATTGCTGCACCCATCCAAACTCATGATAAGTTTCGCAAAGGAATAACAAAAGCGAAATATGAAATTTTTCAACTTCAAGATCTGTCAGGGATTTTCCACCCAGTTTCTTTTCAAAAATCTCATTTATCTCATCCGCTGAAAATTCTTCAAAGGAAATATAGTTTAACCCGTGATCACAAAGTCGGCAACCATTTTCATGGAAATATTCAATTCGGTTGCGAAGTGCTTTCTTTAGATCTGCATAAGAACCGATGTTAGTATTTGCCGCTTTTCCCAGGTCCTTTATATAATCTGTATAATTATCATTTTCAATAAGAATAGATTTGTCTGGCCTGAAAGCGGTACTAACTTTTACTTCAAAATCGCTATTGACAAGCTGCTGGTGATATTTCAGGGTATCGATAGGATCCTCAGTAGTACACAATGTTTTTACGTTCATCTTCTTCAGAAGACCGCGGCAGGAATTCTCCGGTAATTGTAGCTGCCTATTCACCTCCTCATAAATGCGCTCGGCATTTTCTTCATTCAGTAGTTCATCTATTCCGAAGTACCTCTTCAATTCAAGATGCGTCCAGTGATATAAAGGATTTCTTAGGGTATGAGGAACCGTTTTAGCCCATGCAAGAAACTTTTCCTTATCTGAAGCGTCCCCGGTAATGAATTTTTCATCCACTCCCATGGTTCGCATGGCTCTCCATTTGTAATGATCACCATAAAGCCAAACCTGAGTAATATTCTCAAAATTTCTATCCTCCGCGATATCTTTTGGAGGTAAATGATTGTGATAATCTATGATAGGCTGCGGTGCAGCATATTTCTTATAAAGTTCCTCTGCGTATTTATTCTGAAGAAGAAAATCATCTTCTATAAATGTCTTGTTTTTCATATTCTTGATTCTTTCAATTATTCATTGAACCTATAAAACAGGCTACCTATCGACCCATCCAGCCACCGTCGACGGTGAGGATCTTTGACGAACAATTCAGGAATTAAAAAGGATCCCTTAATTCTTCGATAGTATAGCTTTTATATCATTAGGATTATAGGGGTATCTAAATTCTGAATTAGTCCACACTATTACTTTATTATATAAATGCAATCGATTACAAAAATATAATAAATTTTTAAATTGTGGTTTTATAAAGCTTATCTGAGTTTTTCTCTCGTTGTAATTTGGTTCCAAAGGGTTCCCTATCATTTGCTAACCACAGCATACAGACATATATTCGTACCAAAAAGAAAGAAGCTTTTCCTAATTTTAAAGCCATTCTCTATAGATGTGATGTATCTGGATTTCCAATTAAGTAGCTTTCGAAATGATTGATTTGGCTTGACTTAATTTCTAAATTAATTAGAGCCAAGCTTAATATTAAATCCAAAATAATATTCAATCAAATTAAATATTATTAACTCGCGGAATAAGTTCTTTTTATCTGTTTTAAACAGTTCATGGGATCTATTGAAAATAAGTCTCAAACTTCTTCAAGGAATGGGTAATAACATCTTGAAATGATTTTTTAGTCTCCTCAAATCTCTCAAAATCAAATATGCTTAATATCTTTGATTTGGAAATTGAATCCTCTAAAGACTTATTACCCTCGCGCATTTCACCCTTAAAAACTTCCATTTCCTTTAAAAGGGATTCAACTAGCTCTGGTATTTTAGGTTGTGCTTTTTTAGACATTATTTCAATTTTTTTTGATGTTAACTATTTCTACCTCGATTTCTTCTTCGGTATTCTGTTACTTGACCCCAAATTAAAATTTTCTTCGGTAGCTTTCAACATTGGGTAAATCCATTAACCGTCTCTAAAGTTATATAGATTTCGTCGCTAAAACCATCCGTTTTTCAGGACGTAATTTGGTATTATAATTAAGATAAAAAGTTAATATTTTAACGCCCCATATCTACCATAACCTTGCGCATGGACCCTGTGCTGTTTTTATAGTGTTCCGTAGATAAGCGTAAAGTAAAAACAGCATAGGGCGCATGGCTACTATTAATTCATAGTTTTACAGCAAAAAATAACGATTTCAAAGGGCTTTAAAAGGCATTTACTGTAAATAATGGCGTCTTTGTCGCAATTGAAATTGTCATGACAAATACTATTTTTTTGCTTCTAACCACTTGAGGTAATTCTCCTTGAGTTCAGGATTTTCTGAAAAATATTCTTGATACCGATTCTCTGAATTAATCATCATCTGAAGAAATTCAAATTTTTCCTCTTTTGCTGCTTTGGCGGTAAATCCAAAATAACCTAGCAGTCCCAACATCAATATCCCTAGTATTCCGAAAATCACGAGTATATAATTCGGCATTATCATCGCATGCTCCAGTTTCTTATCAATGCTATTGAGAATGCCATGCTTTGATTGGTTTTCTTCTTCTTGTTTTTCCAGAAAAGTATTTAGGCTCTTTTTCATAGCTTCTGTGGTAATTGGGATGCTCAGGCTACGTATTTCTTTCGAATGTTCTTTAAGTTGAAGTACTGCTGCTTTAAAGTCGGCCATCTCATCGGCCATTATTTCCATGATCTCATCTAGTTTTTTCATAGCTTTATTATTTTAAAATCCCATTCCTGTATCCAGTCCTCTTTTGATTACTTGTTTTACCAGGTCTTTTGCTATTTTTGCAGCCATATTGGAGCTGAGCTGTACCGTCTTATCCATCAGTTTTAAACCACTTGATATTTCTTTCATTCCAATACCTTTCGCATTTTGGCTAATTTCTCCTATGATCTTCCCACCTGTCATCGACCGGTGTACCTCACTCCCTTTCAGGTTTGCTCCTTTATATTCAAACCGAAATCCCTGTAACTGATTCGATTTATTGATGGAAGGAATTACCTGTACATTACATGACTTCATTTTACTGATATATTCATCCAAAGATTTAGGCCGGGTTTCCATCACTTTATTATTGATATGTCTAATGGCCAGTCGCTGCCAATTCAATTCTTTTAGTTTTTCCTGTTGTACATCCCGAACCCTGGTAAGCCCTAGCTCCTTGGCTACATTGTCAGCTGCGATCTGACTTCGCTTTCCAATAAAACTGTCATTATAAGCCTTCCCATCAAAACCAATCCTATTTACATATACATGAACATGGGTATGTGCCTTATCCCGGTGAACAAAAGCAATGGCCTGCCTGTTCTTTAATTCCATTTCTTTAAGGAATCTGCTGGTGATCTCCTTAAGTTGCACTTTGCTCATCTCCTGTCCATCCTTAACTGTGGGACTTAATATAAAACTGAGGGTATTTTGGGTGCATCGCTCATTTTGCGATTGGATGATCTTAAATTCTTCTGTGATCTCTTTCGGGGTCTCTCCGGCCAGGTGATCTTTGAATACCACTTCCGCCCCTTTTTCCTGGTTCCATCCATAATCTATAGAGGCTCCAGTACTTGCTATGGAATGTCCTTTGCCAATCATTTTTTGAAGTTTTTTAGGTGCGTCCTGATCTCTTCAGCTAATTGCTGCACTTCCTTTGACAACTGGGGATTGCTTTTTTTAAACATATTGCTAATCCGGCTAAAATTGTTTTTATACTGAACCAGCAGCTGATAACATTCCAATTGTTCCGGAGTAATGCGTTCGACCATATTAATCTTAAAAGCAGTAGACCTAAGATATTCTGAAAGGGAAATTCCCGCCCTGGCCGCTCTTTTTTTGAGCAGCTTTTTCTCGTAGATCGAGCAGCGTATTTGAATGTATTCCCGTTTCATTTTTCTTCTTTATATCTTTGCAACCTCCGGGCGCAAAGCAAGATTGTCATGACAATGACACATCTTGCTTTGCCTGCCCAATATGAAATCTCCCTTGGGGCATTTACTTTTTTTTAATGCATTTTATTTATTCAATTCTTTTCTTGTTCTTCTAATTGAAATCAGCCTTTCATTCAGGTCTTTATAACCTCGAAATAGTTCACTTCTATCCTTTGTGTTCTTATAATCCTGAAGTAGCTTTTTTCGATTTTTATTTCCAGGCAGATCATTGTCCAGGTACAGATGGACTTCCTTGTAATTTTTAAAATGGGGAGTGATTTGTTGTAAAAAAGCTAAGGAGTTTAATACAACGATATCTGAATTTATAAGTAAATCAGGAAATAATTCAGCCAGGGATAACAAATCGAACATCCCTTCTAAAATAATCAAGCGATCTGAATGTGTCTTTAAATAAGTATACGATTTTGGAGAGCTGGATCCTTTGAAAAATTTATTCCGAAGTTCCCATCCCCCTTCGTTGTTTTGTAAACCCAAAGCGAAATATTGCTTTCCTTTTAATCGATACCAGACTTCTTTACAATAGTGTTGCGCTATGGATATTGAAATTTTCCTGGAGTCTAAATATTGAATCAACCCCGGGTGTAGTATTGGCTTCACTTCAAAAACCACAATTTTCGAAGCAGTTCTCCCTTTTTAAAATGGGCTGATGAAAAGAAAAAGAATGCTGTTCATTGCTTAAAAATTCCAATGCTTGTTTAACCGAACACTTTTTCATTGCCACAATCAAATCCAGCCCGTTTCCGCCCGTTCCTATTCCATGGTCATACCATCGGTTCATTTTTAGAGAAACCTTGAAAGAGGCCTGTGTTTCTGACCGTAGGGGACTCAGAAACCAGGCTTCTTTCTCCGCTATCCTGCTTGGAAAGTGCCCGAAGCTGGCCAGCGTTTTTAAGATGGAAAGATTTCGGGCTCTTTCGCAGGTAAGTCTTGGTATATTCCTTTTTTCTTTCATTAGCATTTTTTTTGAGTAAGTAGTCATCAACCTATTGGTACTCATCATTATTTTTTTGATGAAGAAACGATGAGAAAACGATGAGCGCTTAAACCCTTATTATCACTAGTCTCATCCTTTATCTCTCATCATTCATCAAAAAAAACATAAGTCGCTACCCTTTTTCCCCTCAACTACCTATAGAAATTTCAGAAATGATGAGAATTCTTTGAAAACCCTTATAGTTCATACCCTTACGAGTTCATCACTTCTTCATCATTTTGCGTATCCTCCCAAAAATTCGCTGAAAGGAAGGATTTTTTGATAGTATAGTATCGTCCAACTGCATCTGTAAGTCCCAAGCCTCCTTCATGCCAGATGATCATTTTTTGATAACTCAATGAGTTGTCCTGATTGGTTAGTTTCCAGTCTTTTTTAAGGATTTGCCTTATCTGGGTTAGATCTGTTTTAATACGTGTCCGGTTTAAAACCAGTAAGGCGTCCATAGGGCAAAGCTTTACTTCGTCTACCTCATAGGTTTCCATCACACTCAGGATCACACTGGCTAGTTCTTTTTCAACACGGTTACGGTTGTTTTGCATTAGATTTTCCAAAGCATGGGTTCTAATCTGCTTTGGGGTGAACCACATCCGCGTTTCGTGTTTGGTGGTGAGCTGGCGATGTTCCAAATAATACAAGAATGCCGGGATTTCTTTTTCCAGTAACTCTAAAAATTGGGTCTCTTCTTTTTGAAGGGAAGGTATTTTAAGCACCCAAAAGCGAGTTTCATTACTATCGATTTTAATAAAATTATCCTCATTATTGCTACAGAGGATAAACTTGCCAAAGAATTCAACCTCTCGTTTATCTTTCCCCTTGGCCTCCAGTTTATTGAAATTAGTGGTACTCAGATATTTTATACGTTCGGTAAGCTCTTCTTTATTAAACAGGACTTCTTCAATACAAATAAGGAGTTTGTTTGCCCAATCGGCATTGAACTGGCTGCTGAAATTATCATTGGTCAGATAGGTAAGGTTGTTCTCAAAGATTGCTTTGAGCCATTTAAGAAAGGTCGTTTTGCCAGTAACCCGTTCTTTCGATACCAAACATAAAATCGGTAATACCTGGATGGGTTTGAAATACAGGAGTTGCAAATAATCAAGTCCTAATTCGAATTGTGTTCCAAAAATATGTTTGACCAGTTGTAGCGAATAATCAATCTTACCCTGTTTTGGAATATAGGGCAATGGAGAATAGGTATTATAAAAACCTTCATATTCCTGTTTAAAATTCCGATGGCTTGGAATACAGGTAAAGCCGTCATACTTTTTTATGCTTCCAATAACCCCTTTGCCATGATCGTTGCGCAAGGTCTCAATGTTCCAGGGAACTATTATTTCATTTAAATTCCCGGATATTGTAGGTAGCTTTACCAATTTATAGTAGCAGGTACCCACGCGGATATAGGATAGTTTCTTCATCTCTAAAATTTTTGTTCGGTGTAAATGCTTTTTAGGCCTATTTCCGGTTCTTCAACAATTTCTTGTTGAATTGATGTTCCAGGAATTCATCGGAAAGATCCGGTTCACCCAAAAGCCAGGCATCGATCTTGTCTTTATCAAAAAACTTCTGACGAATATTCGGGTTATTGCCGGTCGGGATCAATTTTAAATGGGTAAGCTTGTAGATCTTACTTTTGGAAAGACCAGTATATTGCGCTAGGTCTTCCACGTTCATTACTTTTTTGGTGTGGGAAAGCAAGACTTTAATATCTGCCAGTAAATCCACAACTTCTTTTTGCTCATTCATAATATTTGAGTTGAAATTAGAAATGAGTAAAAGGCCTTTTACATTTTTGTACAGAACAAACTTAGGAAAACAAATACCTATAAATCAATAGGATAACTCAGATAAGAAGCTAGTTACGCTATAATTATTCTTTCCCCAGCATCTGACGGATTAATCTTCGCTGATTTCGGGAATTAATTTTTTCCTGTTCGTTTTTCCAGGTGGAAAAACTAGTTTTTAAGGTGTTTTCTTTCAGTGGTTCATTATTCATTAAAAATGATTCCATCAGTAATTGAAAGAAGCTGCGTTTTCGTTCTCCGGTTAGATCCTGGATCCCTCCTTCCAGCAATTCATCAAATAATACAAAAAGGATACGGTGATTGGCGGAGTCACCACTTTTGTTCCCCATGGTGAAATTGATCTTGCGTTTAACCTGAAAACCATGTAGCAACTTTTTAAACTCCTTTTCTGAATCCTTGTCAAGATTAATCAATTCAAAACGTAGTCTGGATTTTTTAAAGTTTCGTACCTGAAAATTATGCCGGCCGGTTTCTAAATGTTTGTTTGATTCATAGTAAATAGCCAACCAGGTAAGAATAACCAGCATTATAATGAAAAGAAATAAAAAAATGAGGTAATTATCAGTAATAGTCTGGAAACCGAAAATCAGGCTGAAACTTAAAATAAAAACTATAAAAATAGATAGGATAAAAAGAATTAGATAGGTAGCGCTGCCCTGTACTTTTTCCTGCAGGAAATAATCTATTCCTGATCTCAGTCTGGCTAGTGCCCTACCAGCATGTAGAATGAATTTTTCCATGG
>CAWGSM010000011.1:0-19578 GCA_963825045.1 uncultured Flavobacteriaceae bacterium | reverse complement strand
ATAGCGAGTACCGGAGCCTCTATCGATTATGGATGGAACCAGGAAAAAGAGGCCGAAGTGATTTATAAAGATCACCTGGCCGGAGAGACCCCGAAAGAGATTACTGAAGAATTTAAGATCATCCAGTCACAGAATGAGCGGTGCACCCAGAATACCCTTAGTTTTATATTAAGTCCCACAGTTAAGGATGGACAGGAGATGAGCAAAGCCCAACTGAAAGAGATCACCAGCAGATTTCTTAAAGAAATGGAATTAAAAAACAGGCAGGCCATCGCTTTTGTTCATCGGGATAAGGAGCATACCCATGTGCATGTATATGTGAATAGGATTGGTTTTGACGGAAAAGCCTATAATGACAGTTTTATTGGAAAACGAAGTCAGATCGCAGCAGACAATGTAGCCAAGGAGCTAGGGCTTACCAGAGTCCGGGATGTACAACAGGAAAAACTAAAAGAATTGAATTGGCAGCGACTGGCCATTAGACATATCAATAATAAAGTAAGGGAAACCCGGCCTAAATCACTGGATGAATATATCGGTAAAATGAAGGACTACCAGGTAAAGGTGATCCCCTGCATTAATAAATACAACCAGTTGCAGGGCTTTCGGTTTGAATATAAAGGAGCAAATCTGAAAGGGAGTGAGGTACACCGGTCGATGACAGGTGGGAAGATCATAGGAGAAATCAGCCAAAATGCGAAAGGTATTGGAATGAAAGAAATATCAAGTGGCTTAAAACTTATGGATAAAACCGTACAGCTTAGTACGAATATGGCGGCAAAAATAGCCAAAGATCTGGTGAAGCAGGTAATCAAAAGAGGACTGGATACCGGAATGAGTATGTGATATTAAATAAATAGAACAAATGAAAAAATTAGATGAGATCATGGAGCTGATGACCGACGAAATGGCCGATTTTAAGACTTCGGTTTTAAAACTGCAATTAATTTCGAAACAGTTATTCGATTTGAGTATTCCTATTACCACAGAGGCTATGGAAAAGAGCCTAAATACTTTTCTGAAAAAAACAAGAAGAAAAAAACCAATCAAAGCATGTTTTTCTCAATAGCATTGATAAGAAACTGGAGTATGCGATAATAATGCCGAATTATATACTCGTGATCTTCGGAATACTAGGGATATTGATGTTGGGACTGCTAAGTTATTTTGGGTTTACCGCCAAAGCAGCAAAAGAGGAAAAATTTGAATTTCTTCAGGTTATGATTAATTCAGAGAATCGATATCAAGAATATTTTTTAGAAAACCCGGAACTGAAAGATGATTATTGCGAGTGGTTAGAAGGAAAAAAATAGTATTGTCATGACAATTCACCTTGCTGGATAGGATCCCCTATTTACAGTAAATGCCTCCGCAAGTCCTGTTAACTGGTGATTTTTTACTGTAAATTAAGAACCATAAGTAGTTTACGCCCTATGCTGTTTTTACTTTACGCTTATCTACGGAACACTATAAAAACAGCACAGGAACCATGCGCAAGGTTAGTTATGGTAGAAATGGGGCATATCTGAAAAACTATACATTCTCGATGGGATCAGGATTATTCGAAAAAATTGGAGTATTGCTCTTACCGTTTTAGGGAATAAATTGACTTAACCTATTTTAAAGCATTTTCGACAATGGGAGGTAATTAATTTAGAATACTACAATATGAGATCTCCAGAACTAATTTTTAAGTTATTACAATTTATATCTTTCTACTTTTCCTTATGATAATAATTACTTTTAGAACTGTAATTTCAATAAGGTTTCAAGAGAGGTAGAAGCTTCTTTTCATTAAAGTCGGGTAATTTTTTAACAAACTCGAATTGTTAAAAAAGTTAGTCCCCCTGATAGAAATACATTACGTGCCTAAGATGTCTGAAGATAAGCGACCTACAATCTTGGCTTTGCCTTTTTCGTTAATAAATTCAATATTTATAAGTTTCGGTTTTATTAGTAGTTTACTAAGAATAAATCCTTAACGTAAGTCAATTCACATCTAATTCAATTAGATATTCAACTAAATTTTGATGTCGTTCCAATTTTAATTTTTTTCTAAGTCTATATCTGGCAAGTTCAACTCCCCGAACTGAAATATTCATCAATTTTGCAATTTCTTTAGAACTCATATTCATCCTTAAGAATGCTGCTAATTTCATCTCTCTGGGTGAAAGGTTAATATTGTTTGCCGCAAGCTTTTCTAGGTAATTACCATGTACTTGATCAAAATGATAGGCGAATTGATCCCATGCATCGTTTTTTGAAAGATCTTTATCAATAGTTTTTACAATTCCTTTTAATACTTCTTTTGAACCATTGTTGTCCAGGCTTGTTTTAATTTTTTTTCGCACATCCTGTAAGAATTCATTTTTATCTAATAATTGCATAGTTGTAGTAGTCAATTGTTCATTCTTAAGAGCTACTTCAGATTTAAGTTTTTCATTAGCAATTTTATCTATCTTCATTTTTGAATCCATGGTAATTTGACTGATTTGTTCATCCTTCATTTTCAGGGCACGTTCTTTACTTCGAGTCAATGAATTCTTTTCGGTATTATAAACCCTTCTTTGAATAAGCGGTATCAGCAAAAGTGATAGTAAGCCAGAAATCATATAAATGCTAATAGCAGTATTAGTAAAATACCAAGGTGTCAATACTTCAAATGATAAACTTGTTATATCACTTTCGAGGCCATAAACATTTAGCGCCTTAACTTCAAAGGTGTAATCGCCATATGGTAAATGCTTATACTCCATCTCACCCTTAGGAGACCATTCAGACCACTTGTCATCTAGAGGCACAATGCGATAGCTATACTTTAAATCTTGGAAACCATCAAAATAAGGTGAACTAAACTCAAACTTAACTGACTGCTTTTTAATGATTTCTACATTTTTGTTTAAGGTTACAATTTGGTTTGACAAAGTCTCCGCAGATACACCCGTTTTAAAAGTGGTTAAATACACTTTAAAATCCTCCCTAATTTTAAATTTCTTCTGAGGATCAAAATGAATGAAACCTTCTTTTGCACCAATTAGAACATTGCGATTATCCAGTATTGAAATGTTTGAAAGATCGTCGTTTACAAACTCATTTATATGATTAAAAATACTCTCCTCGTTACTGAATTTTCCAAAGGATTCCTCTTTGAGTAGTCCCACCTGAGCATTTTGAATATAATAAATTGAATTTTTTCCACTTGAAGCAATTTCACTGACATGCTCTTCACCCAATAATTTATTGAAATACTTATTGGGTTCGAATTTCTGGGTTTCCTCGTTAAAATTATATATGCCATTTTCCCCAGTGAATACTAATTTATTATTAATGGAATATACACTTATCTTTAAATTAGATGGAAAACCATTTATAACTCCAAAATGATCGATCTTTTTGGCCTTCATTTTGTTGTTAAAAACAATACGAAATGCACCTTTTGAACCGTGAGTCATCCAGAGTATTGAATCATTTTCAAATTCCATAATTCTGGAAGATTCATTTAAACCTGGCACAGATTCTAGCTTTGAAAAAGTATTTTTCTTTTTGTTGAAAAAAGTGATTCCTCTATAGTTTCCTTCAAGCAGAAGATCTGGTATAGAAGTACCCATAACCTTCCAACTTCCCATTTGATCAAATTGAATAAGATTACTTCCGTTTATTTTAAAAGAGCCTCTATGATGATTTAGGATAAGATCATTTCCTACTTCAGAGAAATTATAAACCTGCCCCTCGCTCCCCGGAAAAATTTCATATCCCTTACCTGAGAAATCCTCACTAGATGATTTTTGAGTAAAAAGACCATTACTTGTGCCCAGGTAGACTTGATCATTAAACTTTTTCGCAGCGTATCCAGTTCCTTGTACTCCTAATTCTTCGTTAATCAACGAAAATGGTAGCCGTAATTCCAGATAATCGATTCCATTGTTAAGAGCTAACCATAAATTGTGAAAGTCATCCTCGTAAAGAGAATTTACTGTTCTGTCTGAAAGTCCTTGGTTCTTAGTGAGATGTAATTTAATTGAAAGGTCAGGTTCCAATATGAAAAGGCCATTATTCTGTGTGCCTATTGCATATTCACCAGTACTTAATTTAATAGCTTCATTGATAGTCCCTATAGTATAAGAGAGTGAAATTTTTCTATACACTTCTTTCCTATTGTCCTCGTAAACCTGTCCTGATCTTGTAAAATAATAGTGTCCTTCAGATTTTGGTAAAATAGAGATGATTTCTGGAATATCTGATGTACCATCAATATGCGAAAATTCATCCCCCTGAAGTTCATATATTCCTAAATTATAAAACTGGAACAATAGTCGATCACCCAACTTGAATTCCCGTTGAATATGGCCTGGTAGATTAAGCGATTTAAAATTGGAGCCTTCAAGTAGCAATAACTCACTTTCAGTTCGGAAAAAAATCCTGTTTTTATTTTCAATTATCTTCCAGGTTTCGGCAATCATGTTGTCCTTGGGTTCTAGCTTTTCTAGAAGAGAGGTGAAAACGAGTCCATTCCTTGTCATTGAAAAATATCCTAACTCCCCTTGCCCTCCCACAAAAATCCTATCTTGACTATCAATCAATACTGCTCTTAGTCTCGTAGTGGATGGTACTTCATATTTGCTCCATTTCCTACCGTCAAATTTGAGTAGGCCATTATTGTTGGCCACATAAAGAACTCCTGTGCTATCCTGATCAAAAGACCAGCTCTGAATACCTCCATGATACTCGTTTGTATCGAAATGTACTTTTAGAGGTATTTTATTTAAAAAAAGAGGTTGATCAGATTGAGAAAAACCCTTTAAAAAAAAAGTTAATAAGAAAATGTACTTGAGTATTGAATACTTCATATAACTACTTTTGTTGTAAAAAACGCAAAAATATAATCAATTGAAAAACAGCAATATATAAACTTTTATGTAGGTTCTATAGTATTTTTGATGAGTTGATATAAATGTCATGATGAGTTTTTATAGTATTCTTTTTTGCTAATATAATCTTAAATTCTCTTTTCTTCGTTGCTAATAATTCTAATTCACTCGGTTATTTTTTTTGAATACTTAATAAACGCTATCTGAATTTTTGAATTGCTTATTTCAAAATAAATCAAAATTTATGAAGTCAAAACCACTTAATTGTTCAACAAGCTCTAGAATGGTAATGCTCCTAGCTGTTGGACTTTTCTTTTGTAGTCCTATGTTAATGGCCCAAGTCATGGTTAGAGGTACTGTCGTTGATGAGAAAAACAATGTGCCGCTCCCAGGTGCCAATGTTATTTTAAAAGGTTCGAATACAGGTACTTTAACTGATTTTGATGGAAATTTTTCTATTGAGGCCTCTGAAGGAGAGATTCTAGTTATTTCCTATTTAGGTTATTTAGCAAAAGAAATAGAGATTGGAGAGGAGAGAAATTTTCAGGTGGCACTTAAGGAAGATCCTCAAGCTCTGAACGAAATCGTTGTAATTGGATATGGGAGTAAATCAAAATCAAAGCTTATTTCATCCGTATCTGTAGTAGATGAAGAGACCTTAAAAAAGATTCCGGTACCTACAGTAAGTAATGCACTAGAAGGATTAGCTCCTGGATTGTTTGTAAGGCAAGGTAGTGGCGAACCGGGGTTTAGTGAATCTTCTTTCGAAATTAGGAATTTTGGAAATGCTCTGGTGATTGTAGATGGAGCCCCAGGTAACCTTAATCAATTAGACCCTAACGAGATCGAGAGTATTTCTGTTTTAAAAGATGCAGCTGCAGCAGCCGTATATGGTGTGCAAGGAGGAAACGGAGTTATCCTGATTGAAACAAGGAAAGGTTCTATAGGAAAACCTAAATTATCCTATAGTAACCAATTTACCTATACATCTTTTACCTCCTATCCTGATTATTTTAATTCTTCTGAATATGCACAGGTTTTAAATGAAGGTCTTGCAAATGCTAATCAGGCCCCTTTCTATTCTGAAGATGAGATCGAAGCATTTAGAACAGGATCAGATCCTGTTAATTACCCAAATACTGATTGGAAAAACTTAGTGCTGAAGGATTGGGGATTTCAGCAACGTCATAATTTAAACCTATCAGGAGGTACAGAAAATGTTAAATATTTCGTTTCTGCAGGTTACCTGGATCAGGGTTCGAATTATAATGCAGACGTGCTTTCTTATCAACAATATAATTTGCGATCTAATTTAAATGCCAACATAAAAGATAATCTCAAACTAACTTTCAATTTAGCTGGAAGAAGAAGGATGAATGAGGCACCGGCATATTCGGCTTATGATATTTTTAGGGAATTGAGTCGTGCTCTGCCAACTGATTTGGATTACTATCCTGATGGAACTCCGGCGAAACCAAGCTTTAGTCCAAATCATATTCAGGAAGGAATCAGTGATTTTAATGCAGGTTATTATAGATCAAGAAATAACAATTTAGATACTAAATTATCCCTTCAATGGGATATTAACCAGATTCCCGGTTTAAGTTTAAAATCGTACGCTTCTCTTGTTTACGATACATCCATAAGTAAAGATTGGGGTAAAAGTTATGATCTATTCACTTTGAATAGGCAAACCGGCGAATATGACGCCTTTGTGGCAACACCTGAAGGAGCATTTAGTGAGACTATTTTAACCCAGTCAACGAATTACAGTAACCACTATGTGCTACAAGAGTCAATCAATTATGATCAAACCTTTGGGGATCATACCTATTCCGGGCTGCTTTTAGCAGAAATTCAAAAAATTCAAGGAGAGAATTTCCTTGGAAGACGACAGGATTTTCAATCTACTCTTATAGACCAACTGTTCGCCGGGTCTTTAGAAAATCAGGGAGCTGATGGCGGAGAGTTTAGGGAAAATCGATTGGGTCTCGTTGGAAGATTTGGTTATGACTTTAAAGCAAAGTATTTTCTTGAAACATCTTTTAGATACGATGGTTCATCAAGATTTGCCCCAGGTAACGAATGGGGATTTTTCCCTTCAATCTCCGCTGGTTGGCGATTATCTGAAGAATCATTTTTTGAGCCTTTGAAAGAGACTATATCCAACCTTAAGTTGAGGACTTCTTTAGGAACAGCTGGCTATGATGGAACCGCGGCTTATCAATGGCTGAGTGGTTTTACATATAGTTTCTTTTACGCTATTAACGAAACTGCTCTTCCTACCATTGATAATACTGCCTTGGCAAATAAAGATATAACATGGGAAACCATTACTACTTATGATATAGGTTTAGACGCCGGACTTTTCGAAGATGACCTTAATTTCTCCTTTGATTATTTCTATAGAAGAAGGGAAGACGTATTAGCATTTGCTTCAGCAAGTGTACCCAGTACTTTAGGTGTAGGATTAGCAGCTCAGAATTTATATGAGTTCTCAAATGAAGGATTTGAATTTACAATAAACTACGATAAACAACTAAGTGAAGATCTTAAGTTCAATGCAAATCTAAATTTTTCCAGGGCGAGGGAAAAAGCGCTTTTTATCGATGAAACTTTGCAGGAGGATCCATTTATGAGAGAAAATTTAACCATAACTGGAGGTTTTACAAACTTACGTAGAGGCTATATTTCAAATGGTCTTTTTCAATCCCAGGAAGAAATTGATCAAAGTCCGGTTCAGGACGGGAATAACAATTCAAGCTTACGACCAGGAGATGTGCAATATGTAGATTTGAATGGGGATAATATTATCGACGTTAAAGACCAGAAAGTTTTTGGTGACGGAGATAAAGCCGCGACCAATTATTCTTTGACCCTTGGTGCTCAATACAAAAATTTCGCTTTATCTGTTTTATTAACTGGTGCTGCCGGCTATGACATTTATTTAGATGGAGAAGCGCAAAGCCCATTACGAAATGGATTTAACGGTTATAATTACCAATTAGATTATTGGACTCCTGAAAATAAAGATGCAAGCTACCCTAGAATAACTGATGGTGGATTTAATGATAACAATTATAAGTATTCTGATTTCTGGTTAAGAGACGGTAAGCATATTAGAGTTAAGAATTTAAACCTTAGTTACACATTGCCGGAATTTGGCAAAAACTCGGGCTTCGATGAAATTCAATTATTCGTGACAGGATATAATCTATTTGTAATAAAAGATTACGAGGAAGATTTTGATCCTCAAATGCAATCTTCTTTAGGTTGGTATTACCCTCAAACAAAATCATTAACATTTGGTATCAATGTATCACTATAAAATTAAGCTTACTATGAAGCGTAACTATCTTATAATAATTCTGCTCTCTTCGATTTTTTTTCCTGGATGCAGCAACGATTTCCTTAATGAACCACCTTTAGATAGAATTACTGAGAATGATGTTTGGAATGACAAGGCTCTAACGGATGCCTATTTATTCCAAATTTATGAAAACATGCCTTGGGATTATATAAAAGACTTTGGTGGTGGAGCAGGCGGTGGAGCCCAGCGTGATGCATTAAGTGATTTAGCCAGAAGCACATATTCATGGACCCCGGCAACGAATCAATTTAGACCAGGACTCTGGGGTACGGCAAACAATACCTGGCCATTAGATTGGTGGGGATATTCTAATATTTGGAAAATTAATTATTCCATCAGAAATATTGAGGCTATACCTGATAATGTACTTTCTGAAGAAGAAAGAAATAACCGATTGGGAGAGATGTATTTTTTGAGGGCATATTCCTATTTTGCTATGGCTAAACGTTATGGAGGTGTTCCAATAATACTGGAGCCACAAAATCCTGAAACAACACCTGAAGAGGAATATTTTCCTGAAAGAAATACTGAAAAAGAAGTCTATGACCAGATATTGGCAGATTCACAGACGGCTTTTGAATTGTTGCCAAACCGATGGTCTGCACAAAAAGGTAGAGCTCCAAAATGGGCAGCAAAAGCTTTGGAATCAAGGGCGGCATTATATGCAGGCAGTATTGCCAAATATGGCACAGTTCAATTAGATGGTTTGGTAGGGATCCCGGCAAGTGATGCTATTACTTATTATGAGATTTCTTTAAATGCATCTGCAAGTATTATCAATGAAGGTGGGTATACTTTATTCAATCAGTATCCAAATCCTACAGACAATTACTACCACTTATTTGTTGATGAAAATTCTAACGAAGCTATTTTCAGTAAAATCTGGATTCCTTATGAAAAAGGTCATTCTTATGACCTTCACAACGTACCATTTAGTTATCGATTAGATTGGGGTTCGAGTATGTCACCTACCAAACAATTTGTTGATAGCTATGAGATGTTGAGCACGGGTCTCCTGCCTTCTGAAAATGGTTCAGGATATGACGCGGCAAATCCTTACGAAAATCGTGATCCACGTCTTAAGGCTACTATACTTACCAATAATGACATGTTCCAGGGCTCTCCTGTGGAAGTATGGTATGGAACTGAAACCAATGGTGAAATTGACACGAATAGAGGAACTGGAATTGGAAAAGATGGCTTGGGAATTCATCCTGATGCTACAAAAACAGGTTTCTATGTTAAAAAATATTTGATGGATGGACCTAACCCTCTCTATATTCCCGAGTATTATTCAGGGCAAGATTGTTTAATATTCAGGCTTGGTGAGATTTATCTAAATGCTGCAGAAGCTGCCATAGAATTAGATAAGGAAGTTGCGGCAAGAGATTACATTGAACCCATAAGAAAAAGAGCCGGTCTAACTGCCAATCTTCGTTTAGAACCTTATTCCGGAATTGAATTAAGAGATAGAATTCGTAATGAAAGAAAGTTAGAATTGGCTTTTGAAGATCACCGGTATTGGGATGTAAGAAGATGGCGCATCGCTGAAGAAGCTCTGAGTATTCAGGTTCAAGGCGTCAAAACTCTAAGGCATTTAGATGGCCAGGGTCATGCTACCTTTACCTATGAAACTTTTGATGCCGAAGCTATGAAAATGGATTTCTTCGAGCGCCATTATTACCTACCCATTGGGCAGGATAGAATAAATAACAATAGTAAACTAAAAGAGAATCCTGGTTATTAAGGAATTAATTTAAATCGAAAGCGATGAAAACAATACAATTATTAAACAGGCTTTTAGTATTAGCTCTTATTTTGATTGCCTCAGCATGCTCTAATGATGATAAGACTGTAGTTGCGCCTACCAGCGAAGATGCGGCATTCACCTATACTTTTGATAGTGAGAACCCAAATAAAGTTATTTTCACAGCAGACCCTCCTGTAGAAACCTGGAACACACATTGGAGCTTTGGTGACAATTCTTTTGCCGAAGGTCTTGAAGCGAGTAAAACTTACCTAAAGAAAGGAGATTACGACGTAAGGTTTAAAATTTTTACCGAAGGAGGAACTGCGGAATCTATTCAAACAATAGTGATAAATGAAGATTTTCAGGGTCCTAATATTATCAAAAATGGAGAGTTCAATGATAACGAATTTTGGACCGTATTCCCTATTGCTGATGGCATAAATGTATCGCTGGAAAATAGCGAAGCTTCCTGGACTGGTGGAAACTGGGGTCAAGCTGGGATTTATCAACCAATTCAGGTATTGGCGAATAATCAGTATCAAATTTCCATGGATATTAAAGGTGGACCTTTATCAGATTCCTGGTTTGAGGTTTATATAGGTTTAGAGCAACCTGTTGCCGGCACCGATTATAATGACGGGGGTATACGACTAGGTCTGAACACCTGGGACGGCTGTGGTGGCGAACCATTTGAAGGAGACTTAACAGAGATTGGTTGCGTGGGCAGCGGCGCTACCTTCGAAATGCCTAATGCCGGAACCGTATACTTGGTTATAAAAGGTGGTGGAGCCAGTTATGGAGATGCAGGGATTACTATAGATAACGTTGCTGTACGCTCACTTGAATCGTCAGAGGTTCTTGAACCGCCGGTGCAATCACCAAGTGCAAGTTTTACTGCAGAAATTTCAGATCTTGAAGTGACCTTTACTAATACTTCTTCAAATGCTACAAGTTATAGCTGGGATTTTGGGGATGATACAGGAACATCTACTAATGAAAATCCTACTTATAACTATGCTGAACCTGGAACATATACAGTTACATTGACTGCAAGCAATGATACAGAATCTGTCGATTATACTCAGGAACTTACCGTAAATGATAGTGAACCAGTACCTAGTGCCGGTTTCAATGTTGAGACAACCGGTCTATCTGCCGCTTTCACAAATACCTCTACGAGCGCCACCAGTTATTCCTGGGATTTTGGCGATAGCACGGGATCTTCAACAGATGAAAATCCAAATTACACCTATGCTCAAAGTGGGACTTATACAGTTACATTGACTGCAAGTAATGATACAGAATCTGTGCAATATTCAGAAGAAGTAACTGTAGAGGATGAGACGGCAGAGCCTGTGGCAGGTTTCACTATTGAAACCACCGACCTTACGGCCACATTTACCAATACCTCTACGAATGCAGCAACATATACATGGGATTTTGGTGACAACACTGGAACATCTACAGAGGATAATCCCACCTACACCTATACCAGTGAGGGAACTTATACAGTTACTTTGACAGCAAGTAACGGAGACCAATCGGATCAATCTACGAGTGAAGTTACACTTACAGCTGCAACCAGCTCCAACCTTCTTTCTAATGGAACTTTTGATGACGATAGTGATTGGACCATTATCAACCATTATGAAGCGGCCAATACATTTGGTATAGTAACCATTGCCGGTGGCGTTGCAAAATTTGATGAAACCACCAATACTGATTGGAAACATATGGGTATCTACACATCGGTTTATCTGGAACCGGGCACCTACCAATTCGATATGGAGATGTCTTATACGGAAATCAGTGATGTATGGGGAGAAGTTTATATTGGAACGGCAAAACCTGTTGAAGGAAGTGATTACAGTGGAGACCAACAGGTAATGAAAGCTTATAATGCATGGGACTGTCCAGATAGTAAAACCTATTCTGGCTTAGCTTCAGAATCTGGTTGTGACACTGCAGAAAATCCTGGCCAATTTGAAATTTCAACAGCAGGAACTTATTATTTATTATTTAGAACCGGTGGGGCAACCTATGGTACAGAAGGAATCGTTATAGACAATATATCTCTAATTCCTTTGAACTAATAATAGATATTTAAAATACGAATGATTGATTTAAGCCTTTAATATTTTACCGGTCAGGATCTGGCCGGGGAAATATTTTCAAAAATCGAGACAGGAATTTAGTCAAAAGGTTTAACCTCAAAAATTCACATAAAATTGATAAAATGAAAAAAATTTTACTCTTAACAAGCTTGTTATTTATAACATCGCTCCATTGGGCTCAAGGACTTAAAACCGAAGGGAAAGTAATTGTAAATTCAAATGGAGAAGAAATTATTCTTAGGGGTATAGGCCCGGGAGGATGGCAGGTCATGGAAGGTTATATGATGAAAACTTCTGGATTTGCTGGTTCGCAACATGAGATCAAAGAAAAATTGATTGAATTAATTGGTGAGCAAAAAACGGAAACGTTTTTCAATAAATGGAGGGAAAACCATTTTACTAAACGTGACGTAGATTCTTTGGCAGCGTGGGGATTCAATAGTATACGTATCCCGCTGCACTATAATCTTTTTACCCTACCTATTGAGGATGAACCTGTAGCTGGTGAAAATACCTGGAAAGAAACAGGATTCGATCTAATTGATGATGTGCTGGAATGGGCAGCACCACATGAGATGTATGTAATATTAGATATGCACGCAACGCCAGGCGGTCAGGGTTCGGGATCTGAAATTAATGATTATGATCCGGACAAACCATCGCTATGGGAAAGTCAGGAAAATAAGGATAAACTTGTTGCGCTTTGGACTAGAATTGCAGATAGATACAAAGACAATGAATGGATTGGGGGTTATGATCTTATAAATGAAACGCATTGGGATTTACCTGGAGGAACAGATCTAAGACAATTATATGAAGAAATCACAACTGGTATAAGATCTGTAGACCAGAAACATATCTTATTTATTGAAGGTAATTGGTATGCAAATGACTTCAATGGTCTTACACCACCATGGGACGATAATATGGTGTATAGCTTTCATAAATACTGGAATTTTAATAAGGAGAACGAGTTAGATTGGGTATTACCACTTAGAGAAGAACATAATGTGCCATTGTGGATGGGTGAATCTGGTGAAAACTCAAATACATGGTTTACAGATGCAGTTTCTTTATTTGAAGAAAACGGAATAGGATGGGCATGGTGGACCATGCGAAAAATTGGGGATATTGATAGTCCGTACGCAGTTGAAATAAATTCTGGTTATCAGGATATATTGGATTACTGGCAGGGAAATGGGCCACAACCTACCGAGCAGGAAGCTTTTGATGCAATGATGCAATTAGCCGAAAATCTTCTTGTTGAAAACAGCAAATTTAGGAAAGGTGTTCCAGATGCTTTGATAAGACAGGTGCAAACAGAAGAAACCATACCTTATAATGAAAACCCAGCTTCAATTCCTGGAGTTATACATATGGAAGATTATGATCTAGGTAAAAATAAATTTGCTTATTATGATACCGATGTGGCCGATTACAACCAATCTACAGGTGAATTTCAGGCGTGGAACAAGGGCTGGACTTACAGAAATGATGGGGTAGATATTGAAAAAAACAACGATGACGTAAATAGCAATGGGTATCACATTGGTTTCACGAACAAAGGTGAGTGGACTAAATATACCGTGCAGGTAAATGAAACGGCTGCATATAAAGCCAAAGTGAGGGTAGCTTCAGCGGAAACAGGTGGAGAATTCTTCCTTTCCATAGATGATCAGGAAGTAACTACAACTCAGGTGGTAAATTCAACAGGTGGTTGGACAGATTTCAGCAGCTTAGAAATTTTTAATATTCTACTTACCGCCGGAGAGCATAGTTTAAAATTACATTTCAACAATGATATTCCATTTAATATTAGCAGTGTCGAGTTTGAAAAAACCGGGACAGTAGAAGATGTTTCCTTAAATGCATTGAATGGTAAAACTGGTGACAATGAGAAGTCTTTAGAAATTACCGTTAGTGAAACTATTGCACCTGAGTCTCTAGAAGGCTCTTTAGATCAATTTACTGTTTTTGTAAACGGGGAAGAAAAAGGTATAACCTCCATATCATTCGATCAAACTAAAGACCGCTCGATTATTCTTAACCTAAACGAATTTCTGGTTATTGGTGATGATGTTAGAGTTGATTACGCTGGGAACTCCATTACTTCGAAAACAGACAAACAATTAAATGTCTTTGCAGATCTAGTAATAAATAATGTTACTAAGAATCGTACCATCATTCCCGCAAGAATTGAGGTTGAAGATTATGATTTTATGGTAGGTTTGGTAGAAGAAGAAAGTCAGGATGAAGGTGGAGGATTAAATGTTGGGTATACAGATGAGGGAGATTATGCAGACTATTCGATTTTAGTACCTGAATCTGAAACTTACGGTATCAAATTTAGAGTGGCTGGGTTTGACGAAGGTAAAATTGGTCTCTACTCAGTAGATGAGAATGGAGAAGAAAAAGAACTGGTAGTAGTCACTACCCCTGTTACAGATGGTTGGCAAACCTGGGAAACCTTTGCTTCCAATTTATTTATTGAGGAAGGTCCCCATACCCTAAGGATGCGAATCTTAGAAGGGGGGTTCAATTTTAACTGGATGGAATTTGGTTATCCTGATACCGATGGAGACGGAGTCCTTGATGATGCAGATGAGTGTCCCGATACACCAGAAAATTCTTCTGTAGATATAAAAGGATGCCCTGTATTTTCTATGCCTGTAGATAATTATTCTCTTTTAATTATAAGTGAAACCTGTAGATCTCAGGATAATGGAAGTATCTCACTTTCTGCAGTACGGGATTATGATTATACAGTTTCGTTGTCTGGAGAGGGTAGCGTAAATACTGAAAATTTTAATTCCGAAATTAAATTTGATGATTTATCGGCTGGCACTTATAACGTTTGTATTACCATAGCTGAATTTCCCGATTATGAGCAATGCTTCACGGCTGTAGTGACAGAACCAAATGAATTGGTCGTTACTTCAAATGTAGATGCTTCTGCGTCTAGATTAGAATTGTCATTAACAGGGAGCGAATTATACTATGTTACTTTAAATAATGAAACAATCGTCACTTCTAAAACACAATTGGATTTACCATTGGCTAAAGGAGCAAATAAGGTGAAGGTAAAAACTAGTGTAGACTGCCAGGGAATCTACGAAGAGGTCATACTGAATACTGTGCGTCCTGTAATTAGTCCAAATCCAGTGGTTAGCAATAAATTATTTATCAATCCTGGCCTTGATAATGATATTTCAGGATTGGTTGAAATATATAACCTATCAGGAAAACTAATATTATCCAAAGAATATCCTTCACCTGCTAATCATCTAGAAGTAGATGTTTCTAACATACCCACCGGTGTTTTCATTCTGAATATTGTAACATCTGAAAAAACATATAATTATAAAATCATTAAACGATGAAAAAGTTTATAAAAATTGTTCCAACCTGTTTATTCATTATGGCTCTCCTTAATTCTTGTTCTAAAGAAGAGGATAATGATATTGTTACAGTTGATCCACCAACTGCGGCGAATCTCATATTTCCAGAAAACAATAAGGAATGCTATGAGGGAGAGATAATTTCAGAAACCGAAACAGATGTGTTGTTCGAATGGGATGAAGCTACCAATGCAAGCTCTTACATTCTAACTATTACTAATTTAAACACAGGCTCCTCAAGAGAAATCAAGACCGATTCAAACGAATTTTTGATACGCATCTTAAGAGGAACACCATATTCCTGGTCTGTAAAATCTAGAGTTAGCGGAAGTAATGAACTTGCTGAAAGTGAAATTTGGAAATTTTACAACGCAGGCCTTCCGGAAGAAAGCCATCCTCCATTTCCTGCAGAAGCAGTAAATCCACAAAATGGTGCAAACATTGATGCAGGGGATATTACATTACAATGGGAAGCTACAGATGTTGATAATGATATCGCATCTTACACGGTTTTATTGGACACAATTAACCCACCGGTTGCCGAGGCCGGGACCTCCAATATCAAAAGCTTAAATATTACGGTAAGTCAAAATGAGATTTATTATTGGAAAGTAATAACTACAGATATAGCGGGGAATGAATCGAAATCCCAAACTTTTCAATTTAAAGTAGATTAACATTCGCTAAACTAAACTAACGATCTCAGCTAGCTGGATTGCATTACTAAGGATAGCTATCATTTAATAATTAAATAGAAAAAAGTTTATGCATTTATATTAATGCAAATAATTCAAAGACATATATGACCCTTAAATTTTATAAGATAGCACTGTTAATATTATTATTTACTGCTTGTAAAAATTCTAATAATAAAGAATTAATTAACGAGGAGAAGGCTTCTACTTTAACAATGGCAGATTATGATAGTTATAATGTACAAATCTTTACAACTGCAAAAGATACCGAATTAAAATTGACCAAAACTGGAGAAGTAACTTTGCAGCAGAAGAAACAGCCTTTGGAGGTAGAAGTTGCAGTTATTGTTAATACAAACAAAACATTTCAGGAATTTTTAGGAATTGGAGGTGCGATAACCGATGCTTCAGCAGAAGTATTTGCTAAACTTAATAATTCCCAACAGGAGGAGTTATTACAATCATTATACGGTAAAAACGGAATTAATTACAATATTATTAGAACGAGTATTCATAGTAGTGATTTTGGATTAGGTAGCCACACTTATATTGAAGAAGGTGATGCTGAGTTGAAGACTTTTTCGATAGAAAAAGACAAAGAAAAAAGATTGCCTATGATTAAAAGGGCAATGGATTTAATAGGAAAAGATTTGATTTTTTATGCCAGTCCTTGGAGTCCGCCTGCTTTTATGAAAACCAATAATAATATGCTTGAAGGAGGGAAATTACTTCCGGAATACCGTGACGCATGGGCAAAGTACTTCGTAAAGTTCATAAAGGCATATGAAAAAGAAGGTGTACCTGTTTGGGGTGTTACCATTCAAAATGAACCTATGGCTACACAGCGCTGGGAATCTTGTATTTATACAGCAGAGGAGGAAAGGGATTTTTTAAAGAATTATTTAGGTCCCATTTTTGAAAAGGAAGGTTTAGGAGATAAAAATATTGTAGTCTGGGATCATAACAGGGATTTAATCACAGATAGGGCAAATACAATTTTTGAAGATCCCGAAGCTTCAAAATATGCTTGGGGTATAGGTTTTCATTGGTATGAGACTTGGACAGGAGGTTTACCTAAATATGATAATCTAAAGAATATTAATGAATCTTTCCCTTCAAAAAATCTTTTGTTCACAGAGGGCTGTGTCGAAGGATTTGATTCAGAAAAGCTACATTATTGGCCTAATGCAGAGCGTTACGGAAATTCTATGATCAACGATTTTAATAGTGGAGTAGTTGGATGGACAGACTGGAATATTCTATTAGATGAAAGAGGTGGCCCAAACCATGTTGAAAACTTCTGCTTTGCGCCTGTTCATGCCGATACAATCACCGGAAAGTTAATTTATACCCCTAGTTATTACTATATTGGGCATTTTTCAAAATTCATTAATCCTGAAGCTGTCCGTGTAAGTACAACTACAACCAGAAGTACTATTGAAAGTACATCTTTTAAGAATAAAGATGGAGCGATGGTGACCGTAGTTATGAATAAGACAGATGCACCAATAGATTATAAGCTTATAGTAAATAATAGTGAAGTCCTATTAAAAATTCAAGCACATGCTATGCAATCCTTGCTGTACTAATGAATAGTTTATAAGTTACTATAAATCAAAAACTAATTAGCATTTCCGGAAATATTTTCAAATGAAATAATTGCTTCTATATTTGATTGAATTTTAATAGATTGAATTTGGATCTATTTTCTTCCGAATTAACTTTTCTCTAGGGAAAGTTTTCGTATAAATCAAGACGCAGGGATATAAAATAATACACAGAAGCCTTAAAAATCCACTACACTATTCAAGGCTTTATCTGTTTCCTTGCTAATAAAATAAGATTGGTACATCATTGTTGTAGTTACAGATGAATGTCTATATAATTGTTGTAGCATTTGAATTGGGATTTTATCACCCGCTATATTTCCAAAACTATGACGGGCAATATGCATACTTAGCTTTTTGGCGATACCAGCTTTTTTGGCAATTTCACTTAGATGCATATTCAGGATCCTATTACCTCTTTTAGATTTATCAAAAAGTTGCTTTTTATCATCCGGATCTACAACTTTTAATTCCGGGAAAATATAGTCATTTTCTTCACGTTTATCACTGATGTAATCGTTTAAGATAGCATGAATTTTATCAGGCAACTGTAAGGAGACCAGCTTTAGAATTTTTATTCATTGTGTAGTGAATTCTATTATCATAAATATCGCTCCAACGAATCTTTAAAACATCTGCAATCCTAATTCCTGCAAGGTAAAAACTGAAAAGCCATACATTTCTTGCATGATGCTCTTCTTCCGTAAGATTATTTAGGTTTTCAATGCTTTTAATTTCCTCGCTGGTTAATCCAACTTTTCCTGTTTCAGGAAACTTGATTTTTATTTTGTCTCTCCCAAATGGATAAAATTTTCTATCTACTATTCCGTTACGAATAGCTCTATTAAAAAGAAGTCGTATCAAGACAAGGTGATTAGCAATAGTACGTTCTGATACCTTTGGTGTAATCCTTAAGTAGGTCATGTATTTTTTTAGAAAATTTTCATTCAGATCCTGAAATGATAATTGACGTGATTTATTAAATTTTTCAATGTGACCAATGAAAGCTTTATCTACCGATAGTCTTCCGTATTTACCATTCGCTTTAATTTCTTCAAGATGTGCATCTGCGATATCGAAAAAATTACTGTCCCTATTTTTGGAGACACATTTCATTTTTGATCTGGGAGGCAGAATAATCTTTTCCATCTGCCTGTAATTCAAGAAGAAACTTATTAGCTTCTGCTAACTTCACGAGTAAAAGGCTATTGAAGCGAGCTGCATACGGATGAGACTTTTTCACAAAATTTTTATTTGCATCCCAATATTTCTCTTCAATATAATGGCCTATATATAAGTAAGCGGATTTTCGAAATTTGGTTATTCGAATTGCTAAAGGATAGAGTCCTTTTTTATTTGGTTTTTTACGAAGAGTTATGGACGCACTAGAGGTCATGACTAAAAATTTTGCCTCTTTAAGATACGTTTTTTTGGTACAACATAGGTACAACATTTCATGATATTATATGGTTTTATATGATATTATGTAAAATTAAATACATCTTAACTAATTGATAATGAGGTATTTTGGTTTATTTTGTAATATTATTTAATTGACTTAGGATCTAGTGCAGCAATGTGTGGAGGTTCGAGTCCTCTCGCCCGCACCAAAAAAAGCTTCAGAGAAATCTGAAGCTTTTTTTATTTCTTTAAGTATGAAAAATTCAACAGAGAGAAAGAAGAAATTTCTCTTCCCGCCGCCTGTTTTAAGACATCAGTTAATACTATTTAATTTTTAAGATCTTCAGAAGATTTTATTTCACAAGTTCCTGCTGA
>CAWGSM010000010.1:0-7369 GCA_963825045.1 uncultured Flavobacteriaceae bacterium | reverse complement strand
AAGCTTGGGTTAGAACCTCATCCTGAAGGCGGCTATTTTAAAGAAACTTATCGAAGTAAAGGAGAGATCAGCAAAGAAAATCTGAATTCAGAATTTGAGGGAAAAAGAAATTATTCTACCTGCATTTATTTTCTTCTCACCTCAGATAACTTTTCGGCATTTCATCGAATAAAACAGGATGAGATCTGGCATTTTTATGATGGTTCTCCGGTAAGACTACATACTATATCCAACTCTGGCAAACATACACAGCACCTTATTGGAAATAAACTCAGCAAAGGAGAAGTACCTCAGCTTATAGTTAAAGCTGGAGACTGGTTTGCTGCGGAAGTTATAGCATCAAAATCCTTTTCACTTGTAGGGTGTACTGTATCCCCTGGGTTTAGCTTTGAAGATTTCGAATTACCGGGAAGAAATGAGCTAATTTCAAAATTTCCGCAGCATACAGAGTTAATTACTCAGTTTACTCCTGGATAGCAGTCCACGTGGAGGTTATCTTTAAATATTAATTAATTTGATATTTTAGTAGTAATTAAAACTCAGGCAAATGGATGCAAAAACTCAAGAAACGATCACTATAAAAACTACCGTTCAAAAACCTGTAGAAGAAGTATGGGAAATCTGGACAAAACCGGAGCATATTACAAAATGGAATTTTGCTTCAGAAGACTGGCTTTGCCCTACTGCTAAAAATGATCTTAAAGTTGGCGGGAAATTTGTTTATAGAATGGAAGCTAAAGACAAAAGTTCTGGTTTCGATTTTTCAGGTATTTATGAAGAAGTAAAGCCCGAGGAAAAACTGGTCTATAAGATTGAAGATGGAAGAATGGTTACCGTTCTTTTTTCTGAAAAAGATGAAAGCACAGTGATCGAGGAAACTTTTGAACCGGAAAAGGAGAACTCCAAAGAGATGCAGAAAGAAGGTTGGCAGGCGATTCTCACTAACTTTAAAAAATATGCTGAATAAATTGCTGGGTAATTCTTAATGTCCTGAAATCCAGTTAAAAATCGTCTATATACTATAACAATACATTCTTCAATTATTTTCGATATTTTAGTTAGCTGATTTACTGTCTTTATGGGCAAAAAAATTCACTGATGATAAATTTTTTTCGCAAGACAAGAAGGAGGCTACTACTTAATAAAAAATTCAGCAAATATCTCCTCTACGCAATTGGAGAAATTACACTGGTTGTAATTGGGATACTTATTGCACTTGCCATTAACAACTGGAAAGAAAATCAAACAGTCTTAAAAAGAGAACAATTTTATCTTTCAGGCTTAAAGGAGGAATTTTTGGATAACAGGATAAAACTTCAGAACTTAATGGAAGTGAATCAACTGAATTATCAGAATTCCCAAAAACTGGCTATACTTCTTGGAGAAAATGAGAAACTCCCTGCAGAAGAAGATTTATCACAAATGCTTTATCACTCGTTTTCTTATGACCTGGCCTATAATCCCAATAATTCATTTTTAAAAGAGTTAATAAATTCCGGAAGGCTTGAAGACATTTCAAATCCCGATTTAAGAAGAAAACTAACGGCATGGGAATCCTTTTTCCAGAGTTTAAGTAATCAGGAAAATGCTCTAAGGCTACAACGCGAGAAAGTGGTAGATCTTTTCCGGGGAAATAATGCCAGTATAAGAACCATTCTGGATCAATCGGGCATAAGTTCCAGTGTACTGGAACTACCTCCTGCAAATACCAATTTCAGCAATCTCGATATCGTGAAAACCAGGGAATTCGAAAACAATCTTCTAATATTCGTTCTAACCGGGATAGCAACTGAAAAATCACAGTATAAGCCTCTGTTTAAAGAGATTAATATCATTTTAGATCTAATTGAGAAGGAATTAAACCCTAAGTAAATTTATATTATGAGCGGGATTGAAAGGCAAATTATTGAAACCTGGTTAATCAACCACCGAACCAACCTACTTTTAATTAATTCAATTAATCAAGAAACACTTGGTTTCACTACTTCTAAAAGAGGTGGAGGTTCGGTTGGCCATCAGCTGGCTCATATATATAATGTTAGATACTGGAAACTTGAAAGTTTTGATAAAAAACTTGTAGCCGATCTGGAAACCGTAAAAGCCAGCGATGAGAAAAGTATCCAGATGCTTCTGGATTGTCACGAAGTTACCGCTAATTTGGTTGAAAAGATGCTTCGTAACGGTATTGAAAATGATGGAAACATGAAAGGATTTAAAAGAGGAGTAATCCCTCTCCTGGGATATTTCATACATCATGAAGCACACCATCGAGGGAATATTTTACTCACCTTAAAACGATGTGGTTTTAAACTTCCAAATGAATTGAAGTACGGCATTTGGGAGTGGAATAAGATATAAGCCAATCCTTAATCCGGTAAAAGCATTGGTAGCAACAACAGCAATCAAAACACTCATCCACCAACTCTCCCGAAATGAAATCATTAATGGGTAGATTAGATCGAACTATACTTAAATCCCATTGTTTTCCTTAAATATCTGAGAAAATGGGAAAAAACTGTAACTTTTGCTGGTTTATTACGTCTATATATTGATAGTCAGTAAGTTATAGCATGAAAATCATCACCTTCTTTCTCATCTTATTTTCCTTCTACGTGATATTGTTGGGTTGTACATCAGAAAGGAATCAAGCAAAGTCTATAGAAGGAGTATGGCAATCTATAGACCAGGGAAAGATCTTAAAAATTGACTCAACAAGATATCAGGTTTTCGATATGGAGAGTCCCTCCTGTTCTCCTATAAAATTTGGAAGCATTAAAGAAATTGACTCTATTTCCGATTTAAAACAGGGAATCCTTACAATTCAGCATGGTTCTGAAACATATAATTATGAAAAAATTGATAAATTCCCTTTGTCCTGTACACATAATAAAAACAATCCGCATAGAAAGGCTCCAGAAGAAAATTTAAAGCCATTACTTATTGCCAGTTCAAATTTATAATTTTCAAAAGCAAGTAAAGTGAATCTACCGGGAATCCTCCATAACAGCTTATTCTTGTTTATACGATCTCTCAAAAAACTAATTTAATAAGGGAATAAATAATAAAAAGCCGGAAGATCCGGCTCTACTATTTAAACAAATTTATATTATTGATCATCCAGTTGAACCGAATCGGGATTAGCTCCTAATTTCTTCAAAATTTTATTAATCCCTTCAGTCATTTTTGGTGGTCCGCATACATAAAACTGGCTGTTAAAATCAGTAATATTTTTCTTTAAAAATTCTTCATCAAGGTAAGCGTTTGTATACCTTGTATCTTCCTGATCGGTAATTACATAAGTTGCTTTATTTTTCAAAATATCATCCAGTTCTTCTTTCAAAATAATATCCTTATCAGTTTTATTTGAAAAGAATAATTCCATTCCCTGAATTTTATCCTTTTTGTTTAGATCGCGCAGCATGGCAATATATGGAGTAATTCCTGCTCCACCAGCGATAATATATCCCGGCCCTTTATATTCAATAGCCCCCCAGGTATCTCTTATGATTAATTCATCCCCAGGTTTTAACTTATCTAGCTGCTCTGTTACTCCCTCATGATCTGGGTAAATTTTAATAGTAAATTCAAGATCATCAGCTTCCTGCAGACTGGTAAAAGTAAAAGGTCTCTTTTCATCCTTCCAGTCTTCTTTATTTATAGATACTTCAGTAGCATGACCCGGGGTGAAATTATAGCCTGCTGGTTTTTCAACCACAAACTGTTTTACATCATGAGTTACCCGGCCAATTGATTTGATCTTTACTTTCTCTTCCATCTTTTTCTTTTCAAGTTAAAATTTTTATACATAAAATCGTAATCAGGACTACTCCTCAATAAATATTTAACCTTATTTAAACAGATTTCAATTTTATTTTAAGGAAGTCTTATATAAGTGAAGGTTACAAAAGAGATTTCCACATAAATAAGTGATTAAAAATATTTTAAAAGCATAAAAAAGTTTTTTCTTATCAAATTCAATGGGTCTTACATCAAAAAAAAATAATGAGGCACTACTTTTCTTTTATTTATAATAGAAAATAGGCAGGTGAATAGAGACAGAAAATATTTTGAATGATACTCTATTTTTTTCATTTCATATTTTTTGAATTAGCCAATATCTCCAAAAGCCTGCCTCTTTTTTAATTTTAGTACTAAATAGAATAAACCTATCCTAATTTAGATCCCAACTTAATCCCCCATCGCTGAATTAAAACATCCAATATACTCATAACCAGTTATCTCACATAACACTGGTTAAATATCATATTATTGGCCTTTCACTTCAAATTAAATAATAAACGCTAATCTTTTCTTTTTTTTAACAAATGTTAGTCGAACCCTACAAGTAAAGTATTTCTCTTCTATGTGAATTCAGCTCGATTATTGGATTCGATTTAACCAAACATAACATTAACTAAAATTCAATTTATGAAAGTAAAAGACTATTACTTTGTTATTGTGTTTCTGCTTTTGGGATCTTTTAGTGTCCTTGCCCAAATGCAAACAATTACGGGTACAGTAACTAGTGCGGAAGGATTACCTCTTCCCGGGGTAAATGTGCTGATTAAAGGGACAAGTAGCGGTACTCAAACAGATTTTGATGGGAATTACTCTATTGAAGCCTCCAGAGGTGATGTGCTGGCATTTTCATTTGTGGGAATGAAAACTATCGAATTTACCGTAGGTAATACTAATGTTATAGATGTTACATTAGAAGAAGATGCTGCTACTTTAGAAGAAGTGGTTGTAACCGCTTTGGGTATTTCCCGTGAAAAGAAATCACTGGGTTATGCCACAACCGAGTTAGATGGTGAAGATGTTAATAGACCTGGCGAAGCCAACGTTATTAATTCGCTCTCTGGTAAAGCGGCCGGGGTTAATATTACCAGGAATAATAACATTGGTGGATCTACCAACGTGGTTATAAGAGGGGTCACCTCTATTAATGGTAATAACCAGGCCTTATTTGTTGTAGATGGCGTACCTATTAATAATGATACTGGAAACCTCACCACAGCCTTCGGGAACGGAGATGAGAGTGTAAATACCGGTAGAGGAGGTTATGATTATGGTAACCCGGTGGCAGATTTAGATCCCTCGGTTATTAAATCTGTAAACATCCTGAAAGGTGCCGCAGCGACCGCTTTATATGGTTCGCGGGCAGCTAACGGTGCTGTTATCATTACCACAAAAAAAGGTATTGAAAAAGGTATGGGAATTAGCATTAGCACCGGAATCACCTTTGGTAATTATGATAAAGATACCTTCATAAAATATCAGCAACAATATGGGCAAAGTTATTTTGGAGATCTCAATACAGAATCAGGAAGTTTTACAGATGGATTTAGAACTACTATCGATCTAGATGGAGATGGCACTATAGATCCACTTCCAAGATACAACGATGATGCCTCCTATGGACCCATATTCGACCCGAATTTACAGGTTTTTCAATGGGATGCGCTTTACGAAGCTCTTCCCAGTTACTTACAAAGATCAGCGTGGACTGCAGCCGAGTTTCAGCCAAGTTCGATATTTCAAACAGCCTTTGGAACTAATAATGTAATTACCTTCTCTGGGGACGATGAGAATTTTAATTATAGAACCACTTATTCCAACAATATTCAAACAGGGATCATGCCCAACAGTGAAATTGTAAAAAATAGCCTGAGTATCGCTGCTGGTTATGATCTTTCTGAAAAACTCTCAATCAGCACGAGTGCGAACTACACAAATACGAGAGGTAGAGGAAGAAATGGAACCGGATATGATGGATCAAATGCAGCCAACTTAATGACTAACTTTAGACAATGGTGGGCGGTGAATGCAGATCTTAAAAAATTAGAAAGGGCTTATAATTTAACTGGAAGAAATATCACCTGGAACCCTGTTTCTGCAAGTGACCTAACCCCTACTTTTTGGGATAACCCATATTGGACCTTGAATGAAAATGCTCCGGAAGATGAGCGTAACAGGATTTTCGGGAATGTTTCTATAGATTATGAACTTACCGACTGGTTAAGTGTAAATGGAAGGGTTTCCCTGGACAATTATAGTGAATTAAGAGAGCAGCATGTCGCAGTTACTAGTGTGGCAATCCCATACTTTTCTACATTTAACAGACGCTTTACAGAGCTGAATTATGATGCGACCCTGAACTTCAATAAAACATTCTGGGAAGATCTTAATGTGACAGCTTTAGCGGGTATAAATATAAGGCGAACAAATACTGAAACTATTTACGCTATAACCAATGGCGGCCTGATAGTTCCAAATATTTATGCGATATCTAACTCATTGAATACGCCTAACCCTCCTACAGAGAATTTTGTGAAAATTGGGGTGGATGGTATTTTCGGATCGCTTTCTTTAGGATACAAAAACTTCCTGTATCTTGATGTAACCGGAAGACAGGATAAGGCTTCAACCTTGCCTGTAGATAATAATAGTTTCTTTTACCCATCAATATCTACAAGTTTTGTTTTTTCGAGCCTCTTAAGTGCAGATTGGCTATCCTTTGGTAAACTTCGACTCAATTATGCAGAAGTGGGTAACTTCGGAACAGCTCAAAGCCTTGTAAGTCCAGTACTACTGAACACTGCTGGAGCTTTTGGAGGCACTAACCTTGCCACCGTAAGTTCCACTTTAAGAAATCCTGGATTAAGACCTGAAATTACTGAAAGTTACGAGGTAGGACTTGAAATGAGCTTCTTTAAAAAACGTTTAGGTTTTGATTTAGCAGCTTACCAAACAAATTCTACAGATCAGATCATCGATGTGGCCGTATCCACTTCTACAGGTTTCAGCCGAAAGTTTGTGAACTCAGGGGAGATAGAAAACAAAGGTTTGGAAGTACTCCTGTTTGGTACTCCTGTGCAAACCGAAAATTTTGAATGGAATATACGAGCAAACTGGTCTAAAAATGAAAGTGAAGTGCTTTCTCTGTTCGAAGGTGTAGATAACTTTGAGATCTCTTCCTCCCAAACCGGAATCACTTTCAATGCTACGGTTGGCAGGCCTTACGGAACCCTTAGAGGATCCAACTTCACTTATGTTAACGGTCAGCCGGTCGTGGATCAGGAATCAGGAGCGTATATTAAATCTGATTTGAATGAAGAAATTGGAGATACTAATCCAGACTGGACAGGTGGAGTTAATAACAGTTTCAGATATAAAAATCTCTCCTTCAGCTTTCTTATTGATATAAGAGAAGGAGGAGATATTTATTCTGTAGACACCTATTATGGTTTTGGTACCGGTCTTTATCCTGAGACAGTTGGAACCAATAGCCTGGGGAACCCGATCCGTAATCATTTAGAAGATGGCGGTGGCTATGTATTTCCAGGAGTAGCACCAGATGGCAGTCCCA
>CAWGSM010000009.1:0-26752 GCA_963825045.1 uncultured Flavobacteriaceae bacterium | reverse complement strand
CTTAGATTCGGATTATCCCGCTATCACTAAGCGTTCAGGAAGCCTCATTTTGCAGTGTCCCCGAATTAGACACCTTTAACTAAAATTAACATTATTCACTTACTTTATTATAATACTGATTTTATGAAAAAGAGAATAAAAAAATTTTTTTTAAATCTTTCAATTCTAAATGGTCGTAAGTTTACAGAAGTCTTTTGCCCATCTATAATTTCAGAAATCAGTTTCCCTGTTATAGGACCAAGGCTCCAGCCCATCATCGCATGACCTGCCGCTACGGTAAGATTTTTATATTTAAGCGTTCTACCAATGAACGGGAGCCCATCCGGAGAAACAGGACGAAGTCCGCACTTACTATCTTCCTTTTCTTTTGAAGATATTTCAATATTTCGATAATATGCACTTACGGCTGCGGATATCGTTTCTACACGATTTTTCCTAATGATAGAGTTATTGCCAGAGAACTCCATAGTCCCCGCAAAACGCGTAAATCCATCCATAGGAGTAACGGCAACCTTCGATTCCACTAAGATCGCCGGCATACTAATGCCAGTGGTTCGTTTCACATCAATACTATAGCCCTTACCTCCCTGAATAGGAATGTTAAGGCCTACTTTTTTTGCCAGATCAAAAGTCCAGCTACCTGCTGCAAGTACAAATTCATGGGCACAAAAAGAATTCTGTTCCGTTTTTACCGCAACAATATTTTGATTCTCCACTGCGATATCTTTCACTTCCTGTCCAGGTTCAAAATGCACCCCATTCTCCTGAAGCCAGGTTTTTAAACTATTCATGAAATGGTTTGGGGTGGTATGCCTGTCACACTTATAATGAACAGCTCCAATTACTTTATCAGAAAATACAGGCTGGATCCTTTTAAGAGTTTCTCCGGAAATGATTTTAGCCTCCAAACCCTCTTTTACGGCACGTTCTGCTAACTTAAATTCTTCTTCTTTACCTTTCTCGGAAGCATAGGCCATTAAAAGCCCTTGCTTTTCATAATGAAAATTAAAATCCCCTGAATTCAAAATCTCTTCATATAAATCCCGGCTTTTAAGATTTATCTCTTTTATAACGGGCACAGCCTTTTCCACATTAGCTGCAGATGCAGACTTCTTAAAATCCCAGGCCCATTTAAAGAAATCAATATCAAGTCTAGGTTTGATATAAAAAGGACTGGCACTGTTGAACATCCATTTAAGTCCTTTCGTGATTATTCCCGGTGCCGCCAGGGAAATTATATGACTCGGAGTTAAATATCCTGCATTTATAAAAGAGGTTCCGGTAGAAAAATCTCCTTTATCGATCACGGTAACATCGTAACCATTTTTAACCAGGTAATAAGCAGTACACAAACCGCTAATTCCAGCTCCTATTATAACTACTTTTTTCAATTCCCTAAAGGTTTATAATACCTGAAAGCCATGAGCATAAGGATCATCATCATCTATAATAATATTGTTATATCCGGTAACCACGGCCCAGCCTTCAATACTGGGGATAATGGCCTTTTTATTCCCCATCTCTGTTTCTTCTTCTATTCTACCTATAAATTTACTGCCAATAATACTTTCATGTATAAACTGATCCCCTTTGGATAGTCTACCTTTTGTATACCACTGTGCCATTCGTGCAGAGGTTCCAGTGCCACATGGTGAGCGGTCTATAGCTTTATCTCCATAAAAAACAGCATTACGGGCAGTAGAATTTTCATCAATGACAGCCCCCGTCCATAAAATATGGCTTAAGCCGTTTATGGTAGGATCCTCCGGATGTAAAAATTCATGATCAGTATTCAGTTTATCTCTTAGCTCTCTGCTCCAGGTTATTAACTCGCTTGCCTGGTAATGCTCCAGCCCTTTAAAATTTTCCTGCACCTCTACAATGGCATAAAAATTTCCGCCGTAAGCAACATCAATACTCAAATTTCCAAGGTCGTTAGAGGTTACCTGTATATTTTCTTTCGCTAAATAAGATTTAATATTAACAATCTTAACAGACTTCACTTTTTTGCCTTCTTGAATATAACTCACTTTAACAAGGCCCGCAGGAGTTTCCAGGCGCAGGACTCCAGGATTTTTCGGAGAAACCAGACCTTCTTCTATCATAACGGTTACCGTACCAATAGTACCGTGTCCGCACATGGGGAGGCATCCACTGGTTTCGATAAAAAGAATACCACAGTCATTTTGAGGATCTGATGGTGGAAACAAAATGCTTCCGCTCATCATATCGTGTCCTCTGGGTTCAAACATTAAACCGCGCCTAATCCAATCGTATTCTTTAAGAAAAATCTGCCGCTTTTCACTCATGTTCTTTCCTTCGATAAAAGGACCTCCACCAGCCACCACTCTTACCGGGTTTCCACAAGTATGGGCATCAACACAAAAAAAGGTTTTTCTTGCCATTAAATTTTATATGCTATCTATGGTATATTTTCCGTTTACATATCTTACAATTCCCAGTGGATTTTCGCTTTTTAAGGCATTCGGAAGTAAAGCTTCCGGCCAGTCCTGGAATGAAACAGGACGCACCCACCGTTGCACCGCTGTTAATCCCACTGAAGTAAACTTAGCATTTGAAGTTGCCGGGAATGGACCACCGTGTGTCATTGCCGCACAGACTTCAACGCCCGTAGGAACACTATTATAAATAATTCGTCCTACCGTTTCAGTAAGGGCATCGATTACATTTTTATATTCCTGAAGTTCATTTTCGCTGGAATTTAATATGGTTCCGGTTAATTGACCTTCTAATTGTTCCAGCACTGCATTCAACTGGTTTTTATCTCTGCATTTTACAATTATGGAAAATGGTCCGAATACTTCCTTATGAAAATTTTGATTCTCAAGGAAAACATCTCCTGAAACAGAAATTACTTCCTGTCTTCCGTAATTAGACTGAAGCTCTCCTTCAAATTTATTTATTGCTGAATAATCTTCCTGTGCTAAAACTTCAGATTTTGAATTTTCATATTGTTTCTGAATTCCAGGACTCAACATTACACCTGGAGGCATTTTCGCCAGATCCTCTCCTACTTTTTGAATGAAACCATCTAGCCTGGGGCTTTCAATACCAAGGATTAATCCAGGATTGGTACAAAATTGTCCACATCCGGCTGTGATGGAACCTGCATATTGTTCCGCCCAAAAATCTGCTTTTTCCTCTAATGCTGAAGGTAATACAACCACTGGATTAATACTTCCCATTTCAGCATACACCGGGATAGGCTCCGGGCGGTTTGCGGCCAGTTTGCTTAGTGCAGTTCCTGCCTTAAAACTTCCTGTAAAACCAACAGCTTTAATTTTTGGATGTTTTACGAGCCACTCTCCAACTTCAATTCCTTTACTGTTCAAATTAGAAAAAACACCATCAGGCATTCCTGTTTTCGTCGCGGCTTTAATAATGGCTTCAGAAACCAGTTCGCCAGTCCCCGCATGTAAGGGGTGAGACTTTACCACCACAGTAGAACCCGACGCCAGGGCACTTGCAGTGTCTCCGCCAGCGGTAGAAAATGCGAATGGAAAGTTACTGGCTCCAAATACCGCGACAGGACCAAAAGGCACCTGCATTCTACGAATATCAGGCTTTTCGTCAGGATTGTTTATAATTGCCTCTATCCAGCTGCCTTCTTTCAGCATTTCAGCAAAAGCTCTTAATTGGCCTGTTGTTCTGGCAAACTCTCCATTAGAACGTCCTTCAGGCAATCCCGATTCTTCCCTGTAAACTTGTTTTAAAGCATCAGCATTTGCTTCTAATTCCGCAGCAATCACTTCCAGAAATCCCGCTTTTTCAGTATCGCTTTTTCTTTTATAAATATTGAATGCTCTTGCTGCCTTTTCTACAGCAAGATCTGTTTCCTGTTTAGTCGCTTCAAAAAAAACAGGTTCTGTTTCCTTATTTTCCTGAGGATTATAGGTCTTAAATTTGATATCTCCTTTGTTGGAAAGCTCTTCTCCTATATAGTTTTTTCCTGTAATCATGCTTTCTTTTTCTGATTTATAAAGAAATGTATTCTGCTAATTTTGGTCTTTTCGCCATGGCGTCATCAATGATTCCTTGTACTCTTTGCCTTTCAGCTCCATGAAGCGGTAGTCTTGGTGCTCTTACATATTCTGTTCCCAGGCCCGTTGCCACTTCAGCTAATTTGATATTCTGTACTAATTGTGGGGAAATATCCAATTCCAGTAAAGGCATGAACCATCGATAGATCTTAAGTGCTTTTTCTATCTCGCCAGCTTTCACCAATTTATAGATTGCTACGGTTTCCTGAGGATAAGCGGCAACTAAACCGGCGACCCATCCATCTGCTCCTGCAACCATGCTCTCCAGTGCCAATGTATCTACTCCGCATAAAATTTTAATTCGGTCTCCGAATTTGTTCTTTAGCCTGGTAACATTACTAATATCACGAGTAGATTCCTTTACGGCCTGAATATTATCACATTCAGCCAGCAATTCTTCAAACATTTCGATGGTTACTTCAATTTTATAATCCACAGGATTATTATAGATCATAATTGGTAACGAAGTGCTTTTTGCTATCTCTATAAAATAAACCACAGTTTCATGATCGGTAGCTTTATAGCGCATTGGTGGTAAAAGCATTAATCCCTGCGCACCCCATGCCTCAGCATTTTTAGCCACTTGAATTGCTTCTTTAGTAGACTGCTCTGCAATATTGATAATTACCGGTACGCGACCTGCTGCAATTTCCAATGTTTTTTTTACTAGCGTTTCCTTTTCCAAAGGGGTTAAGGTACTGGCTTCACCTAAAGTTCCTCCCAGGATAATTGCGTTTACACCTGCTTCCAGTTGTGCGGTAATATTCTTTGCAAAGGTGATTAGATCCAACTCATCATTCTCGTCGAATTTAGTCGTCACGGCGGGCATGACCCCTTCCCATTGTATACTCATTGATTAAATATTTTTAACAAATTTAAAAGATATTAAAAAACAGTCATTCGCCATTATTATCGTAACTTGATACTATATTAACCTCCTGGTTAATTTTTAGGTGTTTTTTTAATAATATTTGCATAAAACAACTCTACAATGAAAGTTCTTCCCTTTAAAATTCCTAAACCACAAAAAGAAGCTCTGGTATATCAAGAAGACCACGAGACCGTTTTTTACGGTCAGCTTCATCAACACGAGGAGATCCAGATAAGTTATATTGTGCAAGGCCATGGTTCTTTAGTAGTAGGAGATTCTATAAATGAATACAAACCGGGAAATATTTTGGTATTAGGAGAAAATCTTCCTCATGTTTTTAGGAGTGACGCTACGAATTCTTCCGAATCTATTATGTACACCATGTTTTTTACAAAGGCTTCTTTTGGCAAAGATTTTTTTGAGCTTGCCGACCTCAGCGAAACCAAGTCATTTTTTGCTGATGCCGCATACGGTATGAAAATTAGCTCAAATGAGAGAAAGATCATTAAGCTATTCCTAAAGTTAAAAGGACAAAATAAGATAGAAAGAATCGCAACTCTCTTAAAAATATTAAATCTGATCTTAGCTTCTGAGAGGCAGCCTTTATCATCTTTTATCTACCATAAAAAATATACGGATGATGAAGGTAAACGGATGAGAGCTGTTTTTAAGCATTCGATGGAACACTACAACGAGCCTATCACTCTGGATACCATAGCCGAAAAGGCAAATCTTACCAAAAATGCATTTTGCAGGTATTTTAAGAAAAGAACCAATAAAACATTTTTTCAATTTCTTATTGAAATAAGAATTGAAAACGCATGTAAACTTTTGTATAACCGAAAGGACCTATCGATTTCTTCCATATCAGAATTATGCGGCTTTCAAAATATCGCTAATTTTAATAGGAAATTCAAAGCTTTAAAAAAAATGACTCCTTCTCAATATAGATCTCAATTATAGATTTCTCAGTGATTCGATTGTTTTTCATTCTTTTTAGCCTTTAAAAAAACTGCTTCTCTTTTTCATTATTAAGTAATAGTCTAATTAAATAACATCAATGAAATGTAATTGATTGTTCGTTCTGATACAATTTCTTTTAACGGCAGAATTTAAGAAATTTCCTTTTTTTAATTAGCCATTCAAAATTCATAATTGCGCGTACCTACCCAAAATTTTTAATTTTTTTCTACTTCCGGTTAACATAGTATCATTATAAGATAATAACAGATTAATTGCCCTTTCAAATATCTCCTAATTTTAACAGAAATTATTTTATTTTTTTAAAAAATTCACAGTATCATGAAAAAAATTTTACTCCTGGTTGTATTGTGGTCATTTCAAATTCCAACCATTTATGCGCAAGAAATGACAGTTACAGGTACTGTTACAGATGAATCTGGTCTCCGTTTACCCGGAGTGAATATCGTGGTAAAAGGAACCTCTAACGGAGTTCAAACTGATTTCGATGGAAATTATACTATTGAAGTAGTTAAAGGGCAAGTGTTAGTATTTTCATTTGTAGGTCTACAAACCGTTGAAACCACGGTTAATAACGATAGTGTTATTGATGTGACTCTGGCGACCAACGCAGCAGAATTAGATGCTGTGGTAGTGACCGCCTTTGGAATTCAAAGAGAGAAGAATACGCTACCCTACGCAGCTCAACAAATAGACGGTGACGTTGTTAACCAAACAAAAGTTGGCAATGTGGCCTCGGGATTATCGGGAAAAGTTTCCGGATTACAGATCACCCAGGGAAATGCTATAGGTGGATCTGTAAATGTCGTAATTAGAGGTGCGAAATCCTTAACAGGTAATAACCAAGCTCTATTTGTTGTGGATGGGGTGCCCGTAGATAATTCCAATACAAACTCTGCTGCACAGCAGTCCGGTGGCGGAGGCTATGATTACGGAAACGCAGCAGCAGACATCAATCCTAATGACATCGAATCAATCAACGTTCTAAAAGGAGCGGCTGCCAGTGCTTTATATGGTTCCAGGGCCGCAAATGGCGTAGTGATGATCACTACCAAAAAAGGGAGCAAAGGTTTAAATGTTTCTATCAATAGCGCAATTATTGTTGGTAAAATTGACAAATCTACCTTTGTGACCTATCAAAAAGAATATGGTGCGGGCAGATCAGACCCTTACGGTAGAAACGGTTTTTTACTTTCTGATGTAAATGGAGATGGTACCGAAGACTTAGTAGTTCCTACGTTTGCACCAAGATCATGGGGAACGAGATATGATAGTGATCTATTAGTGTATCATTGGGATGCTTTCGACGCCTCTTCTCCAAACTTTCAGCAACCTAAACCTTGGGTTTATCCGGAAAACGGACCCGAAACTTTTTATGAAACATCCGTTTCTTCTAATAATAGCATTATTGTAGATGGTAGTATACTTGATAAAGGTTCTGTAAAATTTGGATATACCAGAAATGATGAAAGAGGTACTGTTCCTAATAGCCAGGTTCTGAAAAACATTGTGACCTTAAATGCTAGCTATGATTTAAAAGACAACCTCACCCTTTCAGCAATGGCCAATTATTCACAGGTAGATGGTAAAGGTAGATACGGAACTGGGTATGACGGAGGTCGGAATCCAAATAGTCCATTCCGCCATTTCAATGAAACGAACGTTGATATTCAGGAACAAAAAGATGCTTATTTTAGAACAGGTAGAAATATTACCTGGAACTGGGCAGATCCCACTACACCTGATGGAATAAGACCTGCGTTTTACGACAACCCTTACTGGGTTATCTATGAAAATTTTCAGGATGATCAAAGAAACAGGATCTTCGGAAATGTCTCCTTAAATTATAAGGTAACAGACTGGTTAGATTTACTTGCAAGAGTTTCAGTAGATCATTACAATGAATTTCAACAAGAAAGACGTGCTGTAGGTAGTTCAGGAATCGCTTCTTACTCAAGGTTCGACAGAAGTTTTAATGAAACAAACTATGACCTCCTGGCAACAGTAACCAAAGAATTATCAAATGATTTTGATTTAAATGCCTTAGCAGGAATTAACCTGCGAAAAAATACGGTAAGTTCTGTTTACTCTGAAACATCTGGAGGTTTAGTAGTTCCAGAGTTGTATGCTATATCCAATTCAGTAGGAACGGTACCTGCTCCAATTGAAACATACCAGCCTAAGGCAGTAGATGGTTACTTTGTCGGAGCTACGCTTACTTTTCAGGAATTTTTAACTTTAGATGGAACTTTCCGTAGAGACATCTCCTCCACACTTCCAGAGAATGATAATGCTTATAATTATTATGCCCTTTCTGGTAGCTGGCTTTTTACCAAACACCTTGAAAACCTGGAATGGATCAATTTTGGGAAATTAAGAGCAAATTATGCTACTGTAGGTAGTGACGCCCCTTGGGGAAGTATCAGTGACGTGTATGCGAAGCCTGATCCTTTTGGTAGCGGACTTTTATTTTCACTTCCAGATACCAAAAATAATACGGTATTAAGACCCGAAATGACAAAAAGTAGGGAGATTGGATTGGAAATGGCATTTAAGAAAAATCGATTTGGTTTTGATGCATCCTACTATCATACCAACACAGTTGACCAAATTATCCCTGTAGCCGTTTCTCTGGCAACAGGTTACACTAGCAAATTTATTAATGCCGGTGATATAGAGAATAAGGGTATTGAATTATCGGTGTATGGAGCACCAATACGTACAGAAGATTTTTCCTGGAATATGAATATTAATTTTTCCAGAAACAGAAATAAAGTTCTATCCCTTTATGAAAACAGCACAAACTTAAGACTGGCTTCATTCCAGGGAGGGGTAAGTTTAAATGCTTCTGTAGGTAGACCTTATGGTGAGCTACAGAGTGCCGATTACGAATATTTAAATGGAGAGAGAGTGGTAAAAGAAAATGGACTTTGGCAGATTTCTTCAACCACCTCCAATGTTATTGGTAATATTAACCCAGACTGGATAGGTGGGGTAAGCAATACATTGCGATATAAAGATCTTACTTTAAGTTTCCTGGTAGATGTTCGTAAAGGTGGAGATCTATTTTCATTAGATATGTATTATGGCAGTGCTGCAGGACTTTATCCACGTACCGCTGGTTTGAACGAATTAGGAAATCCTGTTAGGGACGCCGTTGAAGATGGTGGTGGAGTAATTCTGCCAGGAGTTACCGCAGATGGGAGCCCGAATACCCAAAGGGTCACAATTACTTCAAATAACAGCTTTTATGAACCTCAATCGGAATTTGTATATGATGCCAGCTACATAAAGTTAAGAGAGTTATCCTTATCCTATTCCGTACCGGAAAAATGGACCACTAAATACTTGCAAAGTATCGATTTATCACTTATAGGAAGAAACCTCTGGATTATCCATAAGAATGTACCTTATGCCGATCCTGAGGAAAATTTATCTTCTGGAAATATTCAAGGATATCAAAGTGGATCTTATCCTACTACCAGAACAATTGGTCTTAATGTTAATTTGAAATTATAAAATCAGGATTATGAAAAAAATATATATTTTATTTATACCGTTTATCCTTTTTTACTCCTCTTGTACAAAGGATATTACAGATCTTAATGAAGAGACTAAAAGAGCAGCGGTTATTCCTCCCGGACCTTTATTTACAAATGCCGTAAAAAATTTATCTGATGGTTTAGCTTCTGCAAGTGTGAATGTCAATATTTTTAGGCACATCGTAAAGCACTGGGGGCAGGCCGTTATCCAACAAGAGGCACAATACGATTATGTGACCAGAGCCATTCATGAGAATTGGTGGAGCAGAATGTACAAGGACGTTCTAAATGATCTCAATGAAGCTGCGCGTATTATAAACGAAGATGAATCCCTTAGTCCGGACCAAAAAACCAATCAACTTGCCATGGTGGATATAATGCAGGTTTATACTTATGACATACTGGTTAAGACATTTGGAGACATCCCATATACCGAGGCTCTTGATGATAACAATCTTTTTCCCGTTTATGATGACGGACAAACTATTTATAATGACTTGCTTAGGCGATTAGACGAGGATATTGCTAATCTAAATCCTTCAGCTCTAGGTTTTTCTTCTTCTGAAGATATAATTTATCAAGGCGATGTATCTAAATGGGTGGCTTTTTCTAATTCATTGAAATTAAGAATGGTGATGACTTTGGCAGATATTAATGCGGAAACTGCAAGAACAGGTTTTGAAGAGGCAAATGCGAATGCTATTACTTCTATAGATCAAAATGGATACATCGAATATTACAATTCACCACCAAACAACAATCCACTATATGACCAATTGGTGTTAGCTGGAAGAACTGATTACATTGCTGCAAACGATCTTTTAGATGAACTTCTCGCATTGGATGATCCTCGCTTACCAGGTTATTTTGGATTGAATGACCAAGGAGAATATGCAGGTGGTGTTGTTGGTCGTGCAACCAATTTCTCAGAGAGTTCAAAACCCAGTAATCGGGTAGCGGCTCCAGACGCGCCAAATGTACTTATTGATCTCGTTGAGACTGAGTTTTTACGTGCAGAGGCCGTAGAAAGAGGATTTGATATCCCTGGTTCTGCTGAAGAACATTATAACAACGCTATAACAGCTTCAATAATATACTGGGGAGGAACAGAAGATGAAGCCCAGGAATATCTTAATCAGCCTGAAGTAGCATATTCTACGGCGAATGGAGACTGGAAGCAGAAAATAGGTTTCCAAAAATGGATTGCTTTGTATAACAGGCCTTTCGAAGCCTGGACAGAAATGAGGAGGTTAGATCATCCTGATCTACCACTGGCTGAAAATGCGGTTTCTGGCTTCCCTAATAGATTGAGATATCCAGGGAATGAGCAGCAGCTGAACAACGCTAATTACACCTCTGCATCTTCTAATATAGGAGGAGATGAAACAGAAACTAAGTTATTCTGGGATGTTTTTTAATATTGAATAAACTACAGCATGAAACGATTTCACATTAGAAATTACTTACTAATATCATTTTTAATTATTCAATTCACATCTTTTGGTCAGGATCGATTAACAGGCAAGAATTTTGCTACTCGTTCAGAAGTAATTGCTCAAAATGGGATGGTAGCCTCAAGTCATCCTTTGGCAACGCAAATAGGACTGGACATTTTAAAAAGGGGAGGAACAGCAGTAGATGCTGCTATTGCAGTAAATGCGGCCCTGGGACTAATGGAACCAACAGGAAGTGGTATAGGCGGTGATCTTTTTGCTATTGTTTGGGATTCAAAAACGCAAAAGCTTTCTGGTCTCAATGCGAGCGGAAGATCTCCGCAAAATTTAACTATAGATTATTTCAGAGATCATAATATTAAAAGTATACCTTCCTCAGGTCCACTCCCAGTTTCTGTACCGGGATGTGTGGATGGATGGTTCGAACTTCATGACAAATTTGGGAAGTTGCCTATGTCTGAAATTCTCGCTCCAAGTATAAAATATGCAGAAGAAGGGTTTCCGGTTACTGAATTGATTGCCTATTACCTGAACGGATCTGTGAAAAGATATATGAGTGAGTTTCCAAATGTTGAGGAAACCTATACAAATAATGGAGAAATTCCTGAAAAAGGAGATATTTTCAGGAATCCATTCCTGGCTGATACCTACAAAAAACTGGCAGAGAAAGGTAGAGATGTGTTTTATAGAGGAGAAATAGCCTCCACTATTACCAAATTCGTTCAAGAACAGGGAGGATTCTTAAGTATGAAAGATTTTGAAGATCATACCTCAACTTGGGTTGAGCCTATTTCAACGAACTATCGAGGCTATGACGTGTGGGAGTTACCTCCAAACGGGCAGGGGCTGGCTACACTTCAAATGCTAAATATTATTGAAGGATACGACTTTAAAGAAATCCCTTTCGGAAGTGCAGAACATCTACATATTGTAAATGAAGCTAAGAAACTGGTTTTCGAGGACAGGGCAGAATATTATGCCGATCCAGATTTTTCTAATATCCCTGTTGAGCAGCTTCTTTCGAAGGAATACGCATCTAAGAGGAGAGATTTGATAAAGATGAATAGAGCCGGAATGTTTAAGGCTGGTAATACCGATCATTCAAGCACTGTATATTTTACAGTTGCAGATAAGGATGGAAATATGATTTCTATGATTCAGAGTAATTACAGAGGTATGGGTTCAGGAATGGTACCACCTAAATTAGGATTCATGCTCCAAGACAGGGGTGAATTATTCAATTTGGAAGAAGGAAAGCCTAATTCTTACGCACCGGGAAAACGTCCATTTCATACCATTATTCCCGGATTTATCACCGTGGATGGTTCGCCTTACATGAGCTTCGGGGTAATGGGAGGAGACTTTCAGCCTCAGGGGCACGTGCAAATAATTATGAATTTAATAGATTTTGGGATGGGTCTGCAAGAAGCGGGAGATGCTCCAAGATTTGAGCACGTTGGATCTTCTTCGGTAACCGGGGAAATAAGGAAAGACAAGGGAGAGATCCTGATCGAGAGCGGTTTTAACTTCGAAGAGATTCAAAAATTAATGGCTCTTGGACATAAAGTAGGATTTGGGGGATATTATGGAGGATATCAGGCAATACTTTATGACGCTGAAAAAGGAGTGTATTTTGGTGCTTCCGAATCCAGAAAAGATGGCAATGCCGCCGGTTATTAATGATATAAATTTAAAAAAAGTAGTCTTATGAAGTATAAATTTTCAGTATCAATATTGGTCTTTTTTCTAAGTTTCAGCCTGTTTGCACAGGATTATCCTACTCCGGTTGAGGGTGATTATGTTATTGATGAGTTTGAATTTGAAAGCGGTGAAAAATTAGAGAACCTGAATCTTCATTATACAACACTGGGAAAACCAACTAAGGGTGAAGATGGAAAGGTCAATAATGCCATTTTAATCAAACACGGCACCACCGGAACCGGACATCAATTTTTAAGTTCAAGATATGCGGGGAATCTTTTTGGGCCGGGACAAACCCTGGATGCAACTAAATACTTTATAATCCTGACAGATGATATAGGGCATGGCAAGTCTAGCAAACCTAGTGATGGTTTACGCATGGATTTCCCTAAATATACTTATGATGATATGGTTCTCGCCAATTATAAACTACTAACAGAGCATCTTAAAGTTGATCATTTACGTTTGGTTACCGGCACCTCAATGGGTGGTATGCAGTCCTGGGTTTGGGGTTACACCTATCCCGATTTTATGGATGCTATCATGCCTTTGGCCAGTTTACCTGTAGAAATAGCGGGACGAAACAGGATGCAGAGAGCAATGATTGTGAAATTAATAGAAATGGACCCAGAGTGGAAAAATGGAAATTATAAGGAACAACCAAAGGTTGGTCTAGCAGGAGCTATCGGGCAATTAATGTTTATGGTGAGCAGTCCGCTTCAATGGCAAAAACAAGCTCCTACAAGAGAAGAAGCGGAAGAAATGCTGGACAAACTGGTAGAGAGATATTTGTCTATTATGGATGCTAATGACATGATCTATGCATTTGAATCATCACGAAATTATAATCCAGCTCCTCATCTGTCAAAAATCAAAGCCCCTTTAATTGCTATAAATTCAGCTGATGATCAAGTGAATCCACCTGAATTAGGTTTAATGGAAGAACAAATTAAAAAAATAGAGAATGCTACATTTGTCCTGCTACCAATAACTGATAAAACCAGCGGGCATGGAACCCACTCTAATCCTACCATTTGGGGTGGATACCTGGAAGAATTAATGGCTATTTCCGCTAAAAAATAAAGCGATATGGTTTAGGCTTTTTATCCAATAAAGCGGAGTGTTAATTGTAAGTTTTGGATGGCCATCGGCTCGGGTTTTCCCGAGCCGATTCATTTTATTAAACGACCAATTTTTTTAGTTTTTAATTGAAATCTACATGAATCAGGACAGTAGAATCAAAGCTTTGTAGATTTCAGAATATTGCTAATTTCAATAGAAATTCAAAAAAATAAAAAATATTACACCTACCCAATATCGCAAGAAAAATGACCTGATAAAGATATTTGATAATTCAAATCTGTTTCTTGCTGAAAAGCAAATAGATCCTGAACTACATTAAAACATATTAAAAGAATTGAAATATTTAAGGTCTATTTATCACTAGCAATTATTAGCCGAAATAATTGATTTCAGTTAAGAGCACGCTTATTTTTAGATTCAAAACCTTCAGAAATATTGGAAGATCTTTAAAGTTGTGTAGAATTATTTAAGTCCATTATGCTCTAAAAAGTAATTCGTAATCAATGTATATAAATGCAAGCTGGTACCCTGACCCTCATAAATACCATGCGAGCGATTAGGGTACGCCATCATTTCAAACTGCTTGTTATTTCTAATAAGTTCATTTACCAGAAATTCCATATTCTGATAATGCACATTATCATCGCCGGTTCCATGGATCAATAATAGATTTCCCTTCAGATTTTTAGCATAAGTTACCGGCGATCCTTCAATAAACTTATCTTTATCCTCACTCGGCAATCCCATATATCGTTCTTGATAAATGTTATCGTAAAACAACTGATTTGCGACTCCCGCCACCGCGACACCGGTTTGGTAGATTTCGGGATAACGGAACATTAAATTTTGTGTCATAGAACCTCCGCCACTCCAACCCCAAACATTTACACGGTCTTCATCTAAAAAATCATAAGTTTCTAAAACTTTTTTTGCAGCGAGAGCCTGGTCTCTGGTATTTAGAACCCCAACTTTCTGATATATGCTTTTTCGCCAGTCACTTCCTTTTAAACTTGGGGTCCCACGGTTGTCCATATTAATCACTACAAAACCTTTTTGCGCCATAAAGATTTCATATAAACCAATCCACTCATCGGTGGCCACGACTCCCCAGGGTTCGCCATACACATGAAATAAAACGGGATATTCTTTAGATTCATTAAAATTTAAAGGTTTTGTCATTCTGCCATCCATTTCAACTCCTTCCGTAGGTGTTACTTTAAAGAATGAAGTTTCCGGAATCGCCAGAGTTTTTAACTTATCCTTTAGGCGTTTATTCTCTACCAGCTTTTGTATGTTTTTATGCTTTGGAAGGCTTACCAAACTCACGGTATTAGGTGTAGTTACATTGGTGAATTTATGAATGGCATATTCGCCGTCTGGAGAAACATTATAGGTATTAACACCACTAAATTCCAGAGGTGTGATCCTGGTTAATTTTCCTTTTCCATTCAATGAGACACTATATAAATAACGTTGAGTTGCATTGTTTGGAGAAGCTACGATATATAAATTCTTGGCATCGGTTTGATAATAGGCCGCCACATCATAATCTCCTGGGGTTAAGAGCGTTTTCTCCCCAGTCTCCAAGCTAACTTTATAAATATGACGCCAGCCATCATTTTCAGTCATTCTTAAAAAGCTTTTCCCGTCATCTACGATCAACTGATCGCTATTTCCCCATTGATTTGAAGCAATATCGGGATATCTTAAATCCACCCAGGTATCTTCGGTTTCCGTATATATTTTACTAAGTTGAGAGGAAGAAGGTTTATAGGTATAAATATTCAGTTCGTTTTGCTTTCTGTTCATTTGCTGAAGCAACAGTAAATCTTTATTTACCCATTGCATAGCCGGTAGATAATGCTGAACAGGATCCCCGGGAACAGGAATCCAATTGATCTCTGAAGTTCTAGTATTTATTAATCCCAGTTTAGCTGAAGAAGGATCGAATCCTGCTTTGGGATATTGCACAGGAATAGGTTCTGAATAAACAGAATCGGTATTATTGATCATATAAAAAGTACCAATTTCTGAAGCATCTAATTGCCAGAATGCTATTTTTGAAGCATCGGGACTCCAGGCAAAACCGTCCCGCATTCCAAATTCTTCCTCATACACCCAGTCAAAAGTTCCGTTAATAATATCTCCGGTTCCATCCTTGGTTAACTGCGTTATTTCACCGGTTTTAAAATTCTCTTTATAAATATTAAAATCCTGAACATAGGCTACAAACTGATTGTTTTCAGAGAATTTTGCAAACATTAAAGAAGAAGGTGAGAAATCTTTCCCTAATTGTTTTAGCTTATCTGTCTCAAAATCATACACCCAAAAATCTCCTTTCGTATTGGTACGCCAAACCCTGCTGGAATTAGTAAAGATCATCACTTTACTTCCGTCTGGTGACAATGAAAAATCTTCAATTTTTAGATTAGCACCATTAGAAGCGAGCTTTTCAGCAGCCAGATAGACATCGCTTTTATAATCTTTACTCCGGTATTTTATAAGCTGATCATTTCCGTTTTCACTTTTTTCTATAGTCACAAAAGCAGCTCCATCTTCCACCCAGGAAATTGGGGCCTGACGATCACTTTTGAATTCTTCCGAAGCATAGATACGATCAAGATCTAATAAAGAATCGCTTTCCTGAGCAATTCCTGAAAAGGTAAAAGCTATGAAGCTTAATAAAAAATGTAGGAATTTTAATTTTAAGGACTTCATAGCTTTCTTATTTATTTATGAGTTTTTCAGTTCTTCTATTTCTTCTATTGTTTTGGCCAAAGGCTCTCCTAATAACTGTTTTCCGGTAGTAGTGATAAGAAAATCTTCTTCAACGCGCATTCCTCCAAAGTCTTTAAACCTCTCAACCTTATCATAATTCACAAAATCGGTATATTTCCCCTGAGCTTTCCAGGCATCGATTAGAAACGGATTAAAATAAATTCCAGGTTCTACAGTTAAGACATTCCCTGATTCCAGTGCTTTCCCTAAGCGGAGGGATTTTAAGCCAAAATCGGTATTTTTTTTAACCTCATCGGTATAACCTACCAGCTGTTCTCCGAAATTTTCCATATCGTGCACGTCCATTCCCATAAAATGCCCCAGGCCGCATTGGAAAAACAAGGTATGCGCACCGGCATTCACAGCTTCCTGCGTGTCTCCTTTCATTAAGCCCAGACCTTTTAAGCCTTCCACAATGCGGCTACAGGCAAGTAAGTGTGCATCTTTAAATATATATCCTGGTTTTAAAGCCGAAGAAGCCGACTCGTGAGCATCCAGCACAATGGAATAAATTTCATTTTGAATATCTGTAAACCTTTCGGCAACCGGAAAAGTACGTGTCATATCCCCGGCATAATTCATTGCTGTTTCTGCACCACAATCACATAAAACAAGATCCCCGTTTTCTACCACTGCCTGGGTTGCATGATTATGAAGATACTGTCCGTTTTTGGTTAAAATTATCGGGAAAGAAATATTCCCTCCCCCGGCTATTGCTATCGCCTGTAATTCACCCGCAATCTGCTTTTCCGTCACTCCATGTTTCGTGCGCCTAATTGCATGGCGATGCATGTTGGCAGTGATGTTTACGGCTTTATGAAGTTCTTTAATTTCTTCCTCAGATTTTATAGAACGTTGGGCAATCACTGCTTTGATAAATTCAATAGATTTGTTTCCTTCCACTTCAGCCACAGGAATTCCCGTAAGCTCACTAATTTCAATACTAACTTTACTTCGGTAGGGTGGTAAATAATGTAAGCTTTGGCCTTTTTGTTTTGCTTTCTGAACTGTTACTGCAAGCTTAGACATTGGTTTTACCTCCGCTATGCCACATTTTTCAGCATAGGTATTTAAAGGTTCAGAAGCTCCCACCCACACCATATCTTCAGGGGTTAAATCGTCTCCAAAAAGAATTTCTTTGTCTTCATCTAGATCGACGACTATATACACATTGGGAAGGTTAATTCCGAAATAATATAAGAAAGTACTATCCTGGCGAAATGGATACCAGTTATCTTTATAATTCATCCCGGTTTCCTTATTCCCGGAAAATATTAGAATTCCAGATTTTATTTTCTTTTTTAAAATCTCTCTCCGCAATACATATGTTTCTCTTGAAAACATTTATCCCTCCATTTTTTCAACCAGTTCTACCTCTAAATAATACATATGTTCTATCCTCCAGGGAGTGAACAGATATTGATTTTTATTCTGAATCCCAACGCTTTGCCATTTTGAAGAAGGGATTATTTTAATTTTTTCTTCATTGCCATTTAATACCAACGGTAAATTGAAACCATCTACACAATTAATATATCTGTAGAATATTTTACTGTTTGGAGCATCTATATACAACTCGAGCTTAGGGATTTGGGTAGTTGTTAAATACTGTTCAAAAACCTTCGAATAATCATACCCAGCTTTCTCTGAAATATAATGTTGAATTTCACTTCCATCTACCGTTTTATTATGAAAAGTCATATTTAAACCGGTAAGGATATTTTTGAAGAGCTTGTCGTTATCTATACTATGACGAATGCTATGCAGCATATTTCCTCCTTTAGGATACATATCTCCACTTCCCTGGGCATTTACACCATATACAGGAATGATTGGTTTGTCATTCTGAATCCCGCTTCTACTTCCATAATTATAATCATTTGCAGCTTCCTCTCCATATACATAGTCTAGAAACAGAGTTTCACTGTAATTGGTAAAACTTTCATGAATGTACATATCTGCCAGATCATTACTAGTGATATTGTTTCCAAACCATTCATGCCCACTTTCATGGATAATTATAAAATCCCAGGTTAAGCCAAGACCTGTAGAAGAAAGATCTCTGCCACGATAGCCACCCTCATACCAGTTACCATAAGAAACATTAGATTGGTGCTCCATCCCGGTATGTTCAGTTTCCACAAGCTTAAAGCCATCTTCATAAAAAGGATAAGGTCCAAACCAGTATTCAAATGCATCGAACATGTTGTGAACTTCTGGTGGCATATAATTTTTAGCTTTTTCAAGATTATAATCCAATACCCAGTAATTAAGGTCCAGGTCTCCTTTTATTCCTTTATATTTTTCTGAAAAGTTCTTATAATACCCAATGTATGGAATGATAGTATAGTTGCTAATAGGGTTTTCTACGCCCCACTTATAAGAAACTGTCGCATCTTTATGTTCGGTTTTATCTAACAAATGCCCATTACCCACTGCCATGAGATCTTTGGGAACCCGTCATGGTCAAAGAAGCTCCGCGATCCGGCTCATCACTTTGGTGATCTTTGTTAGGGTACCAGATAGAAGCACCAAGCCCCTGACAGGTAACCGTCATCCATGGCCGTCCTTTTTCATCTTTCGTAAAGGTCCAACCTCCATCCCAGGGAGCACGAATGGCTTCATGAGGTTTCCCACTGAAATAAATCTTTATTTCATGTTCGGTGCCTATTTTTTGTTTGGGAGTTTGAACGTGAAAAACATTACCTTCTCGTTTAAAACCTAAAGACTTAGTCTTATCATAAATGATACTATCGATTTCTAAAGGTTTTTGTAGATCAATCTGCATTACCTCCGGATGCTTTTCTTTCACCACTTTATATGTGATATTGTTGAATCCCGAAGTATATTTTTTTTCAAAATCGGGGGTTACAGAAATATCATATCTCATTACGTCCCACCAAGCTCTTTCAGCAGTAATAGAGCCTCGAAGCGTATCAGCATGCGTAAATTTGTTTTCCTGAGCATACAACTGAATTGAGATTGTAGCAAACAACAGATAAGTTAAGAGTCTTTTCATTCCAGGAAAATTTGAATTCTTGTTGTAATGTAGTAGAACATCTAAATTTGCATATTCTATCCTTAACAGGCAATTCTATATTGAATTATGGATAACATAGTACTATACTTGGTTAATTCAATATAAATCTGGAGAGAGCAAAGAGCTAATCAATTAATACAGCCAATTTCGGAAATATTATTTCATTGAAAAAATTCTGCAAATAATCTACTTTTAAACGACTATCTTATAATTTCAGTTTTCAATAAAACCTTAAACCAAAAAATTTATTTATACGGGTAAATCCCAAATCTACCATAACTAACCTTGCGCATGGTTCCTGTGCTGTTTTTATAGTGTTCCGTAGATAAGCGTAAAGTAAAAACAGCATAGGGCGCATGCTACTATTAATTCATAGTTTTACAGTAAAAAATAGCGATTTCAAAGGGCTTTAAAAGGCATTTACTGTAAACAATGTTGTCTTTGTCGCAATTGAAATTGTTATGACAAATACTATTTTTTTGCTTCTAACCACTTGAGGTAATTCTCCTTGAGATCAGGGTTTTCTGAAAAATATTCTTGATACCGATTCTCTGAATATATCGACATCTGAAGTAATTCAAATTTTTCTTCTTTTGCTGTTTGAACAGTATATCCAAAATAACCCAGCAGACCTAACACCAATATTCCAAGTATTCCGAATATAATAAGAATATACCGGGGCATCAGCATGGCATGTTTAAGTTTTTGATCAATGCTTTTGAGAACATCAACTTTTAACCGACTTTCTACTTCCTGTTTTTCAAGGAAAATATTGAGGTTCTTTTCCATTGCCTCAGTGGTAATTGGGATACTCATATTTTGAAGCTTTTGAGAGTGTTCCTTCAGTTGAAATACAGACTCTTTAAAGTCGGCTATCTCATCGGTCATCAGTTCCATGATCTCATCTAACTTTTTCATAACCTAAACTGTTTAAATTCCTATTCCTGTATCCAGTCCTCTTTTGATCACCTGTTTTATTAGATCCTTAGCAATTTTACCGGCCATATTGGTACTAAGCTGCACCGTCTTATCCATCAGTTTTAAAGTATTAGGAACTTCTTTCAGTCTGCTGAATTGTTGATTCTGACTGATTTCTGCTATGAGTTTACCACCCGTCATCGATCGGTGGACCTCACTACCTTTTAGATTAGCTCCCTTGTATTCAAAACGAAATCCCTGCAGCTGATTTGATTTATTGATGGAAGGAATTACCTGTACATTGCATGACTTCATTTTATTGATATATTCATCCAAAGACTTCGGTCTGGTTTCTAGTACCTTGTTATTAATATGCTTGATAGCCAGTCGCTGCCAGTTCAGTTCTTTTAGTTTTTCCTGTTGCACTTCCCGAACCCTGGTAAGCCCTAACTCTTTGGCTACATTGTCTGCGGCGATCTGACTTCGTTTTCCAACAAAACTGTCATTATAGGCTTTCCCATCAAAGCCGATCCTATTCACATACACATGAACATGGGTATGAGCCTTATCCCGGTGTACAAAAGCGATGGCCTGCCTGTTTTTTAATTCCATTTCTTTTAGAAATCTGCTCGTAATCTCTTTTAGTTGCGCTTTACTCATTTCCTGTCCATCTTTCACCGTAGGGCTCAATACAAAACTCAGTGTATTTTGGGTGCATCGCTCGTTTTGGGACTGGATGATCTTAAATTCCTCGGTAATCTCTTTTGGTGTTTCTCCTGCCAAATGTTCTCTGAATACCACTTCAGCATCCTTTTCCTGGTTCCATCCATAATCTATAGAGGCTCCGGTACTTGCTATGGCGTGTCCTTTCCCGATCATTTTTTGAAGCTTTTTAAATGAGTCCTGATTTCTTCAGCTAATTGCTGCACTTCCATTGATAAATGGGGATTACTTTTTTTAAACATATTGCTGATCCGGCTAAAGTTATTTTTATATTGAACCAGTAGCTGGTAGCATTCTAATTGTTCCGGGGTAATACGTTCCACCATATTAACCTTAAAAGCAGTAGCCCTTAGATATTCTGAAAGGGAAATTCCCGCCCTGGCCGCTCTATTTTTGAGCAGCTTTTTCTCATAGATCGAGCAGCGTATTTGGATGTATTCCCGTTTCATTTTTCTTCTTTAAATCTTTGCAACCTCCGGGCGCAAAGCAAGATTGTCATGACAATGACACATCTTGCTTTGCCTCCCAACATGAAATCTCCCCTGGGGCATTTACATTTTTAATGCATTTTATTTTTTCAATTCTTTTCTTGTTCTTCTAGTTGAAATAAGCTTTTCATTCAGGTCTTTATAACCCCGAAATAGAGCACTTCGATCTTTGGTGTTTTTATAATCCTGAAGTAGTTTTTTTCGATTTTTATTTCCAGGCAGATCATTGTCCAGGTAAAGATGAACTTCCTTGTAATTTTTAAATTGAGGAGTGATTTGTTGTAAAAAAGCTAAGGAGTTTAAAATAAGGATATCTGAATTAATAAGTTCATCGGGAAATAATTCAGCCAGGGATAACAAATCAAACATGCCTTCCAAAAGAATCAAGCGATCTGAATGTGTCTTTAAATAGGTATACGATTTTGGAGAACTGGATCCTTTGAAATATTTGTTTCGCAGTTCCCATCCCCCTTTGTTGTTTTGCAAACCTAAAGCGAAGTATTGATTTTCCTTTTAATCTATACCAGACTTCCTTACAATAGTGTTCTGCTATGGTGATCGAAATTCTTCTGGATCCTACATATTGAATTAACCCCGGGTGTTGTATTGGCTTCACTTCAAAAACTTCAATTTTCGAAGCAGTTCTCTTTTCTAAAATAGGCTGCTGAAAAGAAAAAGAAAGTTGCTCATTGTTTAAAAATTCTAATGCTTCTTTAACCGAACACTTTTTAAGTGCCACAATCAAATCCAGCACGTTTCCGCCCGTTCCTATCCCATGGTCATACCATCTGTTCAATTTTAAAGAAACCTTGAAAGAGGCCTGCGTTTCTGACCGTAGGGGACTCTGAAACCAGGCTTCTTTCTCCGCTATCCTGTTTGGAAAGTGCCCTAGTTTTGCGAGTGTTTCCACGATGCAAATACTACGGGCTCTTTCGCAGGTGAGTCTTGGTGAATAATTCATTTTTTCTTTCATCAGCATTTTATTTGACTTAAAATGTGCTTATTTGAGTGTTCGTTTATTTCTTAATTTTCGGCATCATTTTTATTTTTGATGACACTTTGATGACAAAACGATGACAGTCTTAAGCCTTACTATTACTGCTCTCAGAAGATTCTGTCATCATTCATCAAAAAAAGAAGAAATAATTAGACTTATTTTCTCAGCAGTACCCAAAAAAATGATGAACGATGCCAACTGACGAAACCTCCCGAAAAACCAGGAGTTTCCGTGTCATCACTTTGTCATCAATTCATCATTTCCGTTTCAATTTTTATGATTCAGTCTGAATGCTGATCTTCAAAATGATCCAGGATAAAATTTTTATTTATAGTGAAATAGCGTCCTTTGGTAGTGGATAGGTTGGAGCTGCCGTTTTCCCACAGCGTAAATTTTTCGTAGCGGTTTGAGTTGGATATATTCTCAAGCTTCCAATCCTGCTTTAAGATTTTCCTGATTTGCGTCAGATCTGTGCGCAACCTAGTTTTACTAATCGCATTCAAAGCATCCATAGGGCATAGATTTATTTCCTGAAGATCATGCTCCTCCATAACCATTAATAAAATACTGGCCAACTCTTTCTCCACCCGATTTCGGTTATTCTGCACCAGTTTGAAAAGGGCGGGAGTTTCAATTTGTTTTGGGGTAAACCACATCCGGGTTTGATGGGTGCTAAATAGAGAACGCTGCTTAATAAAGTATAAAAAAGCCGGGATCTCTTTTTCCAGTGCTTCTAAAAAGCCGGTATTTTCCTTTTTAACCGAAGGAACTTTTAATACCCAGAACCGGGTTTCATGATGGTCTATTTTAATGAAGTTTTCTTCATTATTGCTACAAAGGATAAACTTCCCAAAGAATTCTACTTCCCGCTTGTCTTTTCCCTTAGCCTCTAACTTATTAAAATTGGTAGTGCTTAAATATTTGATACGCTCGGTCAGCTCTTCTTTATTGAATAGAACTTCATCAATACAAATCAGGAGTTTATTGGCCCAGTCAGCATTAAACTGGCTGCTGAAACTATCATTGGTAAGATAGGTCAGATTGTTTTCAAAGATCTGCTTCAACCATTTCAGGAAAGTACTCTTTCCGGTAGATCGCTCCCGGGATACCAGGCACAAAATGGGAAGTATTTGCGTGGGTTTAGTGAATAATAATTGCAGGTAATCCAATCCCAACTCATAATGCTGCCCGAAAATATGTTTTATAAACTCCAGAGATTTGGGACAGCTCCCTTCTACTGTCTGATGACTTAGGGGAGAATAGGTATTGTAGAAATTATGATAGGTAGATTGAAAGTTTAAATGACTTGGAATACAGGTAAATCCATCAAATTTTGGAATGCTGGCCAGGAAGGTTTTTCCGTGATCCTGGCGAATAGTTTCAATGTTCCATGAAACCAGCATTTCATTTACATTTCCATTAATGGTAGGAGCCTCTACAAGCTTAAAATATTGAGTTCCAACTCGTATATATTCAATTTCAGTTCTCATCTTCACCTGGATGCAAAGCAGCTAAAACACCTACTGACAAAACATCAATTAAATATACTGAAAATGAATTATAAATGAATATTATTCAGTAAATATATAATTTGATTAAGAATAGTGTAATTTGTAACGAAAAAAAGTATTTTATAGATATTTTACTTTTTAAATAGTATCAAATGATTGCTTTTGAATAAGCCTGTTTTTTCAGAAGAATTGAAAAAAAAATAGAAAATGTCTAATGAGGAGATAATTGACCATAGAAATTTTAAAACGTTAGCTATACTATTCATCAAATATTGATTTTTCACCTTTTATCTCGATCATTTGCTAAAATTCTTTCTTTCAATAGATTCATATCTTCACTTAATTTCTCATCCAAGATCTTAGCATAATGTTGGGTAGTTTTCAGCGATCGATGTCCAAGCATCTTACTCACTGATTCAATAGGTACTCCATTGGAAAGGGTAACTGTAGTAGCGAATGTATGTCTGGCCATGTGAAATGTCAAATTCTTTTTTATACCGCAGCTATCAGCTATTTCCTTTAAATAACTGTTCATGCGTTGGTTGGTATAAACTGGGAGTAATTTACCGGTTGGGCTTTCTAAGTTCTTATATTTTTCTATTAGTTTTTCAGCAACCGGGAGAATAGGAATACTGCTTAAAGTTTTAGTTTTTGTTCTTTTAGTTTTGATCCATTTATTTCCATCAATACCTTTGATAATATCATCTGCAGTTAACTTAAAAACATCCACATAAGCAAGGCCGGTATAACAGGAAAAAAGAAAAACATCCCTTACATGTTCCATTCGAAGAATCGTAAAAGTCTTTTCCATTATTTTAATGATTTCTTCCTTAGTCAAAAATTCCCGATCTATTACCTGAACTTTTAATTTGAAGTTGTAAAATGGATCTTTTTCCACCCAACCATTTGCATATGCAATTCTAACAATCTTCTTAAGGTAAGAAAGGTATTTAAGGGCAGAGTTATGCGAAAGATCAAGTGCTGTTTTTAAATAATAGATGAAAGAGTTGATGAATTTCACATCAATATCCTTAACAGGATAATCTTTCAATTTAAAATTCGAAAAAATAAAGCCAGTCAGGTGCTTTTTCGTGGTTTTATATCTTTGAAGAGTTCGGAACGAATAATCCTTTCCAATCAATTTTTCCATCCTGATATTGTGTTCTTCAAACATTTCCAAAATGCACTTTTTAGAATCATCAGTACCTAAATAAGAATTTTTAATTTTTACTGCAGATATATCTTCCCCATTATCCAAAAATCTCTGATAGATCTCATAAATTCTATTCTTCATTATATCCAGGTTCCTGTTGATCATTTTTGCTTCTGTTGAGCTTCCCTTAACCTGGTTTCCATCAGTAGTCCATTTGGAGTCCGGAACCTTCCTCATACTACTAATTTCGGCTCGTTTTCCGCGATAAGTTATTCTCATATAAATAGGCACTAAACCCTTTTTGTCTATCTTATTCCTCTTGATAAAAAATAAAACTGATAATAAATCCTGCATAAATTCTAACTTTTATAACTTAAAAGTAAAGAATTATTAGGAATAAAAAATTCGTAATTCACTATATATCAGTAGGTTTAAGCTCATTCGGTGACCTGTTTTTATAATTGAGAAAGGTCCCCGAATTAGACACCTTTTAGATGTATTTAAATGGTATTAAATGAATACAAGAAAAAAGAAAAACCCTATAAACAGTACAGTTTATAGGGTTTTAGTTTAATTTGATACGTTAAAAGTACTCGAGGCGGGAATCGAACCCGCACTCCCGAAAGAACTGGATTTTGAATCCAGCGCGTCTACCAATTCCGCCACTCGAGCTTGTGGACGGCAAAAATATAAAAAATTTAGATTAGAGAAATGAAATACCAATAATTTATTCCAAAGTGTTCTTATTTATTCAACTACCATCTACTTTCGGATTTAAACACATCCCAGAATAGATTTTAAATCTTTTATTTTTCAATACTTAAATCGAAAATAAAAATTTTTATGACAATGATATTTGTATCTGATTTTGATATATATTCGCCCGATTTTTAATTCAATCACACAAATGAAAAAAATGATTTTTAGCGCACTTGCGCTAGCCCTTGCTATCACAGTAACTTCTTGTAAGAATGAGACTTCTGAAGAAAACACAGAAGTAATTGAAGAAACCGCAGCAGTAGAAACCGAAGCAAATCTCGAAATGGATACAGAGAAAGTAGAGGATACTTTGAAAGTTGAAACAGAAGCTGATTCTTTAAAAACTCCTGAAGTAGAAGTTGATCAGAAAGATATACAGTAATCTAATTTACAAGTTTACTTTAGCCCCAATTTATGGGGCTTTTTTGTTTTATAGCTTAATTGAAAGGGAGAAGATCAGGTTCCAAAAACTTGCTTTTGGCATATTTCGCAATAAAAATATTGCTGGAATAATGTTGTAACAGCAGGTCTTTAAAATTGGTTCTTAAACGGGGGTTCTTCTTCATAAAATCATAAAATCCTTCATTTTAGTTTTTAGATAGAAGTGGTTAACTACCTTAATTCCTGCGATCGTCAGGGTTTCATTATACTTTTCTTTAGCTCCAAGGTTTTCAACATACACTTTTAGCACA
>CAWGSM010000008.1:0-4020 GCA_963825045.1 uncultured Flavobacteriaceae bacterium | reverse complement strand
TAGCCTCACCAGGAATCGAACCTGGATCTAAAGTTTAGGAAACTTCTATTCTATCCATTGAACTATGAGGCCAATTGCAAGCAAAAATAAATGCTTTCTTTTGAAAAAGAAAGATCGAAGCATATAACTTCTATTTGTTCTAATCTAAACTCAATAAAATTAATTCTGAAGCAAAAACCTCTGGAAATTCGAAAATAGAATTTCCAGAGGTTTAATTTTAGTTAGCTTTTCCGTTAGTAGGGGTTAGGCGGATTAGCTGTCAACATTTCCGGCAACAACCTTTTGTTATTATCAAAAGAAGGCGGCGAGTATGTTTGCGCTGTCAGGAAAAAAACCAGTAACGCAATGGTTGAAATTAAAAAGAGCTTAAATAGAACACTGATAATATTAATATCAGCCCCGAACTGTTCATTAAACTTGCTTTGGTGCAAAAAAAGTCTCATAAAGTCGATTTAACAGTATTCTAATTACTGTAGGTTATAAATCCAGCTGTTATAAGTAGGTCCTGCTTATTGGGGGGTTTTTGCAATTTAAGAAGAGAAAGCATTAAAATTTTAGATCACCTTAAATAGTTTTTAACCAGGATATGAACAATTTAATACGTTCACACCTATATGATAAAAAACCTTACACCATTCATACAGGATTTAGAGGACCAGACAATTATAAGCAAGGTCCTGAGACGAGATGTAGAATATGATAAAACAGTTCGACCACTCCCAACGAAATATATTGAGAATTAAACTTTATAGGTATAAATGAATAGAACTATGTGTTTCTTATTGCCGCCTGTGCGGAAGCTATCCTTGCAATTGGAACCCTGAATGGCGAACAGCTCACATAAGACATCCCCATCTGGTAGCAAAAATCTATAGAAGAAGGTTCTCCTCCATGTTCACCGCAGATCCCAATCTTTAGCTTTGAATTAGTGCTTCTACCCTTTTCTATTCCTGTTTTTATCAATTGCCCCACACCTTCCTGATCCAGCACTTCAAAAGGATCACTGGTGAGTATTCCTTTTGCGTAATATACGGGAAGGAATTTTCCAACATCATCACGAGAAAATCCGAATACCATTTGAGTAAGGTCGTTGGTGCCGAATGAAAAGAATTCTGCGGTTTTAGCGATTTCATCAGCGATCAAAGCGGCCCGGGGAATCTCGATCATAGTACCAATCAGGTATTCGATCCTATCTTTTTTTTCAGCAAAAACCTGTTCTGCCACCTCCTTTATTATTTCCTTCTGAAGAGTAAATTCCCTAGTAGTCCCTACCAGTGGAACCATAATTTCAGGCTTAACTTCTATTCCTTTCTCCTTAAGATTAAGTGCAGCTTCGAAAATTGCCCGCGCCTGCATTTCGGTGATCTCGGGATAGGTATTCCCAAGCCGGCAGCCACGATGTCCCAGCATAGGATTGAATTCCTTAAGTTCATCAACTTTATTTTTAACCGCCCTGGTGGAAATGTGCATTTCTTTAGCCAACTCCTTTTGCTGGGCCAGTTCATGAGGAACAAATTCATGTAAAGGGGGATCAAGTAACCTGATAGTTACTGGCAAACCTTGCATGGCTTCAAAAATACCTTCGAAATCTTCCCGTTGCATAGGGAGTAATTCCCCGAGCGCTCTTTTTCTTCCGTTGGGAGTTTCCGCCAGTATCATCTCACGCATAGCCTTGATTCTGCCCTGACCAAAAAACATATGCTCGGTTCTGGCCAGACCAATGCCCTCTGCCCCAAAATTCCGTGCAGCTATTGCATCCTTTGGAGTATCAGCATTAGTCCTGACTTTCATTTTAGAATAAGTGTTTGATAATTCAAGTATTTCAGCCAGCTCACTACTTATTTCAGGTTCAACCGTGGCCACCTTACCTTCAATAATATTACCTGTACTTCCATTTAATGAGATCCAGTCTCCTTCATGATATTCTTTATCGCCAACTTTCATCTCACGCTTCCTGTAATTAATATTCAGCGATCCGGCACCTGAGATACAGCATTTACCCATACCCCTGGCAACAACTGCAGCATGTGAGGTCATTCCTCCTCTGGCTGTCAATATTCCCCTGGCAATGTTCATACCTTCAAGATCCTCCGGTGAAGTTTCTGTACGCACGAGAATGGAATTTTTAAATTTATCGGCTTCATCAGCAAAGAAAACGATCTGTCCTGTTGCAGCACCTGGAGAAGCCGGTAATCCCTGGGCTATGACATACGCCTTTTTCAATGCTTGGTTATCAAATACCGGATGCAATAATTCATCCAGTTTTATAGGTTCTATGCGCAAAATGGCTTCTTTTTTATCGATTACACCCTCTTTAAGCAGGTCTACCGCGATTTTGATCATTGCCGTACCAGTCCTTTTTCCATCCCGGGTTTGCAATATCCAAAGTCTTCCCTCCTGAATGGTGAATTCCATATCCTGCATATCACGATAATGCTGCTCTATTTGCTGCTGATATTCATTTAGCTCTGCATATAAAGATGGCAGCATCTCTTCCAGCGAAGGATAATTCTCTACCCGTTCTTTCTCATCCACCCTGGCCAGCTCTGCCCATCGTTTTGAACCCAATTTAGTGATCTGCTGGGGAGTTCTCACCCCGGCCACCACATCTTCGCCCTGAGCATTCATCAAATATTCGCCATTGAATACGTTTTCTCCACTCCCAGCATCCCTGGTGAAGCAAACACCTGTGGCCGAATTATCTCCCATATTACCGAAAACCATAGCCTGAACGTTTACTGCGGTACCCCAATCTGAAGGATAACCGTGCATTTTACGGTAATAAATAGCTCTGTTCCCATTCCAGCTGTCAAAAACTGCCATTATAGCGTCCCAAAGCTGTTGCCATGGATCGTTGGGGATATTTTGTCCGGTACGTTTTCTAACGATATATTTAAAATCCTGCACCAGTTCTTTCAGGTCCGCAATGGAAAATTCAGTATCTAATTGAATATTCTTTTCTCTTTTAAGATCGTTGATGATTTCCTCGAAAGAGTCTTCATCCTCTTTATTATCTGGCTTCATACCCAACACCACACTACCGTACATCTGAATAAAACGCCGGTAAGAATCCCAAACAAAACGTTCATTCTTTGTTTTTTTAATCAAACCAGCAACCACCTCATCATTAAGACCCAGATTTAAAACGGTATCCATCATTCCGGGCATGGATTTTCTTGCACCGGAGCGAACAGATAACAATAAAGGATTTTTACTATTTCCATATTTGTTATCCATAATACTTTCAATATTGCGCACTCCCTGCTCAACATCCGGTCTTAGCCGGGTTATTAAAGCTTCTTTACCAATCTGATGATATTCTGTACAAACCTGCGTGGTAATTGTAAATCCCGGAGGAACAGGAATTCCGATCCGGCTCATCTCGGCAAGATTGGCTCCTTTTCCGCCTAAAAGATTTTTCATGTCCTTATTTCCCTCGGCAGTTTTATTCCCAAAACTGAAGATTCTCGTAATTTCTTTAACTGGTGATTCCATGATGATATACTTTAGAATAAATAAGAAAGTCTTAGCTTGAATTTAAAGGATAAAAAATGAAAATAGAATGACGAAAATCATCTAAAACACTATTTACAAGAAAGTTACAGGATAATCTGGTCTTTAAAGTAATCCGAGTTACATTTAAGAAAATAAAAAAAATGCAGAAAAAAGCCCTGAAAGACCTCCGGGTTCTTTTCATGATCTTTGGTAGCCTCACCAGGAATCGAACCTGGATCTAAAGTTTAGGAAACTTCTATTCTATCCATTGAACTATGAGGCCAATTACGAACAAAAATAAGCGGTTTCTGGTAGATATTATAGGCATTGTTTAAACTTCCGTTTTTACTTCTCGGGTATAAATTTTAACTTGAGTTAGACACAATATACTACCATGAAGGTTTTTTCAAGAGTAACCATGACAATTTTATTATTAATATCTTCTTCTTGCGCAACCACTAATTCCGAAAAACCAGTTTCCTATTCAGGAATTATAAGACCGGCTGGCATTACCAGTTATCAATA
>CAWGSM010000007.1:0-22832 GCA_963825045.1 uncultured Flavobacteriaceae bacterium | reverse complement strand
CTATGAAAACTTCTCGAGGTTTTATGAAGATCTGGCCACATTTAGAAAGGACAGTTCAAATACAAAATATCCTGCTGTAATGGATAAAACCCGGGAAGTGGCAAATTTAATTCTTCCTGAAGGCAATGCCCTGATTTTAAATGCTTCTGAATTTGAATCGGCCAAGGAAGCTATGGCAGGGATCGGTAGCCAAAAAGAGGACTTCAGAAGCCTCCCAATTTTTGAAATTAAAAAGACCGAGCAGTTCAATGGGATCTTTACTCCCATTCTGGAAACCAATAATTATAATTTCTATAGCCTTATAGATCATTTTATAGTCTTTGTTGAAGATCAGGAAGTGCTTGAGCATATTATCACCGCCTATCAAAATTCAGATCTTATTGAGAAAAGCGATTATTATACCAATGTCACTACCTCTTTATCTTCGCAGTCATCGATGTTATTCATGATACGAACAAAAACCTTCACTTCAAAGGTCTCTAAAGGTTCTAAAGGAAACTTCAGCATTAAAGACAATAGTCTCGCAGCTTTACAGATTATTCAGGAAAAGGGTTTTGCACATATTCATGGAGTATTTAATAATGACCCACAGCAAAATCAAAACAATAATAAGGATGCGGAGCAATCTCTATCCATACAGATCAAAACACCCATCGTTACTGAACCCTATTTCTTTAAAAATCACCGGACGGACCAGATGGATATTTTGGTACAGGATGAGAATAACCTACTTTATCTTATATCTAACAAAGGAAATATCTTTTGGAAAAAACAACTTGATTCCCAGATCACCAGCCCCATTTATCAAGTAGATTTATTCAAAAATGGCAACCAGCAACTGGCATTTTCTACGGGATACCAGCTTGATGTACTGGATAGGAACGGAAACAGGGTAAAACCATTTCCCCTAAAATTCAACGACCCTCTAACCCAGCCACTCGCCTTATTTGATTATGATAATAATCGAAATTATCGCTTTGTATTAACGCAGAACAGGAAGATCTATATGGTTGGACCTAAAGGGAAAGCGATCTCAGGATTTGATTTTAGCACTGCCGGCAGCGAAATTATTCAGCCTCCCAAACATATCCGACTGGGACACAAAGATTATATAATAATAGCCGAAAAGTCTGGTAAATTAAACATCCTTAGCCGGCAGGGAAATACCCGGGTGCCGGTAAAAGAAAAGTTGGATTTCTCAGAAAGTGAATGGTTTGGAAATAAGGATCGCTTTATAAGTTCTGCTCCCAGGAACAACCTCATTAGTATAGATCAAAATGGAAAAGTAAATGAGAAAAATATAGGCTTGGCCGAAAATAATCGTCTTGTGGCCAATTCTGAAACCCTGGTTTATCTCAACGAAAACGAGCTTTCTATAAATGGAAAAACTGTAAATCTTGACTATGGCTTATACACTTCCCCTCAACTATTCCATATGAGAAAAGGAGATTTAATAGCAATTACCGATACACAGACTCAAAAAGTATTTGTTTTTAATGATAAAGCCGAGCTTTTAAATGGATTTCCCGTGTATGGCACTTCCAAAGTTGATATCTCTAATGCAGATATTGATCCTAATCCAGAATTGATTGTCAAAGGCCAGGAAGGTGAGGTTCTATTATATGAATTTTCATATTGAGACATAAAAAAGGGCTGAAAATATTTCCAGCCCTTGTTTCTATACCTTAGTTAAACTTATGATCCATATCCCGGATTTTGAGTAAGTAATGAATTCACATCCATTTCTCTTAGTGGGATAGGGAATGATAACTTAGGTGAATTTGAAGGAAGTTCTCCAACATCTCTACCAGTTCTCGTATAATCAAAAATTAGGAAGCCTTCGAACATAAGTTCGCGCTCGCGTTCAGCAAGAATGTCGTCCAAGGTTACCGTATCTAAAGGCTCTGCAGTGGAACGTATTCTCACCGTATTCACATCCTTAGTTGGATTTGCACCAACTTCGGTTTCAAGTCTCAAGTTAGCTTCAGCTCTTATAAGATACATTTCAGCAAGTCTGATCAATGATATATTACCATATTGATTAGTATACTTAGAAGTTAGAGTAGCCCCGTTATCAGCACTTTCATAAAAGAATGATCCCCGCTCGTCTGACGCATCAAACATGCTTATATACTCATCATTGACAGTAATATCTCCACCGCGACCACCATTATCCTGATCTGCATAATGAGTATTAAGTACATTATCACCATCCTGAGTTGTCACCTGGAAGGCAAATACATCCTCACTAGAATCTGAATCATTATTAAAAGCAGCAGCGTAGGTATCTGTAAGCGAATGTCCGCTGTTTTCAATTACATCATCAGCGGCATCTCTGGCTTCCGGATAATTTCCAATATGAAGCTGAACTCTTGCCAGAAGTGCCTGAGCCGAATATTTATCCGCAAAAATATCATTAGTTTCTGGCAATAGAGAGTAGGCCATTTCTAAATCGGAAATCACCTGAGAGTAAACCTGATCTGAAGGAGCTCTGGCAATTTCAAGATCCTGAGAGTAATCGGTAATTCCAGTAAGAGTCAAAGGTACACCCATTGAACCATCAGGAGAAGAGTAGAATCTATTAATATCAAAATAATTAAGAGCTCTTAAAAAATATGCTTCTCCCATCACTCTGTCTCTATCTGCCTCATCTACAAGATCTGCATAATCCAGTACCAGATTCGCCTGGTTAATCGCTTCATATGCATTTAGCCATAGGTCTCTCACAAAACTATTATCTACGAAGATATTTTTATTAAAAACCTGTCTTGGCTGCTGAAAAGTTCCACCCCATGTGGCCTGATCTGAAAAACCATAAAGATCAGCCATCAACTGAAGATAACCACCATAAGATTCTTCCTGTCCGGTTTCATTATAGACCCCGATAAGGATATTCTTCACATTCTCGCCGGTAGAAATTGCAGTACCGACAGAAATCGACTGTCTTGGTTCCAAATCCAACTTATCATCACAGCCTGTAAAGAGCACGACAAAAGCTAGAAACCAAATTGAATTATATATTTTTTTCATAAAATTTCTTTTTTAGAAGTTAATATTTACACCTAGCGACATCGTTTTAACCCCTGGAGATGAATAGAAAGTTTGCCCTGGACCAAATCCTGCGTCATTCGTAGTTTCCGGATCATAACCATCATAATCTGTAATAGTTAAAAGGTTGATTCCCGTAAAGTATACTCTGAATTTATCAAGCCCAACCTGATCTGTAAAACTTTCAGGTAAAGTATATCCAAAACTTAAGTTTCTAAGACGAATAAAATCAGCCTCCTGTAAATATCTTGTAGAAGTTGCAGTTCCGTTACCACCGAAAAGTCTGGCCTGAGGAACATTTGTAATATCCCCTGGCTGTTGCCATCTTTGTAACTGATCTCTACTCTGGTTATCAAAATAATCGGCATTGGCAGACTGGTAAACACCTCCGCCGTTATAAAGGCTGGCTCCCCATTCTCCAACAAAGGTTAATGACAGATCAAAACCAGAATAATACAAAGAATTGGTTAGACCCGCAATCCAGTCAGCATATGGCTTTCCAGCAATCACCCTATTAGCTTCATTAGGATCTGTGGTAGTCCCGCTACCTTTTCCATCCAGGTAATAAAGCGCATCACCATTATCCGGATCCACACCGGCGTATTCAACAAGATAGAAGGCATTAAGTGGCTCTCCTTCTCTAAGAATATTTTCACCTGTAACAACATCGGCTCCATCCGGCAATTCTTTAATCTCGTTGTTATTCTTAGAAATATTAAAATTCGTATTCCAGGTAAAATCATCTGTTTGAATATTCTTAGTATTCAATACGAATTCAATACCATCATTTTGCAGCAAACCAACGTTTCTGGTAATCGAGGATTGTCCTGAGGTTCCAGGAAGTGGCTGAGCAAATATCAATCCATCAGACTTTTTGATATAATAATCAATTTCCCCGGCAATCCTATTATTAAGGAATCCGTATTCCAAACCAATATCAGTTTGTTTTACGCTCTCCCAGGTTAACACTGGATTTGCAGCCTGAGTGGGTGCTATTCCAGGACGTTGGTTATATGAAGTACCTCCAAAAAGACCAAGCGCAGCGTAATCCCCTATATTCGCGTTTCCAGCTTCTCCATAACTTGCACGAAGTTTTAAGAAGGAAAGGGCATCAGAATCTTTTAAGAAATCTTCCTCACTAATGATCCATCCTGCAGAGATAGCAGGGAATGTACCAAATCTTACATCTTCACCAAATCTAGAAGAACCATCTCTACGAACACTGGCTTTGAATAAGTATCTATCCATGAAAGAGTATTGTAATCTTGCAAAATAAGAAAGGAAACTATTTGCAGATTCAGCACCAGAGCCACCGGTAATTTCGGCGGCGCTATTTACTGTCTGGAAATCATCCGTAGGAAACTGGATTCCGGTAACATCCTGAAAACGACGTTGGAATTGGTTATATTCCATACCGGCAACTACTTCCACATCATGAATTTCATTAAATGATTTTGTAAATGTAAAATAGTTACTGCTTACATAAGATTCCGTTCCAACACTAGATGCGTATGCCTCCCCATTGGTTGACTGGAATGGAGCAAGCCTTCCTGTATAACTATCTTCGGTTTGGTAGTAAAGGTCATATCCAAAATCTGTATTAAACTTTAAAAAATCGAAGAAAGCATATTCTCCAAATCCACGACCTGTCACTCTTCTAATTACCGTATTATAAAATGCGTGTTTATCCTCTAGGAGGAAATTAGCATACAAGGTATTAGGGTTTGGGTCTCCATTTTCAAGATAAGCAGGAGAAAGAGGTGGCTGTGCAATTGCCTGCAACGGAGTTGTAAAAGCATTATCATTTGCGATCCTGTCTATATTGGTTCTCGAGAAACTCATATTCATCCCGGCTTTAAATCTTTCATTGAAGTTATGGGTTACATTTACCCTACCATTAACCCTTTCTAATTCGTTTCCTCTAATAATACCTTTTGTATCATTATAGGCTCCGGAGAAGAAATAAGTAGTTTTTTCATTTCCACCATTCATAGAAAGATTCGCGTCCTGGACATGGCCGTCCTGAAATGCAAGATCCTGCCAATCGGTATCTACTTCTCCGTTTCTCCAGTCTGTATCACCAGCAAGAAAATCAAATATCCCTTCAATATAATCTACCGCCTCAGCTTCATCAGCAAATACACCTATATCCACTGAGTTGATGGCAGACTCCGTGAAAAGTTCTATATACTCATCGGAATTCAACCATTCGCGAGTGTTAGTTGGCTCACTAACCCCATAAGAATAATTCAAACTAAAAGTAGCTGGTTTATTAGCACCGCTCTTTGTGGTTATGATCACAACCCCATTGGCACCTCTTGATCCGTAAACGGCTGCTGCAGAAGCATCCTTAAGGATATCAATAGATTTAATTTCATTAGAACTAAGCGTTAGCAAAGGGTTTGTTGGAGCTCCGTTGTTAGATTCGTTATTATTAATAAGTGGTACACCGTCTAAAACATAAAGAGGTTCAGATCCAGCCCCAATACTTGCAATACCTCGAATCCTAATACTTATACCACCTTCAATCTTACCATTATTCGGTGCAATTTGCACCCCGGCCGCTTTTCCTGAAAGTGTATTCTGAATACTAGGTACAGGTACTTCATCAATATCTTCCGCGGTAAGTTTGGCAACGTTATCGGTAAGTTTTCGCTTACTTTGAGTACCATAACCAACTACTACCACCTCATCCAGCTGAGCAGCATCTTCCTGTAATGTAATATTAATCGTGTTTTCCGTCCCTACAGTTACGGTTTCGGTTGTGTAACCAACATAACTGAATAACAATACCTCTCCTTCAGAAACTTCAATACTGTAGTTTCCGTCAAAATCGGTTTGTGTTCCCCTATTAGTATTCTGAACAATAACGTTTACCCCAGGTAAAGGGATAGCGTTAGCATCATTTACAGTTCCCGTTACAGTTTTGTTTTGAGCAAAACCCAACTGGGTTGCAAACGAAAAAATCAGAACAATAATGAATTGTAGTTTTTTCTTCATATTAACAATTATTAGATATTTAACTCAAAAATCTTAAAATTTAATTAAACCTGAAAGGAATTTGCAGTGAAATTGCGCTTTTAGCCTATGAAAACATAGAATATTGATTTTAAGAGTTTAATTTTAAGAGTTTCTTAAGAAAAGTCTGCGACTTATAGGAATTAACTAATCCCTTAGAATCTTATTAAGCTTGAGTAAGCTCAGCTTCAAAAAGGGATGCAAAGTGTTTTAACAACTTATCCTGCACTTCTTTCATATCTATTTTAGACCTTCCCAGTTCTATATTTAAAGAAGTAACGGCTTTATCTTTAATTCCACAGGGTATAATATTGTCAAAATAACCAAGATCTGCATTGATATTCAGGGCAAAACCGTGCATCGTAACCCAACGACTAGCTCGTACTCCCATAGCACAAATTTTACGGGCAAATGGAGTTCCTACATCTAACCATACTCCAGTTTCCCCAGGACTGCGTTCAGCTTTTAAACCATATTCAGCAAGCGTAAGTATAACGGTCTCCTCTAATAATCTTAGATATTTGTGGATATCAGTAAAGAAATTATCAAGATCCAATATGGGATAACCCACAATCTGTCCCGGCCCATGATAGGTTATATCTCCACCCCTATTTATCTTATAAAAACTTGCATTTTTTGCTGCAAGCTCTTCTTTTGAAATTAAAAGATTTTCTAAATCTCCGCTCTTTCCCAGGGTATAAACATGAGGATGTTCTACAAAAAGAAAATAATTAGCGGTCGGTTGGTTTAAATTTTCTCTTCGATTTCGAATTTTAAAGTCAAGAGTATTCTTAAAAAGTTCTTCCTGGTAATCCCAGGTTTCTTTGTAATCCTTCTTCCCCAAATATCTTACTTCTACTTGCTTATTCATTTCTCAGGATTTTGGATTATTTAAAATAATGAGCGCTGCTATTACGCCCGGGATCCAACCTAATAGTGTAAGGATCAAAACGATCAAAATAGAACCACATCCTTTATCATAAACTGCCAGCGGTGGAAAAAGAACCGATAAAATAACTCTCCAAACACTCATTTTTCAAGAATTTTGATGCAAAGATAGAATTATTATTTCGGCTTTTAATAGCGTTGTGTGGCAGGTTGATAGTCACTATATTTGCATCCGCATTTTGGCTTAATCCTCGCATGGGACAGTTTAGCTAAAAAAATATAGAAATATGCAGCAGTTATCAGAACAGGAACAAATTAGACGAGAAAAGTTGGCGGCTATACGCAAAGCCGGTATCAATCCCTATCCAGCCGATCTTTTTCCGGTAGATCATCTAACTTCGGAAATAAAATCAAATTTTGAAGAAGGCAAGAAAGTGACCATTGCAGGAAGGCTTATGTCCAGGAGGATACAGGGAAAGGCTTCATTTGCCGAACTTCAGGATTCAAAGGGGAAAATTCAGGTTTACTTTAACAGAGATGAAATCTGCCCTGGCGAAGATAAATCTAAATATAATGATGTATATAAAAAACTGCTTGATATTGGTGACTTTATAGGCATCGAAGGAGAACTGTTTAAAACACAAGTTGGCGAGATGACGGTAATGGTAAAAGATTACCATCTTTTAAGTAAGTCTATTCGCCCACTCCCACTTCCTAAAACCGATAAAGAAGGAAATACCCATGATGGATTTAACGATCCGGAACAAAGATATCGCCAGCGCTATGCCGATCTTGCTGTTAATCCCAAAGTAAAAGAGATCTTCGTTAAGCGAACAAAATTGTTCAACGCTATGCGAAATTTCTTCAATGAGAGAGAATATTTTGAAGTAGAAACTCCCATTCTTCAGTCTATTCCCGGAGGTGCGGCTGCAAGACCTTTTATCACGCACCACAACGCACTGGACATGCCTTTATACCTAAGAATTGCGAACGAGCTTTATCTTAAAAGACTGATCGTTGGAGGCTTTGATGGAGTATATGAATTCTCTAAAAATTTCAGAAATGAAGGGATGGACAGAACTCACAATCCTGAGTTTACGGCCATGGAAATTTATGTAGCCTACAAAGACTACAACTGGATGATGGAATTCACTGAAAACCTGTTGGAACATTGTGCCATCGCGGTTAATGGAACTACAGAAGCTACATTTGGCCAGCATAAGATCGATTTTAAGGCTCCCTATAAAAGGCTAAGCATGACCGAAGCTATTAAAGAATTTACCGGTTTCGATATTACGGGTAAATCTGAAAAAGAACTTTACGAAGCTGCTAAAGGCATGGGTATTGAAGTGGACGAAACTATGGGTAAAGGGAAACTTATCGATGAGATCTTTGGTGAGAAATGTGAAGGTAATTTTATTCAGCCTACTTTCATTACAGATTATCCAAAGGAAATGAGCCCGCTGTGTAAAGAGCACCGTGAAAATCCAGATTTAACAGAAAGATTTGAGTTAATGGTTTGCGGAAAAGAGATCGCGAATGCATATTCTGAGTTAAATGATCCGCTGGATCAAAGAGAACGTTTTGAGGAACAACTGAAACTTTCGGAAAAAGGAGACGACGAAGCAATGTTTATCGATAATGATTTTCTTCGCGCCCTGGAATACGGAATGCCTCCTACTTCGGGATTAGGAATTGGTATGGATAGATTAATTATGTTTTTAACTAACAAACAGTCTATCCAGGAAGTATTGTTCTTCCCACAAATGAAACCGGAGAAAAAACCATTAGAATTAACTGAAGAAGAAAAAGCGGTATACAAGCTACTCAAAGATGACGAAGTTCATGAATTGGACACCATCAAAGAACATTCGGGTCTTAGCAATAAAAAATGGGATAAAGCCATTAAATCTTTAAGAATGAACAAGTTGATCGATGTATTTAAAGAAGGAGAAATTTTAAGTATTAAAATTTCCTAGATGATCTATTTTCGAAATAAATTAACTTTATTTTAAACCATTTAGAATTAAATAAGTCAAAAGACTGCCAACTGGCGGTCTTTTTCTTTTTTTATATTAAATTCCGCCATCAAGAATATATTCTTATTAACCTAAAAATTACTTTATGATCAGAAAACAGAGCCTCAGGCTTCTGCTGGTAGCACTTTCTTTATCGGTATCGGGATGTGCAGTTTTCAACCCGGACACTAAAAAAGCTTCCTCAACAGCCGCCACAGGCGATGACTCCAAAAAAGACGACAAAGACGGCCTTAAGCCTTATAATAAGGTTATTACCAAAGATGCAAAGACAGATAAAGGTCTTTTCACCGTCCATCAGGTAGAAAACAAATATTACTATGAAATCCCTGATAGTCTCTTCAACCGTGAAATGCTTACTGTAACCAGGATCGCCAAAACAGCCAATGGAATTGGCTTTGGAGGTGGAAAGGAAAATACCCAGGTAAACCGCTGGCAGAAAAAAGGCGACAAAGTTTTACTTAGGGTAGTTTCTCATGAAATCTATGCAGCCGATTCACTTCCGGTTCATGAAGCTGTAGTGAACTCTAATTTTGAGCCTATTGTGCAGTCTTTCGACATTAAAACTATTGGAAAAGATTCCATTGCCAGTAGTACCGTGATCGAAGTGACAGATCTTTATACTAAAGACGTACAGGCTCTGGGACTTCAGGACGATTCCAGAAAAAGATACAAGATATCAAGGCTTGATGAAAGTCGTTCTTATATAGATACGATTAGAAGTTATCCTGAAAATATCGAAGTAAGACACGTAAAGACTTACAACGCAGGTGAGCCACCATCCAATGCAAGCACTGGATCTATTTCCCTTGAGTTCAGTAATTCAATGATCCTGCTTCCAAAAGTTCCTATGGACAGGAGATATTTTGATCAGCGTGTAGGTTGGTTCGCAACCGGTCAAACAGATTATGGACTTGACGCCCAAAAGAGTGAAACTGTTCGTTATCTCGATCGCTGGAGACTTGAGGTTAAAGACGAGGATATAGAAAAATTTAAGAATGGAGAACTTGTAGAGCCTAAAGAACCTATAGTTTATTATATAGATAGAGCAACTCCCGAAAAATGGAGACCTTATATAAAACAGGGAATTGAAGACTGGCAAAAAGCATTTGAAGCTGCCGGTTTCAAAAATGCGATATTAGCAAAAGATGCTCCTACGGTAGAAGAAGATCCAGACTGGAGCCCTGAAGATGTTCGTTATTCTGTTGTTAGATATCTCGCTTCTCCAATTCCTAACGCAAACGGACCTCATGTAAGTGATCCACGTTCAGGTGAGATCCTGGAGTCTGATATCAACTGGTATCATAACGTAATGACGCTCCTTAGAAACTGGTTCTTTGTACAAACTTCAGCTATCAACAATGAAGCTCAGGATGTAAAATTCAAAGACGAAGTAATGGGCAGACTAATACGATTTGTTTCTTCTCATGAGGTTGGTCATACCCTTGGCCTTCCACATAATATGGGAAGTAGTGTGGCGTATCCGGTTGAAAAACTAAGAGACGCTGAGTTTACTCAAAAATACGGAACTGCCCCTTCGATTATGGATTATGCACGTTTCAATTATATCGCACAGCCAGAAGACGGAGATGTTGCTCTTATGCCTAATATTGGCCCTTACGATAAATATGCCATTGAATGGGGTTATCGTCCCATTCCGGGTAAAACTCCAAAGGAGGAAAAACCAATTCTTGATAAGTGGATTCTAAAGCATGCCGGAGATCCTGTTTACCGATTCGGAAAACAACAGGGAAATGTTATCGATCCAAGTTCTCAAACTGAAGATCTAGGAGATGATGCTATGCTTGCCAGTGAATATGGTATTAAGAACCTTAAGCGCATAGTTCCAAATCTAATAGACTGGACTGCAGAAGACGGAAAAGATTATGAAGACCTGGATGATCTTTATGGGCAGGTACTTGCACAGTTCAATCGTTATATGGGTCATGTAGCCGCTAATATTGGTGGAGTATATGAAAATTACAAGACCTACGATCAGGAAGGAGCTGTTTATACACATGTAGATGCTAAAAAACAGAAAAGAGCCATGAAGTTCCTTCAAGAGCAACTTTTTGAAACACCCGAATGGATGATCAATCAGGATATTTTCAATAAAATTGAATATGACGGTAATATTGAACGTATCAGGAATATGCAGCAGAGAGCCTTGAACAATATTCTTGATTTCGGAAGAATGCAACGCTTAATGGAAAATGAAGAGATCAATGGTAAAGAGGCCTATTCACTTCTTGACATGATGACCGATCTTAGAAAAGGCATTTGGAGTGAAGTTTACTCAGGAAAAACTATCGATCGTTACCGCAGAAATCTTCAGCGTGCATATATCGAAAGAATGGAATATTTGATGAACGAAGAACAATCTGAAATTCCAGCGAGATATCGCGATTGGATCAGTCGCAGTGATGTGAATGTTTCCCAAAGTGATATCAGGCCTGTGGTTCGTGGTGAATTGAAGACTCTGGAAAGACAGGTTAAAAATTCACTTTATCGTAGTGGTGACACTCTAACGCGTTACCACTTACAGGATATTTTAAAGAGAATTGATCTTATCCTTAATCCGGTAGAATAATTCATCTAGTATAAAAATTACTAAAAGCTATCAGTTTTTTAACACTGATAGCTTTTTTTTGTTAAAACTGATTTTATCCATTTCTGCATAGCTTAATTTTAAGTGAGTATAACCTAAAAATGAGTAGATGATGAAAAATTTAAGTGTTTTAATCGTATTGGTTTTCATGTCCTTCGGATTATTTGCCCAGAAAAATAAAATGAAAGATGAAAAGATAGACCACGAAGCACATGCCATGCTCTATGCCGATAAAATGGCTACAAAATTTGGATTAAATGCCGAGAAAAAAGAAGCGATCCAAAAAGCACAATTTGAAAGACTGGAAGCAGAAAAAGAATTAAGAGATGAGTATGCTAATGAGATGATGGAGGAAGATGCTGAAGATATGGCCGATGAAAAAGCAGATATGCAGAAGCAAAGAATGAAAATTCAGGAAGATTTTAAAGAAGAAATGAGAGAGATCCTTTCCGATACCCAGTATAACCAATGGGTAGTTATGCATGACAGAGAAATGAAAATGCAGGATAAAGAAATGATGATGCATGATAAGAGTATGAGAATGAAAGATAAAGACTGGAAAGAAAAAGGGATGAAGAAAGATAAGTCAAAGAAAAAAGAAGATCAGAATGATGACAACGATTAAATCCTGAATTTTGAAATGGAGCTTAAAAAGCTCCATTTTTTTTTAAACCTTTTTAAATTATAAGAGTCCAACAATCAGATCATTAAAAGAATAATAAAATGAAAAAAATAATAACAGTCATTTTTCTTTTTTTAGGCATTACAGTCTTCGCTCAACAAAGAGGAGACGCCCGTAAAGAAAGATCCTCAGAAGAAATGGCCACCTTGATGGCCAAAAGACTTTCCATGCAACTTGACCTTAACGAGGAGCAGCGGGAAAAGATTACGGTACTTTTTTTAGAAAGAATTGAAGCCAGAAAAGCCAGCGCCGAAAATCGCCCGAAAATGAGCCCAGAACGAATGGAAATGAGCGAAGAACATCAGGCAAAATTAAAACAGATCCTCACTGAGGAACAGTTTCAAAAATATATGGCACTACGGGAAAAAAGAAGAAAAGGCCGACAGGGCTCTATGAATTAGGTTGATTTTGTTTAATAATTTGTTTGAATTTGAAAAAGAGGGCTTTACTTTTAAAACCCTCTTTTTTTTATTTAGGTAAGATCAGACTTTCTAAGTCTTAGTGCATTTGTTATAACAGATACCGAACTAAAGCTCATTGCCAGGGCAGCGATCATTGGTGATAACAATAATCCAAAAAATGGATACAGAACTCCGGCTGCAATAGGAACACCAACGGTATTATAGATCAAAGCGAAAAACAGGTTTTGTTTAATATTCTTCATCACCTTTTCACTTAGTTTTATCGCTTTTAAAACCCCTTTCAGGTCCCCTTTTACCAGGGTAACCTCAGCACTTTCAATAGCCACATCGGTTCCCGTACCCATAGCGATACCAATATCAGCCTGAGCGAGTGCAGGAGCATCGTTAATCCCATCTCCTGCCATAGCAACTTTTCTGCCTTCAGACTGAAGCCTTTTCACTTCGTCCATTTTATTTTGAGGTACCATTCCCGCTCTAAAATCGGCAAGATCCAGTTCTTTGGCTACAGCAGCCGCTGTTTTTTCATTATCACCGGTAAGCATAACTACTTTTATCCCTTCTTTCTGAAGTTCAATTAATGCTTCTCTACTGGTTTCTTTTATCTTATCTGAAATGGTCACAAAACCGGCTACTTTTCCATTCACCGATAAATAGGAAACAGTTTTCCCCTGCTCCTGTTCGGCAGAAACCTTCTTTCTGATATCTTCTGAAATTTCAACATCTTCAGCCTGCATTAATTTATCATTCCCAAGGGCCAGTTGCTTTCCTTCAAATTTCGCCTCTACCCCTTTCCCGGTAACCGAATTGAAATCTGAAGCTTCTCCATATTCGACCTTTTCAGCATCGGCATATTTTATCGTAGCTGTAGCCAGAGGATGTTCACTTTGTGCATTTACGGAAGCGATCAAACGGATGATATCAGTTTCAGAATATTCAGTAGAAACAGAAATAACTTTTTCCACAGAAGGTTTGCCTTCAGTGATCGTACCCGTCTTATCGATAATTAAGGTATCGATATCGTTCATTTCTTCCAGGGCCCGGGCATTCTTGATCAAAACACCGTTTTTAGCACCTTTCCCCACTCCAACCATCACCGACATTGGTGTAGCCAGTCCTAAAGCGCAGGGACAGGCGATAATTAGAACTGCAATGGCATTTACCAGGGCATACACATATGCCGGATCTGGTCCATAAATAGCCCAGACGATAAAAGTGATCACAGAAATTGCGACTACTATCGGCACAAAATATGCTGAAATTCTATCTGCCAGTTTTTGAATAGGCGCCTGGGAACGACTGGCTTCATTCACCATTTTAATGATCTGAGCAAGCAAAGTTTCATCCCCTACTTTTTCAGCCACCATGGTAAAACTCTGATTTCCGTTAATGGTACCGGAGCTTACTTTATCACCTTCACTTTTATCTACCGGAATAGGTTCTCCCGTGATCATTGCTTCATCAATGCTGGATCTACCTTTTTTGATCTTCCCGTCCACAGGAATCTTGTCCCCGGGTTTTACTCTTAACACATCTCCTTTATGGATCTTATCTACAGAAATGGTTTCCTCTTTTCCATCAACAACTCTTACTGCGGTATTGGGCGCAAGTTTCAACAGCTCTTTAATGGCCGAATTTGTTCTGCTATGAGCACGGGCTTCCAGAACCTGACCCATTAGCACAAGTGTCAGAATTACCGTGGCTGCTTCAAAATAGACATGCACGGTCCCCATTTCGGTTTTAAATTGGGGAGGAAAAAAGTCAGGAAATATTAATCCGAAAATACTAAAAGTCCATGCTACCCCCGCACCAATTCCAATTAGCGTAAACATATTGAGGTTCCAGGTTTTTACAGACCGGTAGGCTCTTTCAAAGAACATCCAGGTAGCATAGAAAACCACTGGAAGAGAGAGTCCGAATTGCACCCAGTTCCATACCTTCATCCCCGCCAGCTCATAAAGCGGATTGTTCGGGATCATTTCAGACATCGCGATCAGGAATATGGGCAAGGTAAAGGCTACTGAGATCCAGAATTTCCGAAGTAAATTCTTATAACCTTTCTCCTCTGCGGAAGCTTCCGGCTCCATAGGAACCAGATCCATCCCACAAATAGGACAATCTCCCGGTTCATCTTTCACAACTTCCGGATGCATAGGGCACGTATATTTCGCGGGTTGTGGAGCTGCACTCACCTCTTCAACCAGATCCATCCCACATACGGGGCAGTCACCCGGCTGGTCATAAGTTTTATCTCCTTCACAATGCATGGGGCAATACCAGGTTCCGGTTCCTTTTCCCTGAGGCTTTTTCTTTCCTTTTTTTGGTGTTTTAGGAGACTTTCCCGGAAGATGGATCTGGTAATTCCCTTCCATATCTTCCATCGCCTTTTGAAATTCCTCTATTTCGATATGCCTTTTCATACTGATAATAGCTTCAGCTTTTTCCAGATTTACCCGGGCTTCCACTACACCATCTACAGCATTTAATTCCTTTTCGACATTAGACCTGCAACCAAGGCAGGTCATTCCAGAAATTTCATATTCATGAGTCATCACGCCATTGTGAGCAGTTTTTTTCTCCTGATTTTGAATGGTATAATTCCCGCCAGCATCCTTAAGAGCGTTTTGAAATTTTTCCAGTTCAATATGACTTTCCATTTCAATCTCCGCTTCTGCCTTTTCCAGATTCACGTCCGCGCTGGTTACACCTTCAACCTCACTTAGAGTCTGCTCCACATGCGATCTACAACCATTGCAGCTCATTCCGATTATTTTATAAGTATGTTTCATTTTCTGAAATAATTATCCTTAGAATGAAGGAATTTATTTAAACAAAGTTAAATCAAATCCAATCTTTCGGCTTGTAAGATTTTAGAGAAACATTTCAATATTATGTGGATTATAAACCGGAGATCATTTCACATATTTATTCCAGAGTCCGTATTCCTCTTTGATTGGACCCCGCGGGAACGAAAGGCCAATTACGATTAAGCCGATAATCGTTCCGGTAATACTTAAAGCCATCGTAGAATTCTGTACCAGCCAGGGCCCAACAGCTAAGATCAGGCCTAAAAGAATATTCAGGTACCTTCCCAAACGAACAATTTCACCCATGCTTATCACTGAAACTACCAGGATCAACGCTCCACTTAAATGAAAAATATGAGCAGCCATAGTGGAGATTTCCACTCCAAATACTGCCGGACCAAACATAGCGGCTAAGCCTAAAATTGCAGAAATTCCCAGGCTCCAAGGGATACTCATTCCCCAAACAGAAGAATAGAATACTTTCAAGGGTTTTTTAGGCAGATCTATAAGTTCTGTAGTCCTGGTGTCTTCATTTTTCTCAAAAGCCTCACCACCTTTCCAGAATACCTCCCACATATTATCGCCTCTTCTTTTAGCCTGTACCATATGCTGTCCCATAGCGATCACCTCATCAAACTCCAAAGGGATCATTGGTAGCATGATCGCGGCAGCCAGTAGACAGAAAGTACACCACTCTCCTACTATTACAGGCTGGGAGATCACCAGAAAGATATGCACAAGTCCAAGCGGAATCACAAGTATCCCGAAGAAGGTTACCATCCAGGGCATGGTTCGCCAGCGTGTAGGGCTTCCCATCCAGCCCATTAAAAATTCAAAGGTATAAGCCAATGCGCCAAATGCGGCATCAGATACCGGTAAAGAATGGGACATTTTTGAATCAAGTACTTTCATAGTGCTTTCCCCAAAGAAAGGGTCCCAGCCAAAATCGGAATACCCCAGCTGGTAGGCACCCAGATACCTCGAAACGATCCACCCAAAAAAGGCCAGGACGATCATGATCCATCGCTGCGGCCAGCTGGACGGATTATAACTCCAGCCCGGCGGCACTGTGGACCCCATCTTCATATAGGTGATCATATTAGGCATCCCGGGAATAAGAATGGTAAGGGCGATTACCAGGACTCCCACAATAGTATCATTAGCGTAGATATAGGCTGTTGGAGCCCAGAAAATAACCGGAGCGAAGTTTAACCATATCCCTATAAAACAGGCAATCCATAAACTAATTGGCCTGTTTGGAGTAAGGGATCGCCACCCAAATATCATTAGCAAAAGCCCACTTATAATATCACTCCAGTACATAAGGTTTACACGCATGGCATCGCTTAGCCATAGGGAACGACCCCCGGAGGGTTGAACGATCTCCTTGCCATAACTAAATGTAAGTGGTGAAATGACAAGCCATGCACCCAAAAGAATTAAAAGCCAATAGATCCAGAGGGTTTGTTTGTGATGCATACGTAGCATCTTCATACGATCCATGCCCTCACCTTCTTTTTTTTGATCGTCATCACCTTTTGAATGATCTTTCATTTCCTTTTCGGCCATAGGTCGGGTGACACCACGACTACTCATACCGGAATGATGCTTCTGGTCATCGCTTTTCTTTTCGCTCATCAGAATAATTTTTGGTTGGTTTTTGGTCTAATAAAGGCGGAATCAAAGCTTTTAAACTGCCCTTACCAACTAAAATTACAAATGAAAACTTCAAACATTATTAAGATAATTATAAAATGAAGGATTAAGAACCCTCGGTAGAAGCGAAGATCACAAGATCTGAAAATAAGAATTAAAGAGAAACTGCCTGAAAAAATTTTCGCTGCAAGATTTTTCCAGGCAGATGTGTTTTTAGGCTATAAATTCCTGACAGGCCTTTTCGCATTCACGACAAGCCTTTGCACAATTCTTACAGTGGTCAGTTTCATGTTTTTCGCATTCATCTGCACAAGCGCTACAAACGCTTTTGCAATATTCTACCAGGCCTTTGACTTTTTTATTATCTATAGTCAAAATCTGGTTCAAGGCCGCGCAAGCTTCCGCACATACTCGGTCTATTCTAATACAATCTACCATTTTTTTTATATCATCTTCATCCAAACAAGCGTCTGCACAATAATTACAATGGTTTATACAGTTTCCAAGTGCTGTGATTAATTTCTCATTCCTCATAATTTTTTTGATTTATTGGTTATACTCTAAAATAGGAATGATTAAACAGAGTTTGTTTAAGGAATTGCTAATACATTCTGGTTTTAAATATTTTTAACCTGAATATCAGTAATTTATGATTTTATAAACAGTTACACCAACTGCCAGTTCCAGCCATCCTGTTTCACGAGAGTATGCAATATCCTTCTGTGATCCTGGACTTCCTGAGGATAATTACCTGAATATTTTTCGTTCAGGAAAGACAGAGCCGCTAATTTGTTGGTATCAGGAAGTTGGGGTACAGCATCATCAAAATGAAGATGAGTTACCTCCGTAATAACTTCAAAATAATTTTCGAAAGCTACTTCCAGTGGTTTAAGATCCATTGCATTTGGTCTAACCTCAGCTTTCAGTACATTTTCAAATAAATATAGAGCTTCATAAAGCCTGGCAAGTTGCAGTATTATATTATTTTTTTCCCTGGAATTATGAAAAAAATGTATCACTGGATAGGCCCGGTGATGCTGAGTATGTTGGATAAGCCCATCAGAAATATCGGGTACCTGATCTGTGAAAAATTGAAAATCCTTTCCATTCCAGCTATTAAGGATAATTTCCTGAGGGGTGGTACCAAGTGCGCTCAATTTTATCCCTAGTTTTCTTTGCTCAATGACGGCCGAAAGTACCGGAATAAAATAAGTAACCGACATTGTAAGAAGTATAAGTCCTGTGAAGGAATATAAATTGGACAGAATTCGCCAGAAGTTACCGCCTGGAATATAGTCACCGGTTCCTAAAGTTGAAATAGTAAAACCTGAATAATAGATTTTCCCAAAAATATCAACCGGTAGCCTTGTACTGCTGTTTAGAATTGAGTCGGTATGTGAGATTAGAATCAGAAAAAAACTGGACCATAATAGAAACACCCAGATGAACACGATTTTTACCAACAGAAAATAGCCTGCACGTCCCAGTAATTTTTTTCTACCATCCTTGCGGGAAATTATAAGAATGACTTTCCAGAAAAAATGAGAAAATCTACTGGTAAGCCATCCTCCTCCCTGCATGGAGAGTGTAGTTTGGGTAATATCGATTACCGTAAGTATATACAGTACTATTCCAGATACCAGATAAAAATTTTCCATCATCATTATTTTTCAGAAAGAATCAAGCGAACTTCTATTACCCGATTTTAAAGTTTTGTATTGTGAGGGTGAGAAACCGGTAAATTGTTTAAAGGAGGTAGAAAGATAGGCGGGCGTAGAATACCCCATAATATCGGCAATCGCAGCAAGACTATATTCATCATTCTCTATTAGCTCCTTTACCCTTTCTATCCTCATTTCATTATAGAATTTTTTAATGCTCTTTCCTTCTGACTCACTAAAGAGATGAGTGATATGGCTGTAGTCATAATGAAGCTTTTCTGAAAGAATTTCCGAGAGTTTCATATTCGAAGGATTTTCTGAATAAACATCTTCAATTATTACCGATTTCATCCTGCTGACGAGTCTTTCATTTCGCTCCTGGATAAGATCAAATCCAACCTTAAGCAATTCTTTTTTTAATTTCCCTTTCTTTTCTGGACTTAAGGCTTTTTGAAGCTCCACTTCTCCCAGGTCTACTTTTTGAAAAGGTATTTCATGGCGGGTAAGAATGTCTTTAACGGTCATAATACAACGTGGACAGACCATGTTTTTTATATGAATCTTTACCTTTTCCATAATGGGGAATATCTGTTCAAATTAAAAAGTCTGGCCGGATCCAAAAGATGCGACCAGACCTTTTACTATTCTAATTTACTGAATTGTTTCTTCGAGTCTTCCACATTTAAGCATTTTATCTCCAAAATATGGATTTCTTATCTCTTCGGTATTTGAATACCAGTAATCACCTTTTCCTTCAAAAGCCATCGGGCAGAATTGCTTGTAAATTTCGCCGGAAGAAATCGATTCTTTTAAAGCAGGTTCCATCGCCGCGGTCAATTCAGAAAATAATTCACGTTGTCTTTCAATTCCATCTGTTGTGGCAATATGTCCGGCCAAATTTGAGATATTGTAAGAGTCATCTTCCGCATAAAGTTTTTGAAGATCCTTAGCTGCTTCTTTTGCCGCTTCAGGATCACTGGCCACCATGGCATCCTTGATTTCAAGATAATCCTGATATCCTTTTGCGGTTATATCATTAGAAAACTTAGCCACCGCTTTTTCCTTTGTTTTAGCTTCTACTACCATTTCATCCTGTGGCGCTTTATTTTCAACCGTATTAGATGTTTCTTTTTCTTGATTTTTGGAATCATTACAGGAGGTTATTCCTAACATAAGCGTTAGAGCCGTTATGGCCATTCCATTTCTAACTATTCGTTTCATTTTTCTATTATTTAAGGTTTATTTATAATTTCTTTTTTGCAATTTAATCATAGTAGGTGAAGAAATGTACCACAATACGAATCCGCTCAAAACGGTAATCAATCCCAATAATGAGAAGGATCTCAGTAAAATATTATTAAAATCATCTCTTCCCTCATAATCCATAGTATGCGTCATCCATAAAAAATCGAACCAGCGCCAGTCGCGGTAACGCACTGTTTTAAAACTCCCGTCTCTGGCACCAATGTATGCCTTCAAATTTTCAGGCTGGGTATAACTTATTACATAGGCCGGTAAACTTCCGTCACGATATTCATGATGACTGCCGGTTTCTGTGATCCTTTCAATTCCCTCGATTTCCAGATTATCCTTCATATGCCTGCTGGCGATATTTATCGCGTCTTCCTCAGAGATCTCATTCATTAATTCCCCATTTTCAGCATTTACAAGAACTTCTTCATTAATAAAGTAGTACGGATTTCCGGAAATTTCTTTCAAACTTATAGACTTAATCGTCTTTTGCGGCATCAATTCAGAAATCCCGTTTAAATTTTGAAATCCTGTCTCCTCGGGCGGCAGCTTTTTAAACTGATCTCCATGAATCTCATCTATATCGGTCCAGCTAAAATAAAGGCCTCCCGCGGTCCACATTATAAACTGAATCCCTATAAACAACCCCAGATAACGGTGAATTTTGCGAATATTAAGGGCTGTTTTTCTTTTTACTATCATTTATTTTCTGGTTTGAGGGCGCAAAAATAATTTTGTTTTTAATTTCAAATTGAATAAAAGCAGGCTAATTTCTGAAAAAATGGATCAAAAGGCCTGAAATAATCACCAATGTGAATAAATAAACCACAATGCGCTTAAAACTGAAATTGTTTGAAAGGATACCACTCCAGCTATCCTCCATTTTTTTCCTTTTAATATGAAAATAGACAAGCACGATACTAAGCACCACAAAAAACATATTAAACCAAAAGGTATAATTTATTTTGAAGGCTTCCCCGGCAGCCATCTTTTTTGTTGATTCAGGAATAAAATCAAAAAGTTCAAATCCATAATTAAGGATAAGAGCTGTTAAAACGATACTGAAATACATAACCACAGCAATATAAAGTGCTACTCTAATCCCATAATATTTTCTGTTCATATCTACCAGTGGCGGCACCATCAAATCTGAATAAATAAATCCCATCACTCCGGCAAATGCCACACCAGAACCAGCCAGAACGGTAGCTAAAGGTATATTACCCATCGAGCCAATAAAGGTCATAGCGGCAACAAATGGCGCTACAGCAGCATTTTCAAGGCGGATTAAAAATCCAGGACTTTCCCCATTCTGAATTAAATCCTGCAGAAAAATGGTTTCCCAAAAACTTTGAGGAACAAATACGGCGACAATACCGGCAATGGCGAAACCAATGAGTATATCTTCCCAGGCCATTCCCCATTCCATTACAAACTTATTGCTCACTATGTACCAACCTTTTTTTGATTTGATGCGCTTTTTCCAGTCAAAATCTTCCTCCTCACCTTCGGTTTCACTTTCTACCTTTTCACGCGCCTTCTCAATCCATTTTTTAGGATAGGTGAACTTTATAAGTATAGAACTAATAGCAATAAGAACCAGTCCTCCAATAATTTCGGCAACAACATATTGAGGCCCTAAAAAAATGAAGATCAAAATCCCAAGTTCTATCACCAAATTGGTAGAAGCGAACATAAAGGCTACTGCAGTAATAAAATGTGCTCCTTTTAAAAACAGACTTCTGGCCGTGGCAAGAGCGGCGAAGGAACAGGAAGAGCTTATAGCTCCAAAGGCCGTAGAAACTCCCACACTTTTTACACTTAGTTTACCCATATAATGAGTGAGCTTAGCTTTGGGAACAAAAGACTGGATCATAGCACTGATACTATATCCCAGTACAAATGCCCAGGCAGATTTCCAAAAAAAACCAAGAGAGGTAAAAGCAGCTTCACCCCATAGATCTAAAAATTCTTCCATTTAAAATCTCCTTTTTTTAATGTTCGACCTGTTCTGATTCCAGATAGTCTCCCTGAGGCCCCACTCCTTCTATATGCACTAATTGAGAACCATAATGTCCCGCTTCTGCAACCGAAAAACCAGCAAAAGCCATTACTACAAAAACTACAATTTCGAAACCGCGTTTATTTTTGAGAAAAAATACACTCCCCAGCTTTAGAACTGCAGCCAAGGCGGCAGACCAGATAGTCCATTCGGCATATTTATCATGATTTTTCATCACTTTCTCTGCCATTTCAGTAAGCTCATGGGCGTGCGGATGTGCATATTCACCCGCAATAAATGCTCCTATAAAGCCCAGTCCTATTACCATAAAAATCACCCAGTCCATATTGCGATTCATTATAAAGAGTTGAATCAATTGTAAAAAAGCGGCAAGCAATAGTAAAACGATCGGGAAATGAACAACGAGAGGATGAAGATTAGGAAATTCATCAAAACTGGCTTTAACATCACCATCCTTAATAGCTTGGTCGATACTATCTGTTTTCTCCTGGTCCTGATCCATTTCACTACCGGAGCTCACTGCTGCAGATTTAACTAAATTAGATGTATGTTCCTGCACCTTATTAGTCTGGTCCTGAAGCATAAGGTTGCTCATTAAAAAGGCTAAAGCAATTAATACTGTTTTCATATTATGAATTTAAGTTAGTATGAAATTCAGGATCTACCCTGGATTTTTTACTATAATTTTAAAATTCAAAGGTTAATCCTGTTTCTTACAATTATGGTAGAATTCCC
>CAWGSM010000006.1:0-61334 GCA_963825045.1 uncultured Flavobacteriaceae bacterium | reverse complement strand
GAAATCTCTTTTATGGATACGACGTCAGTCCTGGACTTGTTTCAGGATCTCTTCCCTACTATTTGGACAAACATTTCCATATTTATTACCTGTATCTTTAAGTTTTGGGATCTCGTCAAATGAAAAAAGTCCTTTTAGGTTTTCACTTAAAAGGACTTTTTATAATTCAGTTTATAAAACAGACTTCTAAGTATGAGGCGAATAGCACATACACATATTTGATAAAATGTTCATAATGAATTGTTTCACTATTTCTTAATTTTTATTTTATAAATCCTACTCCAGCGGTGGTATTGGTTAAAGTATCCACCAGAATAAACCTTCCATTCGCACGGTTCTCATGATAGCTATCTGCGAAAATTGGTTTGCTCAATTTAATCTTTACGCTTCCAATAGCATTTAAACTCAGAGATGAAACTTCTTCTTCCGCTCCAAAATTATTATCCACGTGACCTTCCACTTTATCTATCTTAGCCAGAATACCCTTGGTGTTGTGCTGTAGCACATATTTGGTTCCCGGAACCAGCGCCTTATTGTCCATCCAGCAAACCATGGCATCAAGGACTTTAGTTTCTTGTGGCACTTCACTTAGATTTTACCAACATATCACCCCTGGCAACATTAATATCATCTGCAAGGCTTATTGTTACTGAACTACCCGCGGAAGCTTCATTAAAAGATTCAGTGAAAAATTGAATATCCTTAATCGTAGAAGTCGTTAAAGAAGGAAGTACGGTCACTTCATCACCAACTTTCAGACTATTTCCGCTAATTTTTCCGGCATAGCCGCGATAGTCGTGAAATTCATCAGTTTTGGGTCTTATCACCGTTTGAACAGAAAACCTGGCCTGACTTTCTTCTTCGAAATCTTCAGCCTTAAGCTCTTCCAAATGCTCAAGAATAGTTTGACCATTATACCAGGACATTGCGCTGGATTTTTCAGCAATATTTTCACCCCATAAGGCACTCACAGGTATAAAAGTGAGCTTTTGATCCTTGAAATCACTTTTTGCCCTAAGCTCCTGAAAATCCTGAACGATATTATTGAAGACATCTTCAGAATAATTAACCAGATCCATTTTATTAACCGCAACAATTACCTCTTTAACCCTTAAAAGATTATTGATAAAGAAGTGCCTGTAAGTCTGCTCGATCACCCCTTTCCTGGCATCAATAAGAATAATGGAGGTTTGAGAAGTAGATGCGCCGGTTACCATATTCCGGGTATATTCAATATGCCCGGGAGTATCTGCAATTATGTAACTTTTCTTTGGCGTAGAAAAATATATATGCGCGACATCTATGGTTATTCCCTGTTCTCTTTCTGCGACCAAGCCGTCGGTAGCAAGAGAAAAGTCAAGATAATCCAGTCCATTTTTCTTACTAACCTTATCAATGGCTTCAATTTTATCTGAAGTAAGGGATTTAGTATCGTATAGCAGTCTCCCGATCAAGGTACTTTTACCATCATCTACACTTCCTGCTGTTGCTATTTTTAAAACTTCCATTTTATTCTTCTTTTAGAAATAACCTTGTTGTTTTCTTGTTTCCATGGCAGCTTCAGATCTTTTATCATCGATCCTGGCTCCCCTTTCAGAAATTGCTGATTCTCGCACCTCCTGAATGATCTTCTGAATAGTATCAGCATTAGATTCTACAGCCGCGGTACAGGTGATATCACCAACAGTTCTGAATCTCACACGTTTTGTTTCGGTAGTTTCATGATCTTCTTTATAAACATATTCTGAAGCGGTCCAGATCAAGCCATCCCTTTCAAAAATCTCCCGGTCATGAGCGAAATAGATGGATGGAATTTCAATATTTTCTGAATCTATGTAACTCCATACATCAAGCTCTGTCCAGTTTGATATGGGAAATACTCTAACATTCTGCCCAATATCGATTCGTCCGTTCAGCATATCAAAAACTTCCGGACGCTGATTCTTTTCATCCCATTCCCCAAAATCATTTCTAACTGAAAAAATTCGTTCTTTGGCCCTGGCCTTTTCTTCATCCCTTCGCGCTCCACCAATACAGGCATCAAACTTAAATTCTTCTATGGCATTCAGAAGCGTATTGGTCTGCAATGAATTTCTGCTGGAATATTTTCCTTTTTCCTCAATAGAAATCCCTTTATCAATATCGTCCTGAACTCTTCTTACGATCAGGTTCAATCCCAGCTCTTCAACGAGGCGATCCCGAAATTCTATAGTTTCCGGAAAATTGTGCCCTGTATCTATATGCATTAACGGAAAGGGAATTTTTGCCGGGTAGAAGGCTTTTTGCGCCAGTCTTACCAGAGTTATAGAATCTTTCCCTCCTGAAAATAAGAGTACCGGATTTTCAAACTGAGCAACTACTTCCCTAAAGATGTAAATAGCTTCGCTTTCCAGTGTATTTTGATCTAATATTGCACTCATTTATAAACTTTTAGGCGTGTAAACCACATTCTCGGTTATCTAATACTTTAGTCGGGTCAAAATATTTGAATTCATTGGGCAATTTGTGTTCTCTTAAATACCCATCCAGTTTCTCATCTGTCCAATGGTAAAACGGACTTACTTTTAGAACCCCATCTTTACTGTAGCTTAAAATATCAATGCTATCTCTAAAATTCGTCTGTCCTTTTCTCAAATTTGTAAACCATACATCGGGATTCTGCTCCGCCATAGCGCGTTGAAATGGCTCCAGTTTTACCTGCCTGGTAAACTCTGCATGCTCTGGAGAATCAACTCCAGGAATACCATTAAAGAAAGCATCCCTATATGCCGCAGTTTCTTTTGGGGTGTACAGCTTAACATTAAGATCTAAATGATCTATCAGAAATTTGGCGTGTTTATAAGTGGGTAGTGTATTATAGCCAGTATCGCACCAGATAACTTTAATAAGCTTATCAACCTGGGTTACAGGCATGCAAAATTGCCGCCTCATAAGGCCTGAAATTCGTGGTAACTACCGGATTTTCACTGGATGCTAATACCCACTGAATAATTTCTGAAGGCGCTACCCCATGCAACTGACTATTCAGTTTTTTCAACTCTGTATCTCTAAACTTTTTCATAACTATTCTTTTCCATATGGTATTAGATTCCAAATCCTTTCATGCCCAAAATACAGGATCATTTTAGTTACCAGTTCGACTGAACCAATCGCCAGAGCTGTTTCTATTTGCCCTGTAAGTAACCATGATATTATTATAGTATCTATAGTTCCAACTATTCGCCAACTAATCGTTTTCAAAATACTTCGAACGGGGCGCTCCGTTGTTTTGTCCTTTTTATACGTGCTTTTTGGTTTTGTATGATTTAGTAACATCAACATATTCTCTTCATTAAAAACTATAATCCTATCGGTTTACTAGGTTTTAGACAAAACTAAACTTCGCCGCTTTAAACACCAATTATTTCCTATATAAAATTCTTATTTTAACACTTATGATTATTGCGTAAAAGCAATATCTTCTAAAGTGTTTTCACCAAGTACATCTAAGTGAAGCGTCCCGAACCTGGATCATCAGCTTATGAACTGAACAGGTATTCTCATCTGGGCAATCATCACATTTCTCATAGTAATTAAGGCTTACACAGGGAACCATCGCGATGGGTCCTTCCAAAACCCGGATAACAGCGGTCATTCTAATTTCATCTGGTTCTTTGATGAGATAATAACCTCCACCCTTACCTTTTTTTGATCCCAGAAATCCTGATTTTCGTAATTCCAGTAAGAATACTTTCGAGAAACTTCTGCGAAATATTCTCACTTTCAGAGATTTCTGAAGCCTGGACCGGTTTCCTGTCCTTTTTCCTGGCGATATACGCCAGCGCCTTAATTCCGTACTTGGTCTTTTTGGAAAGCATGGGACGAATATAAAAATATTCCCTTTGCTTTCTCTAATTGTTCAATGCGTTTTTTAAATCCTTAATTATATCATCTATATGTTCCAGCCCAACTGAAATCCTAACAAGTCCGTCACTAATTCCTGCTTCCAGACGTTCATTCTCACTCAGTTTACTATGAGTTGTAGAAGCCGGATGAGTTACAATAGTCCTGGTATCTCCAAGATTTGCTGACCTGGAACAAAACTTTCAGCCTATCAATAAATCTTCGTCCTGCTTCTATTCCTCCTTTAATTCAAAAGCAACCACATTTCCTCCAAGTCTCATCTGCCTTTTCGCAACTTCATATTGCGGATGAGATTTCAAAAATGGATATTTCACATTCTCAGTTTGCCACTTTGCTTCAAGAAATTCAGCCACTTTTAATGCATTTTCACAATGTCTTTCTAACCGAACCGAAATGTTTCCAGGCTTTTTGAAAGCACCCAGGCATTAAATGGTGAAAGCGCCGGCCCGGTATTTCTGCTGAAAAGATAAATCTCCCTAACCAGATCTTCCCGTCCCACGGTAACTCCACCAAGAACCCTACCCTGACCGTCTATTAACTTGGTGGCTGAATGTATTACCAGATCTGCTCCAAATTTTATTGGATTCTGAATATATGGCGTCGCAAAACAATTATCAATGATCAAAATAAGACTATGTTTTCTAGCAATTTCACCCAGATGTTCAAGGTCCAGAATATCTACTCCAGGATTCGTTGGAGATTCTGCAAAAAGAATTTTGGTTTCAGGTTTGATAAGACTTTCAATCGTTTCCGGTTCATTCACATCGAAATAAGAATGTGAAATATTCCATTTCGGAAAATACTTTGTAAACAAGCCATGGGTAGAACCAAAGACAGATCTTGCCGCAACTATATGATCTCCGCTATTCAGCAAAGCCGCTAAAGTCGAAAATACAGCCGCCATTCCCGTAGCGAAAGCAAAACCAGCTTCAGCTCCTTCCATCTTCGCCACTTTTTCTACAAATTCGGAGGTATTTGGATTGGAAAACCTACTGTAAATATTGCGCTCTTTCTCCTCTGCAAAACTCGCCCTCATATCTTCTGAATCTTCAAAAACATAGCTCGAAGTAAGATACAATGGAACTGAATGTTCCTGAAATTGAGTTCTCGCACTCTGGGTCCTTACGGCTATGGTCTCGAAATTTTCATTCCAGTGTGAGACTTTCGCCTCCTTGTTTAATTTTACTTCTTCTATTTGTCCCATTCTGATTTTCTTTTTACTGGCACCTCCAAATATTGCTATCCGGTAAAAACAGACCGAGATGATTTACCATTTATTTTCCGTTCTGACCTTTTAAAAATTGGTTTTAAAAAACTATTTAATTGATCTGTTTCAATTAAAAATGCATCATGACCATGAATCGATCTAATCTCATGTATGCTGATATTTGGCTTTAACAAGGAAAGTTCCACGTAAGTGTTCCAGTTTTCTTCCGCCAGGAAAAACAAGTCTGAATTTACCGTTACGATATGAATATCTCCCTTGATCCTGCTCGCCGCCTCCAAATAATTCTCCTCTGCCATCGACTTATATCTATGGTCGTCAAAAGATGGTTCATCAACTTATAGGAGGGAAGTGTAAATCTATTCTTTAATTTTTCACCATGATGCAAAAGCCAGTTCTCTACTTCATAAGCCTGGTTTTCCTTATTCCTTTTGCCTTCAAATTTTTGAGCCAGCGATTGCGGAGTCCGGTAAAAAGTCATCGCATGCATACGCGCATCATGTACAGGATCGGATGAATTATTCAGAATATGATCCTGAATCCTGCAATTGGCCACCAGCCAGTCTGTAGATTTATAATCTGCAGCAATTGGTATCACGTGTTCGGCCAGATCGGGTTTTGAACAGCCAGCTCCCAGGCAAGTGCGCCACCAATACTACCTCCTATAATGGCAAAAAGCTTTATCGATCTTTAATTTTTTCCAGAGCCGTGCCTGGATCTCAGCGATATCTCTTAATCTGAATTCCCTATAATTCTCGAAGTACTGATCTTTATGACCTTTAAACCCATTTCCGGGAATATTAAAAGCAAGCACACAAAAATGGTCAATATCGATGCACTTATTTTTTCCGATAAGATCTTTCCACCAGCCTTCACTACCGGTTACCAAAGAGTTACCCGTGAGCGCATGGTTGACCAAAATAATCGGAGCCTCGGAAGGCTTTTTTCCGAAAAACTGGTAGCTCAGATGAATATCCTGAACAGTTCCAGCGGAATTTTTAAAGTTTTCTATTTTTATCTCTTCAAGCATTTCTTTTAGTTTAATCCGGGAAAAGCCAGACAGACTTTTCCCGGATTGATTCAACCAAACCAACATTTTAAACCAATGATCTCTTTTTAATCTGTGAGAAAGCCTCTTTCAAATCTTCCTTAAGATCTTCCACATCTTCCAGTCCAACCGACAGCCTGATAAGATCTGGAGTCACTCCGGTTGAAGCCTGCTCCTCCTCAGTTAATTGCTGATGAGTGGTACTTGCCGGATGAATGATCAGAGATTTTGTATCCCCAATATTTGCCAGAAGTGAAAAGACTTTTGATTCGTCTACTACTGTTTTGGCAGCTTCATAACCTCCTTTTACTCCAAAGGTCACCAGTCCGCTTTGACCTTCAGGAAGATATTCCTTAGCTAGTTTGTGGTATTTACTGGACTCCAGACCTGGATAATTTACCCATTCTACTTCTTCCTGTTCTTGAAGCCATTTTGCTAATTCCAGGGCATTTTTACTATGTTCTTTAATTCGAATCTTCAAAGTTTCCAGTCCCTGAATGATCTGGAAGGCATTGAACGGACTCAGTGCCGCACCATGATCCCTTAAACCTTCAATTCTAACCTTGGCAATAAAAGCTGCTTCCTCAAGTGCATCATGATAAACTAATCCATGATATCCTGGAGATGGCTCCGTGAATTCAGGAAATTTACCGTTAGCCCAGTCAAAATTACCGGCATCGATGATCACTCCGCCTAGGGTAGTTCCATTTCCGTTGATGTATTTAGTAAGGGAATGAATAACGATATCGGCGCCATGTTCAATTGGATTTAGCAGGTATGGTGTTGCAACCGTATTATCTACGATGAAAGGAACTTTGAAAGCTTTCGCTTCCTTAGAAATTCCTTTAAGATCCAGCACATCCAGTTTTGGATTTCCTACCGATTCCGCGAAGAAAACTCGTGTATTTTCTTTTGCTGCTTTCTTAAAATTTTCAGGATCTGAAGGATCTACGAAGGTGGTGGTAATCCCAAATCGTGGTAAAGTGTTCTTGAAAAGATTATAGGTTCCGCCGTAAAAACTGTTTGACGAAACAATATGATCTCCCGCTTTTAGTAAAGTAAGCAGCGCTGTATTTGTTGCTGCTGTACCCGATGCAGTTACCACTGCTGCGATCCCACCTTCGAGAGCAGCTAATCGTTGCTCAAGAATATCCAGGGTTGGATTATTGATCCGGGTATAAATAAATCCAGGTTCGGCTAGAGAAAATAGATTTGCCGCGTGATCTGAATTATTAAAAACGTAAGAAGTTGTTTGATAAATTGGAACTGCCCTGGTTCCGCCGTTCTGTGAAACATCGTGTCCTGCATGTAATGCCTTGGTTGAAAAATTTTTAGTACTCATGATATTATTTTTTAATATTGAATTTCGATTAATAAAAAAGTCCCCCTGATTTGCTATTACCAGGGGGACTTTTTGAATTGAACTTTATAACTAATTCTAAATTCTCAAGTTTTGGTAATAGCTATGCATACGACACATACACATCATCTCCATGCACATCATCATATTTGCTATTACTCTAGTTTTCATTTTTTGTTTTTTTGACATTTCAGTTTTGTTTTTTTCGTCAAGCTGAACTCGTTTCAGCTTCTCAATAGATCCTGAAACAAGTTCAGGATGACGTTTTGTATTATTTCAATTCCTCCTCAGTGTTAAAAATTCAGGGTACAAAAAAAGCCGCTGCGGTTGGCAGCGGCTTTTTGCATTTATATCCTTTTCAGTTTATGCAATAGAGTGCGCTGCGGAAGTCTTCCGGCATCATACACATCATATTGCAAATTGTTCTGATCATTTTTTCGTTTTCTGAATTACAAAGATATGCACGGAAATTTTTAATATCCAAGTCTTTAGATGAAAATTATTGAAATTTATTTTTTCCGGCGCTTTTCCTGAATATTTCAGAATTATTATGCATACTTTTTTGATTTATCTGAAAATCAATTAATTGCGTTAGGGATTGAGCGGTTGTTTGAGCTCTCCCCCCCTCCACCCACCCGGAATTTCTATTTGAAATTCCGACCTCCCTCAAGGGAGGTGGGGGAAGCGAGCCGTGAAAGCCCGGCGCAAGCCAGTTTTGGCGCAGCGCAACGCCCAAAAAATACTCAATTAAACTCAAGTCCAGATTGAACAATAGTATAAAATAATTCTGAAATTGGATAAAATGACGTTAAATCCATTTGCTATGAGTATGAATTTTTATACATTTGTACCCAACATATTGAAAGGGATAGATTTGACTGATTGCAACCCTATTATACTTTGAAAAAGGTATTTTAAAATGCTAAAGCAGAATGTTTACTACACTCCACTTAGCCCTTCACGTCAAATTTTTCCATTCTTATAAACTTAAAAAGTAATTGAATGGCTTATTTATTTACTTCGGAAAGTGTTTCTGAAGGGCACCCGGATAAAATTGCAGATCAGATTAGTGACGCTTTATTAGATAATTTCCTTGCATTTGACGGAGATTCTAAAGTTGCCTGTGAAACCATGGTAACAACAGGACAGGTAGTACTTGCAGGTGAAGTTAGAAGTAATACCTATTTAGATGTTCAGAATATCGCCAGAGATGTGATTAATGATATTGGATATACCAAAGGCGCCTATAAATTTAGTGGTGATTCCTGCGGTGTGATCTCTTTGATTCACGAACAATCCCAGGATATTTACCAGGGAGTAGACCGCGGAAACAAAGAGGAACAGGGAGCCGGTGACCAGGGAATGATGTTTGGTTACGCGACCAATGAGACTGAAAATTATATGCCACTTGCCCTGGATATTTCTCACAAGATTCTTATTGAACTGGCAAAATTAAGACGCGAAGGAAAGGAAATTGAATACCTGAGACCCGATTCCAAAAGCCAGGTAACCATTGAATATAGCGATGAAAATGTTCCGCAAAGAATCGTAGCCATTGTAGTTTCTACTCAGCATGATGATTTTGATGGTGATGATGATAAGATGCTTGCTAAGATCAAGAAAGATATTCTTGAAATTCTGATCCCAAGAGTAAAGAAACAATCTGCCGGAATATGTTCAGGAATTATTTAATGACGATATCGTTTATCATATCAACCCAACCGGAAAATTTGTAATTGGCGGGCCTCATGGCGATGCCGGACTAACCGGCAGAAAGATCATCGTAGATACTTACGGCGGAAAAGGAGCTCACGGTGGTGGTGCATTTTCAGGAAAAGATCCTTCTAAGGTAGACCGTTCTGCTGCTTATGCTTCCAGGCATATTGCTAAAAATCTTGTAGCTGCGGGAGTGGCTCCTGAAATTCTGGTGCAGGTATCTTATGCTATTGGAGTTGTTGAACCAACTTCGATTTCGGTATATACCTATGGAAAGAAAAACACCGATCTAAGTGATGGTCAGATCGCCGAAAAAGTAAAAGAAATATTTGACATGCGACCTGCGGCTATTGAAGACAGACTAAAACTTAGAAATCCTATCTATAGAGAAACGGCGGCTTACGGGCATATGGGGAAAGAGCCTCGCAAAATCACCAAGGTTTTTAAGAGTCCTTATAATGGGGAAATCTACCAAAGAAGTAGAATTATTCACCTGGGAAAAACTGGATTATGTTGAAAAGGTGAAAGAAGCCATTGAGCTTAACAAAAACTAAAATCTATCAAAGCTGCCTCCGGGCGGCTTTTTTTATCATTTCTTCGGAAAACCTTAACAGCGACGAGCTCTATTAATTCCTAATTTTAGAACTCACCAAGAGATTTTCCTATGTCTTTATTTAAAAAAGTAAGAAACACGATCAACCTACTAAAGTCGGTTGACATGGATCAATTAGCCAAAATCAATCAAAAAATCGATCTGGCCGATGCGATGAAGACATTAGGAAAATTAGACGACCGTCAATTGGCTGGATTGATGAAAATGTTAAAAACAAAACGGAAAAAAGGCCAGCATGACCTCCCTCCTATAGATGGGGATTTTTATAATCTAGACCTTAAGCTAACGGAAAAGCAAAGAGAAATTCAACTTAAGGTTCGCAATTTCATGGAAGATGAAATAAAGCCATTGGTGAATGAATACTGGAAGAAAGACCAGTTTCCTTTTGAAGTCATTGAAAAATTCAGAGATCTTAATATCGTAGGTGTACCTTATGAAGGCTACGGATGTCCAAATCTTCCCTTTTTAATGGAAGGTATCATTGCCCAGGAGATCGCCAGGGTTGATGTTTCAATTTCTACATTTTTTGGTGTCCACAGCGGTTTAGCCATGGGCTCTATTTATTTATGCGGTAGTGAAGAACAGAAACAGGAATGGCTTCCCCAGATGCAGAAAATGGAAAAGATCGGTGCCTTTGGCCTTACCGAGCCTAATGTTGGTTCTGGTGTTGCCGGCGGACTAGAAACCACCTGTAAATTTGATGGTGAAAATTGGATTTTAAATGGTCAGAAAAAATGGATAGGGAATGCCACTTTTGCCGATGTGACCATCATCTGGGCGAGGGATCTCGATTCTAACCAGGTGAAAGGATTTTTAGTAAGAAAGGAAAATCCCGGTTTTAAAACTGAAAAGATCAAAGATAAAATGGCACTAAGAATTGTTCAGAATGCCATTATTACTTTAACAGATTGTAAAATTCCGGAAAGCGACCGGCTTCAGAAAGCAAATTCCTTTAAAGACACGGCCAATGTTTTAAGAATGACCAGAGCCGGTGTGGCCTGGCAGGCGGTAGGATGCGCCAGAGGAGCCTATGAAAGCGCCTTGAAATACACCAAAAAGCGAGAACAGTTTGGAAGACCAATTGCTTCATATCAACTAATTCAAGATCATTTAGTGGAAATGCTTTCGAACTTAACGGCGATGCAAACCCTTTGTTTCAGACTTTCAGAAATGCAGGATCAGGAGATCCTGACTGATGAACACGCGAGTCTGGCAAAGGTTTATTGTAGTATGCGCATGAGAGATGTGGTTAGTCGTGCCAGAGAAGTACTTGGAGGTAATGGAATTTTATTAGAATATGATGTAGCCCGCTTCGTGGCAGATGCCGAAGCGATCTATAGTTATGAGGGAACCAAAGAAATTAATTCACTTATTGTTGGGCGTGCTATAACAGGTTATAGCGCCTTTGTAAGTTAAAAAAGAAAAAGAAAAATATTATGTCAGTATTGATTGTATGCCCGGGGAAGGATCCGGAAAAATGGAAAAATGCATTGAAGAATCAGCATCCCGGGATGAATGTATATGCTTATCCCGAAGATCATGATAATGAAGAAGTAGAGTTCGCTCTCACCTGGAATCATCCACGTGGATTGTTTAAAAACTATCCCAACCTTAAGGTTATTGCCAGTATGGGCGCCGGAGTAGATCATATTCTGAGCGATAGTGCCTTACCGGAGGGAGTTGAGATCACTAAAATTGTAGATGAAACTCTTACCGAGGATATGGGAGATTTCGTGTTGAGCCAGGTGATGAACCATATTAGAGGACTTCACTATTATGTGAAGGCCCAAAAAGAGAAGAAATGGGAACAATTTCAGTACAAAAGACCTCAGGATACAAAAGTTGGAATTATGGGACTTGGTGTTTTAGGGAATGAAGTTGCAGATAAACTGCATAAAAACTTCTTCAAGGTCTACGGATGGTCCAGAACGGAGAAATCCTGTGATCATGTTAACAGTTTTCACGGAAAAGATCAACTGGAAGAATTCCTTAAAAACTCAGAAATTCTGGTTTGTTTATTACCTTTAACAGAAGAAACTGAAAATATCCTGAATGCAGACCTTTTCGACATGCTGCCCGAAGGAGCTTACGTGATCAATGCTGCCAGAGGGGAACACCTTGTGGAGCACGATCTAATGGAAATGATCGATAAAGGTCATCTTTCAGGGGCTTCTTTAGATGTTTTCAGAGAAGAACCCTTACCGGAGGAACATCCGTTCTGGGATCATCAGAAAATAAATATCACTCCTCATATTGCCAGTTTTACCAAGCCTGAATCTGTCGCAGGCCAGATCGCAGAAAATTATGACAGAATGAAAGACGAGGAACCTCTTAAAAACAAGGTAGAACCAGATAAAGGTTATTGATAATTAAATCTTTTACAGATGGATAATTTAAAGAATATCATGGTCGCTGTCGATTTTAATGATAGCATCGGGGAGCTAATGGTTTATGCCGATAACCTTGCTGAAAAATTCGGATCTAAAGTCTGGGTTTTACATGTCGCCGATCCCGAACCTGATTTTGTGGGATATGAACCGGGACCACAATATATTCGTGATATTAAAGCAGGTGAATATCGTGAGGAGCACCGGAACCTTCAGGAAGTCTGTAAAAATTTCCTGAGTGAAGATACTAATAAAGAGGCTTTGTTAATCCAGGGTTCTACCGTAGAGACGGTGATGGCTGAAGCAAAAAAACTAAATATAGACCTGCTCATTGTGGGAACACACAAACATAGCTTTCTCCATAATTTATTACAGGAAAGTGTATCTATGGAATTGATCAAAAAAGCTGAAATTCCCATACTTACGATTCCAATAGACGAATAACCAAAAATAAATTCCTCGTTGTCACGAGGAATTTTTATTTTAATTCAAAATATACCGATTTTGAAAACAGGAAAGGCTCAGCTTGAAAAGGTTTCTAAACTAATTGAAGCCCACATTCATCGCACTCCGGTGTTAACTTCTCATCTAATAAATGAGATCGTCGGCGCAGATCTTTATTTTAAATGTGAGAATTTCCAAAGGATGGGAGCCTTTAAAATGCGTGGTGCCACCAATGCTATTCTCAATTTATCTGAAGAACAAAAAGCAAAAGGGGTAGTAACCCACTCCTCTGGTAATTTTGCACAGGCGCTTTCTCTCGCTGCGAAAAGTCTGAATGTGCCCGCATATATCGTCATGCCAGACACGGCACCCGAAGTAAAAAAGGCGGCAGTAAGAAATTATGGTGGCCAAATTACTGAATGTCTTTCTACGCTTCAGGATCGGGAAAGAACTGCTGGTGAAATTCAGCAAAGAACAGGTGCTACCTTTATTCACCCTTCCAATGATATAGATGTAATTCTGGGTCAGGGAACTGCTGCCGTGGAATTACTGGAAGATCACCCAGATCTTGACCTGGTTTTCTGCCCGGTTGGTGGCGGCGGACTCATAGCCGGAACTTCTTTAGCTGTTAAACATTTTGGTACTCAATTGCAAATGCATAGGAGGAGAACCTTTAGAAGCAGACGATGCCTGGAGATCTTTAAAAAGTGGTAAAATTGAAACCAATGAAACCGCTAACACGGTCGCAGATGGTTTAAAAACCCAACTTGGAGATGTCAATTTTCCTATTATTCTGGAGAATGTAGAGGAGATAATTAGAGTTTCAGAAGATGAGATCAAAGCCGCCCTGAGGCTTATCTGGGAACGTATGAAGATCATCGTAGAGCCCTCAAGTGCCGTTCCTCTGGCGGCTATCCTTAAAGAAAAAGCGCGTTTCAAAAATAAAAATATCGGGATTATCATTTCCGGCGGAAATGTAGACCTTGGTAAACTTCCATTCTAAAGCATTAAATCCCAGTTTGTTAATTTTAGAAGCAGGTCTCTTTCACCTAATAGAAAGATGCTGTATATTTAAAAAGAATAAACTACTCAATCATGCTGAAGACCTTAAAGGTATTTTTCCTTATTTCCATTATTGCCTGCTTCAATTCTGCCTTTGCCCAAAAAGAAGACAAGAAAGACGAAAAAAAATGGGATGTTTCCAATCCCTATCCTAAAGACTGGAATTTCAAAAATATAAAGATCGATACCGATGAAGGCACCTGGATGAACCTGGATGTTAGCCCAGATGGCAAAACTATTGTTTTCGACCTTCTAGGAGATATTTATAAAATGCCTGTTAGCGGCGGTAAAGCCAGCATCCTGAGATCTGGAATACCCTGGGAGATCCAACCAAGATTCAGCCCTGATGGCTCTAAAATTTCTTTCACCAGTGATGCTGGCGGCGGAGATAATATCTGGATCATGGACGCAGATGGCAAAAATGCTAAACAGATCACCGAAGAAAAATTCAGATTGCTCAATAATGCTGTTTGGACCCCCGACGGTAATTCAATGATCGCCAGAAAACATTTCACTTCAGGCCGTTCCATTGGAGCGGGTGAAATGTGGCTATATCATATCGCAGCTAAAGGCGGACTGCAACTTACCGAACGTAAGAACGATCAACAGGATGTAAATGAACCCAGTATATCTTCAGATGGAAAATATTTATTCTACAGCGAAGACATGTATCCCGGTGGTAGTTTCCAGTACAACAAAGATCCTAATAAACAGATCTATGTTATTAAGAGATATGATCTGGAAACCGCAGAGACGATCACTGTTACCGGAGGACCTGGCGGTGCTGCCCGCCCCGAAGTGTCACCCGATGGTAAAAAACTGGCTTTCGTAAAGAGAATAAGAGCCAAATCTGTTCTATTTATTCATGATCTTGAAACTGGTGAAGAATGGCCTGTTTTCGATGAATTAATAAGGATCAACAGGAAGCATGGGCGATTTTTGGTGTTTATCCCAATTATAGCTGGATGCCGAACAGCAAGGAACTGGTCTTCTGGGCCCAAGGAAAGATCAATAAAGTGAATATAGAAAATTCTGAAAATTCCGTGATCCCTTTTCAGGTAAATAATGACCTGAAGATCGCAGAAACCTTGCAAACAGATCATCAGGTATTTCAGGAAGAATTCAATCCGAAAGTGATTCGTCATGCTATTACTTCCCCCGATGGAAAAACACTTGTTTTTAATGCGGTTGGGTATTTATGGAAAAAATCCTTACCCAATGGAAAACCTCAGCGCATCACAGATTCAAAGGATTTTGAATTTGAACCTTCCTTTTCTCCAGATGGCCAGCATTTAATTTACGTTAGTTGGGATGATGAAGAGCTTGGATCGATAAGAAAGGTTGCTCTTTCAGGAGGTGCTTCAGAAACAATAACAAAAGAAAAAGGTATTTATAGAAATCCTGCATATTCTGGCGACGGCAAAATGATCGTTTTTTCAAAAGAAAGCGGAAATTCAGACCAGGGACAGACCTTCACTAAAGAACCCGGAATTTACAGCATGACTGCGACCGGAGACAATGTAAAGAGGCTGGTTAAGGAAGGTAGTTTTCCCGTTTTCAACTCAGATGATTCCAGGATCTTTTATCAAACCGGAGGATACTTCTTCGGTGATATTACCAAAACCCTGAAAAGTGTAGACCTTAATGGAAAAGACGAAAGAACTCATATAAGTTCGAAATATGCCAATCGTATTTTGCCCAGTCCAGACAATAACTGGATACTTTTCAGCAATTTACACAAAGCCTATGTCGCTCCCTTTACCATTACGGGACAGGAGGTTGAGCTTAGCCCAGATTCAAAGACACTGCCTGTAACTCAGGTCACCAGGGATGCGGGAATCAATCTTCATTGGTCCAAAAACAGCAAAAAGATCCACTGGACTTTGGGGGATGAATATTATTCCAACGACATCGACCAAAGGTTCACTTTCCTTAAAAATTCACCGGACTCTATTCCGCCAATTACTGAAAAGGGAATCAAAGTAGGTCTTGAAATTAAGACCGATGTTCCTTCAGGAACCATTGCCTTTACAAATGCCAGGATCATTACCATGAACGGTGATGAAGTCATAGAAAATGGCAGCATCATTATAAAAGAGAATAAAATTGAAGCTATAGGTACGGTAGACGAAGTGAAAATTCCCTCTTCAGCAAAAGTTTATGATGTTTCAGGCAAGACCATTATGCCTGGAATTGTCGACTCGCATGCCCATATGGGAGCTTTCCGCTATGGTCTTACGCCAAAGAAGCACTGGCCTTCTTATGCTAACCTGGCCTTTGGAGTAACTACCGCTCATGATCCTTCGGCCTTAAGTGAAACTGTCTTTGGAATTGCCGAACTTATTAAAAGTGGCGAAATGATGGGGCCACGATTATATTCAACAGGAATTATACTTTATGGCGCTGATGGAGATTTTAAGGCTGAAATAAATAGTTTAGATGATGCAAGATCAGCAATTAGAAGAACTAAAGCTTTTGGAGCAACTTCCGTGAAAAGCTATAATCAGCCAAGACGTGAGCAAAGACAGCAGGTACTTTTAGCCGCCAAAGAACTGGAAATGAATGTGGTTCCAGAAGGTGGCTCTACCTTTTTCCATAATATGAACATGATCGTTGATGGTCACACGGGGATCGAACATAATATTCCGGTTGCCCCACTTTATAAAGATGTGAAAACCCTTTGGGGCAATTCAAACACGGGCTACACGCCTACCCTAATTGTGAATTATGGCGGCATCAATGGAGAATATATTTTCTATGACAAAACTAATGTCTGGGAAAATGAACGCCTATTAACTTTTACTCCAAGAGAACTTGTGGACTCAAGAGCAAGACACAGAACCAGGCTACCCGAAGACGAATATGAAAACGGACCTATTCTGGTTTCAAAGTCGGCTAAATCTTTATCTGATGAAGGGGTGAAAGTAAATATGGGTGCTCATGGACAACTTCAGGGTCTGGGAGCACATTGGGAATTATGGCTCTTACAAATGGGAGGCATGACCAACATGGAAGCATTGAAAACAGCCACCATAAACGGGGCTCAATATATCGGGATGGACAAAGAGATCGGTTCCCTGGAAAAAGGAAAACTAGCAGATCTTATAGTCCTTGAGAAGAATCCATTAGAGGACATTAGAAATTCTGAATCGGTTTTATATACCATGATCAATGGAAGATTATTCGACGCGAAAACAATGAATCAAATAGGAAATGAACCCAAAGAAAGAACCAATTTCTACTGGGAAAACAATAAATATAATGCAGCATTCCAGTGGCATGAAAGCACGCAAAGCTTTTCTCGCCCTAATTGCGTTTGCCATGGAACCGGAAATTAACTTTTAAGCATGTACTAATACCCTGAGGTATGGAATTGTATCTAACAGTCGCGATAATTATAATAGGAATCATCCTGTTTGTGCGCGACTATTTCTCTATAGATACAACTTCCATTGTCATCATGGCATTATTTATCGTTTCGGGGGTATTAAGTCCAGAAGAAGGTTTTTCTGGATTTAACCATCCGGCCACGATTACGCTTGGATGTATGTTCGTGGTAAGTGCGGCGGTATTTAAATCTGGCCTTATTGACGGGCTTAGCGCCAAGCTTATAAAAATTGCCAAGATCAATTACTTTTTCGCCCTGGTCTCGCTTAGTACTACTGCTGCCGTACTATCAGCATTTATAAATGACTCGGCTGTTGTAGCCATTTTGATCCCGGTTGCATTGCTAGTGTGTCGCGAAGCAAATATAAGTCCGGCGCGATTGCTAATTCCTATTTCCTTTTCTGCTTTATTCGGCGGAACCTGTACTCTAATTGGTACTTCCACCAACATCCTGGTGAGTAGTTATGCTGAAAAGCTGGGATCTGAAGCATTTGGAATGTTCGAGTTTTCCCTGGCTGCTCTATGCTTGCTTAGCATAGGGATGACCTATATTTTCATTATGGGACCCATACTCCTGCCGAAAAGGGGGTTACCCGAAGATACCGGCTTTAAAAAAGAAGCCGAAAAGTACATGGCAGAGATCGAGTTACATAAGGATTATGATGATGTAGACCGGTCCATTTCAGAATCGAAACTGGTAAATGATTATAAGGTTCAGATACTTCGCATCAAGAGAAAACATTACCGGGTCTACGAAATAAACGGTGAAACCGTATTAAGAGAAGACGACCTCATCAGGATCCTGGTAGATCCTGTAAACCTGGCTAAGTTAAAAGTAAAAAAAGGCTTATCGGTTAGAGGAGATAAAGAAAATGTATACGATATTAAACCTACTGATAATATTGACCCCAAAACGACACCCTTAAAAGAAGATAAAAAGATCTATGAAGTAATGATCCCTTATGGATCTGAAATTGCCGGGCGATCTATCAAACAACTCAATTTTAGAAGTACCTACTACGCTTCGGTGCTGGCTATAAGACATAGAAAAGAAACCATCACCGAAGATGTTTCTCATGTGGTGTTAAAAGAAGGCGACATGATGCTGCTTTTTGCTTCAGAAAAAGCCATTTCTCTTTTAACTTCAGAAAAACTGATCGTAACTCTTTCTGAATATCAGGGAAGAAGAGTCGATTACAAAAAAGCTATTCCCGCACTGCTTATCGTTATTGGGGTGGTGAGTGCTGCAGCATTTAATATTACCTCTATCCTGATTAGTGCCATGATAGGGAGTCTCCTGCTAGTCACTTTAACCATTTTAAAACCTCAGGAAGCTTACGAAGCCATAGAATGGAAGGTGATCTTTATGATCGCCGGTGTACTCTCCATGGGTAAAGCATTGGAAAAGACAGGAGGTTCTGAGATCATTTCACAATATATTTTTGAATCCCTGGGAGGGCTGGATCCCAGGTGGACGCTAAGTTTAATATTCCTGTTCACCTTTTTATCTACGAACGTTCTTTCAAGCAAAGCGGCAGCTGCTTTAATGACCCCCATTGTGATAAGCCTCGCTGCCGCCATGCAGGTAAGTGAAAAGCCTTTTTTAATTGGTGTTATGTTCGCCTGCTCACTTACCTTTATGACTCCGGTAAGCTATCCCGTGAATACAATGGTATACGCGCCGGGAAATTATAGGTTCAGAGATTTTTTAAAGTTCGGCACACCCCTTAACTTTATCATTTGGATCGCAGCATCGTTTGTAATCCCAATATTTTTTCCTTTTTGAATATGAGAAGAGTAAAACTCCACAATCCGTTTAAGACAAGAATAATTGATGAAAAGCTGGTACGTGAGCATCTGGCCCTGGAAAGGACCAAGCTGGCGAACGAAAGAACCTTACTCTCTTACATAAGAGCATCGATCTATCTTTTAATTAGTGGGCTGGCAATATTACAGATCAAAGAATACCAGGGAATAAGCCTAATGTGGGTAGGCTATCTCTCTTTACTCATCTGTGTGCTTTTTCTTATTGTTGGTTTTTCAAGGTATATTGCACTGGAAAGGAAACTGAATAAACTTTTACAGCCAGATGAAGAGGAAGACGACAACAGGAAAAATCAAAGATAGTAAAAACCCGGATTCTCCTTGCAAGAAATAGTTCATTACTCCCTTCACTTCCTGCTAATTGGCCTGATCGCTTATTTATACGATAAGGAAAACTGGCTCAAATACTGGGCTATTCTAGCGGCGACCATGCTTGTAGACCTGGATCATTTGGTCGCCGTTCCCATGTTTGACCCCGACCGTTGCAGCATTGGTTTTCATCCATTACATACCGAAATCGCTATCACCTTCTATGTTCTAGGAATGATCTTCATTAAGCATAAAGTAATTAGATTGATCTGCATTGGATTATTCTTCCATATGTTCACAGATTTCATAGATTGCATTTGGACCTATGCTAAATGTGCCACCTGTCTTCAGGACCTCTTTTAATTACCGGTAGCATTTTTAGCAAGTTTTGACAAGGCTCCAGAAATTTTATCCAATACTTCTTTTTTATTTTCTACGGAATGTCTTTTCGCTATGAAATATGGATCGTTATAGGACACAAAAACCTCTCCTGCAGAATTTTCCCAAACCAGCATTTTCTGAGGAAGGTCCAAACCTATACTCTGCACTTCCTGCATAAGCGGGGTTCCTAAATTCGGGTTACCGAAAATGATTATTCTGGTAGGACCTAATTCCATATCAACACCTGCCGCATTCTTTTGATGATCCAAATCTGCCATGATCCTAATACCGGGATTTGCTTCCAGCGCGTTCTTCAGTTTTGTATAGGTATCTTTAAAGTTCAGTTTGCTTTCTTTAGTGACAATGCCTTCTTTAAAACCAATAATATTTTTTTCACCTTTTAGGATAGAATTTTTTGTTACCCCTTGCACAAGTTTTTCCAAAGCACCTGAAATTTTATCCAGAGCTTCAACTCCATCCAATCCATGTCTTGATCTTAAATAATTTACGTTATTATAAAGCAGTATATTTTTCTTTTCAGCATCCTGGTAGAACAGTACTTTTTGAGGGAGATCCATACCAGCAAGTTGATTCTTCTGCATCAAAGGAGTTCCAAGTTTTGGGTTTCCAAAAAAAATTATTCGGCTATAATTCAATTCCTCTCCTACAGATCCTGCGTTTTCAGCATGGTCCACTTCAGCAACAATACTTATAGCTTTATTCTTTCTTAAAATTTGTTTTAAATGATCATAGGCTCCCTCAACTTCAGTAATAGAATAGTTCACGCCGAACGGAAAACCGGATTGTATTTCAACTGCTTTTTCAATCTGTTTTTTTTCAATATTGACCATTTCTCTATCAGATCTATTTTGAGAATAAGAAACAGATGCAATAAGAAGTACTGTTAAGAGAATAATTTTTTTCATACCGGTTGATTTTATATTTAAAATAACCCCATAATAACCTTACTATCAATTAATTAATATTTTTTAACTCGCAATTGTTAAGCTGCTAAAAAAATTATTGACTCAGAAGGTGCTATCGATCCCATTTTAATTCAATTATTTTATCTTTACGGTCCTTAATTCAGCCTAAGAAATCAAAATATGCATGTAGCCATCGCCGGGAATATTGGTGCAGGAAAAACCACCCTAACCAAATTGCTCGCCAAACATTATAAATGGGAACCACAGTTTGAAGATGTCCTTGAGAATCCATATCTCGAAGACTTTTACAACAAAATGGAGCGTTGGTCGTTTAACCTACAGATCTATTTTTTAAATAGCAGGTTCAGACAAATATTGCAGATTAGAGAAAGCGGTAAAAAGATCATTCAGGATAGGACGATCTATGAAGATGCCTATATTTTTGCTCCAAACCTTCATGCGATGGGTTTGATGACGAACAGGGATTTTGAAAATTATAAATCTCTCTTCGATCTTATGGAAAGTGTGGTGCAGGGACCAGATCTACTTATCTATCTTAGAAGTAGTATCCCAAACCTGGTGGCACAAATTCACAGCCGTGGAAGAGATTATGAAAACACGATCTCTATAGATTACCTAAGCCGACTTAACGAGCGATATGAAGCCTGGGTTCATAATTATGATAAAGGCAACCTGGTTATAATTGACGTAGATAATATTAACTTTGTAGATAATCCTGAAGATCTTGGTGATATAATTAACAGGATCGACGGGGAGTTACACGGACTTTTTTAAAAGAATGACACTATGGAATCAACGAAATTAAAAAGACCAAAGCATAAGGGTTCGCCAAAGTTGTTTGACAACCCAATCCTTGAAAAGCTAACGCATACTCATATTTCCCTTCCTTTGATCATCTTTGGAGTGATTTCAGTTGCTTTGGTTTATTACGGAATTATAGAAAAAGGATTTGAAGCTCCGGCCATGGTTGGATTATTCCTTGCCGGCCTAGCCTTTTTTACTTTTATTGAATACGTGATGCACAGATATTTATATCATATTCCTGCTACCACGCCAAAGAAACAGAAATTATCGTATACCATGCACGGGGTACATCATGATTACCCAAAAGATAAATCAAGACTGGCGATGCCTCCCGTTCTTAGCCTGGTCATCTCTACAGTATTATTTATAATTTATCGTGCTGTGCTGGGAGACTATGTATTTGGGTTTCTTGCCGGATTCTTAATAGGTTACGCAGGTTATCTTGCTGTACATTATTCTGTTCATGCATTTAAGGTACCTAACAATTTCCTGAAAATCTTATGGCACCACCATAGTATTCACCATTACAGAGAGTCAGACAGAGCTTTTGGAGTATCCTCTCCTCTATGGGATCATATTTTTAGAACAATGCCCAGAAAAGCGCCTAATAGTAAGCGTGCGGCAGTTGGTACAAATATAGATCCAAGTTAAAAACAGCAAATACTATAAACAACAAGATCCTGGAATTTCCAGGATCTTGTTGTTTATAGATATTTCAGTTTATTGAATAAAGCCATTTTCCCTCGCGTGTTTTTCTGCTTGATTGGAGTTTTCAGCCATCAGCACAGGCACCGTATCAAAATTATCGATCAAACTTCTAACACGCTCCATTTGTTTCTTATGCTTTACACTTCTTAGATATATTGCCAAAATCCTATCTGAATATTGCGCAGCTATTTCAGTATATATACTCGCGTCATGCTCGCCGCTATCCCCTATGAGAATGAATTTCATATCGGGATAAGTTTTCAGGATATTGGTGATCTCCTTTTGTTTATGGGGCTTTTCAGGTTTTAAAGTACTGTCAAAGGGAGTTACAAAATCCCTTAAAAGTATAGGCCCCTTTGGAAAGCCGTTATGATCAAGGAATAATTTTAAATATTCATATAAATTCCACGGACTGTTACTTAAATAAAAGATCGGATTTTTAGATTTACCTCCCTTTCCCCTATGGAGTTTCTGGTAAAGGTCTGGCGCTCCTTTAAAAGGAATTCGTTCGTAGGCATTCGTGAGTAAAGAGTTTTTTAGAAGACGTAATTTCAGGAACGATGTAACTCCTGTTTGCAAAATCGTATCGTCAATATCACTAATCACCCCGTATTCGGCATCGACATGTGGAACCAGGAATTCACCTATGGCAGGATCATTCAATAATTCAGTCCTTGGTTTCAATATATTTTTAAAGTAGACTTCGTATTGCAACCAGCCTTCATTATCGGCATGTTCTGCCAGGTTTTCATCGATCGTTTTATCAAATAGAAAATAACCTTCATCATTGGTACCCTGGTTAGGTTCACTTTATCAAGAAGGACCAATTGCATTTTGGCATCAGGGATCTCAAAACTGTCAAATTGTTTCCAGGTATTCTTTATGGTTTTCCGATAGAGACTGATCCTTTACAATATGTAAAGGTTCATTATCCAGAACCCTTCCTTTTACATATAAATGGGAATAAGTACCATAACTTCGATAGGGCAGGATGTAAACCTGATCCAGATTCCTATACCGACCCAGTACTTTCTTAAAACGTTTTCGCATTAAGATTGGTAGGTTTTCTCAATTTAGTTTTTATTCCGAAAAAATTACCGGAAGCCCCTTTAGATTTATAGAATATTTAATATTTACAGGTCATTAAGACGATTCAGGGCCGCCTCCATATTATTCCTGTACCCAGAACGCCTTTAAAAATATCTCCTTTTTCTTCCAGCCTCTCCGGCATATTATGAATATTGAAATCCTGATCTTTAATACCTTTCTAATTCATTCCATTCTATCGGTGCCGAAACCGGAGCTCCCGGCTTAGGTCTCGACACAATAAGCAGAAGCCAGGGTCTGCCCGCGTCTATTTTGAAATAATCCAGGTATATCTCCCTTTCCGTTTTATTCAGTACACGCTCCATAGTGGTAAGGCCTTGGTTCTCTCCTGTACAAAATAACATATAAGCTTCATAAAATCCCGGGCCTCTTCATAAGAATAATTTGCATTTAGCGGAAGATAGATATGAATCCACTTGATCCACTGTTTTACAGTAATGCCTCGATATTTGCAGCATCCAGGATCTCTTTGTGACATTGGCAACTTCGATAACTTCCTCAAAGGTGTTTTTGGCTGAAGGATCCAGATCTATGATCCCATAATCTGGTTCATTCAAATTCTGAATCCTGAATTCCAGGGATTTATTTCTATACAACCCAAATTCGCCATATAAAGCAAGGTCGCTTCGTCCTGACAAAGAAGATATTTTATATCCCGTTCGAAGACTTAGAATATATATTAATATTTTCTATCCAGTCTCCAGAAGCCTTCATTATCCTTCTGATAAAATCCTTCTTTTATAATTCCGTTGGGGTGTCTGTGAAGATTTTGAGGCCGGTCTTTTAAATACGGTAAAATATAATTCTGAAACCTGATGATAATAATCGATAAGATCATATTTCCTTATTCCCGAATCTGGCCAGTAGATCTTTTCAAGATTGGTTAATATTACCTTCCGCCCATTGATCTCTAAGTATTACCGGTTTTAATTTCATCATTATTACCTGGAACCTCCTTTTGCTTTTCCCTTTTTACTTCTGAAAATCTTTATTCTCACGTAAACCTTTAAATACAGGATGCCTCATTTTTCCGGTTTTGGTCCATTCAGAAAAAGTGACCTCACACACAATTGTAGGCTTGGTCCAGTTTGGCATTCTACCCTTCAGGGTAATCTTTCTATTAAAGGGATTTTTTTCTGCTTTCAGAGGTTTTAGCTTTTCCAGAATTTCTTTTTGCTTTTGCGCAGAGAATCCTGTACCACAGTTCCCAACATATTCCAGGTTTCCTTTATTATAGATCCCTAATATCAAAGATCCGAATACAGACCCCTTGCTATCTGTATAACCACAGATTAAAACCTCTTCACTTAAAAAAAGATTTTATCTTCAACCAGTTTTCTGTGCGACAACCGGGCGTATAAGTAGAATCTGCTTTTTTGGCTATTACCCCTTCCATTCCTGCATCTACGGCTTTTTTGTAAAAAGCAGTCCCCATTCCCCGGATATGATCGCAGTACAAACTAAGTTTTGCAGATTCCAGAACTTCGGGAATTAAACTTTTACGGTCCAGCAAAGGCAGGTCTAGCATACTATGACCGTTAAGATAAAGCATATCGAAAACATAATATCTAAGTTGGGTTTTTGAGCTTTCGCTGTAATTCTGAAGATCCTGAAAAACAGGTAATCCAAGCTCATCCAGGGCAACCACCTCCCCATCTAGGATCACATCCTGAGAAATATTTTTAAGATCATCTACAATTTCTGAAAATTTAGAATTATATGAAATCCCGTTTCTGGAAGTAAGCGAAACTTTGTGATCTTCTATATTGGCGACGAAACGATAGCCATCCCATTTCAACTCATAGATCCAATCTCGATCGTTGAAGATCTTTCTGGCAGAAGTAGCCAGCATGGGTTTAATTACTGCCTTGGGATCTAATTTCTTTACGGGAATTTGCTTATTACCGGCAGGCTCTGTATTTGAATAATCTTCGGCGTCATAATTAAGATCTGTAGAATAACGGTCTTTTTTCTTGATTAATAACCACTGATTTTTTTGGTCTCCCCGATTGGTCCTGACCAGGGCAAACTCTCCTTTTATCTTTTCACCATTAAAAAGGAGGTTTAAAATTCCATCCTTGAATTGTTTCAACAGATCTTCCTCCTCCAATATCGAAAAATAATTACCTGAATCCCAAATTGTCATTTTTCCGGCACCATAATTTCCTTTAGGAATAGTTCCGTGGAAGTGAAGGTATTTTATAGGATGGTCTTCGGTTTGTACAGCTAACCGTTTATCCAGGGGATTCATTGAGGGACCTTTGGGTATCGCCCAGCTTTTTAAGACCCCGTCCATTTCCAGCCTGAGATCGTAATGTAATCTACTGGCTCGATGTCTCTGAAAAACGAATCTATGCTGATTGGAGGTATCCAGCTCGGGACCGGGTTCCGGAGTATTCTCGAAATCCCGCTTTTTTATATACTCATCCAAACCCATTGGTTAAGATGCCTTTTTCTTTTTTTCGAGACTGGCTTTTAACTGAGCCATTAGATCTTTCGCCGGGGTAGGTTTACTTTCAAATTTCTCTGTTTTAGGTTTCTTACCGGTAGCCTTGGAATTTATGATCTTCATGAGCTGATCATTATAAATATCCTTATACTTTTTAAAATCGAATTCCGAAGTGTATTGGTCAATCAGGGATATGGCCATATTCACTTCTTTTTTGGTAACCTTAGATTTAGATAACTTTAGTTCACCGGGATCCCTTATCTCGTCTACAAACCTAATCACGTGAAGAACCAGCGTATTTTTATATACCCCAATAAGACTTAGGTGCTCCTTTTGCCTCATCACAAAAGTGGCTACTCCAAGTTTTTTGGTTTTTTTCAGCGCGTCTCGCAAGAGATTATAAGATTTCCCACCTTCTTTTTGTGGTTCTAAAAAATATGGTTTTTTAAATAAGACATCCGCAACTGCGGCTTCCTCAATAAATTCTTCAATATCTATGGTCTTACTCTTTTTCATGTTGGCCTGCTTAAAATCTTCCTTCTCAAGCACCACATAAGCTTCATCTTTTTTAAAACCTTTTACGATATCTTTCCATTCTACTTCCTTGCCTGTATCTTCATTAACCCTTTTGTAGCGTATACGGGCATTATCCCGGCGATCCAACATGTCCAGATCTAATTTCCTGTCTTCAGATCCCGAATACATTTTTATCGGGATAGAAACTAATCCGAAGCTAATAGAACCATTCCATAAAGATCTCATATTAACGGTTTCTAAGTGCTTTTATCAACTGCTCTTTGGTCATTTCGCTTCTTCCCTCGATACCAATCTCTTTTGCTTTGGCATATAATTCATCTTTTGTCCTTTCCTCATACTTTTCTGCTTTACCTCCTTTTTCACCAGATTTAGGATCATTAGCAATTCTGGCCGCCTTTTCCTTGCTCATACCCTGATCTCTCAATTCTTCATATTGCTCGTCATTTTTAATATGTGGACCGTGATCTTTTGCCATGGTTGAAATATTTATTGGTTAGATAATAAAATTACGATTTCAGATAAGATCCAAAAAAGCAAGCATTCTGATTAACTAGAGTTTAACGCAGTATTTTAACAACATTAAACATTTTTTAAGAAAATGTGAAAATTACCAGTCATTAAAACCTATATATTTCGCTAGGTCTTTAATTTTAGGTCCTCTCAGAAATCGTTGAAAAGATAAAATTACGTTAATAAGGTTAATTCTCTGGTGAAAAAACTCATCTAAAAGTAAATTTACCTTCTAACTAAATTCTATAATATATAAGATTAAATCAATTCGTTGGAGGAAAGAGCTATGCACAGATCGGAGAAGAAAAACACCATTGAAATACTGGAAAAACAGAGAATATTTAATAAAAAAAGCACTCATTTATATAAGATTGCTTTGGAAAAAGAAAGGCGGCTTCTTTTAAGGAACTTTTATTATGGACTGTATGAACAAAAATTGAATTTTCTAAAGGAAATTGAAGAGAAGATCGAACAGCTGAAAAGGGAAATTTCTCCCACCAAAGATCCAAAAATGCTTTCTTTTTATCAAAGGAGAAAGTGTGAAATTTCCGAGCATTTTCTCAGATATAGAATGTTCCAGCGCTTCGCCGATGTTCAAGAAAGAGAATCAAAAAGTTTAAACAAGTATGCTAAATATCTTTCTAAAACAAGTCATGCTTGTGTAAGGGAGATATTTTTGAAACATCGACATCAAATTGAAGAAAACATTAAAAAGATGAATAATATGAGTCTTACGAAATTTCCTATCGCATAAAAAAACCTCCGCTCTAGAGCGGAGGTTTTTAATATTATCAAAAGTGGAAACTTATTTAATTTCCTTTACTTTGCTTCTTACTTCGGCCTCTGTGCCTTCCAACTCGAAAGTCTCAGTTACTTCCTCCCCGTTCTCAGATCTTGTCACTACTACATATGCCGTTACAAAATCGTCTTCAGAATTCTTCTCCATTTTGACTTCTTTAGAAACGAATTTCGAATCTGCAGATTCAGAAACCATAACCGTTTCTTCCATATTAGGTATATCTCCTTCGGTATGGCCTCCCAGAATTGGAGCGATCACAAGTCCTATAAGACAGGTTAGTTTTATTAAAATATTCATTGATGGTCCTGATGTATCTTTAAAAGGATCTCCCACCGTATCACCGGTAACCGCCGCCTTATGCGCATCAGATCCTTTATAGGTCATTTCACCATTGATCATTACCCCGGCTTCAAAAGACTTTTTAGCATTATCCCACGCACCACCGGCATTATTCTGAAATATCGCCCATAAAACACCACTAACCGTTACACCGGCCATGTATCCACCAAGCATTTCAGCAATGGCCAAATTGTTCATCCCGAAGATCATCGGTAAAAAAGCAATTGCCAATGGAAAACCGATGGTTAATAAACCAGGCAGCATCATTTCTCTTAAAGAAGCTTCCGTAGAAATAGCCACACATTTATCATATTCTGGTTTTCCAGTACCTTCCATGATCCCTGGAATCTCTTTAAACTGCCTTCTCACCTCCCGTACCATTTGCATCGCCGCTTTTCCAACCGCATTCATAGCTAAGGCAGAAAATACCACAGGAATCATTCCTCCCACAAATAAGCATAGCTAAAACAGGTGCTTTAAAAATATTGATTCCTTCTATTCCTGTGAAAGTTACATAGGCTGCAAATAAAGCTAAAGAAGTTAACGCTGCAGATGCAATCGCAAAACCTTTTCCTGTTGCTGCAGTTGTATTTCCTACAGAATCTAGAATGTCTGTACGTTCTCTTACTATTGGTTCTTGCTCACTCATTTCAGCAATACCCCCTGCATTATCAGATATAGGTCCAAAAGCATCAATTGCTAATTGCATAGCGGTGTAGCCATCATTGCAGAAGCTGCTAATGCAACCCCGTAAAATCCTGCGAAAGCATAAGATGCCCATATAGCACTTGCAAATAATAAAATTGAAGGAAAAGTAGAGATCATTCCTGTTGCTAAACCTGCAATAATATTAGTTCCCGCACCAGTGCTGGATTGTTGTACGATTTTGAGAATTGGTTTTTTACCTAAACCTGTATAATATTCTGTCACTGACGAAATAGCTCCTCCAACAATAAGTCCGACTAATAGTTGCTAAAATACACGCATTGAAGAAATTTCATTTTAAATCCTTCTGCCAAAAAATTCCATTTGTCATAGTTTGCAGGAAGCATCCATTTTACGAGAACATAACATGCAATTGCTACCAGGATAATAGATACCCAGTTTCCAATATTCAGGGCGCGCATCACTTGAGGCTTCTTTAGCATCATTACTGTTAATTTTCACCAGCATGGTACCTATTATGGAAATGATGATTCCTGCTCCTGCAATAGCCATTGGTAATAATATTGGACCAATACCTCCAAAGCCTTCAGAATAATATCACCTCCCATATCTTTGATGATATAATTCCCAAGTACCATGGCAGCAAGAACCGTAGCTACATAACTACCAAAAAGATCTGCGCCCATTCCGGCAACATCGCCAACATTATCTCCTACGTTATCTGCAATGGTTGCAGGATTTCGAGGATCATCTTCCGGAATTCCGGCTTCTACCTTGCCTACCAGGTCAGCACCAACATCGGCAGCCTTGGTATAAATACCTCCACCTACACGAGCAAAAAGCGCGATAGATTCAGCACCCAAAGAAAAACCAGCGAGAGTTTCCAGAACAATGGTCATTTGCTGTGTATTGGTCCATTCTCCTCCCATAAAATAATTGAAAGAATAAGATAAAGAATCCTGTAAGACCTAATACAGCAAGACCAGCAACACCCAGTCCCATAACGGTTCCTCCTCCAAAAGAAACATTTAATGCTTTTGGTAAACTGGTTCTGGCGGCTTGTGTAGTTCTTACGTTTGTTTGAGTAGCGATCTTCATTCCCATATTCCCTGCCAAAGCAGAAAAGAATGCTCCAAAAATAAATGCAACAATTATTAAATAATGTGTAGTTGGAACAAAATAAGCGATTGCAGCCAGTGCGATACTTGCACCAATCACAAAAAGAGTCAATAATTTATATTCTGCTTTAAGAAAGGCGAGAGCACCTTCATAGATATGATCTGAAATTTCTTTCATTTTTCCGTCACCGGCATCCTGTTTCATTACCCAGGATCTTTTGACCCACATATAAATGAGTCCGATTATTGCCAGCGCTGCAGGCATATAAATCATTATTGCTTCCATATATTAGCTAGGTTAATTTGTTAATTATTTATTAATGCCCGCTAATGTAGTAAATTCAGCAATAATTAAAAAAGCAATAACTTTTTAAGGTTATTGCTTTTAATATCTCAATATAAATGGAAATTATTTAGGATTATATACCGAAGCGTGATTTATCCCCTTCATAATTCTCAAATCGCTCTACACATTGTCTTATGATTTCGCGTGCTTCTGCAGCATCGCCAAAATCACCAGTATCAACCTTTTTCTTCTCAAGGTCTTTATATACTTTAAAGAAATGTTCGATCTCTTTGATCATGTGACCATTCAACTCTTTAAGGTCATTTAATCTGTTCCAGATAGGATCTGAAACCGGCACACAGATAATTTTTTCATCGGGTCCTTTTTCATCGGCCATATGGAAAACACCAATTGGCTTTACCTCCATAACAATCCCAGGGAAGGTAGGCTCAGTCACCAATACCAGTACATCCAGCGGATCTTCATCCAGGGCCAGGGTATTAGGGATAAAACCATAATCTGCAGGATACATCATCGAGGAGAAGATCATCCTGTCGTAACGAACTTTTTTCAGTTCAAAATCATATTCGTATTTGTTTCTACTCCCTTTTGGGATCTCGATCAATACATCAAAAGTATCAGACATTTTTCTTTGTTTTCTTCATTAAAATTAAGGGCTGCAAATATAGTTAATTCTGATCTTTAAATCCTTAACTAAAAGTGAAATCCGAAGTCAATTGTAAAAGCCAAAGATCGGGCATCTGGATTATCGAAATAATTTCCTCTGAAATGCACGTCAAACCGCATCACTTTGAAGATATTCCCAATCCCAACACTATATTCATAGAAAGGATCAGAATCTGGAGCTATAAGAGGAAGTCCGGAAGCATCGATATTTTTACTTCCTTCAGAAATATCACCATACACAGCCCTGAATCCCACTAATTCTCTTAGATTCAGTTCTCTTAAAAGTGGAATTCTCGAAAATAATCTTCCGTTGAAATTATGATCTATATGAATCGCTGAATAACTATCGGTCACAAATTCGTAAAAGTCCAGCGTGGGAAAGGTATTATATAAAGCAAAATAGGTTTGATTCCCGGGTACCACACTTAGAAGTCCCAGCGGAACAGCCCCAAAAGTCTTTCCTGCTTCCACACTAATATTGGAACGACCCAGCCCACCTACTAAAAGTGGCTGATTATAAAAGAACTGCAGCTTTTTATAATTTAAATCACTATTAAAAACATCTTTCACCCCAAGACTGTAGTTTAAAAAGAGGGTTGGAAAATCCTCTTCGTTCACCACATTTCTTTCTACACCATACCCGGAAGTCTTTCTCCCCGGCGTCCAGGTTAAAATCGTGGATAATTCAGTTTGGTTAATTTCAGAGTCTATGATGGTTACGTTCCTTATCTACATAATAATCCAGACTGAATTCTGGCGAGGCAGGTTTTAACTCCCTATAATTTGCTCCAACTCTTACCGTGAAATTTTTGAAAGGCTCCAATTGTACGGAAAACACACTAAGATTTATAGAACTTAGTTTATCATTATCTCCCACATTAAGTAAAGATGAGGACGCCAAACTACGCCCCAGCACATCGGTAGAATTGGTAAGGCTGGTTCCCAGCTGCTCTACATCTCTCCTATTACCCCCACTTAATATCAATCTTGATTTTGGATCCAGCAGAACTTTACCTGAAACCCCGTATTTGAATTTATTATCCTTAAATCCGTAAGCTCCATAAGCTTCAATTCGCCATGGATCATTTTGCCCAAAATAAGTTCTACCCCCAAATCTTGTACGCACACCTTCCACATCATTAAAGCCAAAGGTTGAGTAGACAGGCCCATAATCCCATCCGTCGAACTCTACATATCCAGATTGGGCAATCGTAGCTATATCATAAAGCCTGTTGAATGCTTTGGTCTTGGTAAGACTATCCAGCATTACATAGATCCCTTCTTCATCTTCGTTGAGCTTTTCCATCCGGTTTTCAGACCAGAATTCTTCACTTCTATTATAAGCTACAGACTGAGGATCGTAAACGGGTTGCTGGTAAAAGGAAGCAGGTCTTTCATTGTTGAACTTATATTCGTCATACAAAAGGGTTCGTTTAGCATACACACCTCGAGAGGTTTTCTTTTTATTCAAACCGAAATCGGCCATAAAGAAATCCCTGGTGATCAGAAAAACTGAATCATTAAGAACCTCAAAATCCTGTTCAATATAAACCTGCTTGATCCAGTTGATATTTACATCTTTGGTAGTTTCCAGATTTATATTCTTGACCGCCCAGGTAGTATCGTTCACCCAAAAATCTCCTTTAAAGGTAAGTTCGTTTTCACGGCGTGGATAATAGACGATATTGTAACACCATTTATTATCTACATACGCACTATCTGACAATACATAATTATAGGTATCTATTCCGGTTGTTGAAATTGGGCTCACAAAACTCTTATCAAAGAATTTGATATAGTTTTTGTAAATATCATAATCGTCGTAGATATCCTTTACGTAATCGATCAGGTTTCTATTCTGACTGAAGCCAGAATTTTTATTTCCTATTAATACCTCTTTCTCTTCATTCAGCTGGTTATCTCCATATACATTGGTCACCGACTCATTGATGAACATTGGTAAATAGGTTTTTCCGGTTACCCGGTTGGTATCGGCATAATCAAAAATGAATTCCATACCATTAAAGATCCTGCTTTCAATAAGGGTACTATCTATGGTATTAATATCGAATTCAAGTTTTTCATACTCTTTATAGGAATACTGCTCAAATGCTCTTACGCCATTCTTTCTTCGGTTCTCCCATACCTTTTTAAGGATATCTATGGCCGGATTATTCTTTTTTGAAGTTTTCCCTCGATAGATCACCACCTCGTCCAGACTCGCTGCTTCCTCTTCCAGGGTAATCTCCATATTTAAATTCACCGCAGCTTTCAAAGGAACTTTTAAGGTCTTATAACCAATAAAGGAAATTACAATAGTATCGAAGCTTCCCATCAGTCCTGGAGGTAAAACTCACCGTCCTCATTCGTGGTGGTTCCGCTGGTGGAATTGGCAAAAACAACGTTTGCAAAGGGAACAGTCTTTCCCGAATTATCATTCACCACTCCACCAACCTTGGTTTGAGCTTAAATTAGGTTTAAACTGAAAAAAAATATGAAAAGTAAATAAGCTTGTTTGCTCATTATAGGATAAAAAAAAACTTCATCAAAAAGATGAAGTTTCAAAGATAAGTTGATTCAGGTTACTTATACATTACCTTTTTCACAGCTTTAACAACATCGTCGCTATTTGGCAACCATTCTTTTAATAGGCCAGGTGAATAAGGAGCCGGAGTATCGGCAGTATTAAGTTTTACAATTGGCGCATCCAGATAATCGAATGCTTTAGATTGTACCTGGTAAACAATCTCCGTGGCAACGTTTCCAAAAGGCCATGCCTCTTCCAGGATCACCAATCTATTTGTTTTTTTAACTGATTCCAGGATTGCATCATGATCCATAGGACGTACCGTTCTAAGATCGATGATCTCGCAGGAGATATCTTCTTTTTCAAGTTCCTCAGCAGCTTTATATGCCTCTTTGATGATCTTACCAAAAGAAACGATAGTTACATCTGTACCTTCCCTTTTAATATCTGCTTTACCAATTTCAATTAGGTATTCCTCTTCAGGCACCTCTCCTTTATCACCATACATCTGCTCACTCTCCATAAAAATTACAGGATCATTATCACGAATAGCGGCTTTTAAAAGGCCTTTTGCATCGTAAGGATTAGAAGGAACGATCACTTTTAGTCCCGGAGTGTTTGCAAACCAACTTTCAAAAGCCTGTGAGTGCGTTGCTCCTAACTGGCCTGCAGAACCTGTAGGCCCACGAAATACGATTGGAATATTGAATTGCCCACCACTCATTTGTCTCATTTTCGCGGCGTTATTAATGATCTGGTCAATTCCAACAAGAGAAAAGTTGAAGGTCATAAATTCAATGATAGGCCTGTTACCATTCATTGCAGATCCAACTCCAATCCCGCAAAACCAAGTTCTGATATAGGAGTATCAATAACCCTCTCAGGACCAAATTCATCCAGCATTCCTTTAGAAGCTTTATAAGCTCCATTATATTCTGCAACTTCCTCTCCCATTAAATAGATGCTGTCATCAAGACGCATTTCCTCGCTCATCGCTTCTTCAACGGCTTCCCTAAATTGAATTGTCCTCATTATATAAAATCTTATTTTTTATTCCTGCACAGCAAAAATAGTAATTCATTAAAGTATATACCATATTTGCCGATTAAAATTTTCGGAGCAACTTTAATATTAATCGAAAAATTCGAATCAGCATGGAAATCTTATAATTTTAGACATTTATTATGAATTATAACCACATTATATGCTAAAAACTTTAATTATCACTTAAAATAGACTGAATTATTTTATACTAATTTTATTATGCATGCATAGCTTTTTTCGATTAAAAATACTTACCTTCGTCTCCGAAAACGATTTATTAAAAAAATAAACTTATATATGAAAATCTTAGTATGTATTAGTCACGTGCCTGACACTACATCGAAAATCAATTTCACTGAAGGAGACACTAAATTCGACACTAACGGTGTTCAATTTGTGATTAATCCTAACGATGAATTTGGTCTTACCAGAGCAATGTGGTTTAAAGAAAAACAAGGCGCAAGTGTAGATGTTGTAAATGTTGGTGGAGCTGAAACCGAACCTACTCTTAAGAAAAGCCCTTGCGATAGGCGCTGATAGTGCCATTAGAGTAAATACTCCGGCAACGGACGGATATCAGGTTGCTAAAGAACTTGCGAAAGTTGTAGAAGACGGCGGATATGATCTTGTGATCGCAGGTAGAGAGTCTATTGATTACAATGGAGGTATGGTTCCAGGAATGTTAGCGCAATTATTAGAGGCAAATTTTGTTAATAATTGTATTAGTCTTGAAGTTGAAGGGGAAAATGCGAAAGCAATACGTGAAATCGATGGCGGTAAAGAAACCTTATACTGCTTCCCTTCCATTGGTTATTGGTGGTCAAAAAGGTCTTGTTGAAGAAAGTGACCTTACGTATTCCAAATATGAGAGGTATTATGCAAGCTCGTAAAAAACCATTGAATGTGGTTGAACCTGCGATATCCGTAAAAACAGAAGCTATAAAATTTGAAAAACCAGCACCTAAAGGAGATGTAAAACTTATTGATCCCGATAATCTTGATGAATTAATTGATCTTCTTCACAACGAAGCTAAGGCTATCTAATTTGAGGCAACTCAGATCAAAATGAATTTACAAATTTTAAATCAGAAGAAAATGTCAGTTTTAGTATATATAGAATCAGAAGAAGGAAAATTTAAAAAGGCTTCTTATGAAGTTGCTTCTTATGCAAAAGGAGTTGCCGGAATGATGGGAACATCTGTTACTGCAATTACTTTTAATGCTGAAGATGTTTCAGAACTTGGCACTTATGGTGTGGATAAAGTTCTGAATGTTAGTAACGATAAATTAAAGAATTTCAACGCAGAAGCTTATTCTGATGCCATCAAACAGGCAGCAGAAAAAGAAGAAAGTAAAGTAGTTGTTATAAGCCAGAGTGCGAATAGCAAATATCTAGCCCCATTATTGGCGGTACAACTGGAAGCAGGTTATGCCTCTAATGTAGTTGCAGTTCCAGAAAGCACAGATCCATTTACGGTAAAAAGAACTGCTTTCACCAACAAAGCTTTCAATTTCACCAAAATCGAAACCGAAGTTAAGGTACTAGGACTATCTAAAAATGCTTTCGGACTTAAAGAAGCACAAGGAGCTGCCGAAGCTGAAGATTTTAGCCCAAGCCTTTCTGAAAAAGATTTCTCAATAAACGTGGAATCTGTAGATAAAGCTACTAATAAGGTTACCATCGCCGATGCAGAAGTAGTTGTATCTGGAGGTCGTGGTCTTAAAGGACCAGAAAACTGGGGAATGATTGAAGAGATGGCAGATATCCTTGGTGCGGCTACAGCTTGTTCTAAGCCTGTAAGTGATATGGGATGGAGACCACATAGCGAACACGTGGGACAAACCGGTAAGCCTGTTGCCTCCAATTTATATATAGCTATAGGTATTTCTGGAGCGATTCAGCATTTAGCCGGAATCAATGCTTCTAAAACCAAAGTAGTAATTAACAATGATCCAGAAGCTCCTTTCTTTAAGGCTGCAGACTATGGAATTGTTGGTGATGCCTTTGAAATAGTACCGAAGCTAAATGAAAAATTGAAGGAATTTAAAGAGAAAAACGCATAATTTTCATAAATTGCGACCCATAAAGGGGCTGTCTAAATATGGTAAATGTCCTTATTTTAGACAGCCTTTTTAATTTTACTTAAGTATGAGTTTAGTGCGACTGAATATTAAGGGAATATCTTATAGTCAAACACAAAACGGAGCTTACGCATTGATTCTCAATGAAGTTGGGGGTGAGCGTAAATTGCCTATTGTGATCGGGGCATTTGAGGCACAATCAATTGCCATCGCTCTGGAAAAAGAAATAAAACCTCCCAGACCTTTAACCCACGACCTTTTTAAGAACTTTTCAGACAGGTTCGAAATTGTGGTAAAACAGGTTATCATTCACAAATTAGTCGATGGAGTATTTTATTCCAGCCTTATCTGTGAGAGAGATGGTATCGAAGAAATTATCGATGCTCGAACCAGTGATGCTATCGCGCTTGCCTTAAGATTTAATGCTCCAATATTCACCTACAAAAATATTCTTGATAAAGCCGGTATTTTTTTAAAGGCTGATGAAAAGCAGCGAGAGAAGGACGAAAAAGCAGAAGAGATCATCGAAGAAGAACTTCTGAATGAAGAGATAGAATTAGCATCTGAAGATACTTCAGATTACAAAAAAATGTCTCTCGAAGAATTGAAAGAATTACTTTCTCAAGCAGTGAATCAAGAAGATTACGAAAAAGCGGCCCGAATCAGGGACGAAATTTCCAAAAGAAAATAACCCGAAATGAACAAAATCTGGTGTTGCCTGCTCCTGATTGTATTTTCTATTACATCAGCCTCTGCTCAAACTATTTCTAAAAACTGGCAACTGGACTCTAAACAGAATGTTTCTACCCTGAAACAGACTTTTGGAAACGCTACTGAATTAAATTTCAAGGAAGGGAGATTTGAATTTATAGATGCTTCAGGCAAAGACACCGTTGCTTCTGGAGATTACTTATACCAGAACAAACTTCTGGTTCTATTTTATAATAGCCCGAAAGATACCATTCAAAATCATAGAGTTTCTACACTTACAGATTCTACCATGGCTATCTCCTCTAAAGGTACCATATTCAATCTAAAGATCTCTGGACAAAGTGCCAGTGAAGTGATTCCGGCAAAGACCGCTAAGGAAATGATCCCCAGTGCAGGTATAAGCTCATCGAGTTTGATTCGTGGTATTGTAGGGATGATGGTTCTAATTATAATCGCCTTCCTTTTTAGCAATAACAGAAAAGCCGTTAACTGGAAAACTGTAGGTTTGGGACTAGCTTCTCAATTAATTTTAGCGATTGGAGTTTTAAAGATCACCGTTGTTCAAAAGGTTTTTGAATTTGTAGGAAATATATTCGTCCTTATTCTTGATTTTACCGCTGCCGGAAGTGAATTTCTACTCGGCGGAATGATGGATGTAGATAGCTTCGGTTTTATTTTCCTGTTTCAGGTATTACCTACTATCATCTTCTTTTCGGCGTTAACTTCTGTACTTTTCTATCTGGGAGTTATCCAGATCGTGGTAAAAGGAATGGCGTGGATACTTACTAAATTACTCGGAATCTCGGGACCTGAAAGTTTAAGTGTGGCCGGGAATATCTTCCTGGGACAAACCGAAGCTCCTTTAATGATCAAAGCTTATCTGGAAAGAATGACCAGATCTGAAATTCTACTGGTAATGGTTGGTGGTATGGCTACCGTAGCCGGAGGTGTACTTGCCGCCTATATAGGATTTCTTGGAGGAGATGATCCTGCACTAAGACTACAATTTGCTAAACACCTGCTGGCGGCATCTGTAATGGCAGCACCGGGAGCGATCGTGATCTCAAAAATATTATATCCGCAACAGGAAGCAGTGAATACAGACGTGGAAGTTTCTTCGGAAAAAATAGGCTCCAATATTCTTGATGCCATCGCCAACGGAACTACCGAAGGATTAAAACTTGCGGCGAATGTTGCCGCCATGCTTTTGGTCTTTATCGCTTTTATAGCCATGATCAATTATATCCTTGGATATATTGGCGGGCTAACCACCCTAAATAGCCTGATGGCTGAGTATACGCCATATTCAAAATTCTCCCTGGAATCTATCCTCGGAATCATCTTTGCGCCATTAATGTGGATCATAGGAGTTGCCAAGGAAGACATGATGCTCATGGGGCAATTGTTAGGGATCAAACTTGCCGCAAGTGAATTCGTAGGATATGTGCAGCTAGCAGATCTCAAAAATCCTGCTAACGCTCTAAGCCTTAATTACGAAAAATCGGTTATCATGGCTACTTATATGCTCTGCGGATTTGCGAATTTCGCTTCGATAGGTATTCAGATCGGTGGGATAGGATCTTTGGCTCCCGGGCAGAGAAAAACCCTGTCTGAATTTGGGATGAAAGCTCTAATAGGTGGTACTTTGGCCTCTTTACTTTCAGCGACTATCGCCGGAATGATCATCGGCTAACCCCTGGATACAGTCCAAGTTTTTAGAAAACTTTCTTATTTGATTTTCTTTAAGGTAATAGTTAAACTCTAAATTGCTCTCTAACTTTTTCAGATCAGTAAAATCAGCGTATTTAAAATGTTTTGATATTTTAAAGATGACCACAAAAAACAAGAAATCTGTTTACCGGGGCGAAGAGGCACAATGGCCTCACCAGATCCCATTTAAGGGATGGATAGATATTGGTAAACGTGTATGGCGCGAAATGCAGGTGGATCATGTGCAGATCGTTTCTGCCGGGGTTGCTTTTTATTTTTTCCTTTCTATTTTCCCAACCATTGTTGCAGCTATTTCTATTTACAGTCTGGTTCTTGATCCATCCCAAATTGAAGCACAGATCTCAAGATTGGATATAATTATGCCGCCAAAGGCATTTGGCATGATCACAGATATTCTGGATCCGGTTATTCAACAGACCAGGAAAGAGATCGGCTGGGGATTAATAATAAGTATTCTTATAAGTATCTGGAGTGCGAACAAAGGAACCAACGCCCTGTTCCAGGGTGTGAATATCGCCTACGACCAGCCGGAGAACCGGAATATTGTTAAAAAGAACCTGATCACTTTACTCTTCACTTTAGGTGGATTGGTAATTGGTCTTATAAGTTTATTGATCGTGATCTTCTTCCCTCTTTTGATAGATAAAATTGGTTTCCCTTCACAAATTGAAAAAACCCTCACCTGGTTCCGCTGGGTGATCCTGGGTGTAATTCTTATTTCCACTCTAAGTATGGTCTATAAGGTCGCACCAAACCGAAGAAGCCCTAGATTTAGATGGGTGAGCTGGGGAGCCATACTTGGAACTATTTTATGGCTGGGCGGGTCCATGTTATTCTCCTGGTATGTTAGTAATTTTGGTAGTTATGATGATCTATACGGAAGTTTTGCAGCAGTGGCGATCCTCATGCTATGGCTTTTCCTAACGGCTTTTATAGTATTAATGGGCGCCGAAATAAATTCGGAAACAGAACATCAAACCAGGTACGACACCACCATTGGCCAGGAAAAACCAATGGGTGAACGCAATGCCTACCACGCAGACCGATGCGCAGTAGATTGCGAGGATTGATCGTGTTTCGTTAATACTAAGTTGATAACTCTTACCGAATCAATTCAAATAAAGAGTTCATTTTTTACATGTTTTATTATTTTTATTGGAATTAAATTTGAAGTTTATTCCGAATAAAAGTGGCTATCAATGAAACAATATCACGATCTATTAAAACATGTGCTGGAAAACGGAGCACAAAAAGGCGACCGCACAGGAACCGGAACAAAAAGTGTTTTTGGTTACCAGATGCGTTTTGACCTTAGCGAAGGTTTCCCTATGGTGACCACCAAAAAATTACATCTTAAATCTATCATTTACGAATTACTTTGGTTCCTTAAAGGTGATACCAATATTGATTACCTGAAAGAAAATGGTGTGCGTATCTGGAATGAATGGGCAGACGAAAATGGAGATCTTGGACCTGTTTATGGTCATCAATGGAGAAATTGGAACGCTGAGGAAATAGATCAGATCAAGGAGATCGTAGAAACATTAAAGACAAATCCTAATAGTAGAAGAATGCTTGTTTCTGCATGGAATCCTTCAGTTTTACCAGATACTTCAGTTTCATTTTCAGAAAATGTGGCCAACGGAAAAGCAGCGCTCCCTCCCTGTCACGCCTTTTTTCAATTTTATGTGGCCGATGGTAAATTATCCTGCCAGCTGTATCAAAGAAGTGCCGATATCTTTCTTGGGGTTCCATTTAATATTGCTTCTTACGCCTTACTCACCATGATGATGGCTCAGGTTTGTGGATATGAGGCAGGAGATTTCATTCACACCTTTGGGGATGCTCATATTTATAGTAACCATATGGAACAGGTAGAACTACAATTAAGTCGGGAACCAAGATCGCTTCCTAACATGAAAATAAATCCTGAGATCAAAGATATTTTTGATTTTAAATTTGAAGATTTTATTTTAGAGAATTACGATCCGTATCCGGGCATCAAAGCCCGTGTCGCGGTTTAATCAATTAAATAAAATACTTATTACTATGAAAAAATTACTGATTATTGCGTTAATGCTTACTGGAATGAGCAGTTTCGCCCAGGATGATGCAACTGTGAAAGGCAACAAGGTCACCATGAAAGATACCGCCCCCGTATGGAAAGGCTGTGAAGACAGCGGCGATAAAAAAAACTGTTTTAATAAAATGCTATCTCGAGCACATCAAAGAAAATATCAAATATTCCAAAAATGCCAAGGGCAATATATAAGAGGAAAAGCGACCGTTTCTATGGAAGTTAATGAAAAAGGAAAGGTTGTGATCAACTCGGTAGAAAGCAAATCTCCAGAATTAAAAAAGGAAGCTAAAAGATTAATGGAGTCCATACCTCCTATGACGCCGGGTAAACTTGGCAGGAAAACCAAAGACTATCAAATATAACATCCCGCTTACATTCTAGGTTAGGATATTTAACTCCACCTTAACGACTGATTATCTATGTCGTTTTTAAAAAATTGTAAATTTGAGTGATACCCAAATGTATCACTCTTTTTTTATGCTTTCACAAATAGGATTTACTGCAACTTTTTAAAGAAACCCGGGCAGATTCAGAAAAGATCTGCTCTTACCTGGAGACAGAAGACTATGTAATACAACCTGTAGAAAATGTCTCCCCTCCAAAATGGCATTTAGGGCATACGACCTGGTTCTTTGAAGAATTCGTGCTAAAGAAATTTTACCCAGGTCATCAATTTTTCGACCCGAATACGGCCTATGTTTTTAATAGCTATTATGAGAGCGTGGGAGATAAAGTGATAAGCACCAACCGCGGAAATCTATCCCGGCCAACCGTGGCCTGGAGTCTATGACTTCAGAGAATATGTAACCCGCAACATAATAGAACTAATGACGAATGAAGAGCTTAGATAAAGAAGCTCTTGATGTTATCGAAATTGGCTGCCATCACGAGAAGCAGCATCAGGAGTTGCTGCTATACAGATATTAAATACATCCTGGGAAATAATCCACTTTTCCCTAAATATAATGATGAATTTCAAGGAAAATCCAATTCAGAATTTTCATAGGGATTGGATAAATATTGCAGAAGGCGATCTATGAAATTGGACATAAAACCGATGATTTTTGTTATGATAATGAGAAAGGGGTTCATAAGGAATATCTATGCAAATTCGACATCTCGAACAAACTGGTCACCAATAAGGAGTTTATGGATTTATTGATGCTGGAGGCTATGAGAGATGTACTTCTATGGCATGCCGAAGGCCTGGGACTGGATTAACATAATGAAATTAGAAATCCGTTCTACTGGCATAATATCGATGGAGGAATGGCATCAATTTACTTTGAATGGCTTAAAAAAATTAGATCCTGAAGCTCCGGTAACCCATATTTCATATTTTGAAGCTTTTGCTTTTGCAGAGTGGAAAGGAATGCGCCTGCCTACCGAATTTGAATGGGAAGTAGCCCAGGATCAATTTGACTGGGGAAGCAGATGGGAATGGACGGAGAGCGCCTATTCCCCCTACCCCTATTATAAAAAACCCGATGGCGCCCTAGGGGAATACAACGGCAAATTCATGGTGAATCAAAAGGTACTTAGAGGTGGTTCTGTGGCCACCTCCCGAAATCACACCAGACCAACTTATAGAAATTTTTTTCATCCACAGCTCAGATGGCAATTTACAGGCTTCAGACTGGTAAAATAATTAGTAGATTTAAATGAAAAATCAACCAGAACTTATGTTTGAATCGGCATTCGCTGAGGACACTTTCAAAGGATTAACAAGCAATCCTAAATATCTCCTGTCTAAGTATATCTATGATAAAAAAGGCGATAAGCTTTTCCAGCAGATCATGGATATGCCGGAATATTACTTAACCTCCAGCGAATTCGATATTCTAAAATTGAATGCGGAAAATATCGTATCCTCCTTCGGCAGTGAATCTGGTATAGACCTTATAGAACTTGGCGCAGGAGATGGAAAAAAGACCAAGGTCATCCTAAGGAAGCTGGTTGAAAAGGGCCACAAATTCGATTATTTACCTATAGATATAAGCCAGAATGTTCTGGACGAGCTGAAAGGATCGCTGGAAAAGGAAATTCCTGAGGCTAACGTAAGGGTACAGCAGGGAACCTATTTTAAAACCCTGGAAAAGCTTTCTGAATATAATACCAGAAAAAAAGTGATCCTGGTGCTGGGAAGTAACATTGGAAATCTTTCCCACGACGAAGCCGTAGATTTTCTTGAACATATCGCCAGGGCGATGAGCAAAGAGGACATGTTGTTCATGGGCTTCGATCAAAAGAAACATCCCCAGAAGATCCTGGATGCATATAACGATCCCGCGGGGCTCACTGAAAAATTTAATAAGAACCTTCTCGTGAGGATAAATTCTGAGCTAAAAGGCAATTTTGACCCGGATAAATTTCTTCACTGGGAAACCTACGATCCAGAAACCGGTACTGCCAAAAGCTTCCTGGTAAGTAAAAAAATTCAAAAGGTAACTGTCGAAAAACTTGATCTCAAAATAAACTTTGAAGCCTGGGAAACCATTCATACCGAGATCTCTCAAAAATATGACGATTCGGTCGTAAAATGGCTGGCAGAAGAAGCCGGTCTCATCGTAGAGAAGTCTTTCGCAGACAAGGAAAACTCCTATAAAAATTATATATTTAGAAGAAAGTAAATTCTAAATAAGAAATTGCATGAAAGCTATTTGGAAAGATAAAGTTATTGCAGAAAGTTCTAGCACAAAGATCGTGGAGAACAATCATTATTTTCCGCGAGAAGATATCAAAGAGGAATTTTTTAAACCCAGTGACTCCCAAACCCGTTGCCCCTGGAAGGGCAAAGCGTCATATCTTCATGTAGAAGTAGATGGAGAGCGCAATAAGGATGCTGCCTGGTATTATCCAGAGGCCAGCCATGCTGCGAAACCCATCGAAAATTATGTAGCATTTTGGAATGGTGTAAAAGTCACTGAGTGAACTTCTAAATGAAATAAGATCAGTTTATACAGTTATCCTAAACTACTAGAACGCTGTTCTCTGAGGCTGCAAAATCGTTCCATTGATAGGCATCTGCTTCAACTTCATTTTCCCATTTCCCATCTATGATATATTTGAACTGGTATTTATGATCTACGGGTACATTTACCTGACCTTTAAAATTACCGTTCTTATATTTTTTCAATTCTGATGAATTCCAATCATTAAAATCACCGGCTATTTCAACTTTGCTGGCGTCTTTTGCTGGAACACAAAAGGTGATCTTGCATTCAGGTTTAGATTTTAGATACTGTTTTGTAATTGGCATGACTACTTTATTTTATTATTCATGCTTCAAATTAAAATAATAAAAGCTTATAAAGCAATAACAATCAGAAGCTTATGTGCATTTTTTCGAATATCGAAAAGATAAGATGCTTTCTCCTAACATTCTGGAATACGAAAACGATTTTCTAAATATTATCGGCATTTTTCCAGATAAAAATATGCTTCAAAATAACTCACTACTAGATATTTAAAGCTTTAAAAAGTCGATTTAGATCTTTGTCAGAATTAAAATAATGCATGCTTACTCTAATTCCCTCTCCTCTAAGAGATGTAATAATACCTTCCCCTTTTAATTTATTGAAAAGCTGTTCATCACCCTTAATATTGAATAAAGAAGAATAGTCTTCACGTTGCAGTGTCCATTCTTCGAGCAGACCTGCCCTGGCGAACCTTTCGCGGGCCAAATGTTTCAGCTCACCTATTTTTTCTGAAATAACATTCATGCCGGTTTGCTGGATAAGATCTATGGCGACTTTCAAGCTACCAAAGTTGAGTGTATCATAATGTCCAGGTTCAAATTTCCCGATAAAATTTCCTTCGTGAGCCTTGTACTTTCCCTGTAATGATCCAAAACCAAGGTTTTTTGGGGAGATCTTTCCCTGCACACTTTCATTAAAAAGAATAAAGCCGTTGCCATATCCTGCATTCATCCATTTATAACAACTACTAACGGCAATATCTATTCCCGAGGCATCAAAATCGAAAGCTTCAGTTCCAAAATACTGTGTGCCATCGGCTATAATTATAAGTTCAGGAAATTTCGCTTTAAGCTTCTTCAGAAATTCTACGTTTATTTTTACTCCGTTGATCCATTGCACCAGGCTAAACGCAAAAAATTCAGGTTTTTCAACTTCGATCCTGGAAATTATATTTGCTTCCAGATTCTCATCTATAGCTGCAAAAATCACATGGAAATCTCTGGATTCCACGGCCCAGTTTATAGAAGGATAATCATTCTCGAGCAATAATATTTTTGCAGGCTTATCTATACTTTCCAGGATAGTGTTGAAGCCATAGGAAAAATTAGGCACCAGAGCGACCCGGTTGGGAGCGCAACTGAAAAAAATTACCAATACTCTCTCTTACCCCGGTGAGCATATCTCCCATTTTCTCCTTTAAAACACTGGCCTTCAAAAAGAAATCCAGATCGTGTTCCTGCCGGAATTCCCATACTTTTTCGGGTAGCAGCCCACATGCCGCAGTATTTAAATAGGTATATTGCTCCAGTACGGGAAAGCCTTTTCTTAAATTATCCATAAGCGTTAGGGAGTTCTTTTGATAAAAATGTAAATTTGATACTACACTAATGTAATTGTTATTATGTTTTCTAAAAAGAAAAACACTTCTAAAATAGATTACGAACAACGCGAATTATACGAAAATGCCAGGAAACGAGCCAGACAGAAAAAGCGGCTATTTCAACATTTCGTTTTTTTCCTTATCGGGGCGGTTATTCTCATTGTCCTGAATGTAGTGATCGAGTATAAGGTAGAATTCAAACCCTTAGGCCAGAACTGGTTCGTATGGGCCATACTTTTATGGGGATTAATATTCCTCATTCATTTCTTCAATGTTCTTGTTGTAGATAGCTTTATGGGTAAAGACTGGGAAGCCAAACAGGTTGACCAACTTGTAAAAAAGCAAAAAGATAAGATCGCTCAATTACAGGAGGATGTAGAAAAACAACATCCAGCGCCTAAGGATAATGATTACATTCAACCCGACCATACTCAGAAAAGAATAAGTCCGGAAGATCCAGATTCACCAATAAACAGTTAGGTATCCATGATTACAATGATTGCTGCCGCAGCAGAAAATAATGCTCTTGGAAAAGACAATGATCTGGTGTGGCATCTGCCAGATGACTTTAAAAGATTTAAAAGACTTACATCGGGACATCATATAATCATGGGCCGGAAGACGTTCGAATCTTTCCCAAAACTATTGCCAGATCGCACCCATGTTATCATCACCCGAAAAGACAATTATGATCCTGAAGGTGCTTTAGTAGTAAACTCCCTGGAGGAAGCCATTCGTGTTTCTAAACTGGATGAACAACCATTTATTATTGGTGGAGGTGAGATCTACAAGATGGGAATAGAAACTGCCGAAAGAATAGAACTTACCCGTGTTCACGGTGAGTTCGATGCCGATACCTTCTTCCCCGAGATCGATGAAGAAAATTGGAAACTGATAGATGAGAAGTTTCACGAAAAAGATGAAAAACACAAATACTCGTTCACTTATCTAACTTATGAGCGTAGGTAGGTTTCAAAACACTATTCATAATATCGCCGAAGACTTCGGAATAAATCTTACCGCAGCCTCTGCCCTAAGTGGTGGAGATATTAACGAGGTGTTCCTTTTAGAGACTACAACCGAAAAATTTGTTTTAAAATTTAATAATGCCAGTAGATTTCCCGGGATGTTCGAGGCAGAAAAGCTTGGGCTGGGAAAATTATTAAAACCCGGAGTGATTGATATTCCCAAACCCATTAAGACCGGTAACGAAGATCAATATTCATATTTGATCCTGGAACACAAAGAGTCAGCTCCAAAAAATGATGATTTCTGGGAAGTATTTGGTGAGCAATTGGCGAAACTTCACCGGCAGACCCGGGACTCCTTTGGCCTGGAAAAAGATAATTATATAGGAAGCCTTCCACAGTATAACGAAGAGCGTGATTCGGCTGCAGATTTTTATATAAAGATGCGTCTGGAACCACAGATCAAAATGGCCGCAGAGAAAGGCTTTCAGCTAAATATCACAGATCGATTTTTTGAAAATTGTAAAAATCTTATCCCAGATGAACCTCCTTCCCTGGTGCACGGTGACCTTTGGAATGGCAATTATATTGTGAATTCAGATGGAATGCCTTGTCTCATAGATCCTGCTGTTGCATTTACTCCACGTGAAATGGACCTGGGAATGATGAAACTTTTTGGAGGCTTCGATGAAATTCTATTCAAAATCTATGATGAAAATTTCCCACTTGAGGAGGGATGGAAGGAAAGAGTAGAATTATGGCAGTTATATTATCTGCTTGTTCATCTCAACATTTTTGGATCGGGATATAAAGCACAGGTCACCAATATTATTCGCAGGTATAGCTGATTTTACACTTCTTAACATCGGCCCGCCTTTTTTTAGCAGTTCCTTAGCGCATTAGCCTTTACATCTAAAGTATCTTCAACTCAAATAAAAAAAACTATGAGTACTAAAAATTTATATGACGATAAGGCCAGAGCAAAAATAAAAGAACTGGCAGAAGATGTTGATTTTTGCATGTTAGTTACCAATATGGACCAGAAGCCACTTAGTGCGGTTCCAATGTCTACAAAACAGGTAGATGATCATGGTGCCGTTTGGTTCTTAAGCAAAAGCACAAGCGAACACAACAAGAATATTGAAAAGGACAGCGATGTACAGTTGCTTTATAGCGGCACCTCAGATATGGAATTTTTAAGTGTTTATGGCGAAGCATTCATCGAAACAAACCGGGAGGTGATCCATGAACTATATTCAAAAGCTGATAATGCCTGGTTCGACGGGAAAGACGATCCAAGTATTACCGCGATCAAAATAAACCCAAAAGAAGCTTACTATTGGGACAATAAAGACAATAAAATGGTTACCCTTTTCAAACTGGGAATGGCTGCAGTAAGCGGTAATAAACAGGATATTGGAGAGAAAGGAAAATTAGAGTTATAAAGACTTGTATTTGTCGGAAGAGACCTCATAGCAAATCATTTGTTATGAGGTCTTTTATTTTATGCCTAATTTTGTTGAGCAAAAATTAGAATTTATGAAAGCATATATATTTCCGGGTCAGGGAGCACAGTTTACAGGAATGGGACTTGACCTTTATGAAAAATCGGTCGAGGCCAAAGATCTTTTTCAAAAGGCAAATGATATCCTTGGATTTTCTATTACCGATATCATGTTCGAAGGTTCTGCGGAAGACCTGAAACAAACTAAAGTAACCCAACCCGCGATTTTTCTTCATTCTGTAATTTTGAGTAAAGTGCTTGGAGATAATTTTAAGCCGGATATGGTTGCAGGTCATTCTCTAGGAGAATTCTCTGCACTGGTTGCAAACAATACTCTGAGTTTTGAGGACGCTTTAAAACTGGTTTCTCAAAGAGCACAGGCGATGCAGAAGGCTTGTGAATTAGAGCCATCTGCTATGGCGGCAGTTTTAGGACTGGAAGATGAAATGGTTGAATCAGTTTGTGCTGAAACCGAAGGTATCGTAGTAGCCGCGAATTACAACTGCCCGGGGCAACTGGTGATCTCAGGAGCATTTGACGCAGTTGAAAGAGCTTGTGAGAACCTGAAAGAAAAAGGAGCTAGAAGAGCAATGATCCTTCCTGTGGGAGGTGCATTTCATTCTCCACTGATGGAACCGGCCAGGAAAGATCTGGCTGCAGCTATTGAAAATACAAACTTTAAGGATCCAATATGCCCGGTATATCAAAACGTTAGCACGTTTGCGGTGACCGACAAAGAAGAGATCAAAAAGAACCTGGTATTCCAATTGACCGCTCCGGTAAAATGGACACAATCTGTACAGAATATGATCAAGGATGGTGCTTCAGAATTTATTGAAGTTGGACCTGGTAAAGTATTACAGGGACTGGTTAAGAAAATAGATCGAAGCGCACAGACCGCTTCAGCCGGAATTGAATAGTTCCGATAGAACTAAAACAAAAAAGCCTGATCAATTGATCAGGCTTTTTTGTTTATTAATATTTAATTTACTTGATATCTCATAGGTATAGTATTTATTTTTTTAAACTAATAATCATTTTTCTATCTTTCAACCTTCAGGCATATGTTATATGCCTGTTTAAATTCAAAGTGATAGCTCTGCCCTACCCGTAAATCACTATTTCTTAACCACATTTCTCCGTTATGATTAAAGTTACCCCGTTAATTTTGCTAATCCTTTTATGCTGGTCTTTAAAAAGTTTGGCTCAGGAAAAACAAGAGGTCAGGCTTCAGGAGGATTATACTAATTACTTTTCGAATCAAGACAAGTCAGTCTATCTTCATCTTAATAAAACCACTTTTCTGCCAAAAGAAGAACTTTGGTTTTCAGCTTACATTTATCAACCTTTCTTAAATCTCCCCGATTTAGAATCCACTAATCTTCAGGTAGCCTTATTCAACCTGCAGAATAAAAAGATTATTTCTAAAATAATCCTCACTAATGGAGGTAAGGGTACTGGATATTTAAATCTAGGAAAACTTAACCCAGGAATTTATAATCTGGTAGCAAGCCAGGATGGCAATACCAGCAATTTTTTTCAGCAACCAATCAGAATAATTGCAGGTAACTCAAGTAGTGCTATACCCCTAAATTTTGATCTACAAGTGTTACCTGAAGGAGGCCATATGCTTGCAAATACTGAAAATTCGGTTGGATTTAAAATTCTCCATTCAAATGGAGAAGCAAGAGAAATGAAGGGTTTTTTACTGAATGAGGCCGGAGACACCCTAGAGGTAATTAAATCAAATCAATTCGGTATGGGCAAATTCCTGATCGTTCCAAAGCCTAACAAAAGCTATCGGATCACCACCGTAATAGATACTTTTCAAATTTCAACCTTGTTACCCGAAACAAAAAATTTGGGGATTAATCTTTCCATAAAAAGACTTGGAAATGATTATATGGCCAGTATAAAAACTAATAAGCAAAGCCTGGAAAAGATCCATGATCAGACTTTTAAATTGTTCATTCATAATGGTTCTGAAATAAACAAGCTTGAATTCAAATTTGAAAAAGATGAACTTAAAAAGGTTCTCCCTTTAAAGAATGAAATACTATTTAACGGGATCAATATAGTAACTGTTTTTGATGAAGATTTTAATACTTTGGTTGAAAGAATGGTCTATAAGGACATAGCAACCCGGAGAGTTCCTGTTTCTGCTAATTTCGTGAAAAGAGAAAATGATAGCCTGGTTTTAAATGTTAGTACAGCTATGGATTCTCTTACCCCAAATAGTTTGAGCATCTCGGTATTACCTTCTGGAAATAAATCTTACCACCCAAGACATACCATTATTTCTCAGTTTGAATTAAAACCTTATATAAAGGGTAATATCGAGCATCCGGAATATTATTTTGCCAGTAACGTCAACTTAAGGCGACGGCTATACGATCTTGACCTTTTATTACTAAATCAAGGCTGGAGTAAATATGAATGGCCTGAAATTTTTAATACCGATAAAACAGGTTCCTCCTTAAAAAATGGTTTTACATTACAAGGAACCGTAAATAACGATGGAACGGAGCCCGGAGATAAAGTCTTTCTTAAATCTGACGAAATAGGATTATTCGAGATCGTTGACCTGGATAAAAACAAAAGTTTCAGACTATCAAAGCTATTTATAATGGACAGTACCAAAATCAATATTGGGCTCACCCAGGGTAAAAAGCAAAAGATCATAAAACCAAACATGTATGTTAGAGTTCTTCCCCCTAATGATCATTTCAGTAATTTGAAGCTTTCCGAAGAGGACAATCAAGCAATTTTTAAAAACGAGGGTGCAAAAGCCCAGCTTGGTGATTACAGAAACTTCATCCGTACCGGAGAGACTTTAGATACTATTTCGATCACGGCTTCTAAGAAAAAAGAAGAAACTGAATATAACAATTTCGGTTCTAAAAAACTGATGGATGAAGAAACACAAAAACAATATCCATTTGTTACGAGCTATATTTCAATGAATGGATTTAAGGTAAGAAGGGATAATATGAATGGTCAAATTTATATTTTCAATAGGCGTTTTGGCCGTTTGTTCGAACCGGTGATTCAACTTGACGGGGTGAATTTAATCGATAATTCAATTCTTTATGGTCTGCAAACATCAGATGTAGAATCGATTTATATCAATAGAAATGGCGGTGCCGAAATGGGTAAAACCAGCTTTGGCGGGGTAATAAGAATCAATACCATCTCAGCCCAAAAGAGAATAAACAAGGGTGAAGACTACTCGCCGAATACCTATAAATTTCTTTCAAATACAGGTTTTGCAAGAGATAAGGAGTTCTATACACCCCAATATCGTTCGTACACCGATGATCTATTTATTGATTACGGTGTGGTGGACTGGAAAAACAATATTAGTTTAAATAATGAGGGAAAAGCAAGTTTTAAAATCCTAAACACCCTTCAGAATAAAGTAGAACTTTTCATTGAAGGAATAACGATAGACGGCAAACTGATTTCCGAAAATATCAGCCTGGAATTAAATTAGAATTGAAAAAGCCTGATCAAATGATCAGGCTTTTTCGCTTATTATTAATTTACGTCAATCTGAACTTGTTGCAGATTCTCAATGTGAGATCCAATAATAAAATCAGGATGAATAAGGAGAATGAAAAATCTAATTATTCATTTTTATAAACTACTCCTTCTTTCATTACGAATTTAACGTTCTCAAGAGTTTTTATATTTTTGGTGGGATCTTCATCAACCGCAATGATATCGGCATAGAATCCTTCAGCTAACTGACCGCTTTCTTTTTCCATCTTCAGAATTTTGGCTGGTACTATGGTAGCCACCTGGATGGCTTCCATCGCAGGCATTCCTGCCTCTACCATATACCCAAATTCCCTTGCATTTTCCCCGTGTTTAAAAACACCGGCATCGGTTCCAAAAACAATAGGCACTCCCCTCTTATAAGCTTTTGAAAAGGTATTCTGGATCTGTGGACCAATTTCTCTTGCCTTAGGAACTACCAGCTCCGGATAGTAATTTTCAACCTCAGCCTTTTCAGTCACCTCTTTACCTGCAGTAATGGTCGGCACCAGATAGGCATCATATTCTTTCATTAGGTCCATAGTCTGCTCACTCATCAAAGTACCATGTTCTATAGTCTTTACACCAGCTTTTACCGCTCTTTGCATTCCGTCGTCACCATGGGCATGCGCGGCTACATGAAAACCATAATCATTTGCAGTCTTTACGATCTCCTCGATCTCTTCTTTAAAAAACTGCGGATTCGAACTACTTTTCGCGACACTTAAAACTCCACCCGTAGCAGTGATCTTGATAAGATCTGCTCCATTCTTATAGCGTTGTCTTACTGCTTTCCTGGCATCTTCCACACTATTCACCACTCCGTCCTTAGGTCCCGGATCCCCAACCATAGCACGATTCATTCCGTTGGTAGGATCTGCATGTCCACCGGTAGTGGCCAGGGATTTACCTGCGGTAAATATTCTGGGTCCGGCAATCTTTCCTTTATTTATCGCATCCCTTAAAGCGATATTCACTCCGGTACCTCCAAGATCCCTTACGGTAGTAAATCCGGCCATTAGAGTTTTTTCAGCAAAGCCTATAGAATTAAAAGCATCATCTGCAGGATTATTAGTAAATCTTTGCAAATACTTACTGGGATTGGTTTCGCTTTCCAATGTGCACATGCATATCGGTTAAACCCGGTAAAAGCTGTTTTATTTTTCAGGTCTATCAACTCATCTTCAGAAGAGCAGGATCTACAAAGCCTTTTTCAACACTTTTTATCTTATTTCCTGAAATAATAATGGTCTGGTCATTCAGAACTTTTCCATTTTTAGTATCCACTAATTTTCCTGCATGGATATAAATATCCTGCGCCATTAAATTAGATGTGATAAAAATGGCGGCTAAAATTGTAATCAGTTTTTTCATAATTTATTTATTTAGAAAATCTAATAATTGTTTTAGAAATATAATGGATTTGATCGTCTTCCAATTCGGTATGCATTGGCAGGGAGATCACCTCTTTTACCAGTTTATTGGTCACAGTAAAATCCTTTTCATTGTACCTCTCATCTACATAAGCTTTTTGGCGATGCAGCGGAATTGGATAATACACCCCAAAAGGAATCCCTTTTTCCTGTAAATGTTTCGCTAAAGCATCTCTTTTTCCATTTTTGATCTTCAGCGTATATTGATGGTACACATGCGTATCACAATCACCAGATCTCACTGGAGTGATAATATCCTTATGATCCTGCAACGCTTCGGTATATTTTATTGCAGCCTCTTTCCTGGCTTCATTATAAATGTCCAGATTTTTTAATTTGGCTCTTAATACCGCTGCCTGAAAACTATCCAGCCTGGAATTTACTCCCACCACGTCATGATGATAACGTTCATACATCCCATGGTTCACGATCCCGCGAATAGTATGTGCAAGTTCATCATTGTTTGTAAAGATCGCTCCACCATCACCATAACATCCCAGGTTTTTGGAAGGAAAAAAAGAAGTAGCCGCAATGTCTCCAATGGTACCGGCTTTGCTGGTATCTCCATTTTTTGAATGGTAATTAGCATCCAATGGCCTGGGCATTGTCTTCGATCACATAAAGATCATGTTCTTTTGCGATCTCCATGATCGCATCCATATCTGCCGTTTGACCAAACAAATGTACTGGCACTATAGCTTTTGTATTTGGAGTAATCGCTTTTTTGATCTCTTCAGGATCTATATTAAAAGTTTCCGGATCTACATCTACCAATACCGGGGTTAATTGAAGCAAGGCAATCACCTCTACCGTAGCCGCAAAAGTAAAATCGGCAGTGATTACTTCATCACCCGGTTTCAAGCCCAGACCCATCATTGCTATTTGCAAAGCATCTGTACCATTGGCACATGGAATCACGTGCTTTACACCCAAGATATTCTTCAAGTTCTTTTTGAAATCCATGAACATGAGGACCGTTAATAAAGGAAGTTTCTTCCAAAATTTCCTGTATTCCCTGATTTACCTCATTTTTTATACCTTCATATTGACCCTTAAGGTCAACCATTTGAATCTTTTTCATCTACAATATTTTTCAGGTCTACGAAAATACGAAATATAGGCCCTTCTGACAATCCATTTATTGGGAAAGGCCTATTTTAGCAACCTTAAGATTTTAGTGTGCATAGAATTTACAACGTATTGGTAAAACTAAGCGGAGTCGTTCTTAAATCGGCCGGGAATTTTAGTCCTAAACTGAAAGAATTTACCGAAGGCAGGAAAGATCTTTTTTCAAAGCTGGAAGAAAATATAGACCCAGAAAAAGAACATCTTTGGATACATGCCGCTTCCCTAGGAGAATTCGAAATGGCTGTCCCAGTTTAAAAATGCTGAAAGAGAAATACCCGGAAACAAAACGGTGGTAAGTTTTTTTTCACCTTCAGGATATAATAATAAAAAGACAACATCCTCTGGTAGATCATTTCACCTATTTACCCCTGGATACCCCAAAAATGCCGAAAAATTCCTAGAAATCATTCAGCCGAAAATGGCCTTTTTCATCAAATATGATTTCTGGCCGAATTTCCTTAATGAATTGAAAAAGAACACAAATCAGGACATTTTTAGTTTCGGGGGTATTTAGAAAAGACCAGGCCTTTTTTAAATCCTACGGAAAATGGATGAAACAATCCTTACAGGCTTTTGAACATTTCTTTGTTCAGAATAAGGAATCCAGAAGACTTATTAAATTCAGCTGGGTTTTAATAATGTAACTATAAGTGGAGATACGAGATTTGATCGTGTGGCCGCACAGACTGGAAGCAGATAACCGAATTGATTTTATTGAAAAATTTAAACAGGATCATTTACTTGTGGTTTGCGGCAGTACCTGGCCGGAAGATGAAAAACTAATGTTAGAATTCATCAATAGCTCCAGGAATATTAAGTTCATCATTGCTCCCCATGAGATCAAACCTGAAAAATCGAGAAACTTGAAGCAAATTACAAATTCCCACGGTGAAATATTCTGATAAAGATAGGACAAAGCTGAAGGATTATTCGGTCTTGATTCTGGATACCATAGGATTACTTGGGAAGAGCCTATAGCTATGCAAATATCGCTTATGTTGGTGGTGCTGCTGGAACCAGCGGACTTCACAATATCCTGGAACCCGCAACTTTTAGTGTACCGATAATAATAGGAGAAAATTTCAGTAAATTCCCTGAAGCAGAGCGCCTAAGACAATTAGCCGGATTATTCTCTGTTAAAAATTCAACTGAATTTTCAACAATTATGAATAAGCTATTACGCATATTCAGAATTCAGAAAAAAGACAGGAATGATCGCAGGTCACTTCATTAACAGCAATACCGGAGCCACACGAATACTTGAGAAATACTTATAAATAAGGCTTTCAAAATGTTAACATAGATTGCTAAAAAAAAGTAAAATATCATTCTGCATTAACGTTTTAGTTGTAATTTCGATCTAAATAACCAATAATTATTTAACCATGAAACGTTTATCAATTTTAGCCGGTGCGCTAATAATGTTCTCTACGTATATTACTTCATGTAGAGATACTGCCGAAAAAGAAACAGTTATTAGGGAAGTTGAAGTGGAGAAAAAAGTAGAAACTCCGGAAGAAACAGAAGAGAAAGAAGGAATCCTTGAAAGAACTGCGAAAAAAGTAGATAAAGAAGTAAATAAGGAAATTGACGAAGAAATAGATAAAATAGGGGACGATAACTAGTTCGCCACCTTCTAATTTTAGAAATTGAATTACTAACTCCAAAAACTTAATAACAATGAAAAAACCAATAGTAATGCTGGCTTTAATGCTCTCAATGGGAGTATTCTTTACTTCATGTAGAGATACAGCAAAAGAAAATGAAACTGATGATATGGAAATGTCTGACGATATGGACGATATGGATGACATGGACGATGACAACAACAGTGTTGGAAATGATATTGAGCAAGCTGCCGATGATGCTGGAGATGCAGTGGAAAATGCTGCTAACGAAACTGGAGATGCTGTTGAAAATGCAGCAAACGAAGTGGAAGATGAAGTCGAAAATAATGACGACTATTAATTTTTAGATCCAATACCTTTAAAAAAGCCCTTTTCTCATCGAAAAGGGCTTTTTTATGCTTTTTATTTAAATGATGAAAGTTGGAACAAATTCTGTTTGAACTTAAACTTTTATTACCGCCAATCGCAGCTATCAATTAACTTTTAAAAGACTTCAATTCTCTTTTCAACTCATTCATTGATTGCTGCAATTCCTGAAAAAGTCCGCTATTTGAAGGATTATCCAGGTTAAAGGTAAGTTTCGAATTTACCTGCCATATTTCCTGAATATCATGTACGTTGATCTCTAAGGGTAAATATTCTTCGTTTAAGAGAGATAAGAAGAACTTTGGAAGGATCTGGCATTTTCTGAATTTTCTTAACCAGGACAGAGTCATACATCACAATTACATATACCTTGTTGTTACTGGCTTCTTCTATACTGGAAACAGCTTTTCCCATCACCCATTCTCCGGGCTGTAATCTGGCAACATACTATCTCCTTCTATCTGGAAACCTCGATAAGTAGCATTTCTAAATTCTGGCAAGGGAATATCGAAGGCCGGAATTGGTTATACCACTCCACATCCTGAACATTGTGAGGATATCCTGCGGCTGCTTTTTGATTTACTAGAACGATATTCTCCTTATCGGAATTATCTACGGTAACCACCTTTGGACTAACATCTCCTTTAGAGATCTTTAAGTATTTCTGACCACTGTCTCCAAACAACCATAAAGGATTAATAGCAAATTGTCGCAGCAGTTCGGCTACGATCTTTCCCGAAAGTTTGGTACGGCCCCGCTCAATATCTGCTGTGGAATTCTTGATTCCCAGTAGCGCTGCAAATTCTGTTTGAGTATAATTATTTTCTTCGCGCACTTCCTTAAAGTGCTTGATTTCAATAGATCCAGGTGTACCCATAATTTAGTTTATTAGGAATATTTCCAAAATTTAATCAAAAATATTGGATTTAATCCTATTTTACTAAAAAAGCTGAAAAATTTATAATAGAACTGTATTTATCCTTGAATCCTAATAATCTTAAGGCATTCAGCACTACTACTATTGTAGAGCCTTCATGAAAAACCACGGCGATCCCAATATTGGCCCAACCAAAGATGGTTGCCGGCAGCAATAAAGCCACGACACCAAGGCTTATCCATAGATTCTGTTTTACGATCTGTTGGGCCTTTCGGCTTAAGGCTATGGCAAAGGGTAAGATCTCCAGTTTATCTGCCATTAACGCAATATCTGCAGTTTCCAGGGCAACATCACTACCCGCGGCTCCCATAGCAATACCTACGGTACTGTTAGCCATTGCCGGTGCATCATTTACTCCATCGCCGATCATGGCAATTTTATGTTCTTCTTTTTCCAGCTGTTTAATGCGTTCAACTTTTTCTTCGGGCAATAAACTCCCGTAGGCATTGTAAGTCCGATTTCTGCGGCAACCGCATCCGCAACTTCCTGGTTGTCCCCTGTAAGCATGATCATTTTTCTAATACCGATCTTTCTTCAGCTTTGCCAGAGTAGACTTAGCTGATTTCCTTGGAGTATCCATTAAACCAAGTATTCCGCTGAATTCATGGTTATTTTTGATAAGCATCACTGTTTTCCCTTCACTTTCCAGTTTTTTACTTTCTCTTTCACCTCAGCCGGGAACCTCCGAGATTCTTCATAAAGTTCCAGATTCCCAATCTTTATTAGTATCACCATCTATTTTCCCTTGATGCCTTTTCCCTGAATAGCTTCAGAATTCGTAACCTCAGGAATACCATTCAACTGATGCATTCGTTTTTTACCATCACGCACTACGGCTTTAGCAAGGGGATGATTACTGGAACTTTCCAGAGCGATCACTTTCTTAAAAATTCATCATTAGAAAGACCGTTAAGCAGTACAATATCAGTAAGTTCCGGTTTACCTTCAGTAAGCGTTCCTGTCTTATCAAAAGCCAATGCACTCAAGGTTCCCAGATCTTCCAGAGGTTTTCCGCCTTTGATAAGCACTCCTCCTTTGGCTGCACGGGCAATTCCGCTTAAAACAGCAGAGGGGGTGGAAATTGCAAGCGCACAGGGACTTGCCGCCACCAATGCTGCCATAGAGCGGTAAAAACTATCCTGCCAGGTTTCATCGATCACCAGAAAAGCAAAATTTAAAATTATAATAAGGACAAGTACTGCCGGCACGTAATACTTTTCAAATTTATCTGCCAACAATTGAGTGGGAGATTTCTTTTCCTGGGCTTCCTGCACCATGGTGATAAGCCTGCTAAGGGTAGAATCCTGAGACTCCTTGATGACCTTCACCTCAATACTGCTGTCTCCATTGATTGTACCGGCATAGACTCGATTTTTCGCAGGGATCTCATCCACTGAATCAAATTTTTTCTCCGGATCCTGGACTGGCTCTTTATCTACCGGGATACTTTCCCCGGTAATAGGCGCCTGATTTATACTGGTTTTTCCGTTAATGAGCAATCCATCGGCGCTCACCGCGGAGTTAGGTTTGATCCTTATGATATCACCAACCTTAAGATCTTCAATTTTAACCTCTACATAATCTCCATTTACTTTTCGTAGAGCGATCTTAGGGGACAATTTGGTAAGCGATTCTATAGATTTCGTGGCTTTATCCATAGCCAGATGTTCTAAAGCATGGCCCAGACTAAACAAAAACAATAGCAAGGCTCCTTCAGCCCATTTATCGAGCAAGGCAGCACCAATGGCAGCTACAAGCATTAAAAAATCTATTTGAAAACGACCATGAGAGATCTCCTCAATAGCTTCTTTCAAAGTATAATAACCTCCAAAACCGTAAGAAATAAGAAAAGGTATAACTACATAGGTAAAAGAAAGACCGCTGAACTTATCCAGTAGAAATCCGGTTAACAAAAAAACTCCGCTCAAAACAGCGAAAATCAACTCTGTTCTTTTACCAAAAACACCAGTATTATGAGCTTTGCAGCATCCATAATTATTTTCAGACATTGGGCATCAGATTTTTAAATTCATGTTCAGTCAGATATTTTAATTCACTGGCTAAGTTAAGTTGAAATACATGCAACTTAAGTGCATTATTTATTTGCACTGCATTTATCACACACCCCTTTGATCACAAGATTCATATCCTTGCTAACAAAACCTTTAGGTAGGCTTATATGTGGAATCTTATGATCTGTTAAACAAAGAGTTTCGTTACAGTTCTCACAGTGAAAATGCAGGTGCAGGTCCTGGGATCTACCTTCACCTATATTGGTTTCATCGAGGGCATATTTAGCGATCCCGGTGCCATCATCTATTTGATGAACAAGTCCTTCTTTTCAAATGTCTTAATCGTACGATAGAGAGTGGTACGTTCAGACTTATCAAAACCTAATTCTATATCATTTAAGGTAACGGCTATATTTCTTTCACTTAAAACTTATATATTAATAGCCTTATTGCGGTAGGACTAATGTGAAGTTCTTTTAAAACTATCTCTATATCATCCCATAAGTTAAAGAAATTAAGCAAAGTTAGAGGTAATTGTTAAAAAAAATAAAACCGCTACTAAAAAAGTAACGGTCTTAAGACAAGTTCTAACAATAATAAACTTTAAAATATTTTATGCAGCATGTACATATCCTCACTCTGGTCAACTGCAATTTTTCTTCTAGCAGTGGTCAATGGCCAGATTTGCATTTGGAAAAATTCCCAGGTAAATTCTCTCAATAATTTCCGGAAGATCCTTACAATTATCAGCATGAACCTGAATTACACCTTGTACATCCGGATTCTTTCCAGAATAATAATATTGCATGTAGCAATTTATTGCGCTAAGGGAAATTACAATATTCTAAAACAATATATTTTTAATGTTTTTAATAAAAATATATTAAGCTGCATCAAAATTCTCTTCACAAAATGCCGACTGAAACTCTATGAATAAAGATATCATAAAAGTTTAAAAAATATAAAGCAGGTCTTCTACTAATTAAAAAATAGATATAGCATGACAATTCTTTACCATAAAGAAGTTAGAATTCATGTGGAGACCGAAGGATTAAACATCCTGTTCTAATTAAAGACCCATCAAATTAAAAGGGACAAAGACAATTTCCTATAGACCTTTTAGCTGTAGCATCCAGAATCCTATAATAAAAAGAAGCGATAGGAACATTCCTCCAAAGATCATAATCAATCCGCGATTTTCGACACGAACGCTTAGTATCTCTTCTTCAAGATATTGTTTTTCAGCTTTCTCCAGTCTTAGATAATTTTTCACTCCTAATTTAGAGGCTATTCTACCTTTATCGGTAAGTCTTATCTGGCCAGATCTGGTTATCCTGATCAATTGATTTTCGCGTAGGGTATTAATAAATCCTATGGAAGTCATTTCTCTTAAATCTGACACCTTCATCCCCTCTTTAAATTGAGCAGTCGTTTTTGCTAGTGTTTCCATATTAACATTTAATTAACTAATTGTAATTAACAAAAAAAAATGAATAATTAAGCTGAAAATTTAAATGTAATACCAACATTTTATTAACCGCTGTTAATATGTGCCTTATGATTTATTTATTCACTTCATCTATTCAAGCATTCTTTTAAAAATAAAACGGGTAAAAAAGATGCCGTACTCGTCATCTAATCCACTAACATTCTACCTTCTACTTCAACGAGCTCACAGCCATCAACGGCCAGGGAATTGATTTTTGAAGTTACGATCGCATCATTGGCGGCAATATTCTGAAACCGAATTTCAACAATATTAAAAAAGTTCAACAGCTTGGTCTCCTCGAAAATTTTGACCCTAATCTCTCCCCTAATAGATTTATTCCTTTCGCTATCCTCCTAGGTGCGGGTAGAAGTGAATTCTTTAAAATCCCGGCTCTCCGCTGTGCTTATAAATCTTGAACTGCCTATCGTGCCAGGGATAACGGACTATATAACGGTCACTGGTTTATAATCCCAGGTCTGTAAAAAAAAGCACCTCCGCAGATCAGAAGAAATAATTCTGTAAGCGTAATTTTTTTCATATTCCAGGCATTTGGAAAAACGCGTCTAAATAATCTAAAAATCAGGTTATTATGATTTTAATTATGGAAAAATCAACCAATTTCAGAATTTATAATGTTGAATTATAAAATTATACAGATAGCAGATATCCAGAAAAAGAAGAACTTCCTTAAAAGCTCTTCTTTTATTAATTAATGATCTGGAATTTTACAACAATAAGGTTTTTTTGATCATAGAAATTAATTTCGCTCCATAAGATAATGAAAGCAAGGGGAAAGCTAAAAGATTGACAAGGTCTAAAAATCTGATTTCCAAAAAGCCTGACTTTTCTATATACATACTTACATGACAAACATCATTTTTTTCAAATATCCTACACTCTAATTTTGTACTTGACTTAATAAATCATTGAAGGGTTTTAATTCTTTTAAGCTTTTTAATCATG
>CAWGSM010000005.1:0-3673 GCA_963825045.1 uncultured Flavobacteriaceae bacterium | reverse complement strand
TTTTAGAGGTATAAGCTTATTTTAAGCCTAAGTGTGATAGAAACTTTTAGAAGCTTTCCTTTGTAGTATTGGGTCATAATAAATTGAAGAATTAAATAATCTTATAGCTAAAGGAAAGATTTAAGAATATTTAATAGAAACCATAGAAATACTATATTAGCTGCGAGGTGTTCTAATGTACTATCTCGAAGTCTTAGATATAAAGACGACCGACTAAAACATGAAATAATGAAATCTATAGGTTTTATTCCTTTACGAAAAAATTCTAAGGGCATTCCGGGTAAAAATAAACGTAAGCTATTGGGAAGGCCATTATTTAGCTGGGTTTTGACTGAGGCTGTTTTTTCCGGGCTTGATGAAATCTATGTATTTACAGACGATCACTGGATTAGGGATTTTATAAAAAGAGAATACACCTGGACCAGTAAGGTTCATGTGATGGAACGTTCTGCCGCATCAGCAAATGATACCGCCAGTACCGAAGAGGCTATATTTGAGTTTTGTGATAAAATAAAGTATGATTTTGACCAGCTTCTTTTACTCCAGGCAACCAGTCCATTTACACAAAAAACAGATATAGACTTGAGCCTGGCAAAACTGAAGGAATATACCTCAGTTGTGAGCGTAGTGAGAACACATCGGTTTATATGGGATGACTCAGGTAAGCCTCTTAATTATTCGCCTGAAAAGCGTCCGCGCAGACAGGAATTCGAAGGTTTACTGGTAGAGAATGGAGCTATTTATGGAAGTACTAAGGAAGCTTTACAAAAATCGGGTACACGAATTAGTGGGGATATTGGGCTTATAGAAATGCCAGCAATAAGTTATACAGAAATTGATACGGAAAGTGATTGGGAAATTGTCGAAAAACTTTTAGTCCAAAAATTGAAAAGTGAAAAGGAGGTTTGTAAAATTGAAAGACTCATTTTGGATGTTGATGGGGTATTTACAGATGGAGGGGTTTATTATTCCTCTGAGGGGGAGCTTCTGAAGAAATTTGATATGAGAGATGGGATGGGGCTGGAAATTATGAGACAATATGGAGTAGAAGTGATGGTGATCACTTCTGAAAATTCAGAACTTGTAGCCTCCAGAATGAAGAAACTTCAAATTGATAATTTGTTCCTGGGGGTAAAGGATAAGCTTGGTTTTCTCCAAAATTTAGGTCTAAAACAAAAATGGGAACTTTCTAAAGCGGCATATTTAGGCGATGATGTTAACGATATGGCAGCGATGTGTAGTGCAGGATGGTCTTTCACCCCCCATAATGCAATGGATGCAACCAAAAGGATTGCAGATATAAAACTGAATAAAGAATCTGGACAAGGAGCTATCAGGGAAACCTGTGAATTCATTCTAAATTATAATAAACGTTTTGAATAAATACGAAAAACCCTATGTAATCGCTGAAATTGGTTGTAACCATAAGGGAGATATGGCAATAGCCAAGGAAATGGTGAAAATGGCCAGGATATTTTGCAATGTTGAAGCGGTTAAATTTCAAAAGAGAAATAATCGCGAACTTTTAACAAGAGAGCAGTACCAGGCTGCACATCCAAATCCTCATAATGCTTTTGGAGATACTTATGGTGCCCATCGTGAATTTCTAGAATTCAGTCTTTCCGAGCATCGAGAATTAAAGACTTATTGTGAAGAGTTGGGAATCACCTACGCTACATCAGTTTGGGATCTAACTTCTGCAAAAGAGATAGCTTTGTTATCTCCTAAATTCATAAAGATTCCATCAGCCTGTAATAATCATTTTGAAATGCTGGAATGGCTATGCGAAAATTATCAAGGCGAGATTCATATTTCCACGGGAATGACTACCACAGAAGAAACAGATTATCTAATAGATTTTTTTGTAGAAAGGAAGAGAAGTCAGGATGTGGTACTTTATAATTGTATTTCTGGATATCCGGTTCCTTTTGAAGATGTATGTCTTATGGAAATTACCAATCTTCAGAAAAAGTATGGGGATAAGTTGAAATCTATAGGATTTTCTGGACACCATCTGGGTATTGCTGTAGATATTGCTGCTTATACTCTTGGAGCAAAGGTCATAGAAAGGCATTACACATTAGATCGTACCTGGAAGGGAACCGATCATGCTGCATCTCTTGAGCCGGCAGGAATGAGGAAATTACATCGAGACCTAAACGCGGTACATCTGGCACTTTCATATAAAGAGCAGGATATTCTGGAAATTGAGAAACCACAAAGAGAGAAACTCAAATACAGAAAATAACAGATGGCCAAAAAGGTATTTGTTTTATTACCAGACGGAGTAGGAATACGGAATTTTGTTCATACCGGTTTTCCTGAAATAGCAAATGCTATGGACTTACAAATTTGCTGGTGGAACATGAGCGGGTTGCCTTTAGATAAAGGTTATAAAGATAAGCAAGTACAGCTGGAAGATGCGATCCCGAATAAACTTACGCCTATTTATACCAGAGTAAGAAAGCGAGTGGAATTAAAATTATGGGAACAAGCTTTTAAAGATCCTGTCTATTCTACCTATACATTTCCATTCAAATATAATAATTTGAATAGTATATTAAAATCCATATTCACAACGACTTTAATATTTTTAAATTCTTCAAAAGAAGAGCTAAGGAATGTACGTACGAAAATTAATAAACTTGAACGAGATAGTAAACTTTACAACAGGAGTTTAGAACAATTAAAGCAACATAAGCCAGATATAATTTTTACTACTACTCAAAGAGCTACAAAATCTATAGCTCCTATACTAGCTGCTAAAGACCTGGGGATTCCAACGGTGAGCTTTGTCTATTCATGGGATAATGTGCCAAAGGCGATGATGGTGGTGGAAGCTGATTATTACTTTGTTTGGAGTACTCTAATGAAGGAGCAAATGATTAAATATTATCCTGATATAACGGAAGATCGAATCATTATTACCGGCACTCCTCAATTTGAGCCTCATTTTGATAAGGACAAACTTTTAAACCGTGAAGATTTCTTTCAGCAACATGGATTGGATACTAATAAGAGATACCTGTGCTTTTCTGGGGACGATGTCACTACTTCACCTTTAGACCAGCTATATTTAAGGGACCTCGCGAAATCTGTAGAAATCCTTAATGAAAAAGGATACAATCTGGGGATCATTTTTAGAAGGGCCCCGGTAGATATATCAACAAGATTTGATCAGGTGTTAGAAGATTATGATCATTTAATTATCTCCATCAACCCGTTATGGAAAAAGTATGGAGAGTACTGGAACTTGCTCCTGCCGGAAAAGGAGGATTTCTGGTTGCTTTCAAATATTTGCGAACATTCTGAGATGGTAATAAACATTTGTTCTTCCATGGTCTTTGACTTTGCAATTCATGGAAAGCCCTGCATATATCTAAATTATGAACAGGCAGCGCTAAAAAAAGGCATTCGGGATATTGGTCAAAATTATAACTATGTACATTTTAGGTCCATGCCTTCGAAAGAAGCCGTCGTCTGGGCAAAATCTCCTACAGAAATAACCAGTGGAATAGAAAAGCTTTTTGAAAACCCGAAAAGCACAGATATAATGGCCCATGAATGGTTTAAAATAATAGCTGGAAATAAACCAGAACATGCATCAGAAAGGATTGCAAAGAAGATTCAAACTATTATTGGAAATAAATAGTAGATATTAAATAATGAAATA
>CAWGSM010000004.1:0-31194 GCA_963825045.1 uncultured Flavobacteriaceae bacterium | reverse complement strand
ATTTGAGATTATTTACGCCATTAGCACCCAGAAGGAACAGGGAGGACGTTCCCGCCGTTTTCCAGAGGGAGATATCTCATTTTTATATGAAATTCCAGCAATTGGCACAAAAATTCAGAAAACCGGAAGCGCTTGGGCCTTCTTCTCAAAAAGGACAGACGAATTTTCATGAGGGTGATGAAAACCCACCTTTGATTCTCTGGTTCGATTTTAATTAATAAAACTGTTGATTCTATAGAAGAATAAAACATTGAAAATATGGGTATGATAAGGGTGTATTTGATAAATTTTTTACCGCTATTCTTGTTGGTTATTCCCCTTAGTGTCTATACTCAAAAGTCAAGAAAAGAAACGAAAAACCTAACGGAATATGTAAATCCTTTTACGGGTACCGCAGGTTCCGGTAGTATTTTTCCTGGAGCTACCTATCCTAGGGATTAGTTCAATTGGGTCCTAATACCGGAAATTATACCTGGGATTATCATTCGGATATCAGTTCCGCGATAGTACACTTCGAGGGTTTTCCCATACCCATCCAGTGGCGGAGAAGTTCCTATATTGGGGGACGTTCTGACATTACCGTTCAAAAATGAAAAAGCATTAATAGAAGAGAAGGTTTCATTTTCAAAAACATCTGAAAAAGCTTCCCCGGGTTATTATACCGTTACTTTAAATGAGGATAATATTAAGGTAGAATTAACAGCGACAGCCAGAACAGGCATTCATCGATATACCTTTCTTCAGGATGGAGACTATCGTATTTTGATAAATATCGATGAGGTACTCTACACAAAAGCATGGCAAAGGGAACCGGTTCTAGAAGCTGAATTTACCTACATTGATAGTAATAGCGTCCATGGATATCTTAGAAACAATGTAAAAAGGATAGATCGTAAAGTCTATTTTGCAATCGAGCTTTCTAGTCCATTCCAGTCTAAAAGGATTGTGGATAAACAAAACAGGGAACTCGTTCTGGATTATTTAGGGTTAAAAGAAAATGAAAAGATTGAACTTAGGGTTGGAATTTCTTCTGTAAGTATTGATGGAGCTGTTCAGAATCTAAAATCTGAAGTAAGTAATACCTCCTTTGATAAAGCTAGGGAAGAAACCAAACAGCAATGGAATACTATCCTTTCAAAAATTAAAATTGAAGGCTTAGAAGAACAAAAGGAACTTTTATATACCAATCTATATCATCATTTTATTCATCCAAATAATATTGCAGATGTGGACGGAAAATATAGGGGAGCGAATGATAAAATTTACAAAACGGAATCGGGTGAATTCTACTCTACCTTTGCTTTTTGGGATATCTACCGTGCCTCATTTCCTCTGTATACAATATTAGTTCCTGAAAAAATAGATGCTTTCGTAAGCTCTATTATTCGACATTACGACGAAAAAGGCTACTTGCCGGTATGGGCATTATGGGGGCGGGACACCCATACTATGATTGGTAACCACGCAGTCGCTGTAATTGTGGATGCTTATCTGAAAGGACTTTATACTAATGGTGATAAGGCTTTTGAGGCTATTAAGACTACTTTGACCGAATACCACTGGCCTAAATACAAATGGGCTCTTTATGATGCTTACGAATATATTCCTTCAGAAGAGGTATTGTCTGAATCGGTATCAAGAACTCTGGAGGCTACTTTTGACGATTGGGCAGCCGCCCAGCTAGCTCGGGAATTAGGAAAAAGGGAAGATTATAAGTTCTTCCTGCATCGCTCTAATTTTTATAAAAACTTGTTTGATCCTGAATACAAACTGATGCGGGGTAAAACTGCCGATGGGAAATGGGTAGAGCCATTTTTTCCTCTACAGATCGAACATGCGGGTACTTCTAACGGAGATTTTACTGAAGCTAACGCATGGCAATATACTTGGCATGTACAACATGATATTCCTGGACTTATTAATTTAATGGGAGGAAAAGAACAATTTGAAACCCGCATTGATAGTTTACTCGCCTTGGAACCAACAATTTTCGGCAAAGGAACCACGCACGATGTTAGCGGACTTATAGGACAGTATGCACATGGTAATGAGCCAAGCCAGCATATACCCTATCTGTATAATTATGCCGATAAACCTTATAAAACTCAGGCGTTGGTAGATAAGATACTCAATACAATGTATGATTCTACCCCTGAAGGTTATATTGGGAACAATGATTTTGGACAACTAAGCGCGTGGTTTATTTTTAGCTCATTGGGTTTTTATCCGGTAAATCCGGTTTCTGGTTTATTTGACATCGGCAGGCCATCATATAAGAAAGCAACTATTCAAGTAGGGGAAAAGCCTTTTATTATTAAAACTGAAAATTTTGGAAAGGATAATATCTATGTTGAATCGGTAGAACTAGATGGACACCCCATTTCAAATTTCATGATAGCATATGATGATATTATGAAAGGAGGCACACTTCTTTTTAAGATGACTAATAAACCTCAATAAAAATTACAAGACACCGAATTGGCTTATCAATGCAAATCTAATTTTTAAAATGAATCAATTAATTAAAAATAAAATTTTGTATCAATCAGGTATATTTTACAGCTACAAGACAACTATTTTATGTGCCTTAATTTTTTTAAGCTTGAGTGCTCGGGATATGCATTCCGCCATGCTGAATTCAGGGAATGAGGGTTGGAAACCGGTAAATGATAGTATAAATTTTACCAAATACGTTAATCCATTTATAGGGACCAGCGGACCGGGTCATACGTATGTAGGAGCTACCTCTCCAATGGGTCTGGTTCAACTGGGTCCTAATACAGGAAATTTCACCTGGGATTATCATTCCGGATATCAATATGAAGATACTTCCATAAGAGGTTTTGCGCATACACATACCAGCGGAGGAGCCAATCCTCTGCTTGGTGATTTATTAATACTTCCTTATAAAAATGAGGAGGCACTTACCAGAGAGAATGTTCCATTTTCCAAAGAATCTGAAAAAGCCTCTCCGGGATATTATTCTATCACTCTGGATAAGGATGACATTAAAGTAGAACTAAGTACTACTGCAAGAATCGGGTTTCATAAATATACATTTCTAGAGAATGCCGATTATCATGTTTTGATTAACCTTAATGAAGTGCTTTATAATCGCAGCAGGCAAAGAGAACCGGTAGTAGAAGCCGGATTTACTCATATGGATAGTGTAAGCATTCAGGGCTATTTAAGAAATAACCATGAAAATCTTGATCGGCTAGTTTATTTCGCTATAGAATTTTCGAAACCGTTTCAGAATAAGCGATTTGTAGATAAAATGGGTAGGGAGCTCGTTTTGGACTATCAGCATTTAAAGAAAGGGGAAACCCTGGAGTTAAGAGTGGGAATTTCTTCTATTAGCGTAGAAGGTGCTATAAGGAATTTAAACGCTGAAATTAAAAATAAATCTTTTGAAACGGTTAAAATTGAAGCTGAGAAGGAGTGGAATAAAATTTTGTCAAAAATCAAAATTCAGGCTACCGAAAAAGGAAAAGAACTTTTTTATACGAATTTATACCACCAATTTATTCATCCTAATAATATTGCTGATGTGGACGGGAGATATCGGGGTGCTGATGACAAAATTCACACCATGGAATCGGGTGAAATGTATTCAACCTTTGCTTTCTGGGATATTTACCGCGCCTCTTTTCCTCTTTACACCATTCTGATCCCTGAAAAGATTGAATCATTCATAGACAGTATTCTCCGGCATTATGATGAAACGGGATTTTTACCTGTCTGGGCGCTTTGGGGGAAAGACAGGCAACAAATGATTGGAAACCATGCTGTGCCTGTGATTGTAGAATCTTATTTAAAGGGCTTGTATCCAGATGGACAACATGCCTATGAAGCAATTAAGAAAACCCTTACCAAATATTATTGGCCTAAATACAAATGGGCGCTATATGACAGCTATGGATACTTGCCTGCAGATAAAGTAATGTCGGAATCTGCTTCCAGAACTTTGGAAGCCAATTTTGATGACTGGGCTGCCGCACAGTTAGCGAAAAGACTTGGAAAACAGGAAGATTATGATTTTTTCATCGAAAGATCTAATTTCTATAAAAATCTGTTTGATTCCAATTATAAATTAATGAGAGGAAAAAACTCTGATGGAAAATGGACAGAACCATTTCACCCATTAAATATTGAACACGCCGGAACATCTAACGGTGATTATACAGAGGCAAATGCATGGCAATATTCCTGGCATGTGCAGCATGATGTGCCAGGTCTTATAGAACTTATGGGTGGTAAAGAAGAATTTTCAAAACGTATAGACAGTCTTCTGGCTATGGAACCAACGATTGTAGGGGAGGGTAATACTAAGGATGTGAGTGGTTTAATAGGACAGTATGTTCACGGGAACGAGCCAAGTCATCACATTCCATATCTTTATAACTATGCCGGAAAACCTTATAAAACGCAGGCTCTTGTAGATGAAATCCTTCAAAAAATGTACAATACCAGTACGGATGGATATAGCGGAAATAACGATTTTGGGCAGTTAAGTGGATGGTTTGTTCTAAGCTCCCTGGGATTCTATCCTGTAAATCCGGTTTCGGGGTTTTTTGATTTGGGAAGACCCTCATATAAAAATGCGCATATTAAAGTAGGAGAGAATATGCTGCATATTAAAACTGAAAATTTCGGAACAGAAAATAAGTATGTAGAAGCTATTGAGTTCAATGGTAAAGAAATCACTGATTATAAAATTTCTTATGAGGAAATTATGGAGGGCGGAGAACTGGTTTTTAAAATGTCTAAAAAGCCAGTTAAAAATTGAAAGTTTAAAATATTATGAGACTATCACATTTTAAATGTCCTGAATCTACCCGTTTTGGAGAAGCTTTCCGAAGGAAGATGTTATATAAAAAATTCCTTGTTTTTATTTTCTGCTTCTTTTTTCTAATGATGAAATCGCAGGAAATCCCGGTTAGCGTGAAATTTGATACGATCACACTGGCAAGAAAAGGTAATTTTGGTGATAACTGGTGCCAGACCTGGGCTGCAGATGATAATATCTACACGATGCTGGACGATGGCAACGGTTGGTGGGGCAGTGAAGTAAAACTCAGAAATGTGGATACTGAAGGTGCTATGTTTCTCCAAATTTCAGGAGATGAGGATTTTCAGAAAGAAGACGTTAAAAAAATGCCTGGTTATCCCATTTCTCAGGCAATATCGCCATTCTATGCCTATGGCACTATATCCGTGGATACCACCATGTATGTGTGGGTTTGGAAAAGTGAAACGAATGAAGGATACCGCAGGCCCGTCGCCAATAGGTTGATATATACTGAAGATTTCGGGCAATCTTTCTACAACTGGGCCGGTGAGTTGCAAACTCAGGGAAAATATAACGAAACCGATTCAAGTTCTTTCTTTTTTTATAAAGAAGATCCAAAACCGCATCTGGGAAAATACACCTACGCGTTTAATTGGATAGCCTTTTGCCAGAACGGAAAAGATAATCAGGCAGCTAGGGATGATTATATCTATATGTATTCACCCGAGCAATATGAACCCAGGAATTTAAGTATGATAAGAGTTAATAAAAATCATATTCTGGATAAATCTAAATACGAATATTTTAAAGGATGGAAAAAAGGGAAAGCCGAATGGACCGGTGATCTGAGGCAAAGAGGGATTAATTTACAATATCCGGCAGCCGGAGAAGACCGGGAATGGATGTGGGCTTCATGGTTTCCCAGTGTGGTTTACAATAAAGGCCTGGATCTTTATATCATGGTAAGTTACGGGGTAAGTGACCCCGGAAAGGAATTCTGGGGTGGCTGGTGCTGGGATTGTAAATATCCGGCAAGTATCGGTTTCTGGTATGCAGAAAATCCCTGGGGACCCTGGAAACAATTTTACTACTCAGAATACTTCTACCCGGATAATAAAAAAAATCGCACCTACGGGTTTAAATTAAGTCCCAAGTGGATTAGTGAAGACGGGAAAAGAATGGTTTTAATATGGTCTGATGCCGGAAATGGCCATGATACCTGGTACAAGTGGAATCAAATGGAAATAGAAATAGTAACTAAACCTGATGAAAATGCTTCAGAATAATATTGGATATCATATGAAGAAGATCCTCGCAATCGCTCTTCCTCTAACAGGAATATTGAGAACTGTAAGATTTGTACCAGCAATCACTCTTTTAAGTCTCGTTTTCCTTTCCTGTAATTCTTCGGAAGAAAAAGAACATGCTTTCAGATTAAAAACTGAAAATTTTAAAAAAGAAATCAATGGGAAAGAGACCGGTTTGTATAATTTAAAGAACGGCAATATTTATATGGGGGTCACCAACTATGGCGCCCGCATTGCAAGTTTGGAGGTTCAGGACAGACAGGGAGAATTTAGGGACGTGGTTTTAGGATTTAATAGTATAGACGATTATCTCCAGGCAAAACCTTACTATGGAGCCACAATTGGAAGAGTCTCTAATAGGATAGATAGCGGGAGATTCTCTCTGGATAGTGTGAAATATGAACTCCCAATTAACAATACTACTAATCATTTACATGGTGGAGCGGGTGGATTCCACAGTAGAGTATGGGATGTAAAAAGCGTTACAGATACTTCTGTAGTGATGAGTTATTCGTCGCCAGATGGTGAAATGGGCTATCCGGGAAACCTGAAGGTGGAAGTTACCTATGCCCTAAGTTCAAATAATGAAGTTGAAATTTCTTATCGTGCTGAAACCGATAAAGCTACTCCTGTGATGTTAACCAATCACGCTTTCTTTAATCTAGGCGGAGAAGGCAGCGGCTCTATAAATAACCATATTTTAGAAATAAACGCAGATCGTTTTATTGTTGTGGATTCTACTTTAATACCTACCGGTGAAATTGCACCGGTAGAGGGCACTGTACTGGATTTTAGGACTCCCAAAGCGGTCTCCGAGGGGCTTAAAATGGAAAATGAAAGCATACACTTAAAAAATGGTAAAGGCTATGATCACAACTGGGTTATAAACAGTGAAAATAATCCAGCTATGAGTTATGCAGGTTCCATCCTTGATCCAGAGAGTGGAATAAAAATGACGGTTTCTACGGAAGAATCAGTTCTTCTGTTTTATGGTGGAAATTTTATGCAGGGAGAAGATGTTGGAAAAGAAGGTAAACCATTTAAGCATAGAGAAGCTTTTTGCCTGGAAACTCAGCAATATCCTGATGCTCCTAACCATGAAAATTTTCCTTCCATAATACTGGAACCGGATGAGACATATCAAAAAAGTTCGCTTTATAAATTTAGTGTAGAAAAATAAGATGAAGGACTTAATTAAAAGAAAAATAAATCATTAGAATTCGGGATCAATTATGAATAAATGGCAGCATAGAGAAGATTTTCAGGAAACACCTTACATAAAAGTAGGGGTCTTCAAATTACGACTGCCTTTTATTCATTATAGGTTCGAGCTTCCGGAATATTTGCAGGGTTTACTTTTATGTGCTGTAGACCTTGCTGCTATCCCGTTAATGATGGAATTACTGGGAATGCCGTTTGAAGTTGCCATTGCCGTGGTAATGCTGAACGGTTTGCTGTATTTATTGCATCACCTGCTTGGTGATCCCGTGGTGCCAGGCTGGATTACTCCGGCAATTCCACTGTTAATAATATATGTTGAAACCTTTCCTGAAGGGGTTGAGAGAGTACACGCATTAGTAGCGTTCCAGATGATGCTCGGAATTTTATCCATTTTTTTAGGAATTACCAGACTTGCTTCAAAAGTAGTAAGGGCGATACCTTCCGCAATAAAATCAGGAATTATACTGGGGGCAGGAATTGCAGCGATCGTTTCAGTGATGGAAACCGGTGGGCGTTTCGATACTTTTCCTTTTTCCATCGCCATTTGCGTTGGAATAGCCTTCTATGTTATTTTTTCGGAGCATTTTAAAAAGTTAATGCAAAGAAATAAAGTCTGGAGAAATCTTGGAAACCTGGGGATTTTCCCAATTATCGTTCTGGCCGTATTTGTTGCACCCTTATTCCGGGAAGCTTCATGGCCGGATATTGAATGGGGCATTACCAATCCGGATTTCTCCACGCTTTTTAGTGAATACACCATTCTGGGTCTGGGCCTTCCGCCGTTAAAGGTTTTTCTAACAGCGATACCAACAGTATTAGCCGCATATATAGTTCTTTTCGGAGATGTCTTACAGGGGAAAGCTATCCTTGATGAAGCAGATGAAATTAGAAAAGATGAAGTGGTAGACTATGATTCCAATCGTGCACATCAAATCTTTGGGGCCAGAAATTTATTCATGAGCATATTTGGACCTGATGTGGTTATGTGCGGTCCACTATGGGCTGCTATGCATGTTGTAGTGGTGGAACGTTTTAAACAGGGTAAGAAATATATGAATTCCATCTTTGGAGGGATGGGCTCTTTTAGATTTGGTACGAATACAGGCCTGCTTTTATTACCTGTAGTTAGTCTGGTAAGGCCAATTCTGGGGATTGCCCTTGCGCTTACCTTATTAATTCAGGGATATGTAAGTGTTCGCATTGGCATACTTGAGGCGAAGAATCAAAAGGATCTGGGGATTGCCGGGATCATAGCCGGAGTGTTAGTGGTGAAAGGTGCAGCCTGGGCTTTTATTACGGGTATATGTCTCTGTTTATTGATTTACGGAAAAGACCTTCTGAGACCTTCAAATATTAATAGTGCAGATTTCAAAAAGAATAAAGAAGAATTCCAATTCAAAAATTTAAAACGATGAAAATAAAGGCAGCAGTACTTCACGAAATGGAAATGGACAGACCTTACAATAAAACATTTCCTTTAAAAATTGAAGAAGTAGAATTAGAGCCACCTGGATTTCAGGAGGTACTAGTCAAAATAAAAGCTGCGGGTCTTTGCCATTCAGATCTTTCAGTTATTGATGGAAACCGACCTCGCCCGCTCCCAATGGTTTTAGGGCATGAAGCTTCCGGTGAAGTTGTGGAATTAGGGGAAGGAGTTGATCACCTGCAAATTGGGGATCACGTGGTCTTTTCTTTTATGCCTTCATGCGGTCAATGTCTTAATTGTGCTACGGGAAAGTCGGCGCTTTGTCAACCGGGCGCCAAGGCGAATGGAGAAGGAGTTTTATTAGGCGAGCATAGACGTATCAGAAAAGGTTCAGATTATTATTACCACCATCTTGGGGTCTCTGGTTTTGCGGAATATTCAGTGGCTTCTATGAATTCTCTGGTTAAAATTAATAAAGACATTCCATTTGAAGTTGCCGCCCTTTTTGGATGTGCAGTGATGACAGGCATAGGGGCACTGGTAAATACGGCTGAAGTTAAATTTGGCGATTCTGTGCTGGTAGTGGGATTGGGTGGAGTTGGACTTGCTGCAATTATGGGAGCAAAAGCAGCCGGAGCAAGAATGATAATTGGCGCCGATATAAATAATGAAAAAAGAAAAAAAGCTCTGGAGATCGGCGCTAATCAAGTCATAGATTCTTCAGAACCGGAAGCATTATATGAACTATTAGAAATGACTGGGGGTGGGGTTGACGTCTCACTGGAATTTGCCGGTGCCATTCCCGCTCTGGAATTTGCTTATAATGCAACTAAAAGAGGTGGAGTAACAGCCACAGCCGCTCTCCCGCATCCAGATGCAAGATTTAGTTTATCGCCAACAATGCTTGTTGGAATGGAAAAAACCTTAAAAGGCTCTTATTTAGGTAGTTGTGTGGCAAAGAGGGATATTCCTAATTATCTGGAGTTATTCCAAAGAAATCGCCTGCATATAGATAAGTTGATCACGCATCGCATCAAATTAGAAGAAATTAATGAGGGTTTTGAAAGACTGGCTAATGGAGATGGTATAAGACAGGTTATAATATTTGAATAATCAAGACGATAAATGGATAAATACAGAATCTTTTAATCAGAAAAAGTATGGGATGCTATTATCGAATTAGTCATTTAAGGTATTCCCATACTTTTTAAATTGAAATTTTAATCATAAAAATGAGAACAAATTATGATGTATCGAAGAGATTTTATAGAACAAATTGGCATTGCCGGACTGGGGTTGTCCGTGTTGCCCAGCTCGTGCCTTGCAGCCCAGGTTACAGGGAATGAAGTTATAGATTTAAGCGGAAAATTACCGGTTAATCAACTTACCAGTAAACCCATGCAACACTGGTTCGGATATTATGATAAAAGACAGATAAATTCATCAGGCAAATACGCTTTAGGAAATGAGGTGGAGCTATTTTTTCGTTCTCCCAAATCTTCTGATAAACTCAATGTTGGTTACGTAGATCTTGAACATGATAATAAATGGAATACTATAGGGCAAAGTTCGGCTTGGGGCTGGCAGCAGGGCTGTATGCTTCAGTGGTTACCAAATAGTGAGCATGAAGTAATATGGAATGCCAGACTGGAAGATAATTTTGTTAGTATTATTCAAAATATAAAAACAGGAGAAAGACGCATTTTACCAAAACCAATTTATACCCTGAGCCCGGATGGTCTTACAGGATATGGAATTGATTTCGGGCGTTTGCAGTTTTTCAGGCCTGGATATGGTTATGCCACCAGCGATTCGTCTGTGCCTGAACCAGCTCCTGAAAATACTGGTTTGTATAAGATGAATTTGAAAACCGGTGAACACGAGATCATCGTTTCCTATAAGGATTTAGCCGAACTGAGCCGGCCGTTGGGTTCAGTTAAAGATAATTATCACTGGATTAATCATATTCTTACCAATCCTTCCGGCGACAGGTTAATCTTTCTGAATAGATCAAGGCCATTTCCAACTCCTTCAGAATATCGTGAAAAAACAGGAAAAGCTTTAGACGGTCCTGATGAATTATATGTTACCAGGGCCATTACAGTAAATGCTGACGGTAGTGATTTGTATGCTTTAAACGATTCAGGACATTTTTCACATTTCATCTGGAAAGGAGAGGATAAAATCTGCGCCTGGGCTGAACCTGAAAATAATGACAAAACTGCATTTTATGTTTTTCAGGATAAAACAAAGAAATATCGGATAATAGGAGAAGAATTAATGACCCGGAATGGCCATAATACCTACGTTCCGGGAACAAATTATGAATGGATCCTTAACGATACGTATCCCCATCCCGAAACCAGAGAACAGGAACTTTATCTATTTCACGTTCCTACAAAAAAGAAGGTCATTTTAGGCAGATTTCAAGAACCCGAAAAGTTTAGAGGCGAATGGCGTTGCGACCTTCATCCGCGTTGCAATCAGCAGGGAACCAAAGTATATTTTGATTCCACTCATAATGGTGATGCCCGCCAGATGTATGAAATTGATATTGAGAAAATTATCTCAGGGAAAATTGTGTAGAATTTAATTCCAGATTCTAATGCAAAATTTGAAAAATTAATATTTAAGAATATTTAAATGAATTGTTTAATTCGAATTTTTCTTCTCAAAGTGTTCTTATTGTCCGGAGTTTATAGCGCGATGGGGCAAAGGACGTCAGGTTTTGAAGAATCCGTTGCAGAGGCTTATCTGTTATATTATTTTGATGGTGCAGATACAACAGGACTTCAAATTGCCTATAGTTTAGATGGAATTAAATGGAAAAATTTAAAACAGGATGCCTACTATGAAAAACTGGGATGGGGCTCCTTCAGGGATCCTTCCGTCATAAAAACTCCGGATGGGAATTTCAAAATGGTTTGGACTTGTAGTTCTAAAGGTTTTGGTTATGCCACTTCAGAAGACGGTTTGAATTGGGGAAATAGTAAGCTTATTACGGCAGAGAGTTTTGACGGGGAGGAGTTTGCCAACGTGTGGGCTCCGGAGTTATTTTTTCATAATGGGTTGTTTTATATCATCTGGTCTTCAACTCTAAGGAACGAATATACGCCACCGGAAGAGGGGGAGCCTTGGTGGGAAGCAACCTATAATCACAGAGCTTACTATCTCACAACGAAAGATTTTGAGAATTTCTCTGAAGTAAATAAATTCTGGGATCCGGGATATACAATGATTGACGCAACTGTAATTAGCGATCGCGGCAGGTTCTATGTTTTTTATAAAGATGAAAGGAAAGAGGCCAAAACAATCATTATGGGAGAATCCGTGGAAGTTGCCGGCCCATATACTCATCTCAGGGCAATCACTGGAACCGGCGTTGAAGGCCCGGTAGTGGTAAAAAAGAATAACAAACTTAATTTATATTACGACCGGTACTGGGGTAATAAAGGATATGCTTTTAGAACCGGTTCCATACAGGAATTTAAGGGAGAACAAGAAATTATAAAAGTAAATTTTGATAAAACCATCAGGCATGGATCTATAGTAAAGATTACAACGAAGGAACTTCAGAATCTCCTTCGGAAACGAAAATCTTAAGTTCAGAATAAACGGAGACAATTGAAATATGGATCATGCAAACTCATCCTGAATTTTATAAAAACCTTTTAAATATAAACATAAGAACAGGCACCTTATTTAACACATTTTGTAAATTGAAATTTAAAATTTACAGTATCTAAAAATGAATAAAATTACCCCAAACCGCATGCAGCTTTCCTATATAAGATTCAATATTAATTTCCGAATTTTAAAAATAGCAAGCATTTTTTTAGTGTTCCTTACCTCGTGTGCAGACGAAAAATCAGAAAAAGAAAGCACAGAAGAAGCGATTCCGGTTAATTATGAAGAAGGTAAAAAATTAACTCTTCGATATTGCCAGAACTGCCATATGTATCCACAACCGGAACTGCTGCCCAAACACATATGGAAAGATGAGGTATTGCCCAGAATGGGCGCTTTCTATGGCATCTATGACAAGGAAAGCAGGAAGGAACTTCTGGAAGGCGGTGAAGCCAGGAAATTCTTATTAGCCAATAATGTATATCCTGAAAAACCTCAAATTGATACCAACAACTGGAAAAAAATTAAAAGATATATTCTGGATCTGGCACCAGATAAGCTGGATAGCACCCGGGTATCCCTAGAAACGAAAGAACTTTTTGCGATTGAAACGCCTAGAGCAAGAATTTCACCTCCAATGTCTACTTTAATGCAGTTTGAAAGTGCTTCCGGCCTTATTTATCATGGAGATGTAAAAAAGGATTACAGCACCATCAATATTTTCGATAAAAATCTGAAGCCGGTGCAATCTCTGGGCGTTCGATCTCCAGCGGTAAAAATTAGAGAAAACGGAGATGAACTATGGGCGCTGCTAATGGGCTCTTTCACTTCTACAGATAAACCAACAGGAAGTATTGTAAAATTTTCAAAAATCAATGGATCCCCGGATTATAAAAAAATGGATGTGGTAATTGATGGATTACAACGGCCAGTAGATATGAGTTTTTCAGATTTTGATAACGATGGGGATGAGGACATCGTGGTAGCAGAATTTGGTAACTGGGCCGGCCGGCTGGAATGGTTTGAAAAAACTGGGAATAGTCAGTATGAACGCCATTTACTATTGCAGAAAACCGGCCCCGTAAGAGTGATTTCGGAAGATCTGAATAATGATGGTTTTACAGACATCATGGCTATGGTGGCCCAGGGAGATGAAAGTATGTATACATTTTTAAACCAAGGAAATGGTGAGTTCAATATGAAAAAGATTTTTCAGCTACCTCCAACACACGGGAGCGTGAGTTTTGAATATCTGGATATAGATAAGGACGGTATAAAGGATATTGTTCACGTCGCGGGAGATAATGCAGATTATGAGGCTATCCTGAAGTCGTATCATGGAATCAGGATTTTGAAAGGATTGGGCAACCTGGAATTCAGGCAGACTTTATTTTATCCAGTTCATGGGGCTTATAACGCAAAACCTGCAGATTATGATGGTGACGGAGATCTTGATCTCGCGGTAATTTCGTTTTTCCCTGATTATTCAGATGATGCAAAAGAATCTTTAATGATGCTGCGGAATGATTCTACGAAAGATTCCCTCATTTTTGATGGTTTCACGGTCAATGGCTATAATATGGGTCGCTGGAACGTGATGGATAACGGAGATGTGAATAAAGATGGACGTCCAGATTTGATGCTGGCCTCTTTCGTGGTGCAAAATCCTTATACCAACCAGGAGGGAACTACTGAAGAATGGATGAAAGATAGCCCTATGTTTGTGCTATTGAAAAATAAATGGAAATAATTAACTGCTAAAAAAGCAAATTTTTGGAAAATAGAAGTACATATATCCAACCGGATTTTCAAATTTTTAAAACCGTTCGAATACCTGCTGAAAATTGCAGAAAAAGAGGCTTACTAATCAGCTTGATATTTTCATTATTTTCATCGGTCATTTTCGGGCAGACTTCAGAAAAAGTAACATTAGAAGTTGTAGACCAGAACCTAAAACCGATTGCAAATGCCGAATTAAAGCTTCTGAACTCTTCTTTTTCTTCCAGAACCAGTTCCGGTGGCTATGCTTATTTTTTAAAAATTCCGTACGGCACCTACCAGCTAATAGCTCAAAAAGAGGGTTATGCTTCTGCCATTGAATTTATTAATATAAATGAGAACATGGAAGAATTCAGCATCCAACTGTCTAACAGCATGGAGAAACTGGATGAGGTTATTGTAACAGCTCAAAAAACAGAGGAAAATATTCAGGAAATACCCATCAGTATTTCTACTCTTTCTTCCGGGGAAATTCAAATAAGCCAGATTCAGCAAACAAATGATCTTACCGCCAGGATTCCGAATCTTTTCGCGAGTGATCCGGGAGACAGGCGCACGGTAACATCCATCAGAGGTTTGGTCAGTACTTCTTATGATCCCGCGATTGCGACTTATGTGGACGGGGTGAACCAGTTCAATCTTGACACCTATATCTCCAAATTATATGACGTTGAAAGAATTGAAATCTTAAGAGGGCCTCAAAGCACCCTGTTTGGAAGAAATGCCATGGGTGGTGTGATTAATATCGAAACAAAAAAGTTCACCTCCAAAAGGGAAATTTTTGCAGATCTTAATTTTAGTAATTATGATTTCAGACAGTTTTCTGCCGGTACCAGGCTCCCTTTAATAGGTGATAGGTTATTCTTTGGAATCGCGGGCCAGTACGAAGAATCCACCGGATTTTACACGAACAGGTTCGATAATAGTTCTTATGATTCGACCTCTAATTTTTCAGTCAATAGTTTTCTGAAATATGTGGTGAACTCCGCCTGGGAGTTCACTCTGAATTTTAAGTCTTTTAGTTCACGAAATGAGGGTGCTTTTCCGCTGGTAATGAATTCTCCGGAACTTTTTGACGATCCATATACGGTTAATCAAAACCAGGTTTCCGCTATGAAGGACCAAACGATAAATGCTTCTTTGGTGCTTCGCCATTTTAGTAAAATAAATTTCACCTCTCAAACTGCTTTTCAGAATAATTACAGATATTATGAAGATCCACTGGATGCCGATTTTTCTCCCATAGATGGTATTTCAATTTTTAATAATTACGGTAGCGACTTTAACAACGTGAAGGTTTTTACGCAGGAGTTACAGTTCTCTTCTCCCACCCGGGAAGAAAGTAATTTTAACTGGATCGCTGGTGCCTATGCATATCATCAAACCAGCCCTACCAGGCAGGCTACGCGCTTTGGGAGCGATGCGCAACTTGTAGGAGCAGAAACTCCGAATTTTGAGCTGGTAAGTACTAATAAAGATACAAATTATGGTGTAGCCGTATTTGGCCAGAGCACTTTCGCCCTGTCTGAAAAGGTTGAAATTACCGGTGGTGTAAGGTATGACTATGAAAAGAAGGAGAAATCTGTTCTGGGAGAATATTATAATTTAATTGAAACAGAGCCGCTTTTTGAATTTCAGCCGGATACCACAGCTAACGCCGGGTTTGATGCTTTTTCCCCAAAACTGGGAATTTCTTTTAAGCTGAAGGATAATCAAAATCTTTATGTTCAGTATAGCAGAGGATTCCGGGCTGGAGGATTAACGGCGTTAGGATCAGATCCATCACAACCACCATTATATACCTATGCTCCCGAATTCAGTAATAATTATGAATTAGGTAGTAAGAATAATTTTCTGAAAGATAAACTAAAAATCAATGCCACTCTATTTTATACGGAAGTGAACGATGTGCAGGTGCCAGCTTTAATTTTACCTGATGCCATCGTTATCACCAGAAATACCGGAAAACTAAGAAGTAAGGGAATAGAAATCGAAACAGATTTTCTTCCAGTAAAAGGCGTGAGGATGGGTGCAGATTTTGGATATACCCATGCGGTCTATGAAAATTTAAAACTTCCCGGAGGAGCTTCAGAAATAGATTTCAGAAACAATAGTCAAATATTCACTCCTGAGTATACCGGACTTTTTTCCCTGCAATATGATTCAAAACTTAAACTCTTTAAAACCTTTGATTACTACCTGAGAGCGGAATGGAAAGCCATAGGCAGGCAGTATTTTGATCTGGCAAATACTATAGAACAAAAGCCCTATTCTATTTATAATGGTTTTGCAGGTATCAGCCATAGCAACTGGAATCTTTCATTCTACGCCAAGAATATTTTGAATGAAAAATATATCAGCTTTGGATACGATTTCGGGGCGGTGCAACTAGGAAACCCGGTTAGGTACGGGCTGGCACTTTCAGTGGTATTATAGCAAAATACAACTCATTTTTAAATATTATATCAATTTAAAAAAAAATTAAATGAAAAGTAATAAAATTCTATGGCTTCTAAGTTGTTTGCTGATTGGGTATGTTGCCAGAAGCCAGAATAACGAATGGGAAGACCCAACGGTGGTAGATCGCAATAAAGAAGAACCTCATGCACAATTCGTACTGTATAAAAGTGCTTCGGAAGCTAGGGGATTCAATAAAGAAAAATCTGGATACTATAAGAGTTTAAATGGCAGTTGGCAGTTTAAAGTGGTCCAGACACCAGAAGATAAACCGGAAGATTTTTTTAAGACAGATTTTGATGCTGGCGACTGGGAACAAATTAATGTACCCTCTAACTGGGAACTGGAAGGTTATGATATTCCTATTTACTCGAATAAAAAATATCCGTTCAAAAAGGATCCACCATTTATAGATCAGAATTATAATCCGGTTGGTAGCTATCGCAAAACTTTTACGGTCCCTGAAAACTGGAAGGATAAGGAGATCATGATTCATTTTGGTTCTATTTCAGGATTCGCCAAAATATTTTTAAATGAGAAAGAAGTAGGTATGACAAAAGCGTCCAAGACCCCGGCAGAATTCAATATTAGTTCTTATTTAAAGGCCGGAGAAAATCTGCTCGCTGTGCAAATAATTAGATGGCATGATGGTAGTTACCTGGAAGATCAGGATTTCTGGCGCCTTAGCGGTATTGAGCGGGATGTCTATTTACAGGCATTACCAAAGACAACGATCTGGGACTATTTTATTCAGAGTAGTCTTAAAAATAATTACCAGGACGGAATCTTAAATCTTAAAGTTTCGATTAGAAAGTTTGAGAACAGTAAGATTTATAAACCATCAGTAAAATTTGAATTACTTTCTCCGGAAGGAGAATGTGTTTATTCAGAAGAAAAGGAGAAAATAGCTCCAGATGGCAGCGTGGCTTTTCAAAAATTAATTTCCGGTGTAAAACCCTGGAACACGGAAGACCCGAAATTGTACACTTACTTGATTAGTTTGAAAGATAAACATGGTAAAGAAATAGGGGCAATTTCTGGTAGGACCGGTTTCCGGGACGTTGCTATCAAAAATTCTCAGCTTTTAATCAATGGTAAAGCCGTTACTGTTCATGGTGTTAATTTGCATGAACATCATGGTACCAAAGGTCATGTTCCTGATAGAGAAACCATGATTCGGGATATTAAGATTATGCGACAGAATAACATAAATGCTATTAGAATGAGTCATTATCCACATGGCATTGAACTCTACGAACTAACTGATAAATATGGCATTTATGTGGTAGACGAGGCAAACATAGAATCTCACGGTATGGGTGCGGAGTTACAAAGCAGCTTTGATAAATCAAAACATCCTGCGTATCTGGAAGAATGGAAGGCCGCACATATGGATAGAATTAAAAGGATGTTTGAGCGCGATAAAAATTTCACTTCTATCATTCTCTGGTCCATGGGTAACGAATCTGGGAACGGGCCGGTTTTTCATGAGGCTTATGACTGGCTGAAAGAAAATGACACTACCCGGTATGTTTCCTTTGAGCAGGCAGGACAGGATCGCAATACAGATATTGTGGCACCTATGTATCCTTCAATTGAATACATGAAAGAGTACGCCGGCGATGAGAGCAAAAAGCGTCCGTTTATCATGTGTGAATATTCCCATGCAATGGGGAACAGTAGTGGTAATTTTCAGGAATACTGGGATATTATTCATAATAGCAGGAAGATGCAGGGAGGCTTTATTTGGGACTGGGTAGACCAAGGCCTAGAAGCTTTTACAGAAGATGGTGAAATGTTCTGGGCATATGGTGGAGATCTAGGTGGTGCAAATTTACAAAACGATCAGAATTTCAATGCTAACGGACTGGTAGACGCATCCCGGGAGCCACATCCCGCATTATATGAAGTCAAAAAAGTCTATCAGGATATTTTATTTGGGCTTGAGCGCAGAAATACCTTGAAGATTTTCAATAATTTCAATTTTACTAATCTCGAAAAGTATGATTTTAAGTGGGTGTTATTAGCTGATGGGAAAAAAATAGATTCTGCTTCCTTTCAGGTTAAAGTTGCGCCGAATCAGGAAGAAATCTATAAGCTTAATTTACATGAACTGGAAGCTGAAAAGGAGTATTTCCTGAATGTTTTTGCACTTACAAAAGAAAAAACCGATTTAATTCCCGCCGGTCACGAAATTGCGCGCGAACAGTTTAAAATTGGAGATAGTAATTTTTTTGATTTTCCTTCTATTGAAAATAGCGGAGAGTTGAAATATTCTGTTGAGGATAAAAAGATAAAATTTGAAACTGAAGATATTCAGGGTAGCTTCGATCTGGAATTAGGAAAAATTGGAAGCTATCAGCTTAGGAATTCAGAAATTAACGTGATTTCTCAATTTCCGGAACCTTACTTCTGGAGAGCACCCACTGATAATGATTTTGGAAATAAAATGCCTGAAAGACTGAAATTCTGGAAAGATGCAACCAAAAATGCACGGGTTACCAAAGTGACATCGGGAGATAAAACGAAAACAGGATTACCGGTTGAGGTGGAATACCAACTGGCTGATACTGTCTCAATATCTTTTAAAGTCAATTATCTTATCAAAAATAATGGTGACATACAGGTCACGGCTACTTTAAACCGACATAATTCAAACACTCCAGAAATTCCGAGGTATGGAATGAGGCTTGTAATTCCTGGTGAATATGGAAATCTTAAATATTATGGCAGGGGGCCCTGGGAAAATTATTCAGATCGAAACACCGCTTCTTTTGTTGGAGTATATGAGGACAAGGTTGAAAATCAATTTATCTGGAATTATATAAGACCTCAGGAAGCAGGATATAAAACCGATGTTCGCTGGATCAAATTAACTAACGATAAAGGAAATGGGCTTAAGATCTATGGGAAACAGCCTTTAGGATTCAGTGCTATGAACATTCCTACAGAACAGTTAGATCCAGGAATAGTAAAAGCCCAAAGACACCCTACTGATCTAAAACCTGAAAATAAAGTGTATTTGCATGTAGATTTAAAACAACGCGGCCTTGGTGGGGATAATAGCTGGGGAATGTATCCTCATCAGCAGTACAGATTGGAGGAAGATAAATATTCTTATTCGTTTATAATTTCCTTGCAATAGGAGAAGCTTTTTGCATTTTCATTATTTAACTAATTAAATGGACCGGAAAAAATCGTATAGATCAGCTTTTATTTTTATAACCATACTTTTCTTTCTGTGGGGTTTCATTACAGTTTTAGTTGATTCGTTAATTCCCAGACTAAAAGAGGTTTTTACGTTGAGTTATTTCCAGGCGGGGATGGTACAATTTGCTTTTTTCGGTGCATATTTCGTTTTGTCGGTTCCAGCGGGTTATATCCTTTCCAAGATTGGATATAAGCGAGGGATCCTATTGGGTCTAGTTACCATGAGTGTTGGCTGTCTATTGTTTTATCCGGCCGCTTCTATGCGCATATTTAGTATTTTTATGCTTGCCTATTTTATGCTTGCTGCTGGAATTACGGTTTTGCAGGTAGCAGCAAATCCGTATGTTACAGTATTAGGGCCTGAAAGGAATGCTTCCAGTAGATTAAACCTTTCCCAGGCTTTCAATTCCTTAGGAACAGCGATTGCTCCGGCTATTGGGGCTTTGTTTATTTTAAAGGACCGTGTAATGACATCTTTAGAAATTGAGGCTTTAAGCGAATCCGCCCGCACCAATTATTATATAAAAGAAGCTGCGGCAGTACAGGTTCCGTTTCTTAGTATCTCAGTATTCATTAGCATTATTGCTTTAATTTTCGTCTTTGTGAATTTACCTAAAATTGGGAATACGGCAGCATCTAACGATTATCGTGCTGTTCTTCGTAATAAAAATTTAATGCTAGGTGCACTCGGAATATTCTTTTACGTGGGTGCTGAAGTAGCGCTCGGAAGTTACATGGTAAATTATTTTTTAAGTTTAAACTTGGTCGGAACCGTTCGTAGCATTCCAATTATGAGATTTATTGCGGAATGGGTACTTAATTCAGGTATAAAAACCTCAAGCGATATGGCCATAGTAGGTGTTTTTGTGACGTTTTATTGGACTGGTGCTATGATTGGTAGATTTATAGGTTCTTATTTAACCAAACTAATTAACCCAGCGAAAGTTTTAATGGGATTTACGTTTGGGGCTGTAATCATGATTTTGATATCTTCAATTTCTACAGGTCTGCTTGCTATGTGGACGTTAATCTTAGTGGGAATTTTTAATTCAATTATGTTTCCAACAATATTTAGTCTGGCCCTGGATGGATTGGGGAATGATAAACCGCAGGGCTCTGGAGTTCTTTGTACCATGATCGTCGGAGGTGCTGTAATTCCGCCAGCATTTGGGTTTTTGACCGATTCTTACGGATTTAGGATCGCATTTCTAATCGTAATAGTGAGCTATGCATATATCTTTTATTACGGATTTAAAAATAGATCAAGGAAAGTTTCTATTCAGTAAAAAAATTAAATAATTTAAAATTGAAAATGAATAAGACTATAAACAAAAATGAACATAGCAAATTAATTTCTAAGATTTTACTCTTGTTGGTTTTATTGGCAGGTCTAATCTCTTGTCAGAATTCTAAAAATTCGGAAAAGCAGCAATCTCATTCCGAAAACTCTCGGCCGAATATTATTTATATAATGGCAGATGATCTTACGACTCAGGCGGTCACCGCTTATAATGATCGGTTTAAGGGTGTTGCCGATACCCCTAATATAGACAGGCTGGCTAATGAAGGAATGTTATTTCAGGATGTAATTTGCACTAATGCAATCTGTGGTCCAAGCCGGGCTGCAATATTAACTGGTAATTACAGTCATGTAAACGGATATTACAAAAATGAAAGTGGGGGAAAATTTGACGCTAGTCAATGGACTTTTCCACAGAAATTTCAGAAATCAGGATATAAAACCAGCCTTTTTGGAAAGTGGCACCTGGGAAGCGAACCCAAGGGCTTCGATGATTATAAATATCATGTAGCTGCAGGACAACAGGGACTTTACTGGAATCCTGTATATAATGAAAACGGTAAGGAAGTAAAGGAAAAAGGCTACGCGACCAACCTTACAACGGATTTTGCCATTAAGTGGCTGCAGGAAAATAATAATTCTGACACCCCTTTTTTAATGCTGCTTCAGTTCAAAGCTCCACACCGGCCATGGAGACCTGATAAAAAATATGAAGATCTGTGGGAAGATGAGACTTTGCCGTATCCTACGACTTTTAATGATGATTACAAAGGAAGAAAGAAGACTGCGGGAGATACTGATATGACCTTGGAGTTTCTTAATCGCAGGGATATGAAACTAGAAACTCCTGATAGTTTGGAAGGGGTAGAAAGGAAAACTTGGGAATTCTATGGAGCAAAAAGAGGTGAAGTGGTTATCCCAGAAGGGATGACAGATGAAGAAGCTAAATACTGGAGATATCAGACCTATATTAAAGACTATCTGGCCTGTATCAAATCTATAGATGATAATATTGGACGAGTTTTGGATTATTTAGATGAAAATAACTTAGCTAATAATACCATGATCATCTTAACTTCAGACCAGGGTTTCTACCTGGGCGATCACGGATTTTTTGATAAGAGGTTTATTTATGAAGAATCACTTAGAATGCCTTTTATTGTTAGGTATCCAAAAATTGTAAAAGCGGGTGCAGAAAATACAGATCTACTCGCAAATATCGATTTCGCCCCGACCTTACTTGATATTGCCGGAATTAATCCTGGTGTGAAAATGCAGGGTAGAAGTTTCAAGAAAGCCCTTAAAGGAGAGAATCTTGAAAATTGGCGGGAAGGAGTTTATTATCATTATTACGAATTCCCCTTCTGGCATCATGTACAGCCGCATTACGGAATAAGAACTCAGAGGTATACATTGGCGCACTTTTATTACAATATAGACCAATGGGAGTTATATGATAATAAAAAGGATTCCGAACAGATTCATAATTTAATTGATCAGCCTGAATATGCTGACGTAGTTAAAAATTTGAAGCAAAGATTGAAAGAGTTGATGAAAAAATACGATGATGATAAATCTCTGGAAGAATTTCGCGCAATAAGCGATAAGGATTTTGGGGATATCATGGAAAGAAAAATGGATACCATAAAAAATATTCTTACTAATTCAGAAGATGAAAATATATAATTTATAAAAATTTTCAATCAAGAATTATATAGAAAGAGCTTAAATTTAACATGAACTCGGAATTAACTTTTTTAATTGCTGAGAATTGAAATATGTAAAAAGAGGATTTATGAATAAAATTCAATTAATCAAGGTAGTTTTGATCTTATCAGTTTTTTGTGGCTGTAATGAGGAAAAAAAACCTGATAAAAGTATTTCTAAAATGAAGCCAAATATTATTTACATTCTGGCAGATGATTTAGGGTATGGCGATCTTAGCTTTACAGGTCAGAAAAAATTCTCTACGCCCAATATTGACAAACTAGCTAGGGATGGAATTTTCTTTACTCAACATTATTCCGGTTCCACGGTTTGCGCCCCGTCCCGTTCCGCTTTACTCACAGGACAACATACTGGACACACTTTTATCCGCGGGAATAAAACAGTAGAAGATAAAGGACAGTTTCCTATGGATTCATCAGTAGAAACGGTTGCTGAACTTTTAAAATCAGCAGGTTATGTTACAGGTGCTTTTGGTAAATGGGGTTTAGGTTATCCAGATTCCGAAGGAGCTCCGAATAATCAAGGGTTTGATGAATTTTACGGTTACAATTCGCAACGTTTAGCACATAATTATTATCCTTATCATTTATGGAATAATCAAAGCAAGGTTGTAATTAAAGGTAATAGTGGAATGAAAACCGAAACTTACGCCCCTGTGCTAATCCATGAAAAAGCTATGGAATTTCTCGAAAAAAATAGAGATACTTCGTTTTTCATGTTTTATCCATCAATTATTCCACATGCCGAGCTAGCTGCACCGGAAAAGTACATTGCAAAATTTAGGGAGCGATTTTCTAATGAAGAAAAGTATGAAGGAGTGGATTCAGGTAGAGGCTATAAAAATGGGGCCTATGGCTCACAGAAGGAACCGCATGCAGTTTTTGCTGCAATGATGTATTTATTGGATCAGCAGGTAGGAGAGATTAGAAAAAAAGTAGAGGAACTTGGTATCGCAGAGAATACAATCATAATCTTTACTTCAGACAATGGTCCTCATCTGGAAGGAGGGGCAGATCCGGATTTTTTCGATAGTAATGGTAAATTTAGAGGTTATAAGCGGGATTTATATGAGGGCGGAATAAGAGTGCCTACTATCGCTTACTGGCCAGGCAAAATCAAGAAAAATTCTATATCTGCTCATATTTCTGCTTTCTGGGATTTTTTACCCACTGTTAGTGATATAGTTAAATTGAAAACACCTTCTAACACCGATGGAATCTCCTTCCTCCCCGAATTGCTTGGAGAAAAACAAAAAGAGCATGATTATTTGTACTGGGAATTTATGGAACACGGAGGAAGGCAGGCAGTAAGAAATGGTGATTGGAAAGGAATACGTTTAAACATGAGCAATAATCCCGATGCGCCTATAGAGCTATATAATTTATCCATTGATGCTGGGGAACAAAACAACGTAGCTGCAAACAATCCTCAGATCGTTGCAAAAATCGATAGCATTATGAAAACTGAACATCAGCAATCGCAAAATTTTAAGTTTGACTATGAAAAGGATTAAACTTGATATTGAATTTATTCTATTGTAGATAATCATTTCCTTCAGTAAGATCCATGAGTGATAAGTATTTTGGATATATTATAAAGTTCCTTACTAAATATGTGGAATTATGAATACAGGAAATTTTCGGTCTAGATTTTTTAAAAAAATAATTTCATGAAAAAAAAATGTCTTTTTTTAGTAGTTGTTATCTTTCCTTTATTATTGGTAATCAGTTGTAAAAATTCAAAACCTAAAGATTCTTTCTCCGTTGTTACTGGGTCAAAAACGCCAAATATAATATTCATCTATGCAGATGACTTGGGGTATGGAGACTTAAGTTCTTATGGAGCCACCGAATTAGAGACTCCGAATATTGATAAAATCGTAAATGGAGGCGTCAAATTTACGAATGGGTATGCATCTTCAGCTACATGCACCCCTAGTAGGTTTGCTTTGCTTACAGGGATGTATCCCTGGAGAAATAAGGATGCTAAAATTTTACCTGGTACAGCACCACTTCTTATAGATACCACTCAAGCTACTATTCCTAAAATGCTTAAAGAAAAAAATTATCAAACTGGTATAGTAGGCAAATGGCATTTAGGTTTAGGGAGTGGATCCGTGAACTGGAATACGCATATAACCCCGGGTCCCAATGAGGTTGGATTCGATTATAGTTATATAATGGCTGCCACTCAGGATAGAGTGCCAACAGTTTATATTAAAAATGGCGATGTGGTTAATCTTGATCCGGCTGATCCTATTCAGGTTAATTATAGAGAAAATTTCGATGGTGAGCCAACCGGAAAGCTCAATCCGGAATTATTGAAGTTGAACTGGCATCACGGTCATAACAATAGTATAATTAATGGAATTCCAAGGATAGGATTTATGAAGGGGGGGGACTCTGCAAAATGGGTTGATGAAGAAATGGCATCCCATTTTCTGAAAAAGGCTCTGAATTTTATTAAAAGTAATAAGGATAAACCTTTTTTTCTATATTACGCTCTTCAACAACCACATGTTCCTCGAACACCTTCATCAGAATTTGTGGGTAAATCTGGGATGGGACCACGAGGAGATGTTATTCTGGAAGCAGATTGGTGTGTGGGAGAATTGTTAAAATCCTTGGAAGATTTAGGTTTGATTGATAATACTCTTATCGTTTTTTCCAGCGATAATGGACCAGTACTGAATGATGGTTATATGGATAATGCTGTTGAAAAATTAGGAGCTCATACACCAGCGGGTCCTTTGCGTGGTGGAAAGTATAGCCTTTTTGAAGGTGGTACAAGGGTTCCCTTTGCTACCTATTGGAAAGGAACTATAGAACCCAGGACAAGCGGGGCTTTGGTATCTCAAATAGATTTATTTACATCTTTATCTAATTTAGTGGAAGGGAAAAAAACCGGTCCAGATAGTAAAAATCTAATAGATGTATTTTTAGGAAAAAGTCAGTCTGGACGTGAGAACCTGATTTTAGAGGCAACTGGTCGTACAGCTCTGAGAAAAGAAGAGTGGATAATGATTCCACCTTATAAGGGAGATTCTATTTCACCAACAGTAAAGATAGAATTGGGAAATAGTATGGAATTTAAGCTATATAATATTAAAAATGATGTTGGACAAGAAATTAATATTGCACAGAATTATCCAGATATACTTAAGGAAATGGTCTCAACATATGAATCTATTATAGAAAAAGATTGATAAAATGTCAGGAATTAAAATAAAAAAGGTGCTTATTTAATTTCAGGTAACATATTAATCCATCTAGCTATTAAATTTTAAAAATCGATAGTAATTAAAATCATTTGCCGGAAATATGTAGTTTCTAGTATTTAATTTTATTTAATAAATTAGAATATGAAGTACTTTCCATTTTGGCAGTTCTTACGATCCCGATAGAGTTTACTTTGTATTTAATTTATAAATTGCTTCAGCAAATTTTTCACCTAAATCTATGTATCCTTTACTGTTATAATGCCAAGGGTCCGAATATTCATAAAATTTTGTGCTCCTTACGATTGTAGCATTTTTGTCCTTTCTCGCAAATTTTTCCTGCGCAAACTGAATAAGTTCGCCATAGTCCCATACTTTACCGTCTTTATCATTCCAGCTGTCTGAAATTTTCCCTATGACTACAGGTATATTATCTTTGCGTAACGCAGCCCGCATAGTTTCCATAAGTCTTTTCAAATTTTCATAATAGCCCTGGGCAATTTCTTCGGTTTTTTCTCCATCACTTTCACCCTGCATCCAAATAATTCCTGCCGGAATTAACAAATCCTCTTTACCATTTCCATCAATATCTTTTTTTCCGTAGGCATTTCTTAGAGTGGTTAGGAAATTATCATATTGATTTATTCCAGTTGTTCCAGTAAAATCAATATCCCAAGATCCAAATTTACCTGCAGCCAGACTGTCAATAGAAGATCCTCCTCTGGAATATTTGATTATAGCTATTTTTTCATTTGGATAAAGCTGTTTTAATTTTTTCGCAAATGACAATTCAACTCCAAATTTGTCGGAAAGCTTGTTACTTTCTGAATTTGCGGAAAAACCACTGCCGTGGCCCGGTTCTAATAGTTCCCATTTTCCCTGCCCGCCATTAGGGTTTTCATCTCCAACAGGATTTCCATGAAAAATCCAAACATCTTCATACCCATTCCTTAGGGAGTCTTGTAATTCAGAATTTTTTCCAAATCCATCCATGTTGGATTGGCCTCCTAGGAAATAAAGCCTAAATGTATCTTGGTCAATGTTTTGAGCTGATACAGAAATCGAAATTAGAAAGAAAATTATTAGATTTTTTAAATTGCTCATTGTTATATACTTTAAAAATAAACACATATGATTAAACTAATTTTAATTCTAATTACTATAAAGTAATTGGAATAAAATAAAGCTGTTTAAGGTGAATGTATAAAAATAGGTAGAAAATGGCTGCTATTCAAATAATGAATAGTTAGGATGAAGTCTTACGAATAAGTCTAGAAATCTAAGTATTTTCAAATAGTTTTATCAAATGAGTTTTAATAAGTAACTTACCTAGGAAGAGCTAAAAATTATGGAAAAGATTTTTGAAAAAAGCTGGAGATGGTATGGGCCGAATGATCCGGTAAGTCTTAATACGATTAAGCAGGCCGGGGCAAATGGAGTTGTCACCGCTCTACACCATATTCCCGTGGGTGAAGTCTGGACGGTAGGGGAGATTAGGAAAAGAAAGGAACTGCTTGCCAAAAGCAATGAAGAGAATCCATTTCCATTACACTGGAACGTGGTAGAAAGCCTGCCGGTACACGAACATATCAAACAGGCAAGACCGGACAGGGATGAGCTAATTGAAAAATATAAGCAAAGTATGAGAAATCTGGGGAAGGAGGGGATCACCCGAATTTGCTATAATTTTATGCCGGTTCTGGACTGGCTTCGCACAAATGTTCAGTTCAAAATGAATGATGGCAGCATCACCTTGCTGCATGATAAAAAAGACCTTATAATATTTGATCTTTTTATAATGAAACGGGAAAATGCTGAAGAAGATTACGATATTGGATTAGTGGAAGATGCCAGACAGCGATATTCTGAAATGAATGCAGATGAACTGGATACACTTAAAAGCAGCCTGTTAATGGCTTTGCCCGGTGATAAAAAAGGTTTTACCCTAGAAAAACTGAAAAAGGGATTGAAGGACTATGTAAATATCAGTGCAGAAGAATTACAGGAAAACCTGATCTACTTTTTAAGTGAAGTTATTCCAGTAGCTGAAGAAGCCGGAGTGAATATGGCCATTCATCCAGATGATCCGCCATGGTCTGTTCTTGGATTGCCTAGAGTGGTGAGCACTCAGGAAGATCTGGAATATATATTTGAGAGCGTGCCTCAAAAACAGAATGGTCTCACTTTCTGCAGTGGAAGCCTGGGAGCGCTGGGAAAAAACGATCTTTCCGCGATCATTTCAAAGTTCTATGAGCGAATTCATTTTGTGCATTTGCGATCTGTTCAAAGAGAAGAAAATGCCCGTTTCTTTGAAGCGAATCATTTGGAAGGAAGTGCCGGGATGTTCGATCTCGTAAAGACATTTTATGACTTGCATACAAAACATGGAATACATCCAATCCCTATGCGTCCTGATCATGGCCATTTAATGCTTGGCGACCATGGCAAAGACTATTATCCTGGTTATTCGGCAATTGGCCGTTTACGGGGTTTGGCAGAATTACGAGGATTGGAATACGGAATTTTAAACTGTAGGGAAAATACAAATAATGAGTGATTTAAGAGGAAAGGTAGCAGTAATAACAGGAGGAAACGGTGTCCTTGGAGGAGCGATCGCTATGGGTTTTGCTCAAAAAGGTGCAAAAGTGGGTATCCTGGGAAGAAGTGAAAAAACGGTAAATGAAAGAGTAGAAGAAATAAAACAGCACGGAGGTGAAGCTCTCGCACTGGTATCCGATGTATTGGATAAGGAAAAACTGATCTCGGCCAAAAAAACTATAGAAAAGGAATTTGGATCTCCGGATATCCTTGTAAATGCCGCCGGCGGAAATGTGAAGGGGGCTACTATCACTTCACATCAAACCATTTTCGACCTTGATCTGGACGATTTTGACAAGGTAAATCAATTGAACTTTAAAGGAACTGTTTTACCAACGCTCATCTTCGGAAAAGCCATGGCCGAAAATAAGAAAGGAAGTATCATTAATATTTCTTCTATGGCAGCTCAGCGGGCGTTGACAAGGGTAATGGGTTATTCGGCAGCCAAGGCCGCAGTAAATAATTTCACTAAATGGCTTGCAGTTGAAATGAATCAGAAATTTGGTGATGGGTTAAGGATTAATGCGATAGCACCTGGATTCTTTATTGGGGAACAAAATAGGGACCTACTTCTGAATAAGGATGGAAGTCTTACCTCCAGGGGAGAAGCTATCGTAAATCAAACTCCTATGAAACGCTTCGGAAAACCTGAAGAATTACAGGGAGCTGCAAATTGGCTGGCAAGTGATGAATCTTCATTTGTGACCGGAATTGTAGTTCCGGTAGACGGTGGCTTTGGAGCATTTAGTGGAGTTTAAATTGTAATTAGTTTATAGACCGTGATAAATTACCTTCTCAGGACAGTTTTAGTTCAGGAAAAGAGTTTGCAAATATGTTGAGACATGTTGAAGATTCCGAGCTGTATAATCCACATTTCCGACAATTACTTCATTGCGGGTATAAGACCGCTGCCGAAAAAGGAGATCTGTTCTTTGATCTGCTGGAAAAGCATTGCGTAAAAATTGAAGAAAATATTACCTATAACCTTTATGAGAGGCACCTGAAACTGTACTTATAGAATAATCAGATTATCGACGATAAACTTATAAAACCTATTTCGAATTAATTCACTGATAGTAACCACAATATTGTCAATTGCTTACATACGTTAATCTTTTGGAAGTTGACATGTAATTGCAATTTACGCTTATCAACATTCATTAACTTCTAAGCCGAAGTAACATTTGATTAGCATCGTCAAGTACAGAAGCATCTAATTCTTTTAGGTAGGCATTAGTGGTTTTAATATCCTGGTGCCCCATGGATTCACTTATTATTTCAGTTGCAGCGCCACTTTGCTTCATACAGTTAGCATAACTATGTCTTGCAACATAGCTGGTAATGGTCTTTTGAATTTCAGCTATAGGTGGCCAGTTCTCTTAGGTCCTTATTATATTTCTTTAATACCTTTCTTTTGCGATTGTCAATTTGGTTGGGTGCCATATTTCGTCTAAGTAAAATAGGGAAGACGTAATGCGGATTTCCCTTATAATAGTCCAGAATCTCCTGAACCGGAGGCAGAATTTTAATAGTGAAATTTCCCTTGGTCTTGGATCTTTGATAATGAATCCGGTCTGAGTGAATGTCTGTCCATTTCAATTTCATCATATCAGCGAAATTCATTCCCCTGGTATAAAAACTAAAAACGAAGTAATTCCTGCTATTTATAAGATGAGGTGAATCTTTTAAGTCTAGATTCTGAATTTTATGAACCTCTTCAAGGTTCAAGCGCCTTTTTAATTCCCTTACTTTTAAGCTTAGATACCTTGTAATTTTTAAATGGATAAGTTTTATCGGAGATAATTTCTCTTTTAATAGCCCGGTTAAAAATTGCTCTTAAAGCTCGCATTTTAACACCAATTCCTCCATCGGTTCCCCCTCTTGATCTTAGATAAACTTCATACTTCTCCAGGAACTCTACACTAATATCACCGAATTTAAGATCTGTAGCTTTCGCAAACTTTAGCATCGAGCTTTTGGTTTCTGTATTCACCGCGGCATTTCCGATTTTACCTGCAGACTTCATTTCCTCAATAATTTCTTCCCAGAATCTGATTAAGCTATCTCCTAAAGGATTTGACTGCACCCGGAACTTTCTTTCGAACTGTTCGAGGGAATAATATTCCTGGGTCATTTCCAGATCTGAGATTGCCTCCAGAGCTCGATCTTCAATTTTACCTATAAGTCTGTTGGCTTTCGCATGATTGTCATTTCGACCGCTAAACCTACCTTTCTTGGAATCCCACTCCTTAGGGTTTGCTTCAAACGGAGTTTTGAAGTACTTGGATTTTCTATCCTTTGTTACTCGAAGTGAAATAGGATATTTACCATTAGTTAAGCTTTTTCTTTCTTAATACGGTTTTAAGTGAGGCCATAGAATTTTAATTTAAAATCATATTGGGTACAACATAGGTACAACAAATAGGTGTTTAAAGCTACATTAAAAGAAATTAAAAGAAAAGTGAAATTCTGTAAAAGCCCCATAAATAAAGGGATATGAAAATAAATGCAAATAGATGAAAAGTGAAAAAA
>CAWGSM010000003.1:0-9602 GCA_963825045.1 uncultured Flavobacteriaceae bacterium | reverse complement strand
AACATTACAAGTTTCTTTTAAGTTATTAACAGAGAATGTATTGCAATGCAAAATTGAAGACAATGGCGTGGGCTTTTCTGCCAACTCAGGGAATAAACTGCACAAATCCAGGGGAGTTAGCCTGGTCAGGGAGCGCCTGGCCCTGCTGGGTTATGATGTGGACGAAGCAATTCAAATAAATTCTGAAAAAAATAAGGGCACTTCTGTCTTTATCACCTTAAAAGTTTAACGATAACTTTTCAATTCCGCACGTTTACTAAACGGAAATCTTGTGCTTGAACATAATATTTAATTTTATAACAAATTAGAGCAAGTGGCGGCTACACCTTTATTAGGTGGCTTTCAAAAAATTTTATGAGTAGGGTCATAATATTGTTTGGTTTTTGATAGCGGTCACTTCTCTAATCTTTTATTAATAGACCGATCCTTATGATCGAAGAACTTTATGATATTCAAACGATATCATGAAAAATTTATTTACTCTATACTCCTCACCATTCTTTCCTTCAGCTTTTATCAATACAAAGACCAAACTGAAAACACCAGTGAGAACTACACCTGCAAACCAAATAGTTTTGAGAGTATTGGCAAATGGTATAAAAGTCGTGAGAACTTTCAGGTTAAGGTTTTACAGAGAATGAGCTGGTTAGAGCTTTCAAGAAGTTATGCTTTTATCAGCTCCAATTTTATCTTTTCCTTTTAGAAGGCTATCGGTCTTTTTGAGCCAAACGAATAGTTTTTGGGGACTCACCATACTTCTCTTTAAAGATCTTCGAAAAGTGACTTCTACTATTAAGTCCTACAGCATATACAATTTCACTAATGGTCTTATCGGTTTTCAATAATAAGAACATTCCATATTCCAACCTGCGTTCCTGAATATACCCATGCACCGTATTGTTGAATAAAACCTGAAATCCTTCCTGTAATTTAGCTTCACTAATGCCCTCTCCTGCCGCTAATGAACTAACATTCCCTGCCTCCTCAATGTTTTGATCGATCACACGCACTACATTTTTAATTTTTTTCAGATCGTTCTGGCGCAAGATACTTTGCTGTTCTTCTTTTTTTGAATCATCCTTATAGAGCATGAGCATATAGGTTAATAACTCTAAAGCCTTTGCTCCATGAAAGCTGGTCCTTTCTAATCCAATAGTTTTAAAAGATCCTAACTCATTCACCAGATGGGCCATTTTCAGGCTATACTGGGTATGGTGATACAACGTTCTTATCGCATTGGTATCTGCAAAAATTTCATGATAGATTTCATCCATCTCTTCCAACGGAAATGTTAGTTGATCTACGAATTTTTTTCGGTCAACATCAAGGATTATAATGTTTATTTCTTCATTTTTAGGAAAATAGATCTTGTTACCGCTCTTGTAATTAGCTCCCAGTATAACAGACTGCCCTTCACTTATTTTGTGTGTTAATTCTTCATCCCGGAACTGATGCTGAAGCCTACCTTCTATAACATACATGAATTTAAAAGGATGTATTTGTTTAGAGCAGAAGTCCAGGCAGCAATCTTCTTTAAGCTTCAGATGGAATTTAAAAAGTCCCACACCATTAGGAAAATTGATACCTGAGATAAACCCGTTACCTTCAGAAGATGGTAATTCTATGGAATATTCTCCATAAAATTCTTTGCATTCACTACCAAAAGCTTCAGATAATTTAATAATGATCTTTTTCGCAGCTATTCCTGGGATCGAAATTTCATTCATCTTAAAAATTCAGTTTGCTCAATAGGATAACTAATTTATTAACAGATTGGCTTAATTCTTTATCAATTAGCGTTAAACCTTTCCTAACGTCATTAAAATCGTTAAGGCTGTTCGGAGAATCGCACTACAGCAGCAATGAAAAAAATGACCTTTAAAAAAATTCTGGAAAAAAAATGAAGCTATTGGTAAAAAAACGGCAGATCATTTTCGGGCTAATTGCCTTTGGATTGGTTATTTATTATAGCCTGGTGATTCCCGCCCTGCTGCATGTGATTTTAGTATTTATAACGCTACTAATGTTAGGGCTCGCTATATTAAGAATTTTGTATAGTAGAAAGGTTGAAGAAATACAAAACATAAATGATGGTACAAATGAATATCCTTTCGTATCCATACATATAGCTACCTGTAATGAACCGCCAGAAATGGTTATAAAAACCCTGAAAAATGCTTTGGCTATTAAGTACCCGAATTATGAAATTATTGTTCTGGACAATAATACTAAAGATGAAAACCTATGGAAACCGGTCGAGAGCTTTTGTAAAAATCATCCCGATAAGATAAAATTTAAACATATAGAGGAATTATCGGGTTTTAAAGCGGGTGCGCTGAACGAATGCCTGAAAATGGTTCATTCCCAAACAGAATATATATTTACCATAGACGCAGATTACCTGGTAGAAACAGATTGCATTACCACTGCAATAAATGAATCTCAAAAGAATGATTTTGCACTTGTACAATTTCCGCAATTCTATGTTTCTCATCAGTCAAAAACAGGAATTCTAAAAGAACTGGAACACTTTTTTACTTCTTATGCTATTAGTGGAAATAAAAGCTTTTCTACCCTTCCAACCGGCACCCTATCCTTTATTAAACTGGAGGCTCTAAAAAAAGTTGGTGGCTGGCCGGAACGATCTTTAACGGAAGATGCTCGCTTAGGACTTGATTTGCTGCGTGAAAACTTTAAGACCAGGTTCTCCAGTAAATGTATAGGAAGAGGTATTATTCCAGGTACGATCGAAGATCTCAAAAAGCAGAGACATCGTTGGGTATATGGGAATGCACAATGCCTACTGGATCTTATAAAAATGAGAATGCCCGGCCGGTGTAAATTTTCAGCTTTCATGCAGTTGATCGCCTGGATTAATCTCCTGGCTATTCCTATAGTTTGCTGTATTCTTTATATCGTATTATCTTTTATTCAAAAGGAAAAAGATTATGACTTAATTCCGCTGTTTATATCTCTTCAATTCGGAATATTTATAACCGGTAAATTCATCCTGCTGGTTAAATCTTCCGATAGGGAAAGTTTTAATTCAGGTTTGAGAGCCTTTTTTATTCATCTGGCACTTTCTTTTGAAATGGCTTTTGCCTTCTGGCCTGCATTGGTTTCCGGTTCACAGAAATTTGTAAGAACCAGCAAATTTAAAGCAGTATCCAGCCTGTCCAGTATTCCTCTTACTATCCCATTAATACTGGTAAGTCTATCAGGCTTGTTAATTTATCAGGACAAAGACCTGCTCGCGGGTTGTTGCTTTATACTATTTAGTTTATTTCTCATTTCCGGTTTTTACATCTTTCATGAATACAAACCTGACGAGAAAAAAGTAAGAATTCAAAACGCTACTTATGAAAATCGCATTACTGGCTCATAATAAATTTCCCATAGCCCAGCCTTATGCCGGAGGCCTGGAAATGATTACCCATTTACTGGCAGAAAAACTTGAGCAAAGAGGACACGACGTAGATCTTTTTGCATTAAGTGGATCTGATCCCGGTTTAAATGTTATTCCATTGGATGAGTGTTCTGTAAAATGGAATTCTTTAAAGCGTAAAGCAAGTAAAGGGGAAATTGAAGAAGGTTATATTGATAATTTGATGTATTCCCTGGCTCTTTCTAAAATTTCTGAAACAGACTATGATATTATCCACAATCATAGCATGCATCATTTACCCTTGATTTGGGGTGAAACTACCGATAAAAATATCCTCAGTTCTTTTCACACCCCAATTTTTGAAGATATTCACCGCGGCCTCACTTCCATCGCTAAACCGCAAAAACAGCGATTTACGACGGTTAGTGCAAAATTAGGCAAAATTTACGCTGATTATATTTCAGACTATACCGTAGTTCATAACGGGATAGAAATAAAAAACTGGAAGTTTCATGAGCACGCAAATCCATCCCAGGTATGCTGGATAGGAAGAATTTGTAAAGAAAAAGCGCCTCATAAAGCAATTGAATTTGCTCTTAAAGCGAATAAAAAAATTGTCCTGGCCGGACCTATTAGCGAGAAGACTTATTATAACGAATATTTTGAGCCTTATCTCCATAACGAAAATGTACAATATGCCGGTCATTTAAAACAGCGGGATTTGAACAGGATCATCGGTGAATCTTCTGCCACTCTTTTTACCAGTATTTGGGAAGAACCTTACGGTCTGGTAATAGCTGAATCTCTCGCCAGCGGGACTCCCGTAATTGCCTGGGATCTTGGCGCCGCACCAGAAATTATTACTAATAACTGCGGGTTTATTGTTCCTGCTTCTAAAGATAATCTTTTCGTAAAGGCTGTTAAAGAGGTGGCTGGAATCAGTCGGGTTGCTTGCAGGCAGCGTGCTGTAAATTTCTGTGATGTTTCCGTAATGGTTGATGGCTACGAGAAATTGTATAAAGAAATGTGTCTCGAAAATACAGACTTAAAATTGAAAATCTCATGATAGGATATTATGCGCATCAGCACGGAAGCGGTCATTGTAATTATGCCGAAATATTCTCGAAAATATTTATAGAAGAGATGGTTATTTTTACCAGTTACGAGTATGATTTCTCCGGAAAAAGTAAACTTATAAAACTGGCAGATGAAAACCCAGATGGTTCGTATTTTAAACAAAACCAGATCGCTCCGCCCGGTTATTTACATTATAGTCCGGTAGGACAAAAATCCATTAAAAAGAGAAGTCTCCAACTGCTTCAAAATATAGTGGAAATGAAGATTGATTTACTTATCGTGGATGTAAGTGCAGAGATCGCTGCTCTTGCCCGGGCTTCTTCGATTCCCTATGCCTATGTGAGACTCCCGGGAGAAAGAAATGATTCGGCTCACCTGGAAGCTTTTAAAGGAGCTGTTTTCACTCTCGCTTATTTTCCTGAAAGTTTTGAAATTTCTACAACACCCGAGTGGCTAAGAAAAAAGACCATTTATCTGGGATTTTTATCCAGAAAAATTTCCGGAATGAACGATGAAAAGCCAGAAACAAAAATTAAAAAGATCACTGTGCTTAGTGGAAAAGGTGGAAATGAAAATTTGCAAAATGCAATTCCACTTTTACTGGAAAAATTTACTTATGCCCGTATCATACTTCTAGGCGAATATGAGGAGATCCGGGATAACGATCGGTTGGAGTATAAAGGTTTTATAAATGATCCGGAAAAAGAAATTCAAAATAGTGACCTGGTAGTAGCTAACTGTGGATTGAATACGGTTTCAGAATTGTCCCAGCTTCAAATTCCCTATGTCGCCATCCCCGAGTCCAGACCTTTTGAAGAGCAGGAAATCATGGCTGAAATACTTTACAGTAAAAGGCTGGCTTTGGCGCTGAATGAACTTCCTTTTATAACCGATGAAGAAATATTCAATTTCAATAAAAATATAATTGAAAATGAAACTGATAAAAACCTAAACCTTTTCAAACAGTTAATTAAGGATGAACGTGAGGCCTATCCAAGGTATTCCGGAATTATTCAGAAAGATAAAACAACAATCGAATTATGAATTGCAAGGATAAATTATCACTTATAACTATCGTTAAAGGGCGTGAGCAACATCTGCGAAACCTATTAAAAGGAGTTTCCAGGAGCAACTATATTCCTGATGAGATCATCATTGTGGCTATTGATGAGATTCCAGATATAAGTGGTTTCGAAAAGCTGCCAATTAAAATCCTGCCGCTAAAATCTGATGGAAAACATTTACCCATTGCAAAAGCACGGAATACCGGAGCTAAAGCAGCTTCCAGTAATCACCTGGTTTTTCTGGATGTAGATTGTATTCCTTCTTCCAGTTTCTTCGAACAAATTTTTCTACAGGCTGGCATTCATAAAACGCTTATCATGGGAAATCCCAGATACCTTACAGAGAAAATTCCTTGCTGATATAGAAGATGCCGAACTGGAAAATTTAAGTGTTCATCATCCCCATAGACCCGTTATAAAAGGGTTGGAAAGATCAAAAGACTGGATGCTATTCTGGAGTCTATGCTTTTATATTCCTAAAACTCTATTTCAGGAGGTAGGCGGTTTTGATGAGAATTATACCGGTTACGGTGCTGAAGATACTGATTTCGCACTCGCAATAAAGCAGAAAGGAAATTACAGTTTTCTATTATCAGAAGCTACGGTTTACCATCAGCAACATCCTGTTTATAGTCCGCCGGTACATCAACTGGATTCAATAGTAACCAATGCTAAAATATTCCATAAGAAATGGGGAAGATGGGTAATGGAAAACTGGCTGGAAGATTTTCAAAAACATGGTCTTATCAGCTGGACTGAAACTTCAACAAAGATCGAGCGGAAAAATTCACCTTCAAAGGAGCTGTTAGAAAACTGTTTCCAGGCTGATGCCCCTTTTATGTAAAAAATACAAATGAAAATACTATGACAATGAATATAGAAAAAAGTTTTAAGAAATGGATTCTTCAGGAAGACCATCCCTGCATCATGGCCCAGACAGTATTCACCCAAAAGGCTTTCGAAATAAAAGATTACGGAGAACTAGGAGATACTAAAAATGTACAGCAACTTCTGCAAGATCTAAATGATTACGTGGAAAATTATGATTTTAATTCCAATGATTTTCAAACCCTAATAGCCGTATTCCCGGATTCTGAGATTACGAGCGAAGATGAATTTGAACTTCTTCTCTGGAAACAACTATCAGATCTGGCCAGAGCAGATAACAAAGCCTGGGACGCAGAAGTTAGTAATGATCCTGATAATGACAATTTTAGTTTTAGCCTTGCAGGGAAAGCTTTTTATATTGTTGGGATGCATCCTGAAAGTTCCAGGATCGCAAGAAGAAGTCCTTATCCTTCCATAGCATTCAATCTTCATCACCAATTTGAAAAATTACGCCATATGGGCGTTTATCACTAATGTTCGGGATAAAATAAGAGAGCGGGACAAAAACCTTCAGGGTTCAATAAATCCTACCCTACAGGATTTTGGGGAGCGTAGTGAAGCGAGACAGTATAGTGGAAAAGCTACAAAAGAGGACTGGACATGTCCTTTTCACAGATAAATAGATTAATCACATTATAAAATTTTAATTTTTTTTATGAATAAGTTCTTTACTGAAAATAAAAAAGCGATTTATGGAGGCATGGTCGCTACGTTATTTACGGGACTGGGAGTATTCCTTTTAGGACAGGTTTCCGGATACGAGGCGAAACAGTTAATTATTTCTTCTCACCAGGGAATGAACATGCTATGCAACACTGTTATATTAGCTTCGGCAACCATCCTAACCCTGTTGCTCACCTTACTGGGTATAAGCACGGGAACCGAATCTAAATTGAAAAATGCCCATTATCATCAGGTCCTGGATATCGCAAAACTGGATACCGTTTTATTGGTAGGGGCTTTAATAATGTTCCAGTTGTTCAATATTCCAATTACCAAAGCAGATAATGTGCCCGTAGAGTGGTATTCAACGGTATACTGGGCCAGTCTCGTATTTTCTTCCGTTCTAAGCGGGATGATGATAACCGTAGTACTTATGCTATACACCACGCTTACCAATATCATCCATATCGTGGGTTTAAAAAATGATCATCGTCTTGTATCAGATGAACGGAAAAAAGAAAGAAGTACTTCCGAATCACATTCACGATAATATTATAAATAAGTCTAACCATGGTAGGTTCTCAGGAAAAACATCATCAGACCATTGATCATTTAAAGGAAAAATTTAAGCTTTCCGGCGAAGAGCTAATATTGTTAGAAAAAATAAAGAAAAATAAAATTCATAGTATTTCATTTACTACAGAAGGCGGTTTTGATAATGAATCCGGTGAGTTTTTTTCAGAAGAGAAACAGGGCTGTTATAAAATCCAGATAAAATATGAACAGGAAAATTCAACCGGGTTAGAGCTGGTTCACCTGATGGATGTGATGGGACCATCAATAATTTAAATATTAGAAAACAAAACCACTAGCGGGCGAAGGTCTGTTAGTGGTTTATATAATTAAACCGGAATCAGGTAGACAGCTATTCTAAAAATGTTATATCCCTTTCTTTAAATAGCATCAATGTTCTAAAATACATTTCAGACTGGCATTATCCCGAAATGATCTCTTTTAGAAAGTCTTTCCTTAACTTTATGATATTCGAAATGATATCATGAAAAAGTTTTCTTACTTCCTATCCGCCATTATTCTATCCTTATGTTTTTTCCAATGCAAAGGACAAACTGAAAATAACAATGAGAACTACACCTTCAAATCAGGTAGTTTTGATGGCATAGGCAAATTTTATAAAGGCCGTGAGATCGCCCACGTTATGGGTTTCCAGGGAATGAGCTGGTTAGAGCGGCCTGAACGCGAAAAAGAAGAAAATACAAGCAAGCTTATTCAGAACATGAATATCTTACCTGGTGATACCATCGCCGATATTGGTGCAGGCTCGGGTTATCATGTTTTTAAAATGGCTCCGCTGGCCAAAGAAGGCCTGGTCTACGCAGTAGATATACAGGATGAAATGCTAAAAGCAATCCGTGAACGCAAAAAGGAAGCGGACCAGGAAAATATCGAAATTATAAAAGGCTCAGAAAAAAGCGTGAACCTGCCGGAAAACTCGGTAGATAAGATCCTGATGGTAGATGTTTATCACGAATTCAATTATCCTGCAGAAATGCTGACTTCCATTTACCGGGCTTTAAAGAAAAATGGTGAAATATACCTTATTGAATATCGTGGTGAAGATACTTCTATACCAATAAAAAAACTACATAAAATGACCGAAGCACAGGCAGTAAAAGAATTTAAGGCGAATGGATTTATGCTTAAAGAAAACATTAGCAATTTACCCTGGCAGCATTGTATGGTGTTGGTAAAGAAGTAATCCTCTTATTTTATAAGTCCGCAGCGTGCTTTTCTATCTACGCCTGGGTAAGAACAAAATGAGGCTGTTCAAAAAGAAAAAAAACGTCATTCTGAATTTATTTCAAGGAGATTAACTAATTGAAAAACAGGATTAATTAGAAGCTGAAACAAGTTCGGCTTGACGTCATAAGTACTTTTTAGGCAGTCTCAATCCACCTACCACGGAAATGACAACTAATTTTAGGATCTGGAAATCCATTTTTATAGCTTTATATCATGGAGAACAAAAAACCTTTAAAACGTCACCGGGCATTAAAACCTTTAAGCCGTCAACATCATTTTGGCTTACTGTTTTCGTGGAAGCTTAGAAAAGGATTTGCTGAAGATATTTCTACAGACCGATTAAAAGCTTATGCCAACTGGTTTTTCATCCAGGAAATCAGACCACATTTTAAACTGGAAGAAGATCATATTTTTCCAATTATGGACCCGGAGCATCCATTAATTCTGCGGGCTTTAAAAGAACACCATCGTATTGAACAACTTTTCAACGATGAGGAAGACCCCAAAAGATCCCTTGCCCTTTTAGAAAAAGAACTTGTGGCCCATATCAGGTTTGAAGAACGGATCTTATTTATGGAAATTCAACAGATGGCCACCAAAGAAGAATTGAAAAAGATTGAGGAAATACATTCTGATACTGATTCAAAAGAAGAGTATGCTGACCCTTTCTGGGACAAAAATTAACTTCTAAAAAAATTTAGCTA
>CAWGSM010000002.1:0-26703 GCA_963825045.1 uncultured Flavobacteriaceae bacterium | reverse complement strand
CCGCCATTTGAAGTTCTTACTGCAATGTTGAATGCGGCTTCAGATAATACTTCGGGAGATAAAGTGATGGCTGGGATTGCATATATGGTTGCCAGGGAATATAATCATCCTATGGCATCGAGACTATTACAAGGAGACCTTAAAGTTGATGCGCTCATCCCTTCAGTATACAGAAGGTTATTAGGCGGCGGTGATGCGCAATATCAATATTCTACCGATAATGATCTACGTAAAGCAGATACCCTGTACCTGCCCACTAACCTCGATCTGTTTCAAATTACTGATAGAGCACTTATTATCCATGAGCTTACTCATGCGGAAGATGATTTTAGTTCTCAGACTGATAGAAACGTGAATAGTATAGGACTGGAAATGAATGCTTACCGGGCCCAGAGTAAATATATTATGGATCAAATAAGAGCTCTTCCTTCGGGGTCTGCTCCGGGATTGGTTAGTTCAGGATCAGACCTGGCCAATAGTGATCCCACTCATTACTGGGGATATATTTCTGCGGCAAAAGCTAACGTTTCAACTTATACTACCGTATTAAATGAGATTTTAACATCGCCTCCCACTTCTAAAACTTCTGGTGAAGTATCAACCGATCTTGGAAATTCCATAACTGTTATTGATGCAAACTTGAGGAATGCTATTTCAAACATGAAGGATACAAGCGGTCGTAATTTATATAATCCTGCTTCTAATACCCGTCTTGAAGGTGCTTCCGGTCATTTTTTCCATTGAATGAACTTGATGTTGGAATAAAACATTGAAATAATGAAAGATCTATTAGAATTTAAATATCTCGAAGAATATCTCCAATTTCGGTTGGAAAGTTATTTTAATGGAAAAAGCAATCTGACTGAACCTGAAATTCCTTCTTATTCAAAGTGGTTTCTTCATATACCTGAAATAGTAAAGGATGCCGATTTAAATAAATCGGAAAAGACCTTGTTATTATTGACACTTTGCCCTCAGGTAGAAGGAAATTTATTAGACAGGGTTATCCAGGATAAATTAGCATCTACGGGAGATTTTCCTCAAATAGGAGGCGTGAGAGGTAAGAATTTCCGGGGTTTCCTGCCTACCGGAGAAACAGCTCTTTTTCTTTTAGCCGGTAACAAATTTGAGAAAAGACTGGAGGTACATAATTATTTTGCGTCGAATCATTTTTTTGGTCAAAATCAACTTCTTTGGTTAGAAGATGCGCCGGAGGGTGAGCCCATAATGAGTGGTAAGTTGGCAATGTCCCCGGAATATGTTGAGATGTTTTTACTGGGAAAAATTAGCAAGCCGACCTTTAGTATGAAATTCCCTGCCCAATTGATCGAAACTGAAATGGAGTGGGAAGACCTGGTTCTGAATGCTGAAACCGACACTCAAATCCAGGAATTAAAAGCTTGGACCCTGCATGGCGATACGCTTTTATATGATTGGGGAATGCATAAAAAAATAAAACCAGGATATAGAGTTTTATTTCATGGTCCTTCGGGAACCGGAAAAACATTAACCGCAAGTTTACTGGGAAAATACACAGGGAAGGATGTTTATAAGATTGATCTTTCCATGGTAGTGTCTAAATTTATCGGGGAAACCGAGAAGAATCTGGCTAATCTATTATCTAAAGCAGAAAAAACTGAAGGAATCCTGTTTTTTGATGAAGCTGATGCACTATTTGGAAAACGTACCAATGTAAGGGATGCCCATGATAAATATGCCAACCAGGAAGTTTCATATTTGTTGCAGCGTATTGAGAATTATACGGGATTAGTGATCTTATCGTCCAATTTAAAAAGCAATATTGATGAAGCTTTTGTACGCCGTTTTCAGGCTATAATACATTTTCCTTTTCCTTCTTTCTCAGAACGATTGGAAATATGGAAAAAGGCATTTCCAAAGATGGCCCGCTTAGATAAACAGGTTGATCTTACTCAACTGGCCCAGAAATATGAACTTGTTGGAGCAGAGATTATGAATATTGTGCAATATGCCTGCCTGCGAGCTTTGGCTGAAAAAAAGAAAACTATCATTCCACAGTATTTAATAGATGGTATCCAAAGAGAATTTCAAAAAGGAGGCAGAATAATGAGGTAGGTTTTTACCTCTTTTATTTAGACAATAAAAGGAAGTTGGGAAGGTCTATTTTAAAGATAATTCCTTAAGTATTATAGAAGGTATCCGAAAATTTAACTATATAAAACATATAATATGCAGAATTTATTATCTATCGCAGCAGCCGAAATAGGCGTCAAAGAAATCACAGGCAAGAACGCTAACAAGCAAATTTTAAATTATGCAAAAGAATGTGGCTTTAAAGATTACGTTTCAGATGAAACTGCCTGGTGTAGTCTTTTCGTAAACTGGGTGGCGCATAAAGCAGGAATGAAACGTTCGAATAGTCTTGCAGCGCGTTCATGGCTTAATGCAGGGATGCCAGTTGAAAATCCGGAACCAGGAGATATCGTGATTTTTTGGAGGGAAAAAATAGAATCCTGGCAAGGGCACGTTGGAATCTTTGTTGGCTTTTCCAGTGATGGTTCCCGGATATACAGTTTAGGGGGCAACCAGGGAAATCAGGTTTCTATAACAGCATATCCCCGAAACCAGCTTTTAGGCTTTAGAAGATTGCTGTCTGCCGATAAAGTAATCTTTAAAAATAAAATTTTAAAAATTGGTAGCACAGGAGAGGAAGTTATTAAACTTCAGGATTCCTTAAAACAATTAGGGTTTAATTGTGGTACCTCTGATGGTAGATTTGGTCCTATAACTGAAAAGGCTCTGAAAGAGTTTCAGTCTACAAATAAAGAAGTCGCTATAACCGGAATATTTGAAAAAACAACCAGAGAATTTATGGAGCGTATTTTAAATTCCTGATAATTGTATTTGCGAATACGATAAGAAATTAATCGGGAATAGCAGCAAAATATATCTCCTATATTTTAGGGGTAACAACTATTGGAGCGAAACTTCCTAAAGAAGAATATAATTGCACTTTGTAAAAGATCAGTGCATTTTTTTATTATTTCCCTGGGTTATATCTAAACACATATAAAAATATACGTTTAAGCATATAATGGAAGAGCTTGCAGAATTTGTAAAATCGCGAAGGAAAGAAGTAAATCTTACCCAGGAAGAGTTTGCCGAAAAGGCCTGGGTAGCATTAACCGTAATTAGAAAGATAGAACAGAATAAAACAAATCTGAATCTAGAAAAAGTAAATCAGGTTTTAAAAATGTTTGGTCATAAGCTTGTGCCTGTAAGTTTTAAAGAAATAGAGAGAAATGAGGCAAGCTTCTGTATAATAATCTATTCTGTGGGTTATTAACCGAAACTGACGAAGGAACTTATACTTCGCAATATGATGGAGATTACGTGAGAGCGCAGCCTGATAAGTTTATAACTTTCACTATGTCTGTAAGAAATGAAGAATACTAGGTTAAACGCTTATTTGCATTTTTTGAAGGCTTAATTTCGGAAGGTTCGTTATTAGATATTGCATTCAGAAATTGGAAGATAAATCCTAACGACCGGTAATTCGGTTGATAAAATACATAAGGCAAGCCTTACTGTATATTATGTCTCAAATTCTTATCCTCAACCGTTGTGATAGTCCTGGTTTAATAAGGTTTGAAGAGAATCTGAAAGCTTTTGCATTAAACAATTCTCCAATTCGGATGAAAGGCGAGAGCAAATATGTTACAATGAAAAAAAGCGGAGGTCCAACAGGCCCCCAGGATTTTACACGACTTATCGATGACCTGGTAACCGATCAGGCAATAACCTGAGCCTTCAATCGCTATAAACGTGGAAGTATTAGTAATGTAAGTGTAATATCTTCTGATGATCAGGGAAGGCCTGTGGCTTTAAAGGCCGATTATCGATATACTGGTTTTGGAGGCGATAGTGTGGGATGGGTAAAAATCTCCTTTTCGAATGGCTTACCTAATGGAATTTACTTCTTTGATTTTCCTAATAACAGGAAATCACCTAGTAGCACGATAGTGGCTTCCTATGCTCAGAGTGAGTATAGAAATTAAATTTGCTTAATGCAGGTGGTTTAAGCCTAAGAGTGTGAATAATATAACTTCTTTTAAAGCAATTAATAGGATCTGGACTGAAAATTTATTGTTTTATATTTTTCACGACATATTTGGCGGGATCTCCACCTGGAATTAGGAAGTATAACTATTTTTATTCGGAAAAAGAGCCACGTACTGAACAGGTATTTAAAATGTATAGCTAATAAAAACATCTCATTTACATTGACATGCTTTACTACCTCTCAGAGAACAAGAGAATTTTAATCTATATATTCATTTCTTAATTGTTAAAAGCAATAATACGTATCCAGTAAAATTAAGATACCGGCCATTCCAATTTCTGATTCTTGAGCTTAAGTCATTTAAATAATTCTGTGTAATATCTTCTGAAAGTACAATTCAATTGCAAATAATGAGGTCAAAATTTTTTTAGTCACATAAAACTTTTAAAGTGACGAAGAATAAGGTATAATTAAACTCCTTATCTAAGCATAATATTATTTTATTCCTTTCTTATGTTTATAGTGAAAAGGCTTTTTATATTTACAGCAAAATTCAGTTATGGGAAGGCCTTCCACTAAGCCAAAAGATTTAAGGGATGGATATTATATAGAAGTCCGAAATAAGAACAAGAATTCAGGCGTAAAAATTCGTAGAGATACGAAAGAACAGCTTTTACTTGCCATTGAAGAATATAAAAAAAATAAGAATGTGGTGATTTTAGGAAAATCTAAAAATGGAAAAATGATGGATATTCCAGGTCTATAGCGCAACGAAGCCAGATTTGGATTTTGGGCATCCCTACTATCCACAAGTTCCTCCTAAAATTAACCTTGATGTTAAACAAACCATCTCTTGCTATACGAGACATTATCAATGTTTTAGCAAAAGAAAATTTAATACATCTGATGGTGAAGTTATTTCATCGATAAGAGATGACAAAATTAGGGGTGACAAATATTAAGATTTGACCGTAATTTCAATTTTGAATATCAGCAAGTGATTAATTCCAATAATTCTAATGTTTTCCATCATATTCTGAGAATGAAAATTTAAAGATATTAATTACCAGCTTTTTATAGCAAATTCATCTACATCCCACTGTTGACTTTTTGTTCTTTTCAAAGAAAGAGGATGGTTCAATTGCCGTTGATATTTTAGATCCTCACAGTCATCATTTACGAGATGCATTATCAAAGCTTCAAGGTTTGGTAAAATACGCTGAGACTTTTGGTACGGTATTCCGGAGAATTAAAGCAATTAAACAAATTGGAGATAAACTTAAAGCCTTGAATTTAATGGATTCAAATGTAAGAGCTGAAATAATGAAATCGGAAAGTGCTAAAAATTTATAAACTGGAACCAGTGCACATTATTGTTGAAAAATAAATAATGTTTTGAATTAATCTACTGTACATAAATCGTACAAAAATAGAAATTAAAAAGCCGTCAACCTTTATGAATAAAGGAAGACGGCTTTAAAATTGTGGAGTCGGAGGGAACGACCGTTTTTCAAAGTATGCTGAGTTTACAGGTCTTTCCAGTGGTCGTAAATTATTGGTCACCGGATTGGTCTCGCTTTAACAAAATTTAACTTTTTTTAATAATACTTGGCTTTAAAGGAGATCAAATATAACCTGTTCGAGCAGATCCTTGTTTAGAGAAATTGAATAATAGAATTCTATTGGGGCTAATTAAAGTTTCCGTTTGGAGGTGAAAACCTTTGAATTCAGATCAAAAAACTAAATTTTTTATTTGAAAATCAGTTTGTTATATTAGACTTAACCTTTTTTAAAGTTATTATCCAGAGAAATTTACCAGAGCCTAACGAATCTTCATCCTATCTCGGAGATCGTACAGATTTAAAAAACTCCTTACTTACGAATTATTTTGAAAATTGATTTTTTTCAGGTTACAGTTGGATGTTATATGAAGATCAAAATCCGCAAAAACTATTTTAAAATATCTTATAGGGAGAATATTCTTAAAATGTGAAATTTCGATTCTCAACCTACCTGCTAAACCAAGTATATTATGAAAAAAATATCTTTCAGATCACAAACACCACCAGTGGAAGCTGATATTTCTAACAGGGAAACACAAATTCTTGAACTCATTGCGTCGGGATTTTCCTCTTCGGAGATTGCCAAAAAACTCTTTATAAGTGATCATACCGTCATTTCTCATCGAAAGAAGCTTATTCAAAAATTTCATGCAAAGAATTCCGCCCATTTAATCACGAAAGCTTTTCAGCGTGGTTTTTTTAATATTGACTTATGAAATTGGAATAGAATTTTGATGAAATTATGATTAAGAGTAGCACGTAGGCCACAGAATTTATAAAATTAAATTGTTCTCTTTCAATATAAGATAGAATACATTGAATAAATTCCTCCACCGCTCGGCTTACTGAAATTTTAAAAATTTCCTTTTCCCTTTACAATATCCTTAGTGAATTTATATCAAAACCCCCTCATTGGGGGATTGATTTAATTGACTAAAATTCAGATATTTATGTTTTTACAGGTTTAACAACCTGGATATGATCCTGATTTCAAATTCCTTTTTGAAATCTTCACTAAGTAATGTTTTCTCAACCCCACTACGAGAATAGGTAACAGTTGACCCTATAATGGAATCGGTTCGATCTGCAAGTATGATTTTTAAATCTAAAAGGCAGTATAACTCCATTGCATATCAGACATTTTAAAATTTGAATCTTTAAGAATTTATAAATAGCTATTAAATGCCGGTAAGAAAAACAGAATCAACATTACCTTTTAATCTTACTGCTGATGATCTCGGTCAAAACCAACCTGCTTCAGATGGAAAATCTGTGCTTATTAGCTTTCTAAGCTCCCCGGTTGTGACAAATCGCCTTCAACAATATGTAATTTTTGTAACTGATTCCGGCCAGGCTGGGAATGTCCACGATTATAAGTGGAATTTTGATAATGCCGGCAATGGTTCCACCCAAACCACAATCAATGGTTATGCAGAATATACCCCCGAAGATACAGGTAGCTTAGCTGTACAGGTTGAACTAAGAAATAATTCAGGTGGTGTAATCAGCACTATTACTTTACAACAAGAAGTGGTAGCCCCTAATCCCGAATTAGAGGCCTTGATAACAGCAACAGATTCTTCAACGCCAGTAGCGGCTAACCCGGATATTTCTCGAGAAATTATCAATGATTATAGAGCATATATCGATAGTAGCTATGCTCGCAATATAGATCCGAATTCATCGGCCAATCGTTTGCTATTTTCACTTTCCTATCAGGGAATTATGTCAATACCAAAAACTATTCGAATACGCAATCTGAACCGACTGGCTAACGCCTTACATGCCGGGGATAATTCTGAATTTATTGAGCAAGCAGCAAAAGGTGTTGGCCTGTGCAATTTACGTCCGCACATCATGGCCATGTATATTACTGACAACGGGGGTACTGTTTTGCCAAAATTGATTATGGCGAACAATCAAAAGGAGCGTAAAGAACAAGAGGTAGCACTAACTAATAACTTGGCAGGAATAAGTATTATCAAGCTTATTGACTTGTTTAATGTATTGCGATTCCCCAAAAGCAATATTCAACACTGTAAGCTGTTACTAGATGAATTAAAAAGTGAGTTTTACTCAAGCAATAGTTTCGAAGAACTATGTGACGACCGCAGCAAGTGCATTGAATTTATCACACAATTTAAAGAAGGTCCTTTTCAAACTAGTTAAGTATGTCATTTGGTTCTAGCACATATCATTTATTACTATTTGGCCCATTACTGAACATTGAGGCTGCTGTAGGAAGTACTATCGGTTCAACAACAACCTATACCGCATTACCAAATCCCACACATGCACCTCAAGCTGGTAACCCACAACGTGTGCCTGATCGGGTATTTGTATCTACTGTAGGTACTGCCGGGTTTTTAACCGGCGCAGTTGAATATCATCAAAATTATGGTTTTTCTGTTGACAGAATAAATTCTATAGAAGAGTTAATCACCATGCTGGCCGCAGCAACCACCCCTCTAAGCTGTGTTAGAATGGTTGCTCATGCTACACGTGTTGCTAGCAATACATCTACACTCACAGTTATTCAGATACCTTTTGCTACAGGAGGCAGTCTTCATATCAATAGTCGACTAATTGAGCATTTCAATATAAGCAATGAAGCATTTATTCGCTCATTTATACATGATAATATAGCTCCGTTATTTAATGACCACACCTCACGAATACTAAACCAGTTACGCGCAAACAACTCCGCCGTTCTTACCCCATTTGGTCTACAGTCAGTAGGTAATCCTACTGGTTTAATTGAAAGATATTTTTATACCTTATCAGATGGCATTACTGCCCGAGAGCATTCTTTTCGAGTACAAGGTTCTGCAATGAATTCCACTAACAGAACCAAATTAGGGCAGGTTATTGATTTTCTACTGGATAAATTGGAGAGCCAAATTATAGCAGGTGGAAGTATCACAGCACCAAACTTAACCGCACTGCGTTCGGCAGCATTAGGCATAACCTATACCGATTTTGGCATTTCACCAACAACAGCAATTACTATACCTGACCAAAGGATTAATGATGCAAAATTGGCTATAGACTTATTGAATAATAACTTTAGAACTACTCTAAACACCGTAAAAATAAGATTTAATTCTTCTTCTTTTGTTGATTTGCGAGGGTGTAGGATAGGTCAAGATCCTACATTTTTATCCTCGTTAGCCACTTTTTTTGGCACAAACCCGAGTACTTTACCAACAGTTACTGCTCCTAATCTTTGGCAAATGTTCGATACTCCGGGGCAAGGAGTATTTAATACTGTAAATCAAATTAATAATGGTTATAATTCAGGTGCACAAGGCTTAAGCTCATCAGAAATTCAAACAGGTTTTACAACATGGAATTCATTAATTGGGCTTGACAATCAATTTGCCTTTTGGACTTTATTGTTGAATAACCCTTTATTTTATTTCGCAACTTATGATTGGGCAAACAAAATTCCAAATATTGGAATTCGGGCAAGTAAAATTATCGATTTCAATACTTTAGATTTTTCTGATATGATTGATCGTCTTGCTGAGATTTTCAATATTACCAATCGCACAAACCTGATTACTAATGCGCAGGTAAACCAAATCGAAGCTCTACAAACGTCAATGCTAAGCTTGAAAACACAGATTGAACGGATTGACTCAAGCCCCAATGCAACAATCTTAGCATCGATCTATCAAGAATTAAATACAATAGATGGGGCTTTATCACAAAGTATTGTTCCCGATACAGCACCGGCTACAATTACAATAGCCATTGTTACTGATTTAGCGAATAAACTACAAAGACATATTGAGGATAATGTTATACATATCATTCCCTCCAACCTGTTAACTGAAGAGGCTGCAATACAAGCTATGAGTAGTGGTTCTACAGGGGCAGCAGGTGATAATAGCTTTACAAATTTACAAAGTATACAAACTGCTATTGGTGCAAGCGGAATTGTCCCGGCTACAAATCCAAATACAGGTGCATTAACGAAGACCCAATTACAGGCTTGGGCAGACCAACTTCGCCAACATATTATTCAAAATGCACCATTACAACAATTTGCTGATGCCATTCGAAACGAGTTAACCGGTGGAGACATTGCTAAGTTTCGATATTTGTTTTTAATTGGGGCTCATTTTGTAGTTCAAAAAACCGGAGATCATCGCTACTATATTTATAACCCCAACTTACAAGATGGCGTAAAAAGTGCTATGCTATCTCAATGGGAGACGAACCCATCTATTGAAAATTTTGTATTAGCTCTACAAGTAAATTGGCAAGCCGGTAGCAATTTATCAGGAACGAATATAGATGGGCTACGAGCGCTACAAACCCCATCTGTAGATAATCTGCCGGATTTTAACGCGGGAATTGACCCTTCGTTGATTAATCCTCTCTGCCCATTTCCGGAATATCATCAACGAATAATCCCTAGTTAGCAATGGCCGAAAACGAACTACATACCATTGTGACTGAAGTTGGCGAAGTTTTCAGGCCGCTGCAGTTTATGAATTCCGAGGTTAAGGTAACCACATTTTTTCATGACCTTGGATACGAATTACCAAACGAACAGAATTTCGCGCCGCTTCCTAGCATTGTACCGCAAGTTCAATCCATAATTACCAAACTAGAGACTTTCGCAGCCGCCACTACCGAAGATGATCAACTAGATGCGATCGAAGGTTTAATGAATGAAATAGAAGCTACGGTAAATGCTATCCAGAATTTTGAAACCGAAGTTGCTAATTTAAATAGTTCAATTAGTGGATTTGCAACCAATGCAGAACTGGATCAGCTTCCCCGACGTTTCATTGATTATCTGCTGATAAATTATACAAAATCCCATCATCCAGGATTCTATAGTATTTTAAGGATAATAGCCCTTTTTGATGAGCACGAGTTAGAGGCTGATCCTTCCAAATTTCAACCTTCTATCAAGCTACAGGTAATCGAATGGGACAGAGTCCCTGATTATTTTTCAGCACCTCATGAAATTTTTGAGCAGGCTTACAACTGGAATACCGACTTTAACAGCGATAAATTTATTTCTCGTCTGGACGATATGGTAAGGGCATTCTTATTACCTGGAGGAATTTATACACAAAGTGCTAACCTGCAAAATGCTCTACAAAATCCCGATGCTAATCTCAAAGAATTAAGAACTCCAATTTTTCAAAATGGAACCTGGCCAGATACCTTAAGTCAGTTTGGTGTTTCTTTAACGCCCGCCCAGGCCAGGGATGGGCTCAAGAAAGGATTTGGAATATTCCCTTATGTTTTTGGGGCAGCTAACTTTGATTTTGAACTTAATGAAACTTTTGAGGTGGAATTAACAATGAATTCCACCCTGGATGCTGGCCTGGGAATAGTGATAAGGCCACCATTCGATTTAAGTTTTATAGAAAATATATTTAGTAGTCCGCAAAATTCCGGTACATTTCTTATTGAATTAGCCTTGCGTACACGCGACAATGAAACCAATGAATATATAATCATTGGTGAGGCTAATGCTTCGCGACTATCGGTTAAGGGAACCGAACTAAAAATTACCGCTTTAAAGGATGGAAATAAATCCGATTTTGGATTCGAATATAGTTTGGATACGCTCAAAATTGTCATAGGGGGTGGTGAGGGCGATGGATTTTTGCAAACCGTACTGCCGGAAGAAGGAATCACCGCTACATTTTCCATGACCCTGGGATATTCCATTGTAAAAGGCTTTTATTTTGTAGGCAGCGGAAGTTTTGAAATTGTAGTGGCTTCGCATATTCAGTTAGGGCCATTAGATATTAATAATCTTACTCTGGGCTTCGCTCCGGGAGCAGATGGGCTTGGGCTTACTACCGCCGCCGGACTAAAACTCGAACTTGGCCCTTTTGTAGCGGTAGTAGAAGGCCTTGGATTAGAATCTAAATTAACGTTTCCTGAAAATGGTGGAAATCTGGGGCCCGCAGATTTGGCTTTTGACTTCAAACCACCAACAGGAATCGGGTTATCACTTGATGCTTCCATTGTAAAAGGTGGTGGATACCTGTTTTTTGAAAAGGAAGAGGAACGCTATGGGGGGGCATTAGAATTAGTCATTGCCGAAAAGATTTCGGTGGTAGCTATTGCGCTAATTACCACGCGCTTTCCTGATGGTTCCAAAGGATTTTCATTACTGCTATTGATAAGTGTTGAATTCAGCCCAGGAATTGCATTGGGAATGGGCTTTTTCCTTAGCGGACTTGGAGGAATGATAGGTATTAACCGAACTGTGAATACCGATGCCTTAAGAGCGGGCGTGAAGCAGGGTTCCGTTGATCATATTTTATTCCCTACTGATGTTGTCGCTAATATTCAGCGGATTATTACCGATCTTCGGGAATTCTTTCCGCCACAAAGGGATCAGTTTATTATAGGCTTAATGGCCAAGCTTACCTGGGGTGTTCCCACCTTACTAAGTGTTGAATTTGGAATAGCCATCGAATTTAAAAGTCCAGTAAGATTAGCCATTTTGGGAGTGATTAAACTGGTATTACCCACCGAGGATGAAGCGATCATCAGGATACAGGTAAACTTTATTGGTGTTATCGATTTTGATGAAGGGTACCTCATGTTCGATGCCAGCCTGTTTGGTTCCAAAATTCTTACCTTTACTCTGGAAGGCGATATGGCGCTGCGAATCTTTTGGGGTAAACAAAAAGAATTTTTGCTTTCCGTAGGCGGATTCCATCCGGCTTATTCGCCGCCGGCTTTTCTGAAAGTGGCCAATATGACCAGGCTCACTTTGAATATTTTAAGCGGAAATCCCAGCCTTACACTTACCACTTATTTTGCGATTACGTCCAACACGGTTCAGTTTGGAGCGCAAATCGATTTCTATTTCAAGATTTCCAAATTTAAAGTCATTGGATATTTCGGATTTGACGTACTGTTCCAGTTCTCGCCTTTCCGTTTTATCGCTGGAATACGTGCAGGTGTGGAAGTGAAACTTGGAAGTACGGTTCTTTTTGCCATTCAGCTTGCTTTCGAATTGCAGGGTCCAACTCCATGGATAGCCAATGGTACCGCTTCTTTCAAAATTTTATTTATCAAGATCAGTGTCAAATTCAGCAAAACCTGGGGCGAACGTCGGGAAGATATTTTGCCGGGAATTCCCATTCTTCCAAAATTACTGGAGGCACTGGAACAGCCAAGAAATTGGGTTGGGGATCTTCCGTCAAACAAATTTTTGCTAACCAGCATGAAAAAGATCGAATTGGAGGAAGGACAGATTCTCATGCATGCCGTAGGCACACTTACTATCAGGCAAACCATTATGCCGCTTGGTATGGAAATTTCCAAATTTGGAAATTATACGCCAGTCGATATTAAAAGTGCTTTTATAAGGAGCATCAATATTGACGGAATAGACAGTTCTTTCGAAGACGTTAAGGACGGATTTGCACCGGCCGAGTTTAAAGAAATGGAGGATAATGATAAACTCACCGCACCTTCCTATAAAGATGAAGTAAGTGGTGCAAAAATTACCGCTACTGAAAGTTTGCATCTCAATTACGGGATCAACCGAATCGTGAATTATGAGGTGCGGGTTTCAGACTATAACCGGAAGTCTGAACAGCCTTATGCACTGTATAATCCGCTTCGGAAAGATATTCTGGTTGATAGGCAATCGCTTTTTAGAAAAATGACAAAAGGTGGCGCTGTTGGGAAATCTGAGTTATCCCGTGATCTCAAAAAGCAAAATTTCAGAAATGAAAAAGCGGTTAACCTACAACCTGAAAAATTTGTAATCACCAATGTTGCCGATTTAAGCTCTTTCGACGCGATCGATTTTAGTGGAGGAACTAAGGCTGAAGCTGACGACCAGTTGAAAAAAGCCATAAGGAACAATCCATCTCTGAAGGAAAAAATTCAGGTGGTAAACGAATTCGAACTAGTACCCTAAAAATTAAAATATGCCTGAAAAACTAGCACATTACGCATTTATTCCCTGGCTGAGGCAGGGGGTTGCTTCGCGCATCAGCGAAAAGGATACTTTGGGTTCGAGTAGCGGCAGTTCTATAGAACGTGCGCGAGTGGATGTTGAGGTTATCCTTAAGGATCGCGCCAAGGAAAGTGAACAGGAAAACCAAACGAGTATAATAAAAAAAATCGATCTGTATGGTCCGGGTGATATTGAAGGTATTCAGAATAGGGCGATTATTCGAACAGAACCCAATAGAAATGTGCGAAATTTTGAACCTAATTTATTGCCGTATATCGAATTTTTTGAGGAAGATTTTCCATGGAGATATACTCCGGCACGAGCCGCAACTTCTGGTGCAAATACCAAAAAATTACGCCCATGGATAGTGCTGTTGGTGCTAAAAAAAGAAGAATTTCAGCTGAATCCCAATAAAGAGGGGCTTTCCAGTTTTACCATTAAGGAGGAAGCAATGAATGCATTGGGAAATCACAAGGATATCTGGGCTTGGGCACATGTACACTTAAATAACCAATTAGACAGTACTTCCGGAAATACTCTGGAAAATGAAGTGAATGCCGAACTAAAATCAGATCCGGATAGCGGTCTTTCCAGAATTATTTCTCCTAGGAAATTACAAAAATCTACGGCATATCAGGCATTTCTGGTGCCGGCATTCGAAACGGGTCGTCTGGCAGGACTTAAAGAAAGTACTCTGGGCATTCCGGCTCAGGAACCATCCTGGAAAACTAACGGAAATTCAAATTCTACCAGTAATACGCGAAAAAATACATTTCCGTTTTATTATCAATGGGAATTTGCTACTGGGGAATTGGGAGATTTTGAAACCCTTGTTTCCATTTTGAAGCCCGTAATCATCAAACCGGAATCAGGTTCGTTGCCCATGGATATTCAGGATCCGGGATTTTCACTTCGGGAAGTGGCAAACACTGCAACCCTTGGAGTGGAAGGCGCACTAAAACCACCCGATTTTGAATCACAGGTTTTTCCTGAAGGAACTGGCGATGGGGATTTTCAGGAGGAATTGAAGGAAATTCTCAATCTTTCTACGAATCTCGCAGATATAGACTCTGATATTAGTGATGAGAAAAATCCTTTTAATAAGGAACCTATGATCGATGACCCTATTATCACGCCACCAATATATGGAAGATGGCACGCTCTACTGGAGCGATTGGGGGAACCCGAAAATGCGAAATGGGTGGAAGAGTTGAATTTGGATCCACGTTGGCGTGGTGTGGCTGGTCTGGGCACACAAACCATTCAGAAATTACAGGAAAAACTGATGCATCGCGCCTGGCAACAGGTTGGGGATATCAAAGAAGCCAATCAGAAAATTATTGAAACGGAAACCGCTAAAAAAATAAGTGCTTCTATTTTCAAGAAACACCTCAAAAATGCGGGTGGAAGTGATTTTACCATGATCACCCGGGCAACCCATGCCCGACTTTTGAATCCGGAGCATACACAAACGGTCAATACAATTTTTAAAGAGAGCAAGGTGCCATTTTCCGCAAAATCGGCTGCTTTTAGACGGTTAACCAGGCCAGGAAAAAAGCTGAATAAAAAGATTAATATGATAGCGCTGACGGTGGACCACGATACCCTTCAGAAGCATCTAATAACGAATTTTAATAAGGTGGAAAATCCTATAACAGCGGCAAAAGATAAAGACCAGCCCAACTCAGCAATATCTTTCAGCCAGATGAATCAGGCTATAAATACTTTAAAATCAACTTATACAACCAGCAAATACTATGTAGCCAAGGATATCATTTTTGTGGCGCTTAATTCCAAGTCCCTGAGCTCTTTTTCGAAAGATCCATTACTGGAAGTAGTTGATGATTACGAGGCCGGAAATGAAGCTAAGGATCTGGCCAGGGAAGGGGTCAATGCCCTGCAGGCGGCATCTTATTCAAGGAATGCACAGGGTGAGATTTCAGTTAAAATGAATGAAAATACCTTTGTGAAAATTTACGGTTCTGATGGGGAAATAGAAAAAGATGACCTGCCAACCAGTAAAGTGTATGCGAATGTAACCATTTCCCGAAGCGTGGCCGCAGGTGAAAAAGAGTGGGAAAGTAAGAGCACCACCATTCAGGATATGGAAACTTTTGGCGAAGGCGTTGCCGGGTTGTTTGCCAAAACTGAACAAACTAATTTCTTCACGGTAGATAAGTTGCAAAAACCAGCGATAGGTAATATTTTAAATCTTTATGATTCCATAAAATTCAGATTGCGCCCTGAGTTTACCCTGGACAGGAAATTGCGCAGCAGAATTTCGATTTTCCGGGGTACTGAAAAGAAAATTAAGCCAATTATGGCCCATCCAAAATATGACGAGGCCATGTACGAGGAAGTCAGTAAAATTTCACAGGATTTTATTCTTCCCAATATTGAAAGTCTTAAGCAGGATTCAATTACGATTCTACAAACCAATCAAAAATTTATTGAGTCCTATTTAAATGGTCTGAATCATGAAATGGCGCGGGAATTATTATGGCGCGAATTTCCTACAGATAGGATGGGATCCTACTTTAGACAATTCTGGGATGTAGAGGATAATATTTTTGAAGATGACAAGGAGAAGACCTACGATATACGGCAAATGCATACCTGGAATGGGAAATTAGGAACACATGCTGTTTTTAATCCTTCAGGAGGATACCTCGTTCTGGTGGTACGCGGACAATTGCTATTGAAATTTCCGAATACACTGGTGTATGCTCAAAAAGCTGAATATGACTCTTCAGATACTACTAAAGAACGGATATTACCATCAGAAATTACCGAAACCAACACTAAATTTCCTGCATTTAGTGCCAGGCTTAATCCCGATGTCTATCTATTTGGTTTTCCATTAAGCCTCGAAGAGGCACGGGGAGAACGAGCTACTTCTAATGTAATAACTTCAGGAATGAATCCAGGGTGGTTCTTTGTTTTTAAGGAACGGCCAGGCGAAATTAAATTTGGCTTGGATGATTTTGCGGATGATCTGGGTAATCCCGGCATGCCTGGAGAAAACCCGGAATCCTGGAATGATCTATCCTGGGAGCATCTGGTAAATAATAAGGAAGATTTAAATAACTATCAAATCAACTTCTCTGGTGATATTTCGATAACCACTCCCGGAGATAACGAACCCGTTTGGGGTGATAATAGTGCAGATCTGGCGCACATTTTATATCAAAATCCGGTGATTTTTGCACGTCACGCCCAGGAAATGTTACCGGAAGACTAAAACAGGACTATGGAAATAAAGGCTAAATATACCGATCCGGAAATCAATGAGGTTAGGAATTATGTAGGTTCTAAAGACAGTAAAACCCCTATTCTCTTGTTACCTGTTCGAATCGAAACCCGGTTTATGAAGGTGGAAAGGGCAGATAAAACTTTTACAGGTTCTCATCTTGTAGGAGAAATACTGGAAGAACTTCATGAAATTGAAATAGGCCTTCTGGAACATCAAAAAAGGCTGGATGGGCTGACTCAAAAAAGACTGGTACAATCTTTTACTCAAGACATTGAAAAAGTAAGCCAGAGCGTAAGTAAAATTGATACCATCACCAAAGAGCAGAAAACCTGGATCCAGGAAGCCGAAGCAGCCATACATACAGAAGTTCGAAAATTTTCCATATCCCTGAATCGACCAAACAGCATCACGATGCAAAAAGGCCTGCTCGATTTATCAAGTTCACTCAAAACCTTGGATGCAACGGCACCTACAAAAACAGCCGATCTCCAAACTTTTCTGAAAGAGATGAAGGGGATTGAAGAAGGTCTGGCTATTTTCAGCAGTGGGAAAACTCCGTTTACCAGCAAAAAAAAGAAAAAACAACTTTATGAACTGGTTGCCGGCCGTATAGAAGAAACTCGAAATTTTTATGAGAATGCTACCGCAAAAGTACAATCCATTCTACATGTGGAAGATAATCTTGTGGAAAAAACTAAAAAACTGCACCAGCACATCCGTTCTCATTTAGTCAACCTAGGAGCCAAAATTCGCAGTTTGCATAGCGATAACAGTTGGACAAGTTTTGTAGATGCGCATTCCAGTTTAATCCAGCATGAATATTTAAAACGATTAGAAGATTTTGAGGTAAAGGGAATCGCTCATTTGGACGAAATGAAAAAGTTAGATGTGGTTGATGCCAATAAAGTTCTCGTGCAAAGTCTCGCCACAAAAAAAGCCTTTATCAAACTTGCCAAAATAAACAATACTTCATACGGGGATATAAAAAAATTCCGGAAGCATTTAAAAGGAAAGATCAGCAATCTGGAAAAACTTGAGAAAAAGGCTATAGGCGGAAATGAATCTCAAAAAGGGCAAATTTCGAAGATCCTCTCTGAAGTGGAAACACAGCGGACCAATTTTGAACGGAAGCTTCAGAGAATCAGAGGGGCCAATAATAGCCAAAAATTTGGAGTGCGTATTACCAGTTCAGTTTTGAATTCAATGGCTGAAATCACCAAAACCAATCCTTCAGAAATCAAAATTACCGATCGCAAAAAACTAAAGGATGCACAAGAAAATGCAAGATTCATTTCAGGTGGTTTACAGAAATTGGAGCAGGAATTAGGTCAAAATATTTCCGTTGGTGTAAGTCAGTTAAAAAAACTGGAAGAATCGCTACACGATGCGGAAGTTGCGATAAGAAAAGGTTATCAGTTTACCGAAACGGAACTCAAACTGGTAAAATCTAATTTCAGTAGTCTTCAGAGAAAGGCACAGCAAAATGATTATAAATCGGCTCAATTAAAGCGTGATTTTCAGAGTAAAACCGAAAAAATTGCAGAGGCCATTGGGAATCTGGAAAATCAGATCATGGTGGCCGGCGAAAAAGCAGGGATTCAATTTATTATACCTAAAAAACTCAAAGATGAACTGTGGGTAAGGATTTATCCTGATGATCTTTTTGTACATACTCACGAAAAAGCGATGACCGAAGGGGAGATCGATAGTGCCAAGCGCTATTGGAAGATTGTATGGGCTGTAAATAATGACCGGGAATTGGTGAAGGGCGCGTGGAGAAGTCTTACCGCGACCTATGGCAACAACCGTGCGGCCTGGATCGTTAAGACTGTAGGAGACTTGAAAAGTTGGAAAAACAGGCATGTGTCTCAGGAGAACCCTTCAAAAGCGATGGTACAAAGTAACGATTTGCTTGAAACTATCCCTAAGGAATTAGAGAAGGTGAATGCCGGCATGAAGCTGACAGAGCTGGACAATCAAATTAATTTTTCCACCATTCAGGACCAGATGGATAAGGCTTTACTGATTTTTAAGGATTTAAAAGAAAAGCCGCAACTCATTTATTTTCTCGAAAAATCGGTAGGCATTCAGCAGCGTGTTCATGCTAAATTTAAGGTCATTATTGAAATTGTAAATAATCATGTGGCTTCTAATGGTGACCAGGCTATTGTGGAAAAAATTCAAAAGGTGCTTCAGACTTTCGAAGATCTTCATGCATCATTTAGCAAAATTAAAACTCTAAGGACCGATCAGTTCCTGGAGCATATTTTAGATCCATATCTCTACCCGAACACAAGGGTGCTTCAGCCTAAGGCAGAATCCTGGACCAAAGCACCTCATACCACTTTGCTGCCTAAACAATTCGTGGCCATTGGACGGAATAAGAATCACTTTGAAGTGATTCACTGCGGCAATCCCTTACCTGAAGAATTACAGCTTGGAATGGACCCGGAAACTTTCGAGTTTGATGATGAAAATAATAATCCTTTTCAATTTGATGAGCAGGGAAATCTTAAGGTAGAAGAAGGCATGCGCTGGATGGTTGATTTTGATGAAGCCGTTAAGAATGGAATGGGTATGATTATACCCCTCTCTTCGGAACAGGCGCAAAGTGGATTTGACGAATTGTTTGTGCTTGGGCTTAATGATCAAACCGCATCAAAAGATTCCCAGGAACTGGAAAATATGATCGAAAACCATCATTATGCGGCTACGGGCATGGAATTCTTAAAAATTGGCACGCCTACCAATAATACCGAAGATGCTAAAACCGAATACAGCGAGCAGGAAACTGATGCCGATGATGCTTTTACCCTTGAGATGGAAGCACCACAATTCACTCCTTCAGCAATTTCAACTAGTTTCAATATTAGTGACGGGGAACATCTTTCCAAAATGTTAGGCATTTCTTTTGAACACTTTCAGCATATAAAAAACAGTGGTCTCACTCAAATAGGAAATGCGCGCGCCATGCACAAATCACTCTGGCATTCCACTATGGGCGTATATATGGAAGATATGTGGGACAAGGTTTTTACGTATGACAATATTGAGCGTACCTACCAGTTTTTCACCCGGAATGTTATTGCTCGCGGTTATCTGCCCTCCATACGAATTGGTAGTCAGCCGTACGGAATTTTGCCTGTAACCAGTTACAATAGGATAAGCTTTAGCGATACTTTTTCTGAAAATAAGCCGCCTACTTTAACTGAACCCCAGCTTCGCAAACCAAATAATAATACGGTTCAGAAGATCTTACAGTTCCGTTATGATGCCCGTTTAAAAAAATTGTTGCAGAAAGGAAATGAAATCTGGACCGGTTTAAGAAAAACCGAGGTAAAACATGCCGGTAATATTGAAAAAGAGGAAGACCCCCAGGCAGCCTTCATGAATATGCTGGGATTGAATGCTACCTCCACGGAATTTTATTTCCGTTACGGTGTTAATATAAACGATCGAACTGCGGAGGACCTTGCCGGGGTGGGTGTGAATTTTACGGATGATGAAGAGCTTATCTATAGTCCGCAATCCATAATTATGAATTTCTATGAGTTATTCCAGAATGGATATTTTTTGCCATCTTTTGAATGGGATGATCAAACCGATCCTTCAGCAGATTTCTGGAAGCAGATCACCAGACAAAATGCAAGAATTAAAGATCAGGTTACGGGTTCGCGAATATTTACTTACCGCTATTTAAACAGGCATTCCCTGGTTGCCGGTAATTGGGTAAATGAAGAAATCAATAATGAACCCTTACCTACAGTAGGAAATTCAAAGAATTATATACAGTGGCTTCTAGATCCTTCCAAACATGTTTATCACGATCTGTTTAATGATAATAATGTTAAAGATATTTTTGGATCAGGAACCGCGGATGAGCAGCCTTCTCCTTCAATTTTATTTTTATTGCTAAGACAATCCATGCTGTTGTCTTACCGTGAAGCAGCGATGAATATTCTCCAAAAAGATGATTTCTTTAAGGAACCCTTCCGAAGATTACTAGGTTCAAAAGAGTCGTATCTCTCCAGGAATTTGCATCAATTCCGTACAAAATGGACTCACACTCTTAAAAGAATGGAGGATATCAATGATGGATTTTATTTCAATTATAATGATATAGATGAAAAGCCTCTATATAAACACCTTACCAAAAATCAAAGAAACGAATCGATTTCAGATTATATTCATGACTGGAATTCTTTAAGAAGTAGCTATAGTGGGAATTTGGGCCATAATGACTTAATAAACCGGACAAAAGAAATTAAAGAAGCCATGGGCCATTTGGCGGATATTGCAACCGAAGATCTAGAAAAATTAATGGCAGAACATCTCGATGTAACTTCTTATCGCCTGGATGCATGGATATCTGGTCTGGCTAATCGAAGGTTAGAAGAGTCCAGAGCGGTTCAGAAAGACGGATTGTTTCTGGGAGCTTATGCCTGGGTCGAAAATTTACGTCCGGGAGGAATTCGAAAAGAAGTGACCAGTTTGCCTGAAGGCTTTACAACCCAGGATGAATCGGTTTATACCGATGAAGATAATGAGGGCTATATTCATGCTCCTTCCATCAATCACGCCATATCCGCCGCAATTTTGCGAAGCGGTTATTTGGCAAATGATGATGCAGAGGGTGACCTTACCAACCGCATGGCGGTAAATCTATCCTCGGCCAGAGTTAGAAAGGCGCTGCAACTTATTAGCGGCCTACGAAACGGCTTGGATCTCGCCTCTATTTTGGGATATCAGTTCGAAAAAGGATTGCATGAACGATATAATGAAGCAGAAATGGATAAATTTATTTATCCGCTTCGTAGAAAATTTCCACTCATTGTGCCTATTGAAGTCTCCACTGAAGAAGCCAATCAAACCACTTCTAACGTAGTTCATGGGCTGGATTTACTGGAATCCATCACCGAAGAAATCGAAAATCAGCCTGATGCTTCCCAGGAAAGCCTTTATGACTACCTATCGCAGGATGAATTTGCAAAATGCCCGGCATGGCTAAAAGATTTTGTAAATAAACATGGAAGTGATACAAAGGCTGAGCGTAAAAAAGAATTAAGAGCACTGATTAAAGAAATCGATGAAATGGCTGATGCTTTTGATGCCTTAGGAGATTTGGCCATATCTGAAAGCGTTTACCAGATTGTAAATGGGAATCATGTTCGGGCGGCGGCGATGCTTTCCGCTTTGGGAGACGGGAAAATTTTACCTGCCCCGCAAATTGTAGATACCCCCAGGACCGGCAGGGTAGTGACTCATAAGGTCATCCTGAATTTTGAGGACGCTAACGGAAAACCTTCCAACTGGGATATGGCTTTAACGGCGAGAGCCAAAACTGAACCAGCTTTGAATCACTGGCTGGCAGCAAGAATTGGAAATCCGCAGGATTATCATTGCCAGGTAATTAATCCCGCTACCCAAGACGTTTATAGCGTTCAACTACATGAATTACCACTTCAGGCCATTGACCTCCTATTCCTCCTAAGCAGTAATACCGAAAGCGGCAATGCAGATCTCTTGGATATGATAAACCATACCCTTCGAAAAAGAGAACATCTGAATGCTGAAGTTACTTTACAAATAAATTTTACTGCGAGAAATAATTCCTGGCCAGCAGAAGCCAAGAGCTTTTATGAACTGGACTGGTTGCTTGCGCAGCTTAAATCCATCATTCATGATGCCCGACCGGTTGGTTTCTCAGATATGCATATTCCTCAGGAAAATCCCGATGTGGATAACCCTGAGAATTACAACCTGGAGGATTTGCAAACACGCATCAATCAAATTCACGGTGAACTCAAGCAATTTATAGATCTGGTGAAAACCTTTATATCCACTAATCCGTCTTTGGTTAGCACTACTTCATTCAATACCGCGCAGCAGCATCTTGTAAATGCCATGACCTATGGTATAACTAATTTAATGGCCGATTTAAAAGGTGAGCAGGATGAGGAAGCTTCCAAAGTGATACTCGACCGACTGCAAAAAGTGATCGATCTCTTGGACAAAAGACATCAGGAAGCAAATGAAATCAAACAAAGGGCAGCTTTAGCTTCTTCAAGCTATCAAAAAGCCCAGGAGCTTATAAAAGTAGTGAAAAAGATTCTTGGCGAAAATTTTCCATTTATGCCGGTTTATTCAAACACGGTAAAAAATGATATAAAAAATCAAGTGAATTTATCTCAGTCAGAATCCCTCATTAGAACTCATAATGGCGATTTTCCTATGGAAGAATGGCTCCAGAGCATCGCCAATGTTCGGGCAAAATTATATTCTGTTGAGATGCTGAAAATGCATCCCAATAATGAGCTTGATCTACAACCAGTCCAATTTCCGTACTTTGAAGGAGATCATTGGCTGGGAATGCCATTTCCGGAAGCTTTTGAAACCAAAGAAGATCGATTATCCTTAATACTTATGAACGTGCAGGCGGCGACTGAACAGGAGAAGCAGTGCGGTTTATTGATCGATGAATGGGTAGAAATTATTCCGAATGCTAAAGAGACTACGGGTGTGGCCTTTCAATACGACCAGCCAGATGCTACTCCTCCTCAAAGCATTCTTTTGGCCGTAAGCCCAAAACCGGTTACTGCTAGCAGTAAATGGGAATGGGATGATCTTGTTTATACGTTGATGGATACACTTGAACTGGCTAAAAACCGAACCGTAGAACCAGATCAACTGGAACAGAGTATGTTGGGCCAGGTTTTACCAGCAGTTATTTCAGAAGTGGTTCCTCCGCAAGTGAGTTCTATTTTTGAAACCGATGAGGATGTGGTGGAAAGAAATTTACTGGGCGTACAGGTAGTCCTGGATTATGAGTCTAATTTACCAAAAGAAGAAGACTAGATTATGGGAACAAGATATCAAAGTGTAACATGTGAACCTTTTCGAGCCTGGAACCGACTGGAACCAAGACCCAGAAAGAAAGAATTTGACCAGGCTATAAAAGCTGAAGTCCATGATCCTTTATGGATGTTAAGCAGGCAGTGGCAGTTTGGAGAATTTAAAGGCGAGGACACCGGTTCGGCAATTTTTGCTAAAATTCAGATCGAACATACCCGTATTAAAAAATTTCAGCCTGGAAATAAGGACGCAGAAATTGCAGCGTTCAATCCAGAAGTCCCTTTAGAGAAAATAGTGGAATCCATGCCTTTTGAACCCGGCTTCAAGGGCAGAGTGCAGTCGGGAGACTATTTTTTGAAGTTGCTGCATAAAACGTTGGATGGGAAACCTCATTACCAGCAACATGAATACCGCAACAGGCTCCTGGAATTATATCCTGTTCAGAAAGTGGAGATAGAGGAATCTGATTCCCCCGAAGTCAAGGTGCAAAAAGCTAATTTACTGGCTAATTTGCGACTACAGCAGTTTATGGCTGTTTTTACGGGGAAATCCGTAGATGGTTTAAAGCTTTATGATAATTTAAAGAATAATATCAATGGAACGCTGATTGCTATTAGTAGACATCCCGATCATAATTCCCACTTAGCTGCAATAATTACCAAATACATCAGCTGGTTCGAAAAAAGTTTTGACAGGACGCCTAAGGATCAACATTCTTCCTGGATAAACCAAAAACTGGAATACCATTTCGCCTGTTCCTTACCGGAAAAAAGCGGTACTGCGAGTCTTCTGGTAGCCGATGAATTTGCTTCTGGATCGCTGGATTGGTATTCTTTCGACATTGAAAAAAAATCTTCTCGTTTTGCAGAACTGTTTTCCGGTACGCTTAATGAAGGCGAGGTAAAAACCGAAACCTTTAGCTTCATTCCCACGGAAGCGCGTTTCGCGGGAATGCCGAATAACAGGTGGTGGGAATTTGAAGATGGAAAAGTGGACCTGGGAAATATTTCCGCAGAAACCACTGATATAGCCAAATCGGTTACCGCGGAGTACGCCCTTATCTACGGCAATGACTGGTTTGTTGTGCCGTACACTTTACCGGTAGGAAGTTTAAGCAAAGTAAACGGCCTCATGGTAACTGATGTTTTTGGTCAAAAAACATTTGTGGAAGCTGCAGCGCAGGGCCAAACCGATGACTGGACCAGCTGGGGGCTTTTCAATCTTTCGGTTAAAAAACAAACCGCCACACAGCAGGAAGCATGTGATACTAGATTGTTTTTACCGCCGGCTTTGCCAAAAATTCATGAAAGCGAATCTATAGAAGAAGTGCTGATGCTTCGTGATGAAATGGCCAATATGGTTTGGGGCATCGAAACTATCGTTAATGATCTTTTGAGCAGGGGAATAGACGGGCATACTTTAGGAAATGAAAAAAAGAGGATGCTTCATGGAGAAGAAGAACCACCTCTTGAGGCCGTACCGGAAGCCCTGCTTAAATATATACTGGCAAATGAAGTACCAGAAAACTGGATTCCTTTTATCCCATCTCATAACGATTCCAATAACAGGTCCATGCAGTTGCAACGGGCCAGTATGCCCAGAAAGTTAGATGGAAAGTATCTCGCGATTCGGCCGCGAACTGAATTATTGCGATTCGGGTTTGAAAACAAACCGGTTAATGAATTAGAGGCTTACCTGTTTATAGATGCCAATAAACAATTGCAACCGTCGTTTTTAAATGAAGAAGAAGTGCCTCGTTCCGGAGCGAAGATCTACGGAAAATTGCAAAGGTCTAGGTGGTTTAATGGCGAGATCATTAACTGGTATGGGTATGCCAAAGAACTGGGTAGAGGGGAAGGCAGTAGTGGATTGTTATTCGACCAGATGAAATTATTGAAAAAGAACAAGGAAAATGTGATTTAAAATATTGGAGGTCATATAGATAATACGTAAATTAAAGCATTAAAAAATTAGTAAGGTCGCGAATAAAGTTTGAAACCGTAGAATTTGAGTCTAACGTAGTGTACCGATCAGAAAAACATCAAATAGAAACTCTTGTGTCATGGTAATCATTTAGGGTATAGCTTGTTCCATCCGGCAATGTGTTCGGTATGTTCAAGTTTCTTCTTCTTGATTTGCCCATGTTAGTGAAATTGTTGTTGAGTATGTTTTTTTATTACTGAATTTTATGAGAGGTTTTTGCCTCTCTTTTTTATTTATGGAAAATCTTAATTTAGTTGTACTTACGGGGAAGACCGGCTGCGGTAAAACCAGGCTGCTGAGAAGTTTAAATCAGGATAATTTTCAGATTCTTGATCTGGAAAAATTAGCCGGTCATAATGGTTCTGCTTTCGGTTTCCGCCAACGAAGCAAAAACCAGCTTACTCAAAAAGAATTTGTACAAATTATTCTCCTGAAATGCTCTTTCTTCGATCTGGAGGCTCCTGTTTTAACCGAATGGAAAGGAAGAAATCTGGGGTCTTTAAAAATCCCGGATTTTATATATACCGAACAAATTACCGCTCCAAAGATTTTGATCGAAAGAAGTCGGGAGGCCAGAATTAATGAGTTAGTGCAGGTGTATCGCAAAGTCCATATTAGTGATTTGTATAAAGCGCTTTTTTCCCTGCGCGATCAATTTGAAGATTTTCATTTCAATGCTGCACTTGGAGCTTTACAGGAAAAAGATGAGCGGCAATTTGTAAAGCAGATGCTGGATTATTACGATCAAACTCCAGAATATGCCAGAGGGCAGCAAAATATTGCATTTAAAATAAATTGGGAATCAGTTAGTGAAGAAGAAATCAATAAAACTATTACAGAATTACTAATTAAAAAAACTAATTAGCATTTTCAGCTGTGTAAATCCTATTCTTTCGATATAATATATTTATACTGTTAATTTAGAATTCAAGGAAAATAAACCGAGTAGGGCAGTTTTTAAATTGATAGCTTTTAAAATGGAATAGCAATAGGGTAACACGCTACTGCACGAGGTTTCAGTTAATGGGGCTGGATACCAAGTATTTCCGAA
>CAWGSM010000001.1:0-29346 GCA_963825045.1 uncultured Flavobacteriaceae bacterium | reverse complement strand
CTCTTATAGTCGATTTTATGCTTTTCAAGATTGTCCAGTTCTCTTTTAAAGATAACAGGATCTATAACCACACCATTACCTACCAGATTTTTACTATTATCGTGAAAAATTCCAGATGGGATAGTATGTAGTACATGTTTTTGTCCGTCAAACTCTAGGGTATGACCAGCGTTTGGACCCCCCTGAAAACGGGCAATAATATCGTATTTGGAGGTGAGAACATCAACGATTTTTCCTTTTCCTTCATCACCCCACTGGAGACCTAGTAGTAAATCTACTGCCATGAAATTATAATCTTAATTGGTTGATTTTTTATTTCCGTAAAAGTATAAAGAATGCTTTTTGATCTCAATATCAAAAACCTCTTCAATAGTTTGTTTGATACTTTGGATTCTGGGATCGCAGAACTCTATAACTTCACCGGTATCGGTAAGTATGATATGATCGTGCTGACGGTCAAAATATGATTTTTCATATTGTGCCTGGTTCTGTCCAAACTGATGCTTTCTAACCAATCCGCATTCCAGTAACAACTCGATAGTATTATATAAAGTTGCGCGGCTTACACGGTATTTTTTATTCTTCATTTTGATGTAGAGAGACTCAATATCAAAATGATCGTCTGAATTATAAATTTCCTGCAGAATGGCAAAACGTTCCGGGGTTTTCCGGTGTCCTTTATCCTCAAGATATTTGGTGAAAACATTTTTAACGACCGCCTGATCGTTTTTATTTACGACTTTTTTGCTCATAATTTGCTTTGCAAAGGTAAAAGTTTATTCACGGCTTACCTTGTCTATCCCGTTAATTTTTTTGAGCCTTTGAATGATGGTATTCAGGATATTATTATTTTTTACTACCAATGTAATGCGCCCGCTGAATATTCCATCTGAACTATCAAAATTCAGGTTTTTCATGTTCACGTGCATGTTACTGGAGATTTCCTGAGTGATTTCACTAACAAGTCCCATATTATCGATTCCCTGAAGTTTAATCACCGCCCTGAAATCCTGTTGCGAACTGTCTATCCATTTTGCCTGGATGATCCTGTAGGCGTAATTACTCTGAAGCTGCAGAGCGTTGGGACAATCCTTTTTATGCACCTTAATACCATCGTTCACAGAGATAAATCCAAAAACGTTGTCACCAGGGATTGGATTACAGCAGTTAGACAGTTTATATTCCAGTTTCTCTTCTTCTTTTCCAAAAACAAGCTGGTCATATTTAGACGTGATCTCTTCTTTATTAATATCTGTAGAAACCTGTGGCTTTTTGATCTTATTTTTAAAATAACTAACAAAAGCATTACTTCTTGAGGAGGCAAATTCCTTCAGCATCTGGTTGTCTATCTTGCCAATCCCAACTCTGTAGAATAGGTCCAGGCTGGTTTTTAGATTAAAGAAAACCACCAGTTCATTGATAGATTTTTCGTTGAATTGAATTTTCTGCGCTTTCAGTTTTCTGGCAAGAACCGCCTTTCCGTCTTCGGCAATCTCTTTTTTCTCATCTTTCAGAGATGATTTTATCTTTGCCCGGGCTCTGGCTGTGGTTGCATAATCAAGCCAGTTGATATTTGGTTTGGCATTGTCTGAAGTGATGATTTCTACCTGGTCACCGCTTTTTAATTCATGGCTAAGAGGAACTAATTTGTTATTTACGCGGGCTCCACGGGTATGCAATCCTATTTCGGTATGTATGCTAAAGGCAAAGTCCAGCGGAGTCGACGCCTTTGGAAGTGACTTAAGATCTCCCTGAGGGGTAAATACAAAAATCTCTTTCGAATAAAGGTTCAGTTTGAATTGTTCTACAAAGTCTACGGCGTTTACATCGGCACTTTCCAGGGCTTCCTGTAAACGGGTCACCCATTCTTCAAATCCTCGTTCTTCCTTCTGACTTCCCTGTTTATATTTATAATGCGCCGCGTAACCTTTTTCGGCGATCTCGTTCATTCGTTCACTTCTAATCTGGACTTCTACCCAACGTCCTTTAGGTCCCATTACGGTAATATGAAGTGCTTCGTATCCTGTAGATTTGGGTGAAGATATCCAATCTCGTAGCCTGGTAGGATTTGGTCTGAAGTGATCTGTAACTATCGAATAGATTTTCCAGGCGATAAACTTCTCATTTGCCGGCTCCCCTTTATAAATGATACGTATCGCAAATTTATCATAGACTTCATCAAAACTTATATTTTGAGCCTTGATCTTTCGATTTATAGAATAAATAGACTTGGGTCGACCTTTAATTTCATAATCCAGGTCTTCCTTGTCCAGTGAATCTTCGATCACCTTACTAAATTCCTTAATATATTCGTCTTGCTGTTCCTTGCTTTCCTTGATCTTAGTAAGGATATCCTGGTAAACTTCAGGTTCGGTGTATTTTAATCCAAGATCTTCAAGTTCAGTTTTAATATTATAAAGGCCTATTCTGTGGGCAAGAGGAGCATAAATATAAAGTGTTTCTGAAGCGATCTTCACCTGTTTATCAGGACGCATTACGTCCATGGTCTGCATATTGTGAAGTCTGTCAGCAATTTTTATAATGATCACCCTTACATCGTCATTAAGGGTAAGAAGCATTTTTCGGAAGTTTTCAGCTTGTAGCGAAACATCCTTATCCTTTTTTAAACTGGATATTTTAGTTAGGCCATCAACAATTCGAGCTACAGTTTCGCCGAACATATTTCTTACCTCTTCCAAAGTAAAAATCGTGTCTTCAACCACATCATGCAAGAGGGCGGCGGCGATGGAAGTAGCGTCCAGGCCTATTTCAGAAGCAACAATTTTAGCCACCGCAATAGGGTGAAATATATAGGCCTCCCCAGATTTACGTCTCTGATCCTTATGTGCCTCTACCGCAGTATCAAATGCCCGTCGAATAAGCTTTTTATCCTCATCAGTTAAGGTTTGATAGCTTATACGAAGTAATTCCTTGTATTGCCGGGCAATTTGCTTATTTTCTTTCTCTATAGCTGCCTCTGTCATCATGGTCTAAAAATACAATTAAGATTAAAATGAAACAACTAAATCCCACTCTTCAAATTACGATAACGTTGCAAAAGACTGGGATGTGAGTAATGCACAAAAATATAAGCTTTGTGAGGAGTTAAATTACTTAAGGTATTGCTCGATAATTTTTTTAGACTTGAGATCAGGGAGTCCCCGTTATAAGTGGTTTTGGCAAAATTATCTGCCTGATACTCAAATTCCCGGGAGAGGTAATTCATTATAAGTCCGGTAATTTCAGAAATGGGACTATAAAGAATGCCAAAAGCAACCAGGCCAATATGAAAACTCGGCTGGGAAACACCTAAAGCTTCTGAAAGCAAGGGACTACCCACAAATAACGATAATAGCCATAATGTAAAACCGGTAGTTAATATAGAAGCCAGAAGGTTTACCAAAATATGATTTTTCTTATAGTGTCCTACTTCATGTGCCAGCACAGCGACGATCTCTTCTTCTTCCAGGTCATTTATAAGTGTATCATAAAGAGTGATTCTTTTTTCACGTCCAAAACCAGAAAAATAAGCATTGGCTTTTGTACTTCTCTTTGAACCGTCTATCACAAAAATATTGTCCAGCTTAAAACCAACGCTACTGGCATATTGTTCAATTTTGGTTCTTAAAGACCCATCCTCTAATGGGGTTTGCTTATTGAAAAGAGGAACAATAAGCCTGGCGTAGAACATATTCATAAAAACCGAAAATACGCCAACTAATATCCAGGCGTACCACCAGAATTCATCTCCTGCTACCAGGTAGAACCAGACTATGAGTGCTAAAATTCCACCTCCAATTATCGCCATCATAGTAAGGCCCTTTAGTTTATCCAGGATAAAAGTTCCTTTGGTTGTTTTATTAAAGCCATATTTCTCTTCGATCACAAAAGTACTGTACCAGGAAAAAGGAGTCATAATAATATCACTTCCCAGCATAATGATCCCGAAGAAAATAAGTGCGATTATGATAGGATTATCACTAATGCTTCTGGCGATCTGATCTACAAAAGCAAAGCCGTCAAAAACGATAAAGGCCAAAGTTAGAAAAACTGAAAATGTGGAAGTTAGCAATCCAAAGTTAAATCGTTCCTTTTTGTAACGTTGCGATTTTTCATACTTTTCTTCGTCATAGACATCAGCCAGTTCTTCTGGAACCGGGTCGTCAAAATGTTTTGCGTTTATGGTATCCAGGATCTTATCGATTACAAAATCAATGATGATAATTGCAATTATTATATAAAATAAAGTTTCGGGGCTCAAATTTGAGTGTTTTTAGTTTTTAAAATTACGCTGTCTTTTGGCTTCAAAAATAAGAATTCCGGCGGCTACAGAAACGTTCATGGAATCTATTTCTCCCTGCATGGGAATTACGATATTTTGAGTAGAATTTTCCAGCCATTCCTCACTCAATCCAGTAGCTTCAGTTCCCATTATTATAGCCGAAGCTTCTTTGAAATTAATTTTATGATAAGGTTCTGCAGCCTGAAGTGCTGCTGCATAAATTCGAATATTCTGTCTTAATAGGAATTCTATAATGTCTGAGGTACTTCCGGTAGCGATCTGATTGGTGAATACACATCCCACGCTGCTACGAATAATATTTGGGTTATAAAGGTCTGTTCGCGGATTTGCAATGATCACCGCATCTACTGCGGCAGCATCGGCTGTTCTTAGAATTGCTCCAATATTACCGGGCTTTTCAGGCGCTTCAGCAACAAGTAGAAGCGGAGTGGAGGTTTTAAATTTAAGTTCCTCCAGCTTGTGATCCTTAGTCTTAAAAACCCCAATGAGTCCTTCAGTACTCCCTCTATAGGCTAATTTATCATAAACTTCTTTACTTATTTCTGAAATTTCTGCTGGTTGTTCTGTATTGTTCTTTGCTATCTCAAGGACCTCCTGAAAATCAATGATCTCAGGCATAAAATAGAGGTGAAGTGGCTTATATTTTCCTTTTAACGCCAGTTTGATTTCTCTCTGGCCCTCCAGGATAAACAAACCTTCCTTTCTTCGGATACGAGATTTCTCCTGTAATTGTAAAAGCCATTTTATTTCTTTATTCTGTAGACTCGAGATCTTTTTTAACATAAGGGTAAAAATACATAGATATTGGGCATAAAAAAAGCCCCTGAAACTTCAGAGGCTTTTAATTTTTTCACAGGGTCTTAATTGTCTTCTTGATTCTTATATTTATTGGAATATCTGTGCCAGAGCTCCGTTTGATGAGTTTCCAGGCTAACCTCTCTTCCATCAATATAGACATGAGATAATTTGTTAGTTCTCATATCCAGTCGCGTCTCCATCAGAGATAAATAAAGTAGCAGATTTCCCTTCTTCAAGGCTTCCATACTTGTCATCTATTCCAAGGATCTTTGCCGTATTAAGTGTTATAAGCTGAAGCGCTTTTTCCTTATCCATTCCATAAGCGGCAACCGTTCCAGCATAGAAAGGCAGGTTTCTGGTGTTCATTCGTTCCATTTGTCCACTGCTTTCTAAAGCCACCATCACACCTTTATCTGCAAGCAATTTTGCTAATTTGTAGGGATAGTCATAATCTTCAAAATCCTTATTTGGGGTACTATGGGGCCGATTTACCAATACTGGGATATCGTTTTCTTTTAATAGTTCAGCTACCCCAACTGCATCATAACCACCCACAATAACTATTTTCTCCAGTTTCTGCTCTTTTTTAAACTGGATAGCATCCAGGATTTCTTTTTGTCCATTTACGTGTATATAAACGTTCTTCTTTCCATTAAAAACCGGTTCCATGGCTAAGTAAGGTAGATTAGGATACTTTCTATTCCCTTCCAGCCATGCTTTAGAAGTTGAAAAGAAATCTGATAATTCCTGGATATCGGTGTCGTATTCTTTATTATTCTGAAGACCTGGGTCTTCACCTCTCCACCAGCGACCTCTTTTAAATGATGAAGGCCAGTTTATGTGTAAACCGTCATCTTCTTTTACAACTGCATCCTCCCAGTTCCAGGCATCAAATTGTACAATTGAAGAAGTTCCTGAAATACGACCTCCTCTTGGAACGATCTGTCCAACCAACACCCCATTCGGGCGCATGGATTCGACTACTTTGCTTTCGGCATTATAAGCGATCAAACTTCTAACATTTGGAAGCATTTCACCAATTTCATCTTCATCGTCGGTGGGTCTAACCGCATCAATTTCAACTAATCCCAGGGTTGAGTTTGGTGCAATAAATCCAGGATAGACATGTTTACCTTTTGCCTCTATTATCTTGCCCGGATACTGCATTTTAGTTGAATTGGCAGCTATCACCTGAGTTATAACTCCGTCCTGAAATATTATTAGGCTGTTTTCTATCACTTTGCCATTTCCAAGGTGGGCAGTCGCTCCAACGATGCTCACCGCCTCTTTCTGTTTGGAAGCCGGTGTTTGCTGAGCGAAATTCATCCCTGAAATTAGCAGCGCTATAAGTGTTATATTTATTTTAAATACTTTCATTTTTCTTCAATTTTTTATTGAACTTCTTCTAAAAGATCGCAGTGAACGCGTTGTTCTTCCTTTTTAGTAACAGGCTGAGTTTTTACACCATTGTTTTTGGCTTTGAGCATCTCATTGATTAGTTCATTGCGTTGCTTCTTAATGCTTTCTCTAAGTTCTTTATCCAGATCTTTATCAAAATAGAAAACTCCTTCGATCATCGTTTTCTGTGGAATAGCATAAATAGAAAGTGGGTTTTCATTCCAAAGTACAAGGTCTGCCTGTTTTCCTTCTTTGATACTTCCCACCAGATTATCAATATGGAGTAATTTGGCAGGATTAATCGTTACCATTTTCCATGCGTCTTCTTCACTCATGCCTCCGTATTTCACACTTTTGGCAGCTTCCTGGTTCAGTCTGCGGCTCATTTCGGCATCATCACTATTAATCGCAACAGTAAGACCAACCTCGTTCATGATCGATGCATTGTATGGGATCGCGTCATTTACCTCATATTTATAAGCCCACCAGTCAGAAAAAGTAGAAGCCCCCACGCCGTGTTCCTTCATTTTATCGGCTACTTTATAACCTTCAAGAATGTGCGTAAAAGTGTTGATATTAAAATCAAAAGATTCAGCTACTTTCATTAGCATATTGATCTCACTTTGAATGTAAGAGTGACAGGTCACAAATCTTTCTCCGTTAAGTATCTGCACCAGTGTTTCCATTTCTAGATCTTTTCTAAAATCGGCAGCGCCACTTTTCTTTTTGGCTTCATATGCCTTAGCGCGACTGAAATAGTCCATGTAGACCTGTTCTACTCCCATTCTTGTTTGAGGGAATCTAACATTGCTGTTCCAGTTAGATTGCTTGACATTCTCCCCCAAAGCGAATTTAATAAATGGTGGAGCCTGTTCGAAAATCATATTGCCAGCAGTTTCTCCCCATTTTAGCTGAAGGATCGCCGATTGACCACCTATAGGATTTGCCGAACCATGTAATAACTGAATGGTGGTAACCCCGCCGGCAAGATCACGGTAGATAGCAATATCTGTGGGATCTACAACATCTTCCATTTGTACTTCTGCAGAAGAATTTTGTCCCGCTTCATTGATGGCCGAAGCTGCAATATGCGAATGCTTATCGATAATACCTGCTGTAAGATGTTTACCAGTTGCATCTATCACTTTTGCACCTCCTGCATTCAGATCCTGACCTATTTTTATGATCTCTCCATTTTTTACAAGAACGTCTGTATTTTTAAGTATTCCTTCATTTTCGCTGGTCCAGACCGTTGCATTTTTAAACAACACATTCTGTTGTTTTGGAAGTTCAGAAAATCCATATGCATTATTAGGGAAAGTGACTGGCATCACTTCATGTTTCATTGCCGTTTTCTGCTCGTCTTTCTTTTTGTCTTTTTCTGAAGAAGCTGTTTTTTTTACCGCAGTAAAGGAAGTTTCATTACCATTTGCCAGAATTGCCTTTCCACTAATACGATCAGTTTTAGCAGGTACATTCGCAATCAGCCTCAGGTAATCGGTTTTAGTAGTATCTGGTGAAGACAGGAGTAAATTCATCCAGTTATCTTCAAATGTAAGTTTAGAACCTATTTTAGTTTCGCCCAGGGTAACTTCAGCCTTTGGCTTGGTTATTTCTCCAGAGATCTTTAGTTCGTAGTCCTTTCCGTTAAGGCTAAGATCATATTTACCGGAAATATCGGTAATATTCATATTCTGAAGGATTTTCTTTTTGCCCTGTACCCAGTTTTCATAGAGCGTTGTCTCCTTATCAAAATAATCCCCGGATGTAATAATGAAATTAGCCCAGGCTTCTTCCCTAATGGTTCCGAGTTTTCCAGATTGACCAATAGTTTTAGCAGGAACGGTTGTAAGGGCAGCTAAAGCATCTTCCTTACTTAGTCCATATTCCACAGCTTTTAGAAGATTGGATTTAAAATCTTTTTCGGCGTCAATAGAATGAGTGGTTAAAGTAAAAGGAATTTTATTTTCGGAAAGCATTTTAAGGTTTGCCGGAGCCTGATTCCATTCTTTCATCTCCTCCAGGCTTACCTGATCTGCCATATAAGGGTTTTCAACATCGTAAGCATCAGGAAATTTAAGTGGAACAATATAGGTGGCATTAGAAGCTTTTACTTTATCAAGTCTTTGATATTCCTTGCCACTTCCCACGATCACATATTGTATTCCAAATTCATCACCAACCTTATCTGCACGAAATTCATTTAAGAGATTATCGGTAGCAAAAATCTGTACCAGATCTTTATTTTTATTCAGGGCCTCGAGTGCCAGGTCTGTATTATCGGCATTTCCTCCGGCATACCATTTAGCGTCAAGATACACCTGACGAATCAGTGCCATAGCACCCATAATAGAAGTAGGGTAAGACTGTCTTGATTTTACGCTCTTATCAAAAGAAAGGTATTGGGAAGATCTGTCGTTAAGAATACGGTCTCCCTCACTTACATCGGGTGTGAGTGCCACAAGCATTCCGGTACCGCGAATGATCCCATCTGGGACATGGGTATTCACTACACCAAATCCGGCTTTCTGAAATTTTTCAGCTTCTTTTGAATTAAAACTGAAATTTGAAACAGCATCGGTCTCAGGCCTTATATGGTCATTCCAGTAATAACCTTCACGGCCGGCATCGTATTGTGGCTGATTTCCACCTTCAGCCCTTTTAGGCTTCGGAATTCCGAAATCGCTGTAAAGATCAATAAAGGAAGGATATACCTCTTTTCCTTTCAAGTCTACCACCACACTATTGGAAGGTACCTGAATAGATTTGCCAACAGCGGCAATTTTTCCATCTTTTATTGAAAACATGCCCACTTCAATAACCGTTTGAGGATCTACATGAATCCTTGCGTTTTTAAAAACAGTGAAATTGGTGTTTCTTGTTTTTACACCATCATTTTTGGGAAAGTAATCCTGCGCATTCGCTGAAAAAGCAAAAAGAATTACTCCCATGATCAGTAATTTTAATTTCATAAAATTTAAGTGGTTTAAATAAAATGTATGTTTTAAAGAGCCTTAAAGTAATAAATTTTTAATAATTCTTGGCTTACTAAAAACTATTGCGTGAATCATCGAAGTAGTTCACCAGCAGAGCAACCACATAACTGTAACTTTTCATCCCGTTAGACTGATTATTTACAATTAAATAACGATTATAAGTAGCCTGAAAAAGAGGCTCAAAGGGATTCTGGTGTTTTAACCAGAACTCATCTACTTCCCGATAATTTTTAAGTATGCCAGGATGTAATTTGGCGGTTAGTTCTTTTACTTTTTCCGGGTCCCTGCGGTAAACTTCACTCAGGCAATAACTAAGCGCAAAGGTATAACCAGAGTATCGGAAGTAGAGATTTGGGTGATTCATGGTCACCAAACAAGCTATAAAATTAGCTTCATTTTCTTTTGCAAAACCCAATTGGTGTCCTATTTCATGGCTCGCGGTTGTAGGTATTTTATAAGGGATTATGATGGTGTTTACCTGAGCTTCATTGGTTAATGGATTAAGATATCCGTTAAAACCCATATAGGTGAGGGGGATGCTGTAGAGAGATCTTTTGAGGGCTTCTCCGTTATATGCAAGTTCCGGAAATTCCTTTTGAATATACTCATAACCTTCTATGGTAATATCAAAAAGCTCATTCTTGGTAAAATCATATTCTACCTTAACTGAGTCATTCCTGGCTAATTTTGAATGAATCTCGTTTGATTTCTCAATAAGTGTTTCACTAAGTTTAATTAATTTTTCGGTGGTATACTCATTTTCTATTTCCAGACTTTGATGTAAAGGTAGCCTGTAATAATTAAAACCCCAGAAAAGGTGAAAACAAAAGTAAATTATAGAAAGGCTGGCCAGGGCATCAGGGATCCAAATTTTTGGATTTTTGAATCGCTGCCTAATTCTTCTCGCAAGCCAGAGGATGAGTAAAATAATCAGGGCCGCGTATAAAAAATCTCCCAGCGAAAAAGGAATAAATCCCAGGCTGTATCGCATTATTCTGGAGATTATAGGATATATTCCCTGAGAATAATATCTTTCTACAAAATTTGGATGCCCTGAAAGGGATTTAAGCCCGATGATCTGGACCGGTAGAAATATTGCCAGTAACAGTATGGATTTTCTCTTCACGGCTTAAAATTACAAATATTTAGCAGTCATCAAATTTTAAAAATCCATTGAATCGAATACCTTTGTGCGAATTGCAAAAAAACATATAAATGAATGAAGAGATAAGGTCGCTGGAACCTAAAGCTTTATGGAATAAGTTTGCAGATCTAAATGCGGTTCCAAGGCCCTCCAAAAAAGAAAAACAAGTAATAGAGTTCATTAAGAATTTTGGTAATAATCTTAAACTGGAGACACAGGTTGATAAAACTGGAAATGTGGTCATCCGGAAACCTGCTACCAAAGGAATGGAAAGCAGGAAAAAAATCGTTCTCCAGGCCCACCTGGATATGGTGCATCAAAAAAACAATGATACCGATTTCGATTTTGATACTCAGGGTATTGAGATGTACGTCGATGGAGATTGGGTAAGAGCCAAAGGCACCACTTTGGGAGCTGATAACGGACTTGGAGTTGCCACCATGATGGCAATTTTGGAAAGTGATTCTATCCAGCATCCTGCAATTGAGGCCCTGTTCACTATAGATGAAGAAACGGGTATGACGGGTGCTAAAGGGCTAGATCCACACATACTTGATGGTGATATTCTTTTAAATCTTGACACTGAAGAGGATGACGAAATTGGCATAGGATGCGCAGGAGGAGTTGATATCACTGCTACAAGAAAATATAATGAGGAACAGGCACCTGCCGGTTATAAATTCTTTTTTGTTAAGGTGAAAGGTCTTAAAGGAGGACATTCCGGAATGGACATTATCAAAGGACTTGGGAATGCGAATAAACTAATGAACCGTTTACTGGCAAATACAGAAGATCTTGATTTGAGAATTGCTGAAGTTGACGGTGGAGGATTAAGGAACGCCATTCCAAGAGAAAGTAATGCTGTAATCGCTTTACCTGAAGATAAGGTAGATGATTTCCAACAGGAATTTGAATTGCGCATTAACGCTATTAAAACTGAATATGCCACCCTGGAGTCGAATCTGTCATTTGAATTAAATGATATCGATTCAGAGAAAAAACTTATGGATACAGATGCTCAGCGAAACTTCCTGAAAGCTTTAAGTGCAGCCCATAACGGAGTTTACCGAATGAGCCCCGAGATTGAAGGTTTGGTGGAAGCATCTAATAACATTGCGAATGTCACTTTAAAGGACGGAGAAATTAGGATCAAATGTCTCACCAGGAGTTCTGTGGAATCTACCAAAGATGATCTTGCAGATTCTATCAAGGCGGTTTTTGAGCTTTCTGGATTTAATGTAAAACTTTCAGGTGAATACCCAGGATGGTCGCCTAATACAGATTCTGCTATTCTTAAGACTCTTGATGAAATATATCAGCGGTTGAATGGAGAGAAAGCCGATGTAGCAGCCTGTCATGCCGGTCTGGAATGCGGGATTATTGGAAGCCACTATCCAGAAATGGATATGATCTCTTTTGGGCCTACTATACGTGGCGCTCACTCACCAGATGAAAGAGCGAGCATATCTTCTGCCCAGAAATACTGGAAATTTCTATTGGAAGTTCTAAGAAACATTCCTGAGAATTAAAAAAATAAGATTTAAAAATAAAAAAGCCCCGAAGAAATTCCGGGGCTTTTTTTATAGGCTTAAGATATTATTTTATAATATCTACTAATTCTATTTTGAAAATAAGGTCTGTGTTTGGAGGAATGGCGCTTCCATAACCTCTTTGTCCATATCCCAGAGCACTTGGGATCCATACAACTACTTCATCACCAACCTTCATTTCCTGTATGGCCTGTTTAAAGCCGGCGATCATAGGAGCATCTGGTCCATAAAGAGTTGGCATAGGTTCATATCCACCCTGGCTCTCTCTGCGATGGTCATAAAGACCTGCCTCCTGGGCCTTTTCTTTTTTGTTGGTATCGAAGATAGTTCCATCGGCAAAATAGCCTTCATAATTCACAGTTACCTGCTGACCATTCTTTGGTTTTTCTCCGTCACCTTCTTTTACAAAATAGATTTTAAGACCACTGTCTAAAGAGTCGGATTTTGGTTTTAGCTCATCAAATTGAGAAGCTACTTTTGTGCGTTTGGCCTCCAGCTCTTTTTCTTTTTCCGCTTTTTCTTCCTCAATTTTTTTCAATTCAGTTTCAAAAACTTCAGAAGCATCAAAATTTTTGGCTGCATTTCCTTTTCTAATAATGTTTACCTCATTAATAGTCACATCCTCAACAGGACGATCTCCAGGACCTGTTTCTACTTTTCCTATTGAATCTACTACGTCGAGCCCTTTAACTACTTTTCCAAAAACAGTATGTCTTCCATCTAATTGTTTAACCGGGGCCAGGGTTATAAAAAACTGACTACCATTGGTACCAGGTCCTGCATTTGCCATAGAAAGTATTCCTTTGGAATCATGGCTTAGGCTATCGTTGAACTCATCCGGGAATTTATATCCGGGACCACCGCTTCCGGTTCCGGTTGGATCTCCTCCCTGAATTACAAATCCATCGATCACACGATGAAAAATTAGCCCATCATAATATTTTTTGTCTTTATAAGCGCTATCCACAATTTTAGAAGTTCCTTCTGCCAGGGAAACAAAACTGGCCACTGTAATAGGAGTTTCATCAAAATAAAGCTCTGCGACGATGGGGCCCAGGGAAGTATTAAATTCGGCATACAAACCGTCTTCCAGATCGGGATATTCATCATTACAGGCATAAAGCGAGGATACGATCGCTAATAATAAAAAAAGAGTCTTTGTTTTCATTCTTAATTTTTGGTTTCGTTATTCGATTCGTCTTTAATGTTATGCAAAGTCACCTTTGCGGTAATCGGTACATTCGTGCCGATCTTTTCTTTATCTCCGTAATATCCGAAGGCTTTATAAGAAGGGAATAGAAAGGTCACTGTTTCTCCTTCTTTCATAAGTTTTAATCCCTGTCTTAATCCGCTGAAGAGTTTTTCTTTATCAATAGCATATTCGCGAGTAGGCTTTTCCCCTTCCGCATATATTGGATCTCCTTCCATAGTTGAAATGCTGTAATCAAAAACCACTACGTCACCAAATACAGGTGTTCTGGAATCTAAACTGTCATTTACCTTTTTATTATAGTAATACCAGAAACCATCCGCGGAAGACAAATATTCATTTTCAGGATTTTTTTCCATAATATCTTCTATATAAGCTTCCTCCTTAGCCACCAGTTTTTTATTTCGGGCTACAGATTCGTCAATATAAGAACCGCCGCTTTGGGTAACAGGATATCGGGCTTCCGGCGATTTGCAGGCCGCAAAAACCAGTAATAACAATATGATGGGTTTTAATTTCATCTTTTAAGTTGTTCTTTATAATCGGGCAAAATCCTATTAAATTTTACAATAGTATCATTTAAGGAAAGATCACTTTTGCCGCCGGCAGCATTTATGTGACCACCCCCTTCAAAATGAGCCCGGGCAAATTTGTTCACATCAAAGTCTCCCTTGGATCGAAAAGAGATCTTCACCATATCATCATTTTCCTTTTCAATAAAGATCACTGCGAAGATTACACCTTCCAGGGAAAGTCCATAATTTACAAAACCTTCGGTATCTCCTTTTTTGAAATTATGTTTATCAAGTTCAGCCTGAGAAAGACTTATATAGGCAGTTCTTAGCTCATGATCCACTTTTAAATTCTGAAGAGCAGTTCCCAGCAGCTGCAGTTTATTTTCTGAATTGGTATCGAAAATATTATTGTGGATCTCTGAATTATGGGCTCCTTTGTCTATAAGATCGGCTATTGCCCGGTGTGTATCACTGGACGTGGAACTAAATCTAAATGACCCGGTGTCTGTCATGATCCCGGCATATAAACAGCTGGCAATTTCAGGGGTGATATTTTTCCCTGCACGAAGCTTGCAAATGAATTTATAGACCATTTCACAGGTAGAGCTCATTTTCGCGTCACTGTAGGTATAATCAGCATAATCTGAGGGTTCCTGATGATGGTCTATCATTACAAAGACCGCTTTGGAAGCTGTAAGAGCTTCCTGCATACCACCACATCGTGAAAGATGATTAAAATCTAGAGTGAATACGATCTCTGCATTGGAAATTAATTCATCTGCTTTTTCCTTTGATGACTCATAAATCATCACTTCGTCATTGCCTGGAAGCCACTTAAGGAAGTGTGGATAATCATTGGGAGCAATTACCTGCACATTATGGCCCTTATCTCTAAGAAAATGAAAAAGGCCCAGGGATGAACCTATAGCATCTCCATCAGGACCTTTATGAGGAACTATTACAATATTTTTCGCATGGGCCAGCTCGGCTGTTATCTCAAGTATTCTTGTGTCAATCATAGTAGGGGCTAAATATACAATTTAATAAGACTTTGGAAATAATGAAAGCTTTAAATTTAAGGCTTTAAACTAACGACATGAAAAAACATTTTAGCCTCTACTTTATCTTATTCATCTTTATTTCCTGTGGAAGTTCATCTTTTCCCAAACATACGGAAGATCCTGATTTCACTATATCTTTTGGTAGCTGCAATCGCCAGGATGAGCCCCAACCTCTTTGGGATGCTATCCTTAAAAATGATCCGGATGTATTCCTGTGGGGAGGCGATAATATCTATTCAGATACCGATGATCCTGAAGAATTAAAGTCAGATTATGCCACACAAATGGGAAATGAAGGATATAAAAAATTGCTTAATTCTGTAAAAGTTCTAGGTACCTGGGATGATCATGATTATGGTTTGAACGATGGCGGAGAAGAGTGGCATTTTAAGGAAGAAAGCGAGCAAATATTCCTGGATTTTTTTGAGGTGCCTTCCAATAGTCCAAGAAGAGACCGTAAAGGTGTTTATAGTTCAGAAGACTTTATAACTAACAACGGGAGTGTTAAAGTAATACTGTTAGATACCCGCTATTTTCGAAGTGCTTTAAAGAAAAATCCGGATCCTGATAAACGCTATGGTCCTTCTCCCGGAACAGTTTTGGGAGAAACACAATGGAAATGGCTGGAAAAGGAATTGAAAGAAAGTAAGGCCAATTTCAATATTATTCTCAGTAGTATTCAGGTGCTTTCAGGAGAACACGGATTCGAAACCTGGGGTAATTTCCCTTCGGAAGTAGAGAAGCTTAAGGAGCTTTTAGTTACTTCAGAAGCCAAAAATGTGATCATACTCAGTGGAGATCGTCATATTTCAGAATTCTCGGTAGCAGAAGTTGAGGGTCTTGATTACCCGCTTATGGATTTTACTTCCAGTGGTCTTACGCATACCTATGAAGCTTTCAGTGGAGAGTATAACCCATACAGATTAGGAGAGGTGGTAAAGAAAAAAAGTTTTGGGATCCTGAAATTTAATTTTGAAAATGAAAGGGTTAAACTTGAAATGCGGAGAGAAAATAATGAGTTATATCAGGATTATATATTGAAATTCAGTAAACAAACATAAAATCCTAAACTGCTTGTATTTGGAAAGGAATTATTTATTTTTGCACCAAATTTAAAAACCATACAATGGCAGGAAATAGAACATTCACCATGATTAAGCCAGATGCAGTAGAAAGCGGGCATATTGGTGCAATACTAGAACAAGTTACGGCTTCAGGATTTAGAATCGTTGCCATGAAGCTTACTCAAATGACTCAGAGAGATGCTGAAAATTTTTATGCAATCCATAAAGAGCGTCCATTTTTTGGAGAATTGGTTGAGTTTATGACACGCGGACCTGTTGTAGCGGCTATTCTTGAAAAAGAAAATGCAGTGGAAGATTTTAGAACCCTTATTGGAGCTACAAATCCTGAAGATGCAGCCGAAGGAACCATTAGAAAGAAGTATGCTAAAAATGTTGGCGAAAATGCTGTACACGGAAGTGACAGTGATGAAAATGCTCAAATTGAAGGAGCTTTCCATTTCTCAGGAAGAGAGAAGTTCTAAACATTTTTGAAATTAGTTATATAAAAAAACCGGGCTGAATTTTTTGTCCGGTTTTTTTTATTGCTTTATCTAAGCACAAGTTTGGAAATAAGATCCTTACCCATTTCTTCATTCATGATCCTGATGATCTTTTCTTTTCCGTAGCTAAGTTCTTCCCTGAGAACGGAAGAGCTTAATTGTATATATAATACATCATTTTTGAGCTTGATCCCGGTAGTATATTTTTCGATCGCAGGCCCCATCTGGTTATTCCAGACTTCCTTTATTTTAACCTGATTCAGGCCTTTATCCAGTTTATTTTCATCAACGAAACTCTTAAGCAGGTCGCTAAGTTTCATTTCTTCATTCTTTCTTTTTTTCATCATTTTCGGTTAATAATGGTGTATATCTTCGGTAATGGTAGATCTTTCCGTCTCGGTTTACAACTACGAGCTCTTCCTCATTAGCTTTTATAACTTCTTCTTTCCAGTTATCGTAAGGAGTAGAATAAAGTAAATAAAGCTTACTATCTTCAATTTTGGCTCTTACTTCTTCTGAAGTGTTGGTGGAAATGTATCCACCTTCAAATTTTGGCTGAAGCTTTTTTCGAAATCCAGTAGAGTCTGTGATCTCAATATAATCTATATACTGACTTAATCCATAACTAATCACAGAATCTTTTTCGATTTCCACTTCATTTATTTCCCAATATCCATTAACATTTTTCAGCTGTTCTGAAGGACTATTCCCACTACATGCAGCCAGGAAAGAGATAAATGTGATTATCAGAATTTTTTTCAAAGCTTAAAGATTTTATAGGATTGATTACTGCTTTTTACTACATCTTCAGTTCGTTCGGCATGAGTGTCACTAATAAATATCTGTCCAAGTTCGTTGGTCGCTACCAGGGCCACTATATGGGCTACGCGATTTTCATCAAGTTTGTCAAATATATCATCCAGCAAAAGTATGGGGTAAACTTTACTTATCTGTTTTATAAAGTCGAATTGAGCAAGTTTAAGGGCTACTAAAAATGATTTTTGTTGCCCCTGGGAACCAAACTTTTTAATAGGATGTCCTTCTATTTCAAAGCTTAGATCGTCTTTATGAGTTCCAACGGAGGTGTATTGCAGGGCCATGTCTTTTTGTAAATTTTCTTCCAGTAAATTAGAAAGACTGCTGTCAAAAAGCTGACTCTTATAAATAATATGTACCTCCTCCTTATTATTGGTAATTTCAGAATACCTTTTATTAAAAATAGGAATGAACTCTTTTAGGAATTCTTTTCGCTTTTCAAAAAGATCCTGGCCCAGGCTACGCATCTGGAGATTATAAACTTCCAGCGTGTCACGATCGAAAGTATTATTGGCCGCAAAATATTTTAATAATGAATTACGCTGAGAAACCGTTTTAGAATATTGTAATAATTTATTAAGATAAGCATGGTCACTTTGTGAGATCACTCCGTCAATAAACTTTCGTCGTGTTTCCGAACCTTCAATAATTAGATCCCGGTCTGCCGGTGAGATGATCACTGTAGGGATAAACCCAATATGATCGCTTACTTTCTCGTATACTTTATTGTTACGTTTGACGATCTTTTTCTGGCCTTTTTTAGCACTTACCAGGATCTTCTCAGACTTTTCATTTTTGATGAATTCCCCATCAACTACAAAAAAATCGGAATCGTGATTGATGTTTTGTGAAGTGATTGGATTAAAATAGCTTTTTCCAAAAGAAAGGAGATAAATACTGTCCAGGACATTGGTTTTTCCCACTCCATTATTTCCTACAAGACAGTTAATCTTCTCATCAAATTCAAATTCGGCCGTATTGAGATTCTTATAATTAAGAAGATTCAGGTTTTTTAAATGCATAAATCGCTGTGTTTCAGCAAAAAATATAATAATGGATAAATTGGAATCGAGTTCCAAAAGGACTTTAAATTATTCAAAAAATACAAATATTTTCCCTTTTAATTTTCACAAAAAATTATATTTTTGCGACGCATTAAAAAGTTTTTATGGCAACGTATAAAAAAAGAGGACATAAACCTTCCAGTAAGGAAGATCGCAGAAAAAATGCGGAAGAGGATTCTACAACTGCAGAAGTATTTAACACTTTAGACGAAGGAGCCGGTAAATTTGAAACCTGGGTAGCCGATCATCAAAAGTATATCTATGTTATTGTAGGGGTTGCGATCGTTGCTATATTAGGATATTTAGGTTACACTCGTTTTATCCATGAACCAAAACAAAACGAGGCTGCCAATGAAATGGCACAGGCTCAGGATTATATGACTTCAGCTCTTCGAGCGAATGGAGCACAGAGTGATTCACTTTATAATCTTGCTCTTAATGGTGGCGAAGGTAAGTACGGATTTTTAGATATTATTGAAAATTACGGTGGCACCGATGCGGCAAATCTTGCGCATTATAATGCCGGATTTGCGTATTTAAGAACCGGTCAATATCAACAGGCTATTGAACAACTTGAAGATTTCAACAGTGATGATGAGGTTATGGCAGCACTTGCGACCGGAGGGATAGGAGATGCTTTCCTGCAACTGGATCAACCAGAAGAAGCCCTTGGATATTACGAAAAAGCTGCTAAAATGAGATCAAACACCTTTACGACTCCAAGGTTCCTTTTAAAAGCCGCGATCACGGCTATACAGTTAGGAAATGCAGATGCTGCTGAAGAACATCTTACGAAGATTGAGGATGAATATCCTGATTCTCCAGAAGCCGACAAAGTTCCAGTATATATGGGGCAAGCCGGTACCATGAAAAAATAATTATGGCTACAGAAGGTAAAAACCTTTCAGAATATAATAAAAATTCAATCCCAAACGCGAAAGACTTTCGGTTTGGGATTGTTGTTTCAGAGTGGAACGATGAGATCACCGAAGGACTCTTTCAGGGTGCTTTTGATGCCTTTATAGAGAATGGTGTTCTAAAAGAAAATATTGTTCGCTGGAATGTTCCCGGCAGCTTTGAACTTATCTATGCCTGTAAGAAAATGCAGGAAACCTTTGAGATGCTGGATGCTGTGATCGCAGTGGGAAGTGTCATCCAGGGAGAGACCAAACATTTCGATTTCGTGTGTGAAGGTGTTACCCAGGGGATCAAGGATTTGAATGTTCAAAATGATATCCCGGTTATTTTTTGTGTGCTTACCGATAATAATATCGAGCAGTCACGTGCAAGAAGCGGGGGTAAACATGGCAATAAAGGAACTGAAGCTGCAATTGCGGCTATCAAAATGGCTCAATTAAGAAAGGACGCCAAATTTTATAAAGGATAATTCCTATAGATTCCCTATAAAACGGCATTGTTATTGCTCTTCTGAATAATAGTTCTGTGCTTCGGATTTCTGAAGCATTTTGAGTAAATTTGGAACAGCAAATAATTCACGGTTTTGAAAATCAATTTTTACAAGGTCAGAAAAAATACGAGGTATAATTATACCCCGCGCTATTACAAGGGTAAGGATACCGGAAATATTTATGACTTTGATTCTAAATTTAACAAATATAAAGAGACGACCAATGCTATAGATTTTGGTTCGCAATGGGCTGAAGCTCGAAAAATGAACCGTACACGCGGCAACAGAAGCATTAATCGCCGTGTTCTCTTTATCATTTTAATCCTGATTTTCATTTGTTTGTGGATTTTAGATTTTGATTTGTCCATTTTCTCGATTCCCCGATAAATGAGTGATATTATCCAATTACTGCCCGATCACGTTGCAAACCAGATCGCCGCGGGTGAAGTGGTGCAACGTCCGGCCTCGGTAATAAAAGAACTTCTCGAAAATTCCATAGACGCGAAAGCCAGCCGAATCCAGGTGGTGATAAAAGATGCGGGTAAAACCCTTGTGCAGGTTATAGATGACGGTGCAGGAATGAGTCTCACCGATTCCAGGATGAGTTTTGAGCGCCATGCCACCTCAAAAATTAAAGTAGCCGATGATCTTTTTAGTTTGCGTACAAAAGGTTTTAGAGGAGAAGCGCTGGCATCCATCGCTGCGATCGCTCATGTAGAATTAAAAACAAAGACAGAGCAGGACGAAATAGGTACCTGTATAAAGGTCGAAGGTAGTCAGGTGAGCTCTCAGGAAGCCTGTGTGACTCCAAAAGGAACCTGTATAAGTGTTAAGAACCTTTTTTATAATATTCCCGCCAGAAGAAATTTTCTCAAATCAGATGCTGTAGAAACACGTCATATTATAGATGAATTTCAACGTGTGGCCCTTGCTCATCCCGATATTAGTTTTTTATTGACCCATAACGGAAACGAACTTTTTCAGCTTCCGCCAGCCAATTTCAGGCAGCGTATCACCAATATTTTTGGGGGGAAAACTAACGAAAAACTGGTGCCGGTCGAAGAGGATACGGGTATAGTAGAAATATCAGGCTTTGTGGGGAAACCAGAATTTGCCAAAAAAAGCAGGGGAGAACAGTTTTTCTTTGTGAATAATAGGTTTATTAAAAGTCCTTATTTAAATCATGCCGTTGTCGCTGCTTTTGAAGGGCTCCTGAAAGATAAAAGCTATCCGAGTTATTTTTTATATCTACAGGTAGATCCTAAATCTATTGATATAAATATTCATCCTACGAAAACTGAAATAAAATTCGATGATGAACATGCACTATACGCAATTCTTAAGAGTTCCATCAAGCATAGTTTAGGACAGTTCAACGTGTCACCAATGCTGGATTTCGAGAGAGACTCCGAACTGGACACACCCTATGATTACAAAAATAAGAATGCCAATGTGCCCCAGGTAGAAGTGGACAGGAATTTTAATCCATTTCAAAATGAATTCGGTTCAAAATCTAATTATTCCGGAGGAAGTAGTTTCAGAAAGGAAAAACCTGCAGAGTGGGAAAGTCTTTATTCTGGTCTGGACACTGAAAATGAATCAGGACTCGATGTCAAACAAATTGAATTCGAGAGTGAAGAGGTAACCGGGAGTCTTTTTGATGGCAATGAAGAAGAATCTGGAAAATCAACTTTTCAGCTTCAAAAAAAATATATAGTCTCCACATTAAAAAGCGGGTTGCTGGTAATTGATCAACATCGCGCACATACGCGTATTCTTTATGAGGAATTACTGAAGAATATAACAGTTTCTGCTGCCGTAAGTCAACAACTTTTATTTCCTTTAAGGCTTCAATTTAATCCTCAGGAAGTCGAGATGCTTAAGGAAATTAAAGAATCATTGGAGCAAACCGGATTTATATTTGCCGAGATCGGGAAGGATGAGGTTGAGATCACGGGAATTCCTACGCTAATTCCTGAAAGCGAGGTGGAAATATTACTGGAACAACTGCTTTCAGATTTTGAAAAAGAAGTGCCTGATAATGGCTTTACACAAACAGATCTATTGGCCAAGTCTCTCGCGAAAAGTATGGCGGTTAGATCTGGAACACTGCTGAATTCTGAAGAACAACAGCATATTCTGAATAGATTATTTGCCTGTCAGGAACCTGGACTCAGCCCTTTTAATAAAACGGTGTTCTCTACCATTTCTGTAGATGAACTGGATAAAAAATTTGCCTAATGGGAAGAATGACAGAAACTGTAAAGGTTTTACTGATTATTAATGTGATATTTTTTATAGGAAGTCAGCTTATTGGCGATACGGCCTATGAATATTTCGCACTATGGTTCTTTAAGAATCCTAATTTCCAGGTATGGCAGCCGGTTACCCATATGTTCATGCATGGAAGTTTTATGCATATTCTGTTTAATATGTATGCTTTATGGGCGTTTGGTAGCCCTATTGAACAAATGCTGGGACAAAAAAAATTTATTTTCTTTTATTTCTCAGCCGGGATTGGAGCGGCTATGCTACATACGCTTGTAAATTTCTTTGCTTATCAAAATGGTATTGACGCCTTGATGTCTGTGGGAATGTCTCCTGCCGATGTAAATGATTTTGTTACCCAGGCATTCCAGACGAACCAGTTTAGAATTCCACAGGGAGTAGATGAGGGAACTGTAAGATCTATGCTTCAGGCTTTTTCAAACCCGGCGGTAGGAGCCTCTGGTGCCATTTATGGTATTCTGGTAGCCTTTGGAATGATGTTCCCCAATGTGGAATTATTTCTTTTATTTGTTCCGGTTCCAATTAAAGCGAAATATTTTATTCCCGGATTAATTGCATTAGATTTGTTTTCCGGTTTTACAGGCTACTCTTTATTCGGTGGTTCTATAGCGCATTTTGCCCACGTAGGAGGAGCTCTTTTTGGCTTTATAATGATGTATTACTGGAAGAAAAATCAATTCAATAATAATCGCTGGCATTGATGGGGGCATCAGATAAAATAAGATATAAGATCCAGACCGCTACGGTCACTGAAAAGCTCATTGCTATCAATGTGCTTGTCTTTATCATATTTTTTCTTGCCAGGACTATTGGATTTCTTTTTCAGGTACCTTCTGATTTTTTAATGCAGTGGTTTGTATTTCCAAAAGATCCTGGGGAATTTTTATTGAAACCCTGGTCTATTATAACCTATTCTTTTTTACATGGAGGTATTTGGCATATCCTTTCTAATATGCTGATCCTTTATTTCTCCGGAATTTATTTTCTGAATTATTTTTCACCAAAACGATTGCTCAATTATTACTTTCTTGGAGTTATTATAGGAGCACTGGTCTATATGCTCAGTTATAACCTTTTTCCTGCTTTTCAGGGAACAGGCCGTTCTTATTTGATAGGCGCCTCGGCAGGGGTGATGGCTGTTTTAATAGGAATAGCTTCCCATATACCCAATATGAGGGTAAGGTTACTACTTCTGGGAAGTGTGAAATTCTGGTGGATTGCAGCTTTCCTGGTTATTCTGGACGTCGTGCAGATCCCTATGGGGAATGCGGGTGGCCATTTAGCCCATTTAGGAGGTGCTTTTCTCGGATTTCTGTATACCAACCAGCTTCAAAAAGGCAACGATATTGGTAAATGGTTCGAAAATATCATGGATTGGTTTGTTTCGCTGTTTAAACCACGAGAAAAAAAGGCAAAAATGAAGACCGTTTATCGTACAGATAATAAGTCCAAAACCAAGCCTAAAAAATCAGGTTCTTTGGATAAGGATGAAAAGCAGAAAAAAGTGGATTCTATCCTTGATAAGATTAGTAAAAGTGGTTATGAAAGCCTGACTAAAGCTGAAAAGGACTTTCTGTTTCAGGCGGGTAAAGAAGACTAAATGAAGAATCTCAGGCTTTTTGATAAATTCATTTTTATTCTTAACTCACTGGCGGCATTCGCTTTACTTCTTTCGTATTTACTGCCGCATATACCTCCAAATACCTTTCCCCTTCTGTCTGTTTTAAGCCTCGGAGTTCCGGTACTTATTATTCTTAATATTACTTTTCTGCTTTACTGGGTTTTTCGATTTAAGAAGCAATTTATACTCTCGTTGCTCGTACTTGGTTTGGGGTACAATTATGTGATGCGTTTTATAACTTTTAATTCTGCTAAGGAGGAAGTTAGTTCAGATTTTAGCATTATGAGCTATAATGTGAGGATGTTCAATAGTTATAAATGGACTGAGAGAACAGATATTCCAGAGAAGATCACAGGGTTTGTAAAGAAACATCATCCTGATATTTTGTGCATGCAGGAGTATTATGTTGGGGAAGTAGCTTTAAATGAAGTGTATCCTTATAGATATGTTGTTTTAAAAGGTGAAAATTCAGAGTTTGGGTCGGCTATTTTTTCTAAGTTTCCAATGATCAAAAAAGCTTCCTTAAATTTTCCGCAGGATGGGAATAATAATGCTATTTATACCGATCTTCTCATAAATGAAAAAGATACCGTAAGGATATTTAATGTGCATTTCCAGTCCCTGAATATCAAACCAGGAATAGACGATCTACAAAAGGAAGATTCTAAGAAATTGCTGGCGAGAATTGGATACGGATTTTCGCTTCAACAGGATCAGGCAGAATCTTTGATTCCTGAAATTGAAAATTCCCCTTATAGAACCATGATAGCAGGTGATTTTAATAATACCAGCTTCTCCTATATTTATACCAAAGTGAAAGCTTCTGGAGAATTTAATGATGCCTTTCTGAAAGCCGGGAATGGTTTTGGACAGAGTTTTAAACTGAATTACTTTCCACTCCGTATAGATTTTATGTTAACAGATAAAAAGATGAAGGTAAATGAGTTTGAAAGGTTCGAGGTAGACTATTCAGATCATTATCCAATTCTAAGTAAAATAGGGCTTTAACTCCTGTTCCTGGAGATAAGGCAAAGCAGCATTCCCTTCATTAAAGAGTAGATCGAGAATTGAAAGATTGGGTAAGAAGCCTTTTTTTGAATCGAATACCTGAGTATAAAAAGAATTTTGAAAACCATCCTTAGCCTTCGCATTTACCAATGACCTTAAGTTGATCTGCTCTGTTGGTTTAAGAATAAATTCATTTGTTTTTTTGAATTCCCAGTCAATCTGCAGGCTGTCGGCCACAAATTCCATACACCGATAATTGAAATCCATCAGGAATTTATATTTTTTATCATAAAGAGGATAAAGTTCATCTTCAAAAAATTCAAAGAAAGGAGAAGTTTGATAAGATGATTTAAATGCTCTCCAATGCTGGGTTTGCCAGTCAAATTCATTTTCTATCTGGACATCTTTATATTTTTGGTGGCCTTTGGTTTTTAAACCTAAAGCAGAACTATGCCTGATTGGGATGTACAATGTGAGTTTACCATTGGCGTCATAGATATACATCCTGTTACGATAGGTTTGTTTTTGATAGTTATCTTCATTTTCGAAAATAAACTCATCAGCCTTAAGCATTGCCACCCATTGGCTTATAGGGCCAAAATAGGAGGGATGTACTAAAACTGTTTTCATTATCTATGCTTCTCTACGCTTTTTGAAAAATCTCCATCCGAAGTAGATCACTAATATGATGAGGAAATAAGGTAAATAGGAGGTAGGTTCTGCATCTCCCTTTACCGTAGTGAAGACCCGTTCCCATCTTATTTTATCGAAGCCGCTGGCATTGGAATCCCAGCTCATCCAAATAAATACAGGTTTCCCTACAATATGATTTTCCGGAACATAGCCCCAGGTGCGACTGTCTTCAGAGTTATTTCGGTTATCACCCATCATCCAGTAATAATTCTGTTTAAAGGTATAACTGTCTATTGGCTGTCCATTCAGTAGAACTTCGGTACCATTTACACTTAAATGGTTATTGTGTCCCATTTCCTTTCCTTCATAGGTCTCAATGATCTCTTTATAGAAAGGCATGGATTCAGGAGTGATTTTTACTGATACTCCTTTCTTCGGAATATAAATTGGGCCGAAATTATCATTGTTCCAGCTCAATTTCCCATTATTAGGAAACAGGCTTGCGTTTTTAACTCCAGCAGAATCCACATATTTTCGAATAGATGCTACGTTCGGATGATTTTTAAACCTTTCGAAACTTTCATCTGAAAGGGACTGGATAAAGAACATGTTATTATTTGGGTTATAGGAATAACCATCTGTGATATCATATAATTTGTACAGGTTTTGTCTATTAAAAGGCTGGCCTTTGGTTTGACCAACATAAGAGAACTGAGGTTTAGCTCTGCCTGGAAGTTTTAATTTTTCTCCATTTATATGAACATATCCATTTACTACACTCAACGAATCACCGGGTACTCCTACGGCTCTCTTGACGTAATTTGATTTCTTGTCTATTGGTTTGTCAAAATGTTTATTCGAGCGATCAAAAAATTTCCTAACCGTATCTACAGGCCAGTTAAATACCACGATATCATTTCTTTCTACTTTCTCAAAACCGGGAAATCTGAAATACGGTATTTGAGGCTTATTCAAATAAGATTTTATACCCAGGACAGGAATGGTATCATGCACCATAGGAAAAGCGACAGCCGTTTGCGGCACCCTTGCCCCGTAATGAAACTTACTTACAAAAAGAAAATCACCTACGAGTAAAGTTTTCTCCAGTGAAGAAGTAGGGATCGTAAAGGGCTGCATAAAATAGGTATGCACTATGGTTGCGGCTATAACTGCAAATAATATAGAACTTACCCATTCACCTGCCTCGCTTTTTGGTTTGAGGTCGCGGTCTACGATATAAGGATCATTTGTTGCGTAATTAACGTAATAGATATAGAAGCCAAGACTAATTATGACCCCGAATGTTTCTGCGGTTGAATTTCTTCCGAAACTGCGTATGGTCTCCACCCAGATAACAGGAATTATTATAAGATTTACAATTGGAATGAACATTAAAATCACCCACCATTTAGGCCGGTTAATAATCTTCATTAAAATAATTGCATTATAAACTGGTACGGCTGCTTCCCAGGCTTTTCTACCGGCTTTTTGATAAAGTTTCCAGGTTCCAAGGAAATGAATTACCTGAAGTATCAGGAAGAAAAGAAACCATTCGGTAAATGTCATATTTTAATATCTTTTACAGTATTAGGTGATTTAAGATTCTAAATGTTACAATAAAAATTAAAAAAGACTGGAGAGTACATCTTTCATTGTAAAAATTCCAGTTTTATCTTTTATATATTCTGCTGCTATTACAGCCCCAAGAGCAAAACCTTTTCTTGATTTAGCGGTATGGATAATTTTAATATTATCTATATCAGAGTCGTAGGAAACCACATGTGTTCCTGGAACATCTTCAATTCGCTTGGCATGTATGGCTACTTCGTCATCATCGGCATGATCCAGTTGCCATCCTTTTTTCTTAGGATATTTTTCAATGATTTGCTGTGCCAGACTTATAGCCGTTCCGCTAGGAGCGTCAAGCTTTTGTACGTGATGAGTTTCTTCAATCTCTACTGAATAATCTTCGAGACCCTTCATCATTTCGGCTAAATGCTTATTTACTTCAAAAAATACATTTACGCCTAAACTGAAGTTGGAAGCATAGATGAAAGCCGAATCATTTTTCTTGCATATTTCCCGGGCCTTTTCATAATCTTCGAGCCATCCGGTAGTACCGCTTACAACAGGAATATGATGTTTGAAGCAAGTGCTTATATTTTTGAAAGCAGCTTCTGGTATGCTAAAATCAATGGCAACATCAGCTTTATCATTTTCCAGATCCACATTTTCAATATCCTCATCGATCTTCAGGATGATCTCATGTCCACGTTCTTTCGCAATTTCTTCAATTGCTTTCCCCATTTTTCCGTATCCTAAAAGTGCAATTTTCATGTCAAAAGTTGAAATTAAGTGAAAGTCCATAATTGGTTTTTCCCGAAAAAGCGTCATAGTTTATTTTCGGGTGAAATGTGAGATCTTCGTTTACGTTAAACTGCTGTAAATGTGCCTCTACATTGGCATCTACAATATTCAAAATATAAACCCCAACCGTGACGAGGATGGAGATTTCTTTGTTCTTCTGGTAAAATTCCTGGGCCCTGATCAAACCATCCGTTGTAATTCTGCCTTCAAATTGATCTTCTCTGCCAGCTAACCTGTCCTTATATGCATTCCGGTATTTATCATACTGTTCATCATTTTTTAGATAAAAGTAGATTCCTGTGCCCAACCCGGCATATGCGACAGGAATCTTCCAGTAGCTTCCATTATACGCCTGGCCTAAGCCAGGTAGAACTGCCGAGAAAAATGCTGCTTTTGCGGGCGCGAGTGGATTGTAAGGTTTATAATCTTTCTCTTTTTGTTCCTTTTGTGTGGTGGACTCCCCGGCTACCGAAAGAGAATCTTTCTGTGCGGTGCTAACAAAAAATGTTAGCAGAAAAAAAAACTGGAAAAAGAGTTTACTAATCTTCACCTCTGATTAAATTTTTCAGCCTTTTAAAATCTTCTTCGGAAGAAAACGGAATGGTGAGCTTACCACTACCTTTCTTGGTAACCTTTACATCTACCTTGGTACCCAGGTATTCAGAAAATTCTTTGATTCCCTTTTTATAGGTTTTTGGAACCGAAGTTGACTTACTTTTAGCAGCATCCGGCTTTTTATCCCCATTTAACTCTCTTACCAATTGCTCGGTATCACGCACTGAAAGAGACCTCTGAAGAATTTTTTCGTAGATCTCCAGCTGCTTTTGAGTATTATCTATGTTGATTAGTGCTCTTCCATGTCCCATACTTAAAAAACCGTCACGCATTCCGGTTTGGATGATCGGGTCAAGTTTTAATAGCCGGAGATAATTGGCAATGGTAGATCTGTTTTTACCAATTCGATCACTTAACTGTTCCTGAGTAAGTTGTATTTCATCTATCAAACGCTGATAGGAAAGAGCAATTTCAATAGGATCAAGGTCCTGGCGCTGGATGTTTTCAACAAGAGCCATTTCTAACGACTCCTGATCGTTTGCAATTCTAATATAGGCCGGAATCGTTTCCAGGCCAACCAGTTTAGAAGCTCTGAATCTACGTTCCCCAGAAACAAGCTGGTACTTGTCAAAGTCCAGTTTTCTTACTGTGATAGGCTGAATTACGCCTAATTCACGAATAGAAGAAGCCAGTTCACGAAGAGACTCCTCGTTGAAACTTGTTCTTGGCTGGAATGGATTTACTTCAATAGAAGACATTTCCAGTTCCACAATATGGCCAACCAGCTTGTCGGCATTCTTATCTCCTGCAGATTTTATATCATTATCAGGGTCTTTCAGAAGTGCTGAAAGTCCTCTTCCCAATGCTTGTTTTCTGGTAGCCTTCGCCATTTGTATTAATTTTTCTTAATTATTTCATGTGCCAGGCTTAAATAATTGCTGGCTCCTTTACTTGAAGCATCATAATTGATAATGCTTTCCCCATAACTAGGGGCTTCACTTAAACGTACATTTCGCTGAATGATTGTTTCGAAGACCATTTCGTTG